>CAWKDJ010000006.1:0-162228 GCA_963848325.1 uncultured Acidobacteriaceae bacterium
CTTGGCTACAGCTGGGCTGCCGAGTCCGATTCGTGCGATGCACTTAGACGAGACCGGGCAAGAGTCCTGGGCTGCGAACCGTCCAACGCTGGGAAGCGTTGTTTGAACAGCCACGATTATAGCAACCCTGCCCGATTCCCTCAACGCGGCCACACCCCGACTGCCCATCCGCAGCGATCTCGCGCGCGCCGAGTTTCCGCCACTCGCTAACGCGTTCCTGCGCCGCTCGTGCTGGATGACGGTCCCTGGCTCCGCAACCACGACGCAAGCTGGCCGCTCTGCTGTTGTTTCATGTCCACGCAATAGTTCATGCGTTCGAGCGACTGTTTCAACGTCCGCTCCGAAGCCGGCTCGTGGTGAGTGGCGAAGAACTGTTTGACCTCGTCCCGCATGGCCGCGTCGCAAAACGTTCCAGTCGGTCCGGCGAGCGCGCCACCCGCAAATGCTCCGCCGCTGCTTTGGATTTCGTTCCAGTGGGAACGGACAAACTCCCACGCGACTTTTTGCCCCTCGGGATTGCGCATGACTCGCCCGATCAGGTGCACCGCGTCCTGCGAGCGCACCGCCGGCGAGAGGGCGAAATCCAGGACTTTCTCCAGCAGCGCCGGATCACCGAAGGAGGCAAGCGCGTTATAGAAAGTGTAAATCCGTTCCGGGGTCTTGGCCGTTTTCAGGCCTTCCATCAACCGATTGTAGAGAACCTCGTCTCCGTTCGTAGCCGCGACTTCAAGCGATGCAAAGGCTAGTTCGCGATTGACCGACGACGGATCGGTCAGCGCCTTCTGCGTCAGTTGACGCGCCAGAGCCACGGTTTCTGGATCGCGTGCCGTGTAACCGAGCGCGTGCATCAACTCGGCGCGCAGACTCTCCATCTCGACGTTCTCCCCGGCTTTGGGTTCCCAGCCCACGCTCTTGGCGATGGGCGTCAGTAAGCGTCGCACGAACATCTGATAGGATTCGCGGTCGGCGTCACTCACGAGATATCGCCCGATGTAGTCCAATTGCACGATCATTTGGGCGAGCACGGCTGCGTTGCGCTCGGTGTGCATGCCTTCGAGCACCGCGAGAAAGTCGCCGATCTTTTCCTGATCGACACGCACGGAGGCCCAGACGTCGGCGAGCAGCATGATTCGTTCCCCCGCATCGAGCGTGGTCTCGGCATCCTGCGCGAGGGCGCGCGCTGCCTCGGGCGAATAGCTCGAATGATAGTAGCCTCGGGCACCGGCGTTGGCGAACACCCAGGGCGAGCAGGACTTCAACTTCACGTCTTGCTGCTTTTGCGAAATGAGTGTGCAATCAATGTCGGCTGAAGGCCCCGCTTTCAAGCAAGCGGGAATCTGCCAGACTTCGCTGCTGCCTGACTCGAACTTCTCACGATCGAAGAAATAGCGTTGCTGCGTGGCGGAAACTTTTTCAGAGCCGCTGGAGCACTCCGCCGAGACCCTCAGCATCGGCACGCCGGGCTGATCAATGAATGCCCCCATAATTTTGTCGACCGGCTGCTTTGAGACTTGCGATTGCGCGTCCCAAAAATCCGCGGAAGTGGCATTGGCATACGCATGTTTTTTCAGATACGCGTTGACTCCAGCGCGGAATGTATCGGGCCCAAGATACGACTCCAACATGCGCAGCACGGCCGCGGTCTTGGCATAAGTGATCGCCGGTGCCGCCAGTTCAAGGATTTCCTGGGGCGTTTGCGCTTCCTGATGAATGGGGTGCGTATTGAGGAGTGAATCCGCATTCATGGCCTGGACGGTATCGTTAAGGTCATCCAAATGCATGTTCCACTCGGGCTTCCACGCCTCGAGCGGCTTGCTCGACATCCATGTGGCGAAGCCTTCGTTCAGCCAGATATCGTCCCACCACTGCATGGTGACAAGATCTCCGAACCACTGATGGGCCATTTCGTGAGCGACCGTGATGGCGACTTCCTTCTTGAGATCAACCGGCGCGTTGGCGTCGACCAGCAGCGCGACCTCACGGGAAGTGATGCAACCTGTGTTCTCCATCGCCCCGGCGGAAAAATCCGCCAGACCGATGATGTCGAGTTTGCCGTAGGGATATTTAATATCGAAGTAACGGTTGTAATACCGCATGGAGTTCTCGGCGACTTCCAGTCCAAATTGGGCGAGCTGCTTCTTTCCCGGATGAGTGTAGATGCGGATGGGAATGCCGTCGGCTGAACCTTCGATGTATTCAAATTCGCCCACGACCATGGCAACAAGGTAGGACGACATCTTGGGCGTAGTGGCGAAACGGACTGTGTGTTTTTCCGTCTGCGACGGCGTATCGGAAATCGCTTTCATGTTCGAGATGACAGTCAAGTTTTTGTCGGCGGTCACCGTGACGTCAAAGGTCGCCTTGTAAGCGGGCTCGTCGAAACAAGGAAACGCGCGGCGCGCATCGGTCGCTTCGAATTGTGTGGCGGCATATTTGCGGCCGTCCGAATCTTTGCCAAGATAAAAACCACGCAGCTCATTGTTGAGATTCCCGCTATAGACGATGTGAACGGTGGCAGGGCCGGCGGCGAGCGGCCTTTCGACAGAGAGCGTGGCTTGTTCCTTCTCCTTGTCGAGCGAGACTTTGGCGGTTTGCGTAGAGCCGGCGGCGGTGATCTGGACCAGGTGAAATTCAATCTCCGCGGAGTTCAGCGTAATTTGTGAAGTAGGCTGAAACACGCGGATCTGAATGGTCTCGTCTCCGCCGAAGCTGGCCTTTGCCAGATCGGGCGTGAATGCCAGCTGGTAATTTTCGGGAACCGCGACCTGCGGCAGACGTTGGGCCGATGAAAACGGCAGAAGAGAAATGAGCGATGTGGCGGCAATAAGAATTGTTCGTTTCATGAATCCTCACGAAAATAGTTTCGGCGGAACCGCATCAGCACCTGCTCAGTCAGTTGTAGATGATGCGGTCACAGCCGTGCGGGAACAAGGTTCCCGTTGAGCACGACGAAATCACAGTGGTCCGCACCAAACCAATAGGCAATTTCGCGATAGTCTTTGACCGCGAAGCACGCGAGATCGGCGTCTTTGCCAGGCTCGATTGAACCCTTGCGGCGCTGCAACTGCAACGCACAGGCTCCATTGATTGTAGCTGCAGAAATCGCTTCAGCCGGGGACATTTTCATCTGCGTGCAGGCCAGAGACAACACGAACGGCATGCTTGGAGTGGGCGACGAACCGGGGTTGTAGTCCGTAGCGAGCGCAACCGCCACGCCGGCATCGATCAACTTTCGCGCCGGCGGATATTTCTCCAGTCCAAGAAAATAATTGGCGCCGGGAACCAACGTCGCCACGGTGTTATGTTGCGCCAGCGCCGAAATGTCGGATCCCGAAACATGGTCCAAGTGATCGAACGAGGCTGGATTGAAGCGCAGCAAGTGTTGAAGAGAAGTTTCGCTCAACTGGCAGACGTGGGCGCGGACAGCCAGGCCATGTTGCTCCGCCGCTTGAAAAATCTTCTCCGTCTCAGCAGTAGTGAACGCGCCTTTGTCGGTGAATACGTCGACAAATTGCGCCAGCTTGCGTTTGGCGGCTCGTGGAATCATCTGCTGACTGATGAGATCGATATACTTTTCGCGGCGTTCTTGAAATTCCTCGGGAACAACGTGCGCGCCGAGGAGAGTGCTTACCACCGTGCCGGGCCATTGGCGGGCGGCTTGTTGGATGGCTGTGAGCGATTTAAGCTCGGATTCCAGGCTGAGGCCGTAACCGGATTTGGCTTCGACCGTGGTCGTTCCCTGCGCAGCCATTTGCTGGAAGGCGTTGAGAACTTTTCCTGCCAGCTCGCTCTTCCCTGCTTTACGCACGGCTTCTATGCTGGAGCGAATTCCGCCGCCGGCTTCGGCAATCTGTTCATAGGTTGCACCGGCAGTTCGCTTTTCGAAGTCGACGAGACGCGGATTGATGAAAGCGGGATGCGTGTGGGAATCGACGAAGCCGGGAAGGACGACTTTTCCTTGGCAGTCAATTTCGGTGACTTGTTTGCGGCGTTTCTTGAGCCAGGGGTCTTTCAGCGCGTCTTTGGTTCTGCCGACAGAGACAATCTTGCCGCCAAGGCAAAGGACGGCGGCGTCTTCGAGGATGCCAAGATCGCTGAGGGCCGGGCCGCGTCGCGGAGCAGCCGAGGAGGAGCGCAGCGTGAGGAGCTGACCGATATTGATCAGCAGAAGGGCACGAGGATTCTGCGAAGATTTCTTGCCGACGCTCAAGTGAAGTAGTTTAGCCTATGCGACCGGGCTGGCGCAGGCAAAACCCACACCTTGAAACGCAGAGGCCGCAGAGAACATCAGCAGAGAACGCAGAGAAAAGCTGTGAATCAGGGTTTCCTCTTCAGGAGCTGTGCCTTGTTCTGCGTCCTCATCTGGTCTTCTCTGCGTCGCTCTGCGATTCAATGCTCGTAACGGATGGCGGCTCCTCTACATAGTTGTTGACGACTCTCTTGATCCCGTCTTTCAACATAACCACGTGAAAGTTAATCAACAACCCTACTTGTAGGCCCAGCAGGCGGATGTGCGAGAGCGTTTGCGCGTAGTCGACCGGATGCAGCACCTCTTTACATTTAAGTTCCACCGCAACTCTGCCTTCGACCACGAGGTCGGCGCGAAAACCACAGTCTAGCTTGACTGAGTCGTACACCAACGGCACAGCTTTTTGACGCTCCACATAAAGACCTGCCTGCTCCAATTCATAGGCAAGACAGGCTTCGTATGCGGACTCGAGCAAGCCTGGCCCGAGTCGGGTATGAATCTTCATGCCCGCACCGATGATCTTTTCGGTCAGCTGAACCATGTTTATCCGCGCCGGTGCAGGGGAGAACACAGGACGTAAGCTTCGTGTGAGAGCCATTCCGGGGAATCTATCTCAATGAAGGAGGCACATCAGTGTCACAGATCACACAAGTTGGCTGTGGAAAATCTTAAATCGCAGAGAACGCGGAGAAACAGAGACAAGATCAGTCTTCTGTGACTGGCTCCGCGTCCTCCGCGTGCGTGCTCTGCGAACTCTGCGATTTGATGTTTTTGTTGGCAGGAACGCAGAGAACAGCCCGTTGCTCAGCGCTGCATCGGAATTTTCACGCCGTTCTTCTTTGCAAACTGTCCCGCTTCCTCGTATCCCGCGTCGACGTGGCGAACGATTCCCATGCCGGGATCGGTGGTGAGCACGCGCTCAATGCGTTGGGCCATGGCATCTCGGTGCCGTCGGCGACGGTGACTTGTCCGGCATGAAGCGAATAGCCGATGCCCACGCCACCGCCATTGTGAATCGAAACCCACGAAGCGCCCGCGGCCGTATTCAGCAGTGCATTCAGCAATGGCCAGTCGGCCACGGCGTCGCTGCCATCTTTCATGCTTTCGGTTTCGCGGAAGGGAGACGCGACCGAGCCGCAATCAAGATGGTCGCGGCCAATCACGATGGGAGCTTTGATCTTGCCTTTCTTCACCAGATCGTTGATGGCGAGGCCAAACTGCGCGCGTTCGCCGTATCCGAGCCAACAGATGCGGGCGGGCAGTCCCTGGAACTTAATGCGCTTGCGGGCGAGGTCGATCCAGCGGCGCAGAATGCGGTTGTCGGGAAAAAGTTCGAGGATCAGATCGTCGGTCGCGTGAATGTCGGACGGTTCGCCGGACAACGCCGCCCAGCGGAACGGGCCGCGGCCTTCGCAGAACAGCGGACGGATATAAGCAGGCACGAATCCGGGAAAATCGTAGGCGTTCTTCACGCCGCGATCGAAGGCAAACGTGCGGATGTTGTTTCCGTAATCGAAGGTTACCGAACCCATTTTCTGCAGGCGCAGCATTCCTTCGACGTGGCGGGCAATGGAGTCAAGCGATTTTTCCTGATAAGCATGAGGATCGCGCTGGCGCAACTCCAGCGCCTCTTGCAGGCTCATGCCGTTGGGCACGTAGCCGTTCAGAGGATCGTGGGCGGAAGTCTGGTCGGTCAGGATATCGGGGACAACGCCACGCTCGGCGAGCTCAGGAATAATGTCAGCGCAATTACCGACCAGGCCGACCGAGATATTTTCTTTTTTTCGGACTGCGTTTTTCAGGATGCGCAGGGCTTCATCGAGCGTGGTGACCATGAAATCGCAGTAGCCGGTCTTGAGGCGCTTCTTGATCCGCTCGGGATCGACGTCAATGCCGAGAAATGCTGCGCCCGTCATGGTCGCCGCCAGTGGCTGGGCGCCGCCCATGCCACCCATGCCTCCACTAACGATAAGTTTTCCAGCGAGATCGCCGGCAAAATGTTTTTCGCCAGCGGCAGAGAAAGTCTCGAACGTGCCTTGCACAATGCCTTGTGAGCCGATGTAAATCCACGAACCGGCGGTCATCTGGCCGTACATCATTAGTCCGGCGCGCTCCAGTTCGTTGAATTTCTCCCAGTTGGACCAGTGGCCGACCAGATTGGCGTTGGCAATCAGCACGCGCGGGGCATATTCGTGAGTCTTAAAAATCCCCACTGGTTTGCCTGATTGCACCAGCAAGGTTTCGTCGTCGTCGAGACTCTTCAGCGAGCTGACGATCGCGTGATACGCCTCCCAGCTACGCGCGGCGCGGCCGGTGCCACCGTAGACCACAAGATCGCGCGGACACTCGCCGACTTCTTCGTCGAGATTGTTCATTAACATACGCATGGCAGCTTCTTGCTGCCAGCCTTTGCAGGAGATCGTGGTGCCGCGCGGGGCGCGAATCGGCGTGTAGGTGGCGGGAGAGATTTCAGTTTCTACCGGCATAAGTTAATGGTAGTGGTTTGGGATGGGGTGGGCAAATCAACTGCAAGGGCCCGGACGAACCGGGCGGGGGAGTGCACATGGCTGACGAGATTAATCGTGTCGGCTCCTCGGGGCGAGTAGACTTGGGAGCGCGCAGGTCGATCAGGCCTCGGAACAAGGGGCCGAGACGGTAATCTCGTCATCTGAGAGCGCATAAATACCAAGGGGGCTAACCTCTAGCGAAGGAGGGGGATATGCAGGCAAACACCATTCCCTCGTCGACAAAGCAAAGCAGGCCTAGTTCGGAGAGCTGAAGCTGGAAGTATTCAAACACCTTCCCACAGATCGCTTCACGTCTAGCTTTCAGCTGGCATTGGCCGATTTGACCTGGAGCGGTTCCACTGTGGCCTTTCTCCTTCGCAGTGCAACGTTAAGATCCCACTCTCAGTATAAACCGCTTGACACGTACGGCAACGCCGTACATACTAGGAAAGTAGATTCTAAGCTGTTTCTCTCTTCAGCCGCCTTTGGTTCGATGAGCCAAGAGCGCAACCGCAGGCTGGGCCCAAGAGGCCTCGGTGGTACCACTGACGAGAGGAACACTTTATGTTTCTCGACTTTCGCCATAAGGGGCTAAGGCGTCTGCACGAGGACGGAAACACCAGAGGCGTGCCGCCTGCAATGGCTGACAAGCTGCGCAAGCTTTTGTTCGCCCTTGAAACCGCCGAAACGCTGGATCAGGTCGGACGCTTTCCTGGTTGGAGGCTGCATCCTCTGAAAGGCGACCGGAAGGGATCATGGAGCTTGACGGTCACAGGAAACTGGCGACTGCTTTTCCGCTACGACGAGGCGACGAACACCGCCAGCGACGTTGATTTGATCGACTACCACTAGGAGGCCGAAATGCCCATGAAGAATCCACCCCATCCGGGCGAACTGATAAGGACTGAAGTCATCGAAGCTCTAGGCCTCACGGTGTCAAAGGCGGCGGAGATTTTGAAAGTGCGACGCGCCACCCTGTCCGACCTGCTGCACGGTAAGGCTGCACTGACGCCGGAGATGGCGCTGCGCATCGAAAAGGCGTTCGGGCCGGAGATGGATCATCTTCTCCGCATGCAACTCGCCTACGACGTTTCGAAAACTCGGGCGCAGGCGCGAGGCCTCTCGATCAAACGATACGCTCCGGCTTGAAATCGTGCGCCCCTTGCACGACATAAGCACCCTAGGGAGCCTTGGATGCGCTCACCACGTGTTATACGCGGTGCCGTCGCTGCCGACGCCGGTCGATCCGCTGTGCACGTCAACGATTCCGGTTGAATCCTGCTGGTCGATCGACATGATTTCGTCCTGCGTCTCTTCGGGCACCCAAGTGTCGTTGCGGCCAGTGGTGGGGTCTTGCGGAATCTGTTTCAGATAGCCGGCGGTGACGAGATCATCGAGCGATTGCGGCGGTTTCTGCTTGTCGAGCGTGTATTGCGAGATAACCGAGCGAATGGTGAACAGATTCTGCTTTAACACCGATTCCCTCGCCCGCAGGATCGACTGCTGGTAAGCCGGCAACGCCACAGAAATCAAAATGGCCATGATCATAATTACGATCATCAGCTCGATTAATGTGAATCCGGTCTGGCGGCGGGCAGACGGCTTGCGCGACGCAGCAATGCGTCTTCGCGAGACCATCTTTGCCGAGTTCACGCCAGCCAGAAACATTTACCAGTCCTTATATTTGGTGCCGTCGAGGCCGATTCCCTGCGATTTGGTGTAAACGTCGAAAACGTTCTGCCCGCCCCAGGAATCGGAGTCGGGATCGTCCTGCATGGAGCGCAGCCCCCAGTCGGTGCTGTTGGTCATGGGATCGACCGGAATGCGGCGCAAGAACTTTAATTTTTTTCCCTGCACATCTTCGCCCTTGACCAACGTGTCCAAGTCGGGCGGATAGTTCTGGCTGTCGACTTTAGTGCGAAACGCGCCGCGGTCGGCAGCATCTTTGTAGCGGTCGATGGCGTCCCGCAGGGCCCAAAGATCGCGACGCAGCTCATGTTCTTTTTCGCGCTTGATGGTGAACCGGGCGACGGGAACGGCCAGCATGGTCAGAATCACCAGGATGGTCGTGGCCACGATCAGCTCGACCAGCGTGAAACCCCGCACGGACGAAGCCTTCCGGCGTGCGAGACGATTTTTTCGTGGCAGCAACCTCATAAATTCAAACCGGCTGAAACCAGCCTCCGTAGAGTGAACGCCGCCGCGGCAAAAACTCGCCGAGTATTTAGCTGAAACTATCGGCAGAAGGCTGAGCACCTCCTATTGGATCGTGACCGCAGCGCTGGCGCCAGACGCCAGCGTCGGCTGCATGTTGGGATCGCGCACGCCTCCCTTGGAGATGGTCAGGCTGGACTGTCCGGCTTCCTTCGCCAGGAAGGTCAAAGTCACAATCGTGCCCTGGCCGGAAATTCCGGTGCTGCCCGGCGGCCGGGTTGCGGTCACTTGCAAAGTTCCGGTGGTGTCGTCGTCGCGATGGACGAGCGCAACCGCCTGTCCGTCCTGCGAGAGCAGGTTGCCGTTGGAAACGTTCATGACTTGCAGAAGTTTCGGGTCATAGTTCACCTGCAACGGAACGGAATAAGCGTTCTGCGCGCGATTCAAGACGATGTTGACGGTAAACGTCGCTCCCTTGGATTGCGTGAGCGTAGGCGGATCGAAGCTGAAGCTGGCGGGGCCGGCCGATGCGGGCTGCGCCGGCACTGGTACAGCCGGATTCGCGGGAGCTGTCTGTTGAGCAGGAAGCTGCGCCGTTGGCTGAGCGGCAGCCGGCGCCGGCGCTGGCACTTGGGGCTTCGCTGCCGGCTCCTGAGCTTCGCTCGCATGAGCAACTCGCCGCAACTGGATGCCAGTGCCGGTGCCCACGTCCAGCGCTTCCTCATTCAACTCACTGAGATCTTGCCGGCGCACCACGTGAGGTATGAGAACGAAGACAGTCTCGGTTTCGCTATGATCCAGCGTGCTCTGCCCAAATAGATTTCGCAGGATCGGAATCTGGGCGAGCAGCGGGAAGCCAGTAATGGCCCGGGTCTGCGAATCTTCCATCATTCCACCGAGCATGTTGACCTCGCCTTCCTTCAGGCGGACTTCATGCTCGATTTTGCGCTGTCCAATGATCGGCTGAGTAATTCCGCCGATGTTCGACGTGCCGTCCACTTCGGACACTTCCATGGTGATCTTTAAAGTCACGTCGCCGTTCACGTGCACCCGCGGCGTAATGTCGACGTTCACGCCAACATCGAGATATTGAAACTGGGTGTTGACCAGCGGATTAATACCGACGCCACCGATGCCGGGCTGGAACGATCCGGTCGCGACCGGGACGCGCTGACCGATTTTGAGCGAGGCCTTCTGGCCATCGACGGCGCGGATTTGCGGCTTCTGAATCAGCTTGGTGCTGCTGTCGCTGAACAGGGCGGTCGCCGTGGCCTGGGAAATGGTGACTGCAAAATCGTTGGCGTTCAGGTTGTTAAATGAGTTCAAACTGATCTGGCCCGGCGTGCTCGATCCGGAGGTGGTCGGAGCCACGGTTTGCCCCGCGACTGTACCGTTGTTGGTCGTACTGATGGGATTGAGATTGCTCTGCAGCTGGACGGTCGCGCTGGTCGGCGGATTGATGCCCAAAGTCTTCGACTTGTCGCGGTTGATCTGCATAATCGCGACATCGACGATAACTTCCGGCTTCGACTTGTCCAGATCGCCCACTAATTTTTGCGCCAGCGCCACCTGGTCGGGAGAGCCGCGGACCACGATCGCTCCCTCCGAAGGCAGGGGCTGTACCCGCGTGATCTCGAGGATCTGGCGCAAGGTATTGACGATGTCCTGCAGCTCGGTAGGCTGCGAAAGGTTGGCGAGATAGAACGTTTTGACTACGCTCTGTTCCAGGTCTTTTCGTTTTGCCGGATTATCAGTAGCGACGAAAATCGTGTTCGGCGTAACCGGACGCCAAAAAGTCTTCGATTCAACTGCGATGATCTGCAGCGCTTCTCCCAGCGAAACGTTGTTCAACTCGATCTTAATGCGCCGCGAAGTGTAGTCGGGATCGAACAGTACATTGATCCCAGCGAGCTTGCCCACGGTTTCGTAAATCACCTTGGTGTCTTCGGTGATCTTCAGATTGATCGGAACGTTCGAGATGGGCGCAAGTTCGACCGGGCCGCCGGCTTCCTGAATTCGCTTTTGAAGAAAACTTTCGGCAGGGGGCGTGCTTTGGCTGCCGGACTTGGCGTTATCGATCATCTGCTGGGTGCGCTGCAGTTCCTGCCTGGCGATGGCACTGGAAGGATCAATGTCGGCTGCGGTCTTGAACTCGGCGAGGGCGGCGTCAAGCTGTCCGGCGTCTCGCAGCAACTGGCCGCGATGCACGTGCGAGGCGGCAGCGAGGAAACGCAATCTCTCGTAGGAAGTCCGATACGCCAGGTCGGTGGGCTTCAGGTCATAGGCTTGCTTGTAGTAGTCGTAAGCTTGCTCGTAATTCTGCCGCTCCTCGGCCTCTCTGCCCTTCTTGTACAGGAGCTTGGTCTTATCGCCGGCGCTCGCGCTCCAAGTCACGGCCAAGGCAAGCAAAAGCACAACCGCCGGCCGGACAAAATGCTTCATGACTGGTTTCCTCGCAGACAGTCTTCTCCTTGGCTCAGGCATAAACGCAAGTCAGAGCGTCCCTTTTGACACTTTGGAGACTTGATTCTGCGGCGATTATAGCACCGCCTCCAGAAGCTGCCGAAGTGACTGTGTTGGTAGCAGTTAACTCGTTAGTCGTAGCCCTATAGCGTACTCCGGATCGCCGACGTCCAACTCCCATGCAGCCTTGCGGTAAGCTAATACCTGCCATGCCGCGTCAGCCATCTCAACTTACCCGCCCTAATCCGGAGAAGAATCCGCGGCGCGATCCGACGGCATCCGGGCAGCGCGATGCCTCTGTCAACAGGATCGCTTCACATAACTACTTCTTGCTGGAAAAATTTGAGACGGGCGTATCGCTGACAGGTACGGAAGTGAAGTCCGTCCGCGCCGGACGGGCGAACCTGAAGGACGCGTACGGCTTGGTCAAGGACGGCGAACTCTGGCTGCTAAACTGCCACATCGGCCCCTACGAGCATGGAAACATCTTCAACCACGCTCCGCTGCGGACCCGCAAGTTGCTGATGCACAAAGAAGAAATCCGGAAGCTGATCGGCAAGACGCAGCAAAAAGGGCTGACTCTAATTCCCACTCGGATGTACTTCAAGAACGGACGGGTGAAGGTCGAGATGGCATTGGCCAAAGGCAAGCAGCTCTGGGACAAGCGCGAGACCGAACGCCGCCGGACCGCCGACCGTGAAGCCCGCGAGGCCGTTGCCCGGGGGCATAAAGGAAAATGAGTTGTGGGCCGGCTCATCAAATCGGTCAGCTTGAAAGAGGACATGCCGTCAGTGCAAGAGGCGATGTCGCGGCTGAGGCATGAGTTGGCCGTCGCTCGCAATGAAGGGTATGGGCTGGTCAAAGTGATCCACGGTTATGGTTCGACGGGAGCCGGCGGCGAGATCCGCATTGCGGTGCAGAGCAAACTTCGCCAGATGATTGAGGATGGCCAGATTCGCAGCTGCATCTTCGGCGAAGACTGGGCCAAATCGGATGAACAGACCTGGAAACTTCTGTCTGCCTTTGCGGAGTTGAAGCACGATCACGACCTGGGGCGAAAAAATCGCGGGATCACGATCGTGCGGTTATGAATGCTACCTTCGCCAATTCCCTGCCCTGGCTCCGGATTCTTCGGACCAAACACCAGAAGTGCGATCCAAATGCCTACGATGCATGGGCGAGAGCGAACGCCCGGTTTATGAACTTTTCGAGTTGCAGCGCCGCTCCCGCCTTTATGAAAATCGGTTCCTGCTCGAAGGCGCAGTGCGAAGAAAATAATCTTCCCGGCAACATGAGTTGTCATTGCCGGGTCGGGATTTTTAAAAGATTTGGTTCAACCAGCGGCGCGGTGCGCAAATCAGGCAATCAGCTTTGCTTACAACTTAATTCGCAAATGTCTGACCGTGAGCGGTGCCGTTCACACGAGTGTTATGCTAGTTTTTTGAGGAAAAATTATCTTTCTATGAAGACCCAATTATCTTTATCCCCGGCCGCGTCAGTGGAAACCGAATGCCTGGTTGTGGTGGTCATCGACCAGGGCACGAAAGACAAACCAGAAGCGGTAGTTCAAACCAGCGACGGCGTGATACGCCAGGCCGCGGCGGAAGTGATCTCAAGCGGCGAGGTCACAGGAAAAAGTTTGGAAACCAGCCTGCTGCATCGGCCCGCCAACCTCAAAGCCAAGCGACTGCTGTTGATCGGCGGCGGAAAAGCAAAGACTTTCGACGCGCCCGAATTGCGCAAGTTGGCGGGAACTGCGGTGCGGTTCTTGAAGGGACGCGGGGTGCGCAGTTTCGCCTTCTTAATTCCTGAAAATGGCATTGCTGCCGCGGAGGGCGTCAAAGCGGTGGTCGAGGGCGCTTTTGTCGGCAACTTCGATCCCGACGTTTACAAGAGCGACCGCAAGGACCAGAACCATCGACGCAGTCACCGTGGTGGCGCGGGGAGATCAGGCCGCGTTGCAGAAGGCAATGGACGAAGCGCGAATCATCGGCGAGTCACAAAACTTTACTCGCGACTTGGTGAATGAACCGTCGAATCGCATGACTCCGACAATTCTTGCCGACCGCGCCTGCAAAATGGCGCAGGAAGTCGGCTTGAAGTGCGAGGTTTACGGCGCCGACAAAATCAAAGAATTGAAGATGGGCGCATTCTGGGGCGTGGCCCAGGGATCCGATGAGCCTCCAGCGCTGATTGTTTTGCGCTACGAACCTGCGGACGCACCCGCAAATCCGGTGCTCGGGTTGGTGGGCAAAGGAATTACCTTTGATACCGGCGGCATTTCCATTAAACCCGCGGACGGCATGGAGAAGATGAAATATGACATGGCCGGCGGCGCAGCCATGCTCGGCGCCATGCGCGCAATCGCATTGCTCAAACCGAAAGTCAAAGTGATCGGCATCGTTTGCGCCACCGAAAACATGCCTTCCGGCAAGGCCCAGAAGCCCGGAGACGTGCAGATTGCAATGTCAGGCAAGTCGATTGAGATCATTAATACAGACGCCGAGGGCCGGCTCGTGCTGGCTGATGGCTTGTTCTATGCTCGGCAACTCGGCTGCACTCACCTGGTGGATGCGGCAACACTGACCGGCGCGGTGGTGGTTGCCCTGGGATACGTGAACGCCGGCGTGTTTGCCAACAACGACGATTTCTATGGCCGCTTCAAGCAGGCACTCGAAAAAGCGGGTGAAAAATTCTGGCGGCTGCCGCTCGATGACGAATACAAAGAGAGCATCAAGTCGAACATCGCCGACATTATTAATTCTGGCGGACGCTGGGGCGGGGCAGTGACCGCAGCGAAATTTTTGCAGGAGTTTGCCGAAGAGACGCCGTGGATCCATCTCGACATTGCTGGCACTGCATGGATGGAAGACAGCAAACCGTGGATCGCCAAAGGGCCATCCGGCATCGCGGTTCGCAGCCTGGTGCAACTGGCGAGAGGTTTCGAGAAATAGAAACGCCACGGATTCTCGCCGATCAACGGATAAATCTCTCAGAACTTAATCCGTGAAATCGGCGTAAATCCGTGGCTCGGTGTTACTGCGCGGCCTTCTCAAAAGCTTCGCGCAGGTTGTTGACGAGCGGAGTTTCGCCCTCCTGCAGACCGTTCTGACTCATTGACCGCCAGAGATAGTTTCCCGGAGATCCATGAGCATCGTAGAGGGCAAGAACATCTTCCGACGCACGGCTCTGGACCATCAGAATGATGTCTGCCTGCTGCGGGCTGTCCACCACTACGAACCTGCCCCACTTCTGAATCGCATTCTGCACGTTCGCAATCGCCTTCTGGTCTTGCGGCCAGGTGTTTGCGCTGTACGGATCACCGTCGTAGCTGGTGACGTACACGAACTGTGCATTGTTGAGCGTCGCTGGTATTGCTGGAACGGCGCTCTGTGCGTTGGGCGCCGCATAGGCCCCCACCGCGAGAAATAACAAGACACAAAGACCAAGGCTGATTTTTCTCATGTTTACCTCCGATACAACTCGTGCCCTTAAGTAGTTCGATGGTCGCAGCGGAGCTTTGGTTGTAGCTTGCGTTGAGCGCGAGGAAACAGCCAAAGCCGCTAGAAATGCGGGTTTTGTGAGGTCACATTACCGAAGGAACTTCGATGCCCATCACCGCCAACGATCGCACTAACTCCCGGCGTACACGGCGGCAGTGGCGAGCAGAAACTTTTTCTTGCTTTCGTCCGCCTCACTGAGGATCGGATAGCGATGATAAAAGGTATTGAAAAGCTGGGCCAACTGAAAGACGTGCTTGGCGAGATACGCCGGTTCGGTCGTGGCAATGCATTGATCGATGATGAAAGAAGTCTTGGCGGACGCGAGCCACAGTTCCCAAATTTCGTTGGCGCTGTCTGCGGAAAGAAATCGCGTGTAGTCGTCGGAAGAAACGTGGCTCGCTAAATTTTGATTGAAGGCATCGAGATCGATTCCGCCTTTCCGGAAAATGTTCGTCGCGCGCACCACGGCATATTGTGCGTAAGGCCCGGTTTCGCCCTCGAAACTGAGCGCTTCCTTAAAATCAAATGCGATCACCGAAGACTTGGTGAACTTCAGCATGAAGTACCGCAGCGCCCCAACCGCGATTTGCGTCGCGATTGTCGTACGCTCCTGCTCGCTTATTTCCGGGTGCCGGGCGTCGACTTCTTTTTTTGCCGATGCGATCAGCGCGCCGAGCAGATCGTCGGCCTTGACCCCGAAGCCTTTGCGCCCAGACACCTCGATGAACGGGCGTGCCTTATCTTCTTCAGAAAGCTGGTAGCCAAGCTCGGCAGCGCAACGCGGCGTTAGCGCGACCATCTCGTAAGAAAAATGTGTGTAGTGATCGGCCTGCGCACCGTGACCCAGTTCCCGCAACGCTTCGATCACAGTGTTCTGTGCCTCCGCCTGGCGCGTATCGATCACATTGTAGATTTCCGCAACATCGCCAAAATGAGGATGATCGGGCTCGCCGTGAGTCGTTGAAACCCAGCAATCATGCCCGTCTGGATAGCGATAAAACTTGCGATAGCCGAAGTCGCGTCCGAGCAGGCCGAATTTCCAGAGATGATAGGCGATGTCTTTGCCGACATAGCCGACCGTGCCGTTCGAGCGCACGATCACTTTTTGATCCTCCTCGGCAACCTCTTTATCACTATTACTCTCCGCGCTCTCCGCTTTTCCTGTCCCCGCGCGTCGCATCACCCAGCAGCCTTTATTCTTTCCCGCAGTCTCGAGGAACAGCACACCGCCTTCTTTCAACTTAGTGAACGCCGCATCCCAGAAATGCAGATGGAGAATCTCGCTCTCGCGCGGAAGAAAGTCGTACTCGATGTCGAGCCGGTCCATGGTTTCCAGATGTCGGCGAAGCACGGCAACGGAAATTACGTCCGCGATTTCAGCGGTTTCGTTTCCACCCAGCTCAATCGCGTGCAAAACGTCGTGACGTGCCTGCAGGTTCTTCGCTTTGTCCTGCTCGTACCATTGCGAGACGCGGGCGTATAAATCCCAGCAGTAATAATCGAAGCGCGGCTGGCGGGCGAGTTCTTCAATCTCGGCTCGCGATTTTTCCTCCAGATGCAGAAAGCCGACAATCACATCCGCTACCTGCACGCCGGTGTTGTCGATGTAGTTCTGCACATCCACTTCACGACCGGCAAATTTCAGCAGACGAACAAACGTATCGCCGAGGATCGCGTTTCGCAAATGGCCGATGTGCGCAGCTTTATTGGGATTGATGCTCGAATGCTCAACCAGAACTTTGCCCGAAGGAGCTTCGCGCCGCGGTTGCTCCCCCGCCGCCAGAGCTGCCGCCAATTCGCTGCGTTTGACTCGCGCATTGATATAGCCGGCGCCGGCGATTTCCAATTTCTCAAAACCTTCGATGGGGCCGATACCGCCAACAATTTCTTCGGCAATCTTTCGCGGCGCCTTTCGCAATTTCTTAGCAAGCTCAAAGGCCAGTGGCAGCGCGTACTCTCCCAACTCCACGCGCGGCGGCTGTTCGATGACAATTTTCGGCAGCTCCACCGCGTACGCGCGCTGCAAGAAATCGCGCACATGCTGCGCTAGCCGGCTTTCCAGGTCGCGATACACTCATCCCTCTCAACGAATTCTTGTGAGCTTGCGATTCTAGCAGACGGCACACGGCTCCGAGGTTTGACCGGTGCGGCAGCGTTCCCTATGATGAAAATCGTGTGCCACTGAAAACTGTCATGCAGGAAGCGATGCAGAAGTACGCAAACGGCAATGTAAACGAGTAAGTGTGACTCTGCTCGCGACGCAATCAGGCGCAAAAGAATTGCACCATCCATGAACCAGAAGTTTTACATCACGACGCCGATCTATTACGTGAACGCGCGGCCGCACATTGGCACGGCCTACACCACCATCGCGTGCGACGCCATCGCCCGCCGGCAACGCATGCTCGGGGTCGACACTTTCTTTCTCACCGGCACCGACGAGCACGGCCAAAAAATTGAGCGCAGCGCGCAGGCCGCTGGCAAGCCTCCGCAGCAGCTTACCGACGAAGTTTCTGCCCAATTCCGTGCGCTCTGGGACCGGATGGGCCTTACTTACGACGATTTCATTCGGACCACCTCCGAGCGGCACAAGCGCGGCGTGCAGGCACTGTGGCGGAAAATCCGTGACAACGGCTACATCTACAAAGGAACCTACACCGGCCAGTATTGCGTCTCCGACGAACTCTATGTCGATTCTGCTGGGCCTGGCGACCCTTGCCCTCAATGCGGGCGTCCGACGGAAACTGTGCACGAGGAAAATTATTTTTTCAAGCTCTCGGCTTTTCAGGACAGTTTGCTCGATCTCTACACCAGCCAGCCAGACTTCATCCGGCCCGAAACGCGCCGAAATGAAGTTATCTCGTTCGTACGGTCCGGATTGCGCGATCTCTCGGTCAGCCGCAGCACGTTTTCCTGGGGCATTCCAGTTCCTGACGATCCCAAGCACGTGATCTACGTCTGGATGGATGCGCTGTCTAATTACATCACTGCGCTCGGCTACGGTTGGGACGACACGCGGCTTTATGACAAATTCTGGCCGGCCGACGTGCACATGATCGGCAAGGAGATTGTGCGGTTTCACTGCGTTTACTGGCCGGCTTTTCTGATGGCGGCGGGATTGCCGTTGCCCAAGAGCGTGATTGCGCATGGTTGGCTGCTGTTTGAAGAAGATAAGATGTCGAAATCGCGCGGCAACATTGTCCGCGCGGAAACGATCCTTGACGTGTTGGGCACGGACGCGCTGCGTTATTTCCTGCTGCGCGAAATCGTCTTTGGCCAGGACGGATCGTTTTCCTTCGACGCCCTGGTGCAGCGCTACAACGCCGACCTGGCGAACGGTTTGGGCAATCTCGCCAGCCGCACGCTAGCTATGATCCAGCGATATTTTCACGGCGAGGTGCCGTATCCATCGCCAACTGCGGCGCATCGTGCCACGGACGATGCCATCGCCGACGCAGCCCGCAAAGCGATTATGGAATTCAGTTCGTTCTTCGATCAATATCAGTTCTCGCGGGCTCTCGAAGTGGCCTGGGGACTGGTAGGCGCGGTGGATAAATATATCGTGGAGAATGAACCGTGGGCGCTGGGTGAAAAATCGGACGAAGAGAGCCGCTCCCGGCTTGCAACTGTTCTTTACACCAGTGCAGAGGCGCTGCGCATTGTCACTGTGCTGGCCCATCCGGTGATTCCGGACGCTACAGCGAAAATATTTCTTCAGTTGGGGCTGGGAGACATTCGCAAGTTCGATCTATCGAAGCTGCGCTGGGGACATCTGCCGCTGGGAACGAAGCTCGGCACGATTGAGCCTGTATTCCCACGCGCCGACAAGAGCGCCATTACGAGGATGCAAACGATGGAAGAACAGGGACGCGCACCGCTGCCCGCGCCAGCTGCGCAGACGGAGGCACAGAAACCGACCACTGAAGCCGGAAAGGCCGCGGTCGCAGCGTCGACCGGTGTGGTAGCGGCCGATGGCAAGATCAGTATCGACGATTTCACCAAGATTGAGCTGCGGGTTGGGCAGGTAAAAGTCGCTGAAAAGGTCAAAGGCGCGGACAAGTTGCTGCGCCTGGAAGTGGACATTGGCACCGAAGTGCGCCAGTTGGTTGCGGGCATCGCGGAAGCGTATGCTCCGGAGACGCTGATTGGCCGCAAAGTGGTGATCGTGGCGAATCTCGCTCCCCGCAAGCTGCGTGGACTGGAATCGAACGGAATGATCGTTGCCGCGTCGATCGAAGGCGGGAAACCGGTGCTGGCAAGTTTTCTGGAAGATGTGCCCATCGGGGCGCGGCTGAAATAGATCGTTCGTCGGTTGGTCGTCTGGCGTTGGCAAAACACTATCCAAGTTTCTGCCGAGCTTCGCTCGGCCTGGACGGGTCGAAGACCCGTCCCCACACGAGCTGACAAGCATTCATGTTGGTTGATTCTCACGCTCATCTCGACGGCAAGCAATTCGCCACTGATCGCGAACAGGTCATCGCCCGCGCGCGCGAGGCTGGGGTTGAAACCATCGTCGCGATCGGCAATGGCGACGGGCCGGGGACGCTCGATTGTGGCATTCGATTAGCTGGCGAACACGATTTCATGTATGCCACGGTCGGCATTCATCCGCATGAAGCCAGGCTTGCCAAGGAGAGCGATTTCGACGAACTGGCGCAACTGGCCAGGAGGCCCAAAGTCATCGCCTGGGGCGAGATCGGACTGGATTATTTCTACGACTACTCGCCGCGCGAGGTTCAGCAACAAGTGTTTACCAAACAGATGGAACTCGCAGCCGAGGCGAAGCTGCCCATCATTATTCACTGCCGCCCATCGAATAACAGCGAAGACGCGTGGGAAGATTGTTTGACCCTGATCGAGCGGCATTGGCATCCCACTGGACTTGGCGGCATTCTCCACTGCTTCACCGGGACCTGGCCGTATGCCAAGCGGGCGCTGGACGTAGGCTTTATGATCTCCTTCGCCGGAAATGTTACTTTCCCCAAAGCGCAGCAAATCCGCGACGCCGCCCGGCAAGTCCCGCTCGAGCGCATGCTGCTTGAAACAGATTCGCCCTATCTGGCCCCGGTTCCGCACCGCGGCAAGCGAAATGAGCCGGCCTTTGTCCGCGAAACCGCCGGTCAAATCGGCGAATTGCGCGGTATTCCCATGGAAGAAACGGCCCAACAGACGACCGCCAACTTCTATCGCTTCTTTTCACTTTCCCAAAACTCGAACTCCGGTTAGCTTTATAGAAGCATCTTTTTCCGGGGCGGAATAATCTTTAATTAAGTCAGCCAACATGCCAGAGAACACTTTCGACATTGTCAGCAAAATTGACCTGCAGGAAGTCACCAACGCCATCCAACAGGCGCTGAAGGAAATACACACGCGCTTCGACCTGAAAGATTCAAAATCGGCCATTGAACTCGAGGGCAAAGACGCGATCGTGCTGCACTCGATCGACGAGTTCAAGCTGAAATCGATCAACGATGTTTTCCAGCAAAAGTTGGTCAAACGCGGCGTCCCGCTCAAAGGTCTGACTTACGGCCAGGTGGAAACCGCGTTGGGGGGCACGGCGAAGCAGCGCATCACGATGCAGCAAGGTATCCCCATCGAAAAAGCGCGCGAGATCGTGAAAGTCATCAAAGACACCAAGAAAAAGCTAAATGCTTCGATCCAGGGAGACCTGGTCCGGGTCAGCGGAAAAGACCGCGACACGCTGCAGGAGATCATCGCCCTGCTCCGGCAAAAAGATTTTGGCATCGATATGCAGTTCACCAACTACCGCAGCAACTGATAGAAGAGGATCGGAAGACTTGGCCACACCGGCAACCATCGGCGGAAAAGAAATTTTCGAACTGCTGCGCGAGGATCTGGCGGCAATCGAGCGCGAGTTCGGCCGCGATACGGCCTCGCCGGTCGAAGCTATCACCGAAATTGGCGAATATCTCCGCGAAGGCGGCGGTAAGCGAATCCGGCCCATCCTGCTGCTACTGTCGGCCAAACTCTTCAACTACCACGGACGCGGCGCCATCCGCCTGGGCGCGGTGGTTGAAATCATTCATACCGCAACTCTGGTCCATGACGACATCATCGACGAGGCCCGCACGCGCCGGGGCCGTCCCGCTGCCAATACGCAATGGGGGAACTCCAAATGCGTACTCGCCGGCGACTGGCTCTACATGCAGGCCTTCAAGATCGCAGTACAAGAACGGAATTTCCGCATTCTCGACACCCTCATCGAACTTACCCAGCAGATGGTCGAAGGCGAACTGCTGCAGATGGAGAAGCTCGGTCAGTTCATTTCGCTGGATGAACACTTCGATCTGATTTACCGCAAGACCGCCTGCTTGTTTTCGGTCTGCATGAGGCTCGGCGCCATCCTGGGCGGTGCCACGCCCGAGCAGGAAGAAAATCTGGCGCAATATGGCCGCGATCTCGGCATGGCCTTTCAGATTGTCGATGATGTACTGGACCTGACCGCTTCCGAGGACGTTCTGGGCAAGCCCGTGGCCAGCGACCTGCGCGAAGGCAAAGTTACCATGGCGGTGATTCACGCATCTAGGACGTTGCGCCCCACCGGAGCGCGAGACGATCGCCGCGGTCATGCGTGAGCAAGGTTTCGACGGCGTAACTCACCGCCAAGTCTTGGGGATTCTCGAACGCTATGGCTCGATCGGGGCCGCCCACCAGCGCGCTCAGCAATATGCCGCACTGGCGCGAAACGCAATCTGCAGCTTCCCTGACAGCGAAAGCAAACGGGCCTTGCTGTGGGCGCCCGACTACGTGGTGGCGCGGGAAAAATAGCCGGTCATTCTCAACTTGAAACTATTGTGTACCAACGGACAGGATATAAATCCGTTTGCCTGCCTGCTTCGTAATACCTGTGGAGTATAATTCGCAGGTTCAACTTTTCACCCCACTAGGAGAACAAGTAAATGAAAAAGCTATTGCTGTTGGTCATGGTGTTTTCGGTGATGACGATAGGCATAACCGCGCTGGCCCAGGACAATATGGGGCAGGGCTCATCCGACAAAGCTGCAGCCGCTCCCTTGAAGAACCTGAAAGGAACGATCAGCGCTGACGGATCCAAGTTCGTCCTCGACAAAGACAAGTCAAGCTGGGACATCATGAATCCCGATGCGGTCAAGGGGCACGAAACACACCACGTAGAGCTGAGCGCTCACGTATACGCCGACAAGAAGGCCATCCACGTGATGAGCGTCAAGATGATGAAATAGGAGATCGAGAAAGGCTTTGTCGGGCGGCGAACGCGCCGCCCTTTTTGTTTATACTGGCAACAGCGCTCCATTATTCGACACTGTGCACAACCTCCTTTCAGCCATTGCCGCTCACGGCTACATCCTCATATTTGTAATCGTGTTTGGGGAAGCGATCGGGTTGCCTGTGCCAGCGGCGTTGGCCCTGGTCGCCGGCGGCGCAGCGGCTGCGTCGCAGAGCCTGAATGGACCCACCATCCTGGTTCTCGCTTTTACCGCCATGCTGCTCGGCGACACGATTCTGTTTGTGCTGGGCCGTTACATGGGCTGGTGGTTGTTGGGCGTGCTATGCCGGATTTCCATCAATCCCGAGACCTGCATCCTGCGCTCGGCAGAGTCGTTCTATAAGCGCGGCAAGATGACCCTGTTGTTTGCCAAGTTTATTCCCGGCGTGAACACGATGGCGCCGCCGCTGGCCGGCAGCATGAAGATGCGCTATGCGCAATTCTTGCGTCTGGATGCGGGCGGCATTTCGCTGTACATCCTGGCCTACACCAGCGCCGGATATCTCTCCCGCGATTTTCTGGCTGCGCTGACTCGGCGAGTGCAAACCGCCACTCATGCTCTGGAAGAAGTCCTGCTCGCGGCGGCGGTGGTGTACATCGTCTATCGCATCGCGATTTATCAGAAGAGCAAAGCGTACCGCATCGTTCCGCGAGTACAAGTCCAGGCACTGGCGCGCAAACTGTTGTCTGAAGGAAGGGACAATGTTCTTCTTCTCGACGTCCGTAGTCATGGATATTACGATCCGGATGCGGAGCGCATTGAAGGCTCCATGCGCTTCGAACCCAACAATCTGTCCGAAGAACTGAAGACCCTGCCGCGGGACAAGGACATTTATCTATATTGCACTTGAGCGCGCGAAGCGACCAGCGCCCGGGTGGCGCTGCAACTGCGGGAAAAAGGATTCAACGCGTTCGTCATCGAGGGAGGATTTGCCGCTTGGCGCAAAGCCGGCGAGCCGATTGAAGCCGTCCCCAAGGATGATCTGGTCAAGCTGCCGACTTTCAGCTAGCGCGCCGCTATACTGAGTTCCATGCAGGAAATCGAGATCAAATTTGTCGCCGGCGACCTGCGGGCTCTGGCCCGGCGATTGCGCAAGTCCGGGTTCCGGCTGGTCACTCCCCGCACTCACGAGGTCAACACGCTTTACGATTTGCCGGGGCAACCGCTGCGAAGGCGTGGCGATCTACTGCGGCTGCGGCAATATGGCAAACTCTGGCTGTTGACTCAAAAAACAAAAGGAACGGCTGGCCGGCACAAAACGCGTGTGGAAAACGAGTCCCAAATTAGCGACGGAAAGTCCATGGATGCGATCCTCCGGGGGCTGGGTTTTGCTCCGACTTTTCGCTATGAAAAATTCCGCTCGGAGTGGAGCGACGGAAACGGCCATGTTGTCCTCGACGAAACCCCGATTGGAAATTTCGGGGAAATCGAAGGACCTACACCGCTGGATTGACCGCACCGCGCGGCAATTGGGGATACCGCCCGAAGACTACATTACCGAAACCTATGCAGGGCTGTTTTTTGCATGGAAGAAGCGCACGCGGAGTGAGGCGAACGAGATGACATTTGCCGCCATCCGGCAAGGACGAAAACGCAAATGATGCCCTCGAAAAAGCTGCTGTCGTCTGCTTAGAACCGCACCAAACTAACTAACAATATTGAGGGCGGCGGCGGTTTCAGCGCGTGGTACTCTCAAATTGCTCTGGGTTACTGCTCGCGCCAGCGCAGTGTCAGTGCAAAAAGATAACTTCAGACGACTGCTGCGAACGGTTGAAGCGCTCTCCGACCTTGGCCCCACCATGACCGGCGAACGCGATTTTCAGCAGACTTCGCGCGCCATGCTGTCGGCCCTGCAGGAAGCCGCCGACGCCCGTGAAGGCGTTCTCTTCACCTATAGCGACAAGCCCTCGCTGCTGACCTCCAGCGCCTCCGGGGGATTCGCGTTAATGCCCGATCCGGCGGTTATTCCACTGCTTCCAAAGCATGTTCACTCGCTCATTTCGGCCCGCGGCCCAACCGCGCTTACCTCCGAATCCTACCGACCAGTTCCTGAGCTCAAATGGCAACGTTGCGCCGGAACTGTTTAAGTGCGTGGCGCCGCTGAAAGCTGGAGGAAAGCTGGTGGGCGTGGTCGCGCTCGGTCAGCGCCGCGAAGAAGCGCAGTACGATCCCGAGGAACTCGAGTCGTTAGGTCTGCTTTGCCACTATGTGGCCCTGGCGGTGCACAATCACCTGCTCACCCAGACCCTGGCGCAACGGGTCTCAGAAAATCTGCGGATGGTCACATCGCTACACGGCTTCTACGATACCGCCCTGGAAGCCTTTGCCACCGCGATCGATGTCAAGCACGTAAACATTCATGGGCATTCTCTGCGGGTGGCGCGTTACGCTGCCGCCATCGGCGAGGCCATGGACATGGAGCCCTGCGGAAATTGCCGCGTTGCGTTCGGCCGGCTACTTGCACGATATTGGCAAGGTCGCGGTCGACAAGCGGCTCTTCGGAAAACCCACACCGCTGGATCCGGACGAGTTCCGCGAAATGGCCGACCACACCGTCGTGGGCCATCAGATCGTGAGCAGCGTTCACCTGCCATGGCCGCACATTCCCGAGATCGTGCGCTGGCACCACGAGCGGGCCGACGGATCGGGCTATCCCGACGGGTTGCGGTTGGAAGATGTTCCCATGCAGGTGCGAATCGTTGGATTGGCGGACACCTTCGATGCTATGACCAGCCAGCGTCCTTACCGCGAACCGATCTCCCTGGGATCGGTTCTTAATGAGATCGTGCGGCTGACTCCGCAGAAACTGGATCCGGCGGCGGTCCAGGCATTGTTGCTGCAGCTACGGCGCGATACTGTCGGCACTAACCGCACAGCATTTCTGGCTGAAGCTTCGCACACGATTGCCACTACCGATATCGATCACCTCGCAGCCAGCCTGCAACACCGACTCAGCCGCGCGCGCTTGTATCTCACCTAGCGGCAAAAAGGCGCGCCAGCTTGAGGGCCGGCGCGCCGTGACTTGTCGAAAGCCGCCCTACTTCCTTCGTTATTGGCAGCCGTTGAAGACGAAAGACACCGCGTGAGACTGCCAGTTGTCTCCTCCGTCGCTGTACTCTTGCGTATACCACATGGTGCAATCGTCAGAGGGATCCACGCTCACCGAGCTGTAATCGCCCCAGCGCGTGCTGCCGTCTTGTATCTGGTGCCCTTTTTTCACCACGAAAGTGCCTTCCAGCTTGTTCATCGGATCCGTAGGCACTCGGCCGGTAAGCCAGATGCTAGGATCCAGGGTGCTGCTGTTATCGGCGCTGAATCCGAGCGCGATGTCGCCGTTCTTATCCATCGCCAGGCTGCCCATCCAATAGTTGTCCGTCTTGTTCTGGTAGGTTCCACCCTGGTACATCGTGAACTTGCTTCCGGCGGGCGTGGCACGCATCTCATACCAGCGTTCCGCGGTCGCGGCTGAGCACCCGCTCCCCGGAGCTACGGTATGGGAAAACACCAGCGACTCGTGGTCCCCAAAGTTGCGATAGGCATTGCGGAACATCAAGCGATCGCCCAGCGCCTCCAGCAGAGTCCCGTTGTCCGGCTGCGGAATGCAATTCTCGAAGCAAGTTTGTGTATAGGCCGGCACCGTAATTACGTTCGGTCCAGTGAATGTGGACTTGCTGGTGTCCTCAAAGTCCACGTGGAAATCAAACTCGTTGATGGTCGTGTTGGTGTATCCCAGCTCTACATAATGATTCGGCGCCCCTTTGGGTGGCGGAGTGCTGCCGTCCGCATCGGAGGGCAAGAAGCTCGCATCCTGGTTGTTGGGGGTGAAACACACCATGACCGGGTTGCTCCCGCCTTTAATCATCGTGGTGCGATCGAGGGCGCAGGGCTCGGCATAGCCTGCGCCGAAGAAGTTAAAGTTCAGGTAATACGCGTCTGGCCAAATACCCAGTTTTGGATAATCGGTCAAGCCGCTGAACGTGTAAGAGTAGAGATTGTACTTTCCAGTGGCATCGTCGGTCTGCGACACGGCAAAGCAGATCTGATAGCTGGTAAAGTATTCCAGTTGTTCCAACAGCCAGCGCTTCGCCTTCTTGTCGTACAGCACCACCGGATCGCCGCCATTGTCTGACTCGCACTGGCCGCCAAATCCCGTGAAGATGGTGTTGAACAGCGCGGGCCCCAGTTCACTTTCCCCCGTGCTCTTGTTGTAGATCTGGAAGGCGAAGTTGGTGACCATGAAATACTGCGTGTCGCCGACCGCACCATTGGTGTCTGGCGGAATCACGCTTCCGGCGTTTGAGCCGTCCACTCCGTCAAAGTTGAACCCGATGGTCCCGCGCATCTCCGGCAGAGGCAATGAACTCTCTTGAATCAGCGGATCGGGAAGATTGTAGATCTTCTTCACAGTGTTCGGTGGTTCGCGCTCCACCTTTTCTCTCCATTCTTGATAGGGTATTGGAGACGAGTGGGAAACGCTCTCGCTCAGCGGCGCCGAGACCATAAACTTATCGGGGTGAATTACGAATGGTTCGCGGCTTGCGCCAAACGCTGGAACGATCAGAAGCGAAAGACAACAAACAAGAAGCAATCTTCGAGATGAAGTCGCGGTTGCGCCAGACATATTCTCCTCCTGTGGGATCGAGACAGTAGCACCGAGCGGTTGCCGTGGGAGCAGTTGAAGGTCGCCGAGCCGATCTACTAGTCGCAGTAATACTACTGCAACTACGCAAACCCGGATTATTTCTTTTTTTGAGGCACGGAATTCAAGGGAGATGCAAGGAATTGCATACGCGCCTGCTCCTGCTACCACTCGCCACACGGCTTCTACGATAAAAAGCGCGCCCAGCGTGACGCCGGACGCGCTCTCTGCTTTCGCCTGGAGAGGCGAACTAACCTTGCTGTCGTTCTAGTTGCACGAGTCGAACTTGAACGACGCCACGTGGCTTACCCAGTCCACACCGTCATCGCTGTGGAAATATTCCTGGGTGTACCAGAAGGTGCAGTCGTCCGTAGGATCGATGCTCATGCTGCTGTAATCGCCCCAGCGGTTGCTGGCGGTTTCCACGCCAGTTCCGTCTGCGACCACCTTGGGAGCTTCCAACTGCCCGAGCGGGTCGGTTGGAATTCGGCCGCTATAGGCGATGCTGGGTTTGATGGTGGTGGTGTTGTCGTAGCTCGCTCCGATGGCGATGTCGCCGTTCTTGTCCATGGCAACGCTGGCCATCCAGATGTTGATGCTCTTCTTCGAAGCCGTGCCTGTCTGGTACAGCGTCCACGAACTTCCTGGAGGCGTAGCCCGCAGTTCATACCAGCGGGTTGCTGCCACCGCGTTCGTTCCCGAGGGCGGCGACACCGAGTGAGCCAGAACCATGGCTTCGTGATCGCCAAAGTTGCGATACGCCAGACGAAACATCGGGCGGTCACCCAGCGCGTCCACCAGGTCCGATGTGCCGGGCTGCGGAATGCAAGCGCCACCGCCGCCGCCGCAGAGCAACTGGAATGCGGGCACAGTGATGGTGTTCGGCCCAGTAAAGGTGGAGTTGTTGGGATTGGTGAAGTCGACATGGAAGTCGTACTCATTCAGCGAAGTATTGGTGTTGCCCAATTCCACAAATTTTGCAGGAGCCCCACTCGGAGGCGCAGTTGAGCCGTCCAGATCAGAGGGCAGGAAGCTGAAGTTCGCGGGGTTGGGATTGAAGCACTGCATCGTCGCGGTCTTGCCCGCCAGCATCGCCGTCCGATCAAGGGCGCAGGGTTCGCCGTAACCTGCACCGAAATTGTTTACCGAGAGATAGTAGGCATCCGGCCATACCGACAACTTGGGATAGTCGGGCAGGTCACTGCCAAAGCTGAAGGAGTAGCGATTGTAGGAACCGGTAGCGTCCTCACTGGTCGATACTGCGACGCACACCAGGTCCGGAGAACCGAAATACTCCAACTGCTCTACCACCCAACGCTGCGCCACCTTGTCCCACAGAGCGATGGGGTCGCCGCCGTCGTCACTGGCGCACTGCCCACCAAATCCCTGAAAGATGGTGTGAATCCTCGTCGGCGCCAGCAGTTGGTTACCACTCTTGTCATAAACCGAATAGTCGAAGTTCGTGATGATCACAAACTGCGTCGCTCCCACCGAGCCGTTTGTGTCCGGCGGCCACGCGCCACCCTGCTCCTCGGTGACGCTGTCGAAATTCAGGATGTTGTGCGTGGACACGTTGGGCAAATATTCGGTTTGAACGACCGGATCGGGCGTGTTCACGATATTAAAAAAGTGCTTGGGGGAGGGATGTTCACGCATTTCGACGCCTCCCGGCGGCGGTGGCGGAGCCAGCTTCGCCATCACGCTCAGAGGCAACGAAACGTCGTGTTTGACTTCGTGAGAGACAATGGGATTGTGCTGGGTTGCGGCAAACACTGGGACGATTAAAAGCGAGAGACAACAAACAAGAAGCAAACTTCGAGATGAAGTCGCGGTTGCGCCAGACATGTACTCCTCCTGTGAGATCAAAGACAGACAGTTGGACCGAGCGGTTGCCGTGGGAGCAGCTGAAGGTCGCCGAGCCGATCTACTAGTCGCAGTAATACTACTTCAACTGCATAGACTCGGACTATTTCTTTTTTTGAGGCACGAACTCTAAGGGATGCAAAGAATTGCATACGCGCCGAATTTACGGATGCGGCGCGGTCGAGGGATGCGAGAAAGCAGAACGGTATTTCGGATTGCCCTTGACTTCCATCACCCACGACTGTTTCTCGTTCGTGATCACATACAGGCGGAAGCCGAGTTGCCAGAGCAATTCCCCGCTGATCGATTGGGCGTCGTTGGCAAATACGCGCTGCGCCCACTGTTCATTCGCCTCTTTATTGTGGATCACCAGAGCAGGACCGCCGGGCGCGGTTTCGGCGTCAGTCGCGTAAACCTCGCGCCCGAACCTGCGATGCACCTGGGGGAGTATGGCGTGACGCTGTTCAGGATTGTTCATGGTCGGAACATCCGAGGCAGTGCCTTCACCCGGAGCTTGGCTGACGATCTGAAGGATGGTCGACTCCGAATCCTGATAAACGCGGGCGAAACCACCGGATCTGGCCATGTAATTGAACCACTCGGGAGGCGGCGCTGCGGGATAGTCGCCGATAAAGATGTAACTGACTCCTCCCGGAACCGCGGTGGCAAACTGACTGCCGATTGCCGCCGCCGGATCGCGCTCTCCATGGTGGGAGAGACGCTCGTTGAGTTGCCCGAGTTCGGGGTGTACATCGGAGAGATAAATCGGATCAAGTCCGGAGACGTAGTGATGGGTGGTGTCGTAGAAAAACAACTTCGGGAAATCCGACCAGTTGATGTCGTAGATCAGCGCGCCGGGGGAAGGTTGGCGCGCATCCAGTCAGCGGCCGCGTGGTAGTGATCGGGATCTTTGGTGGCGACGGTCATCGTATTCCGCGTCATGCGCAGGTTGTAGACCAGCGCAGCAAGCAACACGACCATTGCGAGCACTTTCCAGGCAAGCCCGCCTGGTGCAGTTCGCGAAACGCCTTCGGATTCCGGCTGGCTTTCCTCGCCACCAGCGTCCCACACCGCTTGCAAAGAGAACGCCGCGAACAAGACCGCAAACGGCGGCCAGTATTCCATGAAGCGGACCGACCGCAGAGTGATGAGCAATAGAAAGCTCGAAAACAGAAGAAATAGCACGGGACGCTGCAGGCTGGTGCGTCCGCTGCGCACTCGACCCAGCGCATAGCCGAAAGCGAGATAGCCGATGACCATCGCGGCCGAGGCGACCATCGCGCTGTCCAGGAATTGCCATGCCGGCAGCGAGTACCATTCGAATCCAACGGCCTGCTGCGCTGAAGCCGCACCCGCTTTCGCAGTAAGGTGCTCGCGAAATAATTTGATGTTGTTGGGAAAGTACGGATGAACGACGAACCCTGCAGCCGTTCCCAGGCAAGCCCATAACACCGGACGCCATTCGATTCGCCGCTCGCTCCAGTACACGGTCGCTGCCCAAAGCACTACGAGCACGAGCAGCATCACGAAGAGGTTGTAGGTGCCGAAACGTAGAGAAATGCCGTGAGCGCGAGCCAGACGTATTTTCGTTCGAACAGAAGCAGGATTCCGGCGACGATGAAGACAATCGAAATTGCCGAAGCCCGCATCATGCTCACCCGCACATAGAACAACCACGAACAGGCGAGCAATGCCAGCAGCCACAGCAGTGGATAACGGATGCGGTAACGCACGACGAGCCAGTAGAGCGAGAACAGGGCCGCCGATGCGAAAAGTACGGTGGCGATTTTCGCTCCCCAGCGGAGATCGCCGTCCAGGTAAATGGAATCAGCAATAGATGATAGAGAAAGTGCTGATCAGCGTATCGCGCAGGATTCAGCGTGGTGAGCGGCAGCCAGACAAATTGCGGGAGGTGCCCGTGTCGCAAACTCTCCCACAGCAGACGGCTCCACTTAATATGATAGTAACCGTCGAAGTCGCCGCAACAAATGCTCGGTTGAGTCGATTGCAGCCACGACAACATCAGAACGATGGCGACCGCACCGACGGCCATGTGCAGAGCGTAACTGGTCCAAGCACCCGACGCAGCTTTCTCAACTTCAGCAGTTTTCTGTTGTGAAGACGACATTGCAGGAACGTTGCGAACCTAATCCAGTCGACCGCAAACGCAACGGCCATTCAATGTACCACACGGGACGGCGATGTAGGATGCAAAATGCGGTACTTCTGTGTCGAGAAAATTCTGCCTGAGGTGAGAAGATTTTCCTTTCGCCGGTTTTGCAATTCTGCTTTCAGGACAACCTAAGTACAGCAACAACAAATCTATAGCCTTGCCTGCAAAGCGGCCCGCTGAGTGCAGTATTTCATTATTTTCTATGCTGATACGTTGCCTGCAATGCGGTGCCAATAACCATCCAAGAAACGTCTCATGCCTGACCTGCGGAGCAGACCTTAGTCTCTCCCGTCAGCCGGCGCCCGTCGCCGCCGTAGCTGCAACCGTAACCGAACCCGAGCTGTCAGCGGTCGAGGTCCCAGTCGAGAACCCTAGCTCTCAACTCGAAACCGAAGAGTCCAACAAGTTGGCCGAGGAGGTCCGCTATCTTTTTCAAACTGAGGCGGACGGTTCACAGGAGCCGCGCGGTTCGCGCGCGGGACTCTATCTTCTATTAGTGCTATTCACGCTGGCAATTGCCGCTGCCGGCTGGCAGTGGCGGGAATTGCGGAAATCCGCGGTGCGAATGCAGCGGGCACCAGCAGTCGCGAGCGATGCTTCAGCAGCACCGGTTTCGCCAGCGCCCGCGAGCAATCCCGAAGGCCTGCCGCGGAATGCCCTGCCGCCGCTGAGCCAACCCACTCACGAAGAGATCGCGACCAACGTTCCATCTGACACGTCCGAGCAATCCGCGAAGCCCCGCATTGAACCCGCGTCCAGCACAACCCGCCTGTCCACTGACCCAGAGACGGAGGGTGAAAAATATTTGTATGGAGACGGTGTGCCGGTCGATTGCGACCGCGCGCAGAAAAATCTTCTCGCCGCCGCCAAGCACTCCAGCGCAAAAGCGGCAAGCGATCTAGCGACGATGTACGCGACCGGCCACTGCGCCATTCGCGACCTGCCGCTCGCCTATCGCTGGCTCTCCCGCGCCCAGAAGCAGGAACCGGGCAACAAAAAAGTTGCGTCGGAGATGCAAACTCTGTGGAACCAGATGAGCATCGTGGAAAAGAACCTGGCGACACGCTAGCGGCTAGCCATTCATGCCCCCAGCCTAGAAATTCGTCGTCAGGCGCATGGCATAGCTGCGCGACGGGCCAATGGCATTACCGGAGAAAAGCCCACCGAAATCGATCACGTCCAGAACGTTATTCAGGTTTTGGCCGTCGATCTGAAAACGAGTGGTGAAGTGATCCGATTTATAAACATCGGCTCCCGCCGAAGCGCTCACCTGAAACGACGGGTAGATGCGTCCTCTGGCGAAATTGATTCGGCTCAAGACCTGCGGGCCGTACTCAGCAAGAACGGTCGCGGGATCGCCGTCGAATTCAAACGGAAGTCCGCTGTCATATTGAATTCCGCCCGCAACCCAGAAGCGCGGATGCACCTGATAGCGGACGCGCCCGCGCACCGTGTTGCGCTGGTCCTGCGAATCGGGGAAGTGGCCGCTGAGTTGAGTCTCCGCGGCGCTGACGTCATCGCCCAGAAATAGGCCGCCAGTTACCGGGAACCATACCTTGCCGACGATATAGGAATAGCTCACAAAGCCAGAAAACTTGTGCCACTCGGGCACATCGATCTTGCCCTCCGTCCCGTAAATCGCCGCCCTACGGAAGGCAATCGGGAAGCTGATGGTGGTGTTCTGGATCTGATCGTCGTCGGCGTAGTCGTTCACGTCCCGCCGGAAGTAATTCGCGTCGACCCGAAGTTTTCCCAGGAAAGCTTTACTCACGCCCGCTTCGAAATAATTCCCTTCGGAAGGCTGCACCGGCAGGCGAAGAAAACTGGTCGGATCGAGCGACTCAACCGCGGTGGAACTCGAAAGCAGAATATTTTCGAACGAAGGTGTTTGAAATACCCGGTCGTACGAGAAATGCGCGACCAGCCCAATCGATGGAAAATAACGCGCAATCGAGAGCCGCGGATCGACGGCTTGGCGATTAAGGATCAGTTGATAGTGGTCCCAGCGCAGCCCCGCACTGACCGTCCAATTCCCCAACCGAATCAGGTCCTGCACAAATGCGGACTGCTCAAGATCGGGCCGCTGTCCTTTGAAGGCAAACGTCAGCGGCGTGCCATCGTCAAACTGCGTCGGATCGGTGATGAAGTAACTGAAATTTTCGTTTAAGAATGTATTGTCCGACTCAACCCCGAACTTCCACTGATGCCGTCCGCGATCAAGGGTGAAAGTGCCCTTGAAATATCCTTCGCGGAAGCGGTTGTTCTGAAACACTTCGATGGGAATCGAATTCTGATTGGAATTGAAGTCATTGGCGTTGTCGCGGACCATTCCACGAAGATCGAGCACAGACGAAGATGAGAAAGTGTGGTCGTAGCTCACAATGCCCATGGTCTCGATATTGTCGGCGGTCTGGCGCTGGCCCGCGGCCTGCTGCACGAACTCGTTCGGGATCTCGTAACGCGAAAGCTCGTGGCGGACAATGAACCGGAGACGGTCTTTGGAGGTCAAGTCGCGCTCGTAATTAACCGAAAAATCTCCCAGCGTGCCCGTGTTGGAAAAGTTTTCCGGGACCACCGGATTCAAATAATGTCCGGTCATGCTCCCGCTGGCGCTCGCGCCGAAAATATTCTCTCCCCAGGCATATTGCCCCTGAGCGGCAGAACCCGCGGTATCGAAGCTGCCGCCGGAAAGTACAACTTGGCCGTGAAATCCGGGTTGCGGGTCTTGCAGCGTGTTGACCTCGATGACGCCTCCCATTTTTCTGCCGTACTCGGCAGGGATGCCGGCTGTGTAAACGGTCAACGACTGCACATCGTCCGCGTCGATGGCCGGGCCGAAGCTGGGAGAGCGATTATCGGTGAGCGGAATGCCATCGACCACGAACTGAGTCTGATATTCGGAACCGCGCGGATGCAACACCGCATTGCCCTCGTACAACCAGCCCGGCTGCGAATTGACCAAGTCCTGCAGCGAGCGGCCGGGAATCGAACTGAGGCGGGCTTCAATCTGCGCCGTGCCGATGCGGTTGACCGATCCCGCCTGCTCCGGATCAATCAATGTACCCGCAGCATTCACCGTGACCGATTCATTCACCGTACCCAACTTCAGCTGAATGGTGCGATCGGTGGGAATCGAGGAGCGAATCTCAACCGTCTCCGAAACGACCGCGAAACCGGGCTGCTGAATTTCGAGCTGATAAATGCCGTAAGGCAATCTTCGTAGGTCGAGCCTGCCCTGATCGCTGGTCGAGAGACTGTTTCGATACTGGTTGGCCGGGCTGGTGATCTGAACGGTCGCTTTGATCCCCAGCCCAGCGGGATCGACGACTTTCAGCCGCAATTCGCCGCTGTTAGTCTGAGCGAACAAACCCGCGCAACCGAGCAGCAGAAGTGCGGCAACCCTCTTCACACCACTCGCGCTTTTCAGTGAAATTGTTTTCACCACGCGAACCACAATGCCGTTCCGACCGTTGTCCCGCTGCGGATTTTGATCTTTCCCCACCATGAATATTAGAGATCGGCTCTAGTTGTTCACACAATTTCTGGGCCCTGGTTACCTCGGGAACCTGCATATAAATGAGGATGAACAAAACGCGGGAGCGGGTAATATACATAAGGACAGCGTATGGGCACCGCCTTCTACAGCGGCAATCGGGGTACTCTCTTTTCCGGGTGCGGAACTCACTGCTCGGTCGCCTCGACATGCCGAAGTCCAGAACGAAGTTATCGCATTCTTCGATCAGTATCGGGGACCAGTGCTTCGCTATGTGCTCTCGCTTGGTACTTCAATGCACGACGGCGAAGAGATAGTACAGGAAGTTTTTCTTGCGCTATTCCAACATTTGCACCAACAGAAGAGTCGTCGCAACCTTCGGGGATGGATTTTCCGCGTAGCGCACAATCTCGCTTTGAAAAAGCGTATGGCGAACCATCATTCGCCGGAAGCTGCCGCGTCGCACCAGGAACTTGCCGAGCAGCATCCCGACCCTTCGCCCAATCCCGAGGACCAGGCCTATTTCGCGCAACGTCATCGGCGGCTGCTAGCGGTTTTCGATGCCCTTCCGGAATTGGACCGGAACTGCCTTCGACTTCGCGCCGAAGGGCTTCGCTATCGCGAGATCGCAGAAGTGCTGGGGACTTCGCTGGGCAACGTTTCGCTTTTGTTGACGCGGTCGTTGGCGCGCCTGACTCGCGCCGACCAGGGATGATATGCGACCAGAATATCTCCATCCATCCGAACAGGATTTGATAATCGCCGCTGACGGCGAGCTCTCGCGACACCGCGCTGGCGAGATTCAGGCGCACCTGGCCTCCTGCTGGAGTTGCCGGACGCGCATGGCGGAGATCGAAGCCACTATCGGAAACTTCGTGCGCACTCGTGAAGTTGCGGATCCCGAGCTGCCGCCGGCCGATGGCCCGCGCGCCCTGTTGAAAGCGCAGATGAACCAGCTCGCCGTTGTGCCGGAGAACACCGCATGGGCTCCGTTCCGAACGATTGGCGCTCGTTTCGCCATCCTCGCCGCCCTCGTGCTTGCGGTTGCAGTGGGAGTGCTCTTGGAAGGAAAATTTCAGCATGGTGGGCGAAACCATGCGGCTAGTGTCGTGTCACTGCCGAACCCCGCATTGACCCCCGGCTCCGCGCGGCCGGTTGCGCTGGCGGACCTTTGTTCAATTTCTCACGATGATGCGGTGCGCACCGTACCTTTCGGTTTACAGAAACAGGTCTTTCAGGAGTACGGATTGAAAGAAGTTCGCGCCGCGGACTATGAAGTGGATTATCTAATCACGCCGGGCCTCGGTGGCTCCGATGATGTGAAGAACCTCTGGCCCCAGCCGCACTCGGATACGGCGTGGAACTCGTACGTCAAAGATCAACTGGAAAATCATCTTCATGACTTGGTGTGCGGCGGCCAAGTCGATCTCACTACCGCGCAACGCGACATCGCCAGCGACTGGGTCGCAGCGTACAAGAAATACTTCCACACCGATAAGCCTTTGCCGGTCCGAGTTCAGTCGTCGTAAATGAACCGCCCCACTTTCGCCAGAAGTACTGACTCACAATCTTGCGTGCCCCAGACCGCTTCAGCGGTGCCCATAATCCGTGAAAACGTAATCTCTTGTCTTCACTATCGTGTGACACGCAAACCCGCACTTGGCGTCGTTCGCCTGCGGCGGCTTGTCAGCTAAGTTCCCGAGCCTGAATTTACCGGACGCGGGGTCATACTCAAAGACGCCGTATCCCCATCCGCCGCTGTCCGAGAACCTCTTGCTGTCCTTCACCATAAAGTCGACGTCGTGCTGGGTGTCCGGCACCGTCGCTGCGGGGAATGTTTCCATTTTTTTCAGGTTCCAATCGGACCTTCGCCATCTTGGCGCCGTCGGGGAAAGGCTTGCCGTTGCCGGGTGCGCCAGCCCGGTAGGCGGCGATCATTACGGGGTTTGCCAGGATCAGAGCCATGTGGTCTCCGTTGTGACTGATGGAGACAGTTTGCCAGTCTTCGTATCCTCTGAACTCAGCGAACGCCAGGCCATTCGGTATCTTGAGGGTGTACTTGTCCTGCGCGAAGGTGTCGGCTGGTGCCTGTGACTGGGCCGCTGTTGTCGCGGAGGCCGCATCGATGCGCGGAAGGTTGTGGATGAAACGTGCCAGCTTCCAGGTGTCCTCTTCGGAGATGCTCGACTTCCAGGAAGGCATGCCGGTGAGGCGAACTCCGTTCTGTATGATCCAAAACAGTTCCGCGTCGCTCCAGTGCTGCACGTGGGCTGAGTGCAAATCCATGGCAGGCGGTGCTGATGCTGCGCCCAATGGAAGTTGTTCCTCGCGCATCCGGGCCGTGGCAGAAGAGGCAAGACCCAAGAAACACTTGCTGGCCCTGGCTCACCACTTCATCAGTCTCAGGCAGCGGGTTCCGCTTCTTTCCCGCCTCCAATGGAATGACCACGTCTTTAGCGGCGTTAGCCACGGAGGTTTCCTCGCGGGAAGGATTCTTGTCTGCGGTGCAACCTGAAAGCAAAGCGGCCAGCATTGCGCCGATCACGGCAAGCAGCTTCATGGCTGGTTCTCTCTTAGCCAAGATTTGCATGTTTCATCTCCTTCTCCTTCGCTGTGCAGGTTCCCGAGCGACCGGCGTGAATGAGTCACACTACGAACAGTGTGAGTCGGACCACTGGAGCTTGGTTATATCAATATTTCGAAGGTGGGCAATCCGACCAACCAGGAATCACAGGACCGAGGTGCCCACGCTTCGAGGCGGTGAAGCGTGGGGCAACCTCAGTCATGATGTGGCGAAACTGAAAAAGCTAAGGTAGGCCGGCCAGCACCCGGGAAGGCATCCTGTCTTTACTCACTGCAGCCGTCTTTCTTGCCGAACCTCAGTAGACCAATGTCGGTTATGCCCAAATAATTGTAGACGCCCCTGCCGATTTGGCCGTTACTGGCCTGAGCCGTGAACACTTGGTAGGCACAACAGTCACCTTCGCCCGACACATAGGTGAAAGTTACAGTGATGAGCCCATTGACGACTGAGAAATAGCCAGGATACGGGTTGTTACTGCCGATCAGCGAGGCCTCGCCGCTATGCGGGGCCCCGTAGCTGCCATCGTCGGTCAGCTTTATGCAGTAGGCGCCGTTGGAGCGCTGCGAGCGGGTCACGGTCGCCGGCCAATCGCCGGTATAGCTCTGCGCCATGGCAGCGCTGGTCATGAGAGCGAAGGTTGCAACCACAAAGGCCATTGCGATGGATCTAATGTGTCCGGTCATTTTGTCACCTCGGGATGAGATTCGTAAGTTTCTCTAGCGTCATGAAACATAACTAAGGACGACTCGGCCGCTTGTCATAAGAATGTAAAACCGTTGTAAAAACTCCGATGGCTGCGTTGCTCAATTGTCGAAATCGGGACAGGTGATCCATTCTAAGTTTCGCGTTCTTTGCGAAATTTGGAATGGGGACGTTGAAGGCAGGTCGGGCTTCAATGGGATACGGGCGTTCCCCTTTCCACTGTCATCCCGAGCGAAGCAGGTCGATTCGCTCGCGAATCGACCCGAGAGGTCGAGAGCCTGCCCTGAGCGAGCCGGACGCGAAGCGTCGGCGACTCGAATGGGGACCTCGTGCTTGTGTGCAGCTTTAATCGGCCCTTGTGGGAATTTCTACCACGGACCCAACCCGAAACGTCCTTGCAGAGAACTCCTCTCCGTGCCGCCAACTATCTCGGTTGGCATGGGGTCCTTCGACTGCGGGTCGATTCGCTCGCGAATCGACCTGCGGAGTCGAGGGACCTCATGCTTGTGTGCAGCTTTAATCGGCCCTTGTGGGAATTTCTACCACGAACCCAACCCGAAACGTCCTTGCAGAGAACTCCTCTCCACGCAGGCAACTATTTCGCTTGGCATGGGGCCCTTCGACTGCGGGACGAGTTCGCGCAGCGAACTCGTCTCCTCGCTCAGGATGACTTGTTGTCGTGAAGATACTGAGCGAAAGCCGAAGGGTGGGACTTCGCTCGAAGTGCTCGCCCAGGTTAGCTCGCTCGCGCTACGCGGAACCTGGGGCGCCAGGCTGAACTCAGTAAGACTGTCGCACGCGGTCGGGGTGCATTAATCCATCCCTTCATATTCTCACCCCCCCTCGCATTGACACCCCTCCGCGCCGCCCCTAGACTGATGCTTACGCCCCGCATCTGCCGTCGGGACGCCGAGGACCATCATGTCTTGGCTGCAAAATCGCTTCGAAAAGAATTTCATGATCACCACGGTGGACTACGTCTTTAACTGGGCGCGCAAGTCTGCGCTCTGGCCCATGACTTTCGGGCTGGCGTGCTGCGCCATCGAAATGATCGCGTCCTCGACCGCGCGTTTCGACATCGCTCGTTTCGGCTCGGAAGTGTTTCGTCCCAGCCCGCGGCAGAGCGATCTGATGATCGTCGCCGGCACGGTCACGCTGAAGATGGCGCCGGTGGTCAAGCGCATTTACGACCAGATGCCCGACCCCAAGTGGGTCATTTCCATGGGCGCGTGCTCGTCGGTTGGCGGCCCGTTCAACACCTATGCCGTGCTGCAGGGAGTGGACAAAGTTGTGCCCACCGACGTGTACGTGATTGGCTGCCCGCCGCGTCCGGAAAACCTGTTTTATGCGCTGCTCAAGTTGCAGGACAAGATCGACCAGATGACGCTGGCCAAGCGGCCCACCGAGGTGCGTCTGGAGCCGAACATGGTGGAAGCGTTCAAGCGCCAGGTCATGATCGCGCAGACTCTACAACCTAAATAGAACTATGTAGGGACGGGCGTCCTCGCCCGTCCGGGCCGAGCGAAGCTCGGCAGTGCTCGATGCCGACATTCGCCAAGCTAGCCGCCGAATCCGAACTCCCTGCCGAAGGCGAAGCCAAAGAATTTCCCTGCGGCGACAAAGTCATCTGCGTCGCCAATGTGAACGGGACGATCTCTGCCATGGACAACGTTTGCCTGCACCGCGGCGGCCCGCTCGGCCAGGGTGTAATTGAAGGTGACAAGCTGGTCTGTCCCTGGCACGGCTGGCAATGGGACCCGAAGACGGGCGAGGCCGCGCATAATCCCGCCGCGAAGATTGCCGTCTATCCCGTCAAGATCGAAAACGGCGACGTAATGGTGGAAGTTTAGCGAGCTTGCAGAGCGTCGTGAGCACCCCCGATTTGTCATTTCGAGCGCAGCCTGATGATCCGGGAACCGGATCATTCAGCGGAGTCGAGAAACCTGCTTTTGCCTTGTCGTCTAACAGCAGATTCCTCGACTACAGTTTCCAATCCGCTTCGCGGATCGCAAACCTTCGCTCGGAATGACAAAGGCTAGGGCGCGAACGAGACTTCCGCAGTAAAGACCGGAGACCCTCCCGGGCACACTTTTTGCCTTCGGACTTCTACTTTCACACTTTGCCCGAACCCGGCAAGGTACAATCATCCAGTAATTTCAATCGCGCATGACTTCCCCGCCCGCCAAACGAAACCGGCCAATCCCGCAATATATCTGCCTGTTTTTCATCTTCGCTGCGGCTATGCTTTTTCAGCTGAGGGAGACAGAAGATATTTGGCATTGGGAGAAGATTGACGCGCCGGCCATCAACTTCGGGACCGCCAGCGCGACACTCTCTTACGTCAGCCCCGCCGCGGCCAAACTCGGCCTGCGCGCGGGCGACGTGGTCCTCGCCGTCGACGGGAAAAAATATTCCGGCACATCCGACCTCGTCGGCAAAATGGCCAACGCAAAACCGGGCGATGCGATAGCCGTTACGGTCGCGGCCTCCGACGGCGTTCGCACTGTCGGGTTGCCGGTGAGCAACTCCCCCGCCCCGTTGGGGCGAATCGTTTACGACCTTCTGCTCACTGTGGTCATGCCGCTCGGCTGTGTGCTCCTCGGATCGTGGGCAGTCCTGGTCAGGCCGAGAGACAACTTGGCGTGGCTCCTCCTATTTCTGCTGGTCACCTTCTCGCAGATTTTGAGCGCTTCCAAAATCGAAGGCTGGAGCCCGGGCTGGCGAGAGCTCGCCATGGCATGGCACATCTCGCTGGTAGTTGTCTGGCCAATTTCCATGTTCCTATTCGGCTTCTTTTTTCCCGAACCGTTTCCCTTCTGGCTGCGCATGGGACCGGCGTCGCTACTGGCTTCCGGTCCTGGTCAGCGCTCCATTGGCCATTGCCGCGGTTCCGCAAGTCATCATCACGGTGCGCGAGATGACGGACTACGCCAGCGCGCAGGGCGTTTACCAGGCCTACACGCATTTTGAGTTGCCGGTGCGTATCTATGCCTATTGCGTGATCGGTTTCGGTTTCTTCAGTTCTATTTTCACGAAATCTGCCATGGCCATCTCGCGCGACGCCCGCCGGCGTTTGCTTCTGCTCTACTGCGGAACCACCCTCGCCATGGTCCCGTTACTTATGCTCACGCAATGGGCTTCGTTTCGGGGAAAGACCATGGAAGAAGTCTTTCCCAGTTGGGCCGTCGCCATTGCGTTGCTGATGCTGATGCTCTTTCCTCTCACTCTGGCTTACGTCATCGTGGTGCAGCGCGCCCTGGACGTGCGCGTCGTGGTGCGTCAGGGCCTGCAGTATGGTTTGGCCAAAACCGGCATCCGCATTTTGCAAATGATCGCCATCGCCGTCGTAATCGCCACCGCATTCGCGCTCAGCAGCAACGCCAACCGCGTCGGAAAAATGATTGTCATCGCAGTTGCGATCACTGTCGGCTTTGGCATCCCCCGCCTCGGCGAACGCCTTCGCCAATGGATCGACCGGCGTTTTTTCCGCGAGGCTTACAACACCGACCAGGTCCTCAGTGAACTCAGCGACCAGGTGCGCAGCATGGTAGAGACCAGACCCCTGATCGAAACCGTGGCGGCAAGAATCTCCAACACGCTGCACATCCCGCAAGTTGCCGTGCTGCTCGGCGGCGAGCCGTATCGTCCCGCCTACGCTCTCGGCTATGACTCTTCGCCCAACGTGACCTTTGCCTCCAGCACCGGGACCATCAAGCTGCTGCAGGCACAAAATGAGCCGGCCCGCGTCTACTTCGACGATCCCGATTCCTGGCTCTACCGCGATCCGGTCAACGACGATGACCGCGCCAAACTCTCTCAGCTTCACGCCGAACTTCTGCTCCCATTAAGTGCACGCGATCATTTATTAGGATTCATCAGCCTCGGCCCCAAGCGTTCCGAAGAACCGTATTCCGGAACCGACGTTCGGCTGCTCAAGTCGGTGGCCGCGCAGACCGGCCTCGCACTAGAAAACGCGCGGCTCATGTCGGCGATGGCCGAGGAGATCGCACAACGCGAACGCTTGAATCGCGAAGTCGAAATTGCCCGCGAAGTGCAGGAACGTTTATTTCCGCAGACTTTGCCGCCGATCCTTGGGATCGATTACGCCGGCGCCTGCCGGCCGGCGCTTGGTGTGGGCGGCGACTACTACGACTTTCTCGCTCTCCCCGGCGGACAACTCGGCATTGCCATCGGCGATGTTTCCGGCAAAGGGATTGCCGCCGCTCTGATGATGGCGAGTCTGCAGGCCTCGCTGCGCGGCGAAGCCACGCGCGCGCCGGAGAATCTCGCGGCGCTGGTGAGCAACGTCAATCGCCTGGTGTACGAAGCTTCGTCGTCGAATCGTTACGCGACTTTTTTCTACGCGCAATACAATCCCGCCGACCGCCGGCTTACCTACGTCAACGCCGGCCATAATCCGCCGATGCTGTTCCACTGCTCAAATGGACATTGGCAGGTTTCACGCCTCGAAGCCGGTGGCACCGTCGTGGGATTGCTTGAAAGTTTTCCCTATGAGCAGGCCAGCGTGACCATCGAACCGGACGACGTCTTCATCGCCTTCACCGACGGCATCAGCGAAGCCATGAACCACTCTGACGAAGAGTGGGGAGAAGAACATCTCATCGCGACGGTCGAGGCCTGCGCCGGATTGAGCCCCTCCGAAACGATTGCGCGAATCATGCAGGCCGCTGACACCTTCGTTTCTGGCGCCAAGCAGCACGATGACATGACGCTGGTCGTGCTGCGCGCGAATCCGTGAGCCACCGTCGTTCCCACGCGCGCGGCGCATGCTTTCCACTGCCCCTGCATTGTTGTTACAGACAATGACAAAATATTGACACTTGCGTGACAACCCCCAGCCCTACTTGCTGCACTCTATTTCCCATCATTGGAAACACGTCGAACCGTTTTCTCCCAATTTCATCCGAAAGGAAGCACAATGCAATCCAGCAAGCAAACACTTTTGGTCATGTTGTTCGTCACTCTCGGCTGCGTCGCCAGTCTTGCCCAAGCTGGCCCATTCGAGATCAATGCTGATGCCGGTCCAGGCAACATCCTCGTTCACAGCAAGTTTGGCGGCCAGATCTTCGGTTTCGATATCGATCAGAATGGCAGCGAAGGACTGCTAAGCGAGGCTGGCGACGGAATCAACGCGGTCGAAACCTTCGATCAAAAGACGGGAGAAATTCTCGATGTCGTCGCTCAAACCAAAACCCAGGATGATTTCATTACCTACGGTGTCGTCGGCAACAGCGTCGGACTATTTGAACACGAGCATGTGCAGGGGATATATGTTGTCAAGCGCAACTACGGCGTTTTGAATCCGCTCGAATCCAACAAGATCACCGGCGTTTGGAAGCCGCCCATCGGTCCGGAGCACATCATCATGTCTGGTGGAGTGAGCCGTAATCAGGGCGAGCCATACAATGCTGTCTTCGCTTATGACAACAGCGGAAACTTCATCCCTTATGTCTTCGCGTCCAATGTTGGCGCAAATACTTTCGGCCCCGTCGTCCACATCACCGACTCAAACGATTTCGGCAGCGTGCCGCCGGCCATGGCCTTCGATACCAAAACGCGCCAGGCCCTGCTCGGAGGCGGGCCAGGGTGCTTTGGTTGTTTCCCAGTCATTGGGGTCGTGGAGCCTCGTGAAAGGCTCATTCACTACCTTCGAAGGTATCGGATTCGGCTTCGTCAACGGAGCCGCGGTCGACTCCGATGACGGTATTCTTTGCACCGACACCGAAGACGACGCGAGCGTGGAATTCTACAATCTTGCGACCCAGAACCGGTTTCACCGTAGTGCTGCCCGGATCGGGAAGCCAGCAGACTTTCAGCGGCGCCGATATCGAGTACGATTCCATCCACAAAGTCTTCCTCGTGGCCCAGCCGGTGTCCAGTTCATCGGCCAGCGGCAGCACGATTTACGTCTACGACACCAATGGCAATGTGCTGGAGACTCTCAACGGCTTCAGTTTTTCGAACACTTTTAACGTGGTCGCGATGCACATCGCTCTGCATCCCAGCCTGCGCGCCGGTTATGTAGATGGGCCAGACTCGCGCGTAAACGAAATTCAATCGTTCACCTACTGACGCATTAAGTAGTCATCGCATTGCCGCCGCCGAAGGGCCTGAGCCGTGATCGCAGAAATTTGATCGGGGAAATAAACAGGCCCTTTGCCTTGCCAGTAGCACGCGACATCCCCGAACCCGCGCGGAATGCCGCTCCGCCCGCCTATAATGAGTTCTTCATGAACTCCCCGCAATCGCCAGCCGCTCCGAAGGTGAAATCACGCCCGGAAATTTTCGTTCAGCTCGATAAATTCTGGCTGCGCGTGACCGAAGGCCTGCAACTCAGCCAGCTCTGGAAGCAGTTCCGCACCGACGCTCGCGCCAGCTACCGGCTCTATCAAAAAGATTTCGCCGCGCGCGCACCCGACGACGTTACCCGACGCAAGAGTGTTTTCCATACCGCGCAAGAGCTCGCCTGGGCCATTCTGGAAAAACTCACTCCCGCCCGCCGTGTCCTTTTGCTGCTTGGCGTCGTGCTTTTAATACTGCCTTCCGGAGGTTTCACCTACCACGGCAAAGCGGGCGAGGTCCAGGTCGGCGAGTTCGACTTCCACTTCTTCGGCGGCGCGCTGCTTTTCATTCTGCTGATGCTTGAAATCGCCGACCGCGTAGTCATGAAGCGCGATCTCGAAATCGCCCGCGATATTCAAAGCTGGCTGCTGCCCGCGACCCCGCCGCCGGTGCCAGGTTTGGCCATCGCTTTCGCCACTCGTCCGCAAAACACCGTGGCGGGCGATTATTACGATGTGTTTCCCCGCGTGGTCCCGAATTCTGCCGATCCTCGTTTTCTTCTGGCCGTGGCCGATGTGGCCGGCAAGAGCATGCCCGCGGCCTTGCTCATGGCCACTTTTCAGGCCAGTCTGAAAACTCTTTCCTCGGTTCCCTGTTCTCTCGACGAGTTAGTCGCCGGCATGAACCGCTATGCCTGCTCCAACAGCCAATTCGGCCGCCGATTCACGACTGCCTTTCTGGCAGAGTATGAACCGAACGGCAAGACGCTGACCTACATCAACGCGGGACACAATCCGCCGATTCTGCGCCGCACTTCGGGAGCGATCGAGCGTTTGACCAACGGCGGACTTCCTTTGGGCATTCAGGCGGATGCGGCCTACGAATCCGGCGCGGTCAACTTGCAGCCCGGCGATTGGCTGCTGATTTTCACCGACGGGTTAGTGGAAGCGATGAACGCTCGAAACGAGGAATACGACGAACCCCGGCTGCTGAATGTTCTGCAATCTAGCCTGACCACCACTCCGGATGAACTGATGCGCCGCATCATGATTGATCTCGACGCCTTCGTCGGTACGACGCCGCAGCACGACGATGTGACGTGCTTGCTGGTGAAAGCAGCCTAGGGCGTGTGGCGCGGGCGCCCTCGCCCGCGTGCCTGGCCTGAAGTCGAAGGATTCCGGCCCGAGCCAGTAGTGGTAGACTTCCAATGCTGAAATGGAACGCCTTCTAAAGACACAGCTCCCGGGTGGGAAGTTTTCTGACGTGAGCCCCGAACGCTCACGCATCATGGGCAGGATTCGAAGCAAAGGGAATCGCTCCACTGAATGGCCTTTTCGTTTGACCCTGGTACGCGCAGGTCTTCGAGGTTGGGTTCTTCACCCAAGGTATGTCTTCGGTAGCCCAGATTTCTACTTCCCATGCAGGAAAGTCGCGGTATTTATCGACGGATGCTTCTGGCATGGTTGTCCGAAATGTGGACACGTCCCTCAAACGCGGTTTGCATTCTGGCGGACGAAGATTGAACGAAACAGGGAGAGGGCCAAATTGGTTTCGAGAAGGTTGCGGAGGGCCGGGGTGCGTGTGCTGCGTATCTGGGAACACGATCTGCGAGACCAGCGAACTCTTGCGCGCCTTGAGAAAAAACTGAAGGACAACAAAATAGATGGCTCTGAACGCTGATACGCGCGGTCAAGTTCGAGACTTCTTGCTGGATCGACTAACCCGTTACATACAACAGAACCTCGCCAACCATAGACAAAAGCCTTTCCATGAACGTCTCATGCCCCCGCTGTCCCTTGTTCCTTTTTCCGAACGTGTCCTTTTCCACGAGACTCGGAAATTGGTTTCAGAACATCGCCCGGATGGTTGCCCTACAATACAACCAAGAGGCGCGGAACAATTATCTCGTGGACGGACACATTCGGCCAGCCGCCAGCGCACACATCGCCGCCTTGCTCGCTGCAATGGATCATGGGCACCCACGTCGGGTTCCAAATAGGACTGCGGATCTCACAGAGGTGCTGATGGTTCAGGGCCCTGGAGGTGCGGACGCACAAGTACGCTCCGACCTTTTTGTCAGAAGGCACAACGGAGAGGAACTTTACTTCGAGATCAAGACTCCAGATCCGAACAAGCGAACGTGCATGGACATGAAAACGGACATCCTCACCATAATGGCGCTACGACAGAATCAGAATGCCCAAGCTTACGCGGCGTGCGCGTACAACCCTTTTGGGGACTGCGTCGCTTATCAGAACAACTTTGTCAGGCAGTTTTTGGAAGTTGGAGCTGATATCTTAGTCGGCGGGCCATTCTGGGCCTTAATTGGAGAGCACGATACGTACGACGAGCTACTGGTTATTGCGCAGGAAGTAGGTCACGAAGTAGAGCCTCTTTTGGCGCGACCCTAGAACAAAAGCGTTTGGCTCGACGACAGAGATTTTCTCCAACTATCATGGTCGGTGCCTCGGTATCGACTGAATGATGTCGGTAGCAAACTACCCGAAAGTCTACCCCCGTCAAAGTCACAGATATGCTTACCGATTGCCCTCGCGAATAGCGGCGGCACAGCATTCCCAATTTGGCGGTACTTGTCGTCCAATTTGCCCAAGAAGAGGTAGTCCTCCGGGAAGGTCTGAATAGCCGCATATTCTCCCACCGACAAGGGACGCAGGCGACTTGGGTGGCAAAGCGCAGTAGCTGGCATTGTCGGCCGGGTCACTAGCGTAGGTGACGGCTTGTCCCAAGCGAGTCGTCTGTAGAAGCCGGTCTTACCGCCGCCCGCGTAGTAGCTCGGACCCATCGCTTCGCGCTGCAGCCTCCCCGGCAAGTCTCGCCAGTTCTGGCCTTGCTTCAGTAAAGAAAAGTAACGGAGTCGCTTCGCTGGAAAACTGCCGCATTCGCCATCTGAAGCTAATAACTCCCCGATCGCATCACGTACCGTTCTCCATCTTGGCAAACCGCCGTTGCCTGCCTCGTCGTGGGTCGGCGGGATATAGGGGATACCGTGGCCATCTCGAGAGGCAAAAAATATTAACCTCTCCCTGATTTGCGGCACTCCGTAGTTTGCCGTGTTGTAGAGCGTAAACGTTGTGGTATATCCGCTCTCTTCCAGCAAACCTAGGACATACAGCAGGGCTCCCCCGGGAAGTTCCTCTTGCCTAAGCCCGAGATGTCCGTTTCCGCGCTGACTGTGGGGTCTATGCTGAAGGGGAGCCGAGAGGAGACCCCTCACGTTCTCGAAGATTGCATACTTCGGCCGAAGCCCGGAAATGAGCTTGATGAAATGGAGAAATACATTTCCCCTGTCATCATTAAGCCCTAGGCGGCGTCCAGCGGTGGAAAAGGCCTGGCAAGGGGGGCCACCTATCACAGCGAATAGCTGCTCTCGCTCAATATCCAAGTCCTGCAGCAAGCGATCAGCCGTCAATTCGCGAATATCTTGCCCATAAAGCCGCAGGTCTGGTCGATTCCGCCTTATTGTTTCACAGATGATAGGGTCAAACTCGTTGACCGCAAGCGGATCAAGACCGGCGGCTTCCAAGCCCAAATCCAAGCCCATGGCACCGCTGAAAAAACTTATAAAAGCACGACCACTGAGGGATCTCTTCCTTCTTTTGAGCATTTGATTTCTAATTCTAGTGGCTGGCGTACTGAGGGTGTGATTATCTTACCCTAATTTCCTCACCGAAGTTCTCAGTTTGGCAACCGTCTCAAAACGGGTTTCGCATTCTGAGCCGAACATTGCTGCCCGACAGCCACTTCGGCCTCTCCCGGGGGCAACCTTTGTCGGCTGTCGCCCCGTGGGTCATTCCCCCATCCCCTCCGCATACATCCTGTGGAACGCATGCACCCCGCGCTCCTGTTTCACGCTATACCGGCCGCGGTCGTAGCTGCGCGAATGCAGGTTCTGCTGCACCGTCTCGCAAATCTTCACATCTTCAATCTGAATTTCATCGCTGAAGCGCACTGAATCCTTCGCCGCCTGGCTGCCTAACTTGTCCTCCGAAAGATACCATTCGAAAATCGCCTGCGTGCGCTCCACTTCGAGCGGCAACACAATGTTTAGCGAAACGTTGTCGGGATAGCAGTTCAGCATCCAGTTGGGAAAAATCCAGAAATAATCCGTGGTCAAATCTTCGCGCGCCTCCTGATATCTGCGCGGCGTCGCGTCTCCGCTCTGCGCGCCGCGAATCGGACTGAACTGCCGCACGTGCCGCGCATACGCCTCGACCGTATACGCGTTGTAATCCAACTCGCGATTCAATCCCGGATGCACGCTCGGCAAATGGTAGCCCTCGAGATAATTGTCCACGTAGGTCTTCCAGTTGCACTTCATGTCGTAGCTTCGCCGCTCAAGCAGTTTCATCGTGGAAAATCCGAAGCGTTCGGTTTGCCGCGGCAGGGCGCCCAAGCAATCGACCAACGCTTCGCCCTGCGGATCCAGCTTCACGAAAATAAAGTTAGACCACTCTTCCGTCCGCACCGGAACCAGTCCGAACTCATCCCCACGAAAATCCCCCACGCCTTCAAACTCCGGCGCGTTGATCAGCTTCCCATCCAACCCATAAGTCCAGCCGTGGTAGCCGCAGCGAAAGAGTTTGCGGTTGCCGCATCCTTCTGCCGGCGGCCCGGCGCGATGCCGGCAGACGTTGTAAAAACCGCGCAACTCCCGATCGGTGCCGCGAACCAAAAGCAGCGGCTCGCCCTGCAAATCGCAGGTGAAAAAGTCGCCCGGGTTCTTCACTTGATCTCTATGCCCAACCACCTGCCAGGTCGGGGCGAAAATCTTTGCCCGCTCTTCGGCAAAGATTTCCGGATCGAAATAAAAGCGCGCTGGAATCGAATGCGCGCGGGCCAAGTCGGCGGCGATGTTCAGATCGTCACGTTGCTTCACGCGCGTCATTTTACATGCTGCCGCGTCGATTGTTAGCTTCGCGGCCTGCATGACACTATTTGTCAGACGGTGCGCCACTTTCTGATAGAGGAAGCTTCGGACGGAACCTTTCGGTAATCAAGCGACGCATTTGCGACTCCTGTCTTCCCTCTGAAAACAAACCACTTCTCCACCTTGGAGCAAGACCTTTCGTAACTTCAAGGTTTGGCCTGCCACGTGCCACCATTACAGGCACCGGGTCGATAAAGACCATAACGGACAAGAGGAGAAGGGGAGAAGAGATGCGTAAACAGAAGGGCTTTTCACTGATTGAGTTGCTGATTGTGGTCGCGATCATTCTGATCATCGCCGCCATTGCTATTCCGAACCTGCTGCGTGCCCGCATTGCGGCCAATGAGTCGTCTGCGGTCAGTTCCCTCCGTACCATGAATACGGCGCAGGTCACCTATCAATCCACTTACCCGACAGTTGGCTATGCTTCCGCACTGACCTACCTGGGACCGAGCGCCTCGACCGGCTGCACCACGCCGATCTCGGCTAACGCTTGCCTGGTTGACTGGATCGTGGCGCAGGCTACCGCGGCTGGCTCCGCCAAGAGCGGTTACTACTTCGCTGACACCGCCGGTGGCGCAGTGGGCGGCATCCTGGTTGGCTACACTCTGTCCGGTATTCCGGCCTCGATCAACCAGACCGGCGTGCGCGGCTTCTGCTCGAACGAAGACGCGGTCATTCGCTTCACCGCTCAGGGCACCGCGCAGGTCACCACCGAAGCTGCTTGCTACGCCTACACTGCTCTGCAGTAAGCAGCAATTTTGGCGAAGTACCTGGGGGAGGGTACCAGCCAGGGAGCAACGGAGCGATCCGTTGCTCCCTTCGTTTTTTTGCCACTCGTTTCTCGCCACTCATTCATCCCGTCCCAAACTTCATAACCAAGAACGGTCACCCAAAAATGCCATTGTCTAGCCCCGGCCAATCGCTCGCCCAGCAAATCGTTGCAATTGCCACGCTTTCAGCACGCTCACTCTGGCGTGCAACGTGCACTGTTCTTAGTGGCAATGAATTGCATCGCCGCATATTCGATGTCTGGCCAAACCATGACTGGCCAAACGACGACTGGCCAAACGACGACTGGCCGCAACACGAGAGGATTCTCGCTCATCGAGCTGCTCATCGTCGTAGCCATCATTTTGGTGATTGCGGCGATCGCCATCCCCAACCTGCTGCGGGCGCGGATCGCGGCCAACGAATCGTCGGCAGCCAGTTCAGTCCGGCAAATTGCCAATGCGGAGATCACCTATAACGCGGCTTATCCTACTGTCGGATTTTCGCCCGACCTGCCCAGTCTGGGCGGATCATCCACTAACTGCGCGCCCAGTTCCACTACCGCTTGCATGATTGACAGCGTGCTCTCCAGCGGCTCCAAGAGCGGATACGTGGTGAATGCTACCGGATTCAGTTCGAGCGGGGGACCCAACGATTCCTTTGTCGCCGGCGCTGCTCCGCAGATGTTCGACGCCACGGGCGTACGTGACTTCTGTATCGTTGCCGACGGCGTACTGCGGGTGAACCCGGGCGCATCCGGCGCGGTACCGCCTCCGGACGTTGCCACTTGCATGAGCTACGCTTCGGCGCAGTAGCTGGCCAGACCCTTACCTTCGTAATCGTTCGCAACACCTCACTTCCCTGCTCCATTGCATATAATTTTTGTAGGCAAAGTCTCTTCGGCCTATCTTCATGGCGGCAATCGAAATTCTCGGACTGGAAAAGACCTACCGGGTGGGCTTCTGGCATAAGCGGCCGAAAATTGCTTTGCGCCCGCTTCACCTGACCGTCGAAGAAGGCGAAATTTTTGGCTTTCTCGGCCCCAATGGAGCGGGTAAAACCACTACGCTGAAATTGCTCATGGGGTTGGTATATCCAACAGCGGGAACAGCCCGCATTCTTGGCATGGAAATCAACGATCCGCGTATGAAGGCGCAGATCGGCTTTCTGCCCGAGCAACCTTATTTCTACGATTATCTGACCGCCGGAGAACTGCTCGAATACTACGCTCAGCTTTCCGGCGTTGCTGCGAAAGAACGTCGCCACAAAGTCAGCCAGGTGCTCAACCAAGTGGGATTGCCCGATTCCGCCGGGACCCAACTCCGCAAGTTCTCCAAAGGAATGCTGCAGCGCGTGGGAATTGCTCAAGCCATTGTGCATGAACCCAAGGTCTTGTTCTTCGACGAACCCATGTCCGGCCTCGATCCCATGGGCCGCCGCGATGTGCGCAATCTGATGGAAGAGTTGAAGCAGCAAGGGCGCACGGTTTTCTTCTCCACGCACATTCTGTCAGACGCCGAGTCGCTCTGCGATCGAGTAGCCATTATTCACTCCGGCGAATTACGCGGCATCGGCGCGGTCGCGGACCTGACTTCGAGCATCGAGGGAAAAGTCGAAATCGTGTGGCATGGCAGCACCGTGCCGGCGGCGTTACGAAACCTGACCGCGGAATGTCACGCCACCAGCGACAGCGTCCGCGCCGTCGTTCTCGAAGCCAATCAGGATGCCGTCATCGATTCTCTTCGCCGCGAAGGAATGCGCATTATTTCCGTAGTCCCAGTCCGCACTTCGCTCGAAGAATATTACGTCCGCAAACTCAAACCCTCGTCGGTTGCAGCCGGAGCGATGCCATGAGCGCGCGTATCGTGCATATCGCCTCGAACACCTTTCGCGAAGCCGTCCGCGACCGCGTTCTCTACAACCTGATCGCTTTTGCCCTGCTGTTGTCCGGGGCGGCAATTCTTGTAGGGCAAATCTCCATTGGCATCGAGCGGCTGGTCGTGGTCAATCTCGGGCTGACCGCAGTTTCTCTCTTCGGCGTCGTGATTGCAATTCTGATCGGGATTGGGCTGGTCTCAAAAGAAATCGAAAAGCGCACGCTTTACACCGTGCTCTCGCGCCCGGTACAGCGTTGGGAGTTCATCGTTGGCAAGTTCTTCGGCCTGGCGGGAACGCTGGTGGTGAATACATTTTTCATGGCCATCGGCGTGTTCGTAGCCCTGTTGTACGTCTGCCACCGTTTTCAGGCACCCGACGGATGGATCCTGGTCGCTCTCTACTTTATCGTTCTGCAATTTCTGATCATTACTGCGCTCACCCTGCTGTTTTCATCGTTTTCTTCGCCGCTGCTGTCGGCGGTCTTTGCTCTATCGCTGTTCATCATAGGCAGCTTCGCCGAGGACCTGCGCGGCTTCGCGGCCATGGCGCAAGGGGCCTCCCGGTGGCTGGCGACTGCGGCCGCATACCTGGTTCCGAATTTTTCTTCGCTCAACGTGATCAGTTCCGTCGCTCACGGCCAGCCGGTGGCCGCGCAACTCATTCTCTCGAACACGCTCTATGCCCTGCTCTATGCCGGCATGGCCGTGTGCGGCGCGGTCGTCATCTTCGAGCATCGAAATCTCAAATGAAGCCGTCCCGCCGCATCACCGTGATCGCAAGCGTGTTGCTGGTCGCTTGCCTGGCGACGTCGGTGCTCACTCTGCTGCAACTCGACCGCCGGCGCACCGGGGCGACCCTGCAAGAAGTTCTTTACATCTCTTCGCCGAAGGTTTTGAAGTATCTCAGCCTCGGCTACAATGGCCTGTTCGCGGACATCTATTGGACCCGCGCGGTGCAATACTTCGGCACCAAACACTATGAGGGCGCGCGACGCTACGATCTTCTTGCCCCGCTGCTGGACATTACGACTTCGCTCGATCCGCATCTCACCATCGCCTACGAATTCGGCGCCAACTTCCTTGCTCCTGAGCCGCCCAACGGCGCAGGCATGCCGCAGCGTGCCATCGAACTCGAGCAGTATGGCATCCGCAACAATCCTGACGACTGGCATCTTTATTACAATCTTGGCTTCATTTATTACACCGAGTTGAACGATTACGCCAAGGCCGCCGACGCCTTCGCCCGCGGCTCGCAAGTTCCCAACGCTCATCCATTTCTTAAGATCATGGCGGCACAGATGGCGCAGCACGGCGGCGAAATCGAAATGGCCCGCCTGATGTGGTCGACCACCTACGAGAGCACTACCGACCAGAACGTCAAGGCAAACGCGGTCGCCCACTTACGCGCTCTGAAAGTGGATGAAGATGTGACTGTGCTGGAGAGACTTGTCTCTCTTTACCGGGAGAAGATTGGCCGTCTGCCCTCCAGTTTTTCCGATCTGCAGGCGGCCGGGTTACTGCGCGGCAACCCCACAGATCCGCTGGGGAACCCTTACAAGCTTATGCCAGATGGCAGCGTCGAAGTCCGAAACCCCGACCAAGTCCCCTTTATCACCAAAGGAACGCCTCCGGGATATACCGCCCCACCGCCGCGCTTCCTGCCTTCCGACATGGGATCGTAGCCAACCGGCAGTCCCGCCCGTTAAAGTAACCCAAAATTACACTGCCCCGACCGTATGTGTGCAGATTCTTGCATCTTGACAAGTCTTTGCGCACCCCTCAAAATCGCTTGACGTACCCCGGCAGCCGAAAATCCCCGTTTCGCAGCCGATCTACTCCCAGAGGTGAATCGATGGGCCGTTCTTCGTACCTCGTCGCAGTGTTCTTTCTGACCTTTGCCTTCTTGACCACGGCCATGGGCCAGTCTCTGCCGGGAGTCTTCACCCAGCAATACAACAATCAGCGCACTGGCAGTAACACATCGGAGAAGGCTCCTCAATCTCAGCAACGTGAACTCCAAGCAGTTCGGCAAGCTCTTCTCGTTCACGGTTGACGGTCAGATTTACGCGCAACCCCTCTGGGTGCCGAATGTGAACATTCCGGGCCAAGGCACGCACAACGTGATCTACACCGCCACGCAAATGGACAGCGTCTTCGCCTTCGACGCCAGCACCGGCCAGCAATTGTGGATGGACAACTTCACCGACCCGGCACAGGGCATCGGCCCTGTCCCTTGCGGCACCGACGGCAAGGGCTCCGATATCAGCTGCGGCGTTTATCCTTATTATGGAATTACCGGCACACCGGCCATCGATCCCGACACCAACACCATGTATCTGGTGGCCCGTACTTACAACAACAACACCAGCGTCGGATACCAGTATCTTCATGCGCTCGATATCACTACCGGCGCGGAGAAATTTGGCGGCCCGGTCTTAATTCAAGGTTCGGTGCAAGGCGATGGCTCCGGCAGTTCCGGCGGCACCATTACTTTCAATCCACTGGCCGACATTCAGCGGCCTGGATTGCTGATCGAAAACAACAACATCACCGGAACCAAGACGGTTTACATCGGCTGGGCGGGCGCGGCCCACGGCTGGATGATGGCATACGACGCGGCCACGCTGCAGCAGACTGCGATTCTGAACACCACCCCCGACGGCATCCGCGGGGGAGTTTGGCAAAGCGGCAACGGGATTGCGACCGATTCCAATGGTTACATCTACGCCTCCACCGGCGACGGCCCCTTCGACGCCAACGTCAGCGGTCCCGACTACAGCGACTCTCTGCTGAAGTTCGACGGCAATCTGAATATTGTCGATTACTTCACTCCCATGGATGAGGCCTGCCGCTACACCTACGATTTTGACGTTTCTGCCTCCGGTCCGATGGTATTACCGACGCAGTCCGGCCAGTACCCGGATGAAGTCGTCGAATCGGGTAAGGGCGGCAACCCTTGCGATCCCACTGGAGATGCGCCTATTTATATGGTCGACCGCGACAACATGGGCAAGTTCAACTCCGCCTCCGACAATGTCATTGAGGAAATCGCTGGCGCTCCCATCGGCTATTGGAGCAGCCCCGCATACTGGCAATCGTCGACGCAGCAAGCCATTTACTATGCCGGCCAGGTGGCATCGGGTGGAACCGGCGACTATCTGAAGATGTACACGCTCACCAATGGCTTGCTTTCGACCACACCGGTCTCCCAGAGTCCCAATATCTACCCGATCGGCGCCACCCCCTCGACCTCGGGCAATGGCACGAGCAACGGCATTGTCTGGGCAACTGAGCGCCAGGAATCGCTCGGCCTCTCGCCCGGCCAGTTGCCCCAGATCCTCTATGCGTACGAAGCGAGCAACGTTGCCAATGTGCTCTATAACAGCGCCCAGAATGCCGTGCGCGACACTGGCGGCTGCGCCAATAAATTCCAGGTACCCGTGGTCATAAACGGCAAAGTATATGTGGGGACACAAAACGAAGTGGACGTCTACGGGCTTCTGCCAGTAACCACAGCCAAGGGCGCCGCTCCTGCTCCGTTCGCCTCCCTGGATAGCCCCTGCTACACCTTCAACAAACAGACGGTTGGAACCACCAGCCCGCCGCGTTACGAGGTCTTAACCAACATCGGCAGCGCTTCCATGACCGTAGGGACGATCTCCATCCGCGGATTTAACGCCGGTGACTACGCGGAGACCAACAACTGTCCTGCGACTCTGGCTCCCAATGCGACTTGCACCATCAAGATCACCTTCACTCCCACTGCAACCGGCCCGCGTGTCGGCCAAATCATGATCCCGGACAGCGCCATCGGCAATCCTCATAACGTCGCGGTCACTGGGACGGGGCAGTAGCTGAGATACCGTTGCTGCTTAATGAGCTTCACTCCCGGCACTGAAGGAGACAAATTCCGTCACTGCCGGTTTTGTTTACCCCTTGCCATCGAGACCACTTATCATCGGAACTGCCGTCCCAGCGCGCGCAGGAGATTTTTCTTTCTGATGTCATCGAAACGCTTCGCCCGATTTTCCGCGATTGCCTGCGCCTTAATCGCATTCGTAGCTGTTCTCTTACCACTTTCCTCTGCCGCCGGTTCGCCGGCCCCAACTTTCAACCGCGACGTCGCGCCGATCATCTTTAAACATTGCGCAAATTGCCACCGTTCCGGCGAGATTGCCGCGTCCATGCCGCTGACTTCCTACGAAGAGGTCCAGCCGCTGGGGCAGTCGATTAAAGAAGCCGTGGTGCAACGCACCATGCCCCCCTGGCCCGCCGATCCCGACAAAAGCGTGAAGTTCCGCAACGATCCGCGATTGAGCCAGCAGGAAATCGATACGCTTGTCGCCTGGATCGACGCGGGCGCTCCCAAAGGCGACGGCGCTCCACCACCGCTTCCTGCCGCCGATCAAGGCTGGCTGCACCCTGGCGGCGCCCCCCCCGATCTGGTTGTTCCGCTGCCGACTTACCACATTCCAGCCACTGGCGAAGTTCCCTACGTTCGCTTTTTAGCCAAAGTGCCTTTTCCCGACGACAAATGGATCTCCGCCATTCAGGTCTCGCCCCAGCAATCGTGCGGTCGTTCATCACATGGCGATCACGGAAGTCTCCCTCCCCAACGGCATGACGCCCGACGACGTCGAACCGCTTCACCCGCGCCGCGCAACGCATGGGTATCCGTAACGTTTCCGTCGGCACTCGGCCCGTGATCGTCGATCCCACAAATCCTTCTGCCTACGACATGCTCGCCGTCTACACCCCCGGCACAACTTTCGAAATGTACGAAGACGGCAGCGCCAAGCTGCTCAAAGGCGGGACCAACGTATATCTCAATATCAACATTCATTACCAGCCGACTGGCAAGCCGGAGATCGACAAACCCGAGCTGGCTTTCTGGTTCCAGCCGCAACCGCCGAAACACCCGATTTACCGCGTGCCCGCGTCCGGCGAAACCATCATCGCAAATGGAAAAGAGTTGATGACCGACGCTCCCGGTCAAAAAGCCGAAGGCACGGGACTGGTCATTCCGCCCATCCCTCCATTTGCCGATAACTATGAACTCATCGGCATCACCGGCTACACCCAGCCGGTGACGATCTATCAGTTCCAGCCCCACGCCCATCTTCGCGGCAAGGATTTCCAATACACAGTCGTCTATCCCGACGGCCGGGAAGAAAATCTCGTCACCGTTCCGCACTATCAGTTCCACTGGCAGCTGGCCTATGAACCTGCCACTCCGGTGCGGCTTCCCGCCGGCAGTAAATTAGTGGTCACGGCTCACTACGACAATTCCATGCAGAACCATCACCTCATGCACGGTCACGGCAGCGACCAGACCGGAACGGACAAAGAAGTCTTATTCCGGGAGCAGAATCAAAGCTGGGACGAGATGTTCACACCGTTCATCCAATATTCCATCGACAGCCTTACCGCGACTCCGTCTGATGTATCTCAGAAAAAACCCGTTGAAGGCGAACAGAAAGCTTTGGAAGTCGCGCAGACCGTCGGCTGTTTGCAGCAAACCGCATCCGGCGCGTGGATGCTCGATAACAGCAGTGCTGCGGTCGCGTCTAAGGGCCAGGCAACATCGTCGCAGGAACTGACCGCCGCAGTTTCCCAACCGCTCGGCAGTCACAGCTATCCACTGCTGGGTGTGGGAGTGTTTCAACCCTCGGAAAGCAAGGGCCACAAAGTCGCAGTGAAAGGTGTCCTCATAGAAGGCGCTCCGGGAGCTCGCTTCAACGTTACCTCGCTGCAATCGCTGGCTTCGAGCTGCCGCTGATTAGTCGGCATTACCGCTGCATCTCCACCAGCAGCAGCCACGCACCGAGGATTGCTGCCGTGAACGGCAGCGGGGTTCGCCATCCACCCCGCACCTTCGTGCGGTGGAACCTTCAACAAAATCACGGTGATCAAGAATAGCCGCGGGATTGGCCTGAGGCTTGCACTCGCGCCTGTGTGGATTCCATCGAACGCGACTGAAGGAATACGCCCGTTCGCCGATGGAAACATACCAGGAGGAAGCCATGTCAGTCACTGCAGTTTCGAATTTCTCAATCTCTCCGGGCGCGGCTCCCGTGTCGCGCAGGACGCAGCAAGACGATGCCGGCCGTCAGTTGCTGGAAGCGCTGAATGAAGGCAATCTGGACGCGGCGCAGCAGGCATACGGCAAGCTAGCCAGTTTGTCTTCCAGTTCAGCCGGGCCGTTTGGCGGTTACCGGACTCAACCAGCAATTCCAGACGCTGGGTCAGGCAATTCAGTCCGGAGACCTGGCGGCGGCCCAGCAAACCGCTCAAACTCTTGGACAAAACCTGATCCAGGGCGACATTAACCAGGCGCAACAGGCCTATTCCAGCAAGGGTTGGCCCGGAGCCAAAAACTCGGTGGAAAATCTTGCCGGGGACTACTGGGCAGTTTATGGCAAGAACCTCGAACTTCCCAATCAGCCTCCGACCGTTACACCCAACTCCGAGAACGCAGACTCGGTCAATCTGAACGCATAACTCAACCGGAGAGACGGCTCCTCCGTCTCTCCACACTTCTTATTTTCCAGGTAACCTGGGTCGCATTACTGACGAAGGTAACCGCAGTCATCTTGTCGAGCCGACGACTGCTGCTGCAATCTGAAGGAGCGGGTAGCGCAGGGAGTTGTGTCCGCATCCGATGAATAAGCCCGAAGCTGTTGCCACCAGCGCCGACTGGGCCAACCTGCTTAAAGATCCGGAGATCGCCAGCCATCTGGGCGAGCTGTTGCAGGTGTACCGCGAGGCTGCGCCGGAACAGCGCAATGAAGCCCTGCTTGCGGCCATGCGCCGCATCAAGAACTCGGCCGCTCATCCGGAAAAAACTCTGGCTGCGCCCCTGCCGCAGCCGATCACAATCGCTCCCAAGCCTGCTCCGCCCTTCGAACCGGACATTTTTACGCCGTCCTGGGGCGAAGACCGCAGGCGCTATCCACGCATGAAGTGTTTCGTCGCAGTCGAATTACGCATGGAAGGTTCCGCCACCCCCGTCTGGGGAAACCTCTCCAATACCAGCCGTGGAGGATGCTTTGTAGAGACCGTCACCATGCAATCGGGGCGAAGCTGGAGATTGGGCTCTGGGTGGCCAACGGAAAAATCTGGGTCAAGGGCTTCATTCTTAACGGCGTGGTCGGCAAGGCGATCCTTCTTCGGCTGCGCATCAAGTTCGGCGAAATGGAGCCTACGGAGCGCGAACGGTTACGCGAGTTCCTCAAGTATGTCGAAAACACCACCAAGGGCTATCACTACCAGCACGGCTACCTGGCGCAGATCAAGCGCTAGGCCCGGATTTCCTGCTTAGCATTTTTCCGCTGCTGAATCCTTCCGACAGACGAATCATCTTAATGTTAGCTAGCTGCTAGTGGAGGCTTGCTTCATCCGTCACCCACGTCGGGCAAGAACTTGATAAACTGCCTGAGATCGAGTAGTAGAATCTAATCTGATTCGTGCCGAGAGGGAGAACTGTTTTCTATGGTGGCGAGCGAGCAGATGTTGACCAGCCAAGCAATTGGATCTCCTTTGCATCAACACCATTCGCACTCTAGCGATCGACGCGGTGCAGAAAGCCAACTCCGGTCATCCCGGCGCGCCCATGGGGTTGGCGCCGGTCGCTTACTCTTTGTGGCAGCAGGTCCTGCGCTTCGATCCCAACGATCCCACTTGGCCGAACCGTGACCGCTTCGTGCTGTCGAACGGCCACGCCTCCATGCTTTTGTACGCCATGCTGTATCTGAGCGGAGTGCACAACGTGAACTCCGCCGGTCAGCCGACCGGATGAGCTTGCCATCTCGCTGGACGAAATAAAGAGGTTCCGTCAAATCGGCAGCCGCACTCCCGGGCATCCGGAATACGGCGCTGCCGCGGGCATTGAAACCACCACTGGCCCGCTTGGGCCAGGGCGTCGGCAACAGCGTGGGCATGGCCATTGCCAGCAAGTGGCTGGCAGCCCGCTACAACCGCCCGGGATTCGAGATTGTTCACTACAACACTTACGCCATGTGCGGCGACGGCGACATGATGGAAGGCGTGGGCAGCGAAGCCGCTTCGCTCGCCGGCCATTTGAAACTTTCCAATCTGTGCTGGATGTACGACAACAACCGGGTCACGCTGGATGGGCCGGCCGACTGGTCGTTCACGCGAAGACGTGGGCGCGCGCTTCGTGCGCATACGGCTGGAACGTCATCCACGTGGCCGACGCCAATGATCTCGACGGCTTGGCGAAGCGTACGACGAAGTTCTTACAGACCAACGACCGCCCCACGCTGATCGTGGTGAACAGCCACATCGGATACGGTTCGCCCGCATAAGCAGGATACCAGCGAAGCTCACGGCGAGCCTTTGGGCGAAAAGGAAACACGGCTGGCAAAGAAGAATTACGGTTGGCCGGAAGATGCCAAGTTTCTGGTTCCGGATGGCGTTCTGCGAACATTTCCAGGCGGGCATCGGCAAGCGTGGTCACGAACTGCGGCAGAAGTGGACCAAGCTGTTTGACGAATACGGAAAGAAGTATCCCGAGCTCGCCGAAGAACTGAACCAGATGCAGCGCCGAGAATTGCCCGACGGGCTGGGACAAGGATCTGCCCTCGTTTCCCGCCGACGCCAAAGGCATGGCGACGCGCGACAGCTCGGGCAAAGTGCTCAATGCGATCGCGCAAAACGTTCCCTGGCTGATGGGCGGGTCGGCGGATCTGGCGACTTCGGACCGCACGCGGCTGAAGTTCGAAGGTGCGGGGGATTTCCAGCCGGGAAGTTACGGCGGACGCAACCTGCATTTCGGCGTTCGCGAACACGCCATGGGTGCGACCCTGAACGGCATGGCGGTCTCAAAGCTTCGCCCCTATCGGCGGGACGTTTTTCAATTTCAGCGACTACATGAAGCCTGCGGTTCGGCTGGCCGCGCTGATGGAGATTCCGAGCATCTTTATTTATACCCACGATTCTATCTGCGCTGGGCGAAGACGGCCCCACACATCAGCCGATCGAGCAGTTGGCCGGCTTGCGCGCGATGCCAGGGCTAGTGTTGCTGCGACCCGCGGATGCGAACGAAGTGGTGGAAGCGTGGAAGGTGATCATGCCGCTCGACTCATCAGCCGGTGGCGCTGGTTCTGACGCGACAGGCTTTGCCAACGTTGGATCGCACGAAATATGCTTCCGCCGCGGGCGTTGCCAAGGGGGCCTACGTTCTGGCGGATGCCGCCGACGGCAAGCCCGACGTAATCCTGCTCGCGACCGGGAGCGAGGTTTCGCTCTGCATCAGCGCCTACGAACAGCTTACCGCAGCAGGAGTCAAGGCCAGAGTAGTCAGCATGCCGTCTTGGGACATCTTTGAGAAGCAGGGCGATGCCTACAAGAACCAGGTTTTGCCGCCCGCAGTGAAAGCGCGAGTTTCGGTCGAAGCAGGCTGCGACGTTCGGCTGGGACAGGTACGTTGGCCCCAGCGGCAAGATAATCGGGATGCACAGCTTCGGGGCCTCCGCTCCCGGCAAAGATGTGCACAAGAAGTTCGGATTTACCGTTGACGCGTGGTGGAGGCAGCCCGCGAGGCGATTGCGCAATCCAAATAGCGTGCTCTACGGATTCTTCGATAGCTGAAGGTGTTTATGCAGCCAACTGGAATTCTTGAAACCGCCGAAGCTACCAATCCGCTTGAAAGCAGCTGCAAAAGTTTCGGCCAGTCGGTGTGGCTCGACTACATTCGCCGCGATCTGGTTTACCACCGGCGAACTCAAGCGCCTGATCGAAGAAGACGGCCTGCGGGGGATGACTTCGAATCCTGCGATTTTCGAAAAGGCCATCGCCGACAGCATACGATCTACGAGGACATGCTGAAGCGACTCGCGTCGCGCACTGATCTTGACGCCAACGGGCGCTACGAGATTCTCGCCATTCGCGACATCCAGGCCGCCGCCGACGCTCTGCGTCCCGTCTATGACCGCACCAAGCGGCGCGACGGATATGTGAGCCTGGAAGTTTCGCCCTACTGGCCCGCGACACGCAAGCCACGTTGAAGAAGCGCGGCGGCTGTGGAAAGCGGTCGGCCGCGAGAATCTGATGATCAAGGTTCCCGGCACCACAGAAGGCATTCCCGCGTTCCAGCAGTTGATCAGCGAAGGAATCAACATCAACGTCACGCTGCTGTTCGCGCAGGAAGTTTATGAAAGCGTCGCGGAACGCATACATCGCCGGCGTCGAACAATTTGCGGCTCGCGGCGGCGATGTGGGCAGATTGCCAGTGTAGCCAGCTTCTTCATCAGCCGCATCGATTCGCTGGTCGATTCCATGGTGCAGCCAGAAATTGAAGACGGCTAAAGATGATCGAAGAAAAGACCGACTTGAAGAGCATTCTGGGCAAGGTCGCAATCGCCAATGGAAAGCAGACTTACGAGCGCTACCAGAAAATCTTCGGCAGCGAGCGCTGGAAGAAGCTGGCATCGAAAGGAGCGCAGACGCAGCGCGTACTGTGGGCCAGCACCAGCACGAAAAATCCTAACTACAGCGACGTAATGTATGTGGAGGAATTGATTGGCCCCGACACGGTAAATACAATGCCGCCGGCGACGCTCGACGCTTTCCGCGATCACGGGAAACCGCGGACGACGCTCACGGAAGATCTCGACTCGGCGAACCGCACGATGGAAACCGTCGCGAAGGTGGGTATCTCCATGAAAGAAGTCACCGACAAGTTGACCAACGACGGAGTCAAACTCTTTGCCGATGCCTTTGATAAGCTTCTGAAGGCGGTAGAGAAGAGCAGCAAGTCAGCCTGAGGATTTACACACTCAAACCATGATTTTGGCCGGCGACATCGGAGGCACCAACGCGAGGCTCGCATTTTTCGAGCCTGCGAACGGCAATTTCCGCATTGTTTCTCACTCGGTGTTTCCCAGCCGCGACTACGCCACGCTCGATGAGATCGTGGTCAAGTTCGTGGAAAGTTCGTCGCTGCGTCCCGACGCGGCCTGCTTCGGCATCGCCGGCCCGGTGCGTGAAGGGCACGTAAAAGCGTCGAACCTTCCCTGGCTCATCGATGGGCAGCGGCTCGCGGACGAAATCAAGCTGAAGCGCGCGGTACTGATCAACGATCTCGAAGCCAACGCCTGGGGAATCGCCGGCCTGGAGCCAAAAGATTTTGTCGCGCTGAATGACGTTGGCGGCGCTGTCGGAAATCAGGCGGTGATCGCGGCGGGAACCGGGCTGGGCGAGGCTGGCATGTATTGGGACGGCCGGCAATATCACATTTTCGCTTGCGAAGGCGGACATACGGATTTTGCGCCGCGCAACGAGTTGGAAATCGAACTTCTCGGTTACCTGTCTTCGCGCTTTGAGCACGTTAGCTACGAACGGATTGTCTCCGGCCCCGGCCTCGCAAATGTCTTCGATTTTCTGCGCGACACCAAACGCGGCGCCCGTGCCGTCGTGGCTTGCTGAGGAAATGAAGTCAGGCGCGCCGGCGGCGATTTCGCGCGCGGCCATGGCTGGAACTTCGCCGCTCTGTGTCGAGGCACTGGATCTGTTCATCTCCATTTACGCGGCCGAAGCGGGAAATCTTGCGCTCAAGCTGATGGCCACGGGCGGAGTTTTCCTGGGCGGCGGAATTTCCCCGAAAATACTGCCGAAGTTACAACAGCCGGCTTTTATGGAGGCTTTCGTCAGCAAGGGACGAATGCAGCGACTGATGGAATCGATGCCGGTGAAAGTGATTGTGAACGACCAAACCGCCTTGCTGGGCGCGGCCCGTTGCGCTGCGGCCAAGGCGATGTGAGAAAAAACTCTGGGATCGGATCCGCAACTCGCCATGGCAGCGCAGCCGGAAGTACGAATTCTCGCCACTCCTTCTGACCTGTTTCACGCCGCTGCCGACGAACTCATCAAGCAGGCCAAAGCAAAGACCGGCAAATTCAGCGTCGCACTCTCCGGCGGTTCCACGCCCAAAAGCCTGTACTCCCTGCTCGCAACTGAGAAGCGCAGCCAGGTTCCCTGGGAGAAAATTTATTTCTTCTTCGGCGATGAGCGCCACGTCCCTCCCGGCCACGCCGAGAGCAACTACCGCATGGCGAACGAAGCCATGTTCTCGAAAGTCCCGGTGCGTCCGGAAAACATTTTCCGCATTCACGGCGAGCAGGACGCAGAACAAGCTGCTCAAGGTTATGAGCAAGACCTGCAGAAATTCTTCGCCCTGAAGCCGGCCGAGTTTCCGCGTTTTGATCTGATCCTTTTAGGCATGGGCCCCGACGGCCATACGGCTTCTTTGTTCCCGGGCTCGGCTGCGCTCAACGAGACTCGTCGCCTCGTGGTAGCGAACTGGGTGGAGAAATTCAACACCTATCGCATCACTATGACTTTTCCCGTGCTCAACCACGCGGCTTGCGTAATTTTTCTTACCAGCGGGCCGGACAAGGCCGATATGCTGCGCGAAGTGCTGCAGAACAAGGACGCCAACCTGCCTTGCCAGCAGGTTCGCCCCGTCAACGGGAAGCTGCTATGGATGGTGAGACCAACCCGCCGCCGGCAAGCTTTGTTGACAGAGTGTTCTTTCCAGCCAGTTAAGAATGGCGCTAGTTCGCGGACAAGTTCCGTCCACCTTTACGATCCGTCACTCCGAATTAACGTAGCCTAGACCGGCGTCGGCGACTAGCTGGCCTTCATCTTCCTCGGCGGAAGCGGCTTTTCGCCTAGCAGGCCGCTGAAAAACTAGCGACGGACATAGTTTTCTTTCCGTCTTTCATTGTTTTCGTCATTTCTATGTCGGAAAAGTTGATTCTCAGTGCTTTTCTAGCCCCCAGCGCTCTCTTTTCGCGCTGCGGGACACACTTCGGCCTCGACTTACACCGCAGGAACTGCGGCTGCGAGGTTTCGCATGCGCACCAGATTGTAGGCCGCGCAGGCGAAGGTGAAGATCCAATCCACTTTGCATACTCCACGGTGCCGCAGCTTGCGCATCAGCGCAATCGTCTTGAGCCAGCCAAAACATTCTTCGATTCGCTTCCGCTTTCTTTGGCTGACGGCGTAACCGGGGTGCCGCGTCGTGCGCTCATCAATCGCGCTCCCGCCACGCCGTTTGTGGTTCTGCGCCACATGCGGCGTCACCCCCATATGCCGGCACTCGACCACGAATCCCTGCGTGTCGAATCCTTTATCTCCCCCTACCGTCACCGGCTGCGTTCCCCTCAGTTTCTCCAACATCACCAGCGCCGCGTCGCGCTCCGCCGTACCATTAGCCTGGAACACTTCCGCCGCCACGATTAAACCGTTGCGGTTCTCCACCAACAGATTCCCGCTGTAACTCAACTTCGACTCCTTGCCCGGCCCCTTGCGCGCCAGCTGCGCCTCGGGATCGGTCGTCGATTCGTGGGTATCGTTGGACCGCTCCTCGCCGTGAAAGTCTACCGTAGGATTGCCCGGATCATCTGGCGGAGGCCCAGCTTTCTTCTCCCTGGCTTGAAAGCTCTTCACTCCCGCCCAGGCTTCCAGCAAGGTCCCGTCTACCGTGAAATGCTCATCCGAGGTCAAGCCTCGAGCACTCGCCTGTGCCACAACCCGCGCCAAGAATTCCTTAGCCACGTCGGCTTGCAGCAACCGATCCCGATTCTTAGTGAACGTGGTCGGATCCCACACCTCGTCATCCGCATTCAAACCCACAAACCAACGGAACAGCAAGTTGTAGTCCATCTCTTCCATCAGCAAACGCTCACTGCGGATGGTGTACAGCATCTGCAGCAACTGCGCCCGCAACAGCTTCTCCGGCGGAATCGACGGCCGCCCAACCGTGGCGTACATCCTGTCAAATCGTGGCGACAACTGGGCGAGCACCACATCCACCATGAACCGGATGGCGCGCAGCGGATGATCCTTGCGCACACGGTTTTCGGGAGATAAGTAACTGAAGATATGATTCTGCTGCTGATCGGTTCCGCGCATGCTTTTTCGTAACATACCCGGCTGTGGATTAGCAGTACTTTTTCAGCAGCCTGCTAGGCCGCTTCAGACGCAATTTTTCTCAGCGCCACTCGCGTGACTCGCGGTTGAACCAGGCGCGCAAAGTCCTTCCACGCGATCCGCAAGAGTTCGCGATGCGAACCGGCGTTGAAGGCGATCTCTTTATCGCGCAGCAACGTCTCGTCGGCAAAAACTTTCATCCCGTACAGATTGCCGAATGGCGGCATAGCGCCTACTTCACAACCAGGAAAGTTGGCTTTGAATTCATCCTCTGTGGCCAGGACCACAGACCTCGCTCCGGTCACCGATTTCAGCAGGGCGAGATCGACATGCTGCGACGCAGTGACCACGGCCATTGCCAGCGCGCCATCAATTTTGACGATCACGGTTTTGGCCAACTCCTTGCCCGGTATGTGGGTCAGCGCGGCAATGCCCGCCGCCGTGTAAGCGACCGAATGCGAGATGGCCACGTAGGGAACGTTGTAGCTGTCAAGAAAGTCTTTCAGCTTGGCGAGCGGCATGGTTGTCTCCTCCTGTCCTCTGAGCTCCATGTTTATCCATGCCGGCGGTCAGCGAAAGTACAGGCGGCACAGGCGTAGGTGATACGCCGGAAACTGGGCAACGTCGCAACGGGAACGGGAGAGGATCCCGATTGCCGAGACAGAAATTCTACGGAAAGTAATTTGACCGAAATGCGCCGGCGATGAATAATCAAGTCACTGCCCCCTCGTTCAACGGCAGGACAGCTGACTCTGGATCAGCATATCGGGGTTCGAATCCCTGGGGGGCAGCCAGACCTGTCAATCAAATTCTCCCGATTCCGTCGCCGTTTCTGACCTCATCGCTCCCGAAAAACAATGCTTCCCCAAGCCCGCTGCGGACGGCCGGCTTCGCGGCAGAAACCCCGCCTTGGCCGCAAATGGATATAAATGGGTATAAATGGATATTTCTTGCCGCGACGAGAGAAATGGATAAAAATGGATATAAATGGATATCCGCCGCCGCGCAGTCAAGAACATTCCCATCACCCCGGAGACTCTGAAGCTCATCGCCGAGATCGACGAATTCAAGGGTCGCTGGAGAGCGATGGAGTCCCTTGCTCCCGAAAAGCTCACCAGCCTCAGGCGAATCGCCACCATCGAGAGCGTAGGCTGCCTCTACCCGAATTGAGGGCGCAAAACTCAGCGACAAAGAAGTGGAAAAACTGCTCTCCGGAGTCAAGGCGAAATCATTCGCGAGCCGCGACGAACAGGAGGTCGCCGGCTATGCCGACGCGATGGACATGGTTTTCGAGAGCTTTGAGTCCATCACGCTCACCGAAAATCACCTCAAGCAACTCCATGGTGTCCTTCTCAAATACAGCAGCAAGGATGAGGAACACCGCGGTCACTACAAGAAAATGCCAAATCATGTGGAGGCGTTTGGTCCCGATGGCAAGAGCCTGGGTGTGGTGTTTGAAACCGCTACGCCATTCGAAACACCCGGTTGGATGAAGGAGCTCGTAGATTGGTTCAAGGAAGCAGTCGACCAGGAAACCTACCATCCGTTGATACTGATCGGGATTTTCATTGTTGTGTTCCTGGCCGTCCATCCCTTCAAAGATGGGAACGGCAGGCTATCGCGTGTTCTCACCACTCTGCTCCTGCTGCGTGCCGGATACGGATACGTTCCCTATAGCTCCATGGAGAGCGTAATCGAGGCTAACAAAGACAGCTATTACCTCGCGTTGCGTCGCACCCAGCAGACCATCCGCAAGGGGAGGCAGAACTGGGAGTACTGGCTCGTGTTTTTCCTCAAGACGATGGTCAAGCAGAAAAACAACCTTGCCGCGAAGGTCAAGGAGGAGCAAGCTCTGCGCTCGTCCTTGCCAGCGCTTTCTCGCCAGATACTGGAGCTCGCCAAGAGCCGGGGTGAGGTCACGGTCAAGGAAATCGAGGAGTCCACGGGGACCAACCGCAACACCATCAAAGCACATTTGCGAAAGTTGGCACTGGATAATTACCTGGCTCAAGTCGGCAAAGGTCGCGGGGCGCGGTATACCCTGGCCTAGACTCCTTCTCGGCAACAGGCCCCATGAACTTACCCCTCCCAACCAGCCCCAATCCAGGGCCAAATAGGTGCGGAAGTCTCCTTGACGACCCACCCGGAGCCGTGGATACTGGTTAGACTCAGGCTGTTGCGTCTCCCCCTGATCGGTTTGCAGGCCTGAAACGGACTCCGGTTCGCTCGGCTTGCGAGATTCCCGGATCCAGTCCCAGAGGATGGCCCAATGAGAAAACCACACGCCTCCAAGTGGTTCGTTTTCGCCCTGGTACTCGTGTTCTGCGGCGTGGCCCAGCTTGCCTCCGCCCAGGTCTTCACCAGCCTGCTCACCCTTAACGGCGCCAACGGCAGCGCTCCCGATTACGGGCCACTCATTCAACCGACCAACGGAAACTTTCCGGCCACCGACGGGAACTTTTACGGGACTACCTCTGGCGGCGGCGCCAATGGCAGCGGCACAGTTTTCAAGCTCACGCCGGCCGGCGCACAGTCCATCCTCTATAGTTTCTGCTCTCAGCCCAGCTGCGCCGATGGCGAAACTCCCTACGCGGGAGTGATTCAAGCCAGCGATGGCAACTTTTACGGCACCACGTACGCTGGCGGAAAAACTACCAGCAATTGCGCTTCGGGCTGCGGCACGGTTTTTCAGCTTACACCGCAAGGCGCGCTGACCACCCTTTACACCTTTTGCAGCCAGACCAATTGTGTCGACGGCGTCGGCCCTAGCGCAGGATTGATTCAAGCCAGCGACGGAAACTTGTACGGCACGACTTACGCCGGCGGCGGCGGCAACTGCGGCGGAGGCTGCGGCACCATCTACCGCATCAGCCTGCAAGGATCATTCTCCACCTTGAAGACCTTCACCAATGCCCAAGGCGCGCAATTGTTCGCCGGACTCATTCAGGCCAGCGATGGGAATCTCTACGGCACCACCGAAGGCGGTGGGGCCAACAGTGGCCACGGCACGGTTTTCAGCATCACGCTGGGAGGTAGCTGGACGCTTCTCTACAGCTTCTGCGCTCAGACCAATTGCACCGACGGTGCTCGTCCCTACGCCCCGTTGATCCAGGGCAGCGACGGCAATCTTTACGGCACCACGGCCTACGGCGGCAGCACTCTCAGCAGTTGCGCCAGCAGCTGCGGCACGGTGTTCAAAATCACAACTGGCGGCGCGCTAACCACTCTTTACAGCTTCTGCACCCAAGCCAACTGCGCCGACGGCATGCATCCTTACGGCGGCTTGATTCAGACCAGCGACGGCAATTTCTACGGCACCACCGCGGCCGGGGGCGCCAACGGCGACGGCTCGGTTTTCAAAATAACGCCCAGCGGTTCGCTATTTACGCTGCACAGCTTTGACAACACCGATGGCCAAACTCCTTACTCCGCTCTGCTCCAGGCCAGCAACGGAAATTTCTACGGAACCACTTCTTCCGGCGGCAGCAATTCTGATGGCACGGTGTTCGGCCTGTATCAAACCAGCGTGACCACCTGGCACAACGACAATCTGCGAACCGGCCAGACGCTCTACGAAACTACATTGACTCCGACCAGCGTCGGCACGGAGAACTTCGGCCAGCTCTGCTCGCAGGCGCTCGACGCGCAGGTGTACGGCCAGCCGCTGGTGCTGGCAAACGCCACCTTCCAGGGCAATCAATATTCCTCGCTCATTTATGTGGTCACAGAGAACAACACCCTCTACGTCTTGAACGGCACTCCGCCGGCGCTCTGCAAGATCGTAGGGTCGCTTTCCTTGACTCCACCGAATCAATACCCAGCCGACTGCCACTACGTCGGGACAGGTTCCTGCAATACCGTCGCTCCAATCGTCGGCGCCCTCGGCACTCCGGTGATCCAGACCGGAAACCCGAATAGTATCGGCACACTGTATGTCGTCACCGAAACTCAGGATGTTTCCGTGGGTCAACAGCCAGCCAATTGGTATCATTATCTGCATCAGGTGAGTCTGGACACCGTGACGGAGTCCGTGGCGCCAGTGCGAATTTATCCGCCGGCTTTGTCATCCACATGCTTGAGCTGTGCTCAACCGAGCTTCTGGTCGCGCAATCACATTCAGCGGCCCGGACTCTTGCTCGTCGGCAACTACGTTTACATAGCATTTTCGATGATGGACGGCCTTCTGCCCTTGCCCAACGGAGCGGCCTTCGGCTACAACGTGACCAATTTGAGCGCCCCTCCGCTATACTTCGCGACTACGATCCACACTTATGGTGGAGGGGGAATTTGGCAGGACGGAGCCGGACTCGCCTATGGCCCGGATGAGACTGGAACCAACTATATCTATTTCAACACCGGCAACGGCAACTGGGATGGCAACGCCAACTGGGGCGACAGCTTCGTCAAGCTCTATCCCAATTCGCTGACCGTCCCCAGCCCGAGCCAAAATCAGAACTATCCGGCCTACTTCACGCCTTCCGACCAGTACTACCGCAACTGCCAGGATCCCTACGAAGACCTCGATTTCGGCTCCGGCGGCGTAATGTTGACGCCCCCCAACTCCAACTGGCCGAGTCTTGCGTTCTCCGAAGACAAAGAAGGCGGCATCTGGGCCATGGACCGGCTCAACCCCGGCGGATTCAATCTCGGCCAATGTTCCGATGGCAACGGCAGCGAAACCAATTGTTCGGCTTGTTCGATGTCGCAGCAAGATAACCAGAATGTGCAAACTGTGTGGCAGCTCAACAACCACAAGATGCTCTACCAACTTCACAACACGCCCGCTTACTGGAACAATAATCTCTACGTTGGAACGCCGCAGGGCCCGGTCTACGACTACGCAATTTGCGATGACCTTGGAAGCGGACTCCCGATATGCAACACTGACCCGCTCCAATCCATCGGCCCCGACGGCCAGATCACGACCCAGTATGGCACCACGCCCATGGTTTCCGCATATCCCGGATACAACGACGCGGTGGTGTGGTTCACCGGCGGAGGCGGGTTGGCCGACGGCGTGATTCAAGGCTTCCTTTATGCCTTCGACGCGAACTCCATGGAGATGATCTACGTCAACGCCGGAAATAACAGCCCTTGCGGTGCCGTAGATCAAATAGCTCCCGTCAGCAAGTTCTCGCTTCCGACGGTCGCCAACGGTTATGTGTACGTCGCCGCCCAGCAATGCACTTGGCAGGGATCCACGTGTGAGTCGAACAATGGGACGGGAACGTTCTACATCTTCGGGCTGAACCGCCAGTGCAACGCAAGCCCGAAGCGGCCGGGGCACTCGCAATCGGTGGCAAGCAAAGATCGAGCGCAACTGCGGTAGATCGTGGTTTCACTGGAATATGTCATCCTGAGCGAAGAGACGAGTTCGCGATGCGAACTCGTCTCGCAGTTGAAGGGCCCCGTGCAAGCTGAATTATCTTGCGGCCTGGAGAGGAATTCTCAGCAAGAACGTTCATCTCGAGTACGCAGTACGTTCGGCGCCCCAGCTCACCTGGGAGAGAAACTGTTAGTTCGCGGGTCCTGCAAACAGCAGTAAATTCTCATCCGGATCTTTGACCACAAAAGTCTTCGCGCCCCAAGGCTGCTTTTTCAATTTCTGGCGGAATGTAACCCCAGTCGACTGAAACTCAAGAAACAGCAGTTTGATTTCGTCAGCCGTGGCGACGGTCATAGACGCCGATAGCAGTTCCTCGCCATCGCGGACCGTCGAATGGATTACTGGCTGCTCGACACACCTAAGATTGAGGCGCGCCCCGTCGCGCCCCACTTGCGCATAGTAGGGAGGGCGGCCGTAACTGAACACCAGCGAAAAGCCTAACTGCTTGCAGAAAAATTCGCATGATCTCTTGATATCGGCGACGAACAGTTGCGGCTCCGCACCCACAATCGTCGCTTTGGATCGCGATGGCTTGGCATTGCGTGATGTAGCGGAAAGTCCAGTTTTCAGGGCTTGCCAACTATCGAAGCCGTGCTCTCTTGCGACCATTTCTTGCGCATCGCTGAGCTTGAAACTCGCCGCAAGAATTTCGGCGTCGGGCATATTCAGGAAACGGGGCATAAACCGGCGGATTTGCGCGGCCACCGGATAATGTCGTTCGCGGTGCCACCGCAGGATGAGCTTGGCTTGCTTCTTGAGGTTCTCCAGATCGGGCATATAGGCCTCCACGATGAGATCGTGTAGGTGGGCATTGCCCTTTGGCGGCGTGCCGGTGCACCCTACATGCGCCGTGTGCAGTATCGGCCAGCGCCTGAGGAGTTGTCAATTGAGAACGAGGGACAAACCCAAGCGAAGCCAGCGCCAGGTATGCGTTCCTCAGGAACCTTCACTACAGCAGGTCATCCTAGCCAAAGAAACGAGTTCGCGCAGCGAACTCGTCTCGCAGTCGAACGATCCGGTGCCACCCGAAATCGGTGGCGGCATGGGGAGGAATTCTCAGCAAGGACGGTTCGAATCGAGGTCCGTGGTACAAATTCCCCGACAGGCCGGCTAACACTGCACACAAGCGCGAGGTCCCTCGACTTCGCATGTCGATTCGCAAGCGAATCGACTCGACTTCGCTCGGGATGACAGTGGGAACAAAGACCGTGGAAGGAAAAAAGCGAGGTGGCAGTTTCCGCTGCCACCTCGTTTAACGTTCGAAATCTCTCGTTCTACCGATTACCGTTACTGGCCAGTTCCCGATAGCTGCCAGCTATACGGTCCCAGGCTGGTGTTGACCACCAGCGTGGCACTGTACGGGCCCGGGTTGACTGGCGAGAACGTGACCTGCACCGAACACATCGACTTGTAATTGCCCGTCATCGGTCCCGGCGGTAACTGGTTCGCGCAGGTGTTGGAAACGATGTTGAAGTAGCTCGCGTCCGCGCCCTGGATCTGGGTTGAACTGATCGGCAATGTCGCCAGTCCGTAATTCTGCATGGTTGCGGTCAGCGGCGGGCTGGTGGTTCCATCGTTCACGTCACCGAAGTTCAGCTTCATCTGGAACTGGGCCACCACTGGCACCATATCCACCTGACGGACGCGGTTGTTGCCCTGGTCGGCGATCAACAATTCTTCCGACCCGCTCACCGCCATGCCGAGGTTGCTCAACTGCGCCGCGGTGGAAGCACCGCCATCGCCTGAGAATCCCGGATAGCCGGTGCAACTTCCCGCCACCGACATGATGTTCTGCGAATTGACGTCAACACGGCGCACCGCAAAATCGCCGCCGCCTCCGAGATACAAGTTTCCGGCAGGATCAAGCGCCAGCCCCTGCGGAACGTTCTCCATAGCCGCCCTCGCTGCTCCACCGTCGCCCGAGCATCCGGCAACGTGATCGAGCGCAGTCCAATAGATATAACCTTGCTGGGAATTCGGAGCGCACCCTCCATCGGATCCGGCCACGCAACGAATCTCATCGTTCAGGCTGTCCGCAAGATCAAGGTCGCCCAGCCCCTGCACCGCGAGTTGATAGGGCTTATCCAGTTTGGCTGCGTTTGCGGGGATCGGCGTTTGGGCCTTGGTCATGTTCCAACCCGCGTCGCCGGTTCCTGCGTAGGTGAAGATCGTGCCTACAGGCTTGCCGGTCAGGTCATTACAGCCACCCACTTGGTTGTTCACGCAGCGGATGCGGTTGTCGTAGTAATCCGAGATGTAGACGTTCCCTTGCCCATCGACCGCAACCGCAACCGGATAATCCATCTGCCCTAGCGTCGCATGACCGCCGTCGCCACAAGGATCGACCAAATGTTCGCACTCGCTCGACGCCTGGCCGGCGATGACGGCGATATTTCCCGGCGCAATCGGAATGCCCGTAATCGTGACTGTGGTCGATTGCATGTTCACCGCCCGAACTACGGAGTTCGTGCTGTCAGCAATATACAGGTTGCCATTAACGTCGACCGCAATACCATTCGGGTTGTTCAGCGTAGCCTGCAGCGCAGGAACAGGCGGCAACAATCCGGCTTGGCTGGGCTGCCCGGTGCCCACTACCGTGGAAATCACCTGCGTGTTTCCATTCACTTCGCGAATGCGGTTGTTGCCGTTGTCCACGATGTAGTAATTCGTTCCAGTCGGGTCCCACTTCACATCGTCAGGATTGGCGAGGCTTGCCCTGGTAGCCTGAAGGCCGTCGCCCACGGTTCCACTTCCCGTGATCGTGCCGATGACGTTGGTGGACACTGGCACTTGCCGAATAAGCGAGTTGCCGGAATCAGCGATGGTCAAGTTTCCCAGCGAGTCCAGCACGACTGCCAGCGAACCATACATCTCTACGGGGGAATTGATCCCGTTGGCACAGCTTCCGCCCGCGTTGCCGGCGGAGCCACTGCCGCACAACGTCCTAACCTGATTCGAAGCGTTGGTGTTCAGGACCTCGCGAATTCGGTTGTCCCACTGATCGGCAATATAAAGGTCGCCGCTCGCATCCATCCACAGTCCGGCAGGATTGTGAAAACGCGCCTGCGACTTCGGTCCGCCGTCGCCGCAGTTGTCGTGTCCCGATTCGCAGATCGGGTTGCCGATACCCGCGTACGTCGAAATCGTCCCCAGCTTGTATGGACTCGGATACTGAGTGTTTGGACAACCCGCCGTGGTGTTCGCCACGCAGCGGATTCGCTGATCGCGCGTATCGCCGATATAAATGTTGCCCTGGCTGTCGGTGACAATCCCCTGAGGAAGATCGAGCTTCGCGCCCGAAGTGGCTTGCTCCCCTGGTGCAGTCGCTGGCTCGCCATCGCCGCAGGTCGTTCCCGGATCATTGCAGGCCCAGCCGTTCCCGGCGACCGTCTGGATACTTCCGGCAGGGATCTGGAAGCCCGCTACCGTGATCGCGTTCGGCTGAGTATTAATGACGCGGATCCTCTGATCGCTGGTGTCGGCAACGAAAATATTTCCCGACCCATCGACGTACAGAGCTTGCGGACTAAAGAACTCGGCCTGCAAAGCTGGGCCACCATCGCCGCACACCGGCGAAGTGGTGGGAGGATTGGTCGGGTTCTGCGCAACTCTCCCCTTTTCCATCTGGCGCGGCACCGGCAACGGTATTGATATATCCCGACGGAATGTTGATTCCGAGAATCGGAATCGGCGAGCTTTGCATGTTGATAACGCGAATGCGATTGCCATCAATGACGTACAAGTTCCCCGATTTGTCCACAGCGACCGCAGCCAGGCTGGAGAAGCCGGCTTGCGTTGCCGGACCATTGTCTCCGGCTCCGCTGTAACCGAAAATGCCCGTGCCGGCTATCGGCTGAAAAGCCCCCGTCGCCGGATTCACCTGATACACGTAATAGCTGTACTGGGACGCAACATAGATGTTTCCGTTCGTGTCTTCCGCAATTCCCGTGGGATTCGGAATCGCCGTCTGGGTCGCGGTGCTGATAGGCACGCCTCCCGCCACTGTGGCGATGGAGTTATTCTGTTGCGCGCTTGCGCTCGTCAGCAGCGTCAGACAGCACAGTGCAACCAGCGCCAGGGTTGAAGACTGCAAACTCAATGGTCGGCGGTAGCTAGAGCACATAGGGGATCCTCCACGGTAGAAAATGGCCGGCTTAGAGTGGGGAACTCACCGGACTTCCGGAATCAGATGATTCTATACATATCTTCGCAAATGGCAAGAGGTGAATCGACTTGCACCGTGGAAGTCCTTCTGGAGTCCATGGACTCTAAGGATTTCCCCTAAAGACTTAGGGCAGTTGCCAATGTAGCAGGTTCTGGAAAGTATCCGCGACCCAAATTCTGGCTCCATCGAAGAGGATGCCCGTGGTGCTTCCGATGGGAAACTTCGCGATAATCTTCCCCTCTGCCGGCTCTAACTCGCTCAACGCGATCGCCCCGGTGACCCAAATATGTTTGCCGTCATAAGCCAGGCTGTAAGGTTCGGGCGGCACACTAAATGTACCCAAAACCTTGCCATCGCTGGCGCTCAGCTTACTTACCGACGCGCCACCAACATTCGCCACCCATATATAAGTTCCATCGAACATCACGCCGAGAGGGTTCGAGCCGACCTTATAAACGCCGATGACGCGCCCGTCGCTCGCACTTATCTTTGAAACTGTCCCATCACCGGTTCCGGTGAAATTCGTGACCCAGATATTCGTGCCGTCGAAGGCCGTTGCCGTCGCACCGCCGCTGCCGCCGGTCGGGAATGTACCGAGATTTTTTCCGTCGCTGATCCGCAGCTTGGTGACTGTGCTCTTCTCGCTGTAACTCGGCACCCAGATGTTTTCTCCATCCGAGGCCATCCACCACGGAGATTTAACCGGAAATGTGCCGAGCACCTCGCCGTCGCTCGGCCTGATCTTGCTCACCGTGTTTTCGAAGCTGTTTGAAACCCAGATGTTCGCGCCATCGAACGTAACGCCCAGTGGCCTGCGGCCTACTTTGAATGTTCCAAGGACTGCGGCATCTCGGACCCGAACTTTTGTGACCGTCCCTGGCAGGTCGGCGAAATTCGCCACCCAGATGTTCTCCCCATCAAAGGCCAGGCCATACGGCTGTTTGCCGACCGAGACCGTATTCTGCAAATTGATCGGTCGACTTTTCTTTGCTGGGCTGGATTGCTTCTCAGACGCAGCGGGCGCCGCCGAGCTCTGCGCCTTGCTGAGATCAGGAGAGATCAAGACTGCGACGATTGCCAGCGTGATTGCGAGCCGTTGCATGGACTCATCATCTTATCGTCTTATCGCCACAATCCGCACGGATTGAACCCGAATAAAAAACCCCGGGCTCGTCCGAACCCGGGGCCACCTGATCGCTAAATCAAGACTACTTCCGCGGCGGCGCCTCCCTCTCTTGCTGGTGCTGGATTTGCTGCGTGTGCCGCTGTTCCATCTGCGCCGTTTGTTGCTGGTGCCGCTGCTCGGTCGCCTGGCGCTGCGCTTCGCTGGCGTGCTGCTGCTCCAACCTTTGGTCCTCAGCTTGCTGCTTCTGCTGGAGCTTCTGATGGTGCCTGCTCCATCTTGGAATACAGCTTGTCCTGCTGCGCCTTATATTTCTGGTCCATTTTGGCATTGCCCGTGTTAGGCGCAGGCGGACGCTGGTGCGGTTGCAGATCGCTGGCGTGAACCGGTGGACGCGGAACACCTTCCCGCGCGCCGCCCGCATTCTCGCCCGGCCGCGGCACGCCACCGCGTTCCGCTCCCGGCCGATACGGAGCACCGGCCTCTTTCGCTTGCTCCACACCACGGCCGCTGAATTCGCCCGGCCGTGCTGTAGCCGCAATCGGAGGTTTGCCATGATTCATGTCAGCGCGCAGCTGGGGATTGCTGCGGGCCGCGTTCACATGTTCGGTTTGCGCCGCCACCGGCCCGACGTGCCGTTCGCGCCCGGCTGCTTCTTCTTCCGCCGTCGGCCGCGCGTTGATCCCGCCATTGCCGCCGTTATAGCTGACCCGGTTGATCGTCGTGTTATTGATCACCGTGGTGTTATAGACGTTGTGAATGTTGGTGACATTCACGTTGGCCACCGAGCGGTTGTAGAAGAAATGTCCGCCGTCCCAGCGCCCGCCGACGAAGCCCGCTCCAAAATACCCGAAACCGTAATTAATTCCGCCATAGAACCCGACGTGCCTGCCCCCACCAGCCTTCGTGGAAAACAAATGCGCCGTTGAACCAGCCCCACCACGGCGGAGTCCACAAGAAACCCACCTGTGGCGACAGCACCCACGTGCCCGGCACCCAGTAATACTGACCAATGTCATAGTTGTAGGCCCAATAGCCCGGCGTCCATATATAACCATCGCCGGGGCAAACCGGCTGCTCATAAACCGGCAGCGCGGGTGAACCAATGGAGATCGAAACGCCGATCTGAGAAAACGCAGCCGTGGACAGCAACAAAATCACGAATGCGAACAACAGCACGCGAACTTTACCGATGAAGCGCATTCTGCCTCCTCTTCTTGCCTTGAACTTGCAATGAGTTTTCCAGAGGTCGTCCTCGGGCCGGCGACGCCAGCCTGAATAAGACGCCTATGGGATTATGTTTATGAGCTGCAGGTTGCATCTGCAGTAAGTTGATTTTAGCTGAAGAGGGTTGGCGATTGGAAAGTGCCATCCCCTCCCCAACGGGTCGTCCCGAGGCCCCGCGCTTTGACCAGCGGCGTTTATGCACCACGGAGTCACTGAGTCGCGGAGAGTTTTCTTCGATCTGCTTGCCTCCGTGGTGAAATCCTGCCGCCCGCGCTTTCACCAGCAAGGCGAGAGCCTTCCCTGAGCGAAGTCGAAGGGGACCCCGGCGCGGGAGCGAACCTGACCAAGATGATTGTCATCTTGAGCGGAGCCGTTCCACTCGCTGGCGAGCGGAACGGCGCAGTCGAAAGACCCCGTGCTTGCCGACGCCATCACCGACCCAGAAAGGAGTTCTCTGCAGATTTGACGTTTACCCGCTCGTGCAAACGAATAGCACATAAGTGGCTGGACAAACCCGGCCCGCGGTAGTAAAACTTGTCCGACTTCTGAGGGGGAGTCGCGGCGCTCGCGCCGTGACTCCCTTTTCTCTAGGGAGAAAGCTATGCCCAAGCCGCTCGGTGTGTTGTTCGCGTTGTACTGCTCTTGCGCTTTGTTTGCCCAGACCTCGACGACCCCGCCCTCGACGACTCAACCCTCGCAGGCGCCGGAACCAGTACCAACCGTCTCATCGACCTCGGCCGCTCCCAAGGGCTTCGTGTTGGAGGACGGGACTCCCGTCAGGATGAGGATCAATCGCACCGTATCTTCGGCCGACGCGCATGTCGGTGACACCGTCGATTTCGAGGTTCTGGAAGATGTATTCGTCAACAAGGTGCCTGGTAATTCCCAAGGGCGGGCTGGCGTTTGCAACAGTAACAGAGGCTCAAGCCAAGCGACGCATGGCGCGCGGCGGCAAGCTCGACATCAATATTGATTACGCCAAGCTCGTGGACGACGAAAAGGCTGCCCTCCGCGCTGTGAAAGAACTTAAGGGCGGCGGTCACACTGGCGCGATGACCGGTGGCATCGTCGCGACCAGCCTTGTTTTCTTTCCTGCCGCGCCGTTCTTTCTTTTCATGCACGGCAAGGACATCAGCATCCCGAAAGGCACGGAGATTACCGCCTACGTCAGCGGAGACATGAAGCTGGACATCGCCAAGTTCCAACCCGCAACCGCCGCTCCCGCAGTGGCTGCTGTCGCTCCCGCGCCTGCGCCCGCCGCAGAGGCGCAATTGCAGATCTCCTCGACTCCCGACGGCGCGGATATCGAAATCGATGGCAAGTTCGTTGGCGACACACCGTCCACTGTTGGCGTCGCCGCAGGCGAGCACGAGATTTCACTGAAAAAGACCGGCTTCGAACCCTGGCAGCGGAAAATTTCGGTATCGAGCGGTCAGGTGAACGTGAATGCCGCGTTAGAGGCAGAGCAGCAATGAGGTAGTGAGATCCGCCGTGGGACAAGACGCGGTTCGACGCGCCACGCTCCAGCCCCGAACGGGGCGACATAATTTAGCCCCGGACGCAAGTCCGGGGTAGCGAGAAGAAACTAGACAACGCCCCGCAAGGGCGGCGTGGGGCCGCAAGGGAGATGACATGCCTGAATCCGAAAAGCCTAAAGCAGGGGCAGACGCAGACCTGTTGCCCGCGTCGTCAAGTGGGCCACTTGTATTCATTAGCCACGATGCACGAGACGCGGACCTCGCAGAAGCGTTCGGCAAGCTCCTTAAGAGCGTAAGCGCTGGGATGATTAAGACATTTCGCTCCTCCGACAAGAAGGGAGGCGACGGCATCGATTTTGGCGATGAGTGGTACAAGCGGCTGATGGAAAAACTGCAGGCGACTTCCGACGTTGTCTGCCTTTTCACCGAACGAAGCCTTGACCGCCCATGGATACTCTTTGAGGCCGGGGTTGCGAAGGGTAAGTTAGGCACTCCCGTTACGGGGGTCGCTCTAGGCGTCCCCCTGACCCGAGTGAGTGCAGGACCGTTCTACCAATTCCATAACATGGACGACAGCGAGGTCGACCTGACTAAACTTGTCCACCAGCTTGCCCGCAGGGTACCGGGCCTTGAACTCGACAGCGATGTTGTAAAGGTTCAGGTTGACGCGTTCAAGCAGACAGAGGCTGCGATCCTCAAGAAACTATCGTCCGGCAAAAAGAAGACCCCGGAGGAATCGGATGAGACTCCCGTAGCAAAGTTAGCTGAAGAGATGAAGGCGCTTCCGTCGCGGGTTGCGGAGCGACTGGCGGAGATCGGAGATCCGATCCGGCGACGACGAATGCGACGTTTCCATCCGATGATGTTCGAAGAGCTCATGCATGTGTCGGGGTATCCTGGCGATCCCGTTGGAATTCTTATGGCTGCCAGTCTCGTCCGCGAAGACGCGCCTTGGCTTTACGAGCTCGCCATGGAGGTGTACCGCGCGGTGAAGTCCGGGGAACCGGAAACCATCGAGCTTGAGATGAGGCGACTCCGAAATTTCTCGGAATTCACGATGCACGGGCCATTCATGGAAGAGTTCGGCTTCCTGGGTAAGGAATCGCACATGTTCTTAATGGAGTTCCCCAGAATGCTCGAACACATGCTTAGACGGACACTCGAGACGAGAAAGCCGAACAGGCCGCGCCGCATCGCAAAACCCGGAGCTGACCAGCCATGAGCGTCCGCCGACACTTCGCCATGCGCTTTGCGCGTCGGACGGACGGCGTTCTCGGCACCCTGCGGGGCGTGGCGTCGGTCCCAGCTAATCCCAGGGCTTGCGCCCTGGGCTAAACTATGCCGCCCCACCGGAACTGGGTGGTCGTCCCGATACACCAGGTTCGGGTCGGTCGCTGCGGACGGGCCGGCGGCCCATTCAAGCCCGGTTTTAGCTGAGTTGGGCAGTTCGAGCGAAACTTCGCCACGCGCCTTGCGCGCAGGCCGGATGCCTCGCGCCACCACTCCACGCATTCGGTATCTGTGGCGTTGCCTCCCACTCCTAGCGCAAAGAACGCGCTAGGAATGGGGCACCCTCAGCGTCAGGGCAGGCTTTCGGGGCTACAACTCAATGCAGTCTTGTACGCGACCGTCCCCCGCTGTAATATTTTGTATTATGGAAAAACACACGGTCAGCTTCCGCATCGACGCCGACAAAGTCACTGCTTTGGACACCCTGGCCGAAGCCCTGGATCGTGATCGCAGCCATCTGCTGAACGAAGCCGTCGCCGCCTATCTAGAGGCCCAGAGCTGGCAGGTGGAGCAAATTAAGAAGAGCCTGCGCCAGGCCAACGCCGGCAAGCTCCAGACCCACGCCCAGGTCAAACAGATGGCGCGCAAATGGCGCTGACCCTCCACTGGACGCCGACTGCGACCAGCCATCTCCGCTCCACATACGAATATGTTGCCCAGGAGAACGCCCCCGCCGCGCGAGCCTTGATCGACCAAATAATGACCGAACGCATATTATCCGTGGCCGAAAGGCTGCGGGATTTCCCCCGTATGGGCCGTGAAGGTCGAGTAGAAAACACACGAGAATTGGTCGTCGCGGGAACGCCGTTCGTGGTGGTCTACCGCCTGCATCGCGGAGGGGTCGAGGTACTCGCCGTCTTCCACGCCGCTCGCAAGTGGCCGGAAGCGTTCTAATACGCGCAGCACGTCACCCCACCGCCGACACTTCTCCATGCGCTTTGCGCGCAGGCCGGACGGTGATCTCGACATCTTGTCCGAGAGCGGTGAGAAAATCCATCAGGCGTTCGACCGAAAAGGCGACCGAGCGGTTGCGCATCAATAATGAGACGTGCGGCTGCTTAATCCCCAGAAGCTTGCCCGCCTCCACTTGAGTGACGCCGCGCTTCTTGATCAGACGAGAAATCTGCAGTGTCAGTTTGGCCTTCAAGAGCCCAGAGTGCGTGGAGCGGAGATCCTAATCAACTTGTCATCTTGAGCGGAGTCGCTCCACTCGCTGGCGAGCGGAACGGCGCAGTCGAAAGACCCCGTGCTTGCCGAAACCACCAAAGGCCCGGAAGGGAATTCTCTGCGATGAGAAATGGTGGTGCGAATTCCTTGAGACGGCGGTTGCTGCTGCCAACGCACGCGAGGTCCTTCCACTCCGCCTGTGGCTCACATGCGTGGATCACAGGCGCCGCTCAGGATGACATTCTGGCTAGGTCGATTATTATTATCAACAACTTACCGCCATCCAATGCCCGATTTGACCGCTAAATCCCCATTTTGCCCCGTTCGTTGGGATATCCGTGCCTTAGCGCCGCCCCTTCAATAACATACCCTCAGAGAACTATAGGGGAAGGAACAGCCAGTCCTTTTCCCAAGTGAAGGTCATCACGGAATCGTTGAGACGCGGAAGTGGCGTCTCCCGGCAAAATGTGGGGTGAACCCAGGGAGCGGCCGTGAGCCGCGCAACCCAGGCAGTGGAAAGCGAGAGGAAATGCATAAGCCCATTAAATATGTAGAAAAAGCCGTGACCATGAGTGCCAAAGGCGCATGGTTTTTCTTCGAGCGATTTAATCGGATCAAGCCCAATCCTTCTCCCACGCCCAAGTGGTCGGACAAGCCTCTGCTCAAGTCGTATGAGAAGTCGAAACCGCCGCTGGGCTGGCCGCGCGCGACTGACTCGCTGTGTCCGCGGTGCGTGCCGGAAATTCGCCAGCAGATTCTCGACGGCAAGCTGCCAGTCGACGTTCTGATGAACGAAAAAGTTGGCGAAGTGAAAGCCACCATCATTGAACGCGACGGCAAGATCCTGATGGTGAAGGATTGCCCCAAGCACGGGCACTTCGAAGATGTGATGTCGGTGGACACCGATTTCACGGAGCACCTGGAGCAAGTTTTCCCCGGCCGCGACATTCGCGCCCACGCCGACGAGGAATTGCACCATCACGGTTCGAGCACCATTAAGTATGGACGCGGCTCAGTGCTCACCATCGACCTGACCAACCGCTGCAACATGATGTGCGATCCCTGCTTCATGGACGCCAACCAGGTCGGCTTTGTGCACGAACTGACGTGGGAAGAAATCAAGCAGATGCTCGACAACGCCATCACCATCAAGCCGCGGCGCCAGATGAGCGTACAGTTCTCCGGTGGCGAGCCCACGTTGTCTCCGTACTTCCTCGACGCGGTGCGATACGCCCGCAAGGTCGGCTACAACAGCGTGCAGGCCGCAACCAACGGAATTGAATTCGCCAAGAGTTTTGAATTTGCCCAGCAGTCGGCGGAAGCGGGCTTGCGTTACGCGTATCTGCAGTTTGATGGAATCGGCAATGCGGCCAATGCGCACCGCAAAGTCGGCAATCTGTTCGATGTGAAGTTAAAAGCGATCGACAATCTGCACGCCGCAGGGGTGGAAATTATCCCGGTAATCACGATTGTCAATGGAATTAACAACGAGCAGGTGGGCCGCATCATTCAGTTCGCGCTGGATAATCCCAAAAAGATCGGATTTTTGTCCTTCCAGCCGGTTTCGTTTACCGGACGCGACGAAGCTATCACCGACGAGCGCCGTCAAGCGCAGCGCTACACGCTTTCTCATCTCGCCCATGATGTGAAAAATCAAACCGGCCTCGGCGAGCCCTCCCGCGACTGGTTCCCCATCAGCTTCATGGGAACCTTCAGCGACTGGGCCGATCTCATGCACTCCCAGGACGCCAACAATGACTGGGGCCAGCTCTCCTGCGGCTGCCATCCGAATTGCGGGACGGGCATGGCGGTGATGATCGACAAAGAAACGAAGGAGTCGGTTCCGGTGACCGCGTTCCTGCACGGAGATCAATTGGCAAAGGATATTGCCAAGGTCAACGATGCGGCGCGGAGCAAGTTTTGGACGGGCATTGGAATGGCGCTGTGCCTGATGAAGAATTACGATCCGTTCCAGTCGCCGACGCACTTCAAGCTGATGGACCTGCTGCAGAAGTTCGACAAGAACTACAACGTCACCGGGAAGAACTACGGCAAAGTCGGTGCCGATCGCACGATTGATGATGTGATGAAGCGGCGCAAGGACCGCTGGAACTTCCTGTTTATCGCCGGGATGTGGTTCCAGGACCTGTTCAACTATGATTTCCGGCGGACGGAGCAGTGCATTATTCCGTACGCCACGCAGGAAGGCGAGATTTCGTTCTGCGCGTACAACACGGGCGTGGGCTGGCGCAACATCATTGAAAAGATGCACATGACGGCGACGCTCACCAAGTGGTACGAGGAGCACGGACGGCATGAGATTTTTGCCGGTGGCAAGAACGTGAAGATGGATTCGACCGAGCACTCGCTGGTGCTGCGCGAAGGGATTGTGACCGAAGAAGAGCAGCACGATCTGGATCGGCTGGGGATTGCGAAGAACTCGCGCGAGGAGAAGACTCGGGCGCGGGATGCGAAGTTGAAAACTACTGTCGAAGCAGCGCGTGGTCCGAAGAAGAACGATGAGGCTTACAACGCGCGCATGGCCGCGTTGTATCGCGAGGTAGTGTTGAAGGAGAAGCCGGTGCAATCGGAAGGCGGATTCATTCCGCTGGGCGCGCTGGCGAAGCCGAAGCCTCCGGTTGAAGTGGGAGAGCCGGTGGCGGGAGATTAAGAGCTGCTAGCTTTTTAGCGAAACCAGGGCCGCCGCGAGGCGGCCCTAAGTGTTTGTGATCATGAGAACGTCCCGGTATTTCAGCTCCCATATTTCGGCTTTACGTTGGGAGGATCGGGTACTCGTCTTCGCCGCTTTCGGTTCGTCGAGGATTCACGAAGATTCCCAACGCTTGCTGAACCTTGAGCTTGTTCGCCTCGTCTTGCTCGGCTCACTCTGGCTGCATGCGAAAGCAATAATCGTAGGAACGATTTTCTGCCTCGGTCGCTACACCGATCACACGCTTGTTCATCGGCGGCAGGCGACGAGCAACGAAGCACATGAACGAGAGCATCCTCTTCCGATTTTCTCTGGGTTCCTTTCCGTCTTCCATGAACAGGAAACAATACGTTGTGTCGCCAAAGGCCGTATAGCGTCGGAAGATCGGCGGTTTCTTTTCCATGTACTCGCTGTAGGCTTCAAAGAAGCTCTTGGAAATCACTCGTCGGGTGAAACGGTCGGGCCGTGCCAACTCCCGCGCCAAACGCTCGTAGCCGTCGGACGTTCCGTCGTGAGCGCGGTCGATGACATTGTCCCATCCGCAGCTGATTTGATCCTCCAGCTTCCTAGCGATGAACTGCGGATTGCGCATAAGCGCGGGCCAGCAAGTGTTGTCAATTAAAATTCTGTCGTAGTTGTCCATCCACGAAAAATTACGCAGATTCTCCAAATACTTCGCCAAGAGGTTCTCTTCACCACCCTGAACGATGACCACCTTAGTCCGATCGATTGCTTCTTTCTCACGCAAGTATTGGCAGAAGTCGGAAACCGTGTCCAATTCCGACAAGGCGATGTCAGCAAAGTCTCGCGCGAAGACGTGGATCAGCTTGTCTTTCATGAATTGGACGAACGGGAATGGCTCCTCGCTTTCACCCATTAACACCGAAATCAGGTGAACGGTTTTAATCCGGTCGGGATTGAACGCTTCATTCCCACGACGCGGGTTCTCAAGCTCAATCGGCACTCTGAGGTCAAACAAAGCACGTCGCGCTCCGCCCAACTGCCGTAGATTCTTTTCGACTTCAGCTTTCTTGTATCGGCCTGCCTCATCCACTTTTAGATCTTTGATTTGCCAGATGATGGCGGTGTCATCGAATAAGACAAGGAGGTCGCAGAGTTCCTTCCCGTCCGGCTTCTTCGGATTCGGGTAACACCAGTCCGTGAGGAAGGTTGTCGTCGCGAGGTCGTGGATTATCGCCTCGGCCCGCTGGCCCTTCTCGTGAAAATAATGTGTGGATGGCCCACCTTTAACGATCTTTGCGCGCACCATTCCCACTGAGGGTGCTCCATCCTTGCACTTTTTTCAAGGGTGGGCGGCGATGCTGCGTGAGCCGGGAAAAAACTGGGGACAGACGGACTACTCGGTTTCTCTGCGCTACTGCTGATCTACGAAGGCGAGTGTGCATCCCTTTGGAGCATGGGGAAGAATGGTAACGGCAGGAATAATGGGGATCTACTTCTGGTAGGGGCCGGTTCTTGGCGGATTTTTTGCGTCCAGCTTAGCGAGGAGTTGCCGAACCAGTTCGAGCATGACGGCGGGATCGGCTTCATTTTGGATGCGAAGCGCGAGTTCACGCCAGTCTTCGGTGGCGGACGCTGGGTTGCTGCAAGACTGACCGTCTCCGGGAAGAGCGACGCCATTCGAATTCTCGTCGGACCATTCTGCTGTCAATAATTCCTCCTGGGGCTGGAGGTGTTCATTTTCGTTTCGTTGGGCTCATCGTTCAGGTCCTCTTTCTGCGCAATGGAAGTAAGGATACTTTTGCGACAAGCCTTGGTCGGTATGTCCTCAGCCAAGATCTTTTTCCTGGTGGTCGGATCTTCGACCATGGTCTTCACAATCTTTACGGGAATCTGTTCGAAATAGGTTTTGGCGCTTCGCATCGAATTCGTCCCTCTCACTTGAAAGGTAGCAGGCGGGATGCGATACGGGTGAGGTCTTTTGGGAACCGTTGATCCTCCTTAAGGGTCTTTTGCTGCGTCAGTTACGGGCAGTCTGGGTCACGAAAAGGGGCCGGGGGAGAGCGAGAACGTATCTGCATTTAGCGTCACGATTTTGTACTTGCAAGGCTCCGGAGTGGCAGTGTACGATAGCGTCACGTTTGTTTAACGTTACACGTTCGATACGGAGATAATCATGAGGCGCCAGTCAGAAACTCCCATGAACTTCAAGACCTTGGCGCAGGTAGATGTTCCCCAAGGCCGAAATGGAAAGCACAAGGACATTGTCACTAAGATGCTCTCCGACCTCGATCAGGTGCCGGCCGGCACGGCGATCAAAGTGCCATTGGCGGGCCTGGCGGAGAGCAAGGAAAAAGTGCGCTCGGCGCTGAATCGCGCGATCCACAAGGGGGGACGTAGTGTCGCGACCGCGAGCGACGCCGATTTTCTGTACGTATGGAATGAGGAGTAGTAAGGTCATTGTCGTTCAGGGTAGTTGGGAAATGAAAAAGAAGTTCTGACTTCCGGTTTTCAGATTTCCGTTTGCAATGAGTGGGCCGCCGCAAGGCGGCCCTAAGTGTTTGTGCACCACATTGGTGCGGAGATCGCCGCGCGAAGCGCTGCAGCCCAGGACTGCGCTCCCCGCCAAGCCGTGGAAACTGAGATCCTTCCGCCCGCGAAGAAAAGCGCGCGCTCTCAGGATGACAAGTGGGTAGTGAGATTGTGGCGGACAGCGTCTGCGCCCATGCATGCGCTAGGTCAAGCAATGGGTTTGGTAGTGTGCCGCACCGTCGAGTCGCGAAAGCAAGTGCGAGACAGACTGCTTTTCTACGATGACCTCCCTAAGTGGGTCAATTATTAATCACTAAGGCGACGGTAATTGCGCGCGGAGGGACTCCGCGCGGCGGGCTTTCGCCATCTCAATGTTCGCTGTCATGAATTTTGTCGAAGGAGGGAACGTAACTTATGGAAGACAAGAAGAAAGATTCTACGGAACAGCAGCATGGAAACCGCAATCCCGGGAACCAGAATCCGGGCAATCAGGAGCACAAGTCCGGAGAGCAACACGGGCAGAGCGAGGAAGAACGGCGGCGTCAGCAGCAACAGCGCCGGAATACCGATGTAGAACAGGGTGATCCGAGCAACGAGAAAAACCGGGAGCGCAAGATCGCCTAGCGCGCTACGGTGCAATGTTATTGCGCAATCAAGGGTCGCCTTTCTGGGCGGCCCTTTTTTTCTCTCACCTTGCGGTGTGACCCAGTTTCCTCGATAATACTCGGCCAGAGCCCCCAAGCACTTCACAGCTGAATACATCTCTCGGAGGACAGAATGAGGTACGTGTGTCTTGCAGCGCTGTGCGCGCTGGCGGCGATGCTGGCCGGGTGTGGGGGCGGAAGTACTTCGGGCAACGCGTTGACCGGGAATTGGAGCGCGACCCTCAATAATTCTAGTGGCGCCGCGGCATTGACTTTCAATGCGACGCTGACCCAGGGCACGGGCACCATCAGTGTCACCAACCTGGTTTTCACCAGCGCGACGAACTGTTTTGTCTCCTCCTCGACCGCCTCGGCCACACTCGATACCACTGGGGCGAATGCGACCCAGCCGTTTCAGTTGACAGTGATCTCTGGGACGATCGACGGCAGCCAGAACAACCAGCTTACGATGAACGGAACGCCGGCGAACAACACGATCACCGGAACCTGGGAACTGAGCGGCAACGGGCCGGGTTGCATGGGGTCGGGCGCGTTTTCGATGACTAAGATGTGATTGCGGCGTCTCTGTGGCCTGTCCAAAGCGGGAATTCTTCGTCCCGTTTTTACCTTTCTTGACACAAGGTCACAAAACTTTGCGCCGAGAGCCGGGTTTTTCTGTTAACAATAGAGTTACAACCGCAAACTGAAGATTCAGCATCTGTTTTTGTTATTGTGCGGAGGGCATAATGAGGCATTGGTGTGTCGCGGTTATGTGTACGCTGGCGATTTTGTTGACCGCCTGCGGAAATGGTTCAAGCAACCCCATCAATGGAAACTGGTCGGCCACGCTTAGCGCCACCGACGGTTCGACTGTGCTCGCCTTTACATCCACTCTTTCCGCGAACAGCAGCGGCGCGGTCACTGTAACCAATCTGAGTTTCACCACATCGAACTCGTGCTTTGCCTCGGGCACCACGGCGATTGCGACCTTCACCTCGACGGGCACAGTCGCAGGCGTAACCACGGGAACATTTCAGATGACGGTGCAGTCGGGAACGTCGAATACCAATGGGACGAACCAGCTAACCATGCAGGGAACGCTCAACGACAATGCGATCACTGGAAACTGGAACCTGAGCGGGACGGGCTCAGGCTGTGCCGGATCGGGGAATTTCACCATGGGTCAGGTGTCTTAAGCGCATCGACAATAGCGCGTTTGGAGATTGAGGAAAGCGGAGTTTAGAATTCTCAGCGATCTCGCAAGACGAGACGGGACTGAGAATGCTGAACTCCGATTTTTTTGCCAGGATTATTCGGTTCTGCTGGGTGATGCTGGTTTTGTCGCTGATCAGCGCGGCGGCGCAACAGCAGAATGTAGACCCCAAGAAAGGCCGCGTCACTACTAACCCAACCGAGGGCAATCGCTACAGCATTGAAGAAGAAATTCGGCTGGGCCGCCAGGCCTCGGCTGATGTGGAGAAGAAGCTGCCGCTGCTGCCGGCAAGCCATCCCATGTCGAAATACATTAACAAGCTTGGGCAAAGTCTTGCGGCCAAGGCGCCAGGCTACAAATTTCCTTATACGTTCAAAGTTGTGCGGGAGAAGTCGGTGAATGCGTTCGCGCTGCCCGGCGGGCCGATCTATGTTCATACCGGATTGATTGAGATGGCGACTGAGCCGGAACTGGCGGGCGTGATGGGGCACGAGATTTCGCACGTGGTGATGCGGCACTCCACTCGCCAGGCTACGCGGCAGATGAAAGCGCAGGTGCCGCTGGCGATCCTGGGCGGCATTCTGGGCGCGGGTGTGGGTGGATGGGCGGGAGCGCTGGGCCAGATGGGAATGCAGATCACGGCGGGATCGGTCTTCATGAAATATTCGCGCGATGCCGAGACCGAAGCGGACATGGTGGGCGCGCAGATTATGTATGACGCGGGGTACGACCCGCAGGCCGCTGTGACCTTCTTCCGGAAGTTGCAGCAGCAGGGAGGAAAAAGTGGCGGGCCAGGGTTCTTGAATTCGCATCCCGATCCCGGCGACCGCGCGAAAAATGTTTCGTCGATTCTCTCGCGGTTCCCCCCGAAAGAATATTCGCTGACTGACAGCGCAGAGTACGCGGCGGCGAAACAGTCTTTGTCGAATGTGAAAGAAGAGTCGCCGAAAGAAGCGATGCAGGATGCGGGCGAGGCGGAAGCGGCGCGGCTTTCGACGAAGAACATTGTCAGCGATCATTACACGCAATTTCAGCATGTGGCTTTTGCGATCGACTATCCGGAGAACTGGCAGACGAGTAGAACGCCGGATTCGAGCGTCACTTTTTATCCCGAGGGCGGGCTGGCGGGAAGCGCGATGGCGTATGGGGTGACGGTGAGCGGTTTTCAGCCGAAGGCAAGAAGTAATGAGCTGCAGGACGCGGTGCAGGAATTGGTTCGCGATATAAAGGCGAGCAATCCCGGAATGCGCGAGTACAACAGCCCGCAGGCTTTCAAGTTGCAGGGGCGCAGCGCGATGAAATTCGATTGGCTGGGCACGTCCGCGGTGCGAGAAAAAGGCAAAGCACTACCGGAGCGGGTGCGAGTGATTGCCGTGGAGGGAAATTCGCGGCTGATTCTATATATGATTTTTGTCGCGCCACAGCCGGATTTCGATGCGCTGGAGCCGGTGTTCGATCGCATGGCCAACAGCTTGCGGGTGCGGTGAGGGGTCGATCGCCGTACGTTGCAGATAAAGCTAATCGCAGAGGTCGCAGGGTCTCGCGCGGAAGAACGCAGAGTATAGATTGGTTTGCCTAAGTTTCGATTGTGGCCTGACTGCGATCTGTGATAAACAGGTGGGACGATTTTTCTCAGGTGGCCCATGAATTCTCTTCCGAAGTTTTCCCGAGTTGTCATATTCCGTAACCACGTATTGGCGCTTCTGTGGGCGGCCATTTTGTCGGCTTCGTTATTCGCCCAGCAGTCGAGCGCGCCGCAGTTGACCCTGCTCGATCCGGTGCCGTCGCTGTTGAAGGGACCGATGGTGACGGGCAATGTGAACACGCTTGCCAGCAAAGGCCGCGCGGTGCAAGGAGTGGCGGCGGACGCAGTGACGGAAGTTGTGTTGCGGGTTCCGGCGAATTCGGTCGGCGAACAATTTACGTTTACCGTCTACAACGATCAGGGACAGCAGAGCACGTCGTCGGCCGAGGATGGCGGGTTGGGCGTGATTGGAGGTTCGGGATTTACACAGAGCCAAGTGACGGTTTCCGCGGTCAATACTTCGAAGGGGCCGATGGCGTTTGCGATCTATGGCGTGCCGATCGATTTTCCCCGGCCTGAGGGACAGGATTCGAACGAGACGGAGCGTTTCATCACGCTCAACACGTTGGAGGTCGATACTGGGCTTACTTCAAACACGACTGTGACGATTCTGCGGCCGCCGCTGGTGCTGATTCATGGGCTGTGGGGAAGTTCGGCGTCGTGGGACAATTTCACTCCGCTGATCAACGACACGCGCTTCAGCATTCTGCGCGCGAATTATTCGGCGACTATCGGTCCGCAAATCAAGTCGTATAAGCCGGCGTATCCGTCATGGGCAGTGAGCAGCCTGCAGAGCGCGCAGCAGAATTCGCTGGGCTTTGCTTATAACGCGCCGATTGTCGGCAAGCAGATGGCGACGTTCATCAATCAGTTCAAGCTGGGCGCGAATCATGAGAACTTGGCGGTTGCGGCAGTGCAGGCGGACATTGTGGCGCACAGCATGGGCGGCGATATTACGCGAACGTTTCCGCAGTTCAAGCGGTTTTACAACAACGATACATTTGCGCTGGGCTATGTGCACAAGCTGATCACGATTGGAACGCCGCACTGGGGATCGCCGCTGGCTATCGATCTGCTCGACAATAATAATGAGTGCGTGCGGGGCATTCTGGCGCTTTCGGGGAGTCCGAGCTTCAGTTCTGTCACTTTTAATAACGGTACGACGGCGACCGGAGGGGTCGGTGATCTTGAGGGCGATGGGTTTGGCAACGATTTGAGTCCGGCGCTGGGGAAGCTGCAGAATCCGATTCCGCATCCGCTGCCGACGGCGCTGATTCAGGGACTGGAGTCGCAGGAGCAGCTGGATGGGCTGGATAATTCTTCGGTGGCGGAGTACATCCGCATATTTTGCATTGGCGATTATCTGGCAGACCATCTGACGTCCACGGGATGGCCGGAGGTTTTCAATCAGCAGAGCGATTCGATTGTGCCGGCGCTGAGCGCAGTGGCAGGGCTGACGGATTTCACGATGGTGAATGGAGTGATTCACTCGGCGAGCGCAGAGTTGCTGGGATTTGGCATTCCGGCGGAGTTGGATGCGGCGGGCGGGATTCCGGGAACGGTGACGGATTTGCTGAATACGCCAGTGACGAACTCGGTGTACGTGGGGTTGCCGCAGCAATAATGTCAGGATATTGATCTTTAGCCCAGGTTAGCTTGCAGAGTGGGCGGCTTTTTACTAACACGACTGTGGTCGAGAATCAGGTTGATTCCCCAAAGGAGATATTCCCATGAAATCCCGCATCGCCTGTGTGCTGGTTGGATTTTGCGCGTTGGTTATTTCCCTGTCTGCTCAAACCTCTGGCGGTCGTGTGTCCCGATCTACGGATGCGGCGGCAGTATCACAAGAGGACGCGGCTCCGCCGTCCCCCGCTGTGGGCGGGACGGGAACAACCAACTATGTCCCCCTGTGGGAGAACAGCACGACCTTGGGTAACTCGAAGCTTTACCAGTCCGGGAGCAACATTGGGGTTGGCACAACCAAGCCGAAATGGGCGCTGGACGTGTCCGGGCACGTCAACGCGGGGGGCTACCTTATTGGAGAATCGCTGGTGCTAAGCGTGCCGGGGCCGCTGAGCGATGACAACATTGCTCTGGGCTACGAAGCGTATCCGAGTAACATCAGCGGCAGCCTCAACGCCGGCCTCGGGGCCTACGCGCTTCACGCCGAGGTAGGCGGAGGATTCGAAACCGCCGTGGGCGCCTACGCGTTGTCCTCCGACGGCGCCGGATCTCAGAATACGGCCGTCGGCGCTTACGCGTTGGCCGCTGACCAGGGCGACCAGCAAGGAGACGGGGATGAAAACACAGCCGAGGGTAACTTCGCACTCAGGAAAAACACCAGTGGAAGTGAGAACACCGCCCTCGGCACCTACGCGCTCGAAACCAATACCACGGGCAGCGATCTCACTTGCATCGGTTACCTATGCACCACCGGGGCTGACGGCTTGCACAATGCCACTGCGGTCGGCGCCCACGCCATAGTCAGCGAAAGCAACGCGTTGGTACTCGGAGGAACCGGCATGCAAGCGGTGAAGGTCGGAATCGGCACCGAGAGCCCGTCCAATGTACTCACTATCGGGCAAGGCGCAGGCCATCCGGTGAGTGACGGATGGGAAACCTTCAGCTCCCGCCGCTGGAAGATCAACATCCAGCCCCTACAGAACGCGCTCGCCAAAGTCGAACAACTGCGCGGCGTCTCTTATGACGTGAAGGCAAGTGGCAAGCACGAAGTAGGGGTGATCGCCGAGGAAGTGGGCGCGGTGCTGCCGGAGGTAGTGAGTTATGAAGACAACGGGAAAGACGCTCGCAGCGTGGACTACAGTCGGCTGACCGCCCTGTTGATCGAGGCCACTAAGCAGCAACAAGCGCTGATCCGCGAGCAACAACAGCAACTCAAGGCGCAACGAGCAGAGATCGCGCTGCTCGCTTCGCAGGTGAAGACCATCCAAGCGTCGCTTAAAGCAAGCAGTCGAACCGGCTCAGAGATCCGCACGGTAAAGAGCTCGCAGCCAGGAGCCGCACTCCAATGATGAACAGGAATTCTTTCCCAGGTTAGCTCGCTCGCATCGCTCGCGGAACCTAGGGCACCCAGACTTGGGCACCCCTCTGTCCCGACTACAGCGTGAGCGCCAATTGAAGGCCTACGACTGCGGTATTGCGATTTTCATGATTCTCGCGCTCGAGGCGAAACTCGGCAATCCCAACCGAAGGTTCTCGCTGCCTTAGGCAATTCCTGTCGACAAAACTTTCTTGCTGACCACAAGCTGAATACAATCAAAACAGCCCGGCATTTTCGCAAGACTTGGCTTTGAAATCCCATGGCACTGAAAGAATCAGAAGCGATCGTTTTGCGCACCTATCCGCTGCGCGAAGCCGATCTTCTGGTCACTCTCTTCACCCGTCTCGACGGGAAAATTCGCGGCGTGGCGCGGGCGGCGAAAAAATCGCGTCGGCGGTTTGGCGCGGCACTCGAGCCGCTTACCGTCGTTCGCGCCTACTTTGACGAGCGCGAGGGCCAGGAGCTGACCCGCCTCGATTCCTGTGACATTCTCGAATCTCCCCTCACTTCGGCCGTGACTTATCCTCGCGCCCTGGCACTCGGACATGTGGCCGAGTTGCTCGATGAACTTTTGCCCGAGCGCGAGGCCAATGACGCGGTATTTCGATTGTCGCTCTCCGTGCTGGCGGGATTGCATGGCCGCGAACTGTGGATGCCGCTCACCTACTTCGACCTCTGGATCGTCCGGCTGATGGGCTATCTACCCGATCTCTCCGAGTGCATCGTCTGCGGCCGAGCCCTCAACGGCAGCCGGGCATTTTTTCACGTCCTGGCCGACGGGCTGATGTGCAGCGACGACAAACGGCTGGCCTCGTCGGAAATCTCCTCCGACTCGCGGGCGCTGGCGGCGCGCATGTTTCGCGCCCCGCTCGATAGTTTTGCCGACGCCCCCTGGCCAAAGCAGCAGGGCGCCGATCTGCGTAAATTTCTCTTACAAACTCTGGAGCGGCACATCGAGAAACGGTTGACCACCGCGGCCATGCTGGAAAAGATCGATCCTGACGATGTGATTTAGTAGAGGCTGCACTGCTGACTTCCACCTGCTTCCGGTACAATCGTTCGATACCTTAAGGACCCTCGACAACAACTTGAACTCACGCCCATCCAACCCGCCGACCTTTCAAGAGCTAATTCTCCGCCTGCAGACCTTTTGGGCGGAGCGCGGATGTGTGCTGCAGCAGCCTTACGACGTTGAAGTTGGCGCCGGCACCATGTCGCCCGAAACTTTTCTGCGCGTGCTCGGACCGCAGCCTTACAAAGTCGCTTACGTGCAGCCTTCGCGACGGCCGGCCGACGGACGTTACGGAGAAAATCCCAACCGCCTTTTCAAGCACACGCAGTTGCAAGTCATTCTTAAGCCGCCGTCGGAAAATGCGCAGGAACTTTATCTCGAATCGCTGGGCACGATCGGCATTGATCTGCGCCAGCACGACATCAAGTTCGAAGAGGACAACTGGGAGGCGCCGACGCTGAGCGCGTGGGGCGTGGGTTGGCAGGTGATGCTCGATGGGCTCGAAATTACGCAGTTTACTTACTTCCAGCAATGCGGCGGAATCGATCTTGACCCGATTTCTGCCGAGCTGACCTACGGGCTGGAGCGAATTGCCGGCTTCCTTCAGGATGTCGATTCCATTTACGACATTGTGTGGGCGCGCGATCCGCAAACCGGCCATGCGACGACCTACGGTGATGTGCGCCTGGCGGACGAGCTGCAATTTTCGGTTTATAACTTTGAGGCGGCGGATGTAGAGAAGACCTGGCGACACTTCGAGTTCTATGAAGCGGAATGCAAGGCGCTGCTGGACGGTTACGCTGCGCTGAGCAAAGACAAGAAATCGGGCGACGGCATCGCCCGCGATGCCCGGCGCTTTCCGGTGTTGGCAGCTTACGACCTTTGCCTGAAGTGCTCGCATCTTTTCAATATTCTTGACGCCCGCGGCGCGATTTCCGTCACCGAGCGTGTGGGCGTGATCGCGCGGGTGCGCGCTTTGGCAGTCGGAATCGCGAAGGCGTATGTCAATCAACAGAGAAGCGAGGCTTCCGCTAACGAAGAACCCGAAGAAAAACCGCAGTCGAAGAAGAAATTGCAAGTCGCCCCAACGGTTTAAATTCAAGTCCGCTTTCGGGAACTCCGTACACCCTTCTCTCAGTTATGATTTGTGACCAGCATTTAGGCTATGTGACGGCGCTCACACCCGCATCTCCACGATTTTTGAGAGAATAGGGGTTCCCATGCCTGACTTCCTGCTTGAAATCGGATGCGAAGAAATCCCCGCCCGTATGATCGATGCGGCGTCTCAAGAGCTGCGCGAACGCGTCGCAAAACTGCTGGAACGCGAACGCCTTTCGTCAGGCGGAGATGTCGGTGGCTTCGACTCCCCGCGCCGCTTGACGGTTCTCGCGGCGGGAATTTCCGCGGCGCAACCCGATGTCACCGAACAGGTCAATGGCCCCTCGGTGGCAATCGCTTTCAAAGAAGGCCAGCCGACGCCGGCGGCGCATGCCTTCGCCAAAAAAGCAGGAGTGGAAGTTTCGCAGCTTGAGCGCGTAACGACACCTAAGGGAGAGTATCTCTCCGCGAAAGTCACCAAGAAGGGCCGTCGCGCTGCAGAAGTCTTGTCGGAGTTTCTGCCCAAAGAAATCGAATCCATTTATTTCCCCAAGAACATGTACTGGCGCAAGCCCAGCGAAAAGTTTGTCCGCCCAGTTCGCTGGCTGGTGGCCATGCTCGACGGCCAAGTCGTCCCACTTGAGTTCGACGGCATTCGCGCTGAGAACGTTTCGCGCGGACACCGAATTCTTGCTGACCAACTTGTGCAAATTCCGGCCGCCGGAGAAGCATACGTAAATGCGCTGCGGGCGGCCAAGGTATTGAACCGCGCCGAACGCGAGGCGCAAATTCGCAAGGCGCTCGATGCCGCCACTCGCACCATCCCCGGCGCGCGCTGGCGAGAAGACAAGAATCTTCTCGACACCGTGGTCAATCTCACCGAGTGGCCTTCAGTTATTCTCGGCGCCTTCGAAAAAGAATTTCTCGAGCTGCCGGAAGAAGTTCTGGTCACGGTGATGCGCGACCACCAGAAATATTTTGCCGTCGAAGATTCGAGTGGCCGGCTGCTGCCGCACTTCCTCGCCGTGCTCAACACCGACGGCGACGCCGATGGTACCATTCGCCACGGCCATGAACGTGTGCTGCGCGCCCGCTTCAACGACGCTCGCTTTTTCTGGCAAACCGACCAGAAGCATCCCTTGCGCGAACGCGTACAGTGGCTGAAGAACGTCACCTTTCAAAAAGACCTCGGCAGCTACTACGAAAAAACGTTACGGGTTCAGCGCCTCTGCAGTTGGCTGTGCGAAATCATTCGGCAGAGTGGAACGGCGATTCGCCCCGGCGTGGTCCACAAAGCCGGGTACCTCGCCAAGACCGACCTCACCACCGAACTGGTAAAAGAGTTCACCGAACTGCAGGGCATCGTCGGCGGACTTTACGCTCGCGTGCAGGAACTCGATCCCGACCTTCCCCAGGCCACGCAGGAGTTGATCGCGCAGACCATTTACGACCAGTACAAGCCGGAGTCGATGGAAGATTCCGTCCCGCGCTCGGTCGAAGGCGCCGTGCTCTCGATCGGCGACAAAGCCGACAGCATCGCCGGAATGTTTGCGCTGGGCCTGCAGCCGACGGGATCGAAGGATCCGTTTGCGCTGCGCCGCCAGGCGAACGGCATCGTCCGGACGATCGCCGAGCACAAACTGCCCCTTAAGTTAAGTGCGATCACGAGCTATGCCCGCCGAGACCTACTGCGGAAGTTCGGTGGAGGGAAAATTTGCGTCCGCGGAAGATTATGCGGCGAGCGTGCGCGATTTCTTCCGCGAGCGTCTGGAGTTCTATCTGCGCGACGCGATGGGATTCCGTTACGACGTGGTCAACGCAGTGCTCGCGGCTGGCGCCGACGACGTGGTAGAGGCCGTTGCCCGCGCCGAGGCCGTCAAGAATGTGCTCGATATGCCTGAATTTCTGGCAATTGCCGCAGCCTGCAAGCGCACTCGCAACATTCTGCGGCAGGCGCAAGAGAAGAAGATCAGTCCTGCGTCGAAGTTTGAATATTTGGCCAACGCAGCCGAGGAAGAAAAAATGCTGGCAGCGTACATCGAGCGTACTGCGCCGCGCGTCGAAGAACATCGCAGCAAAGCGGGGTACAAAGACGCGCTGCTTATGCTTTCGACCGCACGCGAACCCGTAGATCGCTTCTTCGACAAAGTCATGGTCATGGTGGACGATGAGAGAGTCCGTGCGAATCGGTTGGCGCTTTTGCAAACTTTGTTGACGGAGTTTTCCACCATCGCCGATTTTTCTGAAATTGTGACTGAGGGCAAGGGTTGATCGGTTGGCAAGACCCTAACCAGTTTGTCATCCCGAGCACAGCGAGGGATCTGCAGTGGAGAGCAGCAGAAAGCAGAGGATCGACGAGTTGCTCTCCCTTCTTGTCATCCCGAGCGTAGCGAGGGATCTCCAGTTGAGGCGTGAGAAACGCTATTACGTGTACATCATGGCCAGCCGATCGCTGAACCTTTACACCGGGATTACCGACAACATTTTCAGCCGTGCTCTTGAGCACAAATGCGGCGAGATTGAAGGTTCACCAAGCGGTACAACATCAACCGGTTGGTGTACTACGAGACGTTCATGTATGTGAACAATGCCGTCGCGCGAGAGAAGCAAATTAAGGCGTGGACGCGGGCAAAACGTCTCGCCTTAATTGAGAGCGAGAATCCTGCATGGCAAGACCTCGCCGAAGGCTGGGGCGAAAAGATCGAACTGCAGATCCCTCGCGACGCTCGGGATGACAAGAATGAGGTACCCGCGGAACGAGAAATCGCATTACGGGACGGAACTGCAGATCCCTCGCGGTGCTCGGGATGACAAGAATGAGGTACCGGAGGCGGAACGAGAAATCGCATTACGGGACGGAACTGCAGATCCCCCGCTGCGCTCGGGATGACAAGAATGAAGGGTACTGTTCGGTAATACAGAATTTTGAAATTAGAGGACTAATCCATTATGGCTACTTCTACTCTCCCACAAACCGAAATCGGCAAAACCCAAAAACCGCAGGACACCAAGTACGTCTACTTCTTCGGCGGCGGCAAGGCCGACGGCAACGGCAAAATGAAAGACGAACTCGGCGGCAAAGGGGCCGGTCTCGCTGAGATGACCAACGCCGGATTGCCCGTCCCTCCGGGCTTCACCATTCAGACCGATGCCTGCCGGGAATACATGCGCCACGGAGCCGTCTCAAAAGAGGTCGACCGCCAGATGGAAGACGCGCTCAAGCATCTTGAAGAATTGCAGCAACAAAAACTTGGCCAAGGCAATAATCCATTGCTGGTCAGCGTCCGCTCCGGCGCGAAATTTTCCATGCCCGGCATGATGGACACCATCCTGAACCTTGGCTTGAACGACCGGACGGTCGACGCGCTGGCGAAGCGCAGCAACAATCCCCGCTTTGCCAACGACTCTTATCGCCGCCTCATTCAGATGTTCGGCAACGTGGTGCTCGAAATTCCAAAGTCAGAGTTCGACGAAGTGTTTGACGCCAAGAAAAAACAGAAGAAGGCCAAGCTCGACACCGACCTCGACGCCAAGGCCCTGCTGGAAGTCATAGCCGATTACAAAAAGGTCGTCAAGAAGCACGCCAAGCGCGAGTTTCCCCAGGACCCGCACGAGCAGCTCGTCATGGCGCGCGATGCCGTCTTCCGCTCCTGGCAAAATGACCGCGCCAAACATTACCGCCGCATCAACAACATCTCCGACGACCTTGGCACCGCCGTCAACGTACAGGCCATGGTGTTCGGCAATCTCGGCGAAACCAGCGGCACCGGCGTCGGCTTCACCCGTAATCCCGCCACTGGAGTCAAGGAATTTTACGGCGAATTCCTGCTGAACGCGCAGGGCGAAGATGTGGTCTCTGGCGTCCGCACTCCAGTTCCAATCCTCGAACTCGAGAAGATCATGCCGGACGTTTATCGCCAGCTGCGGGAGATCACCACGCGGCTCGAAAAACATTACCGCGACATGCAGGACTTCGAGTTCACCATCCAGGACGGCAAGCTTTACATGCTGCAAACCCGCAATGGCAAGCGCACCGGATTGGCCGCCGTTCGCGTGGCCATTCAGATGGTGGAAGAAGGCCTGATCACCAAAGAAGAAGCCATTTTCCGCGTCGAGCCCAACCAGCTTTACGATTTCCTGGTCCCGCGCCTCGACGAGAAAAATGCCAAAGTCGAAGTCCTCGCAACCGGGTTGCCCGCGTCGCCGGGGGCAGCCGTCGGCCAGATCGTCTTTACCGCCGAAGAAGCGGTCGAAAAAGCGGGCCACGGCGCCAAGAAAAATCCAGTCATCCTGGTCCGCGGCGAAACCACGCCGGAAGACATTCAAGGCATGGAAGTCGCCGCCGGAATTCTTACCTCTCGCGGCGGAATGACCAGCCACGCCGCCGTAGTCACCCGCGGCATGGGAAAGTGCTGCGTCGCGGGCGCGGGCGACATTTCCGTCGACGAAAAAGCCCGCGAGATGCGCGTCAAGGGCCAGCTGTTCAAAGACGGCGACTGGATTTCGCTCGACGGCACTACCGGTCGTGTGATCAAAGGCAAACTCAACACCGTCGATGCCCGACCCGACGATCCCGAACTCACCAAGTTGCTCGATTGGGCCGAACCCTACCGGAAAATTGGCGTCCGCGCGAATGCCGACATTCCTCGCGATGCGATCCAGGCGCGGGCTTTTGGAGCCGAAGGCATTGGGTTGTGCCGCACCGAGCACATGTTCTTCGCCGAAGACCGCATTGCCCACATGCGTGCAATGATCATGACCGACAACGAAAAAGACCGCCGGGACGCGCTCAAGAAACTGCTCCCCATGCAGCGTTCCGACTTCATCGGAATTTTCAAAGCGATGGATGGTCTTCCGGTCACCATTCGTACTCTCGATCCGCCGCTGCACGAATTCCTTCCCAAGCGCGAAGATCTGATGGTCGAGATCGCCGTGCTCAGCGTTACCAAGCCAAAGTCGCCGAAGTTGAAGGAGCTCAAGACCATTCTTCGTCGCGTGGAACAGCTGCACGAGTTCAATCCCATGCTCGGCCATCGCGGCTGCCGCCTCGGAATTACTTATCCCGAGATCACAGAAATGCAGGCGCGGGCAATTTTCGAAGCCGCGGTTGCGGTCGAGAAACAGGGAATCAAGACTCACGCCGAAGTCATGATTCCGCTGACCGCCACGTTGAAGGAAATGGCCAACCAGGCGGCGATCGTGCGCCGCGTGGCTGACGAAGTCTTCAAAGAGAAAGGAAAAACCGTCCAATACCTGGTGGGCACGATGATCGAGTTGCCGCGAGCGGCGCTGGTCGCCGACGAGATCGCGAAAGAAGCCGAGTTCTTCAGTTTCGGCACCAACGACCTTACCCAAACCACATTCGGTTTCTCGCGCGACGACGTCAACAAGATTCTTCCGACATACCTTGCCGAAGGAATCCTGAAGCAGGACCCGTTCGCGGTGCTCGACCGCGAAGGCGTCGGGCAACTGGTGAAAATGGCCATCGAACGAGGACGCAAGACCCGGCCCACGCTCAAGGTCGGAATCTGCGGCGAGCATGGCGGCGAGCCATCATCGGTGGAGTTCTGCCACCAGGTGGGGATGAATTATGTCTCCTGCTCACCGTTCCGCGTGCTGACAGCGCGTCTGGCGGCAGCGCAAGCCGGAGCCAGTGACCAACTGAAAATCGAGGGGGGAAGAACGAAATAAGGCCGGAATTAGAACCGCGGAGGACGCAAAGGACGCAGAGGAATTCGGGGAATTAGCTTCCAAGAAGTTTTGCCACGCGAGATCGGTTCCAAACCCCTCGGCGTAATCGGCGTCCTCTGCGGGTTTGATTCAATCCCCGTCAAGCGCGAGACAAAATAACAACCGCGGAGGACGCAAAGGACGCTGAGGAAAATGGGATGCTAGATCTGCCGGGCGGGGGTTTTGGGGGACGGGGAACCTCAAAAATCCTCCGCGTACTCGGCGTCCTCTGCGGTATTAATTTCAATTCTCCGTACTCGGCGGATTAATTTCACTGCACTCTCTGCAGCCGCGCGACCAGCTTCTGCGCCAAGTTCTCCTCGGATTCCGACCACAACAACCGTCCCGTCGCGCCGGCATTCTTCTCTACTTTGGTGGTAAACTCCACCAACTTCTGTACATTCGCCCGCAGACGTTGCTCCGCCTCGAGAGTGAGCTGCACCTGTTCCTGCAGGAAAAGCGAATCGAGGCCGAGTTCCACCTGAATGTGACCCTCCTGGCGATACGCCTCTTCTTCAAATTCTTCGCCGTGCGCCACAAAGCGGACGAGCGAAGGCTGCCGCGCCCACTCTCGCCGTTCTTCCGAAAAAATCCACAGGTCCCCATGCCGCCTCGAACTCATACGCATAATCTTCGTGCAGCAGGTCGGATGCGATCAGCACCGCCGCTTCCGGGCTGACTCCGGGAGTGAAGCGCCGCTCAAGAATGGTTGGCTCGTTCCACGACACCGGATGCAGTGCCAGATACGTCACCCCCGGCTGCTGCGTGGAAAACTCGAACTGACGCATCACCGCCAGGGCATGTGGCAGCATGTCCTCGACATCGAAGCTCGGAAACCACAGACTCAGATAAAGTGAATCGGCCAAGAACGCTCCTCTCGTAGCTTGCCCTCTAATTCTAGATGCTCTTGGCATGGAAAGCGGGGCACAACCTGCGAGCGTCGGCCAACCCCGGCGTTTTGCTACGATTAAAGCTCCTGTGCCCATTCGCCCTGCCACTCCCGCTGACTTGGCCGCCCTGATCGCGCTCGGCCAATCCGCGTCCACCGCCGCCCACTGGTCGCGCGAACTCTACCAAAGCGCGCTGTCCGATCCCTCCCGTATCGCGCTCATCGCGGAAGAAAATTCTCAGCGGCTCGGCTTCCTCGTCGCTCGCGTCATCCACAATGAATGCGAGCTCGAAAATATCGTCATCGCCCCTGCCGCTCAACGTCGCGGCCTCGGCGCGCAACTGCTCGACGAACTTCTCACACTCGCTCGCGCTCGCCGCGCCGCATCCATCTTCCTCGAAGTCCGCGACTCCAACCTTCCCGCGCGCCGCTTTTACGAAAAACATGGCTTCGCCGAGTACGGCCGCCGCCCCAGTTACTACAACTCCCCCGTAGAAGACGCCATCCTCTACAGGCTTGCCCTTAACTGAGGCTGCCTCATTTCCAGTGCAGCGCCTCTTCCCAACCTGCTGATAATCCAAGCCGTTTTAACTTCTCGTATTCCTCATTGAACCGCTTTTCCACCTGTGCTAACTTCTATTGTTGAAAACCCGGTTAGGAGGTCTGCTGGATGTTAACTTCTAGAGACCAGCTCCTGGCCAGTCACGATGAATTTCGTAAACTGGCCACCGAGCACACGCAGTATGAACGACGTTCGGATTCACTCACGCAAAAGCGGTATCTCACCGACGACGAGAAACTCGAAGAAGTCAGACTGAAAAAACTGAAACTCCGTCTAAAAGACCAGATGGAAAGCATCGAGCGGCACTTCCGGCAGGTACCACAGCAGGGACAGGTCGCTTAATTTTTTGTCGAGTTGTTTGCGGTCTCGACCGCAGCCGGACTTATATGTCTCAAGCCAAGGCGCTTTCTGAGCGCCTTTTTTATTGCAGCCCCCTAAACGTTAGGGCGTGGCGTCAACCGTACCGTCCGACCACTCGGCGACCGGAACCATGAATATAGTCAGGCGGTCCTGAGGGTCATCCGTTGCCAAAATCGGCGAGCCTGCCAGATTTGCCCCCCAGGTCGCCGCTTCCGATATCGGAACGAAAAACATCAGGTGCGGATGCCAGTGCCCGACCCGATCGTTCAAGTAACCGCCCTTCGAGAGCATGTAACACATGGCGCCCGACTCCGGTGTCGGCAATTCCTTCCGGTCGAGCGCGACCTTCATACTTTCAACCATCTGCGCTTTCGATTGCCCCGCCAGGACTAACTCAGTCTTCTTAATGGTGAGTGGAAGGTAGGATCGTACCGCCGCCGCGTTGAAGCAGATCGGACCCCGCAGCTTGGGATTCCAAAAGTCAGGATTGTCGATTTCGGCAGTCCACCCTCGTTCCACCACACAGACGAATCCGTTCTTGCCTTTGACTGCGGTCTCGTAGCCATGCCGTCCGAGAACCCAAACCTCGGCATCTGCTGAAATAGATTCCGGGGCTGCGCTCCGTGCCAGGGCGATCTCGGCATCATTCGTCATCATGTACTCCTCAACTGGAGCCATGTTCGGATACTTTGTTTTGGCGTCCTGTGCCTGGTCGGCCCACGCGGCGCTCACCACTCCAGCCAGCACCAAGATTGGCAATACGGCCATGAAAATCGCTCGCTTCATTGATTTCTCCTGAGACTGATTTCTCCTGAAACCGATTTCTCCTGAGACCGAGAATTGAAAGTGTGATGCGAACTGTGCGCGCCAAGATGTTTGCTCGTGGCTTCATGCCCAATGCGCCGCGAGCTCTTTTTGTTTGCCTGGCAGGTTCTGTGGAACAGAACACTACCCGGCGGAGGCCCACAGCTGCGGGCCGTTTTGTTGTGTCGCCGAGGCCGGCAGCGTCACCGTGACGATTGTCCCGGTGTTGCCCGGCCGGATTTCGAGCTGTCCACCGATCTCCCGCACCCGCTCCTGCATTCCGGCAATTCCCACGCCTTTACCGCCCGTCGGCCCCTTGGAATGTTTCAAAACATCCTCGCGAATTCCGCGTCCATTGTCGCTGACCTCCAGTTGCAGCCGTTCGTTTTCACAGCGCAACGCCACTTTGACATCGGACGCCCCCGAATGCCGGTGAACATTGGTGAGACTTTCCTGCAGCACCCGGAACAGTACCAACTCGCATTCTTTCGGCGGACGCTCTAGGTCTCTCGCGATATCGCAGTGCACCCGTATCCCGCTTCGCTTGGCAAATCCCTCGACGAACCACCTTGCCGCCGAAACGATTCCCGCTTCATCGAGCAGCGGCGGATGCAGCAAGTAAGATGTCGTGCGAATTTCCTGCAGCGCGCTGTCCGCCAGCACATTCAAATCTTCGATTAGACCAGGAAGATCGCCGTTGTTCGCTGCCGGAGACTCCATGCACGCCAGCGTCATTTTAATCGCCGCCAGCGTCTGCCCCGCACTGTCGTGCAACTCGCGAGCGATGCGCCGCCGCTCCTCATCCTGCAGAGTCATCAGTTGGACCGAGAGGTGGCGAAGTTCCTGCTCCGCCTGCTGCCGCACTTCCACTTCGGTTTCCAGCCGGCTCAGCGTCACCGACAATTCCGCCGTCCGCTCCCGCACCCGTTCCTCCAGTTCGTCGTGCGCCGCACGCAGTTGCTCTTCCGCATGCAATCGTTCGGCTGCTTCTTTCTTTAGTGCCGCGATCGTCCGGGCAAGCGTCAATGCCTTGTTACGATTCGTCGCCCCGAGCCCGATGAGCACCGAGCACACCAAAACAAAACCGATGATGCCATGTATCTCGGCCGCACGGTTTACCGTGAAAGAGTGACGCGGATCGACAAACCAATAGAATGTGCCCAGGAATCCCAGCACGGCGCTCACCGCCGCAGGGCCGAAGCCGCAGACCACCGCGCAGAACGCGACTCCCATGTACACGGTCGCGTAAAAAGCAACGTGCCCAAGAACCGGATCCAGCAATCCTCGCACCACCACCGCAAGGATCGCGACGGCAACCGCCACTGTGTAACGTTGCGTGACCCGGTGCTGTGGTATCCCGGAGAAGAACATCTGATTATGTTTTAGAAACCGCTGGGACGTGCCATGCCTTGTCTGGAGCAATCGAGCACGCGCAACGGGCCCGGGCATGGCATGTCATTGAGCCTTAACGCCGCAAGACGCTAAGAAAATCTATATCGAGCGGAAGACAAACCTAGCCTTCCTAAAAATAAGCTAATCAGTTTGAATTTTGTTCTGCTATGGCTTGACTTACTTTGGTTGGGATGCCAGTGCCCTCGTCGTGGATGTCCGCGGTCGAAGAATCTTAAGAAGACTTTGACCCTGCACTATAATGATGTTGAACCCTCCCCATGGTGCGCGACGCCTACTTTTACGCCGTGCCGCTATTGGCGGTGGCCCTCCTCATGGGATGGCTCGCCAGCCCGCCGTGGGCTGCGCCTGCCCTGCTGCTGGCGGCCTTTTTTCTATGGTTTTTTCGCGATCCCGAGCGCTCCGTTCCCAAGCTTGCCGGCGCCGTGGTTTCACCCGCCGATGGCAAAGTGACCGCAGTGTCGTCAATCAACGAAGCTGGTACAACCCGCCTGCGCATCAGCATTTTTCTCAGCGTCTTTGACGTGCACGTCAACCGCTCGCCCATTCGCGGCGTGATTCACAACGTCGCCTATCACAAAGGTCAGTTCCTCAATGCACTGAATCGAGAGAGCGCGAGCCAGAACGAGCAGAACGTCGTCACCGTCGAGGGCGACGGTCAAACAATCGTCTTCAAACAGATTGCCGGCCTGCTCGCTCGCCGCATCGTCTTCAACAAGAAAGTCGGTGATCGCGTGGAGCGTGGCGAACGCGTCGGCCTGATTAAGTTCGGCTCCCGCGTCGACGTTCTTCTCGATGCGTCCGCCAGCCTGCAAGTCAAGATCGGTGACCGCGTGCAGGGCGGCTCCAGTGTGCTTGCTTTCGTTTCGCCTGAACCTCAATTGGCAACTCTCGGCGCCGCCCAGGCGCAGCAAGGAGCCAAATGATCGAAGACCCGGAAGTGCCCGAAGTTCGCAAACGGCGTATAGAAGACCGCCCGCCGCGGCGCATGCGCAAAGGCATGTACATTCTGCCTTCGCTCTTCACCACTGCCAACATCGCCTTCGGGTATTACGCGATTCTGCAGGCCACGCACGGCTCGGTGGCCGAGCCCTGGCACTTCGATTTCGCCGCTAAAGCCATCGGTTTCGCCGTCCTGTTCGACGGCCTCGATGGCTTCATCGCCCGCACCACCGGCACCAGCAGCGATTTCGGCAAGGAACTCGACTCGCTCGCCGACGTCATCACTTTCGGCGTCGCCCCCGCGCTGCTCGCCTGGATGTGGGGCTTCCGTCAACTGCCCTCGCTTTGGGGATCCTCCGCGTTGACCGGCAAACTCGCTCAGCTCGGCGTCATTGCCAGCTTTCTGTTTCTGATCGCCGGCGCCAGTCGTCTCGCACGTTTCAACATCACTACCAATCCTCAGCCATCCAATCCCGGACGCCCCGGCAAGAAATATTTTGTCGGCATGCCGATTCCCTCCGGCGCCGGCGTCATTGCCGCCGTCGTGCATTTTTCCGGCGGCGAACCGCTCGGTTCTCTCTGGAGCTGCATCACTTGGACCCTCGTGATTATTGCGGTCGGGTACTTGATGGTCAGCACCTGGCGCTTTTACAGTTTCAAAGGAATCGATTTTCGCTCGCGCCATCCTTTTCGCCTGATCGTTCTGCTGGCGCTGCTCTTCGCTGCCATCTGGTTCTTCTCGCAATTTGTGCTCTTCGTGATTGCGCTTACTTACATGGCTTCGGGCGTCATCTGGCGCCTGCAATGGGTTTTCCGAAGAAAAGGAGGGCCGCCGTCGCCGCCCTATAAACCGGTGTCGCAAACTTCATGACTCAACCATCCAAAACCGGAGGCATCCAGGTCGAGCCCGCTCGTCCCGCTGACCTCTACAAAGTCGCAATCGTCGGTGCCGCTTCACTCAAAGGCAAAGAACTCGCCGATGTTCTCAACGACCGCAATTTCCCGTCCGCCCAGGTCAAGTTGCTGGATGACGACGAATCGCTCGGCCAGCTCGAAGCGGTGGGCGACGAGGTGACGTTCATCCAGAAGCTCCGCGTCGATGAGTTCCGCAACGTCGACTTCACTTTTTTTGCTTCCGATCCCGATTGCACGCTGAGACTCTGGAAGGCCGCCCGCGATAGCGGCAGCGCCATTATCGATATGTCTTATGCGCTGGAAAACGACCCCGACGCGGTGGTGCGTTCTCCCTGGGTTGAGCGCCAGTTGGGCACGGGACTCATTCCCGAGTTGCAGCCCAAAGCCGCAGTCACCGCGCACCCTGCGGCCGTGGTTCTCGCAATGTTATTGCTCAGAATTCAGAAGTCGGGGGTCATTCGCCGCGTGTCGGCCACTGTCTTCGAACCAGCATCCGAACACGGCCAGAAGGGCATGGACGAGCTCCACCAGCAAACCGTGAATCTGCTTTCCTTCCAGCCTTTGCCGAAGAACATTTTCGATGCGCAAGTGGCATTCAATCTCGTCGCCCGCTACGGAGAGCAATCGGCTCCGCCGCTGTCGGCGGTCGAAGGCCGAGTAATGAAGCATTGCCGCCGCATCGCCCCCGAAGCTCCGGTGCCGTCACTCCTGCTGCTGCAGGCTCCGATCTTTCACGGCCACGCTTTCGCCATCCACATTGAGCTCGACCAGGTCGCCGACGTAGAAAAAATTGCAGCGGCCCTTTCCGGCGAGCACGTCAATCTGACCCACGGCGCCGACGAGAGTCCCACCACCGTCAACGCCGCCGGCCAGGACGATATCCAGGTTTCCGTCGTCCCCGACTCGAGTCAGCCCAACAGCTTCTGGATCTGGGCCGCTTCCGACAATCTGCGCGTCGCCGCCTTTACCGCCGTCGAATGCGCAGAAACTATGGCCGCCACCCGCCCCCGAGGCATCATCCAATGACCACGAATCTCGAGGGTGGCCCACCCAAGCCGGTTTTGCCTGGGTGGGGATTTTTCAATGCGGGGCCGTGTGGGCACGGGTCTCCGACTCGTCCGTACGGAGCGCAGCTCCGCGGAGCGTCGCTAGCCGCATTAGCCGGGCTCTCATTGTTACTGTTCTTCACTCTCTCTTGCGGCTACCACGCCGCTGGACACAACACCACCATCCCCGACAACGTTCAAACCATCGCCATCCCCGCTTTCGTCAACCAGACCCAGACTTTCAAAATCGAGCAGATGCTCACTGCCGCCGTCGTCCGTGAAATGACCACCCGCACCCACTATCACGTGGTCACCAAAGATGACAACGACGCCGATGCCACCCTCCACGGCACCGTCGTTTCCGCTTACACGACGCCCATGACTTATGACTCCCAAACCGGCCGCGCCGCCAGTTTGCTGGTCGTGATTTCCATGAAGGTCTCTCTGCAGGACAAAAGCGGCAAGGTGCTCTATTCCAGAATCCGTCGTATCTTTTCCGCGAGCAGTACGAAGTTTCGCGCGATCCCAACGCGTTTTTCGAAGAGGACACTCCGGCTTTGCAACGGCTTTCTCGAGATTTCTCTCAGACCCTGGTCTCCAATATTCTGGAGGGCTACTGAGTGCGCGCCTTCGCCCAGACCGACCGTTTTGTCTCGCAGGTGCAGTCGCGCCAGCTCCAGCCAGCGTACGTCTTCGTCGGAGACGAGGTCTTCTTCCGCAAGCGCTGCCGCGAAGCCATTCTCGAATATCTCGTTCCCGCCGATCTCCGCGAGTTCAGCCTCTTTGAATTCGATCTTGCCGAGACCGACCTCGCCGAAATCCTCGATCGCGCCCGCACCCCTTCGCTCATGGCGCCATTTCAGATCTTTTTTGTGCGCGGAGTAAAGAATCTTTACGGGCGCGGCTCGAACGAATCGAAACTCGCTGCCATCGAGGCCTACTGCAAAGATCCCAATCCCGCGGCCGTCCTAATTTTCGTCGCCGACCACATCAGCATTCCCTCCGATCCGCGCCGCATGGAATTGACCGACAAAGAACGCTATGAGCGTATCCGCGAAACGCTTGGCCAATTTTGCTCGCTCATTGAACTCTCTCGCGTCGAAGAAAGTGAAGCCGTCCGTTGGATCACTGACCAATGTACGGCCGAGTCGGTCAAGATCGAAACCGACGCCGCGCGCGAACTGGTTGACGCCCTCGGCGGCGATCTGATGATGATTTCCAACGAACTCGAAAAGCTCACCCTTTATGTGGGAGAGAAAAAGCGCATCACCCTGGGGGACGTCGAAACCATGGTCCTTGCCGCCAAGCAGCGCTCGCTCTATGAACTCACCGACGCCATCTCTTCCAAAGACCGCGTCCGCGCTCTCGAAGTCCTCGACGCCATTCTTTCCACCAGCGAAGGCGACGAAGCCGCCATCGGTCATCTTTATATGTTGGCCAAAACTTTTCGCCAGATGCTGGTGATCCTCGAGCGCAACGTCCGCGACCAGCGCATGTTGTGGGCGGCGCTCTGGCAGGGTTTCCGCGTTCCACCCTTTGCCGCCGATGACATCATCCGCCAGGCCCGGCGCTATCAATCGAAGCGCGAACTCACTCGCGCCATCCGCCTGGTCGCCAAAGCCGACCTCGCGCTGCGCTCCAATCCTCCGACCAAGCGCCTGGTTCTCGAAAAGCTCGTCCTCGATCTCACCGCCGCACCCAAGCCCGACTCCGCCTGGACCCAGGAAGAACTGCCGGTGTGATTATTTTGGGCGGACACACCTTTCCGCCCACGATCCACAACCTACAGTGTCCTCCATCTTGACATAACATTCACACCGTTGTAATGCACCCCTCTAAACTAGACACAAAGGGCCTCGGAATAAGTTAGGGTTTGCGGTTGAGTGAACGCCCGCCGGGTTTCGGCGGGCGTCCGGTTTTTGAGCGACTGATGGGGCCGCTGATGATTGTACTGGTGGATCCAGCGGCCAATCGAATCGCGGGCCTGATCGAGCGACTGATATTCGTTGAGCCAAACCTCCTCTTCCTTGAGTGAGCGGTGAAAGCGTTCAATGCGTCCGTTGCCTTCGGGATGGTTGTAGGCGGTGCGGCGATGAGCGATGCCCAACTGCCCCAGGGTGGCGATGAAGCGGGCGCTGGTGAACTGAGTGCCGTTGTCGGTAGTCAAAGTCAAACCCTTTCCCATAGGATCGAAAGGCAAAACCTCGCGCACCGCACGGTCGAGCGCGGCCAGCGCATCCTGGGTGCGGCAACGCAAACTCAAGTCCCAGCCTACGATCTCGCGGGTGCAGCAATCGAGCGCCGAGACCAGATACGCCCAGCCCGTCGTCCGGCCCGGCCCAGACTTTGGTCATGTCCATCTGCCACACCTGATCGGGTTCCGATACGTTCATCGTGCTCCAGTCTTTTCTGCGCGTCACCCGCAGACGGCGGCCGCGCACCAGCAGACCGCGCTCGCGCATCACGCGCAATACCCGTTTGCGATTCAGCTTCAGCCCGCCCACCTGCTCCAGCCACCACTGTACCCGGCGATAGCCGTACACCGGCTTTTCGCCGCAGACTTCAACCACGCGCTCGTCGTAGCGGCGATCGGCACGCGACCGGCGCTCTTGGCGACGATAGTACAGACTGGAGCGGCTGATTTCCAACGTCTGTGCCACCCGTTGGGCGGTATGTCCTGCGGCCAGCAACTGGTGGGCTTGCGAATGAACCTGGCCACAGCTCATTCGCCCAGAACGTTTTTTAGTATGTCGATCTGGATGTGGGCCTTGCCCAGGCTGCGTTCCAGTTCGCGAATACGCTTGCGTTGTTCTTCGTCCGGCTTGAGCGCGGCATTTCTGCCGGCCAGCGCGGCTACCGCCGCTTTCTCGGCCTCATCTTTCCAGCGATAATAAAGGGTGGCGGCGATCTGATGGCTGCGACAGGTCTCGGCAATGTTGCCGCTTTTCAGACCCTCGATCACGATGGCGAACTTCTCTTCGGCGCTTCTCTGTACCTGCGGTTTTCTTGGCATCTCGCCTCCTGGCGGAGGCCCGAATCATAACTTATGATCCTGTCCAGTTTCAGAGGGGTGCATTACACCGTATATACTGGCGCAATTTCGGGATGCCTCAAGATCCCGGTACGGAGGAAAGACCATGCGTTCGATAGTGTTTGGAATTCTGTTCGCGCTAACCTTGCCTGCACTGGCCCAGGTATCGAGCCAACCGCAACCCCCCGCGCCTCGTCAGCACGCGCCCATGCGAGTTCATGGCATCCGTCCTGATGGCACGGTTGAGAGCACCAACTGGAGCGGCTACGCCGTCACCGGTTCTTCCTTCACTGTAGCTAAAGGATCGTGAACCGTTCCTGCGGTCGACTGCAGCAAAACTCCCAACACTTATGCCGCCTTCTGGGTCGGAATTGACGGCTACTCCTCCAGCACCGTCGAGCAGACCGGCAGCGACTCCGATTGCGACGGCACTCGCCCCGATTACTACGCGTGGTATGAGTTTTATCCCGCGGGATCGGTTTTGATTTCGAGCGTTCCGGTCGCGGTGGGCGACCAGATGTCGGCCTCGGTCACCTATAGCGGATCGGAATTCACCATCAAAATCACCAACGAGACTACCGGAAAATCCTACAGCCGCAGTTCCCGCGTCTCCGGCGCCAAGCGCTCTTCGGCGGAATGGATCGCCGAGGCTCCGTGCTGCACCAACCGCGGCGGCATTCTCCCATTGGCTGATTTCGGTACTGTCTATCTCGGCGACGACTATACCGGCATCAGCGGCACCAACGACGCCACCGACTCCTCGACCTCGGGAGCGATCGGAAGCTTCAGTACGCAGGAGCGGATCATTATGGCTACCAGCGGCGGCACCGACGAAGCTGTTCCTTCGGTGCTCACGTCTGACGGTACCAGCTTCGACGTAGTCTGGGATTCGGAGTAGTTCAGTCGGCCAGACATCGATCCCCATCCTGACCGCAAGTCAGGATGGGGATTTTGTGTTCGGCGCGGGTGAAAACTGACCTATGGCCCCGCTCGCCCTTCGGTTTGAGGAGGGCAATTCCCCACTTCACCGAGCGACTGCCAGGATCACTTCCAGATCCGCAGCCTCGGCGAAAGCCCGAAAATCCCGGTCTCGGGTAATTAGCGGGACACCGCGATCGACACACATCTGAGCGATGAGCGCGTCGCCGAGCCGTGCTTTGCGCCGCTTCACCAGCACCTGGGCGCGCAACTTTCCCGCCCTTTCCCAATAACCTGGCTCGAGGCCAATCGTGGGCACTTCGCAAAACATTCTTTCCAAATCCGGAGGGAGTTTCGGATCGCTGAGCAGCTCGGTGAGCACAATCGGCACCATTAGCAGCCGGGATTCCTGTAATGCCAGGTCCAGCATTGCAACGTCGCTGCCAGCCGCGCCTTCAAGGAACGCAACCCAGGTGCTTGTGTCGGCGGCGATCATCGGTCAGTTTTGAGGTCATCCACGCTGCGCGAGAATTTGAACTTCCCTCGAAGCTGGCGCAACGAAGCGTAAGTCCCTGACGCCGCCACTAACTGCAGCCCCATGCGAATGGTCTGGGTAATGCCCGTGCCACTGGCAAGTTGCGCTTTCTCGATCAACTGCGGCGGCAGTTCGATCGTGATCTTGCGTCCAGTTCCCATGGCTTAAAGTATACCATATAGAATACCAGTGTGCTATATGGTACAAGGAATATTCGCGTGACTCTTGGCGAGCCGGCAGTTTGAAGTGGGGGAATTGGCGGGCATGCCGCAAGAGTTGTGCAGGCTAGAGTTTGTTCAGAAAATCGACAATTTCCGGCGAACTCCAGTCCACCGCGCCAATGAACTTGCGGCGCACCACCCCGTTGCGATCGATGATATAGGTCTCGGGAAACTTGAAGGTGCCGTAAAGGCGGGTGCTCTTCTGGTTCCAGGATCGCGGACGGTGAGAAAGTCGACTTTATAGTCTTTGAGGAATTTGTGATAGGCATCGGAGTCAACATCGACGCTGACCCCGACGATCTTGATTCCCTTGTTCCCCATACGCTGGTCGAGTTGCACCAGCGACGGCATCTCTTCCACGCATGGCGGACACCACGTCGCCCAGAAGTTCAGCACCACCGTCTGCCCGCGAAAATCGCGGAGAGCGACCTTGCGGTTCCGAGTCCTGCACGGTGAAATCCGGTGCCGGTGTCCCGATTCGAGGTGGGCGCGCGCCCCCATAACATCCGCATAGAAGAATCGTGGCAAGGAAAACGGCTGCCCGTCGCACGCAGCTATAATAAATGATCCTGACCCGGCGCCGCGTCGCATCGACCTGATCAAACGCCGGCTTGACTCCATGAGCTCGCCGCGTTTGTGCTTTCTCAGCTCTACTCCGATGAACATTTTTCAGGGCAGCGGCACCTTCAGCGGAATTTCCGCGCTTGCCATGGCGCTTAAGGATGTAGGATGCGCGGTCGATCTCCTCACTCCCAGGCATCGCTTCCCCATCTACACGCTGCAGAGGTTTTTCTTCAATCGAACCCTGCGCTCACGGGTCGACGCTAACTACGACGCGACCGTCGGCTTCGACCTCGACGGCTACACGCTTTCGCGCCCGCGACGATTCCCGCACGTGGCCTCGATCAAGGGCGTCATCGCCGACGAAATGCGTTTCGAATCCGGCCTGACTAGGGCCACAATGTCGCTGCAGGCGCGATGGGAGCAAATGCACGTCGAGCGTGCCGATTCCGTCGTCACGACCAGCGAATACGCCGCCGCGCGTATCCAGCAGCTTTATCGTGCCGCCCGTCGTCCCGAGGTTGTTCCGGAACTGATTGATCTCCGAGCATGGCAGCGCAGCCTGGACTCGATTTCAACCGAGCCCGATCCGGATAAATTCGTTGTGCTGTGCGTCTGCCGCTTTTATCCCAGAAAGCGGCTCGAAATCCTGCTAGGGGCAGCGGAACAACTCCGATCGAGGATTCCTGAGCTGCAAGTGCACTTCGGCGGCGGCGAACCGGAAGCGAGCCGACTGAAGGCGATCTGGCGAAAAAAGAGGCTGGAAGGGATCGTTAAATGGCGCCTGAATCTTTCGCCCGCCGAACTCGCCGCGGAGTACAAAAACTGCACCATTTTTTGCCTCCCGAGTGTGCAGGAGGGTTTCGGCATCGTCTTTCTGGAAGCGATGGCCAGCGGAAAAGCGATCGTCGCCGCCCGCGCGGCCGCGGTGCCCAGAGGTGGTTCGCCACGGCATTCTCGTCGAGCCGGAAAGTATCGAATCGCTGGCCGACGGAATCTATAGGTTGTACGCCGAGGCTGGGTTGCGCGAGTCACTGGCGGCCGCGGGCCGGGAGTTCGTCAAGCAGTTCGACGCACCACTGGTGGCGAGCAAGTTCCTGAGGTGCTTGAATCTGGACTGCCTAGAACCCGACCAGCCGTCGCCTTCGGCCGGTAATCGGTAGTATAGAGACAGATAGAATCAACATGGTTTATTTGACCCGCAAAGCCGAGTTCTCCGCTTCGCATTACTACCACAATCCCGACTTCACGCCGGAGGAGAACCAGCGCATTTTTGGCAAGTGCAACAACCCCAATGGCCACGGGCACAATTACATGCTCGAAGTCACGGTCAAAGGCGAGGTCGACCCGCGGTCCGGTTTCGTCGTCGATCTGCAGCAACTCAAAGAAACCATGCACCGCGAAGTGCTCGACGCCATGGACCACCGCTTTCTGAATAAGGAAGTCCCGGAATTCTTCACCCGTATTCCGACCACCGAGAATCTTGCTATCGCCATTTGGCAACGCCTGTCGCCGAAACTTAAACAGACGCAACTGCATCGCGTGCGGGTGTACGAGACGCCCGATCTCTTTGTCGATTTCTACGGAGAAGCGTGAAGGCCTATCTCCATCGGCGATATATGTTCTCGGCTTCCCACCGGCTGCACAGCGACGACCTGTCCGCCGCCGAGAATGCCGCCACCTACGGCAAGTGCAACAACCCTCACGGACACGGCCACAATTACACGCTGGAAGTAACCATCAGCGGCCCGGTCGATCCGACTACAGGAATGATTTGCAATCTGGTGGATCTGGACAATTTCGTCGGGAAGGAGATTCTCGACCGCTTCGACCACCAGAACCTGAACACCCTGCCGGAGTTCGCCAACCGCGTTCCGACCACGGAAAATCTATGTATCGCGGTTTACGATATTTTGCAGCGGGGCTTTCACCAGGCTCATCTGGAAGGAGTACGATTTGAAGAGTCGATGATGAACTCGTTTGAATACAGGGGGTAGATTTTGCAATTTGGTAATTGAGTAATTCTTCAGCGGCCGTAGTTAAACTTACCAAATTACCCAATTACAAAATTTTCTATGTCTACAAAATCCGTCGAAACGCCGACTCTAACCAGCGCCAGCTTTGAAGACCTGGTGCGCGAGATGATTGTCCGCCTGGGCGAAGACCCCAACCGCGAAGGCCTGACCGGCACGCCAGAGCGCGTTCACCGCGCTTACCAACAACTGCTGCGCGGCTACCATCAGGACCCCGAAGCGCTGCTGAAGCAGGCGCTTTTCACGGTGAACTACGACGAGATGGTCATTGTGAAAAACGTCGAGATGTTCAGCCTCTGCGAACACCACATGCTTCCCTTCTTCGGAAAAGTTCACGTGGCCTATATTCCGAATGGCAAGGTCATCGGGCTGAGCAAAATTCCCCGGCTTATCGAAATCTTTTCGCGGCGGCTGCAAATCCAGGAACGCCTGACCACCCAAATCGCCGAGACCATCCAGAAAGCCATTGAGCCGCAGGGAGTGGGTGTGGTGATTGAAGCGCGGCATCTTTGCATGATGATGCGCGGAGTGGAGAAACAGCATTCCGCGGCGGTCACGTCTTCCATGCTCGGCAGCTTCCGCGAAGAACAGGAGACGCGGACAGAATTTTTGTCGCTCATCCGCAACCGGCCGAACGGCGTGTAAGCGACGCAAGCTCCGCCGCCCTCATACTTCTCTTGCGGTCTTGTCATTCCGAACCGCTTCAGCGGTGAGGAATCTGCTTTCACTGCCCAGAAAACAGGGATGCGGCGACCCTCTGAGAATTCACCGGGGAGACACAGCGCCGCAGAGTTCGATTGAATCGGAGGTCGATAAATGATCGATCCGTGTGAATCCACGCTAATCCGTGGCGTACCTTCGAGAATCAAGGACTTCCACCGTGCAGACTTACGTTACCAAAGGCAGGCTTGTCCTCTGGCCATCGGCAAGCGATAATTAACCATAAGAAGAAACGGATCACGTTACATGGCAACCTGGCCAAACTGAAACATCCGAAGGAAGATCGGTTCGAGGAATTGGCCGAACTTCTCGCACGCGAGATCAACGAGCGTGCCGCCAAAATGACTCCCGAGGAACGGGCCAAGGCTGACTCTGAAACTAAGAAGATTGCTGCCCGCGTACAGCGTCGTACTCCTTGAGAATTGCCTCGATTCCCGCGTTTGAGTAACCCCACACCTTTAGAAGGGCTCGCAGATCGTCCCTGGTGCCGTGCCGAAGAATGCGCAGTACTGCATCGCTTCTCTCGGCTTGCTGGTTGATCGCCTCAGTATCGACGGGACGCTTCCGGCCGCGGCTGCCCTCTTCTCGAATCACGTCCTTCAAATCATCGCGTTTCGTCATAGGGGATAGTCCTCCGTCGACGAGGAGGAGTATCTAGGAACGCCGTTGGCCCCTTGGACCGATTTGCATCCCAAACGGCGGAGAATCCCTGAACTACCCCGCCTAGGAGCAAATGACCCTCTAGAACGCATCCACCCCCGTCACGCTGTGCCCAATAATCAGCGTGTGAATGTCGTGCGTTCCTTCGTATGTTTTCACCGACTCCAAGTTCATCATGTGGCGCATCAGCGGATACTCATCCGCCACCCCATTCGCTCCCAAAATGTCGCGGGACATGCGCGCGCATTCCAGCGCCATCCAGACATTGTTTCGCTTCGCCATCGAAATATGCTGAAATCCGGCGCGGTCTTTATCTTTCAGCCGGCCCACTTGCAAGATCAGCAACTGCCCCTTGGTGATCTCATTAATCATCCACGTCAACTTTTCCTGCACCAGTTGATGCGACGCGATCGGCTTGTCGTGAAATTGTTTTCGCAGCAGCGAATATTGCAGCGCGCAGTCGTAGCAAGACATCGCCGCGCCTATGCCGCCCCACGCGATCCCATACCGCGCCTGGTTCAGGCACATCAGCGGCGACTTGAGCCCATCGCTTTTCGGCAACAGGTTCGACTCCGGAATTCGCACATCCTGCATCGAAAGCCCCGATGTCACCGACGCCCGCAGCGACCATTTTCCGTGAATATCAAACGCTTTGAACCCCGGACGGTCGGCCTCCACCAGGAATCCGCGGATCTTGTTATCTTCGTTTTCAACTTTTGCCCACACCACCGAAACGTCGGCGATGGTGCCGCTCGTGATCCACATCTTTTCGCCGTTCAACACATATTCGTTGCCGACTTTGCGCGCGCGTGTTCTCATGCCGCCGGGGTTCGAACCGAAATCCGGCTCGGTCAGTCCAAAGCAGCCAAGTTTCTCGCCGCTCTGCATCGCCGGCAGCCAGGTGTTTTTCTGCTCGTCGCTGCCAAAGGTAAAAATTGGATACATGACCAGCGCCGACTGCACGCTCACGAAGGAGCGCACCCCGGAGTCACCGCGCTCCAGCTCCTGCATCACCAGGCCGTATTCCACGTTCGACATTCCGGCGCAGCCATAGCCTTGCAGGCTGGCGCCGAAGAAGCCGAGATCGCCCATGGGCTTGACCAACTCCCGCGGAAAACGTCCCGCGCGGTTGCACTCTTCAATGATGGGAATCAGGTTGTCTTCAATAAATTGACGACTGGTGTCGCGCACTAGGCGCTCGTCGTCACTTAATAGGGCATCGAACTCAATAAAATCCACTCCCCGGAATTTGAGGGACATAACATTTCTCTTTTCTGTCTTTTAGGAGACTTTCCAAGCTAGCACCGGGGGCAAAGCAGGTCAAACGGAGTTCCGCAGAGAAGAGTTCTGCAGAGAAACTTTTTCCACGTACTGGCCCGCTGGACGCGAACCCAGAGCACATACTCACTCAATCAGTTATCGATTCGCTGCACCACCGACAGAATCTCAACTCACCTGCGCCCACTCAGAACGGAATGCGCAGCGACAAAATCGGAATGTGGTTCGTGGGATGGAACGAGGTGGCGGCAATCTGAATGCCGCCGCCGAAGGTAAAAGCGATGCGGTTATGGATCGGAAACCGGCCGAATACCATGCCCGGCGTGATGTATAACGACTGGTGGCCGTTGTGCGATCCTTCATAATAGTGCGTAAAATTAAACTCAGTCTCCGGCCAAAACTTCTTGAAAAGGCGATACTGAAGGGTGTTGCTCCAGAGAATACTGCGCCCAATCGTCGCAACGTTTCCCGTCGGCAAGCTGCCTCCAAGCGTTCCTTGTACGTCAAAATGTCCAAAACCCTTGCCGTATGCGATGGTGGGCGTGATCACCGGACTCGGATTTCCTTCCTGATACTGCCCCGTCGGAAAAGTCATTTGATAGAACGCGGTCAGGATGTAGTTCCCATGTTCCTCGTTTCCCGCCGCAATCCGGTATTTCACCAGGAATTGCCAGTCGCCAAAACCGTCCTGGGGAGAGTCGGGATTGTTCACGATGTAAGCAGGCACCGCAAGAATGACTTCCGTGTTCTTTTGAGGAATGATCTCCAGCCCCTTGCTTACGCCGTAGTTGTCGGTGGTCACGCCGCTATTGTGGGTTTGCCACTGGAAGTCATAGCGAAACTCTTGTTCGAGCCGTGGAGTCGTCGTGGCCAGCGGAGTGATCCAGTGCGGCTGCTCATTCTGGGTCTGGGTCACCATGTTCAACCAGTCGGAGATGATTCCGTCCTGGGCGCTGACCAGGGCTGAATACAGACTCAGAAATGCCAAAACCAGACAAAAAACAGTTCTGCGCATGGCGCCTCCAACTTCTGGGATTGAAGGAAGCGAAAGTATACTTACACTATCGTTAACGTGTCAAATGTTATACGACTTTATATGTTTATGAAGCGATCTAACCGGCGTCTTCTTGCGACTGTCCGCCGTCCTACCGCAGTTGGGTGTCGTCTGCCTGACGTTTCTTCAACAGAAGACTCTTGGTGTTTGCGTGCAAGCGCGAATTCTGCAGAATTTCTTTCAGCAAAGGAATGGGGAGCGATCGAGAGAACTCCAACGCGCGGCCCATTGGAGTGTGCTCCTGTCGTAACAACGCGATCCGCACTTCTCGCCTTAGCGACCATTTCGGATGATGGCTAACCGTGTGAACCAGTTCTGGCGAAGAATCCGGCCGGGTTAGTGCGCGAATCACCAGAGTGTCGGTAAGCCGTGCATTTTCCAAAGCAGCGCGAAGGATGCGCGGTTCTTTGTCCGCCAACAATGCGGCTGCGACGCGCCCCGACGCCTGCCGTGCAAGCGAAAGCTTTTCTCCCGCAGAAATGGCTTCCATCCGGCTGATCAGCGCATCCTCAGCCGCGCGTTTAATGTCCCCTGCAACCACAGGCGCGAGGGCCACTCGCATCAAATCGAAGATAAACAGTTGCCGGACCAGCGCCAGCGACACATATCGCGGCGTTTTCACATGGCTTACGATCGCAAGTTTCACTTTCCGGCTCCTGGCGACGCAGGCGTTCTTGCTCAGGCCTTCAATCGTTTCCACAGGAAGATCGTTTTTCTTAAGCAACGACAGAGCAATATCTTCGGTCAAAAGCGGATCGGATGCGGAGATGAATTGGTTGATTGGAGGTAAGCTGTCGCCGACGGGATACGCGGCCGAGTTCTCGGCGGCTTCTCGCGCACTAGCTGGTTCTGGGTTCGCCATTCCTTAGCAGCGAAATGCTCGCGTGCTAAGGGTTGTTGCGTCTCCCCTGGCGCGCCAGTTCCAAAGCTCCTTCGACCGGATCAACCACCTCCGTCTGCACTGCGACCTCAGGCAACTCGGAACTGAGTCGATTGTAGAAAAGCTCGCGCACCAAAGATGAATTACGAAAGACGCCTCCTGCCATGGCCACTGGTACAGGTTCGTCGGCGAAAAGACGTGCGATCACAATCTTCGTGAGTGAGGCCAGCCTAAGCGCAGCCAAAGACAGAACGCGGCTTGCAATTCGATCTCCGGTGTCGCAGGCGGAGAGCACCGCCGGCAACAACGCAGCGAAATCGGGAGGCGGAGAGGCGTTGGCCGCCAGAACCAACGCGTCGCGCCGGTCCACATTCCAGGTTTGCATCAGGAGATCGAGAATCGGCGGATCCTCGCCGCGATCAACGGCAAGTAAGGCCGCTGCGAGCGCTTCGCGGCCAATCCAGTGTCCGGATCCGGCATCCGAAATGGCAGATCCCCAACCTCCCGCACGCGCGGTTTGTCCTGCGGAATTTCGGCCGTAGGCAATCGACCCCGTGCCCGCGATCACGCTCACGCCCGGGCCTTCGCCGAACGCGGATTGCAGGGCAATAACCATGTCGCCCACCACTTCAACCTCTCCCGAAACCAGTTCGGAGAGCACGCGCTGCACGATCGCTGCAGTCTCCGGGCGCCCGCCGCCAGCAACTCCCGCGCAGGTTCGCTGAATCTGTGTGGGCGCAACCCTCGCCATTGCGCAGGCTTGAGTCAGCGCTTCGCTCATCGATCCCTGCGCTTGTTTTTCTCCCACCCGAACCACATTGGAGGAACCGGCGGTCCCAGTGCCCAGCACGGCGGTTTCGTCGCCGATAGCACAGGTCGTCTTACTGCCGCCGCCGTCGATGCCGAGAAAAATGCCCACGAACTTACTTCTACCACACCAACTCTCCGCCTTGCCGCGACTGACCGAACCGCTGACGAGGTAGATACCCGGCGACGGAGAACAATCCTGGCCCAGACAAACCGGGTAGTCTGAATCAAGCGCACATGGGCCTGAGCCATCTCGATCTCGGGATCATCGCGGTTTACCTGGCAGGCATCACGCTTTTCGGCTTGCACTTCCGCAAACGCCAGCGTTCGCTGCGCGATTATTTTCTCGCCGACCGCAACATTCCCTGGTGGGCCATCGCTCTCTCCATCGTCGCGGCGGAAACCAGTACGCTGACAATCATCAGCATTCCCGGCCTGGCTTATGACACGAATCTCACGTTCCTTCAGCTCGTCTTGGGATATCTCGCAGGCCGCGTCATTATCTGCGTCGTTTTACTGCCGCAATATTTTCGCGGCGAGCTTTTCACCGCCTATCAATTGATCGAACGGCGTTTCGGTTCCAGCCTGCGCTCGCTGACGGCCGGATTGTTTCTTCTGACTCGCGCCGCCGCCGAAGGCGTCCGCGTCTACGCGGTTTCCATTGTGGTGGCAATCGCTTTCGGAACTGGCGAAGTGGCCTCGATCGCGATTATTTCCGCGCTCACGCTGATCTATACCTTTGAAGGCGGCCTGGCCGCAGTGATTTGGACCGATGTAGTGCAAACCGTGATCTACGTTGGCGGAACTGTGATCGGATTATTCACTCTTCTGCATTTTGTGCCAGGTGGATGGAGCGCGGTTCACACCGCCGCTGAGAACGCCGGCAAGCTACGCATTTTCGATTTCGCCTTCGACTTCTGGAAACCTTACACATTCTGGGCAGGCTTGCTGGGCGGGGCATTCCTGACCACCGCCAGCCACGGCACCGACCAGTTAATTGTTCAGCGTTTGCTTGCCGCACGCAGCGAACGCCAGTCGGTCACCGCGCTGCTGGCGAGTGGGGTCGTAATTCTCTTTCAGTTTGCATTGTTTCTCCTGGTCGGCGTCGTGCTTTGGGCCTTTTACCGCCAGCCTTCTTTATTTTTCGGACGAGCGGACCGTATCTTTCCGACATTCATCGTCAGCCGGATGCCGCATGGGATCTCAGGTTTGCTAATCGCCGCCATTCTCGCGGCCGCGATGTCGAACCTGAGCGCCGCACTGAATTCGCTCTCGTCGACCTCAATCATTGACTTCTATCTGCACCGCCGGCCACAGGCTGATGAACGCCGGAAACTGCAACTCTCCCGCGTCGCGACCGTGCTATGGGCGTCTGGTCCTGTTCGGGCTGGCCATTCTTTCCCTTCACAAAGTCGGTCGGGTGATTGAAGTCGGATTGCAGATCGCCTCCGTGGCTTATGGCGCATTGCTGGGAGTTTTTCTACTGGGCGTGTTGACTCGGCGCGCCAACCAGCGCGGAGCGATCGCCGGCATGACCTGCGGCTTCGCAGTGGAGCTCTACATCTGGCTCTGCACGCGCATTCCGTGGACCTGGTATGTCATCATCGGTACGGCTGTCACTTTTGCCGTCGGATACGGTTGCAGCGTAATTTTCGCAGATGAACCCACCTCCTGAAACTACCGGCCCTCGTCTCCTGCGCGAATTGGGGGTCAGCCAGGCATGCGCGGTCGTCGTTGGCACCATTATTGGCAGCGGCATTTTTCTGGTCCCCGCTGAAATGATGCAAGCCGTCGGCTCCGCCAAACTCGTATATCTGGCTTGGCTGGTCGGTGGCCTGCTCTCGTTTTTCGGCGCGCTCACCTACGCGGAGTTGGGCGCCATGAAGCCGCAGGCGGGCGGCGAGTACGTTTACGTCCGCGACGCCTACGGCCCGCTCGCCGGATTCTTGTATGCCTGGACGTGGTTTCTGATCGCGAAGCCGGCCTCGATCGCCACCGTGACGATCGGAGTCGTGCGGATTCTTGGGAGCTTTAGCGCTTTTTCTTTTTTTTCGGACTCCATTGTTCGCTGGCCGATTGTCGTCACCTATGGCCAACTCGTCGCCATCGCGGCCGCCATACTCATCTCTGCTCTGAACTACATCGGCATTAAGAAGGCCGCAGAATTTCAACTCATTTTCACCGTCCTCAAAGTCGGAATCGTTTTGACCATCGTGTTCGTCGGCTTCAGCTACAGCGCCGGCACTCTGGGCCATTTCTCCAGCCATTATTCGGCGGCCCAAGGAGGGATCGCCGGATTCATGGCGGCGTTGGTTGCGGCGCTTTGGGCCTACGACGGATGGAATGACCTGACCATGGTCTCGGAAGAAATCAAACAGCCGGAGCGCAACATTCCCATCGCGCTTATCGTGGGAGTGGCTCTGGTCGGAGCGCTTTACATGCTGGTCAACGCCGCGGTGCAGTTCGTGCTGCCGAGCGCCGCCATTGCCGCTTCGCCGCGTCCCGCTTCAGACGCCATCGGCCTCGTCTGGGGCCCGATTGGGGCGAGCGTGGTTTCAGCGGCGATGGCATTGTCAATGCTCGTGACACTGAATGGCACGATCATGAGCGGCGCGCGCGTGCCCTTCGCAGTGGCGCGGGACCGCTACTTTTTTTCGGCGTTGGCCGAGGTGCATCCGCGGTTTCACACGCCCTCGGTCGCGCTGATTGTTCAGGCCTTTCTGGCCGTGATTTTGCTTCTTCTCGGGGGCAGCTTCCGGCAGTTTTTCTCCCTCGCAATATTTGCGGAATGGCTTTTCTACATGATCGCCGGCAGCACCGTTTTCATCTTTCGTCGGCGCGATCCCGACGCTCCGCGCCCGTACCGCGTTTGGGGATACCCCGTAGTTCCCGCGCTTTTCCTGGTCGCATCCGGCGTGCTGCTCTATTACACGTTCACCGACAATCTGAGAAACTCCGCACTCGGTTGCGTCGTAATCCTCGCAGGCGTGCCGGTGTTCTACGCGTTTGCGCGGACACGGCAAGATGGAGGACAGCCGTCTTCGCCCGTCAGTTGAGCGAGCGTGGATGGGTACTTTAGTCACCCGCCCATCCCGCCTGGCACCGCTGACACCTTGCCGCTGAGCCTCCCGCGGCACGACAATCATAGATGTTCGTTTCTGAGGACGACTTGCGCACCTGGTTGCTCACCATCGCTAAAGCAGTCTGGGGAATCTACTTCGTCCTCACTTCCATCTATTGCCTGCTCGCGTTTCTGCCCTACACCTATGTCGCCGTTATCAAAGCGCCTCCCTACGAATGGATGCCCTGGTTCGCGCATCATCAGGCGCTGCTCTACTGGCTAGCATTAGCAGTGCTTGCGACCGCGCATTGGCCGAACCGGAAGAGTCCGAGCTTCAAAATTATCTTCGTGCTCTTTGGGCTGTTGGGAATTTATCTCGTGGCACGGCCCTTCTTGCCGGGTTTGCAGAACGACTGGGCCGCATTCGGCTGGAGCGTGGCAGCCTTAGTGCCACTTCTAGTCGTTTCGGGAATCGATGTGAGCCGTAATTTGCCCGCGGCCGGCGGGGCTGGCAACGATTCTCTCTTTTCTTATGCCGTAGGAGTCGTAATTGCACTCGCGGTGGCATTGCTCTATGCCGGCGGCGCTGCGTTACATCACTATTTCGACGATCGCTCGCTCCGGCTCGGTGCAGCCGGGGTGGAATTGACGCTCTGGAGCGTGATCTCGCACGCTCTCCTTGCCATCGTTCTGCTGTCGGCTCTGAATCTGCTCAGGATCGCCAGCCGCCGTGCGCGCTCGCCACAGCGCCTGTTCCTGCTGCTGGCGGGATCGCTGGGGTTTGGGCTGCTCTGGAAAGTCTTGTACGGGTTCCTGAAAAACGCGTTGACCTTCGACGGATGGGTGGCGCATCTCTATGCCGCGAGCCTCGCTGCGGCGCTGACGCTATGGATCACCTCGCTTGCCATGCGATTTTCGCAACCCGCCCATGCAAGAGAAAACAAAACGCGCAGCGAGTTCGCAGTCTTTGTGCTTGCCATTATCTTGTCCTTGATTGCCGTGGCCTTGCCAACCCTCATCGGCGGCAGCGACTGGAATGGCGTGCTCCAAGCCACGTTCACCGTCACCTTCTGGAGTGCGCTTGCCATTTGCTTCTACCATCTACGGCGCAGGCGCACAACTTATTCATGGGTAAACATTGTCGCCGTCCTGGTGTTAAGCGCATTCGCCTACGAGGGTCTGCAGGCTACGGAAATCTTCTGGGCCAGGCCGCTCGGCTCGACCGACGATGAAGTCTCCCGCGCGATGGAGACTTACGCCGCACAGGACGCCTCGTTTCAACTGGTGCACCATTTCCTGGGCAACAACCGCGAGGAGGTTTGCGCCGATCTCTGCCGCATTCTGCGCGAGAACACCAACGTTCGAGGCGCCGAAGCCAGGGCCGATCTCCAACTCGTCGATCATCTGACGCCGTCCACGACCGTCCGGCCGCACATCTTCTTTTTTGTAATCGATTCGCTCCGTCCGGACTATCTTGGCGCCTACAACTCGCAAGTAGATTTCACGCCGCATCTCGACGCTCTGGCGCGCGACAGCATTGTTGTTCACAATGTTTACACCCAGTATGCGGGAACATCGCTTTCCGAGCCGGCGATCTGGGCCGGAGCGATGCTCCTCCACGCCCACTATCTGCAGCCCTTCAGCCGGGTCAACAGCCTGGAAAAGCTCGTCAATGCCGACGGCTACAAAATGATCGTCAGCTACGACGACATTCTCAGCCAGGTGCTATCGCCCGGCGACAATGCCATTAAACTCGACACCGACAAGAAGACCTGGAACCAGTTGGAGGTCTGCTCGACCATCCGTCAACTCGAGCCGTTGCTCGACGACGGATTCGCCGAAAAGCAGCCGATATTTTTCTACGCGCAGCCCAAAAACGTCCATCAATTCGCCCGCAACGATTTGCCCATGACCACCGCCGATCACTGGCAAAATCGTCCGGGATTCAACAACCGCATTGCCCACGAGGTCTCACAAGTCGACCGCTGCCTCGGCGATTTTTTCGCATTTCTCAAATCGCGTGGACTCTACGAGAACAGCATCGTTATCGTGACCTCCGATCACGGCGACGCGACCGGGGAATTCGGCCGCTACAGCCACTCCACTTCGATTTATCCGGAGATCATGCGGGTTCCGCTGATGGTGCACTTGCCCGAGAACCTGCGCCGGAAAATCATCTATGACGACTCGCACCTTTCCGCGCTGACCGACATTACTCCCTCGCTTTATTATTTGCTCGGACACCGCCCGCTGCGCTCCAATCCGCTCTTCGGGCATCCGCTATTTGTGGAGAGTCGCGCGGAACTCAGCCAGCGCGACGAACTCTTTCTCGCCTCCGATGAACGCGCAGTGTATGGCCTGTTGATGGACAACGGCAAGCTGTTTTACACAACGTACGATGCTCCGGCCCAGAGTTTTCTCTTCGATCTCGCGCGCGATCCCAATGCCCTGCACAGCATTTTGAACGATTCGCTCAAGCGCCAGTACGACCAGGAAATTATTCGAGAACTGCAGGCTGTGGCCGATTTCTATGGGTACAAACCCAGCGTGGGATCGTTGCTGGCGGCGCGGGAGTAGTTTTCCAACTCTACCGATTCGGCTCTCGTGTCTTTAACTTTCCGGTGAGTCCCGCCGGATTTTCATGCGTGCGCTCGCGGAAGCCGCCTTTCATGCCCGTCGCCAGCGTTATGCTGGATTCGCCAAACTTGTCGCGCAAGTGGTCGGCAGCTGAGAGTGCGCGCTCCCATCGCTGGCGGCGATCGCCTTCAATCAACTCGCCCTGGCTCGCCTGTCCGTCAAAGTACGAAGCCTGCACTCCGAGCAGGCGCACTTCTCTGCCTGCGCGCCAGTTCTTGCGGAACAGCGACCGCACCTGATCGAAGATTTCCGTATCCAGTTGCGTGGCTGCTGGCAGAGCTATGCGCGCGAGTAATGGTGGTGAAATCTTTATAGCGCAGCTTAAGCTGAATGGTCCGCGCATGAGCTCCGCTGTTCTCGCAGCCGCCGGCCCACCATCTCGGAAAGCCGCATCAGCGTCGATTCGATCTTTCTCCAGGTCGGCGGTGTCTTCGTTGTAGGTGTGTTCGTGGCTGATGGACTTGGCGTCGGCGTGCTGCGCCAACGTCGGCGATCGAACCAGCCGCCCGCATCTTCCCCGCGCGCCTTCCCTGCCAGCGCCAGTCCCCATTTTCCAAAGCGATCTTCGAGAAATGCTTCGTCGAATCGCGACAGATCGCCAACTTGCTGGATTCCCAGCGCGTGCAGGTTCTTTTCCGTAACTTCGCCCACGCCGGGAATGTCGCGCACATCGAGCGGAGCGAGAAACTTGGCCTCCTGCCCGGGAATCACCCACAGAATTCCGTGCGGTTTGGCCTTGGCGGAGGCAACTTTGGCGACCAGCCGCGAGGTTGCCGATCCCGATCGAGCAGTTGAGCTGAGTTTCCGCTTTCATTTTCTGATGAAGCTGATGCGCCGCGCTAAGCACTGGGCCATGCAGCCGTTCGGTGCCGGTCATGTCGAGATAGGCTTCGTCGATCGATGCCATCTCGACCAGCGGCGAAAACGACGTAAGGACTTGATGAACTTTCTCCGAGCACTCCCGATAACGCTCGGGGTGGCCATCGACGAAGATTGCTTGCGGACAAAGCTTGGCTGCGGTGCGCAGCGGCATGGCCGAGTGCACGCCAAATTTGCGGGCTTCATAAGATGCTGCCGATACCACACCGCGCTCGTCGCGCTGCCCGCCAACAACTACCGCTTTGCCTTGCAGCGTCGGATCGAACAGCTCTTCCACCGAGACGAAAAAGGCGTCCATATCGACGTGGAAGATGGTGCGAAGGGCAGGCATGGGACAATGCCAAAGATTCTACAGCCGGCAATGAAGAAGGGACAGCCGCCCTTGGCTGTCCCGATGGATCGCTAAAGAAAAGCACGATTCCTCGGGGACGAATCCCGCTCGGAATGACAACTTTTTTGTTATCCGCTATACCGCTGCCAACGCCGGCACTGCCACTGGCGTAGCTCGCATCTGGCGAGCGCGTTCGTAGACCCGGACATACTCCTTGGCCGACTCATTCCAGGAGAAATCTTTGTTCATGCCATTGCGCATCAGGTTTCTCCACGAAGGCTGATCGTGGAACGCCTTCAGCGCTTCTTTGATGGTCAACAAAAGTGACTCGCCGCTGTAGTCGGTGAACTTGAAACCGGTGCCGCGTCCGGTGCGCGCGTCCCAGGGTTCGATGGTGTCGTCAAGCCCGCCGGTGGCCCGCACGATCGGGCACCGTACCGTATTTCAGGCTGTAAATCTGGTTCAGGCCGCAGGGCTCGTACCTCGATGGCATCAGAAACATGTCGCTGCCCGCTTCGATCTTGTGGGCCAGCGCATTGTCATAGGCAACCTTGACCGCGATCTTCTGCGGGAACTGTTTCTGCAGCCGCTGGAAACATTTCTTCATACTGGCTTGTCGCCATTGCCGAGCGCGACCACGATCATCTCCTCGCGCGCCAGCCGGTCCATGATTTGCGCGATCAGGTCAAATCCCTTCTGCGCGGCGAACCGCGAAACAATTCCGATCACCGGCAGCTTCAGATCCGCCCCGGTCACCCCAAACGCCGCCAGCAAGTCTTTCTTGCACGCCGCTTTCCCCGCCAAATCCTGCGTGGAATACTTGGCGGCGATGAACTTATCGTTCTGCGGACTCCATTCGTCGTAGTCGACGCCATTGAGAATCCCGGTGACGGTCGCGGCGCGGTCGCGCAGCACACCTTCGAGGCCAAAGCCGAATTCCGTGGTCTGAATCTCCTGACTGTACTTGCGACTGACGGTGGTGATGAAATCGGAATACACCAGCGCGCCTTTCAGAAAATTCACGTTGCCGAAAAATTCCATCTTCGAAATCGTAAACAGGTCCCAGGGCAACGAAAGCAGCGGCAACGTATCGGGCGAAAACAGCCCCTGGTATCCCATGTTGTGGATGGTGAACACGGTGGCCACGTCGCGGAAGGCGGGGTCTTCGACGTACTGCGTGCGCAGCAAAACCGGAATCAGGGCCGACTGCCAGTCGTGGCAATGAAAAACGTGAGGAATGCCCAAAATCTTCGACGCTTCAAGCACCGCGCGCGAGAACAGCGCAAAACGCTCTGCGTTGTCCGGATAATCGCCCGCCGAGGTGCCATACAACGAATCGCGATCAAAAAATGGCGGATATTCCACAAAATAATGGCGCACGCCGCCCTGACTACCGGCCCCGACCACGGAGCAAAACCGGTAGTGATCATCAAACGGAACCGTGATGCTGCGTACCACGGTTTGTGGCTCAGTCAGCTTGGTTTGCCGGTAGCGCGGCACGTAAACGCTGACCTGGTGTCCGGCCGCGGCCAAAGCGCGGGGCAGTGCACCCACCACGTCCGCCAGCCCACCGGTTTTAGAGAACGGCACACACTCCGAAGCAGCAAAGACGATGTGCATGAATACAGTCCTCCGCGCTGCGCCCGAAATCGTGGCGCAAGCTATGATAGAAAGACTCGTTGGATGCAAAGCAGGATGCAAAAGTGCCTTTGCAGGTTTTTGTGAGTGAACAAGCTAGTGTAACTGTCGCCAAGAGAGAGGGTCAACGTGCCGAAAGTCTCAGCCGCTCGCTCCAGCGCGAAAGCCCAAGCTAGGGCAGCATTTTCTGGTCGATCCGTTGGCGCCGCCGAGCGCATCGCCGAAGCGCTCGGGGACATTTCGCAAAGCACCGTGCTCGAAATCGGGCCCGGCCGCGGCGCCCTGACCACCCTCTTGGCCCGCCGGGCGCGCCGCCTCATCGCCGTCGAAACCGACCGGGTTCTGGCCGCCCAGTTGCGCATGAACTTCGCCCTCACGCCCAACGTCGAGATAATTGAGGCCGACATTCTCGCCGTCGATTTCGACACCCTCTTCGGCCCCAAACCCGGCAGCACCCGCCCCGGCCTCAACCATCAGCCGGAACGGATCCAGCGTCGTCGGGAACATTCCCTACTTCATCACTTCCGACATTCTTTTGCGCCTGTTCAAAGAGCGCCGATACTTTCGATCGCTTGTGCTGATGCTGCAGCGGGAAGTGGCCGACCGGCTGGCTGCGCCGCCGGGAAAAAGCGATTATGGACTTCTGTCCGCGACTGCCCAACTTTACGCCAAAGTCGAAAAACTTTTTACTCTGCCTCCGGGAGCGTTTTCCCCTCCGCCGAAAGTCTACTCCACCGTGGTCCGGCTGACCATGGCTCCGCGATTGGAAAGCCTGCATGTGCCTGAAGACGGCTTCATCGACTTCCTGAAGCTTGCTTTCGGACAAAAACGCAAGACGCTGTGGAACAACTTGAAAGCGGATTACAACGCGGCGCTCTTGAAAGCCGCTTTGGAAAAGAGTGGAATCAAGCCTTCGGTCAGGGCCGAAGTCCTGTCTCTCGAAAAAACTGCGGCGCTTTACCGCGCGCTGTCAGACGGTCACAAGTCGTGAAGGCAAGATTCCGGCCAACGCGAACACTTACAATTGAATGTTGCGAATGAGGTAGCCCAATTGGAAACCGTTCGCCAACCCGCAGTGGCTGGGCGCTTTTATCCGGGGGATCGCACCGTCTTGCTGGATGAGCTGTCCTCTTACCTTTCGCCCTCGCAGTCGCCCCGACCCGCTCTGGGCTGCATCGTCCCTCACGCCGGCTATATTTATTCCGGACGAGTCGCCGGCGCAGTCTTCGCCGATATTGAAGTACCTCGCCGCTGCCTGGTCCTTTGTCCCAACCATACCGGCAGAGGCCGTCCGCTGGCGATTATGAGTCACGGCAGTTGGCAAACGCCATTAGGCTCCGTGGCAATCGACTCGCAGTTGGCGGAAAGCCTCAAGCAGGAATTTCCCTTGCTCAACGAAGACAGCGACGCCCATCGCAGTGAGCACGCGATCGAGGTCGAGCTGCCGTTCCTGCAGCAGCGCCGGCCGCATCTCACACTCGTTCCGATTGCTCTGGGCACGGGCCAGTTCGAGATTCTCGAAAGACTGGGACAAGCCCTGGGCAGCGTACTAAAAGCGCAGAGCGAGCAAACTCTCATCGTCGCCTCAAGCGACATGAATCACTACGAAAGCGACCGCGTTACTCGCGTCAAAGACCACAGGGCCATCGACCGCATTCTGGCCCTCGATACGCGCGGTCTCTACGATGTAGTCACCAAAGAGGACGTCAGCATGTGCGGCTTCGGGCCGGCCATTGCGATGCTGACCGCGGCAAGCTGCCCTGGGCGCAACGTCCGCCGAACTGGTCCGCTACGCTACGTCCGGCGACGTTCTCCGGAGACTGCGACATGGTGGTCGGCTACGCCGGCGTAATCGTGCGGTAGGAATCTCGCTGGACTCAACAAAAAGGGCGGCCCGAAAGCCCCCCTTGGAATGTCCGTAATTATTATTCGCTCAGCGATGCGCCCCGCCACCAACGCCGCCGACGTGGCCGCCACTCGAGTGCCCGGCCGTCGTTGTGCCTCCCGAAGTCATTCCACCCTGGTCCCCAACCGGCCATCTGCGACCTACCGTAGCCACCGCCGCGCCCCCAACCTGAGCCAATCCCCACCGGCTCGACATGCAATCGGCTGGTTGCCGAACCGTGTTCCAAGGCCATTTGCGACATCTGGCCCAGGTTTTGAACTCCTCCCCGCGGAATGCCCAGGCCGGCCGAGTTGTTCGGAACCTGAATCCGGTTGAAAAAGCCGTCCGAGAACGTAGATCCGGAAGCCTTGTTCACCGCAATCACTCTCTTGCCGGGAAGCAGCGGAACATGCGGCGACTCGAAACCGAGCGGAGCGTTCGCATACAGCGGCAGCGGATACCCCCCCATCCACGCGCCACCCGGCGCCCACATCCAGCCGTAGAGCGGAAGATAGTTCCACGAGCCGTAGTTGTAAGGCGTCCATCCCCACGGGTAAGCCGACACCCAGCCGTAGCCAACCCCAGGGAACAGCGTCCACGAGCCGTTCATGTACGGATCCCAGCCCGCGCCGCTGAAGTAGGGCTGCCACATTTGCCCGTAGCCCGGCAGGTTATACCAACTGCCGTAGTAGTTGAGATCTGGGGTCCCGTAGGCATAAGGCGAGTAGCTGGAGTAGGCGTTATCGGCGTAGCGCTGCTGGTATTGATCCTGCTGCTTGTCCCAGCCATCAAAAGGATCACTGCCGACATTCTTCGCCAGCTTATACGTGTCATCCACCAGGTTGAATTTCGCCGTCTGGTTCTTGGCGACACTCACCGCCCCCGAGGGGCCGACGACCTGCACATCTCCGCTGAACACCGCGACGGCGGCATCCGCGTCTCCGAGCGTGATCCGCAAATGCGCCGCATGAGTGAGAGTCAGCTTCTCGCGCACGAAGTTGACGGTGAACTCATCGTCTTTCGCACCCAAAAAGTTGAGATAGATCACGCCATCCACCAGCTTGATGCTGGAGACCTTCGCGCCGGAGTCGCGCAGCGATAATTTCGAGATTTCAATCTCGCTGCCCGGAGTCAGGCGCAACGCGCTGTTGTCCTCAAACTCGAGCGACGCTCTGCCTTCATTTGTGGCGCGAATTTTTTCGCCTTCGCTGATGGGAAGGTTCGCGAACGCCTTTTCGTAGTCTTGCCCGGCGCGCGCAATTTCTACCTTGCCTTCGACTTCGCTCAACCGCACCACACGCGCTTTGGAGTCGGCCAAGGCAGGAAATCCCGTTAGCAGAAGAATAAAAGTTGGCGCAAGGAATCGAATGCTGGATTTGGGCCAGAACACAAAGCACCCCCGATAAAGCCCTTCCTGAATTATTAGAACACTTTTCCACCGCAGAACGTTGCCAATCTTTTTTCAGACTCTGGCCGCGAGCAACCGAGAATTCGCGCGATTGGCTACTTTCCCGCTGCTCCCGCGTTTTCTAGCATGCGCTCGAGTCGTGCCCGCACTCCATTGATGACCGATGGATCATCGACTATTTTCTTTAGGATAGGAGCGATCGCTCCCAACTCCATAGGTTGCCCGTGGGACGCCGCATCCTCCATCGCCTTTGTCTCCTGGTCTAGCGCCAGCTTCTGATAGCGGTAGTCGTAATCCAGGCGGTGTCCGAACTCGACGGTCGCTGAAATGTTCTGAAACAGGGTCGTGAGCTCTTGAACGGCAGGAATGGTCGAGTAGTTATAGCCGGCTGCCGTATTTTTCTGTGCGTCTTTGTAGGTCAGGACTTTGTCGCCGGTTGAGGCGATGTTCTTTTTCTTGGAATCGAGGTTGCCCTGGAAATAATTGGCCTGCCGGGCGAGATCGAAAACTTTATCCGCGGTGGCCTGAGAAACCGTGAAGTCCAGAGCATAGGACTGGTCGGACTCGGCGTCCTTGGCGATCTTGCCGTCCGATACATACGAGGCATGACCGTCAGAGGAGATCGAAAGGCCGTAGTGCTCAGGCAGTGAGCCGGGGAAATCGAGCATGAAGGAAACAGTTGCCGGAGCCTTTTGGCTCCACGCTGTGAGTGAGACAAGACAGACAAAACAAACGAGCCTGAATCTCCATCGCGCGTGCAGGAGCATGAAAGGATTATGCCAAAAAAGCCAGTAGAGATGGAAACGACGCTACCGCGCTGCGGCGCGCTGTCGTCCCAACGTGGCTGAAGTATGCAGATGGCAAATGGCAATGGCAAGCGCATCCGCGGCGTCGGCGGGCTGCGGAATTTCGTCCAGATTCAGCAAGCGTGCCACCATGTGCTGCACCTGCTGTTTTTCGGCTCGCCCGTAGCCCACGACTGCCGACTTGATGGTTAGCGGAGCGTATTCCGCAACCTGCAATTTCGCCGACGATGCAGCCAGCATGGCCACGCCGCGTACCTGTCCCAGCTTCAGCGCCGACTTCACATTCAAGGCGTAGAAAACCTCCTCGATGGCAACGTCGTCCGGCCGATGTTCGACAATGATCGCGCCGAGACGATCGAAAATCGTTGCCAGCCGCGCGGGCAGCGGTTCGCGTGGAGAAAGCTTGATCGCGCCACAACTCAGGCAAACCAGCTTGTTGTCGGGGCAAAGCTCGACTACTCCGAAGCCGGTGTACTCCGTGCCGCAATCAACGCCCAGCACCCGCATGAGAGAAGTCTATCGCAGAGGATGAGGTTTACTGTTGCTCGATGGAGAACCGGGCGCGGGCCTCACGCAGCACCGCGGACTCACTGTCAAAGAACAGTCCCCGCCTAGCAGCACCGCGCCCGCCTCGCCTTCAACTCTTCGTGCTCCCGGCGAAATGCCGCATACGCCTCAACAGACGAACTCATCCGCCTTCGGAGCAAGAACCGCTGATACGCCGATTCATCAAAAATCTCCCTCAGAACTGCGGACAGCACTTGTACCGCATTCCGTAACCACCCCACGCACCACTCGGCCGCGTTTTTCATCCCTGCTCCTCCGCCGCCAACCGCGTCATCACGAACGGCGTCTCTTTCACCGCAACTTGCTTCGTCCCTGCCGCCACGCGTGTCCAGAGCACAACCGACTCAATCAGAATTACCGCTACCAGCACCATCAAAGCGGCTGTCACCATCGCATCGAGACGATCATTAAACATCAGATGCGCAGCGTTCGGCGGCTTCAACTTCTCCGACTGCCGTGCATGCGCCAGAAATCCAATCCGCGGATTCGCGCTCGAACAATTTCTGCCATGACGCCGTAAACGTCACCGCGACCAGCCAGCCCAGCGGCACCAGCGTCACCGGCACATAACGCGCCTTCCGCATTTTGACGATGATGGTCGTCGCCACGCACAGCGCAACTGTCGCCAGAAGTTGGTTCGCAGATTCCGAACAGCGGCCACAGAGAATTGATCCCGCCCAGCGGATCTTTCACTCCCTGCCACAAAAAACATCCCCACGCCGCCACAATTAGCCCGCTGGTCGCCACAATCGACGGATACCAACTCGTGCGCCCAATCGGCTTCCAGACATGCCCCAGCGCATCCTGCACCATGAAGCGACCAACACGCGTCCCCGCATCCAGCACGGTCAGAATGAACAGCGCCTCAAACATGATGGCAAAGTGATACCAGAGCGCCATCACCGCCTGACCGCCCAGGCTGCTGAGAGAAAATTTGCGCCATCCCGACTGCGAACGCCGGCGCTCCACCCGTGCGATTGAACAGTGTCTGCTCGCCCACCGCCTGTGCCAGCCCATGCATCTCCTGCGGCCGTGACTGGAAATCCCCAATTGCTGATCGTCGCCGCAGCCGCTTCTGGCGCGCTTCCCACAACTCCCGCCGGGCTGTTGATCGCAAAATAAGTTCCCGGCTGCAACATGCACGCCGCAATCATCGCCATAATCGCGACCATCGACTCCGCCATCATCGCGCCATAGCCGACCATGCGCGCCTCCGGTTCGCGGCGAATCATCTTGGGCGTAGTGCCGCTCGAAATCAATGAATGGAATCCGCTGATCGCGCCGCAGGCAATGGTGATAAACGCAAATGGAAATACACTTCCCGCAAAGACCGGCCCGGTGCCGTCGATGAATCGCGTCAGCGGCGGCATGTGCAGCGTGGGACGGAGCGCGAGAATTCCCAATGCCAGCGAGCCAATCGTGCCCAGTTTCACGAAGGTACTCAGATAATCGCGCGGCGCAAGCAGCAGCCACACCGGCAACGCCGACGCCGCAAAACCATAAATCATGATCACGATGGCCAGCGTCGGCGCGCTCAACGTGAACCAGCGCGCGACCTCGGGACTCTGCGATACCCACTGCCCTGCCCAAATCGCCAGCATCACCAGCACAAATCCCAAGGCCGAAACCTCCAGAACTTTTCCTGGACGGATGCGGCGCATGTAGAAGCCCATCAGCAGCGCAATTGGGATGGTCATGCGCGATGGTGAAAACGCCCCAGGGACTCGACTTGAGCGCGTTCACCACAATCAACGCGCCCGCGCCCAGCAAAATCACGATAATGCTGAGAATCGCCAAATACGCAACCGACCCGCCCAGCGGCCCGATTTCTTCTCTGGCCATCTCGGTAAGCGATTTGCCGTCGCGCCGGATGGAGAAAAGCAGAATGACGAAATCCTGCACGCATCCGCCAAAGATTGCGCCGATCAGGATCCAGAGCGTTCCCGGAAGGTAGCCAAATTGCGCCGCCAGGACTGGCCCGACCAGCGGCCCCGGCCCGGCAATCGCCGCGAAGTGATGTCCGAACACCACCCATTTATTGGTGGGAATAAAATCGCGGCCGTTTTCCAGTCGCTCCGCAGGCGTGGCTCGATGGGCGTCAAGCGCGAGCACCTTCGCCGCAACGAACTTACTGTAGAAGCGATATCCCAGCGCGTAAGTGCAACCGGCCGCCAGCACCAGCCACATCGCGTTGATCTGCTCGCCGCGATGCAGGGCAACCGTGCCCAGGGCCAGCGCGCCGAGCAACGCTACCCCACACCAGATCAGAATCCGGGCTACATTTCTCGCTGCTCGATTCGAGTTCACGAAGTTGTGCGCTCCGGCAATGGAGTGACGTCGTGATCGCGGCTGGCAGCGTTCCGCCACCAACGGTTGCCTTCCGAGACCGCAATCGCCGCTATGGCAACGATCACCCCGCCTAAGATGTCAACCACGTAGTGCCATTCCAGCAGGAGTATCGCGGCCAGCAGCAAGATATCGTAAATCGCGAGCGCAACCCTAATCCTCGTCCACGGCCACAGGAACCACAGCACCACGAGAGGTTGCGCAATGTGCATGCAAGGAAAAGCGATGTAGTAATCGAAGGACATGCGCTCCAGTGGTTGATGGTTCCAGCGGGCCTGTGCCGCCGCGATTGAGCCTTGCTGCGCATGGTAGGTATCCAGACTGGCGGGGAACCGGGAGAAATGATTGGGACAGAGGAAGTAGGGCCCCTGACTGGGCCAGAAGTAGAACAACCCTAATGCCAGGTAGTAGGCGAGCAGGACCGTGCCCACAAACTGCAAACTACGCCTTCGTCCCCGTACCACGGCGGTCAGGATCAACGCGGCGCCAATTTGCGAAAACAGCGAGTAATAGATGAACTCCGCGATTCGAAACCATGTCAGAGAAATTACTCCCAGCGCCCAATGGGAGATGTGGGAGACAGTCAAGCCACCCATCAGCCGCTGGTCCATCGCGTTGAACAGGGGGTCGGCTGCGGCAAAAAAGCGGGATGAAGCAATAATGTTGTTGTAGGCCGAAACCAGTAATAACCCTGCGAAAAGATACGCTGCTGGGAGCAAAACGTTCGCAGTCGCTCGCAAAACCTTGCTGCCCGAAAAGTGCGCGCGGAATTCAAGGATGGCGAAAAAATCCACGGCTGCCAGCAATCCGTGCCGCCAGCCAAGGCCCCAACAGAGCCCTGCCGAAAACATGGTGAACAACACAACCCTGGCCTTCTGCTGGAAAAACTTGCGAAGAATCGGGATCCAGGCTGTCGCAGGAAATCCGATCAGAAACAGAATCACTGCGGCAAAGATCGCGCGTGCCGCCAGCAAGACCCAAAACTGGAAAGCCGAACCAGCCCAATCGAATTGGAAAGGCAAGTTGAAATACCGGAGCAGAGGAATGGCCGCCAGAAAGAGGAAACAAGTGGCCCAGTAGTGCAGGTCTCTAGGCCATAAAATCTTCCTGGCCAACCCATCTCCCTGGATCAGTAGTCGGCTCATCATCGGGAAGATCACACTTGCGCAAAAAATTGTGTCCGCAAAGGAAGCAGCCTGTCCCTGATTTTGCGGGCGAGCCATGCCATGGCATAGGCAGCCAGCAACAATATCACGGGTTCGATGGGGTGCCGATAGGTCGGAAAAGTATGAGTAACGTAATAGACGAGTGGAAAAGCCAGCAGAATGACCGTGTAAGGCAAAGCCGTAGCCCGTTTTTCCGCGAGCGCCAGCATCGCGCCGATCCAGGCAAGGCTGCTTATCAGCGGCCACGGCGTGCCACGAGGCTCGCTCCAGTATCTGAGGCAGCGGACTGCCACCATGTAGAGATAGTCGCGCGGGTGCTCGCGGATGAACTGCATCGCCAGACGGTTCCGACTCTCCATGAATGCCACTTCCCCCAGGCGGTTGTACTCGGTGGGATCGCTGAGCGGAAAATCCCGAGGAAACGGGCGTGTCATAACCGTCTTGGGGATTGGGCCCACCTCGATGCCTACCCATAACTCCAGCCCGAAATTATCTCGGACCGGCATCAACCGGTGAAAGGCTCGATAATTACGAACGGTCCAGGGAAGCAGCACCAAAATGCATGCCGCTACCGAGGCTAGAAGCATCCGCGTGCAGGACTGACGACGCTTACGGTAGGCGAACCAGAGGAATATCCAGAAAAAGGGAAACACTGACAGCAGTGTGGTATTGGTGAGAGCGGCCACGCCGACGAGCACCCCAAAGGAAACCCATTGCTTCGGGTTGAGGGTATTCTCCATCTCAGGATAGAGAAGAATCCCCGTCATCAGCAACAGCGCCGCCAGGCTGCTCTCCCATAAACGCACCGCAACCGCCGCCTCATACAACCAACACGCCCAAACCCACGCCGCGAGCAGAGCTGTGGGATTGCCGAAATCCCGGCGGCCAATTCGCAAAATCACTATGCCCACCGCCGCCGAAATGACCGCGTTCAGTCCCAAGACGATCCAGAGCGATAAGTAGGTGTATGCTCCTGCCAGTTTGAAGATGGCCGCCACCAGCAATGGATAAAGAGGAGGTTGCTGCGCAGTCGGAAGGATTGGTGTGTTTGGCCACGGAGCGCTAAAGCCATGACCGGACGCCAGCGCCCAGGCAATATGCGAGGGCTCGTTATACCGGTAGAAAAGGTTCCATGCACGTTCCGGAAGAAGCTCGGTAAGGCCTTAAACCTCGTTGTCAGCCCAAGCAGAAACACTGCCGCCGGAGAATAAAAGACCGCGCGCACCGCCCGCAGAACCCGGGAGTCCAAGCGGAGCGACGACACTTGTGAGTCATAAGCCAATAGAGAAGTACCTTGGATTTCTCCCCATATGCCGCACCGAGGAACCGGCTTCGCGCCCACGACCCCCTGTAACCGCAAGATACTGGGAGGCTTATTTGCCGGTTACAGCTCACTCCTCCGGGTGATGGCAGTCACTGGACAGTGAGACTAACACAGTCATAATAACGGTGGAGTCAGGAAGTGGATAGTGGCACGGCAGGAGGTTGGCTATGAAAACCGGTTGGGCATTCGTCCTAATACTTGCGCTGATCGCAGGAATCGCGCCCGCACTTGCCGGCCAGCCTTCGGCTGCCGTTCCCAAGTACAACCCGGCCACCGAGGGAGTTTTCAAAGGCACGGTGGTCGATGTGAGCGACCGCCAGTGCCCGGTCAGCGGCGGCATGGGATCGCACATTGTGCTGAAGCTCGACGACAACAGTACCATCGAAGTTCATCTGGCTTTGACCAAATTCGTCAAATCCTACGACCTGGTTTTCAACAAAGGCGACGTGGTTGAGGTCACCGGCTCAAGGGTGAAGCTGGAAGGCGTTGACACAATTTTTGCCCGCGAGGTAAAGCGCGGCAACGACACCTTTGTGTTCCGCGACAAGGATGGCAAGCCCGTCTGGTAAGGCGGCGAGTATTGCGGCGTTGGCTCGTTCTTAACTTCGCGTTCTCTGCGAACTTTGCGTTAAGCTTCGCGAACTTTGCGGTAAAGAGGTTGCGATAAATCCACCTCCGGCGCTATCCCCTAAACAGAAACTCCAGCGCTTCCGGTAAGCGTTTCGCCCACTCCCGCTCGTGATGATGCCGCACCTTCATCGATGTTGACGCGCAGGCGGCGTTCATCGAGTCCGGCGCGCCGCAAAATCCCTTCAAGCTCGCGCACATCCTCGACCGCTTGCCGGTCTTTGTCCTCGCGCCCTGTCTCTTTGCTGCCGATCGCCAGAAATATCCTCTCCGGCCAGCCGCGAAAATAGTGGCTGTACTTGAGCAGCCTGCGTTTCGAGATGAATAATGACGGGCTTTCGAGCAGCAACCGCCCGACCAGGCCCGGCCGGTCAATCGCGGTATAAAGTGAGATCAGCGCGCCCAAAGACGACCCGCCTAGCCCGGTATTCTCAGGCCCGGTCGCAACCCGGTATTCGCGTTGCACGAATCGCATCACTTCATTCACCAGAAATTCCGGATACCGTTTCCCCTGCAGTCGCAAAATTGGCGGATTGAGCGACCGATACGGCAGATATTCTCTCATCCGGTTGCCCTGCGCGTTGTCGATGCCAACCACAATCATCGGCGGAATCGCTTCCTGCCGGATTAACCGGTCGGCGGTCTCGTCCACTCCCCATTCCACGCCAGTGAACGAAGTCGCGTTCTCAAAGAGATTTTGCCCGTCATTCATATAAAGCACCGGATAATGCCGCGCTCCGTTTTCGGGTGCCTCATAGCGCGGCGGCAGCCAGACTCGCAGGATTCTCTTATTGCGAAAGATTTTGCTGGGAAATTCGTGCAGCCGCAGATCGCCCGTAACGGACGGCTTCGGAGCTTCGCTTTGGGCAGGCTGCTGAATTCGTTCAGCGTTCGTCTGGTCCATGGTGGGGTTACGCTTGGCGTCTGGAGCTGACCACCAGAGCCGCCGAAAACAGAGTAATCAAAGATATCAGCGTCAGCGACGACAGACACAAAATGCACCACGTCGCCAGCACGTAGGCCTCGATGTAAGTGAGATACAACGCAAAGCTCACTCCTACGAGCGACCCTCCCAGCAGAATGGCCGGCGTTTGCTCGTTGTCGCGATAGAACGTCGCGAATGCGAGCAGCGCCGCGTAGCCGAAAATGCCAATCAGCGCGTCGGGAATTCCGAAGACGGTCGAGTAAGTGCTGCGGTTCACGATGTCGCAGTTGAAGCTTTCGCCAAAATCACAGTAGTTGGTCTTGGATTTGGCGAAGTGGTGCTGCAGCGAGACGACTTGACACGACAATCCCCGCCACTGCCAGCACCGCGATCAGCGACACACAGCGTGCGAGATGCTTTGGTCATGGCAGCGCGCATCCGGTCGCCTGACCGAGAAACTCCAGCGGATGCTCGCCTTCAACTCTCGCCCCATCCGGAAAGACCCAGGTGGGAAAGTGCTTGAATGCCCGCGTCAGTGCATACCTGCGCCAGAGCGCGCGAGCCTTTAATGCCGCATTCGACGTAGTTCACGTACTGGAACGACGAGCCAAACATTTCTTTCTGCTCGGCGCAATGCGGGCACCAGAACGCGCCATACATTTTTGCGCCTTTCGTGTTGAGGCACTGCGCGAATGCGTTCAGACGGCTGTTCTGCTGGTGATGAATGAAGGCAAACAACCCAACAATCACAACCGCGATCGCGCCAATGAGCAAAATCTTCTTGCGTCAACGGATTGGGCCGCGATTCCTGCGTCCGCACTTGCTGGCGTTTTCTTCTCTCTTCCGACATAGGCGATTGAATTCTTATACCACGACGTTGAGGGCGGACGGTAAGACATCCAATGTCTGGCACTGTAGGGTCATCACTTCACCGTCGACCATCACGTCAGCCGGTGCGTCCAGGAAAAACTCGATGCGCTTTGCCACCTGCCGCTCCGCCAGCGGATGCTGAATGTGCGTGCCATCATATAGAGTCGGCAGATTGCGAATCAGCCCAACTCTGCCGATCGGCCCCCAGCGGACGTATTCGATCAATCCGTCGTCGACCTCCGCCTTTGGCGCAATCATCATGGTTCCGCCGGTGAATTTGCTGTTGTTAAACGTGAGGAACAGGCAGGGCCGGCGGTCGATCTCTCCCTGACCGTCCACCCGCAAGGGGAACGGCCGCCGCCGCAATCTGGCCAGGGAAATGAAAATCGACGCTTGATATCCGAGTTCTCCCCAGGCGCTGAACTTGCGGGCGCGCAACATGGCCACATCGGCCGCGAAACCCATGCTCAACAGATTGATAAAGTGCAGCACGCCATCCGCATGTTTCATGCGCAACACATCGCAAGGCCGCGAGCGCCCGGCGAGCAAAGCTTCGATCGCGTGTTCGACACCACGCTCGGAAAAATCCCGCAGAAACGAATTTCCCGTGCCCAGTGGCAGGAATCCCAGGGTCGGCGTCTCTGCCGAACTCGCACGCGGAAAAAGCCCGTTCACGATCTCGTATGCCGTTCCATCTCCGCCGACTGCGATGAACTTGCGATATCCTCGCCCCCACGCGTCGCGCGCAATTTGCCCGGCCTCACCAGGCCCAGCCGTTTCGATCACATCGACGCTAATCCCGCCCGCGCGCAACCGCTCCAGCGCGGGCCCAACCAACTTCCGGCCGCGTCCCCCGCCCGCCGCAGGATTTACCACTGCCAATAATTCCCCGCTCACAAAGGAACCACCGCGGTCCGGTTAAGATTCTTGCCGAGTTCCTCGGCCAGTACGTTGCGCTTGATCTTCATCGATGCCGTGCGGGGAAAATCTTTCTCCCAGACCAAATATCCGCTCACCCGCTTGAAGTCCGGAAGGCGACGATTGCGCCCGTTCATTTCTTCCTTCAGAGTGTCGGTCATCTCCTGCTGCTCCTGCAGCCGCAGCACCAGCACCAGCATTTCCCGCCCCAGCGCCTTCGCCGGCCACAGATAATGCGCCGCAAACACGCAATATTCTTTCACCGGGAACCCGTCAAAGGCATTCTCAATGTCTTCCGGATAAACGTTCTTGCCGCCTTCGGTCACAATCATATTTTTCTTCCGCCCGAAAAGCTGCAAGTGCCCGCTGCCGTCCAGCCGTCCCAAGTCTCCGGTCAGCAACCATCCGTCAACCAGCGTCTCCGCCGTCAACTCCGGGTCGTCAAGGTAACCGGACATTACAGTCTTACTGCGCGCCGCCACTTCGCCGACTCCATCCACATCCGGGCGCAAAATACGAAGCTCGACTCCCGGCAGCGGTTTGCCGACAGTATCAGCGCGAAACGGCTTGAGGTCGTTGACGGTCAAGACCGTACATGCCTCAGTGAGGCCGTATCCATTGGCCACCGGAATTCCAAGATCGTAGAAGAATTGCGCCGTGGCGGGTTCGAGAAATGCTCCTCCGGTGATCAACGTCAGCAATTCTCCGCCAAACGCCTGGTGCACCTGCGGCAATAATTTCCGGCTCAACCAGACTTTCGCGCGGTCTTTCGTCAGCGCTTTGTTGAGCGCGATCAGCCAATTCAGTAGCCGCCGCTTTCTCGCTGGCAATTGATCGAATTTTTCGCGCAGCCCGCGCTCCAGATTTTTCAGGATCATCGGTACGAGGGTCACGTAAGTGATTTTGTAGCGCACAAATGCGTCGCGCACGAACTCCGGCCGCAGGGTCCGCAAATGCACCACACATGCTCCGCACACAAACGGACCGATAAATCCGACCATGAAGTCAATCGCGTGGTTCGTCGGCAGAATGCTCAGATACCGCACTCCCGGCCAGAACGGATACCACGCGGTCAGCGACTTGCACTGCTCCAGATAATTTTCGTGAGTGAGCACGCATCCCTTTGGCCGTCCGCCGGTCCCCGAGGAATACACGATGCAAGCCGTATCTTTTCGCTCACGCTGCACAAACGCCGGATCGCCAGCGCCGCGGAATTCCTCCCATCGCCGCGCGCCTGCAAGGCCCGCTGCGGCTGGTGCCTCCGTGACGAGAACAATCTCGGCCTTGAGATTCTTGAACTCGGCCTGCTGGGTAATCGCCCGCCACAGGTAATATTCGACCACCAGAAACTCCGCCTGACTGTGCGCCAGCAGTTGCAGATGTTCAGCCGCGGTCAGCTTGAAATCCAACGGCACAATCACGCCGCCAGCGTAGAGAATGGCGTAAGCCGAAATCAGCCACTTCGACTGATTGCTCATCACGATCGCGGCGCGATCCTCCGCTTTGAAACCCGCATGCTGCAGGCCTCGCGCCAACAGTAGCGCGGCGTTCTTGAAATCGGAGTAAGTGAGCCGCGCCTTTTCGCGGTCGCGATCGGCCTCGATCAGGCAAGTCTCTCGCGGCCAGCGCTCAAGCGCGTCGCGCAGCGCCGCGCCGAGACAACTGTAATTATCGAGGTTCAGCATGAAGGGTTATTTCACCACAGACACGCGGAGAACGTCGCTTCCAAGAAAGTTTCGATTCGTTTTCTCTGTGACTCTGTATCTCCGTGGTGATCCGCCGTAGTGGGCCAATTTCACAATCTGGCCTGGATCCTGCTTGCCAGAGTACGGAAATCCGTCACGCCCTGCAGTTCGTAGTCCGGCAGTTCGATCTTGAAGTGATTCTCCAGTTTGGTCAGCAGATCGAGCGCCTGCAGGCTGTTGATGCCGAGCGCCTTGAAAAAATCGTCATCGGGAGTCAGCTTCTCGCGCGGCACCTTGAATTGCGCCGCGGCAAGGTTGAGAATTTCATCCAATGTTTGATTGGGGGCAGCCATGTGATTAATTTAACTTATCCCGCGACCGCTCACGGCAGATATGGATGCGCGTCCGCGCTCTCCACAAACTTGCGCAGCCCCGCTTCGACCGTCGGCTGCGCGAACAGCTCGCAAAAAATGTCGATCTCCCGTTGCAGTTCCTCGTAGGGAATCGGCTTGATAAATTTCTTCGCCGCTGCCGCAGTATTCCGGTCAAACTTTCCCAGTTGCGCAGCCGTGCCTCGCGCCGCCCGCAGCGCTTCGCCTTCGCCCACCACTTGGCTCACCAATCCAGCTTGCTGCATCTTGGTGGCGTTGAAGCTGCGGCCAGTCAGCAACAGATCGCGAACTACCGCATTGCCCAAATCGCGCTTCAGCCGCGGAATTCCGCCGAATCCCGGGATCAGCCCCAGCCGCAACTCAGGAAAACAGAACCGCGCCATTTTGTCGGCAATGATCAAATCGCAAACCAGCGCCAGCTCCAGCCCTCCGCCAAAACAAACCCCGTGCACGGCGGCAATCGTCGTCAGTGGCGAAGCGTCAATCGCGTTCAACACCCGGTGAATCCGCTCCAGATAATTGCGAACACCCTTCACAGCATCGGCGCGCTCCATCTCCTGCGCTTTGTGGTACAGCTCCCGCAGGTCGGCGCCCGCGCAGAACCCGCAATCGAGCTGGCTGTAGAGGATCAACGCATGAGCCCGCTTCGCCAGTTCTGGCAGGGCTGCAATAAGATTCTCCATGTCTTCGAGCGTAGCTGAACCGATCTCGTTGCACGGGGCGCGGTGCAGCGCCAATTCGATGACACCGTCTTTCAATTCCCAGGAAAGTGTCTGGCCTTTAAATTGGTCCATGGCGCTGGCAACTGCATATCCCTCGGCTTCGCTCGGGATGACAAACATATAGGCTCCGGTCGCTATACCGCCTGCTTGACCGGATACATTTCTTCGATTTCATTCTTCAACCGCGCTGCAATCAAGTCGCGCTTCAGTTTTCCGTTGGCGGTCAGGAGCCCATTCTCAATTGAAAACGGCTCGCGCCGAACATGAAACGCGCGAATCTGCTTATAGTGCGGCAGCCCGGGATTGACCGCATCGACCGCCGCCTGCACCTTCTCATCGGCAACGTCGCCAGTAACGATGGCTGACAAATATCCGCGCCCGTTGCCGGTCAGCACCACCTGCTGCGCCCCGGCTATATGTCCAAGAAGTTCCTCTTCAATCGGCTCGGGTGCAACATTGTGGCCGGAGCCGAGAATGATGAGGTTCTTGATCCGCCCAATGATCCGCCAATTTCCGCTGGCGTCTACTTCCCCCTGATCGCCGGTGTGAAACCACCCCTCGCGCAGAACCTTAGCGCTTTCCGCCGGACGGTTCCAATAGCCGGGGAAAATATTTGGCCCGCGCACGACAATCTCATCGTTCTCGCCCAGCTTCATCTCAATGCCGCCAATCGCCGGGCCCACGCGGCCCGCTTCCACGCGCTCGGGATCATCCATGGTACAGATCGCGGTCGTTTCCGTCAGCCCGTAAACTTGCAGCACCGGGATTCCCAGCATCGTGAAGAAAAATTGGGTCTCAACACTCAGCGGCGCCGACCCGCAGATCAGCGCCTTCAAGTTCGCGCCAATCATCTTCTTTCGGATCGCGGGGAAGACCAGAGCGTTGGCCAGCCCCAGCCAGATTGCATCCCCCGGCGCTGCCTTGCCATCCTGCTTGCGTATCCACGCGTTCTTGGCGCGGCTGTAAATCCCCAGAACCAGGCCGCCCGTCTTCCATAGCTGCTCGTCGACCGCTTTCCGCATGCGCTCCAGCAACTGCGGAACGTTGAGGAAATAATCTGGCGCTACCGTGCGCATCTCGCCCGCCAGTTTCGTCAGGTCCGCGTTCAGCGTCAGCCGCGAGCCGCGCAAAAGGCAGGTCAGCAACATGATCCACGAACCGGCGAAACACAGCGGCAGATAATGGAACACCCGGTCCTGCCCGGGACGCTTGTCCATTAAAGTGTCGAGCCGTCCCGAAGTGCAACCCAGCATGTGGCCAATGTTCCCCGCAGTGAGCACAACCCCCTTGGCTTCTCCCGAAGTCCCCGAAGTGTAAATAATCGTGACCGGATCGGAATCATCCAGCGGCTGTCCCAGCTCGGGGTGCCCCACCCTTAGCGGAGCGTCGTTTGCGACGCTAGGGTGGGAATATGTCCTCCGAACAAATCCGCCATCAGCACCTGTTTCGGCGCATCTGCCCAGCTTTCCGCAATCCCATCTCTTAACCCTGCATCTCCGCAGACGATCAGCGCGGGAGCGCAATCCTTCATCATGGCAACCAGTTCGGCGGGAGCCTGCCGCGCGTACAGCGGAACGACGATCAGTCCCTCCGCCATGATCGCCAGGTCGATCGCGACCCAGTCGATGCTGTTGTGCGCCAGCAACGCTACGCGGTCGCCTTTGCTGAGACCTGACTCGCTAGAAATGCTCGGGCCTGCCGCAACTTTCTCCAGCAACTGCCGCCCGTCGGCCGAGACTGTGCCTCCCTCGCGCAGTTCCTCAAGGACAGTACGCGGTCCGCCCGCTTTCTCAAGCCTCGCGAAAATATCTTCCAGAAAGCTCATTGCCGGCTAGTCAGCTTCCACCAAACTGTGCAGCCCCGCACTCATCGGCGGCAAATAATCTTCCCAACTCCACTCGCCCTTGCGCGTGGGAAATTCCGGATAACGCCGCTGCACTTCTTCTTCGAAGTACACGCCCATGCGCGCCATCACTTTCAAGTTCCGCACCACCGTCCGCGCAATTCCATCCGCGATGCGTTCCCCGTCGCTCGCCAGCTCTTCCAAGCGCGCCAGCAGCTTGGGCTCAAGGTCGGCGTCGTCCACGTTCATCAGCAGATCCTGGTGCCCGCGCTCGTGCATCAGATTGCGAATGCGCTCGTCCATGGTGATGCCCGCCGAAGGCACCAGCCCCGGCATCGAGGTCACGATTCCGTGATAGCGCGACGACGCCATCATGTGGCAGGCGCGCAGAATGCTGACCAGTTCGTAGATGTTGTACTCCTCGGAAGTCAGCACCGGGACACCGCCGAGTTGTTCCGAAATGCGATTCGCCGGCCGCGCATCCAGCCGCTCGGTTGCCACCATGATCACAAAAACTTTGCGCTGCTTGCGAAACGCATCCACCGCTTTCGCGATCGCCGTGAAATAATGCTGATAGGCGCGCGCCGCATCCGGCCCGGAATTATGAAAATAGACCGACCGGTAATGACTGTCCTTGTAAGCTCCGGTCAGCGCCGTGAGCGGCGAACTTGGCCACCGAGGCTTTCACCGGCCACTCAAAGGGATTGATGGGACACACCACCAGCACCGGCGTCTTTCCGTCCCAGCCCACATTGCGCAGCGTTTTCTGCCCATATTCTCGCGGGATGCGGCTCGAAAGTCCAGGCCGTATCGGTCCCCAGCTCGGTGGGCACTCCCAGCTCGCGCAAAATGGTCCGCGATTCTTCGTTGCGCGTGATGATCAGCGAATTCTTGCAGAAACGCCCGCACATTTTCCGGACCAGCGGATCCATGTGTCCGGCCTCGGCGCCATAACCCACCGACAGCTTATTCTCCGCCGCCGCAATTCCCAGCGATCCAATCATCATGGTGGTCAGCGCGTTGGCGAACTTGCTCTTGAACATCGATCCTTCGCAGGCCACCACGCCGTGGTGCTTGCGGCACTTCGTCGGAGAGAAAGGCGGAAAAATATCGGGCAGATGCACTTGCCGCGTGCCCTCAAAATATCCTTGGGAGAACTTCGAAGTTCTGGCGTCATCACGCTGAAGTCCACGTTCTGCGCGCCGAGAATGTGCCGAATCTGCCGCAGCATCTCTTCAACGCGCGCGTCCGAACCCATGTTGCGGGTGCCGTTATACCCGCGAACAGCAATTTTAGCTTCTCTCCCGGCTGCCAGGGCTTGCCCCTGGCCCAGCATCCATGCCAGCTTTCGACTTTTCAATCGAGGCGCTGACCCAGGCTTCGAGCATGAAGTCCATCATGCCGCGGTCCCTCCGACTTGCGCCGGCCAATCCTGATAGCGATAGGTGAATTTTCCTTCGCGGCTAAACTTTAGCAGCGGGAAGCTGTATTGCGAGAACGGCACCGGCTTGCGGCCCAATTCAGTGGTCACGCGAGTGTTGTCGAACACCGTGTTCCACACCAGATACGGCATGAACACTTTCATCAGCGACGCTCCGCGCGCGATTGCTCCCTTGCGATTCGACCAGCGTATTGACCGATCGCCGAAAACGGCCGCTCCAGCAGTGGCATGAAAACCGGCCCGCGCTTCTGCTGCGACGCGGCCAGGGCCGTTGGTCAATTCGCGAAATGTCTGCGAATCTTTTCCCGAAGAAAGGTGATAGGTGTCGTGCTGCGCTTGCGCCTTCTGATGCAGCGTCGCGATGGCATCGGCCACAAAATCCACGTTCACGATGTCGATTTGATCTTCGGGACGAAACGGCAGCACCGGCAGTCCCGCAAGAAACACGAAGGCCTTCACCATATCGAATTGCGTGGTTTCGGCGCGGCGGCTGTCGCCCAGCACAATGCTCGGCCGGAAAATCGTGATCGGCACTTCTGGCAGCAATTGCCGGATCATGTGCTCGCAGAATTTCTTGGTCCGCGCGTAAGGATCGTAGTCCGAGCGCTCCCAATCAATCGACTTATCTTCGGTGACGACTTCATTCTGCCGCTTCCCCGCCACGGCTACCGTGCTCACATGGCTGAAGCGGCGCAGCCCGTGATAATGATGCACCCGCATTGCCGAGTTGCAGCACTTCCAGAGTGCCGCGCAGGTTCACGTTCAAACAGCTTTTTTCAGATTTGCGGTTCAGCGACGCCGCGCAGTGGATGACCGAATCCTGGTGTGGATCAGGCGGTCGTAGTCGTCGCGCGCAAGGCCGAATCGTTCCGCGGTCAGATCGCCGCGAAAAATCCGCACGCGCGTTTGCAGATGTTCATAGAAACGCGGGAAATCGAGGTGCAACTGCAGCGCCTGCCAGAGCCGCAGTTCGGCTTCATGCGGATCGCGCGCCCGAATCAGCACATTCAGCGAGGCGCCGTGCTCTTCCAGCAAGGTTGGCGGCGACGTGTGCCGCCGATGTATCCGGTGGACCCGGTCAGGAATATCGCCACGTTGCCCCGTTTGTGCCGGTCTTGAGGGCCGTCTCCGTTGACTCCGCTGCGGCAAATTGGAAGTTGCGCGCCGGACGCGCCTCGAGCGGCCGCCCCTCGATCAGCGGATACGTCCATCGGCGCAGCGCCGGAACATGAATGTTGATCCAGAACTCCCACCAATCGATGGCAGGCCGTATCGTAGCCGAAGTCTGCGCGCTCTTCCGGCACCAGCGCATAGCGCCAGCTTCTCCACATTCTCGGCAACGAAATCATGTTCGTTCAGCAGAATAAACGGCTCGAAGAGTTCGATCAGTTTTTCAACTTTCTCGAGATTGCGTTCGGTCCGCGCCAGGGGCGTTTTCTTCAGCGGCAACGCCGACATGATGTCGCTGGATCGACCTGATGATCGCCCTCTGCGCGGGCGCTGACATGCGCTGATAGCGCTCTTTCGAAACCGGGATGGCGTCAAAGCGCAGCCGCAACCAGCACTCCAAACCCTCCTGCGCGCGGTAATGTTTGCGATGCGCCAGCGAGGTAAGTTCGATGGACCGCCGCATGTCGCAAGGATTGGTGACCGACGTCGGCCAGCTGATAGACCGTGATCGTTGCGCCGCTCGATAATCGCCGCCGCGATCAGCGTCATGCCGGCCGCAAACTGAATCGACCGGAATCAGATCCAGGCGCTTGCGTTCGTTCGACGGCAATTGCCGGAAATAGGTTCCCAGCAAATACGAGAGCGAAGCCGAAGTGTTGATGCCCTCATTCCATCCGCAGAACGGCTTCTCCACCGAGGTTTCAACGATCGCCGGCCGCACAATCGCAATCGGCAAACCCGCGCCATACTTGGCGATCAGCGACTCCGCCAGACCTTTCGAGTAGGTGTAAGTATTGGGCCAGCCCAATTCGCGTGCGCGCTTGGCGCCTGCCTCGGTCAAATATTGTCGCAGCCAGCGCACGCGGTTCTTGCGCACCTGATTTTCCAGTGCTGCACCGTGAAGATCTCTTGGCCGCATGTTCTTTCTGCATCGCCTGCTGCCGCAATTCGCTCGTAACTTCTTCGCCCTCCGCCTTCGCTTCCGCTTCCCGAATCAACTTGCGGCAGCGCCGCGCCATTCGCGTTCCGCATCGAAATCCGCCACTCGCCCCGGGGTGTAGTTCGGCCGAATCTTCTCGAGCACTCGCCCATCCCGCGCTCCCGCCACGTAGCAAGTCGAAAGGTGCAGCAAGCCCGCGTGATCGGATTTGCGCACGAACTCGACCACATTCACCGCCGCATCGACGTTGGTCGACAGCGCGTCCCGCAGGTCGGGATTGAAGTCCGTCAGTCCCGAACTATTAATGATCAAATCCAGCTCTTGCCGCAGCCCATCGGCGGCCTGCGGCAGATAAACCCAGGCCGGGTTGCGTCACATCGCCCTCGACAACTTCCATCCGCGCAGCCAGGAACTTTGCCAGCTCAGCTCCGTGCCGCTCATAAAGCGGATCGAAGACCGGCGAATCCTCCACCAATTTTTCGAAGCGGCGGAGGGCGGGAGTCGACTTCTGCCGCCGAATCAGCACATAGATTTTCCCGATTTCCGGCAGGTCCATCAGGATGTTCGCCAGCCAGACTTTGCCGATAAATCCAGTCACGCCGATCAGCAGAATTTTCTTCCCCGCCAGCGCCTTGCGCACCGAAAGCGGCCCTGCCGGTGCGCGCCGCCAAAGTGAACGATCACTCGCCGCGGCGCCGCAACCTCTCGCACCGCCGGAACCACAGCGGATTCGAGAACTTGAATACTCTGCCAGCCTAAGTCGCGTACTAACTGCTCCGCGGTTCGAGTCCCGTCCGGCCCACCGCCGATGATGCGGGCAAAAACGCCGCGCGGGCGAACAATCGGATCAAGCAACCGTCCCGTCGCCATGCCATCACGAAATTCCAAGCGATTAGCCACCAGCCAGTTCACGCCTAAATAGCGCGCCAGGGGACGCATCACATGGTCCAGCCCCTGGCTCACCAACACCAGCTCTTTTCCACTCTCCGCCAATGCCTGCAGCTGGCGAATCCCCTCGGGCTTCAACCGCGGCTTAAGCTCGTACTGGAAATACTCGTCGCCCAGCAGATCGAGCCGGTCGCGGCTCACCCGTCGCAGCACGCTATACACCACCCGCGTGGCAAAAACCCGGTTGAGTGCGTACAAGAAAGGTCGCAGCACGGCCATCAGAAAGACCAGCCCGCGCCTCACCCAGCGCTCGAGAAACGTCTGCGAGTTCCAGGTGAAGAAAGCAATCGGGCGGACGGTCGTAAGTTCGAGAAGGCTGCCTTCCACCCGCCAGTAAACACGAGTATCGGCGTCCCCAAAACTGCGACTTGGAGCGGATTGGTTCAAATTGCATTCCGGCCGCGGGCACGAGGAACCGGGCGACGGGTCAGGAAACCATAATTGTAAACAATTGGGAGCGAAACCACGAACCATTAGAAGTCGTTGGTTTCCAAACACTTTGCGCCATGTAGAACTCACTCGCCGGTCAGGAACTTGTACTGCGCGTCGTTTAACGGCACCACGCTCAATCTCCCCTGCCGCACCAGCGGAGAATCCGCAAACAGGCGGTTGGCTTTCACCTCCGCCAGGGTCACCGGCTTCGCCAGTTCTTTGCCGGCTTTGATCTTTACCTGCGGATTCTTTGCGTCCGAGTCGTCCACCGACACCACCGTCGCCGTTCCCACCGCGCTCTTGTGGTCGCCGGTCTCGTAAATCACCAGCCGTTCGCCCGGCTTCATGTTCCGCAAATTTTTCAGCGCTACGGGATTTGACACGCCGTCCCAGGTTGTGGCCTTGTCGCGCTGCAGGTCGGCAAAAGAGTATTCAGAAGGTTCGGTCTTGAGAAGATAGTCCATAGAAAATTTTCTGAATGCAGAAGTAAGAAGTCTGAATTTTGAATTCTACAGTCTGACTTCTGAATTTTCTCACTGCTTCTGCGGCTGGTCCTGCTTCTGCTCCGGATGCTCCTCGTAAATCGAGTACTGCCCTTCCGGCCGCTTCAACTTGATGGTGATCTCCATCGTCTGCTGATTAACGTCGTAATCCTCGCCGTAGGTCTGCAGTCCGTGCGCCAGCACCTGCACCCGCAGCTTGCCGTAAGGGACGCCTTCATAGCTGGCCTTGCCCTGGTCGTCGGTCTTGAGTTCAAGACCGCCTTTTTCCTGTTTTCCTTTATCGCTCACCGAATGCAGCACCACCGCCGCATTGCGCACTGGCTTGCCATTGTAATCTTTGAGTATCAGGAAATTCAGCGTGGACGTCGGCCCGTCATCGGCGGCCCGCAGCGGTCCAACCAGAGCGAAGCAGAGAAGTGATAAGGCAAGCCCGAGCGTCAGCCTCTTCATAATTGGCAATTCTAAGCCGTGGTCGGGAGATTGTCATTTACTCCCGCCCTGGCAGGCGACGGCTAGCGCGCTTGTGCAAAAACGTTGATGGCATATTGTGCCGGGTGGTATATGCTGGCTCACGAAAAAAGGCGCGACCCAATGCCAACCAGAGTCCTCACGACAGTTCTGTTCTTGATTACGCTCTTGACCGCAACGCTCGCATTGGCAGCGACCGAAACCGTGCTGTACAGCTTCCAGGGCGGTTCCGACGGCGCTGTCCCACAAGGCGTAGTGATGGATAAATCCGGCAATTTGTATGGAACCACCGAGCGTGGCGGAAAAGGTGGGAACATCAATTGTTTCGGAAATGGCTGCGGATTTATCTACGAGTTGTCCCCTGCCTCCGGTGGCGGATCGGCAAAAGACCGACCTCTACAGCTTCACCGGAAAGAAAGATGGAGGTGTGCCCGTCGGCAACCTGGCGATTGACGCTAAGGGCAACCTGTATGGCGTCACCGAGCAGGGCGGCACGGGCGATTGCAGTTCAGTTCTAGGAGCCGGCTGCGGCGTCGTCTTCCGCCTGTCGCCGAACTCCAAGGGAGGTTGGGACTACGCGGTCATTCACGATTTCGACCAGAACATTGCCAGTGATGATGGTTCTTATCCCGACGCCGGCGTGGTCTTCGACAAGTCCGGCCATCTATATGGCACCACCACTTTCGGTGGAAGTTTCGTGTGTGATTGCGGCGTCGTCTACCAACTCACGCCAGCGCAGAATGGCCAGTGAGCCGAAAATGTCCTTTATCTTTTCGAGGGGATATCCCAGGGCGGAACTGACGTATCTTTCCCGGATAGCGACGTCTTTGTTGACTCCGCCGGACGGATTTTTGGCACCGGCACCGGAGGCGGCGACGTGAACTGCAACGACGGCTGTGGCGGAGTTTTTGAACTGCTTCCTCAGTCCGATGGCACCTACACCGAACAGGTATTGCATATTTTCACCGGCGGCACCGACGGATTCGATCCCGAAAGCGGAGTCCTGGAAGATTCGAAGGGCAACATTTTCGGGACCACGGAACTGGGCGGCGGGAGCACGGGCTGCCACAGTTCATTCGGTTGCGGCACCGTGTTTGAACTGCAACCCGCGGGCGGCAGCTATCAGGAAAGCGTGATTTTCGTCTTCAATGGCAAGAACGGCTATGAACCCACGGCTGATCTCATCATCGACGGTCAGGGCAACCTCTACGGGCCCGCGCAGAATGGCGGGCACCAGCGGCAACGGAGTTGCATTTGAACTGTCGAACACTTCCGGCCAATGGCAACCCAAGCGATTCAACTTCTCCGGTGCCGATGGCTCTGGCCCCGACGCCGTGCTTAGCAATCAGGGCAGAGCGCGCGTTTTCAGCACCACAGCTTTCGGAGGAACCGCCGGCCAAGGCACTATTTTTGAGATCGTGCGCTAATCAGGGCGGAACAACGGAGAAGGTTAGCACTCGTGCAGCTGCTGAGTGTAACCGCGATTTGTCGATAATTATATCCTTCAGTGAGGAAACGAATCATCCGAACCACTGATCGAACGCTCCCGGAGTTTTATGATTCAGCCTTACGTTGATTACTGCGAAAGCATCGTTCGCTTTCACTTCTCGCGGCTGCAGGCTCATGGGAAGATCTTCGGCACGATGGTCTGCCTAGCTCTGAACCCATGGATACAAAAAAAGTTTCGCTGTCGTTGCACACCGGCTTGCCATGCAGCGGATGACAATTGGCCCAGTCGGTCAATGGTGTAACGACGATGTTACACCAGTGGACTTTTCCGGCCGCTTCTTGTACACAGACGCGCGTTGTATCTTGGTCTGCGATGGTGAACCATGATTCGCGGATACGACCAGCAGGCAGCGCCTGCTCTAGCCTACGTTTCAAGCGTTCAGTGAGACGGTACTTGCACCCGAACCCTGCGACGAAGAGGCTCCAGTGGCTTGATCGTACTGCTGGAAAGCCTGCTGCAGAGTGCTGAATACCTGCTGAGCCGTTGAGAGGTTATCGGATTGCAATGCCTGTCCGAGTTGGTCGAACAACTGGCTGATCTCGCTCTGGCCGCTGTCACCGCTGCCATGATGGTGGTGTCCATGCGCCGCAGAGGATTGGCCACCGGCCTGTGACTGGGACTGCAAGTCCTGCTGGATTGTGGTGTAGTCCTGTTGCGCGGCCGAAACGTTTCCCGATTGCAGATCTTGCGCGAGCTGGTTGAACGCCTGTGCAATGGGGTTGTTACTCTGCGTGGAACTTGAATTGTTTTGCGGTGCGAGCTGTTGCAAGGTGGCATAGTCTGATTGGGCAGCCGACAGGTTACCGGACTGGAGATCCTCACCCAACTGCTGGAACTCCTGTTGAATCTGTTGCTGCTGGTTCTGGATGCTCTGACCGCTGTAATCAAAGAAACTGCTGCTGGAAATTCCTGACACTGACATGTGATCTCCTCCCGGCTGTGTTCTGCGTCTTGGTTGCTCTATCGGCCCCCTCGAACCAGGCTTCAGTTGCCGAAGCCAACGCCGGCAGTTACTTTGTGTCATCCTTTAGGACAAGCCTTATGCGAGCAGGGCCGCGCCAACCGATCCCTTCTGCGCAACTATGCGCATTGGTCCTTTATTAAGAGTGTCCCAATGGTCAGCCGCCAGCGTCGTCCTGATATTAGAAATTTCTAATGATCGCGGGGCGCATCCGGGATTTATGCGCTTTTTCGATCGTGCGCCGCGTGTTCTTGCTGATTCACCCGGCTAAAGCAGAGCAATTCCCTCACGAAAACCCCAGGGTTTAAGAATAGATAGCTACCCATTGGTGAGTTGGCTTCTTAGACCTTGGCCTGTAAATTGCAAGTGTTGCGGAGAGCTAGCCCAAAGTGTGCGTTAGAGGAGGCCAATGGCTCAAACTGCGCTTTCTGCACTCCCAACTGCAGGAACGATTTTTCCCGAAAACCAGAGCCAGACGCTCGACCCCTCGGATTGGGAGAGCTTTCGTACGCAGGCCCACCGGATGCTCGACGACATCCTCGATTACACCAAAGACATAAGACAGCGTCCAGTTTGGCAGCCCATCCCGGACGAGGTGCGCGCACGATTTCGAGGCCCGGTTCCGTTGCAGCCCTGTACACTTTCCGATGTCCATCAAGAGTTCATGCGGTACATTTTGCCGTTCGCCGCTGGCAACGTTCACCCTGGTTTTATGGGTTGGGTTCACGGCGGCGGCACTCCCGTCGGCATGTTGGCGGAGATGCTGGCTGGGGGACTGAATGCCAATCTGGGTGGGCGCGATCAGGTTCCTATCGAGGTGGAGCGTCAGGTTGCGCGCTGGATGCAAGCCATCTTCGGTTTTCCCGAAAGTGCCAGCGGACTCTTTGTCACCGGAACATCCATGGCAAACTTCATCGCCGTGGTGATTGCCCGCGATGTCGCACTCGGTTTCGAGGTGCGCTGCCAAGGCGTGGCCACAAAATTGAAAAAACTGACGGCATATGCCTCGAACGGAGTTCATGGCTGCGTCGGCAAGGCGCTGGACCTTTGCGGCATCGGCACTGACGCACTCCGGTTCGTGCCTACTGACAAATATCGTCGAATGGATCTGGCGGCGCTAGCCAGCGCGATCCAACAAGACCGCGAAGCGGGCTGTCAGCCATTCTTAGTTGTGGGGACTGCGGGAACGGTGGACACAGGCGCGATCGACGACCTTGCCAGCCTCAGCGATCTCGCGCACCGGGAGAAAATCTGGTTTCACATTGACGGCGCGTACGGTGCTCTGGCGATGTTTGCGCCGGATCTTGCGCCCAAGCTTTGCGGGATCGAGCGGGCTGATTCGCTGGCCTTTGATTTTCATAAATGGGGCCAGGTTCCCTACGATGCCGGTTTTATTTTGGTGCGCGACGGTTCTCTGCAACGGAATGCGTTTGCGGCCTCGTCTGCGTATCTGAAACGCGAAACCCGCGGGCTGGCCGCCGGATCGCCCTGGCCATGCGATTACGGCCCGGAGCTTTCCCGCGGTTTCCGCGCCTTGAAGACCTGGTTCACGTTCAAGGTTCACGGCACCGAAGCGATCGGCGCTGCGGTTTCGCGGACGTGCGCGCTGGCTCGTTACCTCGAACAGCGTGTTGCGAACACGCCGGAGCTGGAATTGCTGGCGCCGGCCGAACTGAATATTGTCTGTTTTCGTTACCGGGCGGATGACGGAAGTGAATGCCCAGATTGTGGCCGACTTGCAGGAGTCCGGAGATGCCGCGCCGTCGACGACCATGATCGATGGCCGGCTGGCCATTCGCGCAGCCATCGTGAATCACCGCACGGGTCAGGTTGAGATCGATACTCTGATTGAGAAAACCCTGGCTCTAGGCCGACAGAAACTGAGAATCAAAGACGCGGCTGACGACGCCGCCTCGAATGCTGCTTCAAAAGGACTCCGTCAAGGGAGAAATGGAAGGCAGAGTTAAAGGAGATCGAAAGCCAATTAGAACTCGATCCCAGCTCGCTCGATCTGCGTTTCCGGCGAGCCTGCGCATTCAGCGAACTGGGCCGCTTCGTGGATGCCATCGCCGACTACATCGAAGTGCTCAAACGCGAACCTAACCATCTGGAGGCGCTGAAGCATTTAGGCGATGCCCTGATCGCCGCTGGACATCGTAACGCCGCAGGTCTCACCTGGAAGGAAGCGGTCACCCGGCATCCAAACGATCCCACCAGCCGCGCCAACCTGGGCAACTGCTGCTTCTGGAGGAGGCCGAACTGCGGGCAGTCTGTGAGCAGGGTGAGGAAGCGCTGCAACTCAGGCACGAAGCCCGCGAACACTTCGAACAAGCGTTGCGCGTGCAAGCCGATCACGAGAAAGCACACGAAGGTTTGTCTTACGTCTTCGCCCACCTGGGAGACGAAAAAACGGCCGCGTGGCATCGTGGTAAGGCGTTTCGCAACCGCTACGTCATCCCAGTACCCTATCGCGGTGAAGGCCCGCCAGTGTCAGTGTTGGAAATTATTTCGACTGCCGGAGGTAACGTCAAGCTACACCAGTTTCTCGACAATCGCGTTTTCGAGACTTTTATCGTGCTTCCCGAGTTTTACGATCCCAAGACTCCATTGCCGGCGCACCAACTGGTCGTCAACGCAATCGGCGATGCCGAACTGTCGGCCCGGGCGCTCGAGGCCGCACATTCTGTCCTTGCTCTGACCACCGCGCCGGTCGTGAATCCACCTGCCGCGGTGCTTGCCACCGCCCGGAGCGAAAACGCCATACGTCTCGCGGGGCTTCCCGGAGTGGTGACGCCCATTACCGTGACCCTGGCGAGAGAACAACTCTCCGATTCGAATGCGGCCACCACGCTGGCTTCGCACGGGCTTGAATTTCCTCTTCTGCTGCGCTCGCCCGGTTTTCACACAGGGTTACATTTTCTGCGAGTGGAAAGTTTCGACGCGCTACCCGATGTACTGGCAAAGCTGCCGGGCAAGGAATTAGTCGTAATGCAGTTTCTCGATGCCCGTGGCTCGGACGGGAAAACACGCAAATACCGGGCGATGATGATCGACGGCAAAATCTATCCCCTCCACGTTGCCATTTCCAGCCATTGGAAAATTCACTATTTTACCGCCGAGATGGCAGACAATCCGCAGCACCGCGCGGAAGACGCCGTGTTTTTGGAGAATATGCCGAGCGTCCTCGGCACGCTAGCCATGAACGCGCTCGAACAAATTCAATCCATACTCGGACTGGATTATTGTGGAATTGATTTTGGCTTGAACGCGAAGGGAGAGGTGCTACTGTTCGAGGCCAATGCCACCATGGTGGTGAATCCACCCGAAGCGGATGCGCGATGGAGTTACCGCCGGCCTGCGTGTGAACGGATCTACGAGGCGGTCCAGAAAATGCTGCTGAGGAAGGCAAGACAGGGGACTCTCCTTCACGGCAGCTGACTTGGCTGAAATATTCTGTCCGCAGTGCTCAGCGTTTGGTGCGAACGGTCGCCGAGCTCGAGCGTCAGCCTCTTCATAATTGCCAATTCTAAACCGCAGTCCACGAGATTGTGATGCAGCGGCTGAGAACTGGCCCAGGCGGTCAATGAGCGCTACAGGGACGTTACGCCACCTGCGAAGCTGCCTGCTAAGATTGCCGGATGTTCAATTTTGGCAGACCGAAGACAGCTGCGGACTGGATAGTTCACGTCGCGGGAGCCATCATCGCAATATTCCTTATCTGGTGGATGCTTCGGGTGTACGTACTCTGAATTTTCTCAAAAGCGACTCCGGCGCGGTCAATGAGTGATAACGCGATATTACGCCAGCTGACTGCAGGACAGTCGTGGAAGTTCTTTTCGCTGAGCGAGTTGCCCTGTCTTCGTGCCCGAGAAACTGCCCATAGCGACGAACGACTGCTCCCTGATTTGCCAGCTCTGCCTGCAAACTACCAAAGAGAATTTGCCTGACGTGTCGTCTTTTGACCGCCGTTTTCGATTTCTTCAACATGAGGGGTGTAACTCGCCTTTTCTCCCACTGACAGGAGCGTGTCCGATGCAACTCGCCAAGAGCCTGCTTCTCTGCTGCACAATGAGTCTTCTGGTTGTCGCTACGATGAACGCACAGGACGGCGTTGCTTCGTCCGGAACCGCCGTCGTTCCACGGTTGGTCAACTACTCCGGCTCAGCGATCAACGAGCAGAGTAGGCCGGTCACGGGGATTGTGGGCATTACTTTCTCCATTTACAACGCGCGGGAAGGCGGCGCGCCACTGTGGATCGAGACCCAGAATGTCCAACCGGATGCGAAGGGCAACTACACCGGTCCAGCTCGGCGCGACCACGTCGGAGGGGTTGCCCCTAGACGTATTCACCTCGGGTGAGGCGCGTTGGCTAGGGGTACGACTGAATGGCGGCGAAGAGCGGCCACGCGTGCTGCTGCTCAGCGTGCCCTATGCACTGAAAGCCGCCGACGCGCAGACCCTCGGTGGCTTGCCAGCATCGGCGTTTGTGCTCGCCGTGCCATCCGGATCGACCGCGCCAATTCCAGCCGAGCCGGCATCTTCAGCAAGCGCCAGTTCGTCCGCCAATATCGGCGGAGGCGGCACCGAGAACTACATTCCCCTTCTGAACCGACAACAACGGCGATTTAGGTAACTCCATCCTGTACCAACTGGGCTCAGGTTCCACTGCCAAAATCGGCATCAATGAGAAGAACCCGCTTTTCACTCTCGACGTGAACGGCCAGGAACTGGTGCGCGGGTTGTTCGAAATGGCGACTCTGAACTATGCAACTCCCACCAAGGGTTATGATTCGCAACCGTTCAATCTGGAGTCTTCGGCCTACAACAGTGGGACGGCGAAGTACACGCTCAATCATTTCCAGTGGCAGGCCGAGCCCACAGGAAACAACACCACGTTGCCGGGGGCAACGCTGAACTTGTTGTACGGGACTGATCCGGCGTCACCGACGGAAACCGGATTGAATTTGAACAGCAGCGGAATTTTCACGTTTGCTACGGGGCAAACTTTCCCCGGCACGGGCACGATTACCGGAGTGACGACGGCATCCGGAAGCGGCCTGAGCGGAGGAGGAACCAGCGGGAATCTGAACCTGAGCCTCGTCAACACGTGTGCCACGAACCAAGTGCTGCAGTGGAATGGTAGCGCGTGGGCCTGCTTCTCCGCCGGGAATGGCACGATCACCGGGGTGACAGCGGGCACGAACCTGACCGGAGGCGGCACCAGCGGCAATGTGACCTTGAATCTGGACACGACCCAAGTGCCGCAGTTGAACGCAGCCAACACCTTCACCGGCGTTCTGACGGTGAACGTCCCGCCGTTAAGTGGTTCCCCCGCGATTACAGCGAACGATACCTCCAGCACGGGTGCAGGTGGAGTGCTGGCCAACAGCATCTACGGTATCGCAGTGGGCGCCAGCAGTACGAATGGGAACGCAGTCAGCGCTGCCAGCACGAATGGCACAGGGGTGATCGGCACCGGAATCACCGGAGTGTCCGGCACCGGCGTCGTCGGAGTGTACGGCGGCGGCGGCAACTACGGAGTGCAGGGCGTTGTCACCTACGGCATCGGAGTGTACGGCGCCGCCGGCGACTCCGACAGCGCTATCGGAGTGTACGGCGCTGGCGAGTACGGAGTGCAGGGCATCGGCAACTCCTACGGGGTCTACGCCACTGGTGGCATATATGGCGTGCTCGGGGAGTCCGGCAGTTCCAGCGGCAGTGGCGGAGGCTTCAGCAACTCCACCACCGGTGACGCCCTGTTCACCTACAACCAAAGCGGAGGATACGCGGCGTTTTTCGACGGCAACGTCGACGTCGACGGCAAACTTTCCAAAGCAGGTGGACAGTTCCATATCGATCACCCTCTCGATCCGGCCAACAAGTACCTCAACCACTCCTTCGTCGAATCGCCGGACATGATGAACATTTACAACGGTAACGCCACACTGGACGCAAATGGCGAGGCGACTGTCCAGATGCCGGACTGGTTCGGCGTGCTAAACCGCGATTTCCGCTACCAGCTTACTTGTATTGGTGGCTTTGCTCCGGTCTATATCGCCGAAAAATTGGCCAACAATCAATTCAAGATTGGAGGCGGTCGTGCCGGACTGGAAGTCTCGTGGCAAATCACCGGCATTCGCCAGGATGCCTGGGCGAACGCGAATCGCATTCCAGTGGAAGAAGAGAAGGAAGCTAGCCTGAAAGGCTTTTACCTCTTCATACCCAGTTGTACGGGGCACCCGCCGAGAAGGGGATCTCATGGGCGCGGCATCCGGAGATGATGGAAAAGCTGCAGCAAGACGAGGAACAGATGAAGGAGAATGATGGCCAACTGACCGCATCTCCGATGATCCCGACACCGCCGCGGCCGATCCCACCCCCCATACCTGGGAAACCCGCGACGCCGATCCCACCCGCCGCATCGCCTCACCGCGTCACCAAGTGAGCTGAGGGATAGCAGATTTCTATGTTCGGGGACGGAGTAGCCGTCCCCGAACTTTACAGCAGCGAACCTTAACTCAGTAATCAAGCGATAGCGCTCGAAACCCCGGCCACCCGTCGGTACTGCTCCATGCCCCATTTGACATCCCTATCTTCTCGCGATACCATAGGCGAACATAAGGCGAACGTATAATGGCTTCTCTTCCCCTGCTTCCCGTCCTCCAACCCAAACTCATCGGCATCGCCCGCCTGGCCGCTGAAGGCGAATCCATCCGCCAGGGCCACGAGGTCGAGATACTTCACCCTGCCCATCCGGTCGCTTCTCAACCGCTGCACCGGCGTCCGCATGCCTTTTACCTGGGCCCATCAATCCCTACCGCGGCTGCGAATTCGCCTGCAAATACTGCTATGCGCGCTACACCCACGAATTTATGGAGCTGCGTGACGGCGCCGAATTCGAGCAGAAGATTTTCGTCAAGCAGCACGCCGCCGACCTGCTGCGCCAGGAGTTGCGTCAGGTCAAGCCCGGCGAAGAAATCGCCATTGGCACCGCGACCGACCCCTATCAGCCCGCCGAGAAGAAATTTGAAGTCACGCGCGGAGTGCTCGAAGAGTTCGCCCGCCATCGCGGCCTGGAGATCGGCATCGTCAGCAAGTCGAACCTCGTCCTGCGCGACATCGAACTGCTGCAGCAGATCTCGCAATCCAACAAGCTGTTCGTCAATGTCACCGTCACCACGGTCAACGCCGATCTCGCTCGCATTCTCGAGCCGCGCGCGCCACGTCCCGATCTGCGTCTCGACGCGGTACGCAAGCTGAACCAGGCGGGTGTCAAAGCCGGAGTGATTTGCGCGCCCGTGCTCCCTTGCATCACCGATTCCCCGCACGAGCTTGATGCCCTGGTGCGGGCTGCAGCCGACGCG
>CAWKDJ010000007.1:0-291301 GCA_963848325.1 uncultured Acidobacteriaceae bacterium
GTATGGGCCTTTCTGTCTCCGGCGCCGCGCCGGTTTTTGTAGGCCTGATTTGCATTTTCGGTGCAGCGATTTTTTTCGTTCTGCCGCGCAGTTCCGCCGGCTATTGGAACGCTTATTCGCTGAATTCTGAAATTGCCACCGGTTTCAGCGACCGCGTGCAACTGGGCCGGATCGGAGAAATTCAGCAATCCAGCTCGCTTGTAATGCACATCCAGATCGATGGCGATCCACAAGGCGTCTACGACCTCAAATGGCGCGGAGTGACGCTTAATTTATTCGATGGGCGGAGTTGGTCGAATCCGCATGAGCAGCGCGTCGTGGTGCGCGGGCCCGGTGGTCAATTTGTTGTGGGCAACATTGCTGAGAGCGGAGCCTCACCCCGGGCAGTTCGCATTATTCGCTATCGCGTGCTGATGGAACCCGTGGCCAGCAGCGTGTTTTTCCTTGCGCCGGTGCCGCTCACGCTGGATGGAAATTATCGCTTCATTACGGTAGACGCGAGCGGAGGCGTCTTTGAGCCGGATATGGAGCATCCCATCGGCACCTATCGCGCCGCATCGAACATTGGGCAGCCCAGTCCGGTAGAACTGCGCGCGGCTTCCTCGGACTATCCACCGGAAGTTTCGCTGAAATATCTGCAGTTGCCGCATCTGGATGCACGCATTCCCCAACTGGCAGAAAGAATCACGGCCGCGGAAGTCAACAATTATGACAAGGCCGCCGCGCTCGAACGCTACCTGCGGACCAACTTCCATTACACCCTGCAACTTCCTCCGGTGAGCCAGCGCGATCCGCTCGCCGCATTTCTATTCCAGCGCAAGCAGGGGCATTGCGAGTACTTCGCTTCGGCCATGGCCGTCATGTTGCGCACCCTGCACATTCCCTCGCGCGTGGTGAACGGCTTTCGTACCGGGGAGTTCAACGACCTCACATCGCAGTATGTGGTCCGCGCGAGCAATGCGCATTCGTGGGTCGAAGTTTACTTCCCGGGATACGGTTGGATCAGCTTCGATCCCACTCCGTCTGTCGCGGTATCGACGCACAGCGGGTGGGGCCGGGCGTTGCTCTATCTGGACGCGATGGCTTCATTCTGGCGCGAATGGATCATCAACTACGACATTTCTCATCAACGCACCTTGAGCCGGCAAACTACACGCGGCGCGCTCGAGTGGGCACGGCGAACGCAGGATTGGGCGCGGCGCGAATATCAGGAAACCCTTGAGTCGTTCCGCCACGCCCAGCAGGTGCTCTCGGATTCACCCACAGAGTGGAGCATCACTGGGGCAATTGCCGCGATTCTACTGGTGCTGGCAGCAAACGCCGGACGATTGTGGCGGGCGGTCGGCCGCCATCGATTAGCAGCTCGGCCGGAAAAGTCGCCGAGCACTGCTGCAACGATCTGGTACGAGCGCATGGTGCGTCTGCTGGGAAAGCGCGGCTTGAAAAAATCGCCAGTCCAGACTCCGGCAGAGTTTGTCACTTTAGTGGACGATCCCAACCTGCGCCAATCGGTCGCGCAATTCACCGAACACTACGAGCGGGCCCGATTCGGTGATTCGGCCGGGGACGCGAAGCGGTTGCCGGAACTTTACGAGGAAGTTAACGCGGCCACGCGCCGCTGAGGATAACGAGACACCGCAAAGACGTCACGAAGTAAGGTTGTGGAGCACACTCGCTGGCGCTTCGACTTTGCGGGGCTTAATGCCTCTGCCCGCACCGCTGCTTGCTGCGATTCTTAGGTCGTAGTCATTCTGAAGATTCAGCCAGAATTGCGCGGGCAGGCCAAAATATCTCCCTAAGCGAATGGCGGTGTCGGCACTAATCGCCCGGTCTCCCCGGACGACTTCATAGATGCCGGGAAAACTGAGTGCCTGCGCCAGTCTATAAGCGCTCACGCCCATCGGTTCCATGAACTCGGTCTTAAGAATTTCTCCCGGGTGGACGGCAAAGACCTTCCTTGATTTGGCCATGTTTTCTCCGGCTCCCTTAGTGATAATCCACGATCTGCACATCAAAAGCGTTTCCGTTCCGCCAGATGAAACACACGCGGTATTGATCGTTCACCCGGATGCTGTGCTGTCCGGCGCGGTCTCCATGAAGCGCTTCCAATTGATTCCCCGGCGGCACTTTCAAATTGTCTAGCGTGACCGCTGCGTTCAGAATGGCGAGTTTCTTGAACGCCCTTCGTCTGAGATCAGCCGGAAGACGGCGATTCCGGCCTGATTGCCATAGCAATTCGGTTTCCTTGTCGCGAAAGCTCGCGATCATTTCTTACAATACTAACGCAGCGCGATACTACTGTCAACCGGTAGCATGAACCTCGGCGAGGCTTTCTGCTAAGGCGAGCGAACGTCCGAACGTGTACGTGAGCAGATGGGCCAGTGCAAGCTGCTCCGCCTAAAGTCGGCCTTCTCCGCCTGAGGGTCGTTAGACCCTAACCGTTCGCTCTCAGGTTGATATATGCTGGCGGCGTTCGACCTGACTGAATACTCCCGGATTGGTCTGGAGGAGATATGAAGAGTACGGTTCTGTGCTGCTGCTGGCGATTCTATGCTGCGGGTTCGCGCAGGGGCAGTACAGGGTGCTGTACACCTTGGCCGGCGTGCCCAGCGACGGTTCATTTCCGGTGGGCAACTTGATTTTCGACCAGGTGGGAAACCTGTATGGGACAACGGAACTCGGCGGGAGTTCAATCGGGTGCGGGCCCGGTGGGTGCGGAACCGTTTTTGAGCTTTCGCCAGCATTGGACGGCAGTTGGACGGAGACAGAGCTCTACACCTTCTGCTCGAACTACGCCAATGAGCAGTGCTTAGACGGAGCGTTCCCGGACGCGGGGCTCGCGCTCGACGCCGCCGGCAATCTTTATGGCGTGACGGGTGGCGGGGGAATGAACTCGTGTGCGTTCAGAACTCCATACGGTTGTGGTACGGTCTTTGAGCTATCTCCGCCATCATCCCCCGGAGGCCCATGGGCCGAAGCAGTGCTCTACAACTTTTGTACACGATACGCAGACAAAACCTGCTTGGATGGGGCCTTGCCGCAGAGCCAGCTGGCCTTCGACGAATCTGGGAATCTTTACGGCACAACCTGGACAGGCGGTGCCGGAGGGAACAACAGCACCGACGGCTGTTGTGTAGGTGGCACCGTTTTTGAGCTCTCTTATAATGCCGGAAAATGGACGGAGACCATTCTCCACAACTTCTGCCCGCGCGGCCCCAAGAGTAAGTGTCCAGACGGGGTTGGCCCTGAATCGGGCGTAGTCTTTGATGAGTCAGGGAATCTTTATGGCACAACGGAGAGTGGGGGACGCACTGCATCATTGGGAGGGGGAACGGTCTATGAACTCTCGCCGGACTTCGGAGCGTGGACGGAGACCGTTCTCTACCACATTCTCCGGAGGCGGATATGCACCTGAGGGATCGGTCAGTTTCGATACATCGGGCGATCTATATGGCACCTTCGACGACGGCGGCCAGTACACCTCAGGGGGCGTGTTCCGGCTACGCCCCAAAGGGGGAGGCAGCCAAACTACTTTTTCATTTGACGGTGCGGACGGACTGTACCCGGTGGCCGGAGTCCTCGTCGATCAAAAGCGCCACGCCATTTACGGAACCACATGGTCCGGAGGGGCCTCAAATGGCGGAACAGTTTTCACGATGACGGGCCCTGCGGAGGAGACCGTGCTCTATAGTTTCTGCTCTGAATCGAACTGCGCGGACGGGTCTCAACCTTCCGCAGGTCTTGTCCAGGACAAGCTGGGGAACTTGTACGGAGCAACGGAAGGCGGTGGGACATTCGGCGACGGCGTCATCTTTGAGCTGACGCCGTGAGCGGCGAGCTGCACGGATGAAGGATCTGGCCTCACTCAGCTTCGTTGCGGTTGGTCGGTTCGCCTTCACAAGCTGCTAAAATAGCTAGATTGATGCCGCCTCCGAACCCCACTGTAGAAATCGACAACCAGGCCGAAATCGCTGAAAAAGCGGCCCCTGCTGCGCCCAAGGTCGGCTTTGTCAGCCTGGGATGCCCGAAGAATCTGGTGGACAGCGAAGTCATGATGGGTCTGCTGGCGCAGGCGGGCGCGTCGCTCACTCCTCACGCCGAAGACGCCGATGTAATCGTTGTTAACACCTGCTCTTTTATCGAGAGCGCCCAGCAGGAATCGGTCAACACCATCCTCGAAATGGCGCGCCATAAAGAGTCAGGGCGGGTGCGCAAATTGGTCGTTGCTGGCTGCCTCGTGGAGCGTTTTCGCGACGAAATTCGCAAGAACATTCCTGAAGTCGACGCCGTAGTCGGCACTGGGGAACTCGAAAAGATTCTTTCCGCTGCCGGAGTTGTCTCTTCGCCCGAACTCGAACTCTCCGTTTCGAATTCTTACTTCGCGGCCTGAAGGCGATGCCCGCGCAGCCCAAGGCCGTTTTTCGCGCGAGTCCTGGGACGGCGCGATCGCCGATCTACCCAACTATCTCTACGACGACGCAACGCCCCGCGTGCTCGCCACGCCGGGTCACACCGCATACATAAAGATTGCCGAAGGGTGCGATCATCCTTGCAGCTTCTGCATCATTCCGCAGTTGCGCGGCAAGTTCCGCTCGCGCCGATTTGAATCCGTGATTGCTGAGGCGGAACGACTGGCCGCCTCGGGTGTGCGCGAAATCACGCTGATCGGCCAGGACACGACCTGCTATGGCGAAGATTTCGATCTGAAAGACGGACTCGCGTTGTTGCTCGAAAAACTGGCCGCGATCGAAGATTTGCGCTGGATTCGATTTCTCTACGCATATCCCGAACAAAATTACAGACCGGCTGCTTGAGACGATTGCCGCCAACGAGAAGATTTGCTCCTACATGGATGTTCCTTTGCAACACGCCTCGGCCAGCGCATCTGAAGCGCATGAAGCGCGGCGGCGGAGCCGATGTTTTTCTGCGCACCATTGAAAAGATGCGGCGCATTATTCCCGACGTCACCCTGCGCACATCGTTCATCGTCGGCTTTCCGGGCGAAACCGAAAAAGAATTTGAAGAGCTCTGCGAATTCATTCGCGAGGCGCAGTTCGACTGGATGGGAGCTTTCGGCTATTCCGACCAGGATGGCGCAACCGCATTCGCCTTGGAGGAAAAAGTTTCGCCACGGGAGATCGAACAACGCCGCAAGCACCTGATGCAAATTCAACGCCGCATCAGCAAAAAGAAAAAGAAAGCCCTGATCGGCCGAGAGTTCGATCTGGTGCTCGAAGGGCCATCGGAGGAGAGCGATCTCCTGCTCGAAGGCCGCACCGCGATGCATGCGCCTGAGATCGACGGCAAAGTTTTTATAAACGATGTACCCGACGACCTGCAGCCGCAGAACGGTGAGTTCTACCGCTGCCAGATCACCGAAGCGCACGATTACGATCTGGTGGCGAAGATTCTATAGCGTCATGCCCCGCAAACGCGCCACCCATCTGCGCTGTCCCACCTGCAAGAAAGCGGTGCGAAACGGCGACCCCGATTTTCCTTTCTGCAGCGAGCGCTGCCGGCTGATTGATCTGGGAAAATGGGCGAGCGGTGGTTATGTCATCTCCACTCCGCTCCGAGATATCTCAGACTCAATTCCGGATGCGCCGCCGAATCGCTCCGATGAAGACTGACCCCGCGCCACCGGCTGCCGCTCCGCTTTGGGCGCGGCTGATTGCAACTTTTTTCGGCGCCGGACGACTTCATCCCGGGCCCGGAACCTGGGGTTCGGCTGCTACCGTCATTTTATGGTGGCTACTAAGCCGCGTCGTTCCGTTGCACCTGCAAGCGCTAACGGCCGCGGCTCTGGCCGCATTGGTCACCGCCATCGGAATTCCCGCGGCTACTCGCGTGGCTCGCGCTTCCGGATTAAAAGATCCGCAATTCGTAGTGATCGACGAGGTCGCCGGACAGCTGATCACGCTGATTGCCGTTCCCGTCTCGTGGAAATCTCTGTTGGCGGGCTTTATACTTTTTCGAGGGTTCGATATTGTGAAGCCTCCGCCGGTGCGTCAGTTGAGCGGCTGCCGGAGGGTATGGGTATTGTGATTGACGATGTGGGCGCCGGGCTTTACGCCCTGGCGGTAATGCAAATTCTGCGGCACTTCGGTGTTTTTCCGGTTTAGCAGCGCAATTTTTGCCGGCGCGACTGGAACAACATGGAAATCTGTCAATGGGGATCTCGGATCGATTGCTGGGCAAGAAAAACATCAACGGGAAGCCGCACATTGTAGCCGTGCAACCCGCCGCGGCTTTGCCGGGAGGCGAAGTGCGCATCACGGGCAGCGATCTGCGGCCCGCCGAGTTACGTCGTCCGCGCGTGCGCTTTGGCGAAGTCGAGGGCGCGGTTGTCATCAGTTCTGACGATTTCCTGGTCGCCCGCGTTCCCTACGGAGCATCTTCAGGCCCGATCGTCGTCTCCGCCGACGGACATTCCAGCAATCCCCATCAAATCAAGGTTGGCGTGCCCATCGCGGAAAACCTGCACCCCGTAACCAATCCCGCGCTCGATGCCGAGGGCAACATTTTCGTCACGTTTTCCGGCAGCCGCGGACAAAAAGTTCCGGTGTCGATCTTCAAGATCGACACCAACTACAACGTCAAGCCGTTTCTCGCCGATATAATGAACGCCACCGCTATCGCCTTCGATCCCGAGGGCCAGATGTATGTCTCGTCGCGCCACGAAGGAGCGGTCTACCGCGTCGCGCCCAATGGAACGATGGCGACTTACGCCGAAGGAATGGGTGTTGCCACCGGCATCGCCTTCGATCGAGTGGGAAACCTGTATGTCGGCGACCGCAGCGGCACGATTTTCAAGATCGCTCCCGACCGCCAGATTTTTGTCTTCGCGACGCTCGAGCCCAGCGTTTCCGCATATCACCTGGCGTTCGATTCGCAGGGCAATTTGTTCGTGACCGGTCCGACCACGTCGAGTTTCGATAGCGTCTACAAAATCGACCCACAAGGCGATGTGTCGATGTTCTATCGCGGCCTGGGACGCCCGCAGGGAATCGCTTTCGATGTGGACGGCAATCTCTACGTGGCCGCCTCGCTTTCGGGCAAAAGAGGAATCGTCAAGATCGCTCCCAACGGCGAAGCTGAGGTGGAAGTTGCCGGCAGCGGTTTAGTTGGTCTTGCTTTTGCGCCGGGACGGTCGGTGGTTCTCGCCACTTCGAGTGCAGTTCACCATTTGGCATGGAACGTTCAGGGTTCTCCGCTCGTCGAATTCGTGTCGTAGTTCTCTGTGACCTCTGTGGTGAAGCCCTTCTTCGCCACCATCCCATCTCCACTTTTCATTTACACTTTTCTCGATGAATGCCGAGATCATCGCCATCGGCTCGGAATTGCTGACCCCCTTTCGCCAGGACACGAATTCCCTCTATCTCACCGAAAAGCTCAATCAGCTTGGCGTCGAAGTGATTTTCAAAACCGTGGTCGGAGACACCCCGGCCCACATCTCACAAGCTGCATCGCTGGCGCTCACGCGCGCCGATATCATCATCTTCATGGGTGGTCTGGGGCCGACAGAAGACGACCTCACGCGCGAAGCCTTGGCCCAGGCGCTCGGACTCGAACTACGCCGTGATCCAGCGACAGTCGCGAGCATAGAACAACGTTTCTCGGCGCACGGCTGGAAGATGGCTCCGAACAATCTGAAGCAAGGGGACGTAATCGCTGGAGCTACGGTTCTGCCCAACGCCAATGGGACTGCGCCCGGCCAGTGGATCGGCGGCAAATACGATGGCCGGGAAAAATTCATCATGCTGCTGCCTGGCCCGCCGCATGAGTTGAAGGCATTGTTCGAAGAGCAATGCAAAGAGCGCTTGCGGGCCAAGCTTCCGCAACAATTCATCGCAACTCGGGAGTTGAAAATCACCGGCATGGGAGAATCCGCATGTGACGCACGCGTCGCCCCCATCTACACGCGTTTTGCCGACGTGCAGACGACCATCCTGGCGGGAGCAGGTGAGATTCAGTTGCACTTGAAGACTCGCGGGCCTCGCTCGATGCTGCGCAGCATCGGATCGATGAGTTAGTCGATGAGATCGAGAAGGAACTCGGCGACTTTGTTTTCTCCGACAACGGCGATTCCATGGAGCGGATCGTCGGATGCTTCTTGCAAATGCGCGGCGCGACGTTGGCCGTTGCGGAATCCTGTACCGGGGGTTTGCTGGCGGAGCGCATTACGTCCATTAGTGGCAGCTCACGATATTTTCTCGGCGGGGCGGTCGTTTATTCGAATCAATTAAAGACCGATCTGGCCGGTGTTCCTGCCCAGTTGATCGAAAAGCATGGCGCGGTGAGCCGCGAAGTTGCCTCGGCCTTGGCCGAAGGCATTCGCAAACGCTGCGGCGCGACGCTCGGCATCGGAATCACCGGCGTTGCCGGGCCCGATGGGGGCACCGCGGAAAAGCCCGTCGGCCTGGTTTTTCACGGCTTGGCCAGCGAGAGCGGGATCGAAGTAGTGGAACGCAGGTTTCCCGGCGACCGCAAACGCATCCGCTGGTTTGCCAGCCAGCAGGCGCTGGATATGGTGAGAAGAAAGTTGATGTAGGCAAGCCGGCAACTTTGTCTCATTTCAAAGATTTGCCATTTCGAGCGAGGGCAAGCACCCGCGCAGTCGGTTCTTCGCCGAGTCGAGAAACCTGCTTTTTGATTGCGAAGGGCAGCAGATTCCTCGACTATGTCTGCGATCCGCAAGCGGATCGCAGACTCTCGCTCGGAATGACACGCAGTCAGAGACTATGCGCACTTTCGTCGCCCTCGATATCGACGATTCCATTCGCGAGCGCCTTCAGCGATTCCTGGAAGGAGTGCGTGAGTTCGCGCCTGACGCCCGCTGGGTTCGCCCCGAATCCTTACACATCACGCTGAAGTTCATCGGCGAAAAACCGGCGGATAAGGTGGAAGAAATCAAGCACGCTTTGGCTGCGATAAAGGCTGCGCAGTTCGAGTTCACCATCCGCGGCCACGGCTTTTTTCCCACGCCGAGGTCAGCTCGAGTTTTCTGGATCGGCATCGACTCCGGCGAAGCGCTGGCATCGCTCGCCAAGGCAGTCGACGAGGCCATCGCGACCATCGGCATCCCAAAAGAAGATCACCCCTTCAGCCCACATCTCACTCTGGCGCGCGGTGGCGGACGATCAGGTGCGCCGGGTTGGCGAAAAGGCGATGCGTCGAACAAGAATTTCCAGCTCCTGCAGGAGAAATTGTCGGGGCTCTCGGTCCCTGAATTTGGTTCTCTTACCGCGCGCGAGTTTTTTCTTTACGAAAGCCAACTCCAGCGCGGAGGCGCGCGTTATACCAAGATCGCCCGCTTCGGTCTAAACTAGCAGCGACCTCATGCCTTCATTTGTCATCGTTGCCGCTTACAGTTATTTGCTGGGATCGATTCCCTTCGGATATGTGCTGGTGCGCATCTTCTACCAGCAGGACGTTCGCCTGACCGGCAGCGGCAACATCGGCGCGACCAACGTCTCCCGCACTTCTCCCTGGCTGGGCGCGGTTACATTAATCCTTGATGCCTGCAAGGGAATCGCCTCGGTGCTGATCACGCGATCGCTGTTTCCGGGCCAGACAGTGCTTTCGACCGCGGCGGCGCTGGCCGCGATCGCGGGCCACGTCTTTCCCGTCTGGCTAAAGTTTCGGGGGGGCAAAGGAGTCGCCACGGGTCTGGGATCGTTTGCGGTCTTGTTTCCGAAAACCGTTCTGCTGATGATCGGCATCTTTATCCTGATTTTCCTGGCATTCCGCTATGTATCGCTGTCGTCGATACTCAGCGCGGCATTGTTTCCGGTGCTGGTCTGGACGTTGCATCGCTCGCTCGAAACCCCGCTCACGTTGACCATGGTTGCGCTTTCTTGCCTTCTGGTGATCGCAAAGCATCATGAAAACATTCGCCGGATGTTGAACGGCACCGAGCCGCGATTTCAGTGGAGGCGAAGATGAGCGAAATCGCAATCATCGGCGCGGGAGCGTGGGGAACCGGACTTTCCATCGCGCTGGGACGCCGCGGCACACATCGCATCCGCCTGTGGACCCACGAAAAGGAAGTGCGGGATTCTATCGCGGCTCGCCACATGAATGAACTTTTTCTGCCCGGCCATACGATCCCTGAGTGCGTCAGCGCAACCGGCAGCCTTGAAGACGCGCTGCAACAAGCCTCGATTGTCATCAGTGTTATGCCTTCGCCGCACTGCCGCCGGCTGTTTCAGCAGATGTGCTCATTTCTCAATCCCGGAATGCTCCTGGTCAGCGCAACTAAGGGTCTGGAAGAAGGTACGCTCTTGCGAATGACCGAAGTGATTTCCTCTGTCGTCGAGTCTCAGGCCGGATTTCCACCTCGTATCGGAGCGTTGAGCGGTCCGACTTTTGCCAAAGAAGTTGCCCGAGGCGATCCTACGGCGATTACGATTGCATCCAGCGATTCAGGGTTAACTGAAACCGTGCAGCGCGAATTCAGCGATCCCAGCTTTCGGGTTTATACGAACAATGACGTCATCGGCGTCGAACTCGGCGGGGCGCTGAAGAACATCATTGCGATCGCGGCGGGAATCTGCGATGGACTCGGCCTGGGCCACAATTCGATCGCGGCCCTAATCACTCGCGGCCTTGCCGAAATCACGCGCCTCGCCGTAGCTTGTGGCGGACATTCCGAGACCATGTCCGGCTTGGCTGGACTCGGCGACCTTGTGCTCACTTGCACCGGTGGGCTTTCGCGCAATCGCAGCGTTGGCGTGGAATTAGGTAAAGGGCGCAAACTCCCAGAGATCATTCAAGGCATGCACGGCATGGTTGCCGAAGGAGTGTTCACAACTCACGCCGCCGTCGAATTGGCCCGCACCAGAAATCTCGAAATACCCATTACCGGACAGATGGATGCGATCCTGCACCACGGCAAATCCCCGCGCGATGCCATTCAGGAATTAATGACGCGCAGCGGCAAGAGCGAAAGCTTGCAGGCGACTTAACCGACGCTTCCATATCTGCCGACTTCTCGTTCGCTTTCGGTCAGGCCTTCACACCTTGCGTCGATCGCCTTGTACGCCGCGGCGTGGCGCTTACGAAAACTTTCGTAGGCGCGATTCGACTTCCAAAAATCGAGCGTCAGATAAACCCGCCGATCTCTCACGCTCCTTATTAGCTGGGTCCCGAAGTAGTTTTTGTCCTGGACAAAGAGTCCCGCCCATTCGCCTTTAGGCCCGTACTCCGCCTCGAACTGGCGCCCCATTCCGGGTCGGACGAGGAACTCCCAGATCACCACATACCGTCCGCTATCTGGCTTTTGATTCAAAACGTTGCCTCTCCCAGTTCACATTTTTCTTTCACCTTCGAGTAAGCTCCTCGACGGTACTTCAGTAACGGGCATTGTCCCCTAAGAAACAAGCCTCGCCGCGCATGGCCTCGGTAAACTTGCGGAAGGACAGCTTGCGCCCCGCCGCAAGCGGGAACGGCCCCATTGCAACTTAAGTCACTTCGGCCATCGCGTCTCCCCATTCTCTACGTCATTCTTAGTGTCCTCATACTGATCAGCGTGGTTCCCATGTACTTCTACTCCACGCAGGTCGAATCGATCAACCGCGAACGCCTGATCACCAATGAGCGGCTGCTGCAGAACACCGTAACCCGGACGGTCGCCGAAGATATCTCGCAGCACCAGGCTTCGCTGCGCATGATGCTGGAAAACCTCTCATCGTCTGTACAGGTGGAAAGCGGCGGCGACCTCATGGCCGAGCATGTCAGCGCGCCCGAATTGCGCGCGCTGCTTGAAAATTTCGTTTCCTCTTCGGAAGATTTGGCTTATGCGACGTTGTTGAACTCGGAAGCCAAAGGAATTTCTGCCGGCCGCATTGCACCTGACGCCTTTTTACAGCGCGAGCTGGAGCGTGCCTACTCTGCCGCCCGCGAGGGACGAGTCTATAACGGCCAACCCCTGGTCGTGGGTACGGGAAAATCATCCCACACCGTCATGCTGGTAAGCACGCCGGTCATGACCGGCGGCCGCTTCATGGGAATGGTTGCATCGGTGGTCGATCTGCAGTTCCTGATTCGCCGTCTGCAGGAAGTCAGCCGCGGCGGATTGACCCCGTATGTCGTCGATAGCGAAGGCCGCCTCGTCGCCGGGGCTGATTCCGACTACGCCACTGGTCAGGACATGACCAACATGGAGATCGTCCGCAACTTCGTGGAGCAAGGCAGCAAAGCCCAGATGGTCGCCGCGACCCGCGAATTCAGCGCGACTTCCAACAATCAAAAAATCGCGATGCTCGGCACTTACAGTCCAGTCACAGCTCTTGACTGGGCGGTGATCGTGCAGAAGCCACGCGCTGACGCCTATCGCGGGGTCTACGAAATGCAGCGCACCGGACGCATTCTCGCGATGATGGCCATCGCGCTCAGCATGGGCATCAGCGTCTTTGCCGCACGCCGCATCACCAATCCGCTGGAAGTTCTGACTCGCTCCAGCCGCGCCATTGCCCGCGGCGATTTCTCCCAGCGCGTGCACCTGAACAGCCGCACCGAAATCGGCGAACTCGCGCACACCTTCAACATGATGTCGGAGGAACTGGAGCACTTCGTACTCGACTTGAAGCGCGCCGCCAACGAAAACCGCGAGCTGTTCATGAGCTCGATCCAGATGCTCGCCGGCGCGGTCGACGAAAAGGACCCTTACACTCGCGGTCACTCCGACCGCGTCACCAAGTATTCCGTGATGATCGCCCGTGAGATGGGCATCTACGAAGACTACATCGAAATCGTTCGCATCTCGGCGCAACTGCACGACGTGGGCAAAATCGGAATCGAAGACCGCATCTTGAAGAAGCCCGGCGCGCTCACGCCGGAAGAGTTCGAGATCATGAAGACGCACACCACCAAGGGCGCAAACATTCTGCGTCCGGTGGCGCAATTGAAGGACATGATTCCGGGCATCGAGCTGCACCACGAGTCGCTCGACGGACGCGGCTATCCGCACGGCTTGAAGGGCGAAGACATTCCCTTGCTGCCGCGCATCATCGCGGTCGCCGACACCTTCGACGCGCTGACCACCAACCGTCCTTACCAGCACGCGCACGATCCCAAAGATGCGTTGCGGATCATCAACAATCTTTCTGGCAAGCGCCTCGATCCGACTGCGGTGGCGGCGCTGTCCGCAATTTACGAGCGCGGAGAGATTCGAGTGCAGCGCCGGTCCGATTCCAGTGCTCTCCGAACCCGACGCGTGGAGCCGCCTGTTCCGTTCCAGCGTGCACAGCCGCTGGCGACCGCCACTTCCCATCGTGCATCTCCGCGAACAGACTCGATCGCACTTGCCGTCGGCCGCACGATTCCGTCGGTCGACTAAGTCCCTTCGCGACTCTCACCCGCCCGTCTGATCAATCTGCCGGCTATAATTGATGCGCATCACAACCAACCTCTATGATCCAGACCCTGTTCGGCAGCCTGGACGAAGAGCAGAAAGCCCAGTTTCCTCGAGCGCATGAAGGAAGCGGTCACGCGCACGCGCGAGAACCTGAGCGAGCGCATCGAAGAAGCCGTTTCCATCAGCAAGGAAATCGACCGCAACACGCTCGACGAACTCGAAGCCACGCTGCATCGGCGCCGACCTGGGCAGCACGACCACGCAGGAAGTCCTGGGCAAGCTGCGCGAGAAAGCCGACCGCAAGCAGATCAGGGACGTCGGACGAGCTCAAGCGGCTGCTGAAGGAAGAGTTGCTGGCGATTCTGAATGCGGCGAACACGCGCCCGGTGCAAAAAGTGACGGCACCCGGAAGTCATCCTGGTCGTCGGCGTGAACGGAACCGGCAAGACCACGACCATCGGCAAGCTGTCGCAGGTTTTTCGCTCGCAAGGAAAAACGGTACTGCTGTGCGCAGCCGACACTTTTCGCGCCGCCGCCATCGAGCAACTGGAAATCTGGGGCCAGCGCACCGGGACGGAAGTGATCCGCACCAAAGCCGGGCGGCGATCCCGCGGCCGTGCTTTTTGATGCGCTGCAAGCGGCGTCGGCGCGGCACACCGATTACGTGATCGTCGATACCGCCGGCCGGCTGCACACCAAATCCAACCTGATGGCGGAACTGGAAAAGATGCGGCGCACCGCGCAGCGCATCATCCCCGGCGCGCCGCATGAAACGCTGCTGGTGATGGACGCGACCACCGGACAGAACGGATTGCAGCAGGCGCGCCAGTTCACCGAGTCCGCGGGCGTGACGGGAATTGTGCTCACGAAACTGGACGGCACTGCCAAGGGCGGAGTGGTGGTGGCGATTTGCCGGGAACTGGGCTTGCCGGTGCGCTACGTGGGCGTGGGTGAAAAGGCCGGAGACCTGCTGCCCTTCGATCCCGAAGGATTTCGTGGATTCGCTGTTTTCGTCATCGAAATCCTCGATCTTACTTCTGACATCTTGTGTCTTGGTGAAATAATGGCTCTGGCGTGAGACGCTAACCGCACCAACATGACGAACAATTTCTCCGCCGGCGCTCGACCTTGCGCGGGCAGGGCATCGGCCTGACTTCGCCCAACCCGTGCGTCGGTGCGGTGATCGTCGATGACAACGGCAACGTCGTCGGGAGCGGCAGCCACACCTACGACGGCGTAAAGCACGCGGAAATCCTCGCCATCGAGCAGGCGGGAGAGAAAGCCCGCGGCGCGACGCTGTACATCAACCTGGAACCTTGTTCCCATCAAGGCCGCACGGCCCTTGCGCCGACGCGGTGATCGCCGCCGGATTCGCCGCGTCGTCGCTTGCATGTCCGATCCCAATCCGCAAGTGAACGGACAGGGATTCGTAAACTGCGCGCGGCGGGGATCGAAGTTCACATCGGCGGCTTGGAAGAGGAAGCCAAAGCGCTGAACGAATCATTCGCGAGATACGTCCGCAACCATGCTCCGCTGGTGACGTTGAAGGCGGCCATGACGCTCGATGGCAAGATCGCGCCTCCGCCCGAGCGAATCGCACAATCCAACTGCGCTCGGCTCGGGCACGCCAGCCAGGCTGGATTACCAGCGAAACTGCGCGCGCCCACGTGCAGGAACTTCGCCACCAGCACGACGCGATTATGGTTGGAGTTGGGACGGTGATTGCCGACGATCCGCTGCTCACCGATCGCAGCGGACGTCCGCGACGCCGTCCGCTTGTTGCGCGTGATCCTCGATTCGCGTCTGCGTCTGCCGCTGGAATCGCGCGTGGTGAAAACCGCCCAGGAAGATCTGCTGGTGCTTTGCTCTTTTGCGGAAGAGAAAAAAAAGAAACAACTTCACAACCGCGGCGTTCGCGTCGAGCAGATTCCGCGGCCCAGCCCGGAGGGCCATCCTGATCTCGACGGCCGTGGTGCGGCACCTGGGAGAGCTGGAGATTACCAGCCTGATGATCGAAGGCGGCGCGATGGTCAACTGGGCGGCGTTGGCGTCACGGATCGTGGACAAGGTTTTCCTGTACTATGCCCCCAAGATTCTGGCCGGGATTGGTCGGTGCCATTCGCAGCCGGCGCCGGCTTTCCACATCGGCGATGCGGCCCAGGTAAAGTCGATCCGCCTGCATCGCTTCGGCGAAGATTTTGCGGTCGAAGGATATTTGAAGGATCCATATTCGGCTTTTGGCTCTTAGCTTTTGGCTTTTGGCTCTTGGCCCTTGGAAATCTTGGAGCTAAGAGCTAAAAGCTGACAGCTAAAAGCGAGGTTTTCTATGTTCACCGGAATCATCGAAGAAGTTGGACGCGTAATCAAAATTGCTCAGGACAACGGCAACCGCCGTCTCACCGTGTCGTCTTCGCAGCTTGTCAAAGAACTTAAAACTGGAGACAGCATCGCGGTCAGCGGTGTGTGCCTGACTGCGGTCGATATCAAGCCGAATTCTGTCGGCTTCGACCTGGCGGAGGAGACCTGGAACCGGACTTCGTTCTCTCGCATCCAGCAAGGTGCGCTGGTCAATCTCGAACTTCCCATGCGTGCCGACGGACGCTTCGGCGGCCACATTGTGCAGGGCCACGTGGATGGCACGGGAAAATTTCTCGCGCTCGATCCCATCGCCAATGCCGACGATTATTGGCTGCGCATCGAGATCCCGCCGGATCTCGCGCGCTACGTCATCTTTAAAGGATCGCTCTCGATCGAAGGCATCAGCCTCACCGTCGCGAAGATCGAAGGCACGCGGGTTACAGTCGCGATTATCCCGCATACCGTCGAGATGACAAACCTGAAGTCGCTCAAGCCGGGCGATCCGGTAAATCTCGAAGTCGACATGATTGCAAAATATGTCGAGAAGATGATGCAAGGCGATTCGTCAAACAGCTCGCTTACGCTGGAGAAGCTGGTCGCAGCGGGATTTTAGAGCTGGTGTAGGGACTGGGGTCTCGGCCCGGACTCTCATGCCTCTAACTTCATCTCATCCAGGGTCAGGAATTCCTGCACGATGGGCTCATCGCACTTTTCCATCTCGGGATACGTGCCGAAGAACAACACTTTAGCTTCGTGCAGAAACACAATTCGATCTGCAAGTTTCTGTGCGAGACGCATGTCGTGGGTCACGACCACGCTGGTCAGCTTCAATTGCGCCTTCAACCGTTTGATCAGATCGCCGAGCAACTGCGCCATCAGCGGATCCACCATCGTGGTCGGCTCGTCGTAGAGTACGCATTCCGGCCGCGCCGCCAGAGCCCGGGCGATCGCCACCGACCGCTTCATCCCCGTAGATAAATCGGACGGCAGCAGATCGCGCATTTCTCTCACTCCGACCATGTCGAGCAGGCCGTCGACCACCTGCAGAATCTGGTCTTCGCTCAGTTCTCCGTGTTCGCGCAAGGGGAACGCCACATTTTCGCCGACGGTCAGAGAATCGAACAGCGCGCCGTTTTGAAACACCATGGTGACTTTCTTGCGAATGCGCTCCATCTGCTCTTCCGTGTAATCGGTAATGTCCTGGTGCGCCACAATCACGCGGCCGCTGTCGGGCTTGAGAAATCCCATGATGTTTTGCAGCGACACCGACTTGCCCACGCCGCTTCGTCCCAGAATGCACACCGTCTCCGAAGTCTTCACGTCGAAGCTGACGTCAATGAGCACGTGCTTGCTGCCGAACGCCTTCGAAACATGTTCGAAGGCGATATAGGGGCCGGATTGCGGTGGGACGGTAGCCATGAGCAAACGCAATCAGATGATAAACGATCAGGGCGCGTCTCCATAATTGTCATTCCGAGCGAAGGAAGGTAAGCCGCTCCGCGCATTACATTCCGCAGTCGAGGAACCTGCTTGTGAAACGAGCTGAAAAATCAGGTTAAGGTTCGTCACCATTCCGGGACGATTTCCCGCAGTGCCTTTTCCAGATCTTCCGGAGTGTTCAGGTTCTGAAACATTTCGAGCGAGAAGCCTGCCGCCTTTATTTCTTCCTCGCTGATGATGCGGGCATCGGTTTGCTCGAAGAGTGGATCGATTTTGTTCCGTCCATTCTTGAGGGCCTGCTCAGCAAAAAGCGCGAACCCCCGGCGATAGATCGCGCACAGCGGCTGAAATCGCCCGCCGGCGCGGGGAACGGCTACCAAGGCCGCGGCCTTCCCTGCTTCCGCGATCAGATATTCGAGAAAACGCCGCTCCAGAAACGGCAGATCGACGGCCAGGATCAGGTTCTGTTCCGCATTCGTTGCCGAGAGCGCTGCATGAATCCCGCCCAGCGGGCCGCGATTTTGATACTGATCTTCGACTACGGTTCCGAAAGCTGCGAATTTCTTTGCGTCGCCGACAATGCTGACTTGCTCGGCCACTGTGCCAGCCAACTTCAGAGCGCGGGAAAGCAAAGCTTCGCTCCCAAAGGGCAAGAATGCCTTGTCTCGGCCCATGCGCGAGCTTTTACCCCCTGCCAGAACGAATGCTGCCAGTCGCTCCACCGAGCGATCATACCCGAGCGACGAGCGCCTTGCCGATGTGACACAAACCCACAAATGCCGCTTCCCGCGCGTTGACTTGTCCCGCCAATCCTGCAAACATTGCCTTGCAAATTGCGCTTTCGCTATCACTCCTCGACTCGATGATCGGGCGGACGATTTCGCATTACCGCGTAGAAGAAAAAATTGGCGCGGGAGGGATGGGCATTGTCTACCGCGCTCACGACGCGCAACTCGAGCGCGACGTTGCTTTGAAGGTGCTGCCGCCGGGAACGCTCACCGATGAAACTGCCCGCAAGCGGTTTCGCAAAGAAGCGCTTTCACTCGCCCAACTGAACCATCCCAATATCGCAACCGTGCACGAGTTCGCGACCGAAGGCAACCTCGATTTCATTGTCACCGAGTACATTGCCGGTCTCACGCTCGACAGCAAACTTGCCGGTCGCGCCTTGGCCCCCAAAGAAGTACTCGAACTGGGAAAGCAGCTTGTGCAGGGGCTCTCGGCGGCGCATGAGCGGGGTATCGTGCATCGCGATTTGAAACCGGCCAACCTGCGTTTCACTTCTGACGGAAGGCTGAAGATCCTCGACTTCGGCTTGGCACAGTTTATGCCGCACGCCAGCGAAACTGGGATGACGGCCACGCTCACGCAATCGCAAGCTGTCACCGGCACTCTGCCCTATATGGCGCCGGAGCAGTTGCGCGGCGAGGCGGCCGACGCGCGAACCGATATCTGGGCCGTTGGCGCGGTGCTTTATGAAATGGCGACCGGCAGGCTTCCGTTTTCAGAGAAGAATGCGATCGTTGCTGATCGACGCTATTCTCAACCGCGAACCGCAGCCTCCGAGCAAGGAAAATCCCGAGATCCCTCCCGGCCTGGAAAGTGTGATTCTCAAAGCGCTCGACAAGCGTCCGGAGAATCGCTATCAAACCGCTTCAGCCCTGGAGCGCGATCTGAACCGGCTGACTGCGGGCGCAACCCCTATCGCGAAGGCAAAGCGAGACCGCACCGCCGACAAGGTTGCCGCTGGCTCGGTGCTGGCACTGCTGGTGCTTCTGGGCGCCTACTTCTTGCTCCGCAAACACACGACAAAATCCACTGCTTCCACTGCGGCAACAATCGGAGCACCGCTGGGCCGTCGCGCCGTCGCCGTCCTGGGATTCAAGAATCTCACCGGCAAAGCCAACGCCGCCTGGCTTTCCACCGCGCTATCCGAGATGCTCACCACCGAGCTGGCTGCCGGCGGCAAACTCTTGACCATTCCAGGAGAGTCGGTTTCGCAGATGAAGACCAGCCTCGCGTTGCCCGACTCGGACAGCTACGGCCGCGGCACGCTCGCCAGAATACGGGCAAACATTGGTGTCGATGAGATCGTGGTTGGCTCCTACCTTGAGCAAGATAACGGCAAGCTGCGTCTCGATCTCAATCTGGAGGACGCCAACAGTGGCCAGATCGTTGATTCGGTCACGGAGACTGGCTCCGACAAGCAAATCTCCGATCTGGTTTCCCGGGCGGGAGTATTGTTGCGAAGCAAGCTGGGAGCGGGCGAAATCTCCTCCGACCAGCAGGCGGCGGTCAGCGCTGCATTGCCGGCTTCACCCGAAGCTGCCCGACTCTACTCGGAGGGACTCGCCAGGGAGCGCGCCTTTGATGACCTGGCCGCACGCGATCTGCTGCAGCGATCGATCAAGCTGGAACCGAATTTCGCGCTCTCGCATTCCGCCCTCGCTCGCGTACAGAAGAGTCTCGGATACGACGGCAAGGCCCGGGAGGAAGATAAACTGGCATTCGACCTTTCCGGCTCGCTCGACCAGGAGCAGCGTCTGTGGATTGAGGGGCATTATCGCGAAAGCAATCACGAGTGGGACAAAGCCGTGGAAATCTACCAGTCGCTGTCCCAGGTTTTTCCCGACAATTTGGAATATGGCCTGCGTTTGGCGTTTGCTCAAAATCACAGCGGCAAAGCTCAAGATGCACTCGTTACCGAAGAGCGCTTGCGAAAATTGCCGCCTCCCGCCGGGAACGATCCGCGCATTGACGCCATGGAAGTGGTTTCCGCTCAATGGCTGGGCGATTTCAAGAGAGAAAATGCTGCAGCCGACCGCGCTGTCGCCAAAGCTGAAGCGCAGGGAGCGCGCCTCATCGCCGCAGACGCATTGCTCAACAAGAGTTGGGCACTGAAGATGCTGGGAGAGCCGGACCAGGCGATCTCAACCGCGGAGGCGGCAGGAAAAATCTTCGATGAGGCCGGCGATCGTCATCGAAATGCAATCGTCTATCACACAATTGCTTCTACGCTGCGGAGCCAGGGTGATTTTTCCGGCTCAAAGACCGCGTACGTGAAGGCACTGAGCATCGACCGCGAAGTCGGCGATCAGGCGAACGCCGCGAACGAACTCAGCGGGCTGGCCGGAATTGCTTCTTTGCAAGGAGATCAGCAAACCGCGCGCAAGATGTTCGAGCAGGCGCTGGCCAGCTATCGCGAAGCCGGAGACGAGGATTATGTGAGCTTCGCCCTTGGCAATCTGGCCGATACCGCCGCAAGTCTGGGAGATTTGCCGGCGGCGCACAAATATTACGACGAAGCGCTTGCCATCACTCAGCGCACCCATGACACTGCAGCCGAACTTCCCGCCATGGTCGGGCTTTCCGACGTGCTGCGCTGGCAGGGCGACCTTGCGAGTGCGAAGAAACTGCTGGAACAGGCCCGGCCGGAGCTGGAAAAAACCGGCGACAAAAATTTATCCGCCATTGCGCTCTCCCGTTTGGGAGACATTGCCATGGCGCAAAACGATTTTAGTAGCGCGCGCAGCGACTACGAGCAGTCGATCCAGACTCTCACCCAAATCGCCGCCAAGCGATATGCCAGCGAATCGCGCCAGCAACTCGCTAGCCTCACACTTGAAGAAGGAAAAAACGCGGATGCCATCGCGCTGGCACAACAGTGCATTGCCGAATTTCAGGCGCAGAAAATTTCTGACCATGAAGCCGCGGCTCACGCCGTGTTGGCACTCGCCTTGGTCGCTCAAGACGGCGATTCCAAGCAGGCGGAAGCTGAGATCGCAACCGCCAAGACATTGGTCGCAAAGAGCCAAGATCGCAGCAAGCATTTCGACGTTTCGCTGGCGGCGGCGCAGATCCAGGCAGCATTGGGCAAGTTGAATGAAGCGGAGAAAAATCTGGAAAGTTTGCTGGCGGACGCCAGCAAATCCGGGTTCGTCACCTACCAGTTTGAAAGCTCGCTCGAACTTGGCGAAGTGGAGATGAAGATGGGAAAGCAGGCCGCCGGCCGCGCCCGTCTGAGCGCGCTACAAAAAGACGCCAGTAGCAAGGGATTTGAGCTGATTGCCAGCAAGGCGTCGAGGGCCCAGAGCTAAACGGATCGAATCGAGTCCCCGGTCAGGGATTTCAGTTACACGGAAGTAACCTACCCAAAATCCTGCCTCAGGTACATGATGGTTTTTCCGGCGTTCTTGCCCGGAAGGACGACGATGCCGCAAAAGCTATTGGACGTGATTATGCTCGGCCGCTGCTCGCACGAATTCTCCTGGCCCCGGCGGACAACCAACGGCGATTACTATCAGGTTTGCCTGCTCTGCGCGGCGGAATACAAATATGACTGGCAGACCATGCGCCGCACCGAACGCATCGAGCCATGCCCCAGCCGCGGAGGGCACCACGACGCGGCGCACGAGCCGCAGCCACACCCGCAAACCAACCTGGGTGCCACGGGCGAGGCGGCTCAAACTCGAGACCCCGGTGCGCTACCGCGTCAAGAACCTGGGAACCTGGCACGAAGGCATCATCGAAAACCTGAGCCAGTCGGGACTTTTGTTTCATGGCCCGCAACGCTTTCCCAACAACACTCTGGTAGAAATGGTCTTCGAGATGCCGGAAGAAATCTCTGGGCAGAAGAACAGCAATGTACTGTGCCAGGGACGCGTGATTCGCACCAAAGAAGCCGCTCAAAAGCCGGATTCTGAAAAAGTTAGCCTCGCAGTCAGCATTTTGGATTACAAATTCCTGCACCACAACTAACCGCTCAGCGCAGCGGAAGCCGCGTTACAAAACAGGTGCGCCGCACCCACAAAATTTCCGCAAGAAACCCAAACCCGACCGCATCTAAACCGGATAGGCTAAAATAACCCGGCAACAAAATTCCAGGAGTTGATTCGATGAAGGCGAATCTTGTTCGCGTTGGCGCAGTTTTGCTGGCCATTGCATTGATTGCTGTGGGGTGCGCGAAGGCGCCTAATGACACGCAGATCGTCAGCGACATTCAGGCGAAGATTAACGGCGATTCCGGCCTGCAAGGCAGGCAATTAGGCGTGGAATCGACCAGCGGGAGCGTCACTCTTTCGGGCGTCGTTGACACCGATGCGCAGCGCGAGGCTACGGCGCGTTACGCGGCTTCCGAGCCGGGCGTGAAGCAGGTGGTTAACAATCTGCAGGTCGCGCCGCCTCCGCAGCCGGCGCAAGCGGCACCGCCCCCTGCGCGTTCCAAGCCGTCGCCGAAACGCCGCCACAAACCCAAGCCGGACAACGCTGTCGTAGCCGAGAACACTCCTCCGCCCGCGCCGGTAACTCCACCGCCGCCGGTGCCACCGCCAGCTCCCGTGCAGACTGCGCCAACTCCGCCACCACCCCCACCGCCGCCGCAGAAAATTACAATTCCCTACGGAACAGTTCTCTCGGTGCGCCTCGTCGATTCGATTGACAGCGAGAAGAACCAGACTGGAGACACATTCCAAGCCACACTCAACGCTCCGCTCAGCATTAACGGAGAGGTCGCGGTTCCTTCCGGCAGCAGTGTGCAAGGCCATCTTGTGGAAGTAAAAAGCGCAGGCAAGTTCGCCGGCCAGTCGAGCGTCGTCATGCAACTCGACAGCATCACTTCCGGCGGAACTACCTACAACATCCAGACCGACCAGTATTCCAAGCAAGGCAAGTCCCGCGGCAAGAACACCGCGACGAAAGTGGGAGCGGGAGCCGGCATCGGAGCGCTGATCGGGGCGCTGGCCGGCGGCGGCAAAGGCGCTGCGATTGGAGCCGCGGCAGGCGGCGGATTAGGGGCCGGCGCACAGGCGGTAAGCAAGAGCCAGCAGATTAAATTCCCGTCGGAAACCGTGCTTAGCTTTACCCTGCAAGCTCCAGTGACCGTCATCGCAAGCCAAGGCAACTCCAAGCGCCAGAAGCTCGATCCAAGTCAGCAATAACCGCTAACAAGCAGGGGCGCAGCCGCGCCCCGGTTTCCTGATCCCGGAAAGATGTAGTTATTCTTGTAACTTCTTGTCACAACTCTTTGTGACAAAGCTCATTTTCCGCCGTACAATTCCAGCCTAGACTTCCCTTAGCTATCATTTTGTCATTTGCAGTCATAGGAGAAGCGTATGCGATCACAGAAACTGATTTGGGCAGTTGCAGTAGCCGTGCTTTTCACGGCTGCGCTGTTCGCGCAGGATCAGGCGGGGCAGACCACCATCAAGCACGTTCCGGCGCCCGCCACATCGGCAGCTTCCGGCTCGGAGATGTTCAAAGCCTACTGCGCTTCCTGCCACGGCGTCGACGGCAAAGGGAACGGCCCGGCTGCCGCAGCGCTTAAGGTCATGCCCACAGACCTGACCAGCCTCAGCAAGACGAATGGCGGAAAATTCCCCAGCGCGAAAGTGGGTGCGACCCTGCGCGGCGAAGCCGATATTGCGGCGCACGGCAGCAAGGAAATGCCCGTGTGGGGCAAGGTTTTCTGCGTGCATGAGCCACGGCCATGAAGGCGAAGTGCAGCAGCGAGTCAGCAATTTGACCAAATACATCGAATCGCTGCAGGCAAAGTAGCCGCGCCTGATCGCCGAGACCGAGGGCACGTTCACCCGTGCCCTTCCGCGTCTGGTAACGCGGCTAACCTACATAAAATCATTAACTTACGACCTCCCTGCCCCTGTGGACAGCGTCTTTAGTACCCGCTTCCTTCGCTCGCGATGCCCGTATAATCGTGACAAAGTCATCGCAATCGCGGCCAAACACAAGAAACAAAGAAACGTGGACTCAATACTGGCATCGGCGTTCTTCGCTTTAGGGCTGGCGTTCGGCAGCTTTCTGAACGTGTGCATTTATCGCTTGCCGCTGGGGCTTTCCGTGGTGCATCCGCGATCCGCGTGCCCTGAATGCAAGCGCCCCATCGCTTTTTACGACAACATTCCGGTCGTGAGTTGGCTGATTTTGCGTGGCCGCTGCCGGAATTGCCAGATGAAGATCTCTCCGCGATACCTGATCATTGAATTGCTGACCGGCATCCTCTTCGTCGCTTGCTATTGGCATTTCGGCCTGACGCTTTCCACGTTGAAGTACATCGCTTTCGGTTTTCTGCTGCTCGGCTTGATTTTTACCGATGCCGAAACCCAACTCCTGCCAGACAAAATGACCTTGCCGGGAATCGTTCTCGGACTTTTGTTCAGCGTGATCGTTCCCGTCAACGATCTGGTTTCGCAGACTGTACCCTGGCTTTTTTCAATCCCCACGACTTCCGAGTCGTGGCGCTGGCTTTCGCTGCTCGATTCCTTCCTTGGCGGTGCGGTCGGCGCATCGTTCATCTACGGCGCCGGTGCCATCTACTTGCGGGCGCGTGGCCGGGAAGGAATGGGCTTTGGCGACGTGAAATTAATGGCCATGGTGGGCGCTTTTCTGGGAACACGTCTGACGATTCTGACCATCTTTACCGGCTCGATCGCGGGATCGCTGTTTGGCCTTGGAACGCTAGGAATCGTGTGGATCAAGCGCGCACGCCGCAGGCTGCATCGGCCTTCAATGCGGCGCGCGCCTTGGGACTCCGCGGCAGTTGCGATGCGGCGCTTTCCCATGCCCTTCGGAGTTTTTCTCGGCGCCATGGCCATGCTGGCGTTTTTCTTCGGCAACCAGTTCCTGAGCTGGTACTGGAGGGGCCGGTGACGGAGCGTGGCGACATTCTTGCCGCCGCGCATATTGCGGCCGGCGCTGCTGGAGATTGAATTTTGAATCGCGCTGCGGCCGCTCTTGCTTTCGACGGCCCGGCAAAAGGATGGAACAGCTATGAAGCGTCTTACACAAATTTGCCTGGCAACCATCATTCTGACTGGCACCTTGGCTCTTGGCCAGTCCACCTCGGCCCCCAGCCAGACACAGGAATCGCCGAAGGGCACAGTCACGCCGAGTTCGACGGCGGCGGCACCGGCCCAGAATTCCACCACCACAGAGCAGGCAGAGGAAAGATCTTTGGGCGCGTACGCCCGGTCTCAGCGCAAGGACAAAGCCCATTCCGCCAAGAAGTACGACAACGACAATCTTCCGCTGAACGATTCAATCAGCGTCGTCGGCGACAAGAATGCCGATGGAACGCCGGCCGCATCCGCCGATTCGCAGAACGCAGAGGCGCAAACCGCCGCCACTCAGGACAAGCCAAAAGTCATGCCTGGCCAGACCCAGGAACAGCGTCAGCAGGTTTATGACAAGTGGCAGGAGAAGATCAACCTTCAGCAGCAGCAGGTGGATTCCATCGCTCACGAACTCGACCTGAACCAGCGCGAATATCGGCTGCGCGCCGCCGCCTTTTATGCCGACGCCGGCAACCGCCTGCGCAACGAAGCCGACTGGGACAAAGAAGACGCCGACTACAAGCAGAAAATCGCCGATCAGCAGAAAACTTTGGACGAAGCGAAACAGAAGCTGAACGATTTGCAGGAGGAAGCCCGCAAATCCGGCGTCCCGGAGTCTGTCCGCCAAACTCAAGCCGACAACCAGTAACCGCCCGCGATTCGCCAGGCCTCCGGTTCACGCCGGAGGCTTTTATGTTTCTCGCAGCTTCCACAGCTGCTTCACATGGTGCCGTCCGTGCACCAGATGAAACTTCCGCCACTCGTTTGCCGTCAACGGCCCCAACACGGGATGGTCAACCAGACGAGTACGCTTGCCAAACTGCGATTCACATTGCGTAATGACCCTGGCCCATGGCCGTAAGTTGCGGAGCAATTTCGCGCACCACCTGCTCCGGCGGCGCGCCCCGCGGCGTCGAACGCTCGGGCGACTTCCGCCCTGTGGGCATGTAGCCGAGCCCTACCACTACCGCGGTGCGCAACCTGTCTGGCAGGGTACGAGCACGGGCCAGCGGCTTTCCTTCCTGCAAGCAGCGTTCGAAACCCTTCGCCGTGCCCTTGTAGGTGAGCAAAAGATGTTCGAGCACCTCGGCGGCGCACCACTTTCCCTCCACGTGCCTCATTAAGTCTTCGACTTCGCAACCGTTGATTGCGGCGGCAATTTCGTCCTGCAACTGTTGCAGTTGGGAGTGCATAGGAAATTTCTCCGCGTCATTTAGTAGAATGAAGGCCAGCACTCACGGTCGCAAAATATCACTCAGGAAGGTGACATGAAGAAACTTTTGGGGGTAGTGTTTGCGTTGTTATTGCTGGCAGGCTGTTCTTCCGAGCCGACAACGCCGGCGCCAACTGAAGCCCCCAAGCCCAAAGCGGCGGAGTTTGAAACCGGCCGCGTCGCCTTTCAGAGAACTTACATCACCGCCCGCGGCTGGGCGCGCGACACTCAGCCTTTCCGCCTGGAATCACAAGTCACCAGTGACTGCAAGGGCAAAGACGGAAAATCCGCGGTGTGGCGGGCATCGTTCGCATCCGCCATTCAGCGCAGCGCCAAACCCTACACCTGGTCGGGAACTGGACGTCTCCGACGCCCCTTCGCGCGGCGTTTCTCCGGGCAACGAAGACACTTATAGCCCAAACAATTCCTCCACGCAGGTCTTCGACATTGCTTACCTGAAAGTGGATTCCGACCAGGCCTTCAAGATCGCGCAGGAACACGGCGGCGACAAACTGCTCGAAAAATCGCCCGACACGCCGGTCCTCTACGTGCTGGATTGGAGCCGCGCAACCAATCAACTCATCTGGCATGTGATTTATGGAACCAGCCGCGACGATGCCAAGCTGCGCATCGCCATCAATGCAGCAAACGGGGATTTCATCAGAGTGGAAAAGTAACTGAGTTCACTGGAAAAGCTTTTACCGCAGAAGACGCAAAGTCGTAAGCGAATTACTTCTGCGAGACTTTCTCCGCAACCGGCTTTTCCGGCGCGCCCAGCTTGGCTAGCGCTTTCTTCGCATCCTTTGAAAACGGCCCTTGCGGCAGGATCTTCAGATATTCCTGATAGTGCGGTATCGCGTCTTGCGGCTGGCCCATCTTCTCATACACCTGCGCCATGCGGAAATTCGCGACCGCGTCGTTCGGCTTATAGATGAGCGCATCCTGATAACGCGCCAGCGCGCCTTTATAGTCCTTCTGCTTGAAGTAATAGTCGCCGACTTCGTCGTCTTTCAGCGCCCGGTAAGGGTTCCAGGGATGCATCTCCTGCACATCGCCAGTGTCGTCAAGCGCATCCTGATCGGCGCCGCTGTTGGGGTGATTCTTAACGTCGTCCTTTGGAGGGGTGGTATCGATCTGCGTGTCGCGGCTGGAACTCTCACCGGCTTCGGCGCTGCGCTCGCGCGATTTTTCCTGCTCGGTTTTCTGGTCTGCGCTTGAATCCGAACGTGGCGGCGCCTGATTTTGTGGGACCTGACTTTGAGCTGCAGGCTGCGGTGCAGAGGCGGGAGGTGGATTCGCCGGCTGTCCCGAAGGCGGTTGTGCTGGCGGAGATTGCTGGGCCAGCCCCAGACTGCCAGCGAAAAAGAAAATCCCCCAAAAACCGACCGCACTACGCATAACGAAATTTTAGCGCGTTTCTCAGATGGAAGTGTGGAGTTCCCGCCGCCCTGATCGCCTTGGCCTAAAGTTACGTTTCCGCGCCGACGATCCAGTCTGCCGCCTCGCCGATAGAGAAAAAGAAACGAATGTTGTCCTGGATGCGCAGCATTCCGTGAATCTTCACCGGGTGAATCTGCTCCTGCGTCTTGACCACAAAAGCCCGCTTCGACTTGGGATCAAAGGGATCGACCTCATCTGCGAGTGTTGTCAGTTCAGCCGGGGTCAGCAATATTTTATCGACCTCGCGCAGGTCGACGATCTCAGCAAAACTTGGGCTGAACAAAGGGTCGGCGCGCAGGCACAGAACATAATCCCGGATCTCGCTGAAAGTCACCGTGGCCGCGAACCGGACCAGAATGTATGCTTTCGGAACGTCAATCCAATATTCTGCCTCAGGCTGGACGATAGAGGTCACAACGCGCAGGCGAGGTCGAGTCAGGCGGTTCTCCAAATTCATGCCTTCCGTCGAAGTCTTTGCGGAATGCCACGAGTTACTTGGCGCAAAAATCTGCTTCTATTGTTTTCATCGGCGGCATAGGGGCGGAATTTAGCCCTGCAAGTGCCTGATAAACGGTGTTCCGCACTCCAAAGAATGACCAGGGTTCGATCCCCAGGTGACGATGGTCACGCCGCGGGCGTGCATCCGAGTGTCCAGGTCGATACGCCCGCTTGAAATGAGTTTTGACGACGGTAATCTGGCATCGCGCCCACCCTAACTCGATAATTGAAATCGCCGCCTGGAGGTGAAGAAATGTCGTCGGCGATCGTCATCGTCGGGGTCATCGGATTGGTCCTGATGTTCTGGAACGCCGTGAACTGGTTCGGATTTGAGAGCGGCTACCGCTACCACGGCCAATTTCAGGGAAAGCGCTACGAGTGCAGCCTGCGCTTTGCAAATGCTGACCATTCGTGTCCTTGCTTCATTGGCGCCGACGCCGGGGCACTTTATCTCCTGGCCCACCCAAACCGCAAGGGATGGTGGTGGCAATACGGCGGCGTAGGCTACAAGAAAAATCTTCAAATTCCATGGAACGATCTGGAATTCCGTGAGACGACCGTTTTACTTAAAGCGTGCATGTTGTTCGAGGTTTCCGGGAAGAAGATTTATTTCTTCGTTCCGAAAGATATTGCCGACAAAGTATTGGTTGACGCCGAGCGCAAAATACCTGTGAGCCTGAGTTGAAAGACAGTCTGCGATGGAATCAAAATTCTGGCCTTGTCCCTACTGTCATACCCTGAACGCCGAGTTCTCATGGCGGTGCAGCCAGTGCAGAAGGCAGCGCGCTCGGCCGAAAAGCTGGATCCACGTCGCCATGTTCCTCGTGATTGTCGGCGGGATGCTTTTGGCGGTGATCCATCAGGCCATCCGGTAGGACTCGAATGCGGAATCGACCGCTGCCTTCCGCGGCGGTTACAACCACTGTTGGGACGGCTGCGGCACGGTCTTTGAGCTTTCTCCTACTGCCGGCCGCGCCTGGACCGAGAAAGTTCTCTACCACTTCTGTCCGGAAAAAGGATGCAGCGATGGCGAACTGCCCTACGGTACGGTTGTCCTTGACTCGAACGGAAATCTCTACGGCACCACTGGATACGGCGGAACGGTCGGATGCGGTGACGGCCAGGGCTGTGGTGCCGTGTACGAATTGTCTCCGAATGGAAGCGGAGGCTGGACGGAGAGCGTGCTCCACGCCTTCTGCGCCGACCAAGGTTGCCCCGACGGCCTCTACCCTCTCGATACTCTGACTCTCGACCAGGCTGGAAATATCTATGGCACTGCGGAAATGGGTGGCACGTATCAGAGTGGTGTGGTGTTCGAACTCTCACCCGGAACAGGCGGAAGCTGGAGTGAGAGTATCCTTCACGACTTCAACGGGACCGACGGCGACGCGCCCTATGCCGGGGTCATTTTTGATCAATCCGGAAATCTCTATGGCACGACCTTCGAAGGCGGCGGTGGCGGCGGAGGGGTGGTCTATGAACTCACGCCCAACTCGAACGGCGGCTGGAATTCGGTCGTCTTGCACAATTTCTTTGACAATCCCGGGGCTATCGTGTGGTCGGGCGTAGTGATGGATTCCGCAGGGAACCTCTACGGCACAACTTACGGCGACAGCAACAATACGTTTGGGTCGGTGTATGAGATCACGCCATAAGAGATGACTTGCGTTATCTTTGCGGCACAAAAAAAGGCCATTCCAAATGGAGATTTGGAATGGCCCGTTGGCGAAGTCCTCCGGGGAGGAGGGAAAAGTTATTGTCCGGGCGGCACGTTGGCCTGGCCAACCTGCGCGGGAGCATTGCTATCCGTCGTGTTCGTCATTAAACGAATGTCCACGCGGCGGTTCTTGGCGCGCCCTTCGGCGGTCTTGTTCGAATCCGCCGGCTTGTCCTTGCCCAGCCCAATCAAATAAATCTTGTACGCCGGAACACCATGCTGCGACGCCAGGTACTGAATCACCGCGTCGGCTCGGCGCTGGCTGAGGGCGTAGTTGTAGTCAGCCGATCCGGTTGAATCCGTTCCGCCTTCGACCGTAATTATGTAGCCCTTGGTGTTCGGCACACCGGAGGCAAGCTGATCGAGCGCGTCCTTCGCGTGCTTGGTCAAGTTGTCTTTGTTGAAACCAAAAAGCACCGAGGACTCGTTCAACGGTGCGATAGTTGTCCAGGTTGGCGACGGCGTTCTGCAGGTGTCGACGCGGTGCACGGCGTTGTCGGCCATGGTCTGGGCCTGGTCGGCCGAGTCGACCGGCGGCCTGCGCCTTCTGATCGGCCTCGGCCGCCTTGGCTTGGACTTGCTGAATGCCGGCCTGGGCGCGCGCGTCAACATCCTTGATGTCGCGCGAATTCTTGGCCGTCATATCGTCGAGTTCGTTGGTTTTGTTAATGAGCGGCGTCGTCTGCTGGCGAACATAGTTCTTGCTGGCACATCCGACGGTCGCGGCCAGGGTCAACGCCAACCCCACTGTCAGGGTAGTACGATTCATAGAGGCGGGCTCCTTCTGCTGCATAAAGTATTGCTGTTTTCGAAAATCTGCGTACAAAAAGTGTCTCTTAACTTCCAGCGCAACGTTAGATTAAGCACGGTTGCTGCCAACCAGCGACAACTTGCCTTCGCCGGATAACTTATTGATGCTGCAGATGATGTTTGGAGTTGGCCCCAGCCGGCACGATTCTAGGGTAGTCAAACCGTTATGGATTGGGGAAATTTTATACGGTGGCCCGACTGCACCTGCTTGCACAATCGTTCGTCTTCCCGAGCAAAGCGAGGGATCTGCAGTTGAGAAAGCGCTCCAACTGCAGATTCCTCGTCGCTTCGCCTCTCGGAATGACAATAAGGGAAATGGGAGGAGGCGATTCGCTTGGGATGAAACGGCCGCATGGGTCGCGGAAACCCCCATCTCGTCTAATAAAATGAATTTACCGCATGGACCTGCTGCAGAAAATTCGCACGATTCCTACCTCGGCCGGCGTGTACCTGTACAAGAACGCCGAGGGCGAGGTCATCTACGTCGGCAAGGCGAAGAATCTGCGCAGCCGCGGTCAGTTCCTACTTTCATGCGGGAAGAATCGAAGACGCCAAGACGGGCACGCTGGTGCGCGAGGCCGTGGACGTTGACTACATCGTCGTCGCCAACAACAAAGAGGCGCTGGCGCTCGAGAACCACCTCATCAAACAAAAGAAGCCGCGCTTCAACATTCTGCTGCGCGACGACAAGACTTATCCCTATGTGAAGCTGACGCTCGGCGAGCGCTTTCCGCGGGTTTATGTGACGCGCCGGCTTGCGCAAAGACGGCAGCAATATTACGGCCCGTATTTTCCTGCGAACCTCGCCTATCGCATCGTGGATTTGATCCACCGGCATTTTCTGGTGCCGTCGTGCAAAGTCGATCTGACGCACTTTCATCCGCGGCCGTGCCTGCAGTACTACATCAAGCGCTGCCTCGGGGCCGTGTGTTGAGGGATTGACCACGCCCGAGATTTATCTGGAGGCCGTGCGCGATGTGAAGATGTTTCTCGAAGGGCGGCCGACCGACCTGTCGAGATCGCTGCGCGAGCGCATGGCAAAAGCCGCCGAAGCAGAGGAATACGAGCGCGCAGCAAAGTATCGCGATCTGATTTCGACTGTCGAGCAGCTGCAAGAGAAGCAACGGATTGCCTCGGTCGAAGGCGACGACGCGGACGTTTTCGGCTATCACTTCGAAAACGACATGCTGGCGGTGAATCTGTTTCACATGCGCGGCGGGCGCGTGCTCGATCGCCGGGAATTTTTCTGGGAGGAATTGCCGGAAATCGAATCTGCCCACGTAGCGGCGGACGCCCTCGCTCGAACTGAGCAAAGCTCGCCAGAGTTCCACCCGGGCGAATTTTTCTCTGCCCTGCTCACGCAGCTCTATATCGGCCAGCCGTACGTCCCGCGAAATATTTACGTACCCGTAGACTTCGAAGACCGCGAAGAACTCGAGGACTTGCTCTCGGAACAACTAGCCGGCGAGGGCGGACGCGCAACCCGAGTCCACATTGACGTTCCTCAGCGCGGCGATAAGCGCAGCCTGATCGATCTCGCCGGAAACAACGCCAAGCAGTCTTACGATCAGCGTTTCCGAGTCATGAAACCGAACCAGCGCCAGATTCAAGAGGCCTTGCAGGACGCGACTGGGACTGCCGGAGCTGCCTCGCCGCATCGAGTGCTTCGATATTTCTCACATTCAAGGCGCGGAGACGGTTGCATCGATGGTCGTCTGGGAAGACGGCCGGATGAAGAAAGTCCGACTATCGCAAATTCATTATTCGCACGGTCGATGGCGTCGATGACTTCGCTTCCATGCGCGAAGTGGTAACCCGCCGTTACAAGCGCCTGCAGGAAGAAAAGAAGAAGCTGCCTCAGCCTGGTGCTGATCGATGGCGGACTCGGCCAGCTGCATGCCGCAGCCGAGGCGCTGGCATCGCTTGAAATCATCAACCAGCCGCTGGCGGCGATCGCCAAGCGCGAAGAGATCATCTACGTCTTTGGACAAGAAGATGAGCCGGTCGTACTCGACCATCACTCTCCCGTGCTGCATCTGGTCCAGCTGATTCGCGACGAGGCCCATCGCTTTGCCGTGACCTTTCACCGCAAACGCCGCCAAATGCGCGACCGCTCGACCGAATTGTTGAAAATTCCCGGCGTGGGCGAGCGCACAACGCGGCGACTGCTGGAGCACTTCGGCAGCTTGCAGGCGGTGAAGCAAGCTGATGCGGCGGCTTTGTCGGCGGTGGTGACAAGAGTACAGGCCGAGGCGATCCTGGAACACTTTCGCAATAACGTCTGATCGATATTCACAGAACTCTGTCATTCCGAGCCGCATGAAGCCGCGCAGAGCGCGGCGAAGGCGTGTCGAGGAATCTGCTGTTTTTCTCGGCATGCCAGGACTTTGAATTTCCCCACCTTTGCTGCGAGAATCCCACGTACATGAAAACTTTGGCCTTTCTATTGCTGGTGACGTCGTTCGCTACCGCGCAGTCCGCCGATCTCGCCACATCCCAGGAAAAACACCTTCGCAACGTCCGCCAGCTCACCTTCGGCGGACAAAATGCGGAAGCGTACTTCTCCGCCGACGGCAAGAAACTGATTTTTCAATCTTCGCATGGCGACGTGAAATGCGATCAGATGTTCACCATGAACATCGACGGTTCCGACGTGCGCATGGTCTCAACGGGCAAAGGACGCACCACCTGCGGATATTTCTATCCTAACGGAAAGAAGATTCTTTACTCCTCGACTCATCTCGCCGATGCGCAATGTCCGCCCCGGCCGGATTATTCCAAAGGATACGTTTGGGCGGTCTATGCGGGCTATGACATTTTCACCGCCAATCCCGACGGCTCAAAACTGAAGCAGCTCACCCACACCCCGGGATACGACGCCGAAGCCACCATCTCGCTCGACGGAAAGAAGATAGTGTTCACCTCCCTGCGCAACGGCGATCTCGACATTTACTCCATGGACGCGAACGGCAAGCACGTAAAACAACTGACCCATGAGATCGGCTACGACGGCGGGCCGGTCTTTTCTCCGGATCGCAAGTGGATCGTGTACCGCGCCAACCATCCGAGCACCGAGAAAGAGATGCCGAATACAAAGAACTGCTGCAAAAAGAACCTCATCCGCCCCACTTCCTCGAGCTATGGATCATGAAGGCCGACGGCAGCGAGAAAGCGCCAGATCACCATCTGGGCGCGGCCAGCTTCGCTCCGGCGTTCTTTCCCAACGGCAGACGAATTATTTTCTCCTCGAACCAAGGATCGACCGGCGGGATGGGCAATTTCGAACTTTACGCCATCAACGCCGACGGAACTGACCTGGAACAGATCACCTTCAGCCCCGGCTTCGACGGCTTCCCCATGTTCAGCGCCGATGGCGCCAAGCTGGTATGGGCTTCGAATCGCAACGCCAAAGATCCGCACGAAACCAATATATTCATTGCCGACTGGGCGCCGTGATCGCGCAGGTACGAGAACTTATGCCGCACGCCAGCGTGATCGTTTTGGCTTACTTCTGGAAGAGCATTGACTTGCGGCGGTTTAGATATGTGTAAATTGGGTCTGACAATCTTTTGACAAAAGCGGGCGAACGGCATTTGGCTGCGGGCATCTAACCTACGCAAGGAGATGTGGAGAGCGGACATGAGCCAGGGATGCAAACGCGGGCCGATTTTAACCGCGGTCTTAGTTTGCGCTTGCCTGAACAGCAGCCTCTTGGCCGCCGACCTGCCCTTGCCATCACCCACGCTGGAGCGCGGCTACCACTTGCTTTACAACCTCGACTTCGACCACGCGCAGCAGGTTTTTGCCAGTTGGCAGCAACAGCATCCCGAAGACCCGCAAGCTCCGGCCGCCGAAGCCGCTGGCCTGCTTTTTGCTGAATTCCATCGCCTGGGCGTGCTCGAAAGCCAGTTCTACACCGACGACCACGCTTTCCAGGCGCGGCAGAAGTTGACGCCCGATCCTGAAGTCCGCCAGCGTTTCGAAGCTGCATTAAATCGGGCTGAGACCGAGGCCCAGGCGAGGCTGGCCCACGATCCTAAAGATCGTGATGCGCTGTTCTCCATGGTTCTTGTGTTTGGGCTGAGGGCCGACTATGCCGCGCTGATCGAAAAACACAATCTGGCGTCGTTGCATTTCACTAAACAGGCGAATCAGTGGGCGGAGCAGTTGCTGGCCATCGATCCGCACTGCTATGACGCCCACCTCGCCACCGGAATCAGCCAATACATCGTTGGCAGCATGTCGGCGCCGGTGCGCTGGCTGGTGCGCTTGGGCGGCGTTTCCGGCGACAAGCAGAACGGAATTCAGGAGCTTCAGCTCACCGCCCAGCAGGGCCGTTACCTTGCTCCGTTCGCACGCATCCTGCTGGCCATCGCTTACGTTCGCGAAAAAGATGTGCCTCACGCCCGCGCGTTGCTGCTTTCGCTACAGAACGATTTTCCGGCAAATCCGCTCTTTGCGCGGGAAATCGCCCGGCTCGACGCACAACATTAAACGGCTTCGCGGCGCGGAACCCGCGTCAATTCTCCGTTTAGTCACACGATTCCGGCCTTGTCAGGTTACTTGTAACGGTAGTAGGCGATGCCTCGCCCCCGTATAAGTCCCGTGCGATGTTGGCCTTTCATCAGAAATTCACCCAGTTGTAACAATCCTGTAACATTTCCGACCTAAAACTAACGTGTTCAAAAAACATCCCAGGAGGACTCATCGGTGATCCGCCGTGTCGCGCTGTTGTGTCTTGTTCTGGCACTTCTTCTGGCACTTCCAGCAGTTGCGCAGACTACTTTAAACGGAGCTGGTGCCACATTCCCTTATCCGATGTATTCCAAATGGTTCAGCGAATATCACAAAGCCCACCCTGATATCGAAATCAATTACCAGTCGATCGGCAGCGGCGGCGGAATTCGCCAGGTTTTGGCTGGCACAGTGGATTTCGGCGCGAGCGACGGCCCTATGACCGATGAACAGCTCGCTCAAGCCAAGAGCAAGATTCTCCATGTGCCTACGGTGTTGGGCGCGGTCGTTCCCGCCTACAACATTCCCGGCGTGAATGGCGAAATCAAGTTCACACCCGAAGCCCTGGCAGGAATTTTCCTCGGCAAGATTACCTCCTGGAACGATCCCGCGATCACCAGCGCAAATCCGGGCGTGAAACTTCCCAACGATCCCATCGTTGTGGTTCACCGCTCCGACGGCAGCGGCACCACCTACATCTGGACCGACTATCTCTCGAAGGTCAGCGGCGACTGGCAAAGCCAGGTCGGCAAAGGCACTTCGGTCCGCTGGCCCGTCGGACTCGGCGGCAAAGGCAACGAAGGCGTCGCCGGCATGATCCGCCAGATGCAGGGATCGATCGGTTACATCGAATTGATCTATGCGGTGCAGAACAAGATTCCCTACGGAGTGGTGAAGAATTCATCTGGCAACTTCGTGAAAGCGAGTCTCGAGAGCGTGACCGCCGCTGCCGCCTCCGTCAAGAACATGCCGAGCGACTTCCGGGTTTCGATCACCAACGCTCCCGGCAAGGACGCTTACCCGATCTCAAGTTTCACCTGGCTATTAATCCCAATTCGGTCCCAGGACCCGGCCAAAGGCAAGATTCTCGCCGATTTTCTGAACTGGATGATCAACGATGGGCAGAAAATGACAGCAGATCTTACGTATGCGCCACTGCCGGGAAATGTAGCGGAAAAGGTCAAGGCGGAAATCAAGCAAGTTCACTAATGCAATCGTAAATCCAGTCCCAGCAATTTTGGCTCGTCTCCCTTGAGGAGCAAAGGAGAGAAGATGAAGTCCGTTCTCAGATGGTGGGTAGTTCTGCTTTTGGCAGCAACCTCGTTGGCGCAAACCGCGACAACGTCAACCCCAAAAAAGAAGGCCGCGAAAGCCGCCCCGGTGACTGCAAGAGAAGTGCAGGAACTGAAGGATGCTGTGGCCGCCCAACAGCAACAGATCCAGCAACTCATGCAACAGATGCAGGCGCGTGACGCCGCTTTGCAGCAGGCCGAGCAGCAGATGCAGCAGGCCCAGCAAGCCGCGGCCGCAGCCCAGGCCAAAGCCGACCAGGCTTCCCAGCAAACCAATCAGCAGCAGCAGGACGTTCGAACCTGAAGACAGACGTCACTGACATTAAACAGAATGCGACCGCTGCCGCTCTAAGCCTGCAGGAAACTCAGAAAAACATGCAGTCCAAGCTGGAAAACCCCATCGCCCTTCACTACAAGGGCATCGACATTACGCCCGGCGGCTTCCTGGCGGCTGAAACTGTCTGGCGCCAGCACGCGCTCGGTTCCGATATTAATACGCCTTTCAACTCCATTCCCTTCGACGGATCGACCGCATCCCACATGTCCGAGTTCTTCGGCTCCGGTCGTCAGTCCCGTATCTCGATGCTGGCTGAAGGCAAACTCCAGAACATGAAACTCAGCGGCTACGTGGAAGCCGATTTTCTGTCCTCCGGCACCACTTCCAACAACAATGAGAGCAACAGCTACACTCTCCGCCAACGCCAGGCTTGGGGCCAGGCTGCGCTCAACGATGGCTGGAGCTTCACCGGCGGCCAGATGTGGAGTCTGGTCACCGAAACCAAGAAAGGCGTCGACAATCGGTCAGAAGCTTTGCCCATGACCATCGACCCGCAGTATAACGTCGGCTTCAGTTGGGCTCGCCAGTACGGCTTCCGCGTATCCAAGAACCTCAGCAACAAGATCTGGTTGGCGTTCTCGGTTGAAAATGCCCAGACCACGCTCGGTGGCCACGGTGCCAGCAATAACTTCATCGTCGGCTCACAGGGTGCCGGAGGCGGCCTCTATGACGCGACCGCAAACTACTCCTTCAATGCCACCCCGGACTTCGTCGGCAAAATCGCCGTCGAGCCCGGATTCGGACACTGGGAATTCTTCGGCGTGATTCGCGACTTCCGTGATCGCGTCTTCCCCTGCGGCGGCAACCTTACCGCGAGCGGTGGCCTGTTGCCCGCCAGCTCGACCTGCGATGGCTCGAAATTTCCCAACGCTAAGGGCGCAGATAACGTATCCTCCCTCGGCGGCGGCGGCGGCGCCAACGTTCGCTTCACTCTCGACAAGCACGTCGACTTCGGCCTCCACTTCCTCGGCGGCAGCGGCATCGGCCGTTACGGCAGCGCTGGATTGCCCGACGTAATCGCCGCTCCCGGCGGCTACCTCGTGCCTCTGCAGGAATTCCAAGGCTTGGCCACGCTCGAATACCACTCTACCCGTTGGGACATCTACTCCAACTACGGTTTGGAATACGCCGGCCGGGCTACTTACGGAACTTCCAACGTAGGCTACGGATCGCCCTTTGCCAACAACTCCGGTTGCGGCACCGAGGCTCCGCCCAGCTCCACCATCATCAACGTACTCGTTCCCACCACCTCCAGCCTGCCGGTAACTCCGGGCAGCGGTACGGTCACGACAGTTGGCTCTGTCGGAACACCGCTGACCATCGGCTTCAACCCCGCCAATGCCGGCAACTGCAACGGCGATACCCGAGCCATCATGGAAGGCACCTTGGGCTTCTGGTATCGCGTTTACTCAGTGCCCAAGGGCCGGCTGCAGTTGGCTGCAGTATTCTTACATCGATCGCAATCAGTGGGTAGCCCTCAAGGGCGGCAACCCGAACGCGACCGAGAACATGTTCCTCACTTCCTTCCGCTATTACCTGCCTTAAAGCGGAACCGTGGAGCTTCACACCCCCGGCGCTGGCGAAAGCTGGCGCCGGTTTTCTTTTCCGCGCCGATCGACCGCCACAAAGCCGTAAACCTCAATCGCCATGACTTATACTGGATATGCGAATGAAACGCGTTCTAGTCATCCTTCCGTTGTTTTTGTTCCTGCTGGCCCAGCTTTTCGCGGTTGAGAAGCTCTATCAGACAGCCACCATCGTCGATGTTCAGCAGAAGGTCAAGACCCGCGTTCTTTACTACATCGTGAACACGCCGATCACGAAAGACGACCCTTATTTCGAAGTCTCGGTACAAATAAAAGACACTGTATATTTGGGCCGCTACATGCCGCGGCACGCCGACGAGGCGTTGCCCGAGGAATGGATCACCGGCGCCGCGGTACAAGCACGAATCGAAAAACGCACTCTTTTCATCAAACGCCCTAGTGGATCCGATGTGCAATTTGTGATTTATAAGGAAAGTGCCGCTAAAACGGGCCCTCCGGACCCTCAGCCTGCACCCGTTCCGAAGTAGCTAAAATCGGGGTACAATGCATAGGCCCATCCTTTCCCAGCTGGAGGATGAGGCTCTCAATCGCTGACCCTGGTCTGGCTCCAAACACTAGTTTATGGCCCGCTATCTACTCGACAATCCGGCCTACTATATCAACCGTGAACTTTCATGGCTGGCGTTCAACCGCCGCGTGCTGGAAGAGGCTCAGGACGCCTCCAACCCGCTGCTGGAGCGGCTCAAGTTTCTTTCCATCACCGCCAGCAATCTTGACGAATTTTTCGAAGTCCGCGTCTCCGGCCTCGTGCAGCAGATCGAAGACGGATACAACGAATCCGGCATGGATGGCCTTACCCTCCTGCAGGAGCGCGATCAGGTTTCCCGCGAGACCCACAAATTTGTCGACGACCAATACGAATGTTGGAACGACCAACTGCGCCCAGCGCTCGCGAAGAACGGCATCCGCGTTCTGGGATTGCCTGAACTGGATTCGCGGGCCCGCGAATTCATCGAAGATTATTGCGAGCGCGAACTCGATCTCCTGCTCACGCCGGTAACGATCGATCCCGCGCATCCTTTTCCGCGGGTCATCAACAAAGCCCTCTGTGTGGCTTTTCTGCTGCGCCGCCGCCGCCGTTCCTCAATGACCTATACCGGCGTCGTAACTGTGCCGCGCGCCCTGCCGCGTCTCATCCGTCTGCCCTCCGAGGAAACCGCCGACTTCATTTTCCTGGCCGACATCGTCGCCCATCACGCCTCGCGCATGTATCACGGATACGACATCGTCTCCTCTGCGCCCTTTCGCGTTACTCGCAACAGCAATCTTTATCTCGCGGAAGAAGAAGCGCGCAGCCTGCTCGAATCCGTCCGCACTGAACTGCACAACCGCCGCAAAGGCGACGCCGTTCGCCTGGAAATCGAATCGGACGCCGATCCGGAAATTGTCGAACGTCTGCGTACCAACTTCGAGTTGGAACCCTGGCAGGTTTTCCCGGTCAACGGGCCGGTCAACCTTTTACGTCTGTTCAATATTTATGAGCAGACCGAACACCCCGAGCTGAAATTCAAGCCTTACGTCGCGCGCGAACTGCGCCTCACCGCCAAATCGAGAGACCTGTTTGAAGAACTCCGCCGTCACGACGTTCTTCTGCACCACCCTTACGATTCCTACGACGCGGTCGTCTCCTTCATCGAATCCGCCGCCGAGGATCCCAACGTGCTGTCGATGAAGCAGACGCTCTACCGCACCAGCGAGCACTCCCTGATCGTTCCCGCGTTGATGTCGGCCGCGGCCAAGAAAGAAGTCACCGCCGTCGTCGAGTTGAAGGCCCGCTTCGACGAAGCTTCCAACATCCGCTGGGCGCGCGATCTCGAAGACGCCGGGGTTCAAGTTTTCCACGGATTGGTCGGGCTGAAAACTCACTGTAAATTGTCGTTGCTCGTTCGCCGCGATCCCGATGGCGTGACCCGCCGCTACGCTCATCTCGGGACCGGCAACTACAACACCACTACGGCTCGCATCTACACCGACCTCAGTCTGATGACTGCCGACCCTCAAGTCACTAGCGCCGTGCACAATGTTTTTAGTTTCCTCACTGCATACGCCGAGCATCCCAGCTATGATCCTTTGTTGGTGGCGCCCTTGAACCTGGCAGAACATTCTCTGGCCCTGATCGCCCGCGAAGCGGAACATGCGCAACACGGCCGCCCCGCGCACATCATCGCCAAAATCAATGCCCTGGTTGACAAGAACATCATTATGGCGCTGTATCGCGCTTCGCAGGCGGGAGTGCAAATCGACCTGCTGGTCCGCGGCATCTGCACCTTACGGCCGGGAGTTCGCGGAGTCAGCGATCGCATTCGGGTTCGCAGCATTGTGGGAAGGTTCCTGGAACACAGCCGCATTTATTACTTCGCCAACGGCGGCGATGAAGAAGTGTATCTCGGCAGCGCCGATTGGATGCCGCGCAATCTTTACGAGCGCGTCGAAGTGATTTCGCCGGTCAAAGACGAACTGCTGCGCCAGCGCATCCGCCAGGAAATCCTCGAAGCCTATCTGGCCGATAACGTCAAAGCGCGTCTGCTGCAGAAGGACGGCCACTACATCCACGCCTGGCGGGCGCAAGGCCGCCGCAAGCCACCCGCGGCCTCCGATGCTTTCAACGCGCAGGAATTTCTCATCAGCCTCGCCGAAGGCAAGCTCGGCCTCGATGCCATTCCCGATGCCCCCGTCCATCGCACCCGAGCCTTGGCCGGAAAGGAGCGATAACGCCAGATGATCCTCTACTTCCTTCGTCACGCCAGCGCCGGTGAGCCTTACGCCAGTCCCAAGAAAGACGAGAAGCGCGCCCTCGACAAAGACGGCATCGAGCAGTGCGGGATTGTGGGCCGCACTCTGGCCGCGCTCGACGTTCACGTCGATACCATCATTTCCAGCCCGCTCAAGCGCTCCGCGCAGACCGCATCGCTCGTGGGAAACGAGTTGAGCTACGAAGGCAAATTGATCTTCGAAAATGCCCTGCGTCCCGGCGCTTCCTACGCCGATTTTCACCGCATGTTGGAAAAATACGCCCGCCAGGAAGCGGTCATGGTGGTCGGACACAACCCAAATTTAAGTGAGTTTCTCGGGCGCTCGATCAGCGATCCCGGATCGGAAGCCAACATGGACCTGAAAAAAGGCTCTGTGGCAAAAGTGGACATGGGCCGCAACTCAGCCGTCCTGCAATGGTGCCTGACTCCGAGGATCTTGCGCAGTATCTACGCGGCTGCGGCTGAAAGCTCGCGGCCAAAAACTTCGCGAAAATAACTCTTCTCTTTTTCCACCGCCCACAATTCCAGGTCCGCTTTGCCGCGAACTTTGGTCAAGAGCTGTAACTTAACTTCCGCATCGCGCACTCGCACCCGCACCTCCTGCACTGCACCGCTTCGGCCCAAATTCAGCGCCCGCGCCAGCCGCAGCAGCAGCGAAGCTTTGGGGATACACTCCTGATCTTCTCGCATCAGGACCGTTCAACGGACCATCCTCGGGCGTGGGCCGCGATTTGCCCAAATACCGCGCCACCGCCGCGATAATTTTTCTCTGCTCCGGCGTGTAACCTAAAATTTCCGAATACGAAATGATGTAATGGGTGTGCCGGTGGCGTCCGTTGCGATTCACGTAATCGCCAACTTCGTAAAGCATGGCCGCGGCGGAGAGCCACTCGGCATACTCCTGCGGCAACTGATGCAACGCCCGCAAAGCCGAGAACAATTGCATCGCCGACTCTCGCACCTGCAGCGCGTGGTCCATGTCCACGCGGTAATGCTGCACCGCATTTCGTATCGAGTCCCACCGCTCCGACTCAATCTGCTTGCCCGATCGCGTGCTGCGGTCGTATTCCGCCGCCATCTGCTCCAGAATTCCGTCGCGCAATCCCAGCGGAGAGTATCGAAAACCTCCAAGCTGGCAGCGATCCAGCAACGCCGCATACACCGCGCTTCCTGCCACGATAATTTCCGCCCGTCGCGGCCCCACGCCAGAAAGTTTCCGCCGCCCTTCGAGCGGCAACCGCGTGATCAGCTTCGCAATCCGCTGCATCTGCGCCCGCGAAACGCTGCTCGCCCTCGCGCCTTTCGTCTTGTACAAACCGTGGCACACGGCGGCCAGCGACTCCGCCGTTCCCGAGGTCGCAATCACCGCCTTCGGCCGCGCCCGCCGGATGCGGTCTGCAATGCGGGCAATCTCGCGCACGATGAATCCCTGCATCTGCCGCATCTCCGATTTGCGCGGCGGATCGTGCTGTAGAAATTCATTCGTCAATCGCACCGCGCCCAATGGCAGGCTGATGGTAGTGCGGATATGATTTTCGTCGGAAATCGTCAACTCGCAACTTCCGCCGCCCAAGTCGACCATCAGCAGTCGCGAAAGGTTCAGCCGCATAGTCGAGACCAGGCCCAGGTGGATCAGTCGCGCTTCTTCCAACCCGGAAATGATTTCGACTTCCCATCCCGTCGATGAGCGCACCCACTCGAGGAACGCCCGTGCATTTCGCGCATCGCGCAACGCGCTGGTCGCGACCACTCGCACCGCATCGACTCCCGCGTTCTGCACCGCGCGATGAAATCGCCGCAGCACTTTGACTGTATTGGCGATGGCTTCAGGCGAAAGAAATCCGCTGCGAAAAACCGATTCGCCCAACCGCGTGACTTCGCGATCTTCCAGAATTTCGGTCAGGTGATGGCGCACCAGGCGGGAAATTTTCAGGCGCACCGAATTCGATCCGATATCGACCGCGGCGAAAGTCGGCATGGCGGGTCAGGCTAGTTTAACCGATGCGGATGGAACATGGGCCGGGGGCTTGCCCATCTTTTGATTTTCTGACTGTTCAGCCGAAGAGGCTGCCCCATGGCAGCCCCGATTTTGTTCAGTAATTTCTCGGACGGTGCGGTTCCGCACCGCTCCCCTCAAGTCGAGTCCGCCCACCGTGTCATTCCTCTTTGATCCGCCGGATAGTTCTCGATGCTTACCAGTTTGGGCTCGGCGAGTATCCGCATCGTCCACACCAGATCGTCGAGCGCCGTCCCTGACCCGAAGTGTGCATCTACAAACGCCAGTTCGTCGGCCGGAAGTTCCGCTCGGCCCGAAATCAGGACCACAGGAATATGCCCTTTCAGAAGTTTGATTTTCCCGGCTAGCTGCGTCCCCGACATTGCCGGCATTTCATAATCGAGAAGCACCAGATCAAAATCAGTTCGTTTGCAAATCGCGAGCGCCTCAAGAGGATCGTTCTTGGTGATCACTCGGAACCCGCATTCTTCAAGAACACAGCTCAACAGCCGGCTGGACTTGGGATTGTCGTCTACATACAGCACCGTCGTTCCATTCTCCATCACAACCTCCGTTCCTTTCATGAAGAACGGTATTCGCGCTTTAGCCTTGCGAACCAAGTAGGTAGAGATTTGTAAACGATGGGTTGATTCATTGAAGGGCATGGCGACCAGAACCGCCGTTTCTACGGTTCACGCGCTCACTGAAACAAACACTCCGCCCTAGCAGAGCTTGAGCGGGGCACCTGGAGGAAGTTGAGCTCAGATTGCAGGGTTTATGTGACGGCATTCATGCCGCTTCTCCAAAAGTCTTGTAGTCGGTATAGCCGTGTTCCGCACCACCATAGAACGTGGAGCGGTCAGAAGCGTTCAATGGCTGATGTTTCTTGATCCGCTCGACCAGATCTGGGTTTGCAATGAAGAGTCTTCCGAAGACGGTTGCGTCTGCGTGCTTTTGCTCTATGGCCAACGCCGCGCTTTCCGGTGTGTAAGCAGCGGCGGAGAGCAGCGGTCCGTCGAATACAGACCGGAAAAGTACCGCATTGTTGACAGCATTTTCGTGCAGTTCGTCCGTTAGACCGATCTCCGATCCACGGGCTTCGATCAGGTGCAGGTAAGCAAGCTGCCTCTGGTTCAGCTCTTTGATCACGAAGGTGAATAGTTCCTTGGGACTGCTATCGTGGATGCCACCATACTGTCCGAACGGCGAAAGACGTACACCGAGGCGATCCGCCCCGATAGCCGCGCTGACTTCTGCAACAATCTCCAGGAGGAAACGGCACCTGTTCTCCTGCGAACCACCGTAATTGTCGGCGCGCGTGTTGGTTCCGTCTTCCAGGAACTGTTCAATCAGGTGGCTATTGGCTCCCTGCAGTTCCACTCCGTCAAAGCCCGCCTCGATCGCATTCAGAGCAGCCTGACGAAAGGTACCAACGATCGTTGGAATCTCAGAGATTTCCAATGCGCGGGGAATTTCAGCCTTACCTGTTGGAAGTCTCTGGTGAGGGCAGGTATATTCCCAACAATCGCCGAGGGTGCAACGGGCACAGAGCCATCCGGCCGCAACGAAGAATGCGAATTTCGTCCGTTGTGTGCGATTTGCATGATGATTCTTCCCCCGCGCGCATGAACGGCATCCGTGACGACGTGCCAGCCGGCAATCTGTTCTGCCGTGTAGATTCCCGGGTCGCCGGGGTAGCCATGGGCATCAGGACTAACAGCCGTCCCTTCAGAAATGATGAGACCTGCGCGGACGCGCGTTGCGCGTAATACTCGGCGTTCAGCGGGGTCGTCTCCTGATCGAAGCTGATCAGCGGCGTATCAAATCCCCGTGCAATCCATAGCGCCCGGTAAGCGAACGCCCGCTCCGTATCGGTCACATGGTTGAGCACCTGCCGCATGGTTCACTTGCCGGGCGCATAGCCATGGAGCGACTGCGCCTCCGAAATGCCGCGCAGAAAAGCCAGCGATTCTTCCAACTGGTTTTCAATTACGCGCAGCGGATCATCCCCCGGCACACGATTGATGTATTTGAAGTAGTCAGATGCGGCTTCATTCTCCTGCGGGCGTCCAAACATGGATCGAGTTTAGCGCATTAGGGCCGTGAATGGCCTGCACGAAACATCGGGGACAAGCAGTCCACGCGTAGGCACGCGCCCCCGACCCTTCCAGGCGGAGCAACGCTCCATAGGGTTGCATCCGAAAGGGGCATCGGTGGGCGATGTTCGAAGGGCGGGCATTTCAACCGATGGTATCAGGAGATTTTTCCCAGCGAAATCGAAGTTCGTGGTGCCCATGCTTCGACGAAGCATTGTCGAAACCAGGCATCGCTCCGGAAAAAACTGGATCTTGGCCACGGCCGCAAGCCGTCATAGTCGAGGGGCTTCGTTGGCGGAAGCAAGTCGCGAAAATTTTCTACGCTACTTGATTCGTCAACAGGCTAACAACTCAATTTCTCCAGCGCAAACCGCAAGGTATTTTTGTGGACTTTTCTGCTGAGAGGGGAATATTTCAAAAGTAAAGGGGGAGCGTTATGCTCCCCCTTTTACTGCCATCTCTGATCCGCGTCAGCAGGTTCGCCGGGTTGGATCGAGGGTTAATGCTGCATGGTCGTAAGAGCGGCTCAGAAGTACAGGGTTGAAGTACTTCCAGAAACCGACACCTTGAATCCGCACTGCGGGCCTCCGCCGCCGAAGTAGTCATACTGGGCCCCATAAAACGCATTAGCGACTGGATCATAGCTGGGGTATCCGTGGTCCACAGCGCTGTCCAGGAATTGATCCGAGCCGGACGGAAGTTCCTTGCACGAAGTCACGTTGTAAGCCTCGAGGACGCCCGCGTATGCCCAAATCCAGTGCAGCCCGTGAGTCTTGACGGAGAGCCATGAATACACACCCGTATTGTCGTCGGTCGAGTACACGTAGTAATCCAGGTCGCTGCCGGAAACGCCGGTCTGCTCAGTGTAGCCAGTGAGTAAGTCACCGGCGTTTACACGTTCCAGCGGGCTGAAGTAAGCACTGGAGCCAACGAACCAGCTGGCGATGGCCCAATAATTCCCACCTCCGGCATCACTCGGACCGAACTGCAGGACAGGTTGCAGGATCCAGCTTCCACCTGACGGCTCGATACCATTGAAGAAGAACACCGTCGCGCCATTCTCCGAAGGTGCCTTCGGCACGGTTCGAAAGACCGTACATGAAGTCGATGTTATCGCTTGACTTGAGCGACAGTTCCTCTTGCGAGGCCTCGACCCAGCCATTGCCCGTCGGGCCGGGTTCCTGACCTTGGTCGCCGATGTGACGGGTCGAGACCGGAGCCTCCGGGCAAGGATCATAATGGGCCACGAATGCGCCCTTTAGGGTGACATCGCCGCTTTGGCCGTCTTCCCCAATCTCGATATGTGCGCCTTTGGGGACCGCGTGCACGCAATCGGGACGAATTAACTCGCCCGGGATCTGTACCCAGTCCGGGTGTTCCATTTTGAGTTGAGAGTAGGTTTTGCCGGTTTGAGCGCTTACCATTCCGGTGGTGACGGACAAGAATATCGCGACGCTGCCCAGGATGCGATTGTGGATTGATCGTTTCATAACTCCTCCTGTAAATTCGCTCCGTTCGGGAGCGGGATTTGAGGACCCCACGGTATCGATCACCGTAATGCCCTTCACTTGAGTTAGCGGGAAGCGTAGGAATGAGGGATCATTGCCTTGAAAGAAAAATCCGCATCCGGCATCAGGTCTGGTGTTGCCAGGCCTGATGTGATAGTTTTGCTTGGCATCGGGGGCCTGGGCAGCGATGCCGAACTCTGCGGAACTTCCTTCAAAGATTGAAGTTACACAACTCCTCAAGGCGTGGGGTCAGGGTGACGACGCCGCTTTGAAACAGCTGGCCCCGCTGGTCGAAAAAGAATTACATCGCATGGCTCATCGCTGCATGGCGAGAGAGCGGCCCGGCCACACCCTGCAAACAACTGCCCTGGTAAACGAGGTTTACCTCTGCCTCGTCGACATCGATACTGTCAATTGGCAGCGACCGCGCTCATTTCTTTGCCATGTCAGCCCGCCTGATGCGCCGGATTCTCACCGATTTCGCCCGTTCCCGTAATTACCAGAAGCGGGGCGGAGGCGCATTGCAGGTTTCATTGGACGAAGGTCTGCTGGTGAGCCCAGAGAAGAGCGCGGACATCATCGCGCTCGATACCGCGTTGACCGAGTTTGCCGTTCTTTATCCACGGCAGAGTCAAGTGGTCGAGCTGCGTTTTTTTGGGGGGCTGGAGGTCGAGGAGGCTGCAGAGGCATTGAAAGTGTCTCCTGTAACCGTGAAGCGCGACTGGAGGTTTGCCAAGGCCTGGCTGCTGCGCGCCATCAATGGAGAAACACGCGGAGAAACCATCGGAGAAGAGGACGATGGATCCTGAACGAGCCCAACGCTTGGAGGAGCTGTATCACTGCGCGCTGGATAAGGACATTGGCGAGCGCGCAGCGTTTCTGAAAAGTGCCTGTGGTTCAAACCAGGCTTTGCGTCGCGAGTTGGAATCTCTGCTCGCCCATGACCAGGAGGCGGAAAATTTCATTGAGGAGCCAGCTCTGGAGATCGCGGCGCGGCAGGTTGCTCAACAGCGAATCTCCTCACCTGACAAAAGTGATCTCGCAGTCGTCGGTCAAACCGTCTCCCACTACCGCATTGTTGAAAAGCTTGGAGGCGGCGGCATGGGAGTGGTCTACCGCGCCCGCGATACTCGACTGGGCCGCTCGGTTGCCTTGAAGTTCCTGCCCCAGGAATTTGCAAACAACCCCACTGCGAGCGAAAGATTCCGGCGCGAAGCTCGCGCCGCCAGTTCGCTGAACCATCCCAATATCTGCACCATTTATGACATCGGCGAAGCGAACGGCCAGGCCTTCATCGCTATGGAGTATCTGGATGGCCAGACGTTGAAGCACCTGATCGAATCCCAGCCCATGGATATGGAAAAAGTTCTGCGAGTTGCGGTGCAGATCGCAACCGCGCTCGTGGCTGCGCATTCGCAGGGCATCATTCATCGGGACGTGAAGCCGGCCAACATATTCGTCACACAAAGCGGCGACGCCAAGATCCTCGACTTCGGACTGGCGAAACTTGCCCCGACGCGCCCCCACGAAAAAGGCATCGCGGCTTCGAGTCTGACTGCCTCGGAATCAGCAGAAGAGTTGACCAGTCCGGGCACCGCGATCGGAACCGTAGCCTACATGTCGCCTGAACAGGCCCGCGGCCAGGAACTGGATGCGCGCACCGATCTATTCAGCTTTGGCGCAGTTCTTTACGAGATGACCAGTGGGCAGAGGGCATTTCCCGGGAAAACGATGGCCACGGTTTTTGATGCCCTCCTGAATCGCGAGCCCACGCCACTGATGAGCCTGAATCCTGACATTCCCGCCGGGGTGGTCGCCATCGTCGATTTTGCGATTTCCAAAGATCGCGAGGCTCGATACCAGTCGGCGGCAGAGATGCTCGCCGATTTAAAAGCGGTTGCGGCAGAACTCGACATGAACGCGGGCGACCCTCTCCGCGGGCGTTCCGCTTTCTTGACGAGGCGCTGGCGGGCCAGCGGATGGGGCCGGGGGATCTGGCTTGCAGCCGTGGTTGGAGTAGTCATTCTTTCGTTCGTCGGCTCTTATATATGGTTACGGCATCGTGGAACGGTGCGATTAGTTGACGCCAAGCCATCGCGGCGCTCCGTTGCCGTGCTGGGCTTGAAGAACCTGTCTGGCGAAGCGGGAGATGCGTGGCTTTCTTCCGGTCTTTCCGAAATGTTGAACACCGAGTTAGCCGCAGGAGAAAAAGTTCGTCTGGTTTCGGGAGAGGATGTTGCCCGCACCAGGCTGGACCTGCACTTGCCCGACGCGGAGAGCCTTTCCAAAGACACTTTGGCGCGTTTGCACAAAAGGCTGGGCGCCGATGTGATCGTCCTCGGTTCCTATCTCAGTTTAGGAGGGAAGTCAGGAGATAGTATTCGCCTCGACCTGCGATTGCAAGATGCTGTCTCCGGTGACACCATTGCCGAGGTGCCCGTTACCGGTAGCCGCGATGACCTGTTCGACTTGGTCTCCCATGCGGGAGCAAGCCTGCGAGAAAAACTCGGCGTGGAAGCCGTTTCGCCCGCCGACCTCGTGAGCGTGCGAGCCTCGCTGCCCGACAATCCGGAAGCCGCCCGCCTGTATGCGGAGGGTCTTGCAAAGCTACGGGCCCTCGACGCGCTGGCGGCTCGCGACCTGCTGCAGCGCGCAGTTGCGGCCGACACCCAATATCCACTTTCCCACGCGGCATTGTCGGAGGCATGGGCACGCCCTTGGGTACGACAAGAAAGCGCAAGACGAAGCCAAGCAGGCGTTTGTATTGTCCGCAAAACTTTCTCGCGAGTACCAGTTGGTGGTCGAGGGTAACTACCGCTTGACCAACCACGAATTCGAAAAAGCCATTGACGTGTACCGCACGCTATTCGCACTCTTTCCCGACAATCTCGATTACGGTTTACGCCTGGCGATCGCACAAGACGATGCCTCTAAACCGGGCGATTCGCTAAGCACCCTGGCGACTCTCCGAAAGCAGTTTCCACGCGCCGCCGCTGAAGATCCTCGCATTGATTTGCAGGAGGCGGAGGCCTGGTACAACAAATCCGACTACCTGCGCACACAAGAATCGCTGAATCGCGCACAAGAAAAAGGCAGAAAGCAGGAGTCTCCCCTGACCGTGGCTCTCGCTCTTTGGCAGCAGTGTCGTGTTTCCCGGTACCTTGGGCAAATTGAGAAAGCGGTAGCTGCTTGCCAGGAAGCGCGCGACATCTACGCGGCCGCGGGGCCCGCTCGGGTGAGGCCAGGGCATTGCGTTTTTGGGCCGATGCCATCGCCGACTCCGACGTGCCGCAAGCCATTCAACTGAACCAGCAGGCTCTTGAGATGTTTCGTACCCTCGGACATCTCAGCGGCGTAGCGGGGGTCATGAATGCCTTAGGTCTACTCTACGACGCGGGAGACGTGAAAGCTGCCGAGAAGATGTATCGCGATTCACAAGCGATCTATCGCCGGCTGGGCGATACCGGGAGTCTTGGCAAGGCCACAGGTAATCTGGCCAACGACATATTGGCCGAAGGAGATCTCTCCGGCGCAATAAAACTGTACGAAGAGGCCGCGGAATTGGACCGCACTGCGGGGGATTCGGGATCTCTGGCGACCATCGTCTACAACGAGGCCAACGTCCAGGAATTGCGCGGCGATCTGCCGGCCGCGGAACGTGGGTTCAAAGAGTCGTTAGAGGAATGGAGAAAAGACGGAGATCAACGGTCATCGGCATACGCCCTGTATAGCGTCGGCGAAGTTCTGCTGGCCGAGGACGACTTAGCAGGCGCGCGCAAGTCGCTGGAGGAAGGCCTGGCGATTCGAAAAGCGGCCGGAGACAAAATCGCCGTCGCCGAAACCGAACTGCTGCTCGCCAGCCTGTCGCTGGAGGAAGGCCGTAGCCCCGCTGCAGCGGAAGCCGTCGTCCGCCAGACAATCGAAGACTTCCAGAAGGAAAAAGCGTCGGACGATGAGTCGCAGGCGTGGAATACGCTCGCCTGCACACTCATCGCGCAGCAGAGATTTGGCGAGGCAAAACATGCGGCCGATCAGGCGCTGCTGCTTTCGAAGAAAAGCCAAACCTTGGAGCTTGGCCTCGAAAATAGAATTCTTGCGGCGCGCGTGCAAGCCTTGGACGGCTCAACTGGCTCCAGCCCGGCTGTTCGAGCGGCCGCATTAAGGCAATTGGCATCCGTGGCATCCGAGGCACAAAAGCGCGGCTATGTCGGCGTGCAACTGGAAGCGCGCCTGGCAGCGAGCGAAATCGAGATGAAGGCTGGTCCAAAGGCTCTCCCAGAATTCCATCTAGCCGCACTTGAGAACGACGCTCGCTCCAGGGAATTTAACCTGATCGCCCGCAAGGCAACGGCCCTGAAACAGGGCGCAACAGTCGTCACATTGCCGTAAGCCTCGCGGCCCGATAGTGGCGGAAGCGAGTCGCGAAAATTCTCTTCGCTACTGAATCCGTCAACAGCTTCCGACTCGATTATTTTCGACCGTTCTGATCACAGATGGACTTCGCCCAGAAAGTGGTTTTTATCACACGTCGACTATTCGCATTCCTGGTTCCCGTTCGTTCTGTGCGGGCTATGTGCGGATTCAGGTTGGATCACGTGCACACGGGACGAGTAGCCTATTCAATCCCGGTTTTGGCTTGAGTGACGCAATTCACATGCGGCAGATCGTGGGAACCTTACGCGGCGTCGTTCTCGATCTTAATTCGCAGCGACTTCAGAAATTTCAAGTCCTGCTCACTGATTTTGAATTCGGGGTTGCTGGTCAGCGTGGTCACCAGCGACGTCTTGTCATTCTTCTCACCCGGCTTGCTCACTCCAATGGTCGCCTCGAGCACCAGGAAAATGTCGTAGCCGCCATCTTTGATTTTAGAAACCACCTCGGCAATCGCGTCGGAATCGGCCAGCGACTCGTTGATCGCCTCGCCCAGTTCCTTCATCAACTGTTTCAGTTGCTGGTCCACGCTATCCCCCGTCTGTAATTCCTTAACCTTTAGATGCGGCAACCCTCCGCAATGCTTCGCGCCCCAATTCTCCGCCGCGTTATTTTAACCCCGAAGCTTGATAAAATCGATGAAAATGGCAAAGGTCTCTACCGCCCAGAAATTGGGCATCGCAACCCGTGTCGCCGGCCGGCAAATTCGCCAGACTCGCACCTTCGCCGCGGTTGCCCGCGCTACGCGCGCCACCGCTTCCCATTGGATGCACGCCCTCGGCCAGCTTTGGCTGCAAGTCACAGGGTTTGTTTTCTTGGCCTTAGCCGGGATCGGCCTGCTCGCCTTTTTTCGCGAGTACGCCCGTTTCAATGCGGGACGCGCAACCTCCGGCCGGGTCTTTCTGGCTGCCGGTTTCACTTTGCTTTTTGCCTGGTTCGGCGTAAGCTCGTTTTGGCGGGTGAGGAAGAAAGAGCAATCGCGCCTGTGATCGTCAGGGTTCTCTGTGGTTTAAGGCTCGTATCTGTGAACCTCTGTGCCCTCTGTGTTTAATGGCTCATCACATGACCGAAAAAGTAAAAGCCGCGCCTCCCGATCTCGAAACCGCCTCTCACATTCCAGTTAATCCTCTTTATACTCCCGCCGATCTTGCCGCATGGAATTACGACCGCCAAGCCGGCTATCCCCGGCGAGTATCCTTTCACCCGCGGCGTCCAGGCCACCATGTATCGCGGCAGACTCTGGACCATGCGCCAGTACGCCGGCATGGGGGACGCGGAAGAGTCGAACAAACGCTACAAATATTTGCTGGCGAACGGGACCACCGGCCTTTCTGTGGCGTTCGATCTGCCTACGCAGATCGGCATGGACTCCGACAGCACCCTCGCACTGGGCGAAGTCGGCAAAGTTGGCGTCGCCATAGATTCGATCGAAGACATGCAGCGGCTGTTTGATGGTATCGAACGTCACCAAAGTGTCCACATCGATGACCATCAACGCGACCGCGTCAATCCTGCTGGCGCTCTATGTCGCCGTGGCTCGCCGCCAGGGCGCCGACATCCGCAAACTCTCCGGCACGGTGCAGAACGATGTGCTCAAGGAGTACATCGCGCGCGGCACCTACATTTATCCCGTCAAGCAGGCGATGCGCATCATTACCGACATGTTTCGTGGGCAGCAACGAGAACGTCCCTGACTGGAACACGATTTCGATCTCCGGCTACCACATGCGCGAGGCCGGATCGACTGCGGTGCAGGAAGTCGCGTTCACCCTGGGCAATGGCATGGCGTATGTGCAGGCGGCGATCGACGCCGGCCTCGACATCGACAAGTTCGCTCCCGCGGCTTTCGTTCTTCTTTAATGCGCACAGTAATTTTCTGGAAGAAGTCGCCAAGTTCCGTGCCGCGCGCCGCATGTGGGCGAAGATCATGCGCGAACAATTCAAGGCCCGAAAATCCGCAGCTCCTGGATGCTGCGCTTCCACACCCAAACCGCCGGCTCGACGCTGACCGCGCAGCAACCGGAAAACAACATTGTGCGCACCGCCATCCAGGCCATGGCCGCGGTGCTCGGCGGCACGCAGTCGCTGCACACCAATTCTTACGACGAAGCGCTCGCCCTGCCTACCGAGCAGGCGGCGCGCATCGCGCTGCGCACGCCAGCAGATCATTGCCTACGAATCGGGTGCGGCCCAGACCATCGATCCGCTGGCCGGGTCGTACTACATCGAGTCGTTGACCGATGAAATCGAAAAGCGCGCCAACGAGTATCTCGACAAAATTGACGCTCTGGGCGGAATGTTGAAAGCCATCGAGCGCGGATTCGTGCAGCAGGAGATCCAGAACGCCGCTTACGAATATCAGCAGCAGGTGGACCGCGCCGAAGTCGGTCGTGGTGGGCGTAAACCGCTTTCACTGTCGAAGAAGAGAAGCCGATGCCGCATTCTGCACATGGATGAGTCGCTGGAGCGGAAGCAGGTGGAGCGCTTGCGAGCCCTGCGTGCTCGGCGCGATGCCAAGCCCTGGTCAGAGTCTTGAAGAAGATCGAAGATGCGGCCCGCTCGGGCGGCAATCTGATGCCGCACATTCTTGCTGCCGTAGAAGCCAACGCCACCGTCGGCGAAATCTCCGACACGCTGAGGAGAGTGTTTGGGGAGTATCACGAAGCGGTGGTGATTTAGGAAAACCGTCGTCCGTCGTCGGCGCAGCGATGTAGGCGCGGGCGTCCTCGCCCGTGCAGATGCCCCGCGCCTTGCCGATCCCCTCCCATAGTGGTAGGATTTTCCTACCACTATGGCAACCCACGACAGCACCCTCGAATATCTGACCACCACGAAGATCGGCGAAAAGGGCCAGCTGACCGTACCCAAAGAATTTCGTCAGGATCTCGGTCTGGGAACAGGTGCGCCTGTTGCAGTGCTGCGATTGGGGGACGGCCTTATTCTCTTGCCGGAGCAACGGCGCTTTGAGGATTTATGCCAGAAAATCAGCTCGACGCTGACCGCGGCAGGCGTGACCCTGGACGACCTTCTCGCCAGTCTGCCTCGAGCCCGTGATCGCGTCTACGCGCGACACTACGGCGCAAAGCGTTCCGATGGAAGATCCCGGCACCGCCCTCGGGTGAAGTGACCACCCATCGCCGAATTCGGCTGTTCCTCGACTCTAACGTCTTAACCGGAGGCATTGTCGCTTCTTGGGGATTGGACAAAGCAACGCTTTCTCTGTGCGCCGCCAATGTTTGTAGGCTCGTGCTGGCAAAAGCCGTCCGGGATGAGGTCGAGGAGAACATATTGCTTCTCGCGAAGCGAATGACGGCAGTTGATGCCGATCAGTTGATCGAGGAATACCGGCGGCTGATCAGACTCACCAAACCGGAACTGATTCCGTACCCCGACAAGGAGTTCGTCAGTCTCCAGCCGCCACCTAATCCGCCACGCAGCGGACGTGCCCGTACTACTCTCCGCGATGGCTAGCAAGCCTGACTGGCTGCTGACGCACAACACGAAGCACTTCACCAGGGCGGATCACAACGGACAGTCGTTGCAGATCGCCACTCCAGCAGAGTTCTTCAAAACGCTTTCCGGCCTATTCCGATGATGCCATCGTTGCTGCCGTATGGTTACGTTTTGTTCGCAGCTGCGCCTCACCTGTGATCGGCAGGTGCCTGGGCCAAACGCGATCCTGCCTCATCGACAATACGCTAAACTGATTTTATGCTTGGACGCCCGCAGGAGAACGAAGCCGCACCGTACTACTTCAAATACATCAACCAGGTCGCTGGAGAGGATCCGCTGCGCGCGATGGAGAGCCAGTTGGACGAATCGCTGGCATTTCTGCGAAGCATTTCGGAGAAGCAGTCGCAGCATCGCTATGCGCCGGGCAAGTGGAGCATGCGCCAGGTGCTGAATCATCTGACCGATACGGAGCGGGCGTTCGCTTACCGCGCGCTGTGGATTGCGAGAGGATTTCAAGAACCGCTGATCAGCTTCGATCAGGAGATTGCCGCGGCTGGAGCCGGAGCTGACAGGGTCGCGTGGGATGCGCACATCGAAGAATTTCGGCGGGTGCGGCAGGCGACGATTTCACTATTTCGTAATCTGCCGGAAGAAGCGTGGATGCGGAGCGGCATAGTCAGCGACAACCGCTTCAGCGTGCGGGCGCTGGCGTTCATTATTCCTGGCCATGTGAGTCACCATGTGGCGATTCTGCGCGAGCGGTATTTGTGATTTGTGGGCGGATGAAAGGCAGATTCCTCGTCGCTTCGCCCCTCAGAATAAAATGTAACGACGGCTAGTCAGAAACTCTGTAGTCGCAGGCTTCGCGGCAGGGCTCGCAGTAAAAGAGGCCGTCGTGACAGAGGCGGATCTCCATCTCGGCATAGCAGAGGCAGCAGTAGCGCTCGCACTGGCAACGGTCTTCGGCCATCTCGCATTGCAGGCAGCGATATTTGGTCTTGGTGCTAGTGGCCATATGGGCGCACTGTAGCGCCGCCGGAGGGGCGGGGAAAGTGCCGTTGGTAACCGGTTTGGCATCCCGGATCGCGGATTGACCGCGGTTGCTGCCCTCGCCAGCTGCATGTTAGGGTAGTGAGTCTCGCCATTTCTCATAATCCCAGCCACTGCTTCTGATTGAGGAAAAATTGTCTGCCGCTGAAGTCACCACGCCAGTAATCCGCAAGACCGCGCTGAATGCCGTCCATCGCCAGATGGGCGCGAAGATGGTGGAATTCAACGGCTGGGACATGCCGGTGGAGTACCCGTCGGTGGGCGGCATTATTGCCGAGCACAATGCGGTGCGCACTGGCGTGGGCATTTTCGACGTCAGCCACATGGGCGATATTCGCTGCAAGGGCCGCGAGGCGCTGGCGGCGGTGCAGCATATCTCGATGAACGATGCCTCGCGGCTGGCGATCGGGCAGGCGCAATATTCGGCGCTGCTGTATCCGCAGGGGACGTTCGTGGATGACGTGATCGTGCATCGGCTGGGCGAGGACGATTATCTGCTGGTGATCAATGCCGGCACGCGCGAGAAGGATTTCAACTGGGTGCGCGACAACACCCGGCAGTTCAACTGCAAAGTCGAGAATCTGTCGGACGATTTCACCCAGATCGCGATCCAGGGGCCGAAGGGCGTGGAGTCTGTTGCAGAAGCTGACGGATGCGGATCTGTCGGCGGTGAAGTTTTACTGGGTGACGCGCGGAACGGTGTGCGGGCTGAAGAACATTCTGATCGCGCGGACCGGTTATACGGCCGAAGATGGATTTGAGATTTACGTGCCGGCGGATGAGCGACCAGCGCGATGGTTTGGAATAAAGTGCTGGAAGCGGGCAAAGAGTTTGGTGCGCTGCCCTGCGGCTTGGGCGCGCGCAACACGTTGCGGCTGGAAGGCAAGCTGCCGCTGTATGGGCACGAAATTTCCGATACGATCAATGTTTGGGAAGCGGGGCTGGACCGCTTCTGCAAGATGGAAAAGCCGGAGTTCATCGGCCGGGCAGCGCTGGAGAAGGCGAAAGCGGCAGGCCTGAAGCGGACGCTGGTCGGGCTGGAGATGGTGGAGCGCGGCATTGCGCGCGATGGGTACAAGGTTCTGGACGACGGCGGGCGCGAGATCGGCTATGTGACCAGCGGATCGCACTGCGCCGTTTTTGAAGAAGAATATTGCGCTGGCGTATGTGCCGCCGGAGTTTGCGAACGTGGGAGCGACCGTGAAAGTCGAGATTCGCGGGCAGGGCGTGAAGGCGCAAGTGGTGCCGACGCCGTTTTACAAGCGGCCGAAGAAAGCTTAGACCACGAGGAGGACACCCAGATCGATTTTGATAGCTAAGAGCTAGGAGCTAAGAGCTAGGAGCTAAATTTTCATGTCATATCCGGCAGACTTCAAATACACCAAAGAGCATGAGTGGATCAAAGCCGATGGCAACAGCGGCGACCATCGGCATCACCGATTACGCGCAGGAATCGCTGGGCGACATCGTATTCGTGGACTTGCCCAAAGCCCGGCGCGGAGATCACTGCGGGCAAGACCTTTGGCTCGGTGGAGTCGGTGAAGGCAGTCTCGGATCTGTACGCGCCGGCTTCGGGCACGGTGACCGAGGTGAATGGCGAGTTGGCGACGGCTCCGGAGAAGATCAATAAAGACGCGCACGGCGCTTGGATGATCAAACTCACGTTGAAGAGATCCCGGCGAGTTGAATGCGGACTGCTCTCCGCCGCTGATTATGAGAAGTTCGTGGCGGAAGAAGGCGGGCACTGAGCGCTGTGATTCCACGGAGACACGGAGTCACCTGTGGTAAGAGCATTTGCGCTCGTCACTGCTTTGGTTCAAATTGAATGTCTAGTCGACATCTAATATAAGTTCTTATGCGCTATCTACCCAAATCTCCCGCCGACCGCGAAGCCATTCTCAAAGCCATTGGCGTGCGCTCGATTGACGATCTTTTTGCTCCCATTCCGGCTGAGTACCGGCTGAACCGCGACCTGAAAGTTCCGCGGCAGATGGCCGAATCGGAAATTGTGGACTGGTTTCGCGAGCGCTCGCGTGAAAACGGCGATGGCTACACGACGTTTCTTGGGGCCGGCGCCTACTACCACTATCGCCCGGTAATCATCGATTCGCTGATTTCCCGCGGCGAGTTTCTGACCGCATACACTCCTTATCAGGCGGAGATTTCGCAGGGCACGCTGCAGTCGATTTTCGAGTTCCAGACCATGATCTGCGAACTGACCGGCATGGAAGTGGCGAACGCGTCGATGTATGACGGTTCGACCGCGGCGACCGAAGCGGTAATGATGGCGGTGCGGCTGACGGGCCGGCGGTCGGTGGTGATGGCGCGCAGCGTGCATCCGGAGTATCGCGAAGTGCTGGCGACCTACGCGTTCCATCAGGGCATGCCGCTGACGACTGTGGGATTTGCGGACAGCGGACGGATCGATCTGAAGGAACTGGAAAGGTCGGTCACGGCGGAAACGGCTTGCGTGCTGATCCAATCGCCGAATTTCTTTGGAACCATCGAAGACGTGGACGGCAATCGCGGAGATCGCGCATAAACAAGGCGCGATGCTGGTGGTTTCGATTGCCGAGGCGGTGTCGCTGGGGATCGTCGAACCGCCGCGGCAGGCTGATATCGTCGCCATGGAGGCGCAATCGTTCGGTGTGCCTCTGGGCTTTGGCGGACCCTACTGCGGCGTGATTGCCACCCGCGAAAAATACGTGCGGCAGATGCCGGGCCGGCTGGTGGGGCAGACCACCGACCGCAACGGCAAAGCGCGGATTCGTATTAACGCTGGCGACGCGCGAGCAGCACATCCGGCGGGAGAAGGCGACCTCGAATATCTGCACCAACCAGGCGCTGATCGCGCTGATGGCGAATATCTTCATGACGATTTACGGCAAGGTGGGGCTGCGCGAGCTGGCGAAACAGAATCTGGCGAAGGCCGCTTATGCTGCGCAGCAGTTCGGCAAGCATGCCAAAGTACTGTTCCCGGGCGCGCCCCGGTTCAATGAGTTTGTGGTGCAAACCAGCGAAGATCCGTACGCCATCAATGGCCGGATGCTGGGACACAAGATCATCGGCGGACTTTCCGCTGAAGAAGTTTTATCCGGAACTGGGCAATGCGAGCTTTGTGGTGTTGCACGGAGATGACGACACGCGACGGCGATCGATACGGTTGCGGCCTGGTGGCGGAGAGCGAGAGTTCGGTGAAATCGGCGCGCGAAGCCGATGTTGCGGAGGTGACGCGATGAAACAACCGCATTCGCAAAGCCACGCACCACGTGAATCAGAACGAAGGGCTGATCTTCGAAAAGTCGTCGCCCGGAAAAGCCGCGTGGAAGCTGCCTCCGCTCGACGTTCCGGAAGTAGACACCGCCAAGCTGCTCGGTTCGGCCGAAGAGAACCGACCTTGGCCACATGCCGGAGGTGAGCGAGATCGAAATCATCCGCCACTTCACGCGTATGTCGACGTGGAATTACGCCATCGATCTCGGGATGTATCCGCTGGGCTCTTGCACCATGAAGTACAACCCGCGAGTGAATGAAGTGGTTTCGCGGCTGGATGGAATCGCCAACGGGCATCCGTATCAACCGGAGAAGGTTTCGCAGGGCGCGTTGCGGATCATGAAAACGCTTAGCGAATGCCTGATCGAAATCACCGGCATGGACGCGATCACGCTGCAGCCGGCGGCGGGCGCGCACGGAGAGTTGACCGGTCTGCTGCTGGTGCGGGCGTATCAGCAGTCGAAGGGACATCCGCGGAAGAAAATTCTGATTCCGGATTCGGCGCACGGCACCAATCCGGCGACGGCGGCGACGGCTGGCTACGCGGTCGAGAATCTGAAATCGAATGCGCGAGGGCATGGTCGATGTGGAAGCGCTGGCGGCGCAGATGAATGAAGATGTCGCCGCGTTGATGCTGACCAATCCCAATACGCTGGGAGTTTTTGAGCAGGAGATCCACAAGATTGCCGACATCATGCACGCCAAGGGCGGGCTGCTCTACATGGACGGCGCAAACATGAACGCGCTGGTGGGGAAGGTGCGGCCCGGCGATTTTGGCGTGGATGTGATGCACCTGAACCTGCACAAGACGTTTTCGACGCCGCACGGCGGCGGCGGGCCGGGATCGGGTCCGGTCGCGGTGAAGAAGATTCTGGAGCCGTTTTTGCCGACGCCAGTCGTGGTCACGAAAACGTGACGGCACGCTCGGCTTTGAATTACGACCGGCCGCAGTCGGTGGGACGGGTACGGGCGTTCTACGGAAATTTTGGCATGTTCGTTCGCGCCCTGGCTTACACGCTGGCGAATGGGCCGGACGGGCTGCGGCAGACCACGGAAGATGCGGTGCTGAATGCGAATTATATCCGCAAGGGTCTCGAAGGCGCCTACGACTTGCCGTATTCGACGCCGTCGATGCATGAAGTTGTTTTTAGTGACAAGCTGCAGGCAAAAAAAGGCGTGCGCACCATGGACATCGCGAAGCGGCTGATCGATTACGGATTCCATCCTTATACCACGGCGTTTCCGCTGATTGTGCCGGGCGCGCTGATGATTGAGCCGACGGAGAGCGAATCGAAGGAAGAGATGGATTTGTTCATGGATGCGATGAAGTCGATTGCGGCGGAAGTGGAAGAAGATCCGGACACGGTGCTGACGGCGCCGCACACGACGCGAGTATCGCGGTTGGATGAAGTCGGCGCGGCGAGGAAGCCGGTGCTAAGGTGGAAGCCGGGAAGTTAAACAGCCCTAAACACAGAGAGCTCTGTGGAACACAGAGGAATCCCCACGCCTACTGATTTCACACCTTGGCGGGCAAGAGTGTCCGCCGCAAACGCTATTACGAAAGAGATGCAGATCCCGCATTAGGCCTGTAATTGCCGCTTCCTTCCGTGATTAAATCGTTGTGTTGGCGTCTCCTGCGACAATGCGTGACTCCGCGTCCGGTTCCGGTTCATCGGCCTAGCGAAAGTTTGTTTTCGTCCCCGCAGAAGCGGAATGTCGTTCTTGGACTGCTGCTGGTTCTTGCCACGCTCGCGCTCTACAACCCTGTCGTTCACCATCCGTTTGTAAATTTTGATGACGACCGCTATGTAATCGACAACGGACATGTCATGAGCGGACTGCACTGGAGCACAGTCCGGTGGGCATTCACCACCAATGATGAGGCGAACTGGCATCCGCTGACGTGGATTTCTCATGCGCTGGATGTGCAGATGTTCGGGCTCAATCCGGCAGGGCACCACTATGTCAGCGTTTTGCTGCACGCGGCGAATGTGATGCTGCTGTTCTGGGTCTTGTGGCGGGCGACGGGAGCGACCGGGCCCAGCCTGTTCGTGGCAGCGCTGTTCGCGGTGCATCCCATTAATGTTGAGTCGGTGGCGTGGGTCGCGGAGCGGAAGAGCGTTTTGTCGATGCTGTTTTTCCTGCTGACGCTATGGGCGTATCAAGAGTACGTGCGCCGCCCGCGATTGGGGCGCTACGCGGGAACGCTGGCGCTGTTCGCTTGCGCGCTTATGGCGAAGCCAATGGTCATCACGCTGCCGTTCGTTCTGCTTTTGTGGGATTACTGGCCTCTGGGTGTGGGCAGGCGGAAAGCAACGGAAGCAGCGAATTATCGTTTGTTCTGGCTGATGCTGGAAAAGGTGCCGTTTTTCCTGCTTTCGCTGGGCAGCGCGATCGTGACGGTCAAAGCGCAGAAAGCTGGAGACGCGATCGGGTCGATGGTGCAGTATCCGCTGACGGTACGGGTCGAGAACGCGATCGTTTCGTATGTCCGCTACATCGAGAAAGCATTTTGGCCGGTACGGCTGTCACCGATTTATCCGCACCCTGGAAGTTCGTTGAAGATGTGGCACGTGGTTGGGGCGGCTTTGATCCTCGCAGCGATTACCAGCGTGGTGGCTGCGGCCAAACGGCGGCGTTACCTGCTGGTCGGATGGTTGTGGTTCCTCGGCACGCTGGTTCCGATGATCGGCCTGGTGCAGGTGGGAACACAGGCGATGGCGGACCGTTATGCGTATCTGCCGTTTATTGGGTTGTTCATTATAGTGGCGTGGGGCGCTGCAGATTGGGCGGGGAACCACTCGGTCCGCAAGGCGGCGTTGGCAGGAGTGGCCGCGCTCTGCGTGATCGCGCTGAGTATGGCGGCGAATCGGCAGATTGGTTATTGGGGTGATAATTTGACGTTGTGGTCACATGCGGTGCAAGCTGCGCCAGACAGTTTTATCGCACAGGACAATCTGGGCGGGGCGCTGCTGGAAAACGGGCGATACGACGAGGCGATGCAGCATTTTCGTACGGCGGTGGCGATTGATGCGACGGATCCGATGAGCCGGTTGAACATTGCGGCGGATGAGCAGCGGCATGGGCATCTACGAGAGGCGGTCGAACAATACAACCGGCTGGTAGTGACGACGCGCGACCCGCGATATCGAGCGACCGCGTTCAGCGATTTGGGATATGCGTATCGCGACTTGGGGGATTTGCCGCGGGCGAAGCAGAGTTTTGAAGCGGCGGTGAGTTTGCGTCCGCGAACCCTGCGAGCGTGGCTGGGACTGGGATTGGTGGCGCAGAAGACCGGAGACCCGCAAGGCGCGGTGGCAGCGTATGTGCAGGCGCTCAGCATTCAGCGATGGAACCTGGGATATTTCCTTCTGGCGCGGGCGCTGGAGCAAAGCGGACGAATGGATGAGGCGAAAGCGGCCATGCAGGAGGCACAGAGACTGTCGGACAATATTGAGCAGTTGAAAAAGACGGTGGACATTTTGTTAGCGAAGTGAAGTTGTCGCGCCCCCCACTTCTCACAAAGGACGCAAGAAATGGGGCACCCGCCGATTCGGAATGAGAAGAGCTAAGATCGTCCGGTACGTCCTATCAAAAGCGCGCGACTACTTCCCTTCTTTGAATTCCACCCACGCTTTGGTGGTTTCCCAACTCAGGCTGAGATTGCAGGCGCTGCCAGATTGATCGAAGGCGATGGTGAAATTCTCCACCGGAGCGGAAGTCTGCGAGACTTTCATATCGACACGAGCGAGTTCATCGCTCTCATATTTGTAAGGAATGCCCCACTCGCCGGTTTTCTTGTTGATGATCAGGGTCCGATTTGTCGGGGTTGGGGATGGCAAAAATCGTATAGTTGCCCGCTGGGACGGACTTGCCTCCGGCGGTCAAGTTCGCTGTCGCGACGAACGTTGTCGCCTCGTTGGCCCCGGCCCGCCAGATTTCACCGAAGGGAACGAGATCGCCGAAGATTTTGCGTCCCTTCATCCGTGGGCTGGAGTAATCCACCGTAATGGTTTTGCCATCGGGAAGGCTGCATTTTGCCTGTGCCGGGGGGCTGGGCCGCTGGCTCTTATCGCGCTGCGCCACAACGAAAGCGGCGAGAAAGAGAATGGACGTGATCAAGGCAAGGCGTTTGAACATGAAGGCTCTCCTTTGTGATGTTTGAAGACTCTTAGACTATCGTCCAACGGGATGGTTAGCAAACTCTCCCACTTCTCGCGAAGAACGCGAGAAATGGGGCACCCATGCACCCACGATATACCTAGAACAGTTTCAGATGAATGGTCAGATACTTCTTGGGATTTTCGCGCATGGCCTTGATCAGACTCGCGAGTTTCTTTCAGCAACTCATTGGTGTTGTCATAAAGCGCGGGATCTTTCAACAGCTTGCCCACTGAGCCTTCGCGGTTATTCAGGCGTCGAGAAGAGTCGAGAGCTGGTTCATCGTCGTCCTGGAGCTTTTTGGCGAACTCCTGGTCGCGGGCCATCACGCCGAGCGCGCCTTTGCCGGCGTTGATGTCGTCGGTCATTTGTCTTGACATTGGCCATGGTCTTGTTGGCGTTGTCGTAGAGCGCGGGGTCTTTCAGGAACTTGCCAGCCGTGCCCTTGCCGGCGTTGAGATCGTCAATGATGGTGTTCAGTTTGTCGATGGTGTCGTTGGCGTTCTGGTAAAGTTGGTCGTCTGACCAGCAGCTTGCCGAGACTGCCCTTGCCGTTGGCCACTTCGCGCGACCAGACCCTGGAATTGCGCCACGGTGGCATTCAACTGGTTATAAAGGGCGGGATCGTAGATGAGCTTGCCAATCGAACCCTGGCCGCTTTCGATAAAGGCGATAATGCGGTCGAGGCGCGCTTGAGCAGGGCATCCATGTTCTGCAGACGTGCCTTGGCTGGCGCGCACGACGTCTTCGATCTGCGGAGACTCGCGGGTCGCAATGCACGTCACCATTTGCGGCCTCGGGGCCCTTGGCCTGGGAGCTATCGATATCGATGTAGGTTTCGCCCAGCACTCCGGCAGTGGCGAGCGTAGTGACCGAATCCTTGCGGCATGCTGGCGTGGAAGCTGCGTGATGACCTTCATGGTCACTTCAACCGGGGTCAACTTGCGGGCGGGATCGGCGACCACGCGGATCTTGGTGACGTTGCCGATATCGACGCCCTGCAGGCGGACGGGAGCGCCTTCGCGCAGACCGCCGGCATTGTCGAAATAGGAGACGGAGAGTGATCTTGCTGGTGAAGATGCCGCCGGTGCCGCTCATCAGCAGGATCAGAATGGCCAGCGTGATGCTGGCGACCAGCACGGTAATTCCGACTTTCAGTTGAGACCACTTCAACTGCTTTTGACTAGGCACTGGCTCTCCGTAAGAACGTCATTCAACGAATCTCCGCGTGGTCTACAGTCTAAGACAATGCCCTGCATCATAGCAGAGGCGCGGGCCATTGCACATCAGGCAACCCGGGTCTGCAGAGTGCCCGAGATCAAAATAGCAACTGCGAGATAAGACCGCTGCCCCGCAGGCCAGAGTGACATTGAGCCCGAAGCTGAATGGCGATAACAATAGCCAGAACCGATCCCAGCACGCTGGAGCCCGCGTTCATCGGCCCAGGCCCACTCCACGGCATTGTCTCTGGCGGGATTCTCGCCGTTGCGGGAATTGGGAGCCGGCCAGCGGGCACGCAATCCGCTGGGAAATGGCATGCCCATGGCGAACCCAAGCGGAGCCAGCAAGACCGCACTGACGGTCAGCTTGGCCAGGAACGGAAGGCCGACCAGTGGTTCAGGATCCACGGCAGGATGAACACATAGAGCAGAATCAGCCCGCGATCAGGGCCAGCGGGAGCAGGCTGTCGTCCGTGTTTTGCTCGAGCCAACGGCGAGAGGCAAGGCTGCCGGCACCGCTTGAAAGCAGCAGCAAAAACACGACTACGGTCAGAGCGTACGTGGGATGGCCGAGAAACAGCACGAAACGCTGGATGAAGGCAATCTCCACCAGAATGTATCCCAGTCCCACGGCGACAAAGTAGAAACAGCGAGAACTGCGCTGTGCGCGCAGGACGGCCGCCGCGCAACGCGAGAGGAACCACCAGAAACGCCAGCACTGCAGCTAGCGAGATCACAAGCACCGTGGCCAGCACGGCTACCCCGACGTTCACTTTCCAGTCGATCCCTTGCTCCAACACCTTCCGGCGCGCAGAATCTGTCCCAGCTTCAGGGTGAAGAAAAAGAATGGCGCGTTGTCGCGCACCGGAGCAACGTTGTAGGCGATACTGCCTGGCAAAAGCGTAAGGATCGTTGCCAGGTGATCAGAGCGGAAAAAGGCGTTGCGCAGAAAGATTCGACGGCAGATAGATCGGGCGACACAGGGCTGGGTAGCGTGCATGTGGTCTACGACGGCTTCTTCTTCTTTGGGCAGTAAATGCGCTCTTCTTGGCCAGCACCGCTACGGGAATGCCGTCTTCATCAAGCTGGCCCTGCGAGACGACCATGAAATTCCGCGCTGGATTGCTGACCCCGAGTTCGTGCAGCGCCTGCATCGCGACCGCAGACCACGCGCAAGGCTTCGCGTGGCTGGTGAAACTCCCAGCGGGTGATGGCGACCAGGCCGTCGGGCTTCAGATGCTCGAAGTATTCGCGAAACGCTTCCACGGTATAAAGACTGTTTTCGCTGAGGGCAAAAGCGCCGGCGCCGGTCGAGGCCCAGGTATCCACCAGCGTCATTTGTACTACGTCAAAACGCTGCGTGGAGTTGCGAATGAACGAACGGCCGTCGGCGACATGGATGTGCACCTCGGGCCGTTCGTAGAGATGAAAAGCGTAGTCCGCGTAACGGCCGCGCATGATGGTGTTGGCGATGATGGAATTGATTTCGATTCCGGTGACGCTGGGACTGCCGTTGGCCAGGGCGCGCAGCACGTCTACACCGCCGCCGGGCCCGATGATCGCGTATTCTCCGTGCGGGCGCAGCACATTGGCGAGCGCCGGAGGCGCGGACATCAGGTTCGTCTCCCACTCCGTGCCCTTCCACTGGCCTGGGGCGGCGTTCATGATGTAAGTGGAGGCATCGGCGTCAATGACGATTGCCTTGGCGTCGCCCTGACGGTCGACTTCCACCCGCGAAATGGCGTTCCAGCGGGCGAACTCTACCCATGCGGGATCGCGAAACTTGCCTTTGGCCTTGGTGATGTCGATCAGCCTTCCGGAGTGATTGGCAGCAATCAGGAGCAGCGAGTGCCGCGGCCAGCCCGAACGTGAGTTTTCTCGAGCCCGGGCTGGCTGCCCACACTGCGCCGGCGATGACGCAGCCAAGGCGGCCGCAAAGAAGACCGTGTTGGGACCGCCGAGCCAGTTCAACAGCGGAACCACCAGCAGGCAGGCGAGCGCGCCTCCGGCGAGGTCGGCGCCGTAGAGCCGCGGAATGTGCTCCGCCTCGCGGGCAAAAAGAACGGAGAATTCAACGTCCGGTGAGGAAAAACGGCACGGCCGAGCAAAGGTAAATGGCGGTCAGCCGGAGCAAAGTTGGCGCGCGAAAGTTCAAGCGAAACCCGAAGGTGAAGGCAGAGTTCGAGCACCGCGGGAACCGCCACGGCATTCGGCGACGCAAAGCACGGCAAGCAAGGTTGCGGGTCTCGAAGCGGACGCAGCCATGGTTTGAGCAGATAGGCAAATACTCCGCCCGAGCCTAGTCCGAGCAGCGCGATCGAAATTGCCAGAAAGGCAAAGTGATAGAAGAGCACAACCGAAAACAACCGGGTCAGGGCCAATTCGAGGAGCAGCGCCGCGAACTGCTGATGGCGACGCCGGCAAGCAGCGAGGATTCGGGAGTTTCCTCGCGGGCAAACGGCGGTGATCGCGAGAACGCTTTGCTGTGACAGACATTTTGGGCTTCGGAGAATGCGACAGTCTAACAGAAGTCTGCCGGCTGAGGATGCCAAAGTTTTCCGAGAATGACCTGGGCGATGGCGAGCTCTTTGCGTGTGGGTGAGGGAAAGCGCCACATGGCTTGTGCCGAGTTTCGCCGCGAATTCCGCGGCTTTGCCATGGAAGATGATAGTTGGGCGGCCACCCGGCTTCCGGCTGACTTCGATATCGCGCCAACTGACTCCGTGGTTCCAGCCGGTGCCAATGGCCTTCATGGCAGCTTCTTTAGCGGCGAAGCGGGCGGCGTAGCGTTCGACGCGGTTGGCTTTCGAATCGCAGTAGCGGATTTCGCCTTCGGTGAAAATGCGGGTAATAAAGCGGTCGCCGAAGCGCTTGATGGAGTCGCCAATGCGCGGGACTTCTGCAATGTCGATGCCGGTGCCGACGATCATTTGGTCAAAGTTAGCATAAGACGGAGAAAAATCTTAAACACAGAGGAGCACAGCGGTTATAAAAGCAGATCGCCGCGGTAGATGACGTTGCCGTCGATGACGCGGGCTTCGGACATGAGTTGATGCGGCTTAGGAGGCTTCTCATCGTCAATGTGCAGCACCGTATGGCCGTGGGCGACCAGCCAGTCGGAAACCAACATGCGATGACACTGGAAGTACACGCGCTCGGCGCACATGTAAGCCGTAGGAGATTGTTCCGCAAGTTGGATGAGTTGCTCGATGCCACGGCGAAATTCGTCGGTGAGCATGTGGTCGGCGTAGTTGCGGAATGAATCGTTGCGGAGAGCAAGGTTGGGAGAATCGTTGCGAATTTTGTTGCGGCGCCCGCCGAGGGCGGGCAGCCAGACATATCGGATACCGGCTCGAGCCAGAGATTTCTCCAGCGCTTCCCGATTGAAATGCGGCAGGCGGCGGGACATGGGGAAGGAGCGTATGTCGACGAGAGTCTGGACGGAGTGAGCTTTCAGCGCGGCGAGAAAGTCGTCCAGCGAACGAGTGGAGTGGCCGATGGTGTAGAGAGTTGCCAATCTCGATTTTAACCACAAAGGACACGAAGGAACACAAAGGACAAATGAAAACCGCAGAGGGCGCGGAGGACACTGAGGAAGATAGGCAGACCGGTGCCAGTGCCTTAGCCAGCGATTCGCTGCAAGGCGCGAAGCACCTCGGCATCTTGCTCGGGGAAAACGGTTCGCAGGTCGAGCAGGACGCGATCTTCGTGAACGCGGGCAATGATCGGAGGGTCGGAGGAACGCAGGCGGATGGAAAGTTCGTCGGCGCTCAAGCCCTGGCGCGCAAGGGACAACGAACGCGTAGGCAGCGTTGCCGAGGGAGCTGCGCCGCCGCCGATCATCGAGTCACCGTCGATCACTTCGACGATGAAGTTTGCCAATGAAAGCTGGGCGGCAATGGCCTCGGCACGCCTTCCAATTTCTTCTTGCGACAGGCGAATCATTCGGAGGGCGGGAATCGCGTCGTGGTCGCCCTTGATGTATGCCATGAGCGTGGCTTCGAGCGCGGCGTAAGTCACTTTGCCGACGCGCAACGCGCGGAACAGAGAATTCGATCGCATGCGAGCGATAAGATCGGCGCGGCCGCTGAGGATTCCGGCTTGCGGGCCGCCAAGAAGCTTGTCGCCGCTGTAAGTGACAACGTCGACCCCGGCACGCAGGCTGTCAAGCACGCTGGGCTCGCCGCCGATGCCGACGGAGCGCAAATCGATCAGAGCCCCGCTGCCGAGGTCTTCCATCAGCGGAAGATTGTGCCTGCGGGCGAGAGCGACGAGTCGCGCGACTTCCGGCTGCTCAGTAAATCCGGTGATCTGAAAATTGGAACGATGGACGCGGAGAAGCAGCCGCGTTCGCTCGTTGATCGCCTGCTCGTAATCGGCGATGCGGGTGCGGTTGGTCGTCCCGACTTCGCGCAGAACCGCGTTCGATTTCGCCATCACGTCGGGAATGCGGAAGGAACCGCCGATCTCGACGAGCTCACCGCGGGAGACGATCACTTCTCCGGCGTCGGCCAGCGTGTTGAGCGCGAGCAGCACAGCCGCGGCGTTGTTGTTGACGACGATGGTCGAGACGGCAGGCGAATCGACGCTGGGCGAAAACAGCTTGCGAAACAGGCGGTCCACGTGAACATCGCGACGGCCGCGTTCGCCGGCAGAGATGTCGAATTCGAGATTCGAATAAGTACCAGCGGTTTGCTGGATGTGTTGCAACGCGGAATTTGCGATCGGAGCGCGGCCCAGGTTGGTGTGCAGAATTACGCCGGTAGCATTGATGACGGTTCGCAGTGAAAACGCGAGCGACTGGCGTAACTGGCGCTCCATCGCCTGATTGACCCCGGACAGTGCGAGATCAACCCCGACGGAGCCGAGGCGACCAGCCGCGATTTCGTTTCGTAAAGAATCGAGAACGACGCGCGCGGCGTCGCTGACTGCGGGTTGGCCCTCCTGGGCGATCAGGGCCTGAGTCGCAGGAGCGCGCAGCAATTCATCCACGGACGGCAACTTTCGATATAGATCGGACTTGGCGTCGGTCTTCGAGTCGGTCTTGGAGTCGGCCTTCATGGGCGGCTTGATTATCCCATTCGCGATGGGAAAAACCAAATGTTTCGCGTTCTGGCAGAGGCTTCAGCCGACTTCGACCAACCCGTAGGTTTTCTGCCAGCGGGTTCGCATCTGGCGCAGGGCTCGGCTGATCTCATCCTGAGAAATCTCTGCATTCGGGCCGGACAGTACCATCGCAGCTTCGCGTTTAGCGGCTTCTAGCAGTTGGCGGTCGCGAATGAGATTGGCGACACGGAAGCTGGGCAAACCGGCCTGACGCGTGCCGAAAAATTCTCCCGGGCCGCGCAGTTCGAGGTCGAGTTCGGCGATCTGGAAGCCGTCGTTGGTGCGAACCATGGCATCGAGGCGGCGTTCGGCGTCTTCGGAAATCTTTCCCGCTGTCATAAGCACACAATAAGATTTCGCCGCGCCCCGGCCGATCCGTCCGCGAAGCTGGTGCAACTGTGCGAGGCCAAAGCGCTCGGCGTGCTCGATGATCATCATGGTGGCATTGGGAACATCGACGCCGACTTCGATGACCGTGGTCGAAACCAGGATGTCGAGCTCGCCCTTCTGAAACAGGCGCATGACTTGCTCTTTCAGGTCGGTGTCCATGCGGCCGTGGAGCAGGCCAACGCGCAAGTCGGGGAAAATGCGCTGGCTGAGCTCTTTGTACATTTTCATTGCAGCTTTGAGTTCTCGTTCTTCGTTTTCCTCGATGACGGGGTAAACGACGTAAGTCTGATGTTTCGCGGCGGCTTGCTTGCGGACGAATTGCCAGACTTCGTCGGCGCGATCGTCGGAGACCTGGCGAGTGACAACGGGCGTGCGGCCAGGAGGCAATTCGTCGATGATGCTGAGATCGAGGTCGCCGTATAAGGTCAGGGCGAGCGTGCGAGGGATGGGAGTTGCGGTCATGACCAGAACGTCGGGTTCGCCGATTGGGTCAGATTGCGCGATCGTCCTGCCCCCCCACCGGATTTTTTCATCAACTTAAAGCGCTGCAGGACACCGAAGCGGTGCTGCTCATCGACCACAACGAGGCCGAGTCGATCGAATTCAACCTTTTGCTCGATCAGCGCATGAGTTCCGATCACAAGCTGCGCATTGCCCTGCGCGATATGACGGCGGATTTCGCGCTTGCGGTCATCTTCAAGCGAGCCGGTGAGCAGAACAATGCGGTAGCCAGCGGCTTCGAGAATTCGCCGCGCGGAAAAATAATGTTGCTGGGCGAGAATCTCGGTCGGAGCCATGAGTGCGACCTGGTAGCCGTTCTCAATGGCGATGATCGCCGCTTCAAACGCAACAATGGTCTTGCCCGAACCAACGTCGCCCTGCAGCAAACGGCGCATGGGGCTGGGCTTTTCCATGTCCTGGGCAATTTCTTTCAAGACTTTTTTCTGCGCGGCAGTGGGATGAAACGGCAGAATCTTCTTGATCGCGTGGCGAACTCGATCATCGAGCTTAAAGGCAATGCCGGTTTGGGCTTTCTGCTCGCGTCGCTTGAGTTCGAGTCCGAGCTCGATGAAAAACAATTCTTCAAAAATCATTCGCACATGAGCCGGGGTGCGCGACTCCTGCAAATCTTGAAAACTTTCCCCGGGGTCCGGCCAATGAACTTTCTGCAGCGCCTCGCGTGGCGAGATGAGACTCAAATGCTGGCACACTGCGGCGGGGATCGAATCGGGCAGATCGGGTGTCAAATTTTCTAGAGCGGCGTGAATGATTCGACGAAACCAGCGAGAGGTCAGGCGTCCCTGGCCGGCGGACTCGTAGATCGGCACGATGCGGCCGATTTCGAGCGAGGCGGCAACTTTACGTTCGGTAGAGTCGGCAGAGCCGTCGGATGCGTCGTCGAGGATTTCGAACTGCGGTTGCATCAGTTGCAACTCGCCGCCACGATAGTCGGTCTCCACCTTGCCGTACAGGGCGACCGTCTGGCCGGGTTTGAATTTGTCTTGCAAATAAGCCGCGTTGAACCAGATACACTTCAGGCGCGAGCGGCCCTGGCCGGCGGTCATTTGAAACAGCGGCATGCGGCGCGTGCGAAACAGTCCGGAATTGCGGACCTCGGCGATGACGGTGGCCATTTCTCCAGCGCGAAGCTCGGCGATCGAGCGCGGATTCAGGCGGTCTTCGTAGCGAAACGGCAAGTAGTGGAGCAGCTCTTCGACCGTGTTGATGCCTTTGCTGGAAAGAATTTCGGCGAGGCGGGGGCCAATTCCTTTGACATACTGAACGGAGGTGGCCAGTTCCAGCATCTCAAGGGATGTTAGCAGGAGGCGAGTGTGGACGCGGGCCGCAACCGAAGCATGTCGAAATCGTCAGCCAATTTCTTGCAAGCGTTGATCGCGGTGGTAGCGGGTAATGTCGCGTATTTTGTTTTAGAAAAATATTTGCCGGTGAGCGCCAGACATTCGGCGTTCCGGTTCGACTGGGGGACGGTGGTGGACTTCTGGTTTTGCCTGGTGGCGTTTGGGATTGTGAAGACAGTGGCGGGGTGGAGAGAGAAGGCAAGGGTGGGTGGGAAGTGAAGGATCAAGATGTCGACCCTGACGTCACGAAGAGATATGCGTTAACAACGGAGATTGCAGCGGGCGCCTCCACGAGTAACCCACCGCAATGTCATTCTGAGCGAAGCGATCCGAGTCGCTCGCGACTCGGAGAGTGGAGTCGAAGAACCTCGTGATTGTTGGCAGCTCCGACCGGCGGTTCGCGGGATTCGCAACACGCACTCAATTCTCCATCGCAGAGAACTCCCTTTTGAGCCGTTACCGGCTCACGGCAGGCACGGGGTCTTTCGACTGCGTCGATTCACTCGCAAGCGAGTGGATCGGCTCCGCTCAAGATGACACTCCTAGTGACTTACGTTCCTGTAACGCATCGTGATAAACACTTCACGGCGGGAACGTCGGCGGACGAGCACTCCAGCCCAAACGCCCCGCCCGCACCTGATTACTTTAGGAACTTCAGTAACTCCTGCCCAGCCGATACAATCCGGGCAGCGTTATGCAGAAAATCGCCATCCTCTACGACGCCAGCCAGGCGGTGTTGTCGACCTTCGATCTGGACGAGGTGCTGCAGACCATCCTGGGGATTGCACGCGATTATTTTCACCTGCAGAATGTCGCCATCATGCTCTTGGACAAGGAAAAAGGGGAGCTGTTCGTCCGCACTCAAATTGGCTGGGACGAAGGTCAGGACAAGGCCCGAATACCGCTTGGATGCGGAATCACTGGGACGGCAGCGCTCAAGAAACGCCCAATCTATACCCCGGACGTAAGCAAAGACGAGCGCTATTTCAAGTCTTCGAAAGCGACCCGGTCGGAGTTGGCGGTGCCGCTGATGGTGCGCGACCAGGTGGTCGGGGTGCTCGACTGCCAGAGCGAGAACCTCAATCACTTCGATTCCGATACAGTGGATCTGCTGACGCTTTTCTCCACCCAGGCTTCGATGGCGCTGCAGAATGCGCGGCTGTACTCGCTCGAGCAACGGCGCGCGTCGCAACTGGAAGCCATCAACGCCATTGCCAAGCAGATGACCGCGGTGCTCGACCTGAACGAATTGCTTTCGAAAGTTTGCGTTTTGATGCAGCCGGCGTTTCAGGTCTCTCAGGTTACGGTGCTGATTAAAGATGACGAAGACCTGGTGCTGCGAGCGAGCCACGGCACGCTGACCAATCGCCTTCCTGAAGGGGGGCGCGTGCCGATTCACTCCGGGCCGTGGGGCCAAGCGCTCGAGTCGGGAAGAACGATTACGGAGAACGACACACGACCGTGCGGCGAGAAGCTGTATGTGGAGACGGCGTCGCGCCGCTGCATTCCGCTGATTTCGTTCGGGCAAACGCTGGGAGTGCTGGTGCTTTCGAGCGATCAGCCGGATGCGTTTCACTCCGGCGACGTGCAACCGCTGGAATCGGTGGCCGATATCTGCGCTACCGCCATTCAGAATTCGCACTACGTCGATCGCGTAAAGCAGTTGGCGTATCTCGACGGGCTGACGGGAATTTTCAACCGGCGGTTCTTCGAGCTGCGCATTGCTGAAGAAATCGAGCGCGCCCGCCGCTTCGAGACCGGACTCGGCGTGATTATGATCGATATCGACCAGTTCAAACGCTTGAATGATGAATTTGGACACCTGCTGGGCGATGAAGTGTTGCGGCAGGTTTCGTCGATACTTAACCGCCAGTTACGCAAGATTGACGTGGTTTGCCGCTTTGGAGGAGAAGAGTTTGCCATCCTGCTGCCGGAAACCAGTTTGCAGTATTCGTTGAACGTGGCGGAGAAGTTGCGCCGGATGGTAGAAGCGTGGCAGTTTCCGGGCGTGCCGCGGCCAGTCACGATCAGCGCCGGAGCAGCGAATTATCCGGAGCATGGCACGACCCGCGATGAATTAGTGAAAGCCGCTGACGCCGGGCTTTATGCGGCAAAACAGACGGGCCGGAACCGGATTTGCCTTGCGCCCAGCCCAGAACGCGAATGCGGCAAGGGCAATAAAATCGCGATCATCGGTCACGCCAGAAGTTAGATTTCGTCCCGCAGACCTTGCAATTCTTTTTGTAGCTTCTTCATAGCTTCACCCTGCTGGTCGCGGTATTGGCGCTTCATGTCGCGCATTTGACGCTGAAGTTCTTGCGCCTGCTCGCGCGCTTCCCTGCCCTGGCGCTGCATTTCTTTGCTGAAATCGGCCATGTTGTCACGATATGCCTCGTCCATTTCTGGCTTTAGGCGGGCCATCTCACCACTCAACTTGTTCATAGCTTGTTGGGTGGCGGCGCTGATGTCCGGAGCGCTGAAGCTCTCCCAATCGAGTTCGCCTTGTCTTCTTTCAGGCAGGGTTAGCGTGATCGTCTGTTCTTTCTTGTCACGCAGAATGTTTACGTTGGCGGTATTGTCTTTGCGGCTGCGCAGGGCGTGAGAAAAATCGCCGCTGTCGTGGATGGCCTCGCCGTTGATTTTAACGATCACGTCGCCGGCGCGAAAGCCGGCTTTATCGGCACGGCTGCCTTTTTCGACCGAGCGCACCAGCACGCCCTGGCCGTTCTTTGTGCCGAAGAAGTCGCCGAGCTGCGGGGTGAGATTTTCGACCATCAGGCCACTGCGCGACGAGGAGTGCACTACCACTACGGAAACCGGAAGATCGAAATCGATGTCCGGATTTACCGAAATGTTCGGCATTTCGAAGTGAAACTCTTTGGCTTCGGACGGAGTGCTATAGCTGTAACTGTAGCCGAAGCTTTTTTTGCGGTCGGCAAGCTGCACTTTCATCGTCATGGGCTGGCCGTTGCGGCTGATGCCGAGGGTCACCACTCGTCCGGCGGCGTTTCGCGAATCATGCGCCGAAATTGTTCAACGCTTTCGACCGGCTCGCCATTCAGGGTCAGAATGACATCCTGCTCTTTAAGTCCGGCCTTGCCCGCAGGCGCGTCCTGGTCAACCATGGTGATCTCCACGCCGCGTTCTTCCTTCAGATGCAGCGTGGCCAGGCGGTCGCTGAGTGACGTCCCGCGTATCGACGCCGAGATAAGAAGTGCCGCCGATTCTTCGCTGGAAAATCCCATGCTGTCGAAATTGGAATTCACCGCGAAATTTTCCGCATTAGCCGCCATCGCCAGAAGCGGAACAACGAGTAGGATCGATAAGACTAAGTTTCGCATATGCATCTCCACCATAATTCTAATGAGCACTGCGGCGGAATGAAATGTCGCCGGTTGTGGTTTCGCACTTTGAGCTCCGGGCCGCCGCCGTTCAAATTGCCTTCTGCGGTCATGGTCTTCGAACCATAGTCGCCGCCTTCGCTGGTGATCTCGAATTTCCGGGAAATCTGAGTGGATGCGATGTCCGTTGGCTACTTCGATTGCGGCGCGAACCTGAGGTTCACGTTCGGAGCGAGGTAGACGATGATATCGCCAGCCGAAGTCTCCAGTGACGAATCGGTGCGGTCACCCGCTCCGCCCACAAACTTGGCTGTGATGCTGCCGGCGCCCGTTTCGGCGCGCGCGGAAGGAACTCCCATGCAATTCAATGGTGCCACCGCCGGTTTCGGCCCTTACCGGGCCTTTGGCCGAAGCCAGGCGAATGCTGCCGCCGCCGGTTTCGACATCTCCACCGGGCCGCCAATGTCGCCCAGATCAAGGCTGCCGCCGCCGGTCGTAGCCTTACCGTGCCGGCGCAGCGATCCACCTGAATGTTGCCGCCGCCGGTTTCCAGTTCGGCGCCTTGTCAAACGCCGGACACGATCGTGACGTTGCCGCCGCCGCTTTCGGCCTCGATTTTGCCCTTCGCGGAATTCACTCGAATGGATCCGCCGCCGGTGTGCAGGCTGACATCAGAGGCTACATTGCCCACTTCGATGTTGCCGCCACCGGTTTCGGCGTTGATGCTGCCGCCGATGTCGTCGAAGCGAATGTTGCCGCCGCCGGTCTCGGCATCGACCCGGCCGGAGACCCCGTTGGTGGTGACGTTGCCGCCGTCGGTTTCGATTTTGATTTCATCCATGTCCCGCGGAACGCTGACCGAGAATTCTGCCGAAAATCTGTGCGTGTCGCCGCCCTGCCAATCGCCCACGATCCAGGCGGTATCGCCGCGCACGTAAGCTGTGATTTTGTAGGAATCAAATTCGCGCCGCGCTCTGTCTTCGGACGAGGTATAAGAATGATTGCGAATGATATAATTGATGCCCTGCTGCGAACCGCCATCCACCTTCACCGCCCCATATCGACTTTGACCCTGAGATTCCGCACCGCGTCCAGCGAGCCCGTGATTTCCTGAGTCCAGTTGCCGCCATCTCCGATAGACTGCGGCTCTGCTGCGGCGATCGCCACCGGCAGACCAGCAACAGCAGGGCCGCAACGAATTTAGATAACTGTTTCAAAATTCTACTCCCCTTCTCTTTCGCCTCGCTGGCACGCCATCCGTGCCACCATCTGATCTTTCACTCCTGCGAAGCTTCGCTCCGCCCGCCTCGGCTTCCTCAGGGCAGGCTGTCAGAGACCCGTCCCTATCACTTAGTCAAATTCCGGAATCTGCGCCAGCATGTTGCGCGCCTGGCCCTTGATGTACTCGTTCTGGTCTTTGCGCCAGTCTCTGCAGCACCGCGCGCACACTGCTGTCGGCCCGCACGGGCTCGAGCAAATGCAGAGCGTCGGTTCGAACCCCGGGATTGGAGTCGTTCATCAGCGCCTCGAGCAGAGCATCCCGCACCCGCGGATCGCTCTTCACATATGCGCCCAGTCCATCCAGCGCTTTCAGTCGCACTCCCGGATTCGAGTCATAACGCAAGGCATACATCAGTGCTTCGCGCACGTTCATGTCGTTCGGCTGCTGGGTCAGAAGATCGACCGAATCCATGCGCACGCCCGAGTTGTAATTGTTGCGCGCCGCAAACAGCAGCAATTGCTGGATGCGCTGATCGTTCAGCGAACCTTGCGCCTGCTGCGTGGAAACCGTCTCGTACTTGATGCGTGATCTGGTTCGATCCCGGCTCTTGCGAAACTGGAGCGGATTCCCGCAATCGAAGATTCCGCTGCGAGCGACTCCGCCCGGCGATGCACTGGTTCTGGCGATTGCTCACAGTCTTGATACGTGGCGCCAATGCCGCCGGCAAATCCGACCATGAAGATCGCAGCTGCGAGCGCGGGAGCAAAGCGTATTTGACGAAGCCACGCCGTGGGATCGAACACCAAGCGGTGCCAGAGTCCGCCCTGGCGGAGTGGTTTCGAGCGCCTCCTGCAAGCCGCATGCGCGACGCGGCCAACAAGTTCGGCGACGGATCCTCCACCGGCAACTCGGAGAGCACCGCGTGAAAACTTTGCGCGGACTTCAGCTCGGCGCGCAGTGCGGCGCAGCGAGCGATATGCTGCTCCAGTTCATAGCGAGCATCGTCGGGCAGCTCGTTGTAGATATACAGCACAATGTTTTCTTTGACCCATTCACATTTCATAGTTACAGCCTTTCATTTCTCTGCGGAGCCTCGCTCCGCCACGTCCTCAGACAAGCACGAGCGAGACGCTCGCGCCCACACAAATTCATCTCATGTCCGCCAGCGCGCCGCGCAATTTCTGCGTGGCCCGGAAGAGCGTATTCTTAGCGGTCTCTTCCGTTGTGTTCAGGACTTCGCCCACCGTCCGCAATTTCAATCCGTGATAATGTTTCAACTCAAAAACCATGCGCTCGCGGGGCGTCAGCTTATCGAGCGCCTTGCTGATGCGTCCACCCAAGCTCGCGGCGCATCAAGTCTCGCTCGGGATTGGCGCCCGCCCGCGCGTCGGGAACCTGCTCCAGCACATCGTACTGCTCGCCGGTTGGATCGGTCGCCACCGGCGCATCTTCCTTGCGCACCTGTTTCTTCCGCAGATGATCGAGGCAAAGATTGGTTACAATGCGGTAAATCCAGGTGTAGAAGGAGCACTCGAAACGAAAGTTCGCGACGCTCTTGTACGCCTTCAGGAACGCTTCCTGATAAATGTCCTGGGCTTCGTGCTCCGATCCGGTGAGATGGATGGCCAGCCGAAGCACCGCCTGGTCGTAGTGCCGCACCAGTTCCTCGAAGGCGGCGCGGTTGCCGCGCTGCGCCTCGCGGACCAGCAGGGTGTCGTCGATGCGGCCTATACTTTGCCCAGCCATAATTGCCCCGCGAAAGGGAGTCCTGGGTGCTTCCAGCTTGCTCTTCGCTTTGCTTCCGTTCCCACCGGGAACACTCGCCAACCGTAAATGGTACTGCCCATGCGTCGGCCGGCATAATTTATTCCTGTCCTCGACTTGCGCCGGGCGCCTTTGCCGTTCCTCCCGGTTGCATAGCTATGGACGTGTCAGGATGAGAACCGTGAGCAGAATTATAGGGATATGGAAGGGTACTTGCAGACAGAGACAGCTTGTAAGGGTGCGAGAGAAGGCGGGTTAGAGCGGGATGCATTTCGCGCGGGACAGGCGACCATGCCCGTCCCACCCTGAAAACCAATCACTCCGTCGCTTCCTTTTCGATCACCACTTTCAGGTGCGCGGTCACGTCCTTGTGCAGCTTGATGGGGACGGTGAACTCGCCCAATGTGCGCAGCGGTTCGTGCATTTGCATCTTGCGGCGATCGATGTTGAAGCCCTTTTTCTCCAGCGCGTCGGCGACATCGCTCGATGTGACCGAGCCGAAAAGCTGATCATGCTCGCCGGAGCGGCGCAGGAAGTTAACCGCCAATCCTTCGAATTGTTTGGCCAATTCCTCCGCCTGGGCCTTCTCTTTGGCGGAACGCCGGACGGCCGCGGCCTTCATCTGCTCGATGACGCTTTTTGCCGTTGGAGCTCGCCTGAATCGCGAGCTTGCGAGGCAGGAGATAATTGCGGCCGTAGCCCTCGGCAACTTTGACCACGTCGCCGCGCGAACCGAGTTTTGCGACATCTTCTTTCAGTATGACTTCCATGAGATGACTCCACGTTCAGAAATTCTTTTTTTCGCCGCTGATTCACGCAGATTGTCGCGGATCAAAATCTAGCAAACAAAAAATCCGCGTGCATCCGCGAAAATCCGCGGCGCAGGTTACTCTTACGAAGCGCGGCCGGCAAACGGCAGCAGGGCGATATTGCGGGCCTGCTTGATGGCCGAGGACAAGCGGCGCTGGTGCGGAGTGCAAACTCCGGTCAGCCGCCGCGGCACGATCTTTCCGCTCTCGGCGACAAACTGCGCGAGCAGGCGCATGTCTTTGTAATTGATCGCTTCAATTTTTTCGACGCAGAACTTGCAGACTTTCTTGCGCCGGAAATACTTGCGTCCGCCGGGGCCGCCTTCGCCGCGCGGGCCACCGGGCCCGCCGGGACGCGGAAATCGGGGCCGCTCCGAGCGTTCGGTGCGCTCCGGCCGTTCAGTTCGCTCAGTCGACGGCGCTGCGTCTGTAGTTGCTGCGGGTTTAATTTCGTCAGCCATTAATGCTCCTTAAGATTTTCGTGTGGGGACGGGCGCCCTCGCCCGTCCGTGCCGAGCGAAGCTCGACAGTTGTCTACGCCGTCGCTGCCGGCGCTTCCGCGGTGCCTTCAGCCACCGGGGCGGCCGCTGCCGCCGAGGCCTTGCGCCGCGCGTCGCGGATCGCTTTGATCTTGTCCAGACGCTTCTGCTCCTCGTCGATGCGCACCGTCAAGAACTTAATCACCGGCTCGGTCACACGCAGACGGCGTTCCAGTTCGTGAATAATGCCGCCCGACCCATCCAGTGTGAGCAGGATGTAAATTCCATCGTGAAATTTACGAACAGTGTAGGCAAGACGGCGTTTGCCCATGCGTTCGACATTCTTTACTTGTCCGCCGGAGGAGGTGACTGCGGTTTCAAGCGTCGAAATCAGTTTGTCCTGGTTCTTCTTCGACCATGTCGGGACGGACGATAAACATCAATTCATAAGTGCGATTCATTGCTTCTCCAATTCGGGTCACAGACGCTTACGGATTGTCTCTCGTTCTGTTTTGATCCGTGAAATCCGTGCAAATCCGTGGCTAATCTTTCTCTTCGTCCGGCTTGCGATTGAAGCGGTTCATGGCCGCCGCCGGACCTTCCTTCACAATCACTTTCACTGCTTCAGTTGCGATGTCGAGCATCTCGTCCGCAACTTTCAGTTCCGCTTTGCGCATGGGAGCGAGCAGATAGCTGACTCCATCCGCGATCTTCCGCTCCGGCGCGACCCCCATCCGGATGCGCAGAAAATCCTGCGTTCCCACCGCACCGAGGATCGACTCAATTCCGTTGTGTCCAGCCGAACTGCGGTTGCGCTGAATGCGGACCGTACCCAGCGCAAAATCCAGCTCGTCCTGAATCACGATCAGGTCTTCTTCCGGCGTCGCCTCGTACTCCGAGAGCAACTCGCGAACCGCGAGGCCGCTCAGGTTCATGAAAGTCTCCGGCTTGGCCAGCAAGACCGTTTCTGAACCGATCACCGCCCGCGCCGTGAGCGAGCGGCACTGGCGATTTCTTACTTCGACGCCACACTGCTCGGCAATGCGGTCAATCGCCAGGAAACCCAAGTTATGGGGCGTGAACTGGTACTCGATTCCCGGATTGCCCAAGCCCACAATCAGCTTCACGCGTGATAGCTTCTAGCTCCTGGCTCTTAGCTTTTGGCTCTTAGCTCCTGGCTCTTAGCTCCTGGCTCTTAGCTTTTGGCTCTTAGCTTTTGGCTAGAGCTCAGAGATGCCCTTGACCAAGAACACTGCAAGGTCTTTGCGAACGACCAAGGGCGATTTATTTCTTTTCCTTCTTCTCGGCCTTCTCGCCCTTGTCGGCAGCGCCTCGGCGCCTTCTGCCTCGGTCTCCTGCTTGCCCTTCTTGATAACCTCGGGTTCGGCCGGAGTGGCGCCGACTTCGGCTGCAACCGCTTCCGGCGTCGGAGCAACTTCTTCTTTCACCGAGATGATCAGCGCGACCGGGCGGTTCGGGTCGGTCACGATACTTGATCTTCTCATTGTGCGGAAGGTCGGAGACGCGCAGCACTTTGCCGAACACCAAATCGCTGACATCGGTCTCGATCGACGCCGGAATATCGTCCGGCAGACATTCGATCTCCACTTCGCGCAGCACATGTTCCAGAATGCCGCCCTGGGTCTTCACGCCTTCGGCTTCGCCTTTCAATGCGATTGGCACGCGCACGTGCAGTTTCTGGTCCATGGCGATGCGCTTGAGATCGACGTGCAATAGCGAGCCTTTGATCGGCTCATACTGCCAGTCGACGATCATCGCCTTCGTGCGTTCGCCATCCAGGGTCAGATCGAAAATCGTGTTGTGCCCGGCCTGCGACTGCAGGATGCGCGAAATCTGGCGCGGATCGAGACTGACCGGCACCGCGTCCTTGGCGGCGCCATACACCACACCGGGAATTTTGCCATCGCGGCGAATGCGGCGGGCATCGTTCTTGTTGCCCGGCGTCCGCGTTTGGGCTTGAAGAATGTTGCTTTCGGTTGCAGTTGCCATAATTTTGATTCCTGTTACACAAATAATTTACTGACCGACGTTTCCTCATGAATCGACTGGATCGCCCGCCCAATGAGGCCGGCGATGGTCAGAACTTTAATTTTGGGTTCGTTCCGCGCCTCTTCCGTCAGCGGGATCGTGTTCGGTAACCACGACTTCCTGAATGCAGGAGCCGGAAAGGTTCTTCACCGCGGGGCCGGAAAGCACGGCGTGCGAGGCGCAAGCATACACTGCGCTGGCGCCGCTTTCCATAAGCGCGCTCGCAGTCTTTACGAGCGTTCCGGCGGTGTCAATCAAATCGTCGATCACCAGACAGGTGCGGCCATGAACATCACCAATAACGTGCATGACTTCGGCAACGTTCATCTCCACCCGGCGTTTGTCGACGATGGCCAGGGCCGAATCCATTTTCTTGGCGAAAAAGCGGGCGCGCTCCACGCCACCTGCGTCGGGAGAAACCACGGTTAAATTCGGCAGATTGGCGCGCCTGAAATAATCCACCAGCACCGGCGAAGCAAAGAGATGGTCGACCGGAATATTGAAAAAGCCCTGCAACTGCGGCGCATGCAGATCGACGATCAGCGCGCGATCGGCACCGGCCGTGGTAAGCAAATCGGCAACGAGCTTAGAAGAGATCGGAACGCGGGGCTTGTCCTTGCGGTCCTGGCGGGCATAGCCGAAATACGGAATGACCGCAGTGATGCGTCGCGCCGAGGCGCGTTTGAGCGCGTCGATCATCAACAACAGCTCCATCAGGTGCTCATCCACCGGGCGGCAAGTCGGCTGCAACACAAAAACGTCGGTGCCGCGCACGTTCTCCTGAATCTGCACGTAAGCTTCGCCATCGCTGAAGCGGGTAAGCAACGCCTGGCCACGGTTCATCTCAAGAAAAGCGCAGACCTCATCGCACAACGGCTCGTTGGCGGTGCCGCAGAAAATCTTGAGGCTGATCGTCTCCGCGGACGCGCTGCGGCTTGCGATCCGGCTTGTCGTCGGCACTCATCTGTGCTTTCTTTTCCGGCTTTTCCGTCTTCTGCGTTGCTGTGGCAAGAGTGGCCATGTTTTAGCTCTTGGCTTTTCGCCGTTAGCTCTTAGCTTGAAGCCTTCGCTGGCAAAGCCAGGAGCCAAAGGCTAATAGCTGATTTTGGCTGGGCCGCTAGGATTCGAACCTAGACAAAGTGCTCCAAAGGCACTTGACCTACCATTAGTCGACGGCCCAGTATTTCGCTTCCATCGACTGATCGATTCGGAGATCCCTAGCCCTGCTCGGGATTTCGGCAGCAGGCTCGCGCTCGCCAAAATGCGCCTCGCTCACGCCTGCTTAACGCCCCAACCTACCATTAGTCGACGGCCCAGTATTTCGAGTGCAGATTGATGATTTCAGATTTCAGATTGAAAAGCCAACCACAACAAAGATGCAAGTTTCAATCGAAAATCTTCTTCCAATACTGCGGCCGCGTCAGGGTCGTCGTGACCTGGGCCTGGATACCGTTTTTCCGCAGCCTATTTGCGGCTGTCTCGGCTTTCGTCCGGGTCGCAAACAGCCCGTACGTCGCCGAGCCCGAGCCGGAAAGCGAAGCATACGTCGCGCCTGCGCGCTCAAGCACACGCTTCACCTCGCTCAGTTCGGGATACATGGGAAAGACGACTTGTTCAAAGTCGTTTTCGATCCCGGTACGGACAAGGTCGAGAAGCGGGGTCTCGGCCCGGCCCCTGCCACTTGCAAGGACACCGGATAAACCCTTCCCAGCCTTACTTTTCTGCTGGGCGTTCAGCCACGCGGAAAGCCTGCGGGCGAACTCTGCAATTCTACCGGACGGCGCGGGCGGCGTCAATTTGCCACCCTCCAAACCTTTTGTCATTCCGGGCGGCGATTCATCCCCCGAGGAATCTGCTTTTGTCCTTTGCAAAGTTGATGCGACCAACGCATCCCAATCGGCGAACGCTTTCGGCGTCGAAACACCGATGTCGGGAGTAGCGACGACGCAAGCAACCGGGGGCAAATCGGGAACAGGATAGACTTCTTCGCCGCGCCCCACGCCCAGGATTGTTCCGCCGACAAGAAACAACGGCAGGTCCGATCCGACTTCGGCTGCGATTTGCAGGCGCTCAGGCGAGGGAAGCTGTTTTTTCAGCGCTCGTTCGAGGGCCAGCAGCGTGGCGACGGCGTTCGCCGACGCTCCGCCCAATCCGCCTTGCACCGGGAGGCGCTTGTCAATCTCGACGACCATGCGTCCGCGGCCCTTGAGCGCCGGCAGCGCGCGCTCGACGATGCGGTAGCAGGTGTTGGAATTGTCTTTCGGAACGCGGGGATCTTGGCAGCGAATCTCAATTCCCGATCCGCGGACGACCTGCAGGCGAATGATGTCGTGCAGCGCGATGGTCTGATAAACGGTGCGAAGTTCATGGAAGCCATCGGGACGGCGCGGGCCAATGCAGAGGCCCAGATTGATCTTGGCGAAGGATCGGACGGTGACGGGCATCGAGCGATCATTCTAAACGCAAAACCTTTAACCGCAGAGGGCACAGGGGAAGCTGTAACTCAGGTTAGCTCACAATGGGCTCGCGGAACCCGGGCACCGGTCGAATGCAGTCACTCCTACCTGTGATATACTCCGGCGCACCACTTTCCCCGATCGACAATCTCCTATTAGATGGCTCAGGCAACATTTATGGAACAACCAGTGAAGGCGGCGATTGCGGCTTCGGCGTCGTCTTCCAATTGTCACCAAAGTCCGGTGGAGGCGAGAAGTACACCGTGATTCACTCCTTTGCATGCAGTGGGGACGGAGCAGTTCCCTTGTCCGGCATGATTTTTGACGCTATGGGAAACCTGTACGGCACCACCAGCCAGGGAGGCGCCGATCAGTTTGGAACCGTGTTTAAGATTGCCCCCTAACGGCGTCACCGCTCGGGAATGACGCCTGGGGCGATGCGGCACTGCAGATTCCAGCGGGTGAGGCGGTTGGTCACCACCGTCAAATCCGCACACACAATGCCGTGCCGATTGAGATCCTTCGGCCCGCGATGAAAAGCACGGGCTCTCAGGATGACAATATCGTTCGTCGTTGGAGATGTGCGGCGAAGTCTAGCTGCGCCGTTTGTAGTAAATGGCGAATTCGTATCCCGGATTTGCCGGAAACAACTCCGCAACTTTCCTGAGCCGTTCTGCCATTTGCGCCGGCGCCAGCAGTGGATAGTCCCGCTCCCGCAGATCGTAATAATCCACGTCGATAAACAACGATAGAAGATAAATGGAAATCGCGTCGGAAAAGGTAGCCGCGAAATATTCGTTCTTGTGCTTTTCGGCGTCGGGCTCGTGGGAGGTGGCCAGTTTGCGAGACTCCCAGGCGTCGAGCGAAGTCTCGCCGCGAGCATTGCTCTCCACCTGCTTCCAAACCAGATCGGCAAATGCCTGGGAAACCCCAGCGCGTTCGACGATGGCATGGCCGACGTTAATGTAGAACTCGAAGGCGACGGAAAATTTGTCGTCCATCAAACGGGTGGAGATAAAAACACATTGCGAGTCGCCGAGTTCGAGATTGCGATGGCAGACAGCGTGATCGCTGAGAGCGACGTCGTAGCGATCGGCGATGACAGTTTCATCGCCCTGGTTGACGGTCAGCGGAACGAAGTAATAAGCCTTGCGATGCAGCGCGGCGGCGAGAGCGTCGGGGACGGCCGAGACCATGCGCTCAATATCGGAGGCGGAGACGGTGACTTCGCCCGCGATGGCGTAACAAATGCCATTGGGCGCTTGCGAGACGGGATTGCGGCGAACGACTTCCGCCGGGGGCCGCGTAATGGCCGGTGCAGCTTGCGACATAGATGACTATTCTAGCGCACTGGAGCATGAGGGCCGCATCCGCGTACGGGCGCAGGGGCTAAAATCAAGTATGCCCGCAGCTCAAACCCGCTTCAGCGGTCACGCTGGTATCTGATTCCGGCGAGAGTTTTGCTGGTCACTTTTCTGCTAACGCTGCTAGCTTTCGCAATCAGCTTGCTATTCGGTATTGTGGGGCTGGTGGTGCAGGCGCATATTCGCGGTACTTCCGCGAATATGACTCTGGCTTATCGGCAGGTTGCGCTGCCCGTGGCAGTAGGAGTCGGCGCGATTGCTCTGGTTGGAGTGACGATCACAGAAATTAAAGACTACCGGCAATCGAAGGCGCTGGCGGAGATTGAAAGAGGGAGCAGGTAAGATCTTAATTATGCGGCCGCGGATCGCGATTCCGGTTCCACATTCCAACCAGGAGTATGCGGCGCGAGCCCTGCCGCAGTACGAGCACGCGATCAAAATGGCTGGCGGAGAGCCGGTGCGAATTCCGCTCGATCAGACGCCCGCGCAGGTGATGAAGTTGATCGAGCACTGCGATGCGGTGCTGCTGCCGGGGAGTAAGGCGGACATTGACCCTGCCAAGTACAACGCAGAACGCGATCCGCGGACGAATGCATCGGACGCCGGACGCGACACGGTAGACGAATTGTTGCTGCAGGACGCGTACAACATGCGCAAGCCGCTGCTCGGGATTTGCTATGGATTGCAGGCGCTGAATGTGTATCGCACAGGGACACTGTTGCAGCACATTGAGTCGGCGGTCAAGCATGACGCCGGACGGCAGGTGGCGGTGGCGCACGGTGTGGAAGTTGAGCCGGGGTCGCTGTTGGCTGGGATTCTTGGGGAATCGAGAAATGTTGCGGTGAATTCGAGCCATCATCAGTCGGCGGAAGTTGTTGGCGACGGATTGCGCGCAGTGGCACGGTGCGCGGAAGATGACGTGGTTGAGGCTGTGGAGGGAACAGCGCCCGACCATTTTGTATTGGCGGTTCAATGGCATCCGGAGCGATCTGTGGATGAGGACGAGGCTTCGCGGGCAATTTTTCGGGCGCTGGTCGAGGCTGCGCAGGCAAGGCAGAAGAAGTTGGCGGGAGAGTTTGCGCAGGTGAAGAGATAGGCGCTTTTGAAGATCGATTCCCACGTCCCGACGCGAGACGTGGGCATCCGTGCAACTAGAGATTTGGCGTTTTTTCTGCGATCAGCTTCTTAATTTTCTCTACGAATTCCGCTGCGAGCATATCTTCCGTCTTCTCTTTTCCGCGAGTGCGGACATTGACTTTCCCGCTTTCGGCCTCTTTATCGCCAACAACCAGCAGGAACGGCACTTTCTGCATCGCGTGTTCGCGGATCTTCGCGTTCATTTTTTCATTGCGGGCGTCGACGTGGAAACGCACGCCAGCAGTTTTGAGTTGTTCGCCAACTTTATTCGCGTAATCGACGTGGCGCTCGGCGATGGGAATCATGACCGCCTGTACTGGCGAAAGCCAAACAGGAAATGCTCCCGCGTAGTGTTCAATCAGCACACCGAAGAACCGCTCCACCGATCCAAACAGCGCGCGATGCACCATGACTGGCTGTTTGCGGGTACCGTCTTCGGCGACGTATTCAAGTCCGAAGCGGGCCGGAAGATTGAAGTCGAACTGGATGGTCGAGAGCTGCCACAGACGGCCGATGGCGTCGACCAGCTTGATATCGATTTTCGGCCCGTAAAATGCGCCTTCGCCGGCGATGGTCTGGTGCTCGATATTGCGGCGCTTGAGGACATTCTCCAGCGTGGCAGTGGCGTGCTTCCAATCCTCTTCCTGCCGACGAAACTCTGCGTCTGTTCCGGATCCCAGACCGAGAGCTCGGTCTGAAATTTGTCGAAGCCGAAATCTTTTAGAACATCCATCGCGAAATCCAGGCAGGCTTCGATTTCGCTCTCAATCTGCTCCGGCGTGCAAAAAATGTGAGCATCGTCTTGGGTGAAGCCACGCACGCGCAGCAGGCCGTGCATCACGCCAGAACGTTCGTAGCGATAAACCGTCCCGAGTTCGCCCAGCGCGTACCGGCAAATCGCGGTAAGACTTCAGCGAGTCCGCATAAATCAAAATGTGGCCGGGGCAGTTCATCGGCTTCAGGCGATATTCGGCATCGTCAAGTTCCATCACATCGAACATGTTCTCCGCGTAATAGCCTTCGTGGCCGGAGGTCTGCCAGAGCTGGCGCCGCATGACATGCGGCGTGTAGACGAGCGAATATCCGCGCTTGATGTACTCCGCGCGCATCCATTCTTCCATCTCTTTGCGAATGATTCCGCCCTTGGGATGCCAGAAGATCAGGCCCGGCCCGGCCAGTTCCTGGATGGAGAATAAATCGAGTTGCTGGCCGAGCACGCGGTGGTCGCGTTTTTTGGCTTCTTCCTGGCTGATGGATGAACTCGTCGAGATCTTTCTTCGAAAAAAACGAGGTGCCGTAAATGCGCTGCAGTTGGGGATTTTTTTCGTCGCCCAGCCAGTAGGCGCCAGCGATATTCAGCAGCTTGAACGCTTTGATTTTTCCAGTCGACGGGATGTGCGGGCCGCGGCAGAAATCGGTGAACTTACCCGTGCGATAAATCGAAATTTTTTCATCGGGCTTGGTGAATTGCTCGATGAAGTGGCACTTCATGAAATCGCCTTCGTCCTTGAATTCGTCCAGTCCCTGATCGCGGGGCAGAAATTCGCGCGCGTAAGGAATGTTCTGCTGCACCAGCTCCTGCATCTTCTTTTCGATTTTTTCCAGGTCCTCTGGCGTAAACGGCGTGGGCCGATAGAAATCGTAGAAAAATCCGCTCTCGGTTGGCGGGCCGTGGCCGAGCTTGGTCTCGGGGAAGAGTTCGAGCACGGCGGCCGCCAACAAGTGCGCAGACGAATGCCGAAAAACTTCCAGGGCCTCGGGATCTTTCTCAGTCAGGATGCGCAGAGCGGTGTCTTTTTCCATCGGACGAGTCAGATCGATGAGATTGCCGTTGGTCTTGGCAACCAGCGCGGCGTCGGCGAGCCGCTGGCTGATGGATTTGGCGACATCGAGCGCAGTGCTGCCCTTGGGGACTTCCTTCATGCTCCCGTCGGGAAGCTGGATATGAATGTGTCTGCCATGGGTAAGGATCAAGTATAAAACACGGCGGGCAAATGGGCGCCGGTCGCGCAAAACCAAAACCGCAGAGGATGCTGAGGACGCAAGGGCGTAAATAGAACTGCTGGGCTGCGCCCGTGGGATGGAATTGGGCGGACGAGGGCGTCCGCCCCTACGTGAGTATTGCCCAGAATTACCAGCCCGTCTTCTGGCCTTTGTTCTGCTCGTCGAGCCACTTCTGCAATGGCGCGAAGTAGTCGAGAATGGCGCTGGCGTCCATCTGGCGCTGTCCGGTGAGGGTTTCAGAGTTCATCGGGCCACGGCTTGCTGGGCCCATCTCGAGCATCTTGTTGAACTTTTCGCCGGCTGCTTTCGAGTTGATAGAACGTGCAGCGATGCAGCGGGCCCGTGTATCCGGCTTCCTTGCACATGGCGCGATAGAACTGGAATTGCAGAATGTCGCGCCAGGAAATACCGCATGTAAGGCACGTTGCCGGCGACGTGATACTTGGCGCCGGGATCGAAATCCGCTTCACTGCGCGCCACTGGCGGCGCCACTCCCTGATATTTCAGGCGCAGGTCCCACCAGGCCTGGTTGTAATCGGCGGGCTTGATCTCGCCAGAGAAAACTTTCCAGCGCCACTGATCGATCAGCAATCCAAAGGGCAGGAATGCCACTTTTTCGAGCGCCTTTTTCAGCAGCAGCGGAATGTCGGCATCGGCGGAAGGGACTGTGTCGAGCAGGCCGATCTGCTGCAGGTATTCCGGTGTAATGGCCAGCGCGATGGTGTCGCCAATGGCTTCGTGGAAGCCGTCATTGGCGCCGTTCTCAAAGAAAAACGGCTGGCTCTTGTAAGCCCGCTGGTAGAAGTTGTGCCCCAGTTCGTGATGAATGGTGACGAAGTCCACGTCGCGGATCTGAATGCACATCTTCACCCGCAGATCGTCCTGATTATCAACGTCCCAGGCGCTGGCGTGGCAGACCACATCGCGGTCGCGCGGTTTGGTGAACAGCGAGCGCTCCCAGAAAGTTTCGGGCAGCGGCGCGAAGCCCAGCGATTTATAGAAATTCTCGCCATAGCGCACCATGCCCTTGGCATCGAGGTTCTTCGCTTTCAGCAGCTCGGTCAGGTCGTAGCCGCGGCTGTTTTCCGGCAAGCCCGAGCAGGGGGAAAATATTGTCCCACTGCTGCGCCCAGGGATTGCCCAGAAGATCGCGCGGGAATCGGGCCGTCCGGCGGAACGAGCTCGGTCCATAGTGCTGCGACCAGCCGAGCGCGAACATAGGTATGCAGCGACAAATACAGCGGACGAACCTGCTGCCAGAGCCGCTCCAGTTCGGCGTTGAACTGCTCGGGCGTCATGTCGTACCCGGCGCGCCACATCGCTCCCGTATCTTTGAAGCCCATCTCGCGGGCGCCCTGGTTCGAAAGTTCGACGAAGCGCGCGTAGCGCTGGCGCATGGGCGCTCCCACCTTGTGCCATCCGAGCCAGACGATCCTGCAGTTCATTGGGATCGCGGCTGCTCGCCCATGATTTGCTCGATTGCGGTGATGTCGAGACAGTCGTCCGGCTTGCGGCAATATTTGCCTTTGCCGTAGTCGCCGTCGAGCGAAGTACGCGATTTCGATCATCTCCTTGCGCAACGCCGGATCTTGCGGCGCGGGCGCGGTCAGACGTAAGCTTCAGCAGCATAAATTTTCGCGCGAGATCGGCGCGGCAGTTGCAGGCCGTCGAAGCGCTTCGCCTGCTCCACCAGTTCCGTAATCGCCGCGGTGATCTGGTCGTTGGCATCGGCGGAGATCGCCTCGGTATCGTCGGTAATAAAGTTTTCCTGCACCCACTGGGCCCGCGCTGCTTTCACCGTGAGTTCGTTCAGGCGACTTCGGCCTGTTTCATGAACTGTTCGGCCTCGGCCACGGTGGGCTTGGAGCACTCTGGGCTTCCATGACGCCGAAAGAACACAACAGCAGTAGCAAGGCAGCGGAATTTCATCGAAATCCTCCGGTGGAAGATTATGAACGAGGGCGGCGGAAATTGTCAGCTGTGGAGCGCCGATGTTCGCCTCGCGAAGTCAGGCGTAGTACAACTCTTCCATGCTGGCTTAACCTCCGCCGACAACTCGCTCCATGTCGCGCGCGGTGTACCCGGCGGTCGAGATCGGCTCGCCGACGCGCATCTCCAGTGGGCGGCGATTTGATGTGATAGGTGTTCATGGGCAGCAGTCTCGAAGGTCCCAATCAACGCGATGGGCACGACATCCACTTGCGCCTTGATCGCCAGAAAGAATGCTCCAGGCAGAAACGGTTTGATCTCTCCGTCCGGCGTGCGGCCGCCCTCCGGGAAAAATCACCAGCGGCATGCCGGCTTTCAGACTCTTCACCGCGGAGCGAATATCGGCGATCGAGCGCGTAGGATTCTGCTGGTCGATGCAGACTTGCCGGAGCGTTTCAGGTGCCAGCCGATCATCGGATACGACAGCAACTCTTTCTTGAATACAATGCGGAACTGAAACGGCAGATTCGCGTACAGGACGGGAATGTCCAGCGCGGAAGCGTGATTCACGGCGTAAACGTAGGTTTTGGAAGTGTCGATTTTCGTCCAGTCCCGTCACTGTCACCGGGAGAAGGATGGTCGTCATGATGCAATCGAGCCAGAGGCCGCGCAAAGCTGTGCAAGATGCGCTCTCTATCGCCGAAAAACGAAGCTGGAACTCGAAGTGAATCCCAGAACGACCGTGTAAAGCCCAGATCAAGGGATCGAAGATCAAGTAGGAGCGCAGGCGGCTCGCGCCAGCCATACTGGCGGGCTCACTTTTGGCCGGGTGGTCCGTCCGGGCAAGAGCGAATCAGTTTGGCCTCGACCGGCCGTAGATTCGTCGTCCGACGAGATGTGTTCACTTCCTGCATCTAGACCCTCACCCCCAGCAAGGCGCATTGCCTCTCCCACAATGTAAATCGAACCGGTGACAACCACCACCCCGTGCGGTGCCGGCCAGTGCAACGCTGGCTCGCTGCAGGGCTGAGGACACATCGTGCGCACCTTCGATCTCGGTCGAAGTCGCGACCGCTGCCTGGCGAATCTCTTCCGGCTGGGCTGAGCCGCGGATTGTCCGGCGTGAGTCGCGATAACTCGCTCGCCGAGCGGGAACAAAATTTCGGCCATCTCGGCAGATGGCTTTGTCGCGCATCGCTCCAAAGACGAATGATCAGCCGGCCGATCCGTCGCAGTGCGCAGAAAAGCGGAGCGCAGCGCCCATGCTCCCGCCGGATTGTGGGCCACGTCGAAAACATATTCCGGAGCTGGTCCCGGTCGCAGGCAGCACCTGGAAACGCCCCGGCCAGTGGGTCTGGCGAATTCCGCGTTCGATCGACTCCGGCGTGATCGCGAAAACCTTGATTTGCTAATTCCTCTGCCGTCGCGATGGCCAGCGCGACATTCCGCAATTGATGCCGCCCCATCGAGCGGCGTCTCCACCGAGAATCTGCTTCGCCCATGACTTGCAGCGGATAGCGAGAGCTCGCTGATCGAAATAATTCGCGCTCCCCGGGGTCACCGGCGGCACATACGGCACGGCGCTGACGCCCTGCGCCCCGAGTTCAAGATGGCATTGCCGATCACGTCATTGGCTTGCGGGCATGTTGCGGCAAGCGTAACCACGACGCCTCCGGGGCGAATGATGCCCGCTTTTTCGCGCGCGATTTCCGTAACCGTATTGCCGAGAAAATTCTGGTGGTCGAGTGAGATGTCGGTAATCACGCTGACTCGCGGTTCTACGACATTGGTGGCATCGAGCCGGCCGCCCATGCCTACTTCCAACACTGCAATGTCGACTTTGTTCTGTGCAAAATATTCGAAGGCGATGGCAGTCAGCATCTCGAAAAAACTGGGATGCCAGGGCAGTTCGTGTTCTTCGACCAGCCGCTCCGCGGTGCGGTCGACGAGGTCGTGGATCAAGAGCGAAATCGTCGTCGCCAATTTCGCGCGCCGTTGATCCGAATACGCTCATTGATGCGCACTGAGATGAGGGGACGTGTACAGTCCGGTGCGCAATCCCGAAGCCCGCAAGATCGAAGCCAGCGTGGCAGCGGTCGAACCTTTGCCGTTGGTTCCGGCAATAAGCACGCTGGGGAAACGCGGCTCGGGATGGTTGAGCGCGCCCAGCAACGACCGCATGTGCGCCAGGTCGAACTTATGCGAGGGCGTTGGGCCAGTTCATGGCCCAACGCATACATGCGCTCGACCGCAGTTTGGTAGGACGGTGATGGCCGTTGGCCATTAGCGTCTCGTTGGCTATCTTAGCCTTACTCAGCTTAGAGTGTCGAAATCTTGGATTTCCGGCGAAGGCAGAAGCAGAAGGGGATAACAGGCATTGAAGGGGCCGCGTGGGTCTGTTCGCTGAAAGCTAGAGCGACAGCTAGGCAGCCATGAAATCCAGCGCCCGGCCGATGTACGACTTCAGGTCCTTGCGATGGACCACAGCGTCGAGCATGCCGTGCTCAAGCAGAAATTCGCTGCGCTGGAAGCCTGGCGGCAGTTTGGTGCGGATGGTCTGCTCGATCACGCGCGGGCCGGCAAATCCGATCAGCGCCCCCGGCTCGGCGAACGTTCAGATCGCCCAGCATAGCGAAAGACGCGGTCACTCCGCCGGTCGTGGGATCGGTGAGCACGGAAATATACGGCACTCGCGCTTCATCCAGCCGCGCCAGCGCCGCCGAAATCTTCGCCAATTGCATCAGGCTGACCACGCCTTCCATCATGCGCGCGCCGCCGGAAGCGGAAACAATGATCAGCGGCGTCCTGGCCTTCTGCGCCTGTTCGATGGCTCGAGTGATCAACTCGCCGACCACCGCACCCATGCTGCCGCCGATGAACGCATACTCCATGGAGCTGATGATCACCGGCCGCCCGTTTAGCTTGCCGCGGGCATTAATGACGGCGTCTTTCAGGCCGGTGTCGGTCTGCGCCGGGTCCAGGCGCGAGGCATAAGACTTGAGATCGACAAACTGCAGAGGATCGGTCGAAGCCAGATTGGCATCGAAAATGTCGTAGTGACTCTCGTCAAGAAGCTGCGCCAGGCGGGTGCGGGCGTCAATGCGGAAATGCTCGGTCGCACTTGGGGCAAACGCTGAAGGTTGTCCTCCAGGTCTTTCTTCCAGATGATCTGGCGGCAGCCCTCACACTTCACCCACAGACCCTCGGTGCGGACTTTCTTTTCGCCCGAGGCGTCCAGCTCGCCGGGTTCGTCGTTTAAACCATGCCATGAGATTTTTGTAATTTAGTAATTGCGTAATTGCGTAATTTTTCTCTGCCCAGCTTTTCAATTACACAATTACGAAATTTCAAAATTACAAATCAATACTCGATTCCTCTCTGCGCCATAACGCCTTTCTCGTAGGCGTGCTTTACCTGGCGCATTTCGGTCACAGTATCCGCCAGTTCGACTATTGTCGGATGCGCGTTCCTGCCCGTCAAGATCACGTGCACCATTTCCGGCTTCTTTTTCAGGCTTTCAACGACTTTCGCCGGGTCGAGCATTCCGTAACTGATGGCGTAATTGATTTCGTCGAGAATCACCAGGTCCCAGGCGCCTGAGCTGATGGCCTTCTCGCTCTCCGCCCACGCAGCCTCGACCATGCGCACGTCTTCCGGATCAGGCTTTTCGCTTCCCACTTTCACAAAGCCGCGTCCCATCTGCTTGATCACAAATTTGTCGCCGAAGGCCTGTACCGCGTCCAGTTCGCCGTAGTGCCACGAGCCTTTCAGGAACTGCAGCATCAGCACACGCATGCCCTGCCCTACGGCGCGCAACGCCGTGCCCATGGCGGCCGTGGTTTTTCCTTTTCCCGGCCCTGTATTCACGATGATTAAACCGCGTCGAACGTCTGTCATTAGCAAGAAAACGATTGTTGTATGGCAAGCAAGTCAGCTGCGATTTTCTGCAGAGATTCTTCGGCAAATTTTGATTGTACCTGTTCCGGGGAGAATGCGGTTGCGGGTCTAGTCGCCGGTTCCGGTGGGTTGCGGAAACTCGGCCCGCTTCCCGTCGTCGCCGAGAAGTTGCGCGACGATGCGAAGCGCGTCGACTTCTTTTTTCACGCGGGTCAGTTCCTGCTCTTTCTGACGCAGTACTTCAAACGGGCCCTTCATGCTGGCTGCTCACAAATTGGAGAGTTGGATGATTTTAGCTGTTTTATTAATGGCCGCAAACGCGAAAGTACATGCGGCGAGCAAAGGGCTAATGGCCCAAATGATAGGGATGGCCCTTCAAAATCGTGAAGGCGCGATAGAGTTGCTCCAAAAGGACCACGCGGGCCAACTCGTGGGCGAGAGTGATTTTGCCGAGCGAAAGGATTAGAGTTGCCGCCTGGCGGGCTTCGTCGCTGAATCCATCGGCTGCGCCAACGGCAAATAATAATGGCGATGAGTTGCGCTGCTGATGGTCATCGATCCAGCGAGCGAATTCTTCCGAAGAAAGTTGCTTGCCGCGGGAATCGAGGAGGACAAGCGAGTGCCTCGCGGAGCGTGCATCGCGGGCACAGAACTTGAGCAGCGCCGATTCACCTTTAACGGCAGTTCCCTCGATCTCCGCGTAATGTCGCAGTCGCCGGAGGTACTCGTGCGTAAGCCCTTCGATCTCGGGCTGCTTAGTTTTGCCGATCCAGGCAATCTTGATTTTCACGGGAAGAATTTAATCACAGAAGGGGATGGTCAGGTTATTTCATGCCTGAAGCCAGAACGACGGTGGCGCCGAACTTGATGCCATCTCTATCGGCGTACTGCTCGACCGAACGGAGCACCTCGCGATTGACTTCGTCCCATTTTTCCGTGGGAACGCGTTTGATCATGGGAAGAAACGGAGTCGAACAGGCTTGCGCTTGATCCCAGACTTCTTGTGCTTCTCCGGGCCATGTCCAGGGCACAGTCCGCGTTTCTTCTTCGATATTGCGGAACCCGGCGGTGCGCAAGGCATTTGAGAGGCTTCCCGGCTGCCCGTACTTAAAGGGATCTTGCCCCGGAGGGAGCAGCGGCCCGCCGGCATACTTGTGCACGACCCCCATCATGGTCAGCCAGAAAGGTTGCTCGAACGGTCCCCAGGCCAGAAAACAGGCACGCGCCCCGGGCTTCAGTACGCGGTGCGCCTCGACCAACGCCCGGTTGTCAAGAAACATAACTCCGAAGCGGCTGGTGACCAGATCAAAGTTCTCTCCGGGAAAAGGCAGCTGATGCGCATCGGCGGCGTGGGCGGAGAAATTGGTCAGGCCGCGTTCCTGCGCCCGTCCGGCGGCAATGTCCAGCAATTCGCGGCTGAGATCAAGCGCGGTGACGTGGCCCCCCGGCAAAACGCGCGAGGCCAGCGAGATTGCCGGCTCACCGGTGCCGCTGGCCAGGTCGAGAACGTTCATTCCAGGCTGAGGATGAGCGTACGCGACGAGCGCCTCGGTGACGTCCCGGCCCATGGCCGCGGATTTCGCCTTCCACTTGTCGGCGGCAATCAGGCGATAGCTGGCGCCCCAATCGGGAGTCGAATTTTGATTCGCATCCATAAAAACTTCGCCGCTTAGCTGGCTGCGCTGCGGGGGGTTGCGCGGCGAGTCCTCGTGCGGCGAGCGGTCAATTCGGCCGGTTCCAGCCGCTTCGCCGACTTCCACAACCGCTCCAGTTCATAAAATTTGCGCGACTTCTCGGAAAAAACATGCACCACGAAATCGACGTAATCGAGCAGCACCCATTCAGCTTGGCGATAGCCTTCAATGTGCGCCGGCCGCTGACCGGATTTCTTCAATCGCAGCTCGACTTCGTCGGCGATGGCCTGAATCTGCCGCGGATTGGTGCCGCTGCAGATCACAAAGTAATCGGTGAATGCTCCCGAATCTTTTTCGAGTTCGAGGATGGTAAGTTCCTCGGCCTTCTTGTCCTGACAGGCGGCAATGGTTTCGGAAATCTGGGCCTTGAGATTATTTTTTTTCATGCAGAGGTCGGGGAGATTTGGCGCTGATCGCCCCGTTTCTATTGTAAATTGAAGCGGCGATTTGCGGCGGATGTTGACAAAAATCGAGAGCGAACCGCAGTGTTCGCCAGAGAAAAGCCGCAAAGGGCGCAGAGGAAAGCGGGGTTTCTCAGTGCTCTCGGCGAAAAACCCCTGCGCTCTCTGCGATTATTTTTTGGCTCCAGGGCGCAAAAAAGGCCTGCCGCGGGGGTCACCGGTCAGTGGCTTAGAAAATCAAAATCCAACCGCAGAGTTCGCAAAGAAAGGCCGCAAAGGGGCGCAGAGGAAAGCCGAGTGTTCTCAACAGATCTTTGCGCTCTCAGCGATTAGGTTTTACTGCACGCCGGCGAGGAGCGCCTAGCCATGCCTAGGCGATCAGGTCTTTTTGTACAGTCCCATTTTTTTGATATATTCCGCCACCGCCGGCTCCACGAACTTGGTCAGCGAACGCTGCGCGGCGACAGCGTCGCGGATAGCGGTTGCGGAAATATTCTCATGCACTTTTTCCAGCAAATGCACGGTCACCCCCGGCAGGATCAGATCGCCCTGGGCTGGCTGTTTTGCAAACGGCTTGGTAGCTGCGGCTTTCGGACGCAGCTTTTCCGGTAGAGCATTGGCAACGTCGGCAAGCGAGTAACCCGGGCGGCTGGCGACGATGAATGCACACTCTCGAAACAGCGCTTCCGCCTCGTGCCATCCTGCGATTTCCTCGAAGGCGTCAACGCCGATCAGGAAAAACAGACGGTCGGCTTTCTTCAACGTGGACTTGAGACGGCGCACTGTGTCGATGCTGTAATTCGCGGCCGACGCGGTGGACGCTTTCTTTCCAGCCGGCAACTCATGATCGGCAGGCGCTTCCAGCAATGAAGGCAGAAAATCCTTTTCGTCTTGAAGCGCCAGCACCACCATCGCGTAGCGGTGAGCAAAAGGCGCGAGAGACTGGTCGCGTTTGTGGGGTGGAACATTTGCCGGGACGAAATAAATGCGTCCCAGGCCGCAGTGTTCGCGCGCCGCGCGGGCCAGAGCCAGATGTCCCTTATGAATGGGGTCGAATGTTCCGCCGAAAAGTCCGATGTTCATCTATTATTCTTGGTTAAGCGCTCGCCTCGTCCGACTGGGCATAGTTCTCCCGGCCATTGACCATTCATACACTGTCTATCTTCTTGGTGCCAGATGAACCGTCGTGTCTCGCGTGGCGTAAGTTGGGCAAGTAGAGTGGATTCAGTATGCGATTGACCCTCCCCTTTCTCCACACACGCTACGTTCCGCCCGCGCGCGCTCCGGTATTGCGTTACGGAGTCGCGGTCCTCAGTACGACGCTTGCACTGATTCCGGCGCTGATGCTCTCTGACGTAGTCGAGAGCCGCCTGGTGGTGTTCGCCGTCGCGGTCATGGTCAGCGCCTGGTACGGGGGCTGGAAGCCGGGCCTGGTTGCGACTTCGTTCGCTCTGACCGTGAGCGCCTATTTTTCCCTGGGCGCCGGGACACTCCCCCAACGAATACCGCAGCGCAATCATACATCTGTTGCTGTTTGTGTTGGTGGCATTGCTGATTTGCTGGTTCAACGCTGCGTTGCGCTCGGCGCAGGAAGGTCTGCGAAGGTCGGAGGTAAATTTCCGCTCGCTGGTGACGAATGCCCCCTACGGCATTTGCCGCTGCGACGCTGCGGGGAACCTGTTGAGCACGAATCCCTCGCTGGTGAGCACGCTGGGGTATGCCTCCTCTTCGGAGCTTGAAGGGCGCAACCTGGCAAATTTTTATGCCGACGCGCAACAGTGGTTTATTTCCGCCGATTATTTTCGCTCGGCGCGGCGCTTCAACGGACTGATCGCCGACTGGCTTCACAAGGACGGAAGAACGGTCACGCTGCGGCTTTCCGGACGGACGATTCTGGATGAAGACCGCCTGGTGTATTTCGAACTTTTTGCCGAAGACGTGACCGAACATCGCGCGCTGGAACAGCAACTGCGTCAGGCGCAGAAAATGGAAGCGGTGGGACGGCTGGCGGGCGGCATCGCTCACGACTTCAACAATCTTCTAATGGTCATTTCCGGGTACTGCGAGTTTTTGCTGGACCGGATCGGGCCTGACCCCGCGATCCGCGAACCGGCGCAGGAGATCGCCAAAGCTGCCAATCGGGCGAGCGGGCTCACCCGGCAGTTGCTGGCGTTCAGCCGCAAACAGATGCTTGCCCCCAAGGTCATGGACCTGAATTCGGTGGTAAACGAAAACCTGAAGATGCTCGCCCGCGTGATCGGCGAGGACATTGAGCTGGTCATGGTCCCCGGCAGCGACCTCGGGCTGGTAAAGGCCGATCCCAGCCAGATCGAGCAGGTGATTCTGAACCTGGCGGTGAACGCACGTGACGCGATGCGACATGGCGGCAAGCTCAAAATCTCGACCTCAAACGTTACCTTGGACCTGAGCTCCGCGCGCCTGCACGCGCCGGCGCAACCCGGAGATTACGTGGTCTTAACCATGAGCGACACGGGGAGCGGCATGGATGCGGAAACGCTGAATCACATTTTCGAGCCGTTCTACACCACGAAAGGAGTCAAAGGCACCGGACTCGGCCTCTCGACGGTGTACGGAATCATCAAGCAGAGCGGCGGCTACATATGGGTGTACAGCGAGCCGGGCAAGGGCACGTCGTTCAAAGTTTATCTGCCAAAGGTGAACGCTATGGGAGAAGTGATGACGGTGCAACCTCCGAGCGCAGGGATGGAAGGTGCGCGCGGACGAGAGACGGTCTTGCTGGTGGAAGATGAGAGCACGGTGCGCGAACTGACGCGGCAGTATCTACTAACACAGGGTTATGAAGTGCTGGAGGCTTCGGGCCCGGCGGCGGCGTTGACGATTTCAAATGTGCATCCTGGACCAATTCATCTGCTGCTCACCGACGTGATTATGCCGGGAATGAACGGGCCGGAGTTGGCGCTGCGCATTCTGTCGAATCGGACGGAAACCAAAGTGCTCTACATGTCCGGTTATACGGAGAACGCGATTGGGCACAATGGCACGCTGGACAACGGAATCGTGCTACTGCAAAAGCCGTTCACCATTCGCACACTCACAGCCAAAGTTCGCGAGGTGCTCGACGCGCCCGCCGCAGAGGAGGTTTCCATGGCATCCGGTTCCGATCAGCCTGTTACCGCCAAAATAAAAATCGCGCCGTTTCGCGCGCAGCGCTTTGTGCTTCAGCTGCCGTTGAAGTATCGCAAGCTCGGCGATCGCGACTGGCGAGTCGGGACGACGGAAAACATCAGCCGCTCGGGGATGTTGTTCCGGGGCGAGGAAGTGATCTTGCCAAACGTGCAGCTGGAGATCAATCTGGTTCTGCCGGCTGAGATTGCCGGGCTTACTGCCGCTGAGGTTATGTGCCGGGGAGAAGTAGTGCGCACGGTCGAGTCGGAAGGTGCCGTCTACGAGCCCAGCGTTAGCGGCGAAAATTTTGCAGTATCGATTCCACCAGGGACAGGTGGGAGCGGCTTAGGAAGCTTGCAAGTACAATCGCAGCATGAAATTGAAAATCGCCTGTCTCGCCGCCTTGCTTTTCTTCGGTCTGTCGATTGCACAGGCTGAAGACAAATCTACCAGCCTTTCCGACGCGCAAGCCGCGGTCGAAGCTAATTTGCGCACACCGGAAGGAAAGGCGTACGACGCGCAAATGGGGAAGGAATTCCCGGACAAATACCTCGCTACCATGCGGCAGTGCAAGCAAAGCGCGGGAGACGATCTGCGAAGTTTCTGGATCTTGATGAAGCTGGCGCAGGACGGGGTTGTGAACGAGGTGCTTCTTTATCCCACCACGAAATTAGGGACTTGCGCGCGGACAACCTTGCTGAAGGGGAAATTTTTACCACCCCCGAGGGCTGCCTATTGGGTCAGCGTCTACATGCAACTGTCGCACTGATTACGGCTCGGGCTGCGGACTTTCGCTGGCCACTGCGCCTCGCGCACGCGCCTCTTCGACTTTGTCCGCCATCGCGTATTTGAGTTTCTCGATTCCCTCGCCGGTGACGGCGGAGATCGGAAACAACTCCAGGTCTTCTTTCTTGCAATAGCGTTTCAGCTTGGCGAGCTTATCTTTGTTGGCCACGTCGATCTTGGATGCGGCCATGACCATCGGCTTGTCTTCGAGTTTCGCGCCAAAGCTCTCGAGTTCTCCCATGATCACTTCAACATCTTTCACTGGATCGGGGCGGCCGCTGGAATCGGACACGTCGACGAGATGGACGAGCAGGCCCGTCCGTTCCACGTGACGCAGAAATTGTGTGCCAAGCCCGGTGCCGGTGTGCGCCCCTTCGATCAGTCCGGGAATGTCAGCGACGACAAAACTTCGCTCTTCCGGCGCTTGCCCGACAACGACAACGCCGAGATTCGGTTCAAGCGTGGTGAATGGATAGTCGGCGATTTTGGGGCGCGCGGCGGAGATTCGAGAAATCAGCGTTGACTTGCCGACGTTGGGATAGCCGACGAGGCCAACATCGGCGAGCAGCTTGAGTTCGAGCCGCAGAACGCGTTCTTCGCCAGGACGTCCATCTTCGTGCTCGCGCGGAGCCTGATGGGTGGAAGTTGCAAAGCGCGCATTACCGCGGCCGCCGCGGCCACCATGGGCAATCACGATGCGGTCGTCTTTGCGCGCGAAGTCGTGGACTTGGCCGCCAGTCTCGGCGTCGAAAACCAGTGTGCCGACCGGGACTTTCAAAGTTATGCTCTCGCCCTCGCGCCCGGTTTTGTTGGAGCCTTCGCCGTGGCGTCCGCGCTCGGCCTTGTATTCGGGATTAAAACGAAAATGCACAAGCGTGTTGTGGCGCTCGCTCGATTCCATGAGCACATCTCCGCCCTTGCCGCCATCGCCGCCCGACGGCCCTCCGCGCGGGACAAATTTCTCACGGCGGAAGGCGAGGCAGCCGTTGCCGCCGTCGCCGGCTTTCACGCGAATTGTGGCTTCATCGATGAACATGAATTCGGTCGCTAGTCCTGCGCCCTTCGTCGTTCGTCATTGGCAAAACAAAAAGCCTCAGCCCGAAGGCGAGGCTAGATATTGTGGGACGGGCACTCTACTCTGCCCGCTCTTATTTCGCTTCAACGGGTTCGATCATCACAAACTTGCCCATCTGGCCGCGATCCATAAACTTGATGCGGCCGGTGATCTTGGCAAACAGCGTGTCGTCTTTGCCGCGGCCAACATTGAGGCCGGGCTTTACCCGCGTGCCCCGTTGCCGCACGATGATGGTGCCGCCGGGGACGAGTTGTCCGCCAAACGCCTTGAATCCGAGCCGCTGCGCATTCGAATCGCGGCCATTTCGTGATGTGCCTTGTCCTTTTTTGTGTGCCATGCGTAAGTCCTATTCGTAGTCGATGTGCAACCCTGATTTCAGTTACTTCTTTTTCTTCGGAGCCGCTTTCTTCGCCGCGGGCTTCTTTGCGGCTTTCTTTTTCGCCGGCGCTTTGTGTTCTCCGTGTTCGGCCTCAGCTTTGGCGATTTTCCTCGGCTTCGGTTCTTTCTTGGGCAACTCAGGCGCGGTGAACTTTTGGCCGTCGAAAGCGATCTCGGTGATTCGCACCGCGGTGTAAGACTGGCGATGTCCGCGCAGCTTTTTATATTGTTTCTTGCGCTTGTAGTGGAAGACGAGGATTTTCTTTTCGCGTCCCTGCTCGACGATTTGGCCCACCACGCGGGCCTCGGCCTGCGGCTTGCCGATCTGGCCTTCGCTGCCGGAAACCGCAAGAACGTCGCCGAACTCAATCTTGCCGTCGGTGCCGGTGCCCTGGCTTTCCACTCGAATCACATCGCCGGGCGCCACCCGGTACTGCTTTCCACCGGCGCGGATGACCGCGTACATACTTATGCCTCCGTCAAAAACTTCCCGTTGCGCCACAGCGCAATGCGGGCAACTGACTGATTTTCCATGCTTGCTCTTTCCGCGTCGACGCTCTCGGCAACGAATGCGGGCGGCCACCAGAACGGAGCCGCAAGTGCTTGGCAAACTTCACTATTCTAGCGTGGGATGCGAAAGGCGGTCAAACGTTAGGTAAAAGACGCTTGATTTCTGCGGATAGACGGGGATGCTCTCTGCTTGAATTCACTTTGCACAACTCCATCATACGTGTAAGAATTCGGGGCACCGCTTGGAGGCGAATCCCATGAATCGACGCATATTCGCGCCGTTGCTTTGCATTCTGACCCTTGTTCTTGCTGTGGGTTCGGCGGATGCGGCCAATTCGGCCGGCGTTCCCGATAAAGCGCTCATGCAGAAAATCTGGAGCGGCTGGGCGACGCTCAATCCCGCCAACGTTGAGCAATATTACGCGGCCGGGCCAAACACATTTTCCGACATCGCCCCGCTCAAGTACAGCAGTTGGGAAGAATATCGCAGCGGCGTAGGCGGTGTGCTGGCGAATTATCAGTCGGCTACATGCACCGTCAACGACGATGCTCAGATTCACAATGCAGGCAAGGTGGTGTGGGGCACGGCGACCGTGAATTACGAGATGGTCCAGAAATCCGGCAAGCACGAAACCGGCGCTTTTCGCTGGACGGTGGTCTGGGAGAAGCGAGGTGGAAAGTGGCTGATCGTGCACGAGCACGTTTCAGAGCCGCTGCAGTAGGGGCCAGTTGGAGAATTGCAAGCCCAAGAGACGGCCGGGTTTGCCGTCGATTGCCCCAAAAAGCTCGGTGACGCAGGTCACAGCCGCCTGTGAGAGCTTGATCTAACCTCTCACTTGTAGGGTGACCGATGGCGACTCAACTGACTGACGAGATTTTTCAGAACCTGCCGCCGCTGCTTCCTCCAACCCCTGCGCCAGCGGCACAGAAAATAAATTCCACGGTCAGGGCGAAAAAGATATTTGTCCGCCGCACCGATCGCGATTACTCCCAGCCGCTGCGGCGCGGTGCGCAGTGGGCGTTCCTGCTGCTCAACGTTTATCTGGGCGGAATGTTTTATCTGTGGGTGCGGCACTTCGAGACCGGCTCGCAAACCCGTGCGGTGTCGCGGCCTCCGGGCGTCGAGGGGTGGCTACCGATAGCCGGAATGATGAATTTGAAGTATTGGCTGCTGACCGGGCATGTGCCTGAGGTTCACCCCGCAGCCATGTTCTTGCTGATCACATTCGTTTCGATTGCATTCCTCTTCCGCAAGGCGTTCTGCAGTTGGTTGTGTCCAATTGGAACATTCTCCGAGCATCTCTGGCGCGTGGGACGCAAACTGTTCGGCCGCAATTTTGCCCTCCCACGCTGGGCCGACATCGCGCTGCGCGGGCTGAAATATCTGCTGCTGGGATTTTTCGTGTGGGCGGTATCGTCGATGTCGGCGAGTGCGCTGGCAGCGTTTATGCGCAGCCCCTATGGCGTGATTGCAGACGTCAAGATGCTCAACTTCTTCCGCCACATCGGCGAGACGGGTCTGATCGTACTGGGCGTCCTCGTGATTGCGTCGGTGCTGGTGCAGAATTTCTGGTGCCGGTATTTGTGCCCCTACGGTGCGCTGCTGGGAATTGCGGCGTTCTTCAGCCCGCTGCGAATTCGGCGCGATGCTTCGGCGTGCATCGACTGCGCAAGGTGCGCCAAGGCTTGTCCCTCGCAGTTGCCGGTGCATCAACTGGTGTCGATCAAATCTGCGGAGTGTACGGGCTGCCTGGAGTGTGTAGCCGTATGCCCCGCACAAAGCGCGCTGCGAATCGCACTGCCGCAAATTGGCGAAAGCTCCCGCAATCGCCGCATGCCCGCGTGGGCCATGGCCGCGGGGATCGCCGCCATGTTTCTCGGAATTGTGGGCTTCGCCAAAACTGCGGGTCACTGGAAGACCGATCTGCCGCGGTCGGTGTACCTGGAACTGGTGCCGCGCGCCGATGAGGCTCCGCATCCGATGCCCGGCGATCCCGCGCTGAATCAGTAAGCCTTTATCAGTCGGCAAATCTCAAAGCGATCCCGCTTCCCTCGCTGAGTCCGTTGGCTACAATCTCGCGCAGCGAATGATCTAGCGTCGGGCGTGAGACTACATCGGTGATCAGGCGAACCTGGTGCTGTTTGGACTCACTTCTTCCCCAGACCGCAGCGGCGCGCGTGACAGAAACCCGGTTGCGCTCGAGAACCGTAGTGATCCGTTGCAATCGCGCTGGGATCGTTGACCTCAAATCGCAGATAAAATCGGCTGCTGTTTCGCTGACGCACAGAGGTTAGATTGCGGCTCCGGTTTGCCGGGAAGGCTCCAGCATTGCACGCGATGTCGAGAACATCGGAGAGCACAGCGCTGGCGCTTGGAAGAGAACCTGCGCCTTTGCCGGAGAAGAGCATGTCGCCGACGGCGTCTCCGCGCACAAGAACAGCGTTATTCTCCTCGCGAACTCCAGCTAACGCGTGCGAAGCGGGCAGGAAAACCGGCGCCACGTTCAGCGACACTTTGCCGTCCCGAGCTTCGGTCGTGGCGAGATGCTTGACCACACATCCGAGTTCGTGAGCGGCGCGAATGTCTCCCGGGGTGATGTTGCGAATTCCCTCGACTTCCACGGCGTCGGAATCAAGCCGGGTGTTGTGCGCAAGTTCAGCGAGAATTTTGAGTTTTTGCGCGGCGTCGTGACCGTCGATGTCGAGCGTCGGATCGGCTTCGGCGAATCCTTTGGCTTGCGCCTCACGCAAAGCGTCGGCAAACTCGACTCGATCTTCGGTCATGCGGGTGAGAATGTAATTACAAGTGCCATTGAGAATGCCGCTGATGTTTTGAATCTGGTTGCCCGCAAGCCCGCTGCGCAGCGCCCGGATGATCGGTATTCCGCCGCACACGCTGCCTTCGAACTCTAGCCGGACTTTCTGCGCTTCCGCGGCCTTCATCAAGCTGAAGCCATGCGAAGCGAGCAAAGCCTTATTGGCGGTGACGACGTGTTTACCGCGGCGCAGCGCATGCTGCACAAATTCGCGGGCGGGATCGATTCCTCCGACTAGTTCGACGACCAGATCGCAGCCGTTGTTCAGAACGCGTTCAGGCCGCGTAGTGAGCAGGGCGGGATCAACTCCGGGCCGTTCTTTCCCCAAGTCGCGCACCAGAATTTTGCTGATGCTAAGGGATACGCCGGTGCGCTGGCGAATCAGGGCGTCGTTGCGAGCCAATAGTTCGACAAAGCCGCGGCCCACAGTGCCGCAACCGAGCAATCCGACTTTCAATTTACGATTTGCCATCGAAGTTTACGAAGCTCCTCCGGCAATGGAGGGAACGAGCAGCACCTCATCGCCGTCTTGAAAGGCGTAGTCGTTTCCGCCCAGGAAACGAATGTCCTCTTCGTTGACGTAAATGTTCAGAAAGCGGCGGACCTGTCCGGCATCGTCACGCAGATGCGGACGAAGGTCGGGAAACTTGTCATCCAGCGCAGAGAAAAGTTCCGCCAGGTTTGCGGGCGAACAAGTAAGTGTGCCGGTGCCGCCAGTGTGGCGCCGGAGCGCGGTTGGAATTTGAATGGTTACAGTCATCTTTTATGCCTCAATCGTTTCCGGAATTTTCTGCGCGGGATGTTCGGCGCGCAGCAAGAACGCTTCGAAATCGGCGAGTCTTGGGCGAATCGCTTCTTCAGTTACGTACTTATCGGTGAGTACGTCGGTGGTCTTCAAACCGTTTCCGGTAATGCAAAGCACGGTGGTTTCTTCCGGCCGAATTCTTCTCTGCAGATAAAGTTTTCGCGCGCAGCCGACAGTGACTCCGCCCGCGGTTTCGGTGAAGATGCCTTCGGTTCCGGGCGAGCAACTGGATGGAATCAACGATCTCGGGATCGGAAACGTCTTCGGCCCAGCCGCCGCTGTGCTTGATGGTCTTGATCGCGTAATGGCCGTCGGCGGGATTGCCGATGGCGAGTGATCGAGCAAGAGTCGCGGGTTTTTGTGGCTCGATGTCGGCGTTGCCGGCCTTGACCGCAGTTGAAATCGGCGAGCATCCCGTGGCTTGCGCACCGAAAATTTTCACCGGCTTCGGCTCGACGAGGCCGAGTTGAATCAATTCGTCGAAAGCCTTCTTGATTTTCGTGATTAACGATCCGCCCGCCATGGGCACGACGACGTTATCCGGCAAGCGCCAGCCGAGTTGTTCGGCGATTTCGAATCCGACGGTCTTCGACCCTTCCGCGTAATAGGGGCGCAGGTTGACGTTGACGAATCCCCAGTGGCGTTCGTCGGCGATCTGTGAGCACAAGCGATTGACCTGGTCGTAGCTGCCGGCGATGCGAACCAGCGTCGCGCCAAAAACCTGCGTGCCGATAATTTTCGCGGGCTCGAGATCGGCAGGAATGAATATCCAGGCTTTGAGGCCATTGCGGGTGGCCTGGGCTGCGACAGAGTTCGCAAGATTTCCCGTGGATGAGCACGCGACGGTGTCGAATCCAAACTCGCGGGCCTGGGCCAGCGCCACGGCGACCACGCGGTCTTTGAAGCTGAGCGTGGGCAGGCAGACGGCGTCGTTTTTGACGTAAAGCGACTTAGCCCCAAGCGAATGAGCGAGCCTCGGCGCTTCGAGCAGGGGCGTGAATCCCGCCGGCACCGCGGAAATGAAATCTGCGGGCAAAGGCAGCAACTCGGCGTATCGCCACATGTTCGGCGGACGGCGCGAGATGCGCTCGCGCGTGAAGCTCTCGCGCAAGGCGTCGTAATCGTAGGCAACTTCGAGCGGAGAGAAACAGTCTTCGCAGATGGAGCGGGGCGCGTTTCCCCAGCTCTTGTGACATTCCCGGCAACGCAGTTCGTAGATCATCGCTACTCGCTTTCGAGTAGCTGGTGGACGAGCCGAAAAAACCGCCGTAAATACGAAACCTCTTTCCCGGTGGAAAAAAGGAAAAGAGGTGAAAGAGATGCGCGAAAAAAATGCGGCACCTCAAATCTCATGTTCCCCGATACCGGGCGAGAGTTGACACCAGACAATGAGGAATTGCTTCCCCATCCGGTTGTCGTGGCTTCATCGGGCTCGTCCCTCAGCCACTCTGCATGAAATTCAAGGTTTGCTCATTGAAGAGCAAACTTGAAGGAGATAGTAATGAAAAGTAGCAGCGGGAGTCAAGCGGGGGTGCGTACGCCGCAATTTTTACCGGCTGTACTGATTTCTCTTCTTCTCCGCGTGCCTCTCCAGCCCCAACCGAATCAGCCGCTCGATCAGTTTCGTATACGCCAACCCCGTCGCGGCCCACAGCTTGGGATACATGCTGATCGCGGTAAATCCGGGCATGGTGTTAATTTCGTTGACAAAAATCTTGCGGGATTTGGAGTCCATGAGAAAATCCACCCGCGCCAGGCCGGAACAATCGACGGCTTGAAACGCACGAATGGCCAGGTCGCGGACTTTTTTCGTCTCAGCTTCGCTTAGCTTCGCGGGAATGATCAGTTGCGAGCCTTCGTCGAGATACTTGGCGTCGTAGTCGTAGAACTCTTTGCTGGGAACGATTTCGCCGGGGACTGACGCCTCGGGCTTGTCGTTGCCGAGCACCGAACATTCGATCTCGCGGGCTTTGTGCTTTTTGCCGCCCACGCCCTGCTCGATGACAATCTTGCGATCGAACTTTCCCGCCTCGGTAATCGCCGGGCCAAGCTCCGAGCGATTGTGCGCCTTCGAAATTCCGACGGATGATCCCAAGTTTGCCGGTTTCACGAAGACGGGATATTTCAGCGCCTTCTCGACCTGCTTCTGAGCTTTCTTCGGATCGGCTTCCCAATCGCTGCGGAGAATCGTGACGTGCTTCACGATCGGCAGGCCAGCGGCGCGGAAGAGCGACTTCATAATGTCTTTGTCCATGCCAGCGGCGGAGCCGAGCACTCCTGCTCCGACATAGGCGGTGTCGGCCAGTTCGAGCAGTCCCTGGATGGTGCCGTCCTCGCCAAAAGTCCCGTGCAGCACGGGAAAGATGATGTCAACATTGATTGCACGGTCGGCGGCGCGGCGGGCGAGCGGGCTTGCGGCGTCGGTTTGAAACGCGGTCAGCGAACCGCCGCGGGCCTTTGGCTCGGGGGGAACAACCACGGCCTCGCCTCGGGCCAGGATCGCGGCCGCGGGAGTGGCATCCGGATCGCCGGCGCGAAGCTGCCTTTCGGATTCATGGAAAACTCCCCGCGGAGCAGGCGTTCGGCGTCTGCGGCGGTGACCCAATGACCCTCCTTGGTAATGCCGATCGGGACCACTTCAAACTTGTTCTTATCTATGGCGTCGAAAACTGACGCGGCGGAAAGCAGCGAAATCTCATGCTCTCCGCTGCGCCCGCCGAAAAGAATGCCCACTCGAAGCTTCTTCATAGTTAAATTCCGGGTTCAATTGTGGTCATTCTTGCATATTATGACTAACGGACCATTGACAACCGTTGCACCCCGCGTTAGCCTCGGGCGAAAAGGCTTGGCGAGGTCTAACTTATCCGTTATTGGCGAAGGGGCATTCCATGAAAAAACAAGTTGTGTGCTTGCTCGGTTTGGCGATTCTTCTGTGCGCATCCAGCGCAGCTTTTTCGCAGGCGACTCCTGCGCAGCCAGCGGCGGGTGCGGCGCCAGCGGCCAGTTCCACTCCGCCGCCCGCTCAGGGACGCAAGAAGCGCGTGGCAGTGTTTGATTTCGACTACGCCACGGTGCACTCCGATGTTGCGGCCCTCTTTGGCAAGGATGTCGACGTGGGCAAAGGCATTTCGGACCTGCTGGTGACCTACCTGGTGAAAGACGGCACTTATTCCGTCATCGAGCGCAAAGCGCTGGACAAGATCCTCACCGAGCAGAATTTCTCTAACAGCGACCGCGCCAATCCGAATTCGGCGGCAAAGATCGGCAAGCTGCTCGGGGTTGACGCTATCATCGTGGGAAGTATTACGCAATTTGGAAATGAGACCAAGAACACTGGCGTTGGCGGCGCGGGCGGCGGGCTCGGCGGATTGGGACTGGGCGGATTCAAGCACAAAAAATCGAAAGCGATCGTGGCGCTGGATGCGCGGCTAGTCGACATTGACACCGCGGAAATCCTGGGCGTGGCAGAAGGAAAAGGCGAGTCGTCGCGAGAGAGCACGAGCCTGGCCGGCGGTGGAGGAAACTGGGGTGGCTTTGGCGCCGGGGGCGTGGATTTCGGCAGCAGCGATTTTCAAAATACGATCATCGGCGAAGCGGTCAAAGCAGCGGTTGAGAGCATGAGCGCCGAGGTCATCGCCGATAACAGCAAACTGGTCACGCGTACGATCGTGGTCGAAGGTTTGGTCGCGGCGGTGGATAGTGGGCAGATCGTTCTCAATGTGGGCGCCAAGAATGGGGTGAAAGTCGGCGATCAGCTCAACGTTGAACGGGTGACGAGAGAAATCAAAGACCCGGCGACCGGTAAAGTGATCCGGCGGTTAGCAACTGCGGTCGGTGTCGTCCGAGTCACCGATGTTGACGATATTTCCGCGGTTTGCACCACGGTGTCAGGAGCCGGATTCAAGGTTGGCGACGCGGTGAAAACGGTGACGCAATAGCTCTCCCGTGCTCTTCAGTTAATGCTTCGCGTACTTCGCGAAACTTCTTGGCGAACTTTGCGATTAAAGATTCTTGACGCAAAGGCCGCCAAGAATTCCCAAAGAGCGCAAAGAAAACATTAGAGTATCTTTTTCCCAAACGCTGACAGGGCCAACTCAACCGCCAAGTCTGCAGTCTGATTGTGCTCGTCGATCACGGGATTTACTTCCACGATTTCAAAACTCAACATCCGTGCGTGGTCGGCGATGATTTCCATGGCCAAATGCGCTTCGCGATAAGTCGCTCCACCGCGAACTGGCGTTCCCACGCCGGGGGCGTCTTCGGGATCGATCCAATCCATGTCGAGTGAAACGTGATAGCCGGCGGTGCCGCGTCCCGCGAGGCGGAGCGCTTCTTCCATCACGGTGCGCATGCCGCGCTCGTCGATATCGCGCATGGTGAACACTTCGATTCCGGCGCGATGGACATTGCTCTTTTCGATGGCATCGATGTCGCGCACTCCTACGAGCACACAATTTTCCGGGCGGACTTTTGGCGAGAAATTGAAAATATTGGCGAGCTCGGGCGGGCCCAGGCCCATGAGTGCGGCCAGAGGCATGCCATGAACGTTGCCGCTGGGAGAACTTTCCGGCGTGTTGATGTCGGTGTGCGCGTCAATCCAGATAAGGCCGATCTTTCTGGTTCTGCCTGCGATAGAATTCAGCAACCCCGGCGACGGTGCCGGCTGCCATAGAGTGATCGCCGCCCAGAGAAATCGGAATCTTGCCGGCTTCGAGCGTTTTCAGAATCAGCTCTGCGTGCTTGGTGCAGGTCGCAGTAATCTCTTTCAAATATTTGGCGTGCGGATGGCCTTCTTTTTTCTGTTCAGGAATTGCGACTGCGACATTGCCGCCATCTTCGACTACGTGGCCAAGCGCCTCCAGACGCGCTTCGAGCCCGGCGACTCGCACGGCCGATGGGCCCATATCGACGCCGCGGCGGGACTGGCCGAGATCCAGCGGGACGCCGATCACGCGAATCTTTCGCGAAGTGATGCTCGAAGAAGGTGGAGTTGTAGTGGTCATAGATCAATCAATCAAACACAGAGAGCACAGAGAAACATAGAGAAAACCTTTGACCGTGTTCCTCAAGTTCTCGGCGCTGAATCCTACGGATAAAGCCTGTGCAACATTCGCGGGAACGGAATCGTCTCCCTCACGTGCTCTAGTCCGCAGATCCACGCCACAGCCCGCTCAATTCCCATGCCAAAGCCCGAATGCGGCACGCTGCCAAACTTGCGCAAATCCAGATACCACTTGAACGCCTCTTCCGGCAGACCGTGTTCGTGAATGCGCTTCAACCAGCAAATCGTACGACGCCATACGCTGCGAACCGCCGATGATTTCGCCGTATCCCTCCGGCGCCAGCACATCCACACACAGCGCCAGATCGGGCCGCTCCGGATCAGGCTCCATGTAAAACGCCTTCACTTTCGCCGGATAACGATGCACCATGACCGGCCGCTCGAACTGCGAAGAAATATAAGTCTCATCCGGCGAGCCCAGGTCTCCGCCCTATTCAAAATTGTTTTCCAGAGCGCCTTTGGCATGGGCTTCTTGCAGCATCTTGACCGCTTCATCGTAAGTGATGCGCGGAAACGGAGGCTTCGATCTTCTCGAGTTTGGAAAGTCGCGGCCAATCGTTTGCAGATCGGCACGCCGTTTTTCCAGGCAGCGCTTCACGAGAAACTGAAGAATTCCTCCGCCAGATCCATGATGTCGTCGAGCGTCGCATAAGCGATTTCCGGCTCGACCATCCAAAATTCGGTCAGGTGACGCCGCGTCTTCGATTTCTCCGCGCGAAACGTTGGCCCGAACGAATACACCTTGCCCAGCGCCATGGCTGTCGCTTCAATATAAAGCTGGCCGGACTGGGTGAGAAACGCTTGCTCCTCAAAATAATCCACCGGGAACAGCGTGGTGGTGCCCTCGCACGCCGCCGGAGTGAGAATCGGCGGATCGGTCAGAGTGAATCCGCGCTCGTCGAAAAAATCGCGCGCCGCTTTGATGATCTCCGCCCGCACCCGCAGAATGGCCGCCTGCCGCGGACTTCGCACCCACAGATGGCGGTGCTCCATCAGAAAATCGACGCCATGTTCTTTGAGCGAAATTGGATAGGGATCGTTTTCCGACACACGCTGCACGACCTGCACGTTCGAGACATCGAGTTCATATCCGCCGGGAGCCCGTTTGTCGGCGCGGACTTTGCCTTCGACGATCACGCTCGACTCCTGCGTCAGGGTCTTCATCGCGTCGAACACCTCAGGAGGGACGGCGTTCTTGGCAACGACTCCCTGAATCACGCCGGAGCCGTCGCGAAATTGCGGAAACAGGAGCTTGCCGCTTTCGCGCAGGTTATAAAGCCAGCCGCGAATGGTGACCGCTCTGGCCGTCGTGCTTGCCGATGTCGGACGATAGTGTAATGAGAATTGCATTTGCATAATTTAGCAATTGATAATTGAGCAATTTGGTAATCGGGTAATTTTAGCAACTGGGCATTGGTCTGTGATCCTTCAAATTACGAGATTACCAAATTACGCAAATCTCTTCCAGTTGCCGAAACACTTCGCTCATCTTGTCTGCCGGATTAATTTTCTCCTCGTCCTCAATCTCCAGCAACAGCGGCGGAGTCTGCGGCGCGGAGCGCAGCAATTCCATGGTCTGCTTCCAATCGATCGATCCCTCTCCCGGCCACAGATGCGAATCGCGGTCTTTGGCGTTGTCATGCACATGGGTCGAACGAATGTGATTCTTCAAAGTCTCGAAGGCCTGCGGCACATCACTCATCATGTGCGCGTGGCCAACGTCAAAACAGACTCCCACATCTTCAAAGTGCGAGCGTTTGAATGAACTCCACCAGCCTCTCCGGCGTGCTGAAAGCTCGTTGGGAATGTTCTCCAGCAGAATGCGCACGCCCAGCGGCTTGGCAAAGGCCCGCAGATGCTCGACCGAGGTCATTGCCGCTTCAAACTTCCGATCGTCAAATGACTCCCCGGGCACTCCCAAATGTTGCACCAGAAAGCGGAAGGGAATCTGCTCCGCGATTTCCAGCGCGCGCTTAATCTCGTCCATGGCTTCCATCCGCTGCGCCCGGTCGGTGGAAGCCACATTCATCGGCGGCGCTCCCGCCCGTCCCCACTCGTAGTCGGAGAACAGGGGGGCATGCACCGAATTCAGCGGAATGCCGCTGCTGCGGAACCAGTCCGCAATTTCGCGCACATGCTGCTTACGGTTGGCGTAATCCATGTGCTGCCGCGCGGCAAAAATCTCGATCGACTGCGCTCCGCCCCGCACCAGATCCGTCCAGCAGCCCGGGATGCAGCCGTTCCTTCACGTAAATGTAAGTCGACATCGCTTTCAGCATTTAGTATCCGACTGCCTTTCCCAGTTATTTCTGCTGTCGCTCGCGCCCAGGCGTTCGCCGGTCTTCGGATCGATGGCGATACACTCGCCATCGCTCCAATAGGCCGTCCCACTCGTCCGCCCACTGTCATGCCGATTTCGACGTGATGGCCCATGTGCTGCCAGCGATTTGGCGTGTCCGGCGAAAACCACTGTTCCACACTCACCACATCCGGCAGCCACTGATGGTGGAAGCGCGGCGCGTTCACCGCCTCCTGAATGTTCATTCCGTAATCCACCACACCCATCAGGATATTCGCCACCGTGGTAATAATTCTTGACCCGCCGGGCGAACCGAGCACCAGAAACAGCTTACCGTCTTTCAGCACAATCGTCGGCGTCATCGCCGAGAGTGGCCGCTTGCCCGGCCCAATCGCATTCGCCGGCCCTTGAATCAGTCCATAGAGATTCGGCACTCCCGGCTTTGCCGCAAAGTCGTCCATTTCATCATTCAGCAGAAATCCAAGATTTCCGGCAGTCACTCGCGAACCAAAGCTATCGTTAAGCGTAGTCGTAACCGCATACCGCGTTTCCTGCAGCGATCGACCACCGAATAATGCGTGGTGTGCTGCGGCTCGCGGACCGCGATGGGCTGAGGATGTTGCGCGCATACTGCTCCAGTTCGCTGAAAATCTCCGGACGCTTCAGGTCCTTGCTGGCGCTGGCTTGGGCGGGGTCAATCGACTCGCGCCAGGCCGCTGCATATTTCTTGTCGATCAGTTGCGCGACCGGGAATCTTCGAGAAATCCGGAATCGCCCAGAAATTCCGCCCGATCGAAAAAAGCCGCCGGAAGGCCTCGACCGTCAGATGGATCGATTCGGCTGAGCGGTTGCCCGGCTTCGGCCAGATCATAGCCTTCCAGGATGTTCAGAATCTCGATCAGCGCAGTTCCACCGGACGAAGGCGGCGGCGCGCTGATGACCTCGTATCCGCGATAGCTGCCGCGCACCGGCTCGCGTTCTTTCACTTCGTAATCGGCCGAGATCGTCGGCGGTGACCAAGTCCGCCACCTTTTTGGATCGCCGCGGCCAATTTCTCGCGCCATGGCGCCGTGATAAAAGTCGTCCGGGTTGTCGGCGATGCGTTCTAAGGTCTTGCGCCAGTTCGGGCTGGCGAAAAATCTCGCCCTGCTGGTAGTAATGTCCGTCGCGCTGAAAAATGTGCGCGTGATTCGGCGAACTTCGCCAGGTATTTGTCATTCTTGAAGTCTCGCGCATCTTCGGCCAAGTCAGTGAAAATCCTTCACGCGCCAGATTGATGGCCGGAGCGATCACTTGCTCCAAAGTAAAGCTTGCCATACTTTTTCTCGGCATAAACCAGCCCTGCAACCGAACCCGGCACGCCGATGGCTTTGTATCCCACCACGCTGGCGTCCGCGATCACATTGCCGTGCGCATCCAGATACATGTTTGCGGTTGCCGCCGAAGGAGCTTTTTCGCGATAGTCGATGAAATGCGTTTTGCCATCGCTCATGCGAATGAGCATGAATCCGCCACCACCCAGATTGCCCGCCTGCGGATAAACGACAGCCAGCGCAAATCCGGTGGCCACGGCGGCATCGACGGCGTTTCCCCCCGCCTTCATAATTTCCGCTCCAGTTTGCGAGGCCAGTTCGTGAACGCTGACGACGATTGCGTGAGAGGCGCGAACCGGCGTTTTGGATGGCGCAGCAGAAACGGCGCTTGCCCACAGCAACGCAACCAGCGCAGCGGAGATGGAATTGAGCCTTGATCGCATTCTGGTTGAGCGTGAGTTCTGGTCTGACCCACCAAACGCGACTGAACCCATGGCCAATCAGCCTGGGTGCGTTAGTCGGAGCGGGACTTCTGAGGCTAGCGTAGGCGATTGGCGCGAGTCAACTTGACGGGTCAATGTTTCTCTTTCGCGCCGCTTTTTCGTTTCTGAACCTTTTTCGCGGGCTTGGGCTTGACCTTAGCGTTTTTCACGACCATTTCATACGACTGTTGGATCAGATCGCGTAACTCATCGTCCCGCACGGCATCCAGGCGATCAAGTAACACCCACTTGTAGCGGCCGACGTAGGGAGCGGGATGAATGTCTTCCCGCTCGCAAAGCTCGGCAAAGCTCTCGGGAGTGCATTTGAAGCAGATTTTCTGCGGCACCGAATCGAGATTCAATATGGCAAATATTTTCCCGCCGACCTTGAAACAGAGGTCGGCGTCCCACTGCAGGTTTCCCGTCGCATGGGGAAAAGAGAGACAATATTTTTGAATCAGATCGGCATCCATAAGAAAACCTGCAACCGTGCAATCTGCCCCGGAATCCAAAGACCCAGGAGATCTATATGCAAACCAAGCAGCTTGGCAATTCTAATCTGAACATCACTCCGGTGGGATACGGCGCCTGGGCGATCGGCGGTTCCGGCTGGCAGTTTGCCTGGGGATCGCAGAACGACGACGATTCCGTCGCAGCCATTCATCGTGCGCTGGAGCTTGGGGTCAACTGGATTGACAGCGCTGCGGTCTACGGGCTCGGACATTCGGAAGAAGTGGTGGCGCGCGCGCTCAAAGGTTGGTCTGGGCCCAAGCCGTACATCTTCACCAAGTGCGGGCTGCGTTGGGACAAGAACGGCCATGAACAAAAAATTCTGAGCGGCCCTTCGGTGCGCGAGGAAGTGGAGAACAGCCTGAGGCGGCTGAATCTGGACGTCATCGATCTTTACCAGATCCACTGGCCGCCGGATCCGGATTCTCCCATGCTCGAGGAGGCGTGGTCTACAATGGCGGAGCCTGAAGCGCGAAGGAAAAGTACGCTGGATTGGCGTCTCGAACTTCGATGTCAAACAGATGCGGCGGGCGAAGGCGATTGCGCCGATCACGTCGCTGCAGCCGCCGTATTCCTTAGTTCATCGCGGCGTGGAAGAAGACATTCTGCCGTACTGTTTGCGCGAGGGGATTGGCGTGATTGTGTATTCCCCGATGGCTTCCGGTTTGCTGACGGGCGCAATGACGCGTGAACGGGCAGCCAAGCTGCCAAAAGACGACTGGCGGCACAGCGATCCGGAGTTCAACGAGCCGAAGCTGTCGCGCAACCTTGAACTCGTGGAGCGCTTGCGCGAGATCGCGAAGCGTCATGGACGTACTCCGGGTGAAGTGGCAATCGCGTGGACGCTGCGCAATCCGGCGGTGACTGGGGCAATCGTCGGCGCGCGGAGTGCACGGCAAGCTGACGGCGTGATGCGAGCTGCAGAACTGCGGCTGAGCGATAAGGAAGTGAATGAGATTGAGGAATTCTCGGAGGAGACGGCGGCCTGATAGGAGACGAAGACTAAAAAGGCTCGCTCCTCTTTGCGATAGCCTGATTTACAACCGCATCGCTCACGCGAAACTTTAGATCGCTTCGACGTAGCTTTCGAATCAGTACGTGCGTATCTTCGGCGTATCCTTCCAGGCACAGCCGTGCGAGGATGCGAACGGTTCCGACGGCAATTAACCCCTGCCGTTCGCCAATCTGCCTCGCCCTTGTTTCATCTGCGACAAAGAACTGCGCAGCCTTTTCTTGTGCCTGCACCAGCGCCTCTGCTTCGCCGCCGTCGATCTCGCGCGCGAGTAATTCGACATTGTATCTGTCACCGCAGAGGCATTTCTCGAACAAACCCGTCTGGTAGAGCTTCTTCAGGCGGTATCGGAACTTGTGCTTCCGGCTTACCTCCTCCTGCACCCTGCGCGGAACATAGACCCGGTCAAAATAATGCACGAGAAATGGCGCAAGCTGAAGAAATGAAAGGTTGATGAGACAGGAGCTGTCGATAACTGAAATTCTCTTCATTTCTCAGAGAGCGCCGACATCAAGAAAAGACCGAGTCCGACCATCACTAACGCTCCCACAGCTTGGCGACTCTCCTTTTTGAATTCTTGCTGCTTGAGAAACTCAATCACCTCAGCTTCAACATTGCCGGGATCCTGTGGAGAGAATCGAAACACCCTTGGCAACCGACTCAGGAAGCCGGACTGATCCAATCCTGCTCTAAGGATTGGGATGACCGTTTTGTGTCGGGTCAACGCATACATCAGTTCGGCTTGAACAGCCGCTCCCGGGATGCCGTTCAGTATAGCTAGTACGCAGTCCGCCTCGTCGATCTTGCGCCGAACATCTTGGGACAACTGCTTTCCCCGCGATGGGCCGCCTTGAGACCCATTTCTTGGCGGGACAAGCACGTTGATGCCGTACGAAGCGGCGAGCGTCTGAAGCCGCCACACGACCAACTGCTCCTCCGGCCCATTACGGTAACTCAGGAAAACTTCGAACGCCATATTGTCTTGATTTTACTCCCGAGCGAGGGCGAGCCCCTTCAACGATTCCAGAATTGGCAACAGAATTTCGAGTGGCGGTCCGCTAAAACCTAGGTCTGGTCTTTGACCTCGCCCAGAGTCACATCAACGTCCATTTTCTTTTTCCCGCGATAGATTGTAACTTTCACCGCGTCACCGGCACGATGTTTGTTCATGATCTGCGCCAGGTCTTGCTGGTCTTGAATTTTTTCGCCGTCAACAGCAACGATCAAATCTCCGCCGACCATGATGGGCACGTTTCCCAGGAAAGCCCGCTCGTTGCCGCCAAGCAACCCAGCGCGGTCGGCCGCGCCACCGCTGACGACTTGCACGATCAATAAACCGTAATCGGAGGCAAGGCCCATCTGGTCAGCCAAACCGGGATCGATGGGAATCGTGCGCACACCGAGCGCCGGCCGTCGCACGCGTCCCAGGGTGACGAGATCGTTCAGCACAGCTTTCGCGGTATTGATGGGAATTGCAAAGCCGATGCCGGCACTCTGGCCCACGCTCGACGCAATCATCGTGTTAATGCCGATGACCTCGCCGTGCCAGTTGAGCAGCGGCCCGCCGGAGTTTCCCGGATTGATCGCGGCATCCGTCTGGATCGCGTCGTCGATGTACATGCCATCCGGTTCCTGAACCTGGCGGATCGAACTGACAATGCCGCGGGTCAGTGTCCCGGAGAGGCCGAAAGGATTGCCGATGGCATAGACTTTTTGCCCGACTTGCAGATGCGTGGAATCGCCGAGCGTCATGGCCTGCAGGTCGGGCGCCTTGATTTGCACGATGGCCAGATCGTGCGAGCGGTCGGTGCCAACAATTGTGGCCCGATATTTTTTGCGATTGTGCAGCGTGACTTCGACCTGTCGCGCCTCTGCGATGACGTGATAGTTGGTCAGAATGTGGCCTTCTTTATCGATGATGAAGCCCGATCCCTGGCCTTCTTCGGGCACAAGTCCGTAGAAGAAGTCGAAGGTCACCGCGCGCGAAGTAATGTTGACCACCGACCCGATGTTCTTGCGGTAGACCTCGATGTTGTTCTGCTCTTCGGCATCAAAGGATTCGCTGCCGTTGCTTGCCGCTTCGCTGATCTCAACTTTATTGGGCGGGCCGATGACGCCGGAGAGCACGGCTGGAACTCTCCTGTAGGTGGTGAAATAGAAAAACACGCCAGCGAGAATGACGCCCAAGAGAAAAGGTCGAAGCAGCTTCATAAAAATTCGGTTTGGTCGGGTCTTACCCCTTCTATTTAGGATTGTAAATAAAAGGGGAACGGTACGGGTTTTTCTCCGCCCCAGCTACACTTTCTCCGCTTGGCTACGCAACCGGTCGTAGAGTGCCTTCACTTCCGCGCGAGTCTCTTCTGGCGTGCCAGAGTTTTCGATTACGTAATCCGCGGCCTTGATTTTTCCCTCGTCGGGGAGTTGGGCGGCCATGCGCCGCGCCACTTCCTGGCGCGCAGCTTCGAGACTAACGTGCATTCTCGCCGCCCAGCGCTCAATTCGCTGCTCGGGACGGCAGGTGACGACGACAATTTTGTCGAAGTCTGAAGTTGCGCCCGCCTCCAAAATGAGCGCGGCCTCGACGATAGCGATGGCGTGAGGATCCTTCGCCGCGACAGTTTCCATCCACTCATTCTGTTTTCGAATCACGTCCGGATGCACGATGCGATTCAATTCTTCGATTCGAGATTTCTGATGCGATCCGGGAATGACCGAAGGCAGCCTCGGCCAGCTTTCGCCGATTAATGGTGTGATCGGGGCCCAAAATGCCTGAGCCGAAGTTGCGAACCACGTCGTCGTAGACTTTTTCTCCCGGCCGCATAAGATCGTGCGCGATCGCATCGGCCTGGATGAGGTGAGCCCCGAGAGCAACCAACATTTCGCCAACTGTCGATTTGCCGGAAGCGATCCCGCCGGTAAGCCCGACTTTTAGCAAGCTGTCCTCACAAAAGGGTGTGATCTCGGCTCCAAAGAAAGAAATTCATTTGCGGCCGCGGCGTAAATTGGCCGCACGTATGGTGTTCGACATCAGCATCGCGATCGTCATCGGCCCGACGCCGCCGGGAACGGGCGTGATCGCGCCGGCAATTTCGGCGACTTCCGGATGAACATCGCCTACCAGCGTGGAACCCTTGGTGCGAAATGCTTCCTCACGCTTTGCATTTCCTGCGAAAAGACGGTCGAATGCTGCGCGATCTGTAACTTTGTTCATGCCCACATCGATGACCGTCGCACCCGGCTTCACGAATTCGCGGGTGATCATTCCAGCACGGCCGATCGCGGCGACAAGAATGTCGGCGCGCCGGCACACGGCGGGAAGATCGCGTGTTTTGGAATGGCAGACGGTGACCGTGGCGTTGGCGTTGATCAGGAGCATTGCTGTCGGCTTACCTACGATGTCGCTTCGCCCGACAACGACCGCTTCCTGGCCGGCAATCGGAATACTGCTCCGCTTGAGAATTTCCATAATTCCTGCGGGCGTGCAGGGAACGAGTCCGGGCCGCTGGGTGGAGAGAAATCCCACGTTCATGGGATGAAAGCCGTCTACATCCTTCGCGGGGTCAACCGCGTTGAGCACTCTTTTCGCATCCACCTGCGGCGGGAGTGGAAGCTGGACGAGAATTCCATCAACCTCATCGCGCTGGTTGAGTTCAGCAATCAGGCGGAGCAATTCGTCGGTTGAAACACTCTCCGGCGGAGTATGTTTTTCACTGCGGATTCCGAGTTCTTCCGAACTCTTTACCTTGCCGCGAACGTAGATTTCCGAAGCCGGGTTGTGTCCCACGAGAACCACCGCAAGTCCAGGCCTGATGCCGGCGGCAGACATGGCCTTTACCGCGGTTGCGGTTTCGGCGCGAATTTCACTGGCGATTTTGTTGCCGTCCAGAATGACTGCAGGCATCGTCTTTGCTGAAACTTGATCGAAGCGAGATTGTAAATGAATTGTGGCGTGCTTTCCCCGTCCCGCTTCAGGCTTCGCCCTTGAACAACGGGAACTCCGGGCTTCCGACGCGCCGCACGTTGGCTTCAGCAAATTCACGGCAGCGGTCGAGCGCCGACTGCAATTCGCGCAGAGACAGCTCTCGCTCGACTTCGTTTGCATCCGCCGCAACAGGAATCACCCGGCTCACTCGCACCAGCGCACGCGAGAAAGGTTTTGGAACCATCAACCGGTCCCACGTGTTCAGCACCCAGGCGTCGTCGAGTGCGATGTGAAACACCACCATGGACACGCCGGTTGCGCGCGATAGAAACACCGGCCCGGGCTTGACCACGTGTCTCGGACAGGCGGACCGTCGAGTGTAAACGCGACCGTCCAGCCCTGTTCAATCTCCCGGCGCATCGAAAGCGCAGCACGGACGGCGAAGCGGCTGCTCGATCCGCGACCTTCACAAAACCGAACCTCTGCATGATGCGTCCAGTGTATTCGCCGTCAAAGCTGTCACTGCTCATGACTCGGACGTTTAAGCCGCGCCAAAAATACATGGCCGGAATCATGCACGAATGCCAGAAGGAGTAGACCAGTGGGCGCGCGTCCCTCCGTCCGGGAGCGCCTTCTTCCCGGGAAAGCGAAAAGCGGAGAGTTCGAGCCGATGGCGCGGACCGCCAGAAAGCCGGCCCATGTAATGATCCATAACAAAAAGCGTTGCCACAGGGTAAACCGGCCGGGAGCAGCAGCTCCGCTTGAAACCGGAGTCGTGGTTGCGGCGCTCACCCGGCTATTCTACCGTCGAAGCGAGGTTTCGCTCACAGAGTGTGCAGATAGGCGAGGAGGTCATCGATCTGCTGCTGGTTGAGCACTTGGCCATACGCGGGCATTTTGTTGCGGCCCATTTTCACGATGTCGGTAACGCGATCGTCATTGGCGGGCAACCCGCTCAATGGCAAATATTTGTTCTTGAAAACGCCTTTCATGCTCGGCCCCTGCCGTCCACGCGAGGAATACGGCGCGTGGCAGCGGTCGCAGTAATTATCGTAGACGCGGCGGCCGGCGGCCTGTTGCGGATTCAATCCCAGTTCCGCGTCACTCTTCCGGCGTTCCACGTCGCAGCCGGCAAAGTTCAAGAGCACAAACAGACTGATCACCAACAAAAGAAATTTTAGAATTCCGATCACGGGTTTCAGGGCAAGGGCCTCGTACGTGCCGCTTGAGGCGGACGTACAATAATAGATCAAAGCGGTGAAGATTGTGGTCAAACGCGTCTATAAACCGGCCGAACGGGGGGACGGCACCCGCGTGTTGGTAGACCGCTTGTGGCCGCGCGGACTCAGCAAAGACCGCGCTGCCGTGGATACCTGGCTCCGCGATGTGGCGCCATCGGATGCTCTGCGCAAATGGTTTCATCAGGGCGATGGGGATTGGACGAGCTTTCGAAAACGCTATCTGAAGGAGCTGGCACTGCCGGAAGCTGCCGCTCCGCTGGGTGAGCTCTATCGTCTGGCGGAAAAGTCTCCGCGAGTGACTTTACTTTTTTCTTCGAAAGACACAGAGCGCAACAACGCGGTCGTATTGAGAGATCTATTGAACGGCATGCGCAAGCCGCCGACTGGGACTGGACACGGTGAAGGCGCGCAGCGCGAGAACCCGCCAGACAAAACGAATGCCCGAAAAGTAAATAAGCGCGAGGCTGATCGACTCATCGCAGCCACCGCGTTGGCGGTTGGTGTACCATTTGTCACGCAGGATCAGAACATTCGCAAAAGCCCACTCTTGAAGACCAGCTGGTAACACGCCCTCGCCATTACCTTCGTAAGCCATTTTCGCCTTTTCCAGCGGGCGCTCTGCATCGTCTCACCGACAATCTTAGAAAGAATCTCTTGCGAGGAATCCGATGACGCTCTTTTCTTTCCGCCGCGCTGGTTCGGTGTTGATTGTGCTTGCCAGTTTGTCGCTGTTGTCCGCAGCGCAAGACGCGCAAACGAGTGACAGCTCAGCTCAAAATCTGAGCGTCGCCGATCAGGCGCGTAAGGCGCGCAAAGACACCACCAAAGAAGTCCAAATGTCGGATGCCGACGCCAAGAAATTATTTGAATCGGTAGATAAAATTTTTGCTTTTGCCTCCGAGGACACCGGATTTCCGCAACACGCCAGTGTCAAGCGGCGGCTCGTCGGGTCGGAAGAAGTCGAGAAGTTTACTCGCGAACAACAGGCCAAGAAGGATTATGCGCAACGTTTTACCCGCTCCGAACTCACCATGAAAAAGTTTGGCCTGCTGCCCCGCGACTTCAACATGCGCGAATTTCTGGTGAAGGCGAACGGCAAGCAGATCGGCGCATATTACGATTTTGAAACCAAGACGATCTCGATGCTGAATTGGATTCCGCTGGAACAACAGGCCCCAATTTTGGCTCACGAATTGACGCACGCTCTGCAGTGCCCAGAACTACGGTCTCAAGAAGTTTCTGAAAGTCCCGGACGACCCGCGGCCAGGCCAGGTGCAGAGCAGCGAAGAGGACGCAAACGATGAGGGCCCCACGGCGCGGCGCGCTGTGGTAGAGGGCCAAGCTCAGGTCGTTTTCGTGGACTATATTCTGAAGCCCGCGGGACGCAGCCTGCAGAACACACCTGGCGTTATTTATCAGATGGAAGATCCTGCGGTAAAGGCGGTCGCCGACACCGAATTGCTGCACGATGCGCCCATGATCATCCGCGAAATGGGGACGTTTCCCTATGTCGCAGGGTTGATTTTCGAGGGCGAGTTGCTGCAGAAAGGCGGCAAGGAGATGGCGTTTGCCGGCGCGTTCGCGCGTCCACCCCGTACTACGCACGAGGTGCTTCAACCCAAGGCTTATCTGGACCACGAAAAAGTGCCAACGGTCAGCCTGCCGGATTTCTCAACGCTGCTGGGGAATCAGTATTCGATTTACGATTCCGGCGGCATTGGCGAACTCGACATGCGCGCGCTGCTCAAACAATATGGCGAACGCAGGGCCGCCAACGACGTTGCCTCCGACTGGATGGGTGGGCGCTACGTTGCGTTTCGAAAAGCGACCGCGACATCGAAGGACGCAACTCTCGGCGATCTAGCGCTGCTGTTCGTGTCGAAGTGGAAGTCGGCGCAGTCGGCGCAAAAATTTGCCAAAGTCTACGTTGGCGCGGTGAGCCAGCGCTACGTGAACGCGGCCGCGCAACCACTTCCGGGATGCACCGGCAATCAATGTCCAACTGCCGCCGCCAATTTCATCACCGACGAAGGCCCGGTACTGCTTGATGTCTGGCCGGACAACACCGTGGTGGTTTGCGAAAGCTTTGATCAAGCGGCAGCAACGAAATTGTTAGCGGCTATTCACGATCCTAGCCTCAGCATCCATGCGGACAATCTGTCTAAAGATGAACTCGGCCCGCGACTTTACGACGAACCGGCATTCGCCGCGTTCGAGGAACGGATCGGGGAAGTGATCCGCGAAGAACTGGTAAGGCGCGCCAAGCCTTAATTCCTTTTCGTCGGTTTCACTTTTAGTTTTTCTCCCCTGGCCGGTGGCATTCTTTGATTGCTGCGTTATTTCGAAAGCGATGTGCGGGACGTGGAGCGGCGGCTGGTGTTTGAAGAGGCTCCGCAGAGTGTGTTTGACGGGTTGCTGAGGCTGGAGGAGTAGAGCTTCGCCTGCAATCGGAAGTGGCTCGGTATGATTTTCGTTTGCTCGTCCCTCTATGGGGTCATCCCGAGAGCAGCCGTTCTTCAGGCGGAGCGAGGGATCTCCCGGACCACCGGCTTGGTTTTGCATGAGATCCCTCGCCCCGCTGGTGAAAGCGCGGGGCTTCGGGATGACCGCCAGGAGCCAGCACTACCAGCCGCGCCCGCTTTCTTGACACTCCTCTTTACCGCCTTTATTCTAAATGTTGCTCCCGAGGGGACTTACGCCTCAAAGCGTGCTCCGCGTCGTGCGCGGTATTTGAGGGGGCGCGGAGGTTCCGATGTTCATCGAAATTCAAGAACTGGAACGCCATCCGATTGATTTTGCCGAGGATTTTGCTCCCGGCGCAATCGACCTGGGAGGCGACTTGCGGCAGCTGACCGGATTGCACTCGGAAGGCCGGGCGCAACTGGTGGAAGAGCATCACGGCAAGCACCAGACGATCCAGGACATCCGTTTGGGCGGGCGGCTCAGCACCAGGCTCGAAATGGCCTGTGCGCGCTGCCTGGAGCCGGTGGTTCACGATGTCAAGCGGGAGTTCGAGTTGCTCTATCGTCCGCTCGGGGTTGACGCCGGCCGTGAAGAGATGTCGGTGACCGGGGCCGAAGCGGAAATCGGTTACTACCGCGGCGACGGGGTATTGCTGGAAGATGTCCTGCGCGAGCAGGTGTTGCTGGCGCTTCCACTCAAGGCGATTTGCCGTCAGGATTGCAAAGGTTTGTGCCCGCACTGCGGCAAAAACTTGAATGTGGAACAATGCTCCTGCGCGGAACCGGCGGAAGATCCGCGATGGTCGGCGCTGAAAGATTTGAGAGAGAAGTTGGAGAGTTGACTTTATTGTAGAAGCAGGTTCCTCGACACGTCCTCGTCGCGCACAGCGCGACTACGGACGGCTCGGAATGACAAAGATTTTGATTCCGGGTGCCTCGGGATGACAATATTTTTAGAAAAGGATTTCAATGCCCAATCCAAAACGGCGACACTCCAAAGCGCGTACCGGCAACCGGCGCGCCCACGATTTCCTGAAAAGCAAGGCGCTCTCTGAGTGCCCCAACTGTCACGAGCGCAAGCTGCCGCATCGGGCCTGCCCCAAGTGCGGCCACTATAAAGGCCGCGAAGTTCTGGAAGTCAAGGAAGCCAGCTAGTTTCATCCCGCCATGCCAAGCGTCATCGCTCTGGACGCAATGGGTTCGAACCGCCGACCAAAGCCTGAGATTGAAGGCGCGATCCAGGCCGCGCGGCATTACGATGTCCGTGTGCTGCTGGTCGGTCCCGAGCCAGCGCTGCGCCACGAGTTGGCACGTTACTCCGCCGCGGCAGGCCTGCCGATTGAGATCGTTCATGCCGGCGAAGTCATCGGCATGGACGAAAACCCGGTGCAAGCGGTGCGCTCCAAGCGCGATTCGTCGATCCGCGTAGGCTTGCGCCTGGTGCGCGAAGGCCGCGCTGTGGGGTTTGTCACCGCCGGTAACACTGGCGCGGCGATGGCTGCAGCGAAAATGGTGCTGGGCGCGATTCCGGGTGTGGACCGTCCGGCGCTGGCTGCCGTGTTTCCGACGGCGCAAGGCACTGTAACAACGCTGCTCGATGTCGGCGCCAACGTCGATTGCAAGCCACCTAACCTCGAACAATTTGCGGTCATGGGCGATGTTTATTACCGGGCGATGTTCGGAACCCGGCGTCCACGGGTGGGGCTGCTGTCGATCGGCGAAGAAGCCAGCAAAGGCAACGATCTGACGCGCGAATCGTTTCAGTTGTTAAAGCAGCTTCCAATCAATTTTGTGGGCAACGTCGAGGGGCGCGATTTGTATAACGGTCACGTCGATGTCATCGTGGCGGATGGGTTTGTTGGCAATGTCGCGCTCAAGATTTCCGAAGGCGTGGTCAATCTGGTGCGGAACACGCTGAAGGAATCGCTGCGGACGACGATCACGCGGCAGGTGGGATATCTTCTTTCCCGCAGTGCATTCGCCGATTTCAAGAAGCGCCTGGACCATACCGAATATGGTGGCGCGCCGCTGCTGGGAGTAAAGGGGATTTGCTTCATCACCCACGGATCGTCGAATGCAAACGCGATCAAGAATGCGGTGCGCGTGGCCGCGGAATTTGCCGAGCATCGGGTGAACGAAAAGATTGAGAAAGAACTGGCGGGGATAAGGCCGGCGGTGGTGACAATGTAAAGGCCATGACCTTGAGTATTGCGTTCGGCGATCGCGTCGAGGTTATAAGGGTTCCTCCTGGCATCCACGACAAGGATGATCTGAACACGAAATCGGTTTTTGAAAAATACGTTGGCCATATTTTCGACGTGATCGAAGTTGAGAATGTGGAAGGTCTTGGCACGATCCTTGTACGACTTGATGTCGGAGATATTCTCGGTAAACAGTCTTGGGAGGACACAATCTGGATCGAGCCGGATTTCGTCGAGTTAGTTTCGGAGTGAGCGCGGGCGCGCTTAGGTGCAGGTTGAAGTTGCAAGTCCTTTAAGCTTTGTCATTTCGAGCGAAGCGGACTGCTCCGCGCCGCGGAGCGGTTCGCGGAGTCGAGAAACCTGCTTTTCTTGGTTAACAGCAGATTCCTCGACTGTGATGAGCCGGTCCGCTTTGCGGATCGCTCATCTTCGCTCGGAATGACAACAATGTTTAGGGTATCTAGCGCTTCGCTCGAAATGACAGTAGTGTTTACGGTGTGCCAATGACATCATCGAACATTGCGTTTCTTTTCCCCGGCCAGGGGTCGCAGGCCGTGGGCATGGGCAAAGATTTGTATGAGAAATATCCCGTCGCCCGCCAAACTTTTGAGGAAGCCGATGCGGCCCTCGGATACAACCTCTCGCAACTGTGCTTTGAAGGCCCAGAGGAACAACTGCGTCTGACCGAAATCACGCAGCCGGCAATTTTGACCGCTTCGGTCGCGGCACTGAGGGTGCTGGCGGAAAAAGGGCTCAAGCCGAATTTCGTTGCCGGACACAGCCTGGGGGAATATTCCGCTAACGTCGCCGCTGGAACAATTAGTTTTGAAGATGCGGTGCGCACGGTGCGCAATCGTGGCAAGTATATGCAGGAAGCCGTGCCGGTCGGCGTAGGCGCGATGGCGGCCATTCTGGGCATGGGCGTCGATCAGGTTGCAGCAGTTTGCCGCGATGCGGCCAATGGCGAAGTGTGTGAACCAGCGAACATTAACTCACCGGAACAGATTGTCATTTCCGGTAACACTGCCGCAGTCGAACGCGCGGCCAAACTTGCCGATGAGCGCGGCGCCAAGCGCGCCAAATTATTACCCGTCAGCGCACCCTTCCATTGCTCGTTGATGAAGCCGGCCCAAGATCGTCTTGCAACCGATCTGAACGCGCTGAAGTTTCACGATCCTGCGGCCCCGATTGCCTGCAACGTAGATGCGGCGCTGATCCGCGAGGCCGCCGCCAGCCGCGACGCGCTGATCCGACAAGTGACCGGTTCGGTAAAGTGGGAGCAGTCAATGCAGTTGCTGTTTGGGCAGGGCGTGCAGACGTTCGTTGAAGTTGGTCCGGGAAGAGTTCTCACCGGACTTCTGCGCCAAATCGACCGCTCAAAAACCTGCCTGAGCGTTGGGGATGAGGCGTCGCTGGCGAAGACCCTGGAGCAATTCGCGACGGTTAATTCCTGATCTTTCCGGACGCACAAAACCCACTCAAGCAAATTCGGCTTGAGTGGGCCACTTAACGTCTTCGAAAAATACTCCGGCTAGCGGTGCGCGCCCACGGTTTCGTGGTGCGAGTTAAAGGTCTCAACGCGGCGGTTGATCTCGTCCCAGTTCACCACGTTCCACCATGCCGTCAAATATTCGCCGCGGCGGTTCTGGTAGGTCAAGTAATAAGCATGCTCCCAGACGTCGTTGCCGAAGAGCGGAAACAAGCCTTGGGAAATCGGGCTGTCCTGATTGGGCGTAGTCACGATCTTGACCTTGCCGTCGGATTCTCCAACCAGCCAGACCCATCCGCTGCCGAACTGTTTGGTGCCGGCTTCATTGAACTTGGTCTGAAAATCTTTGAAGTTGCCGAATGCTCCCTTGATCAACTCGGCAATCGCGCCGTTCGGCTCACCGCCGCCTTTGGGCTTCATGATCTTCCAAAACATGCTGTGGTTCGAATGTCCGCCGCCGTTATTGCGGACCGCGGTGCGAATGTCTTCAGGAATGGAGTTCAAATCGCGGAGAAGTGCTTCGACCGGCTTCGACTGCAGATCAGGATGTTTGGCCAGAGCGTCATTAAGGTTCTTGACGTACGCGCCGTGATGTCCGTCATGGTGCACCTTCATAGTTTGGGTGCTGATGGCGGGTTCCAGGGCCGAATAATCGTAGGGCAAAGGGGGTAATTCGTAAGCCATAACTTGTCCTCCTGCGCACAAGATGCAAAAAACGCGTTTAGGGATTCACAGCCACATGAAAAGACGCGATTTAACGCCGCCACTTACTGCTTTCCGAGAAAGCGGATGCGGGAAGTGAAGGCGCGAGAATTATAACTGCTGAAGGTGAGGAATTGCGGCGAGTTAATGTCGGAGTTCACCACCACCGGATTGGAATGGTTGGTAATGTTGTCGAAGCCGCCGCGCAGCGCCCAATAGTAGCCGAAGGCGTGAAAGCGTTTTTCCACCTGTAGGTTCAGCGAAAAATATTCCGGAAAACGGCGCGAACCCGGAGGTTCCACCAGTTGCTGCACATCGTTGTAGACGTTGAAGGGGAATCCGCTGCGCGCTTCCATGGAGTAGGCGATATCTAAAGCGTGCACAATCGGAAGCTTGAAAAATGGCAGAAATCCCCAGGAGAGAAAACGGTTCGGCGCGTCCCAGGGATAAGGCCCGGGCGCTTGCGGAGAGAGGATCGGACTGTCGACGTTGAAATCGAGCACCTGGTTGGAATGCGCCGTGGAGCGGGTGTACGAACCCATCATCATATAGCGTTTACCAAAGCCCCTGCGGAGGGTCAGTTGCAACGCGCGATATAAGTCGTCGCGTGTGTTCTGCAAGATGAAGTCACCGCCGAGGGCGGCGTTTGGTGTGTCATAGACGAAGCCGTGACTGCCGCGTTTCTGCATAAACTCTGCCTTGAGAAAAATTGCCGACGGCATTTTTTTCTCGAGAGCCACGCTCCAATTCACAAAGCGGGGCGCTTGCAACACGCCGCGATCGGCGGAAAATGTAGTCAGAACCGGCACCGGAGCCGGCGTGGGATTGCCGTTCGCATCGGTCGGTTCGCCATTCTGATTGAAAAAATAATCGGTTCGCTGACCGGCAAACGGCCGGGCGATCAGATACGCCGGAGTCGCATCGTACACAATGCCGATGCCGGCGGAAATCTTGGTGTCAGTCGACTTACCCGGAACGTAGGTACCCGCCAGCCGCGGCGAAAACAGCGTGTGGCGCACGATCTGGTCCCAATCAAGGCGAACGCCAGGCTCGATGAGCAGGCGATTCGTAATCAGCCAACGATCTTCGGCGTATCCGCTGGCTTCAAAGTTATAGGTTGTCGAATAGTCCCCTCCGGAGAAAGTCGAGTAACGCGAGCACGGCGAAGGAATGAGCATTAAGCAAGTACCACTGACCGGCAACGCTTGCGATTCCCGCAGGAAAGAAATCGGCTGGCGGGAGAATTGCGCGTCGTAATCGATGCGGTCAAGGTCGATGCCGAACTTTACATCGTGCCGGCCGTAAAAATGATGCGGCGGAAGATTCAGATTGGAGATGCCCTGCCATCGGCGGGCGTGGGTGCGCTCGTTGAGATAGTAGTTCCCTCCGGCGGTCTCAGGAGTAATGAAATATGCGGCGTCACCCAGCGGCTTGAATGTGAGATTGTACTGGTCGACATTGAAGCCGGTTTCCAGCAGTTCGCCGCCGCCAAAATAATGCTGGTCGCGTACAGTTCCGATGTAGGCTGACTCAATGTCCTGAGGCGTGGCTGAGACCGGATCCAAGGGCGAAAGACCATAATGCTGGTCGTCGATATAGTTGTAGAGGAAACTGGTAGTCAGAATGTTTCGTGAACTCAGATTGCTCTGGATTTTTGCCAGGTTTCCCGCGCGCCAGTAATGATCGGCATCAGAGCCGCTGGGCAACTGAGGAATGATGTAATTATCGTATTCGCCCTCCAGTCCGTCGAAGAACCAGGTCTTGCCCTTCTGAATGGGCCCGGAGAAAGTGAAACGTGGCGTCCACTCGTCCAGCGCAATTCCCTTCTTGTCCTGCAATGAGGGGATGAAATCGGTGGCGATGACGTGCCGCTTATCGTCGCCAATGCCGGTATTCAGGCTGAGCAGGCCGCCGGAACCTTTGCCATCTTCGGCAGGCTCGCGGCTGGGTTCGACTTCGATGGAGCGGAAGGCGTCGGTGCTCACGCGCACGAGCAGTTGTCCATTGGCCGGCTGGGTAACGTTAAAACCGTCGAGCAGGGTAAGAGTTTGGTATGTCTCCGCGCCGGCCACATGCGGCTGGCCGAAGGCGTCCTGCACCACGCCGGGAATAAAGTTCAGCGCGTTGCGATAGTCATTCGTCGCCGGATAAGGGATGTCGATAATGTCCAACCCGGTGAGTTCTTCCTTCGACGAAATCTGCGCCGGATCGATCGCCGGCGGCGACTCTGTCACATTCACCACCTGCCGGACTTCCTGCTGGTGGTTCAATGTCACGTCAACAGTGCCCGCAGTGCCGACTTCGACCGCCGGAAGGGCAGGGCGTAGAAGCCCTGCTTCTCAACCCGCAGTTGATAGCTTCCTGGGGAAAGAGCGCTGAAAGCGCAGTGGCCGGCGAAGTCGGTCTCGCAACGTAACGGAGGCCCAGGCGAAGGCGGAATGAGTACTGCCAGCGCGGAGCGAACCGCGACGCCGTTTTCGTCGAGCACAACGGCCTCGAGCCGGCCCGGAGGCCCCCCGGAATGAGATGGTGATGAGATCTGCGCCAGCGACGTTCCGGCTGCAGAGCACGATCCACAGCGTCCTGAAACGCAATCGCTGCATACGGCCTGGCTTGCGCATAACTCGCTTCCTCGTTTCCCCCATTGTCGCTCATCAACCGCCCAAGGTCAGTCTTGGGTAAGGCAGAAATTAGTTTTTCTGAGAATCCATGCTTCGAGCATTCTGTTGCTTTCTCTGGTACACCTCCCTTCGTGAGGTTGAGCAATAGCGGCGCTTGGAACACAATCAGAAGTTGCCCGCCGTTCGCAATGCGCAACGGCGAGCAGACAAAATATGAACGATTCGAGTTCTGCCGCCGCAAAAAAGAAGCGCCGTTTCCCCCGCTATCAAGCCGACTTCCGATTGTCGGTACAGATTTTCCGGCCCTCAGGATCGCTCTCGCTGTGGGGATTGTGCAATGAGTTCGGCGAGGATGGTGTCAGCGGAACTTTGACCGGCGAAGTACAACTCGGCGAAGTGGTTTCGATGGAACTATCATTGCCGACTCTCGAAGCCCCTCTGAAATTTCGCGCCATCGTCCGCTACAAGGAAGGTTTGCGGCACGGGTTCGAATTCCTTGCCTTGAGCCACGAGCAGCACGAAGCGCTGCACCGCACTTCCGTCATGCTTGCCAACACAGTTTGACGACAGCCACTCCGCAAAAGGATTTTTTCTTCGCATCCCGCTTTCGCAAAATCTTGTAATCGTGGGCAACTCTAATGCGTTTTATTCCTTCTTGTTGGGAATGGAGAACAATTAAACCGGCCCTTGAGCGCCACCGAAGGGCCCGGTTTCTTGGACGGTCTCCATCGCACTACCGTATAATTGCCGTTTTCCATACTCCATTCGCTGAGGTAGAGGAATTTTTCGCTCTCGTCAGGAAAGCCTTGTTGTGCCCAGGGGCACGTGTGGTCGGAGAAGTTGTGTTTTCTCCTTCTTTGCGCGCCGATCTGCCTCATTCCTAAACTCTTGGCGGATCTCGCACAAGTTTTTCCCGGGCCTGCTCCTGGCAATTTTGTTGTTTTCTTCCCTGGTCAATGGACAGCAGGAATTGGTGACGGGCATCGAAGTACACGGCAATCGCCGCATTCCTGCCGACACGATTCGCGCCCGCATCTTTACACGTCCCGGTGACGTTTACGACGAGGCGGCCCTCGAGCGGGATTTCAACTCTCTGTGGAACACCGGATACTTTGAGGACATTCGCTTTGAGCGCGAGGAGAGTCCCAAAGGCTGGATCATTCACATTTATGTGAAAGAACGTCCCACCATCCGCGAAATTAATTACGAGGGGCTGAACTCCGTCTCAAAAAGCGACGTGTCTGGACCGCTTCAAGGACGCCAAGGTCGGGCTGGCGGTCGAAAGCCAGTACGATCCCACGAAGGTGAAGAAGGCGGAAGTCACGATCAAGCAGTTGCTCTCTGAGCACGGGCGGCAGTTCTCCACGATTCGTACGGAGGTTCGCCCGATTCCGCCCGCCGCAGTCAGCATCACGTTCGTAGTCAAGGAAGGCCCGAAGGTCAAGGTAGGCAAGATCATCTTCACCGGCAATGAGCATGTAAAGAGCCGTATCCTGCGCGGTGCCATGAAGAACCTCAGGCCCATCGGCATTCCTCACTCGATTTTTCTTGAGAACCTTTTCGCCCGGACCTACGACGCCACCAAACTCGACGAAGACACGGAACGGGTGCGCGCCGAATTCCAAAACCGCGGCTATTTCAAAGCGCTGGTCAATGAACCGAAGACCGTCATTCACGACACCGGCCACACCGGCTTCCACATTCCGCTGCTGCAAAAAGGCGCCGGCAAGGCCATCGACATCACCATGCCGATCGAAGAAGGCGAGAAGTATCGTCTCGGCGAGATTACGTTTAAAGGCAACAAGGCAGTCGTCCAATGCAAAGGCGCTGCGCTCGCTGTTTCCGATTAAAGACGGCGACGTTTTCGATCGCAGCAAAATCGCCAAGGGCCTTGAAGCCCTGGGAAAAGCCTACGGACAAATTGGCTACATCAACTTCACTTCGGTTCCCGGACACCCGCTTCGATGAAGACAAAAAGCTGATCTACATCGATATCGATCTGGACGAGGGCAAGCAGTTCTACGTCCGGCGCATTGAGTTCCAGGGCAACACCACCACCCGCGATAAGGTCATTCGACGAGAGATCCTGCTGGAGGAAGGCCAGGTCTACAACCAGCAACTGTGGGAACTGAGCCTGCAGCGCCTCAATCAGTTGGGATTTTTCGACAACTTGAAGCCCGACGATCCCAGCACTACCGAGCGTCATCTCGACGAAAAGAACGGAACCGTGGATCTGCTCCTCAAGGTAAAAGAAAAAGGAAAAAACAGCATTGTCGTTGAGCGGCGGCGTCAGCGGACTGGCAGGAACGTTTATCGGCCTGGGTTACAGCACCAATAACTTCTTGGGTCGAGGCGAGACTTTCACCATCCAGGCGAACATCGGCAGTCTTGAGCGCAGCCTCATGTTCGGGTTCACCGAACCTTATTTCCTCGACCGGCCGATCCAACTCGGCTTCACAGTTTACGGACGAAATTTATTTATGATCAGGCGCGCCAGGCCGCGCATCCTCACCGGCCAACCTGTAAATTTGCCGTCGGCGTTACAGGAGAACCTGCAGAACTATACGCAATCGAGCAAGGGCTTTACGATTAGCAGTGCCTACACGCCGCGCCGTTCATTCAGACATTTCGGCCTGGCCTATCAGTTTGACGACTCGTCCATTGTGGCCCTGACGACTGCCTCGCAAACTCTCTTCAATTTCCTGGCCTTCAGCGGAGTCAGCGGCCCTAACGCCCTGAACGGCATTATCACCAGCAAGATCACGCCCAGCTTACAGCAAGAGCACTTTGGATCGCGCGCTGTTTCCACAAGAGTGGAACCAGCGTTTACTTTGGCCGCGAAGTTCGCGGGCCTCGGCGGAACCGTCAGAACCATTCGCCCGGTCATCTCAGTACAAGCATTTCATCCCAGTCCAGAACCGCCGCAATACGGTCGGATTCAACGTCACCGGATCGTTTCTCAGCGGCTATGGCGGTTTGGTGCCTCCACCGTTCCAGCGCTTTTACGATGGCGGAGAAAACGATCTGCGTGGTTTCGACATTCGCTCAGTTTCGCCGGTCGCGTTCTTGCCCACGACTACGAACACACCGCTAAGAAACCCCGACGGCTCGTTTGTGCCCAAAGACCCCGCCAATCCGCTGGCTGGCAATTACACCATTCCGATTCCGGTGAATCAGATTGTGTTCCCCGGCGGCGACCTCAGCATCACCAGCAACCTCGAATATCGCATCACGATCGCCGGTCCGGTCGCGCTGGCGCCATTTATCGATACCGGAATCGAGCCGATCCTGCGCGATTCGCAGTTGAAGATTACGCAAACCCAATTGAACATATTGGATAGCACGATCTTCGGCTGTCCTACGCTCGGCATTGGATTTAACTGTACCGGCGGAACCACGCAGACTTTCTCGCAGTTCCTGAAACCGCTGGGTAGCACAAATTGGGTGCCCCGCATGTCAACTGGACTGGAGCTGCAGGTCTTCCTGCCGGTCATCAACGCGCCCTTCCGTATTTATTACGCCTACAATCCGCTGCGCCTCGATGAATATGCGAACTCGCCGATCCCGATCACGCGAAGCATGTTCCCCGCAGGCGCGGCAGGCGACTACACGTTCCAGGTGGCGAAGAACGCCTACGGGCCGGAATATCTGCTGCGCGAACCGCGTAAAACCTTCCGCTTTACGGTGGCAACCACCTTCTAGACGGCGCGCGGACGGAAACGTGGGGAACGTTTGGTTTGACGCTGCGGGCGAGGATTCCTATAATGTCCTTGCATCCAGACAATCTAGAGTTGCATCGGCTATTCCGCTTATGCAGCGCGCGTGTGAGATGCCGGGTTCGTGGCCTGCCATCCTGCAGTAAGTTGCCACCTGACCCGACGAGCGGAGCAGCAACCTGAAAAAATTCCCGGAAGAGGTTCTAAGGAGTTCAAGACCAACCCCATGACAAACAAGTTCGCCGTAGTTTTTCTGGCCACCGCCATGGCCCTCCCAGTTACCGTGCTGGCGCAGACTGGTAGCAGCGCAGCGGCTTTACCCGCCGCTCCGGGCACCGCAAATTCCGCTCCCGAAACCGAGGTTCCCGCCGGCGGAAACAAAGTCGGCACCATCAATATCGAGCAGGCAATCTTCGCCAGCAATGAGGGCCAGCGCGACTTTGACTCTCTCAGCAAGAAGCTCGAACCCAAGCAAACCGAGCTGAAGAACATGAACGACGAAGTTGAGAGCCTGAAGAAGCAGCTCAACAACGACAAGCTCACCGAAGATTCGCGCGCCACCCTGGTCAAGCAAATTGAACAGAAGCAGAAATCGCTGGAGCGTTCCGTTCAGGACGCGCGCGACGACGCCACCGCGCAACAGAACGAGATTGCGCAACGCATCCTGCAGAAGATGGCGCCCATCATCGTGAAGTACGCCGGGGACAAGGGTTTTGGAATAATTATGGACACGTCGAATCCGTGGCCGCAAGGCCCGGTGCTGTGGGCAGGTTGCCTTCGGTGGACATTACCAAGGCGGTCGTAGACGCGTACAACGTGCAGTCTGGCGTTCCTGCGCCTGCGAGACCGGCGAGCAAGCCGAGCGCGCCCGGAACCGGCGCAGCCAGGCCTTCTGCTCCGGCGAGCAAGCCTCAAAGCACAACGCCGAAACAATAGCGACACTCCGCTCCACAGAAAAGTTCCCCAAAGCCGCGTAATACGCGGCTTTTATTTTTGCGCGGCATCTTGCCTTCACTTTTCATTGTCATCTCGAGCGCAGCGGATTCGGTCGCTTGGCGACCGAACTCCCGGAGTCGAGAGACCTCGTGCCCGCCACAATGGGCACTGCCCGTGAAAGGAGTTCTCTCCAATCACTGGGGAAGAAGTTCCACTCGATGCCGTACGAAGATGCAAGCAAACATGGGCTCCTTCGACTGCGTGCGACGATTCGCCAAGCGAATCGCCTCCCTCCGCTCAGGACGAAATCTCTTCTTGCACCCCCGTAACCTGATCTTCCCGCCTCGCCCGCTATAATCGAACAAAGTGGCTACCATTGAACTGGCGAAGCGGGTGGCGACGCGTCCCACTTGGGCGGAAGTGTCGCTCGGCACCTTGCGGCAGAACTTCCGCGCGGTGCAGAAGCACCTCGGCAACGGCGTGACTATTTGTGCCGTGGTCAAAGCTGACGCCTACGGACACGGCGCCGTCGAATGTTCGCGCGCGCTTGAAGCCGAAGGCGCCCGCTGGTTCGGCGTCACTTCGCTCGATGAAGCGATCCCTCTGTGCGAGGCCGGTATTCGCGCCCGCATTCTGCTTTTCACCGGTTTCTGGCGCGGCGAGGAAGAAGAGATCGTCCGCCGGAAACTTACGCCCACGGTTTGGGAGCCGATGCAGATCGAGTTGCTCGAAAAAGCGGCTGCGCAACTCGGCGTAAATCATCCCATCCATCTGAAAGTTGACACCGGCATGGGACGCCTCGGAGTCGCCCCATCCGACCTGGCCAAAATCATTTCTGCCCTGCGTGCGGCGCCGCATCTGGTGGTCGAAGGACTATCAACGCACCTGGCATCGTCTGAGGTGCTGGACGCTCCTTCCGTTCCCGAGCAACTGCGAATCTTCGACGAAATTCGCCGTCAGTTGCGCAACGAAGGTATTGATCCGCCGCTGGTGCACGCGGCCAACACCGGAGCCGTCATTTCGCGCCGCGATTCCTGGAACACCATGGTTCGCCCCGGAGCCGCGCTCTACGGCTATTATTTGCCGTTTGAGCGTGCTGGACGCGAAGTCAGCGGCAGCGGCTTGCGGCTCAGCGTGAAGCCGGCGCTGACCTGGAAAACCCGCGTGCTTTCGCTGCGCGACGTGCCGGCGAATCAGGCGCTCGGCTATGGCGGAATTTATGTTACCAAGGCGCCCTCGCGGATCGCCGTGCTTCCCGTCGGCTATGCAGATGGATTCAACCGCGCGCTGTCCTCTCGCGGCCGCGTGATCGTGCGCCAGAACTATGCACCTATCGTGGGGCACATCTCGATGGACTTGTCGATGGTGGACGTGACCGGCTTGCCGGGAATCGCAGTTGGCGATGAAGTAATTCTACTGGGCTCCTGCGACGGCCTCAGCGTGGATGCGAGCGAGCACGCGGCTTTGGCCAACACTGTGCTGTATGAGATTTTGTGCGGGATTTCGAAGCGCGTGCCGAGAAAAAGTGTCACCTAGCCGGTCCGGCCTTTTTGTGTCTCCGCGTATCTGCGCAAGACGGCATTGATAGTCGTTTGATATCCCTTGCCATGCTTGCGAAAGAACGCGAGCACGTCAGGATCGATCCGCAAGGTAATCTGTTTCTTCGGCCCGGCCAGAGTATCGCTCGGGCAAAGAAATCCGCGCCCTGCTTGGGAATGTCGGAGAAGTCGATATCTTCATCCCGCATCGCGTCAATTCGCTTCCAGTCCGTCCTGGATCGCCTTTTTGTATTGTTCCCGTTCTTCATGATGCGATCTCCGCTCCGTCTAAGTACCGTAACTCCGAATGTAGCTACACGCAAGGGCCTGCAAAGCGGAGGTTTCGGCATCAACGATGCCAACTATTTCGCCGTGGACAGAAACGCCTCTCCGGGGCCGGGTTCGAATTGAGGCGGTGGCCCAGCCGGGGCGTATGGGGCTCCAACGACACCGCTGGTACCGCTAACCGCCACGCTAGTGCCAAAGTAATCCTGGCCGTGGCTAAATGGGATCGACAACCTAAGCGTCGGGGTTGAAGTATTTCTCCACCCTTGTGCGGGCTCAACGAAGACAAACGCAGCCCCTTTGAATCCGGTGTTGCATTGAGATCCCGCAGCGACGACTTTGGCATCGATGGAAGTAGACCAGCCCATGCAACTCGAACTTGCTCCGCTTTGCAATTCCGCGGTTTGGGTCATGTTGGACCAGCCGCTCTTGGGCTCGACAAAAACATAAGCGGTGCTGAGACCAACATCGCCGACGACCACTGTATTTCCGCTGATTGCGACACTGCACCCGAAACAGCCAGCTTGCCGCCCGTCTGATGCAGTTAACTCTGCAGTCTGTGTCATGTTGGCCCATCCGTTCGCAGGCTTGACGAATACGTACGCAGCACCTAGACCCTGCCCCGCTTCGAGGGCTCCCACTACTACCGTGTTCCCGTCTATCGCTAATGAGAGTCCAAACTCATCACCATTAGCACCGTCCGAGGCAGTCAATGTGAAGTCCTCGGTCGCGATGTTTCGCTGCATGGCCGCTTTAATGCTGGCCTGCACCTCCGGCGGAAGGTCGGCGAAACTGGTCGCCTTTCCGTCCGCGGCGAGAGAATTCAGAGAACAAATCATGACCATGCAGACAATGGTTAATGAAGCTGACTTCGGCATCGGTGCCGCCTTTCGATTTCGCGCAGGAACTTTAGCCCAGGTATTGGTGGGATGTATATGGGGCGAACGGCCCTATGAACCCGCGCGGCGTAGCCATTGCGCCCTCCGGGCGCGTCTTCGCATCTTTCATGACTACCCAGGGCTTACGCCCTGGGCTGGATTATTTCGCTCCTACGGAGATGGAGCGCCGCCGCCTTGTTTCTGGCCACCCCTCTCAAACCCTTGTCATTCCGAAACCGCTTCAGCGGTGAGGAATCTGCTGTTCTTCATGGGCCGCTCAAAAGCAGATTCCTCCGGCTAACGCCTGTCGGAACGACAATGGGGTAAGGAATCATGAATAAAAAAAAGACGAACCATCACTTCAGCCTCCCCAGTTCGCGGAATAACCCGCTGATCTTCGCCACGATTCTCTCGTACTCCTGGTGCTCGGCAGGTGTCAGGCCGACGAAAGTTTCCGACCGCATCAGCTCGATTTGCCGTTGAAAGAGCTTGTCCAGCTCTCCGATGAGTTCCCGTGCTCGGCTGCGGCCCTCCGCAACTGTAGTTTGCGACTCCATGGGCGAACGATGTGATGGTAAGTCAGTTGTTACGCGGGTTTGTCAGGCGTTTGTAAAATCCTGCCGCAAATTGTGGTTCGGCTTCGCTTTCGGGAAGTCCCGTTTGACGCTGCCCCATCCGCACTCAATGCGAATCCGCGCGGTTTGGCCGAGGCGACCTATTCGCGCCGGCGCGGGCTGCGATATCTTTGAAGTGAATGCCCACGCGCTACGCACAATGGATGTACGACTGGGAGACCCGGCTCACCTCGGTGGACAACAACCGCGTGGTGCGTCCGCTGGATTGGGGAGTCGAATGGGCGCGCGAGTGGCCCTGCCGCAATGGCTTCGCTGCCGGGCACGTGCCCGAGAACCCAGAGACATTTTTTGCTCACTACAACCAGCGAATCCTGGCGGCGAGCGATGAATTCTTCTCCTACCAGCGGCCGCGCGATTTTCGGCTGGAGCGCGATGAAGTCAAGGTATTCAGCACGCGGGCGGTTCCCGATCCGAAATTAGAAAAAAAGGTTCGCGGAACCTCGGCCGATTTTTTGCGGTTTACTTCCCCGGTTCGAACGCCCTTTCCTGAGAACAATCGCGTAAATGCGCGCTGGTTCCCGGCTCGCGGCAAGCGGGCGGTAGTGCTTCTGCCTCACTGGAATTCCGACGCGATCGCCTACAGCAGCTTGTGCCGGGCGTTGAATTTTATTGGTGTTTCTGTGCTGCGGCTGAGCATGCCCTACCACGACGCGCGAATGCCGGCAGAAATCCGGCGCGCGGATTATGCGGTTTCCGCCAACATTGGCCGCACGCTCGACGCCTGCCGCCAGGGCGTGATCGACGTGCGCTGCTGTCTCGATTGGCTGGAGTCGCAGGGCTACAACCGGCTGGGAATCGTCGGGCACCAGCCTTGGCTCCTGTTACGCATTTCTGGCGGCGGCACACGATCCGCGCATTCGCGTGGCGGCGTTCAATCACGCTTCAACCTATTTTGCCGATGTCGTCTGGCACGGGCAGTCGACGCGCCACATCCGCGAGGGGCTTCAGCCGCAACTTGATGTGGAGCGCTTGCGCGAGCTTTGGAGCGCAATCAGCCCCATGTCCTATCTTGAGCAGTTCGCGCGCTGGCCAAAGAAGTCGCTGATCATCTACGCCAATTACGATCTGACTTTTCTGCCTGAATTCTCGCGAGAGGTCGTCGAGGAGTTTAAGCGTCACGGCATCGATCACAAAGTGGTCGTGCTTCCCTGCGGTCACTACACCACTGGCGAGACGCCATTCAAGTACATGGACGGCTGGCAGATTGCATCGTTCCTGCGCACGGCATTCGAGAGCGTTTAAATCATCACCACAGAGCGCACAGAGTTCACAGAGCTTTCGTGCGAAATGCTCGGCCCTTATTTAGAATGGCAGAAGAATCCCATGCCACCAGCCGCCAGAGCCGAATCTCTAACCGAGCGCAAAGGCGAATTCGTGCTCAGCACTGACCCCGAGCGGTTGGACCTCGATGTGATCCACGGATTTCTCAGCGAAAATTATTGGGCAAAGGGGATTCTGCGCGAGACGGTGGCCCGGTCCATCGAGAATTCGCTGTGCTTCGGCGTCTACGCGGATCGTAAGCAGGTGGCCTTTGCCCGCGTGATTTCAGATTTCGCCACCTACGCGTATCTCGGTGATGTGTTCGTGATCGAAGCCTATCGCGGCCACGGGCTGGCCAAGTGGATGATGGAATGCATCCGTCGGCACCCGCAGTTGCAGGGGCTGCGGCGCTGGACGCTGCTTACCCGCGACGCGCACGACCTCTACGCGCAATTCGGCTTCACGCCGCTCGCCAAGCCCGAAAGATACATGCAACTGCACAATCCTGACGTGTACTCCGCAATCACAAGTTCTCCTGGAGAAACCAGATGAGTGATCAAAACATGTCGCGCCCGTTATATGAAGTCGATCCCGACGTAGCCATCGCAATTGATAACGAAGTCCAGCGGCAGCACGCCGGCTTGGAGCTGATCGCTTCAGAGAATTTCGTCAGCGAAGCCGTGCTCGAAGCCATGGGATCGGTGTTCACCAACAAGTACGCTGAGGGCTATCCCGGCAAGCGCTATTACGGCGGCTGCGAGTATGCGGACATTGTCGAGAACCTGGCCCGCGACCGCGCCAAGCAGTTGTTTGGCGCCGAGTATGCGAATGTGCAGCCCCACGCAGGATCGCAGGCAAATATGGCCGCCTATGCCGCGGTCATTCAGCCCGGAGATACCGTTTTCGGCCTCAACCTGGCGCACGGCGGCCATTTGACGCATGGGCATCATCTCAATTTTTCCGGCAAGACGTATCACATTGTCCCCTACGGCGTGACCCAGGAAACAGAAACGATTGATTACGACGACCTTGAAAAACTGGCCGAGAAAGAGCGTCCGAAGCTGATTATCGGCGGCGGCAGCGCATATCCGCGGATCATCGATTTCGCGCGCATGAGGAAGATCGCAGACAAAGTGGGCGCGCTGTTCCTCGTCGATATGGCGCATTTTGCGGGATTGGTCGCAGGCGGCGTTCATCCTTCGCCGGTGCCGCACGCGCAGATCGTGACAACGACCACGCACAAGACTCTGCGTGGCCCGCGCGCCGGCATGATTTTGTCGAAGCAGGAGTATGGCGCTGCCATCGACAAAGTTGTCTTCCCCGGAATTCAGGGAGGGCCGCTGGTGCCACATCATCGCGGCCAAAGCGGTGTGCTTCCGCGAAGCGATGCAGCCTAGCTTTCGCGACTATGCCCGCCAGGTGGTCGCCAACGCCAAAGTGCTCGCCGACACGCTCAAGTCCGAAGGCTTCCGCATGATTTCCGGCGGAACGGACACACACGTCATGCTGGTCGACGTGTTCTCAAAAGGCATGCTGGGCAGCGAAGCCGAGAAGGCTCTTGGCGAAGCCGGCATTACCGTCAACAAGAACGCGATTCCGTTCGACACTAACCCGCCGCTGAAGCCGAGCGGCATCCGCATTGGCACGCCGGCGTTGACCACGCGAGGCATGAAGGAAGCGGAGATGCAGCAAGTCGGCCGCTGGATATCCGATGTCCTGCATCATCGACAGGACGCTGCGCTTCTCAAGAAAATACGCGACCAGGTGCTGCAGTTGGCCGAAGCCTTCCCGCTCTATCCCGAGAGACGGGCGAAGGCGCAGGCGGAAGCGAAGGCGTAGATCAACTTCTGCAGCCGAGCGAACTGACAAGGTGCTCCCTCGCGGCGTATGCTTAGGTCGTCTTCAAAATGCTGTGGAGGATCGCTATGAAACGAGTCCTCGTTGTGCTCGTCCTTTTACTTTCCAGCGCAGTCGCGCTGTGCCAAACCAAGAATCCTGTCTCCGATGTCGTCCGGCAAATCCTGCCGCGCCGGCAGAAGAACATGATCGCGGCGGCCGAGTTGATGCCGGCCGACAAATACGGTTTCAAACCTACCGCCGAGCAGATCACCTTCGGTCACTTGATCATGCACGTTGCCGAATCGAATAATTTTTTGTGCGCCAAAGTCAGCAACTCCGAAGAGCCGAAAAGCGCCAATCTGAAGGAAAACGACGCCAAGGAAAAACTGGTGGCTGCGCTGAAAGATTCATTCGATTTTTGCGCTTCGGCGCTGGCTAAAGTGGATGATTCGAAGCTGGCAGACCAAGTGGAGCTGTTCGGAGGTCAGCAGGCCACACGCGCATTTGCGCTGTACGCCATCACCAACGACTGGGCCGACCATTATGCGGCGGAAGCACAATACCTGAGGTTGAACGGAATCTTGCCGCCGACGGCGCAGAAGAAGTAACCAATCGTTACTGGATTTGGACCAAGTCGCCCGCTGTCGCGGAAACCGCTGACGAATGCTGCGGCGCGCGCCAGGAATCGAAGATCGAAACCTGATGAACGCAGGAAACCGTACAGTGTGGCGCGCAGGACTTCTCGGTCACGTACTCACGGCGAAGATCGTGCACCGTATATTTTTCCAGCGGGATCGCCGGATAGCCGCGCTGCTGCGAGCAATAGTGCACCAGGCCATCTTCGCAAATGTAGAGATAACGCGAGCCTGAGCGGCAGCGCCATTGGTTCGGCTTGCCCTGCGCAATGTTGTCCTGAAACGCATTCACGCGCGTAAAGCTGCTTTTCTCCAGTGACTTCATCTCGTGATAGATGCGGCGTTCGTCTTCGCCCAGCGGCTCAAGCTGGCCGTCGCCGTCGTGAATAATGCCGACAGTCGAGCTGAATCCGAGTTGCAGCGCCCGTTTGCCGATGGTCAGCGCGTCCTGCGGATTGCTCACACCCCCGCCGACCACGGAATTAATGTTTACGTGAAAATCGGCGTGCTCGGCAAGATTTTCGAGCTTCTTATCGAGGACCTTCAGGCTCTTCTTCGATACGTCGTCCGGCGTAACATTGTCGATGGAAATCTGCAGCCACTCCAGGCCCGCGCGGTTGAGCCGCTGAATGCGCTCCGGCACCAGGAAATATCCGTTGGTGATCAAACCTGCAATCATTCCACGCTGGCGAATTCGCCCGATAATTTCATCTAATTCTGGATGCAGCAATGGCTCGCCGCCGCTGATGGTGATTACCGCGGTGCCCAGTTCGGCCAACTTATCCACCCGGCGAAACATTTCGTCGGTCGGCACGGGCTTGGAGAAATCGTCGAACTCATTGCAATATTCGCAGGCGAGATTGCAACGGCGTATCGGAATGATGTGCGCCAGCAGAGGGTGATCGGTCGAAGTCAGGGCCTTGACGATCATCCGGGCACCGCGCAGGTTGCGGTGCAGTGCCTTTACGCGGCGGCGCAGGGTTGTGGATAAAGACGGCATGAAAGATTTGTGATTACTTCATTAGATCATATTCCGCGGGCGCGCCGTTGCGAGTTCCAGCGATTGGCGAAATGGAGGATTAAGCAGCAGAAATCGATGGAGGACGGGCGTGCGGTTTAGCTTAGGCGGACGAGGCGTCCGTCCCTACGTGATCTTCGTTGCCGCGGCGTCAAGTAGATTCAGAAATTGCAGCTTCTTCTCTGCCGGCAAAAACGACGCCTCAAACGAATTCCGCGCCAGCTCGCGCAAATGTTCGTCAGTAAAACCAAAGTTGTCCTGAGCAAGCTGATATTCACGGTTCAGCGAAGTTCCAAACATTGCCGGATCGTCGGTGTTCAGCGTGACCATCAGACCGTGATCAAAATAATTTTTCACCGGATGATCCGTTAATGACGCGCAACAGCCGGTGCGAACATTGCTGGTGATGCAAATTTCCACCGGAACCTGACGTTTCGATAGCTCTTCGACCAACTCAGGATCCTGCCATGCCGTGAGCCCGTGGCCGATGCGTTCCGCTCGCAGATTGAGCGCACCCCAGATCGACTCCGGCCCCGCGCTTTCGCCCGCGTGAGCCGTGAGCCGAAGACCGTGCTCTGCCGCATAAGCGTACACGTCGCGAAACAACTCGGGAGCACCCTGGCGCTCGTCGCCTCCAATTCCGAAGCCGACCACGCTCGGGCTTCTCAGCCGAACCGTCAACTCCGCAACTTGCTGGGCTTTCTCCGGGCCGAATTGGCGCACCGCATCGAATATCCACAACAACGAGATTCCGAAGTCCCGCTCGCCGCGTTCGCGCCCACGTTCGAGTCCAACGAGGATGGCGTCGAAGTCTTGCTTCCGCCACAAATGAACGCCGACCGAAACGGAAACTTCGGCATGAAGCACGTTTTCCACTTTCAATTTTTCCATCAGACGATAAGTGATCAACTCGTAGTCAGCAGGTGTTTGCAGATCGGCGGTCACGTCCTTGAACGCCATCAGAAATCCGGTGAAGTCTTTGAACTGGTAAAGCTGCTCGACTTCGGCGAGTGTGCTTGATTTTCCGTGGCGCTGACGAAGTTCGAGCAGCGTGGGGGGCTCGATGGATCCTTCGAGATGAAGATGTAGCTCGGCCTTGGGAAGCTGGGCGATGAAGCGTGAGGCGTCGCTTTCCGGATCGGGAGACATTGTTGAGAATTGTAAATTCTGACGCGTAGGAAAAAGAAATGCGGAGGGCCTCGACTGCGGCGCCCAGATCCTTGCTCAAGCCCTTATCGGCACTTACGGGGCAACTGATGGATGGCCTGCGGTGTTTCCGAGTCGGCAATGCTCATGCGCCGCTGCTCACTTCACGGGGCGATACATCAGCCCGATCACCGGGCCGGTGATCGTCTATTCGATAAAATATTCTGGTTAAGTGTTGCCGAATGCTCAGGCGTATCCGAGCTTAACTCGGCGTCCGGCATAAGCGGCCGCGAGCAGTCCGACCGCCGCCAGCAGGTATGCTGCAGGAGTGCTCGAAGCGGCTGTGGTCCCCGCAAAATCCGCGCCGGTCACGTGATGCAACGGCCCGATGTACCACCAAACCGTGTAAAGAGCCTCAAAGGCCTTGCTGCGGCCGCTCCATACTCCCAGCGCCAGGGCGAGGCTTGGAATGAACAGCGCCCCCGCGATCCATGCCAGCACTGCGGGCCAATCTGCAGCGAGCAGCAGGCGAACGCCAGCTCCCGCGCCAGTGGCGACTGCGACCAGGACACCCGCCGTCCATACGGCTGGCAGTTGCCGCTCCAGTGAGCGTTCGGAGGAGAAAATCAGCGACTGCACGTTGTACCGCGCTTCCCGTGCGCCCATCTGCGACCAGATGAGCACCGGCCAGATCCACGCCGCCACCAGCCATGCGCCGCGCGAATCTGCCAGAGGAGAAACCAGGCTTCCGATCAAAATTCCCGCCGCCCCCGCATACCACCACCAATGCTGGCCTTTCAGCATGAGACGCATTTCGGAGACGACCAGTGTGAAGAAGCGGGCACCTTCCACGCGAAAGCGCAACCGGCGTTAGCCGCACTGGTTGAGAAGCTCTTGCCACACTCGCGCTCGCCGCCTCGCTGGTCGCGGCTGAAGGTTGGGAATCCGCTTTTTCCTTCCTCCCGAACTCTCGCGCCGGATCAAAGCGATGGAAAAACACCGCGGCCACGAGCGCGACTACCAGCGCCACGAAAACCCACATCAGTCGGCCCATGATCATCGGGGCCGTCCAGTCGAAGCCGTTCCACTGAAACGTGCGGATCGCGTGTTGCCCGCCAATCGTCAGGCTGAAACTGTCCCGAGAGCTGGGATCGATCCTCATGAGAACCGCGCGCGTGCTGCGAAAAAGCAGCTGGATACCCGTCGGGTCAGAGCCCGAAATCTGAACGCTCATGGCCAGGCCAATCGACCAAACGAAGAAATACGCGACATTGCCGAACCCGCCGCTCAGCAATGGCAGCACTTCGAAAAGCATTGCCAGCGCTGCGGTCACTGCCATCGCAGGCAGAGCAATCAGCAAAAATGGAGACCATAAATTCCACAAGGAAATTTGCCGCACTTCGGCGTGGAAGAATTGCATGGCTACTGCGGCCAGCATGAGAACGAAGACCATCGCCGCCAGCACCGCAAAATTGCTGATCGTTTTCGCGAGAGTATAGAAAGTTTTTCTCATCGGAGTCGCGGCGAGAATACGGCCGACGCGCGTCTCCGTGTCGCGCTGCACTGAATTTTTCACCACGTAGAAGCCGATCAGCGACAGAAACGTCGAGCAGGTAACAGCCATGACCGCGCCGATCCAGGCTGAGTTGTAGACCCCGCGATATGCATTGCCGATGACCACCCAGACTTGTTCGGTAGCCACGCCATAGCCGAGATACAATGCTCCCGCCAGCGTAAGCAGAAAGCTGTAACGGCGGACGCGCTCTAGAAAGTCCGCCCGCGCCATTTCATAAAGAACGTGGGCGCGGTTCATGCCCTCGCTCCTTCACGCTGCGTCGAGAGGCAATAAAGATAGGCGTCTTCGAGATTCGGCAATGCCGGGACCGCTGCCATCGGCGGCTCCGCCGTGAGCACCCGCGCATGCACTCCGTCACTGCGCCGAGTCGTATTGCTGATGAGGTATTTCTGTTTAGCCGCGGTCAGCCCCGCGCTGGGGATGATCCACTCCCAGACTTTACCCTCGACCCGCCGCAGCAATTCCTCGGGCGAAGCATGAGCCACGAGCGCGCCCTTCGAGATGAGCGCAATGTCGGTCGCCGTGGCTTCAACGTCGGAAACGATGTGGGTGGAAAGAATCACGATGCGCTCTCCGGAAAGGTCGGACAGAAGATTGCGGAACCGCACACGCTCTTCGGGATCGAGGCCGGCAGTCGGTTCGTCGACGATCAGCAATTGCGGATCGTTGAGCAGCGCCTGCGCAATTCCGACGCGCTGTTTCATTCCGCCGGAAAATCCGCCCAGCGGGCGTTTGCGGACATCGGTCAGGTTCACCAACTCCAGCAATTCGTCGATGCGGCGGCGCGAAGTCGGGACCGTCGAGGCCTTTGACCGCCGCCAGATACTCGAGAAATTCCACCGCGTTGAGATTGGGATAAACTCCGAAATCCTGCGGGAGGTATCCGAGCACGTTGCGCAAGGCGTCCGGGTGAGAGGCCACGTCAGTTCCGTTCCACGCGACCTTGCCTTCCGTCGCTCGCGTGATGGTCGCGAGGATGCTCATCAGCGTAGTTTTGCCCGCGCCGTTCGGCCCGAGCAGTCCCAGCACTCCGGGCCGCAGTTCCAGGCTGAATCCGCGCAAGGCCCAGGTATTCGAACCGTAACGCTTGCCGACATTGTCGATGAGGAGTTGCAATCGTCCCTCCGCGTCAATCGAATAAACGTATCAGAATCGGCAGAAGTTTCAGGAATGTGAAGTGCGGGGTGAGATATTCTGCGAAAGTGGAAGAAAGCGGCCGATTATCCAGCGAAAGAAAACGAGTGGGACTATGCCTCGCGTGCCAGCATTCGCGGAGGATGGAATCGGACCGTGGCTCGGTATTTTTCCGTTGCGCGCTGGCGGAGGACGATGCGCGATTTGTGAAGTATCCACGATTGCCGGTGCTGCAGTGTCCTGGGTACACGCCGAAAGCCCAGCCGGACGAGTACTAAAGCTCAAGAGACTGCCTGCAGCGTGTCGAATCGCGCCGGAGAGAAGGCGGACAGATCGCGGTCAGCTTTGCCTGAGGTGATGAGTTCGGCCATCACTTGAGCGGTGACCGGCGCCAGCAAAATTCCGTCACGGAAGTGACCGGTAGCAACGAAGTAGCCCGGAATGCTCGTTTCGCCAAGGATCGGCAAATTGTCCGGTGTGCCCGGACGCAGCCCGGCCCACGCTTCCAAAACTCGAGCCCGCTCTAAGGATGGGAGCAATCGCACCGCTGCATGATGCAAACGTTGAATGGTTTCGGGATCGGTGCGTTTGTCATAACCGGCCTCTTCGACGGTAGCGCCAATTAGAATGCGGCCATCGCTGCGCGGCACCAGGTAAACCTCGGGGGCGCGCACCACATGGTTCAAGATTCGTTGTCCGACCACCGCGAGCATTTGCCCCTTGACCGGGCGAGTAGGGATGAACTGCGGAGCCGATTGTCCCGCCCATGCGCCTGCGCAGTTCACCACAATCGGCGCCGAGTAGCTGGTCTTATCGGTCGCCACGCCGCTGGCTCGGCCATCGGAGAAGAGCACGCTCGTCACGGTCGAGCCGGACGAAATATCCACACCACGATGTTTGGCGGCTTTGACCGCGGAGGCCACCAAGGCCCGCGGATCGACGCTGCGTTCTTTGAGAACTTTTGCCGGAAGGCCTAAATCGGCCAATGCCGGTTCGAGGTCAGCGAGAGCGATAGAGCCGTCGGCACGATGTTTCTCCTCCTCCGGCAGAATCACGATCGTGCCTTGATCGCGCAGGTCGACGGGGACGCCGGATTCGTCCTGCAACTCGTGCACGAACTCGGGATACATGTGCGCGCTGGCCGTCGCGAGGGCTTGCAAAGCGGGAGAAGTTTCGTCGGGACAATCAACCAACATGCCGGCGGCGGCGTGGGAGGCCTCATGGCCCGGCTCACCGCGCTCCACGATCAGAACGCGAACGCCTCGCTTGTTAAGGGCAATCGCCAGCGACAGCCCGATGATCCCGCCACCGACGATGATGACGTCCCAGGATTTCACACTGGCATTCTAAAAGAAGGGAAGCCAAAGATGGCTGCTAGGGTTTGGCGGGGCGATGAGGCTTGCGTATCCCTTAAGGATGAAGAGCGGACGAGGAAAAACATTTGGCTGGTGGCCCATTCAAGCCCGATTTTGGCTTGAGTGGGGCAGTTCTCCGGCGTAATCTCGCCTGTGCCTCGGGGACTGGAACGCTTTCCGCAGCCGAAATCCCGAGCGCAGTCGAGGGATCTCATGCCTGGCGGACCCGGAGAGACTTGAACTCCCAACCTCTGCGTTCGAAGCGCATTGCTCTATCCAGTTGAGCTACGGGCCCGCTTCTCTGCTTCAGATTAGCAGGTCTAGAGTGGGAAGACTCAGCCGTGAGATGACATTTCCCGCGCCGTTTTGCGATATCATCGCTCACCAAATTTTGCGCTCGCACAAGCCACTGCGAATGCGCCAAGCCAAATCAGTTAGGAGAAAAAATGAGCCGCTGGAAATCAAGCACGCCGGTGATTACTGTCCTTCTGCTGCTGGGTCTTGTCCCGGCATTTGCCGAAAAAGTTCAACGCGATCCTATCGTCATTCCCGCTACCAAGCATGACACGTCTTTGCCTCTATCCGAGATGGTGAAGCATCCGGTGGCGCCGCCGCGGCGCATCGAGATGCTTGAGCCCAAACGAAAACATTACACCAGCGCGGGTACGGTTGACCCGGTCGCGCAGCGCGAATTCTTGCCGCAGGTGTCCACCACGCAGTTGCTCAGCTTTGACGCAATGACCGCGACTGTCAGCGGCGGCGCGATTCCTCCTGACACCAACGGCTCGGTAGGAAGCACACAGTTCGTCGAGATTGTAAACGTCGCTTACGAAGTCTTCGATAAAGCGACCGGCAACGTCGTCCTGGGGCCGACGCCGATTACCGCCATCTGGTCTGGATTTGGCGGGCCGTGCGAAACCAGCGCCGGCGGCGATCCGGTCGTGCTATGGGACAAAATGGCGCAGCGCTGGCTGGTCACTCAGTTGGCCTTCACCTTCACCGATGACTATCAGTGCGTAGCGCTTTCCACCAGCGCCGACGCTACAGGAAGTTATTATCGCTATGCTTTCAATGAAGGTCCGAAGCTTTCGGATTATCCAAAGTATTCGGTGTGGCCCGACGGGTACTACACCACCGCGAACATCTATTCCAACAACTTTCTCGGCGCCCGACCCTGCGCCCTTGACCGCAATTCCATGTTGTCCGGCGGCGATGCCAGTGCGATCTGCTTCACGCCCAATCCTGCCAACTTCGGCTTCATGCCTTCCGATTTCGATGGAACCACGCCTCCTCCCGGCGGCGAACCCGCCCACTACGTTGACTTGGGCAATCTGACGAATGAACTGAACGAGTTTGATTTCCACGTGGACTTCGCCAATCCCAAGAATTCCACCTTCATCGGCTCCAACACCATCACCGTGCCCAACTTCGTCCTGCTGTGCGACGACGGCAACATTTTTGCCTGCATTCAGCAGCCTTCGCCGGGCGAAAAAGTGGACTCCCTGAGCGGACTGCTCATGTTCCGGCTGGCCTACCGTAATTTGGGCGACCATGAAGCGATGGTGATTGCCCACTCGGTAAAGCCGGGCAGCGGTTCAACCGCAACCTCAGCCAATCGCTGGTACGAGTTGCGCGCTACGCCGCCGGGAAGCGCTTTCACCTTGTATCAATCGGGCACGTATCAGGATCCCAGCATCAGTTTGTGGATGGCGAGCATCGCCATGGACAAGCTGGGCGACATCGCCATGGGCATGAGCGCAGTCAACACCACCAATGTGAAACCGAGCATCGCCTACACCGGCCGGATTCCGAGTGATCCGCTGGGCAAAATGGAAGCGCCGAAAGTGGTCGTGGTAGGCAACGCAGTCCAGGTGAGTGGAGGCAATCGTTGGGGAGATTACAGCAGCATGAGCGTCGATCCCGCCGACGACTGCACCTTCTGGTATGCGCAGGAGTATTACAACCAGTCCAATGGCGGGACTTCCAGCAACGATTGGACGACCCGGCTTACCTCCTTCAAGTTCAATAGCTGCAAGTAGGCATGTGGGGTCGACATTCCCTGAGCGGTGCGCCGGTTCCGGGCTGGCGCACCGTTTCCGCGCTCTGCCGGAAAGTCGTACCGAGTTAGTGCTTGCGCACGGCGCGGGTTTTTGTGACCATAAGAGCGACATTTACAGGCCGCCCTCGCGACTTGCAATTCTGGCCGGGGCTCCGAACGCGACGGCGCTGGACTGCCCAGAATGCACAAGTCTTCGACGCGCCGCTACGCTCGCTACCGCACTGAAATTCCCGTGATTGTGAAAGTCCTGGGGCAGGATGGCTATCTGCGCATTCATGGCCGCTGCTTCGAGATCGCCGAAAACGGGCTGGGAGCGGTCATCACCAGCGAATTTCGCGCGGGAGAAATGGTTTCGGTCGAGTTCTCGGTGCCGGACGTGGAAGAGCTTCAAGTCGTCCGCGCCGTGGTCCGGCACCGCATGGGATTTCTTCACGGCTTTGAATTCGTCGGCCTACTTCCCGCGCAGCGCGACCTGATCCGCGAATACTGCCGAAAATTGCAGCCCGCATAACCCTCAACTCATGCTGCCCGCCTCCAAACCCCTTCGCAGCCTCGCCTCGCTCTATCTCAAGCTGGGTTTCACCGCTTTCGGAGGTCCTGCGGCGCACATTGCCATGATGGAATACGAAGTCGTACAACGTCGGCAATGGTTTACGCGCGAAGAATTTCTGGATTTCCTAGGCGTCGTCAACCTGATCCCCGGACCAAACTCGACCGAAATGGCGATCCAGATCGGCTACCGCATGGGCGGCATTCCGGGCCTCCTGCTCGGCGGCGTCTGTTTCATATTGCCGGCGGCTTTGCTGACGCTCGCCCTCGCCTGGGCCTACGTTCGCTACGGAACCATGCCGCAAGTGGCCGGGATTCTGTACGGCGTGAAGGCGGTGGTCATTGCAATCGTGGTGCAAGCCATCTGGAAGCTGGCGCGAACCGCAGTCAAGTCCGCTCTGCTGGCGATTGTTGGCGTGGCCGCCATGGCTGCGAGCGCCCGCGGCGTGAACGTGCTGTTTGTTCTTTTCGGCTGCGGAGTCATTTTGATGTTCAGCGGCGGACTAGTTTCGCCAAAAAATAAGCGTGCGGCTTTGCTGCCGGGGACGCCGCTCGCCGGAGTTGCTGGCGCAGCGATCACTGCGACGTCGTTCAGTCTCTGGGCATTGTTCTGGTTTTTTCTGAAGATTGGCGCCGTCTTGTTTGGCAGCGGCTACGTGCTGCTCGCCTTCTTACGATCCGATCTCGTGACCCGGTTGCACTGGCTGACCGACCAGCAACTGCTCGACGCCATTGCCATCGGACAGGTGACGCCGGGCCCGGTCTCCAGCACGGCTACGTTCATCGGTTATCTGCTTGGGCGGTTCCCGGGGTCGGTCATCGCGACGATTGCGATTTTTCTGCCGGGCTTCGTCTTCATTTTTCTGGTCGCGCCGCTGGTGCCCCGCTTGCGTAATTCGCCGTTGTTTGGAGCTTTTCTTGATGGCGTCAACGTGGGCGCGGTTGCGCTGATGGTCGTCGTGACCTGGCAACTGGGCAGGGCTGCGCTGGTCGATTGGACTACAATTTCGCTGGCGGTCGTCAGCCTGATTCTACTGGTTCGCTGGCGGGTGAATTCCGCATGGCTCGTCCTAGGCGGGGCAGTGGCAGGATTGGCCCAGCAAATATGGAAGTGATCGGACAGGGCTAGAAATCAAATGAAATGGAGCGGGAGACGGGGATCGAACCCGCGACCAACGGCTTGGGAAGCCGTGACTCTACCACTGAGTTACTCCCGCCCTCCAAGATGCCTCGACTCCGCTCGGGATTTCGGCTGCGGGCTCCCGCTTCGCTCACGCCCGCAAAACGCCTCAAGTTACTCCCGCCCAATAACAAAAGACATTCTACTCGACAACCGGCCGAGATTGGCAAGTTCTGCGGCCGCAAATTCCCGATCTCGGCACAGAAATTTACACGGGTTTGACGATTCTTTACTCCCGGTTACGGGCACACATGGTGCAATGATTTATCCTAGATTCGCCTTGAGCTTCTTCACCACAAATCAGTGTGCCCGCGTCGTTAGACGTGCTCGTCTCCTGCCGGTGATGGCGGGTATCCTGCTGCTTGCGTCGTTCACTGTCGCACAGACGCCGAGCGCGCCAGCGCCCGGTTCGGTGGTGAAACCGGTCGGCACGGTGAAGGCAATCTCCGGCAACACAATTACGCTGGCCACCGACAGCGGCAGCACGCTTTCCATCGCAGTTCAGGATTCCACCCGCATGTTGCGCACTCTTCCCGGCAAGAAAGATTTGCAGGGAGCTACGCCGTGTCCAACTGCACGATCTGCAGGTGGGCGACCGCATGCTGGTGCGCGGAACGAACGTCCGATGACGGCAAATCGATCGCAGCTGCTTCGGTGATTGTGATGACTGGGTCGGATATCGCCGCCAAACAGCAGCAGGAGCGCGAAGACTGGAGCAAGCGTGGCGTCGGCGGGACCCGTGAAGTCAACGGATGTGACAAACGGCACCGTGACCATAACGGTTTCAAGCTTGCGAGGGACTAAAGATACGCTTATTCGCGTCTCCAAGGAGACGGTCATCCGCCGTTGGCCTCCGGATTCGGCGAACTACGATGACGCGAAGCCGGGAACGCTCGAGCAGATTCAGCCTGGCGATCAACTGCGCGCGCGCGGAACCAAGAACGAAGACGGCAGCGAGTTGACCGCGGAAGAGATCATTTCCGGAAAATTCCGCAACGTGGCCGGCACGGTAGTGACGACAGACGCGGCAAACAAATCGGTCACCGTGCAAGACCTGCTCTCGAAGAGCCAGGTTACGCTGAAACTTTCGGCAAGTTCTCAACTGCGCAACGTTCCGCAAATGATGGCGCAACGGATCGCGATGCGGCTCAAAGGCGGAGCGGGGCAAGGGGCGGGAACCGGCGCTGCAGCGCCATCGAATGCGGGCGAGAATTCCGGAGGTCCAGGGAACGGCGCAGGTGGTCAGCGGGGCGACTTTCAGCAGATGCTCGAACGCATGCCCGCCGTGACCCTCGCCGATCTGCAAAAAGGGACTGTGGTGTGGCGGTTACGACGGAAGGCTCCGCCACAGTTCAGCCCACCGCTATCACGCTGCTAACCGGCGTCGAACCAATTCTCAGCGCTTCGCCTGGCAGCAAAGGCGCGGCCATGTTGCTTTCTCCGTGGAACCTCGGCGGATCGGAAGCGGCGGTAGGCGGCAATCAGTGAATTGGTCCGCCGAAATTTTCAGCAAGATCAAGTCTGTGTCGAAGCCGGCGGCGATATCTTTCGCTTTACTGCTCTTGGTAATTCCGCGCTTGTACGCGCAAGCCGGCTCCGGCGGTCTGCACGGCAGAGTCACCGACCCTTCTGGAGCGGTGATTCCGCAGGCGGCCATTACCGCAACTTCATCCAGCGGCGCCAAGGTTTCCGCCAATACCAACGCGCAGGGAAACTACGAACTCAAGGGTCTGGCGGCAGGGAGCTACACCGTGACGACGCAGGCCAAAGGATTCGCTCTCTCGACGGAAGAAAACGTCGTCATCACTGCCGGGCAGAACCAGCAATTCGATATTGCACTGGATATCGCCGTTGAGCAGGAAAAAGTGGAAGTTCAGGAGTCGCCCACGACCATCACTACAAGTCCGTCCGAAAATGCCAGCGCGATCATAATCAAGGGACAAGACTTGGAGGCGCTCTCGGACGATCCCGACGAATTGCAGCAGGAACTGGAAGCGCTGGCCGGCCCTTCGGCGGGCCCGAATGGCGGGCAGATTTATATTGACGGCTTTACTGGCGGGCAACTCCCGCCGAAATCATCGATCCGCGAAATTCGCATTAACCAGAATCCGTTTTCCGCTGAATATGACAAACTGGGTTACGGCCGAATCGAGATCTTCACCAAGCCGGGCACCGACCAGTATCACGGCCAGGCGTACATTGACGGCAACGATTCCGCCTTTAACTCGACGAATCCGTTTACTCCCGACATACCGGGTTACCACTCGGAGTTGTATAACGCGAGCGTGGGCGGGCCGCTGAGCAAGAAGGCGTCGTTTTTCTTCAACGTTGAAGGGCGGCAGATCAACGACTCCAACGTGGTGAATGCGACGGTGCTGAACTCGATGCTGCAGCCGACGCCCGAGATTGAAGCCATTGCCAACCCGCGGTCGCGCCTCAATCTCAGCCCGCGAGTGGATTTTCAGCTCAGCAAGAACAACACGCTAACGATCCGCTACCAGTTCTACCACGACACTTCCGAGGACAACGGCATCGGTACGTTCTCGCTGCCATCGCAGGCCTACGACTCGCTCCAAAACGAACACACGTTGCAGATCAGCGACACGCAAGTCATCAGCAGCAACATCGTGAACGAGACGCGCTTTCAGTACGTCCGCGACCACAGTACGCAAACCCTGCAACAGCCATTCATTCCCACCACCTCCGTGCTGGGTGCGTTCACCGGCGGCGGAAACTCATCCGGCAGTCCGGTCGACAACGAAAATCGCTACGAATTACAGAACTACACTTCGATCGTTCACGGCAATCACTTCATCAAGTTTGGCGGAAGGCTGCGGGCGACCAACGATTCGAACAGCTCGAATGCGAATTTCAACGGCGTATTCACGTTTTCTTCTTTGACCTCCTATCAGAACCTGTTGCTCAATGGCGGAACTTGTCCCGCAGGCCAGACTCCTACGTCTTCGACTCCTTGTGAGCCCAAGCCAGTTCTCGATCACGACCGGCCGTCCGCTGACCGAAGTTACGCTGGTGGACGCGGGACTGTACGCGGAAGATGACTGGAAGATCCGCCCCAACATGACGCTGAGTTACGGCCTGCGCTTCGAAACTCAGAACGCCATCCACGATCACGGCGATTGGGCGCCCCGGCTTTCGTTCGCCTGGGGGCTTGGCCACAATAAGACGACGCCGAAAACCGTGTTGCGCGCTGGTTTCGGAATTTTCTACGACCGTTTTTCTTATAATCTGCTGGAAGAGACGGAGCGGTTAAACGGTATCACGCAAGACCAGAGCATTGTGCAGGACCCGGATTTTTATCCGAATATTCCAACTTTGCCAATTCCCGGCGCGGTGGTTTCGCCCACGATCTACCAGATTGCCCCCGGCCTGAGAGCGCCGATGACACTGCAATCCGCAGCCAGCGTGGAGCGGCAACTCACCAAGAAGGCGACCGCGGCCGTTACCTACGTCAACTCCTACGGCGAGCATCAATTCTTTATTCGCAATGCGAATGCGCCGTTGCCGGGGACGTTCAATCCCCTGGTGCCAGGGAGCGGGGTGCGACCTTTCGGTGGCACGGACAACATCTATCAGTACGACTCCGAGGGTATCTATCGCGAGAACCAGATCATCGCCAACTTTCGCGTGAACACCAACCGCTTTTCGCTCTTTGGCGTCTACACGTTGAGTTATGCCAACAGCGATTTGGGCGCGGGGGCGAGCTCTGGAGGAGCGGTTGCGTTTTCTGCTGGCGGCGCGACCGCCGCGCCGAACTTCATCTCGGATCAGTACGATCCTATGGCGGATTACGGACGCGCGCAATTCGATGTTCGCCATCGGGTATTTTTCGGCGGCACGGTTTCATTGCCTTACAAGTTCCGGCTCAATCCCTTCATGATCGTCAGTTCAGGATCGCCGTTCGACATCGTTACTGGCCAGGATTCGAACGGAGATTCCATATTCAACGATCGCCCCTCGCTAGTTTCGAACGCGACTTGTCCGGTGAACACTCAGCAAGGAAAAAATATCGTCTGCACGCCGCTCGGGACGTTCAATGGTGCGCCGGGGTCGGGCGCGTCCCTCATCCCCGTCAACTCCGGTACCGGGCCGACTTTGTTCACCTTCAATCTGCGTTTGAGCAAGACATTTGGTTTTGGCCCTGAGGTAAAAGGCGCAACCGGCCAGCAAGGTCAAGGCGGAGGCGGTGGGCACCGCGGTGGCGGCGGTCCGGGCGGAGTTCTGGGGCCGGGCGGATTGACCGGTGGTGGAGGTGGCCGAGGTGGAATGTTTGGCGGTGCCAACACCAACCGCCGGTACAATATGACTTTCAGCGTTTCCGCGCGAAACATGATCAACCGCGTGAATCTGGCCCCGCCGGTCGGCACACTCTCGTCCCCGCAATTCGCCGAATCGATCGCCCTGGCCGGAGGGCCTTACTCCTCGGCCAACGCAGTTCGTCGGATCGATTTGCAGATGTTATTCTCGTTCTAGTACCTTACTCGTAACAACTACCAGGATCTGAAAAGGAAAGCTGTGGCAAGATTCAGAATTTGTCTGATGCTTTTGGGGGTGTTTTGCTGCCTTTTGAGCTTTCCCGGGTGCTCCTCAAATTCCATCGCCATTACGCTTGCGCCAGCCACAGCAGTTACCATTAACTCCGGACAAACTCAAAGCATCACTGCGACCGTCGCCAACGACACCAAAAGTCAGGGCGTGACCTGGACGCTCTCCGGACTTGGCAGTCTGAACAACCAGACGACCACCTCGGTCATCTATGTTTCTCCCGTAGGAATTTCGACTGAAAGTCTGGCGACGATCACCGCGACTTCGGTTGCAAATACCAACGTCACGGGGACGGTGAGTATCACCGTCAATCCCGTGCTGTCGATTTCCACGACTTCGCTTCCCGCGGGAACGTTGAATGTTCCTTACGTTGGCGTCATCGGCGCAGTGGGCGCAGAGGGCACGTTCACGTGGTCCCTGGTTTCTGGAAAACTGCCCGCAGGACTTTCGCTCTCGACCAGTACCAGCAGTTCGATCACGATTTTGGGCACGCCGACGGTCTTGGGCACTTCGACTTTCGTGATTCGCGTGACCGATGCCAGCGGAGTTTCGGTCAGCCAGACTTTAGGCATCACCATCAATCCCCCTCCGCCGCTGTCGGTGGTGACGCGGTCGTTGCCGTCGGGGACGATAGGAACGGCTTACGGTGCCTAGCGGCGCGGGAGTGACTTTGCAAGCGGCCAGCGGCACGCCGCCTTACGCCTGGAGCATCACTACCGGCACTTTACCTTCAGGCTTGACGCTAAGCTCCGCAGGGCTGATTTCCGGCACGCCGTCTCAGACGGGAACCTCGACCTTTACTGTCCAGGTAACGGATTCTTCCACGCCCAAGCCGCAGACAGCGCTGGCGCAACTCAGTATTACGATTAATCCAAATTCCGCCGGAAATTCCCGGCTGAGCGGGAACTATGCGTTTCTGGTGAGCGGTTTCAGTGGCACCAGCAGTTATGTCTCGGCCGGTAGCTTCTTCGCCGATGGCAATGGAAACATCTCAAGCGGTTTGCTGGATTCGAACGGCCCTGGAGGATTGCAGACCGCCCAGAGCTTTACCGGCAGCTACATCATTGGCGCGAACGGCCTGGGGCACCATCGCCTTCAACGGCGGCCCGCCTACGTTTGCTGTGTCAATGATGGCCAATGGCAATGCCAACATCATTGAGTTCGACGACACAACCGGCAGCGGCACGCGCAATTCTGGGGTGCTTCTCAAGCAAACTACCAGCGCATTTTCTAATTCATCGATTGTGGGGAATTACGCCTTCGGTTTCCTCGGCGCGGACAAGCAAGGCAGCCGCTACGGTTTTGCAGGGGCATTTACTGCCAATGGCCAGGGCCACTTTAACCCCGGATTACTCGATTCCGACGACAACGGCACCGTGGCTTCGAGCGTGGCCTTCACCGGAACTTATAACGTTCAGACTGGCCCGAATGGACGGGGGACTGCAACCATCGCCATTGCCGGGCAAGGCACGACCAACTACAGCTTCTATGTCGTCTCGCCGACACAATTGCTGGTCATGGAAATTGACAACGTGGTGGGACAAAGCGCTCCGCTGGTGAGCGGTTCGATCCTGCAGCAGGCTTCGACGAGCTTCACCAACGCGTCGCTGAACGGAAGCAGTGTGCTGGAAACGACCGCGCTAAACAACCTGGCTCAAACTGTGGCGCAGGTCGGTTTGTTGACGACCAACGGCATCGGCGGCCTGACAATGAGTTCCGATGTGAATACGGCCGGCGGCGCGTCATCGGGCAGCAGTTCGCTGGGCGCCGGCTACACGGTCGGCGCGAATGGCCGGACAACTTTGAGCGGATCGGGACTCGCCGCTACTGATCCCGTGCTTTACCTGGTCAACAGCAACCAGGCTTTCATCGTCGGCACCGATCCATCTGTGACCTTCGGCTATTTTGAACCGCAGAGCAGTGCCGGATCGTACGGAAATTCCTCTTTGGACGGGAGCTACGCCGGCGGTTCACTGCCGCCGGTGCAATCGAGCGCCAGCGATGAGGTCGATATCGGCGTGGCGGATGGCACTGGCAACGTGAATTTCACCTTCAATGCCAGCACCAACACCGGTCTGCTGCAGAACCGAACGTCCAGCGCGACTTATGTGGTCGCCGCCAGTGGGCGCGGCACCAGCGCAACCAGCATCATTTATATGGTCTCGCCGGACCGATTCTACCAACTCCATAGCGACTCCGGCTGCATGATCGAAATCTTCCAGCAATAAGTTTCGACGGGGCGGGCCTTCACGCTGGCCAGTGCAACTTCACACTCCCATCACCTTCACGATGACTCTTTTGTCGCGCTGCCCGTCGAACTCGGCATAAAAAATCCGCTGCCAGCGGCCCAAATCGAGCGCTCCCGCGGTGATCGGAACAACGACCTCGTGATGAATGAGCAGCGCCTTGAGATGCGAATCGCCGTTATCCTCGCCTGTCTGGTGATGCCGGTAATTCGGATTAAACGGCGCCAACTTCTCCAGCCACTGATCGATGTCCTCAATCAGCCCGGACTCATTGTCATTCACATACACCCCGGCGGTGATGTGCATCGCCGAAATCAGCACCATGCCTTCTTTTGCCCCGCTTTTCTTCACAATCTCCTCGATCTGCGGAGTGAGATCGATGTAAGCGCGATGCGTTTTGGTATGAAATTTCAAGTATTCCGTGTAGGTCTTCACTCTGTCGCTCCCTTGATGGATTTCTGCTGATTCTACCGAAGAGAACCACAGGACTGGACGGGCACTATCGTTGCGCCGGATACTGAACTGGATCGCGCGGAAGATTGCGCAGAAAATCACTATGCAAATGAAACGGGCAGCGTCTTGCGCTGCCCATTGCATTTCCTATCTTGCGGGTTATTGGTTCGAGGGTCGGTGAGCCGGATGGTGCGCCGCCGGCTTCGCCGTCAGCAGAGCGCCCTTGTCCATGTTCATGACGAAAGGACTCGGCGTGTACGAACTGGGCGTGCCTTCGAATGCCAAGTCCGCCCCTGGCTTCGGCATCAGGGATGCAGGAATCGGGCCGGTCATCGTCAGCACAATATCGGCCTTGTTCTTATCGATATCGTCCTGGCTGCCGGCCAGCTGGATCTCGGTAGACGTTGCAGAAATCACCTGCGCCTTCATCTGCAGCGGCACACCCTTGATCACGCTCCACACTTTATCCTGATCGGCCTGATCCCCTGCGGAAACGACCAGCTCCCAGTCGGCAAAAGGCATCTGCTTGATCTCTGCCGTCGACTTACCCTTTACCAGGTTTGCCGCTTGCTCTGCCGGCGTCGGTGGCACGTAGGCCTTGATGGTGAATCCGGCCGGCGGTAGTGGGGTGTTCGCAGTCTGCGCCAGCAGGTCGTTCCAGCCGTCCTCGGAGCCGTGGTACTTCACATATTTGCTGTGACCGAACTTGGTGATCTGCGCCTTGCCCCCAGGATCTTTCACCAGATTGGCAGCGCGGGCGATGAAGAAAAGGCCATTCACGTCATCTTCCGGAGTCGCGGTCAAGCAGGCCAACGCGTAGGGGTAAACATTCTCCACGTTATTGGGATCGCCCTCAACCGCTGCGCGCAGATATTTCTGGGCGTCGGGGAAATCCTTCAGCTGCAGCGCGGAAAAGCCGGCAATGCTGTTCAGAAGACCCTGCAGTTGGGTCTTTTCTTTTTGGAAGGCATCTTCGGCGGTGCCCTCCGGCTTGGGCATGTTGGGAAGCGCAGCCAGACCCTTGACGGCATAGTCCTTGGCTTCGGTCCATTTCTGAGTGGCGCGCTCATTGTAGGCCAGCAGCACCAGCGCGTCGACGTTGTTTGGATTTGCCGCCAGCAACCGCGTGGCCGTGTCCACAACTTTGGACAAATTGTTGGCCTGCTGGTAGGCCTTCATCAGCCCGTCCAGTGCATCTTCTTTCATCACGCTGTTGGGATACTGGACGAGAAATGCTTCCAGACCGCTGATTTTGGAGGCAGGATCGGTTTGCTGGATTGCCCCGACATACGCGTTGTACTCGGCCGGATCTTTGATCTCTTTCTTTTGAGGCTGGGCTTGTCCTGCAGGTTGAGCGGCCGCAGCGGGCGCGGGCGCGGTTTGCGTGGCTGGCTGCTGCTGACCCGATGCTGCCCCTGCGAGCATGAGCATGACCGCCACTAGACTGGTCTTCATATTTGAAATGGCTCCTTGAGATGTTGGGAAATCGCCAAACCTGCCTGTCCGAGTATCGCCGTTCCCGGAGGATCAGGACACGGACATTGCCAGCTCGTACCACAGAACCGGGAGGCTTGCCTCTTTCGCGAGGCAAGGTTCTAATCCGGTGAGCCGGATTATAAGTATGTCCCGCGCCTAAGGCAAGTTAGCAATTCTAACAGGAATGCCCCCTTGTTAAGATGCGAGCGAGGGCATTTGCGGTAGTTTGATGCCGCGCAGGAGGCTAGTGTGACGGAAATGGCGGGCGCAGCACTGAACGGTCAGGTCGCAGTCGTCACCGGTAGCGGGAGGGGCATCGGCGTTGCCATTGCCCGGAAACTAGCGTCAATGGGCGCTCTGGTTGTGGTTTGCGGGCGAAAGCAGCGAACTCTCGGATCGACCAGCGCCGCCATCGCCGCAACGGGCGGAAAGTCCATGGTCGTTGAATGCGACGTGACCGACTTGCACTCGGTCGAATCGCTGGCCACCGAAGTAGAGCGCCAGCATAAACGCGTCGACATTCTGGTGAATAACGCCGGAGTCGGTGGCTTTGGCGGGCCGCTGCATCAGATGCCGCCGGAGTCCTGGGAGCAGGGCCTGAATACCAACCTGCGCGGCGTGTTTTATACCATCCGCGCCTTCGCGCCGATCATGATCAAAGCCCGCACTGGACATATCATCAATATTTCTTCGCTTGCGGGAAAGAATGCGCTGCCGAACGGCGCCGCTTATGCGGCGTCCAAATGGGGATTGAACGGGCTGACCTACTCCGTCGCCGAAGAGCTTCGCGGCCACAACATTCGCGTCTCCGTGATCTGTCCGGGATCGGTGAACACGGAGTTGAGCCCGCACACCGGCAAAGACCAGTCGCGAATGCTTCAGCCCGACGATGTGGCCCACGCCGTGGCGATGCTGGTCACGCAAGCTCCGCAGTCGTTCGCGAGCGAGATTCTATTGAGGCCAACGCTGAAGCCGTAGGGAGGGCGCGGGGCGGCGGTAGTTGGCAAAACTCACGTAGGGGCGGACGCCCTCGTCCGCCCAGCGAGTGAAGCTAGCTAGCCAAGCCGAGCTTCTCGCCCGCCAGCTCTCAGTGGTATGCTTGTACCCGTTTTCGAGGGCTCTCCTTGAGCTTGTCGGAGTCTTCTCCGACTTAGGCGGTGCGCCGTGCTCGCAAGTCGCTACTTCTTCGTTCGAGCAACCCTCCTGTTTGTCTCTCTCTTGCTTCTTCAAGCGCACGCTTCCGCGCAGAGCCAATATCAGGTGCTATATGCTTTCACCGGCGGCGCCGATGGCGGCGGGCTGTGGGGCAGCGTCGTCCTCGACCAAGCAGGAAATCTCTACGGGACTGCGGCGGGCGGCGGCGCTTATAGCGACGGCACCGTTTTTGAATTAAGCCCACAGTCGAGCGGCGAATGGACTCTAACCATTCTGCACAATTTTCCCTCAACCCCGGATGACGGCGAGACCCCAAATGCATGACCCTCCTTCGATGCCGCCGGAAATTTATACGGCACGACCATGAACGGTGGCATTTATTATCCTGGAGGAACCGTTTACCAGCTTTCCCCCGGATCGGACGGATGAACCGAAAGCGTTCTCGTCAGTCTTACGAATCCCACATGCTGCCCATGGGGTGGCATTGCCATCGGGCAGAATGGCAATCTGTACGCTGCTCCGAAGTCAGTCATTGAAGCTTCGCCGAGTCTTGGCGGATGGAACGAGAGAATTATTCATATGTTCACAGGTGAGAACGGGGACGGCCTCGGTGCCCAGGCAGGCCCAATTGTTAACTCCGTCGGAAATGTGTACGGCACAACGCGGGGTGGCGGCGGCAGTTTGGATTGTGACGAGGGTTGTGGAACCGTATATGAGCTGCAACCCCAGTTCTCCAACGTCGACGGTTATTGGAAGGAGCAGATTCTGCACGCATTCGGCAGTTTCCCGGACGATGGGCGGATACCTAGCCTTGGGAACCTCGCTATGGACAGGGTTGGCAATTTGTATGGTGCGACGAATCAAGGCGGCAGCAATATCTGTGTAGACATTGGCTGTGGTACGGTGTTCAAGCTCAGCCCTGCGCCAGATGGCAAGTGGACGGAGACGATCCTATATAACTTCACACCCGCGATCTACGGTCCGGGCGGAGGCGTGACATTCGATGGTGCAGGGAATCTATACGGCACGACGATTTATGGCGGTGCTTATGGTTGCGGAGCTATCTACAAGCTAACGCCCGTATCTCCCGTTACCGACCGCCCTTGGCGGTACACGACATTACATGTTTTCAGTGGAAATGACGGCTGTCTTCCTGAGGCAAATATGACGCTCGGGCCTGACGGCAATCTCTACGGCACGACAGCGGTCGGCGGAGCCGGAGGCGCAGGGGTAGTATTTGAAATCACGCCTGATTGAGGGCCTTCGCTCCGCAAGTTTGATCCTCGAAGAGAATTCCTCGACATGTTCGTGGAGATGGATGGAAGCGCGGGGTGCTTCGACTTCGTGATCCGGTTCGCAAGCGAACCGGATCGCTTCGCTCAGCATGACATGTTAAATAGAAAGTATCTTGTGGAGTTTTGCTCCCCCCAGGCAAGCGAGACGGCCTCCCCAACGCACGGGCGAGGACGCCCGCGCCTACATCAAATCCCACTTACTTTTTGAACAAATTTTCAAAGGCTTTTCTGGCGTCTTCCGGACGGGCCGCAGGCGGCGTCGAGGTCTCTTTCTCAACTCTCACACGCATGGAGTAGAACGTGCATTGGTTGCGTTCGTCCTTGCGCGGGATGCGCTCGGGAATTGGTTGCGAGCATTCGAAGCGGCTGGAGGTATCGAAGTACGTGCACTGCCGGCAGGAGTGCAGCTCGAAGCCGCATTTGGGGCATTTGGCGGTCGGATCAATTCCGGTGGGCAATAGAGTTCCGCACTGCGCACAACGCGAGACGGCATGGGTGCCCGGGCATCTGCACCGGCCGCGGACCGAATGTATCTTTATCTTGATCTTTGCGCTGCGGCTTTTCGGTCGACTGTTTTTGGCGATCTTCGCCGCTATCTTGATACCCGCGCTGTTTGTACTTGCGGTTCGACACCCATCCTCCCAATGCCCCAAAAACTCTGAGAAATCCTACCACTCCAGCCCTTTCAGCGCCGGATTTATTCTGCCGTATGTAGCCGTCCGCGCCGAATCGGCATCGAATTGTAATTCACCTGCACGGGTGCTACCATCCGAGTGAGCACACGAATTTTGGAGGCTTTTATGTCAGAAAAGGACAGCAATAGTTTTCTCTGGTTTCTGGCGGGACTGGGCTTCGGCGCGATCGCGGGAATTCTTTACGCTCCGCGCTCGGGCAATGAGACCCGCGAGGCGATTCGCTCACGAGCGGAAGAAGGCCGCGACTACGTGCGCGACCGTACGCGCCAGGCGCGGGAACAGGCGAACAATTGGGCCGACCGTGGCCGCGACATCTTGAGCCAGCAACGGGAGCAGTTCCGCTCGGCCTATGAGGCCGGCAAGCAGGCGTATCAGGAAGCGACACGGACGGAGACTGCTCCTCGAACCAGTAACGGCGCTGCGCTTGGCCTGGCTTCGGCGGCGCGCCGAAGCGGAGCAACTTTATGGAAAACGCGAATCTTCTGATCGCTTTCATCGCTGTGACTTCGGCCGCGGTGGTGATTCAGGCGGGCATTCTGATCGCCATGTATCTATCGACGCGCAAAACCGGCGCGATTGTGGAATCAATGGCGGCAGAAGTCAAAGAGAGAGTTCTGCCGACAGCAGATTTGGTGAAGGCGACGCTGGCAGAGCTTAAGCCCAAGATTGAGGTGCTGGTCACCAATGTCGCCGATTCGAGCGTCATGGTTCGCGCCCAACTGGAGCGGGTGGACGCGACTTTGAACGACGTGATCGATCGCGCCCGCCTGCAGGTGATTCGCGCTGACGAACTGGTCGGACGCACGCTGGATCGGGTGGAACAAACCACCGACATGGTGCCACAAAACCGTCATTTCGCCGGTGCAGCAAGTTTCGGGGATAGTTCAGGGAGTGACGGCAGCGGTGGAGTTCCTGATGTCGGGACGGCGCCGGAACCGCGATGGCATCCCCGCCGCGCAAGACGAAATGTTCATTTAGCAAGATTAAGGAAACGGCGAGAAGGCAGCGCGCATGCGCTGCCTTTTTATTTGCAGAGATTTCATCCGACCTATTCGCTGACCCGCAGAATCATCTGCGTTCCCTCCTCCAGCTTCACGTTGTGCTTCTGCGATGTAAGCACAGAGTCCGCCTGCGAACCCTCGCTCAGAGACACATCCGACATGCCAATCACGCCCTGAGAGTTCGCGGTCAATGGCGCATTCCCCGACGACGGGCGGGCGTTTGGCACGTCGCCGGCATTTCCGATCCCACCGTTATTAGGAGTTGACGCCGTGGGCGGCGAGCCTCCACCCATGCGTCCCCCTGCGGGCGAACCCATTGGCGCGCCCATCGGAGAGCCGCCGGTTGATGCGGCATTCGATCCGTAATCGGCCGGGGCTGCCTGCGCCGGTTGCGACGCCGCTTGGATCACCGCTTTCATCGGAACTTGCGTTCCGGATCCCAGCGTGATGGTATCGAATGCAATCTCGAGCGTAGAAGCTGTATCGCCGTGGTGAGGGGTAGCGGCGATGACGTGGCCTGACACTTTCGCGCCGCGAGGCGCCACGACCTCCTGGCCAGCCCTAATTTCATCCACAGTCTTCGCCATTACGGGATCGCCCGGCTTGGCTTTCTTGGCGTCCACCGTCTTGACAAGCTGAACGCGCAACGCTGTGCCCGCAGCGAAGCGCAGCTGCTGGGCGGCAGCGTTTGTGGGAGTTGTCGCGTCTTGCGGCTGAGATTCCTGCGAAAAAGAGAACTGCGCAGCCAGCATGAGAAAAATTGCGAAAATCAATGTGCGAGTTGCCAGAATTAACGTTCGATTCATGATTGATTCCTTCCTTCAACAAAGCTGACGCGGATTTCGCGCAAAAGATTTTCTAAGAACGGGAATTTACGGTGTTGACTGGACAGACCGGCTCAAGCGATCCAACCGCCTCCGACCACAATATCTCCGTCGTAAAACACTGCGCCCTGGCCGGGCGTGATGGCGCGTTGCGGCTCGTCAAAAGTAGCAAGAATTTCGTCGGAGCCAGTCTTTTCGATGGTGGCACTCGCCGGCTCATGGCGATGGCGAATCTTGATGGCCACGCGCATCGGCTCGCGCAGGTCGTCGACGCTGATCAGATTCACGCGGCGCGCACGCAGCGTCTTGGAATAAAGTTCGTCTTGATTGCCAACCACGACCTGGCGTGCGTCACCCTTGATTTGAATCACGTAGAGAGGTGAACCGGTGGCGACGCCCAAGCCCTTACGCTGGCCGACGGTGAAGTTGTGAATGCCATTATGTTCGCCAATCACTTCCCCACTCGTTGTTACCAGTTCGCCAGCCGTCTCGGGCAGAGACTCGCCTTGCTCAGCAAGATATGCATCGAGAAAATTCTTGTAGTCGCCACCGGGAACAAAGCAGATTTCCTGCGAATCCGGCTTTTCAGCCAGGGCGAGGCCGTGTTGACGCGCCAACTCGCGGACCTGCGGCTTGTTCATCTGGCCGAGGGGAAACAGAGTGCCGCTCAGCTGCTCCTGGGTGAGTCCGAAGAGAAAGTAAGTCTGGTCCTTGGAGAGATCGGACGCCCGCCGGAGCAGCCAGCGCCCGCGCTGGTCATCAAAAGTGACACGCGCATAGTGTCCGGTGGCCAGCGCCTCCGCTCCGATCTGCTTGGCGACGATCAGCAACTGATCGAACTTGAGATGGTTGTTGCACAGGCTGCACGGAATCGGCGTGCGCCCGGAGAGATACTCTTCGACAAAAGGCCTAACTACTTCGCGCTCAAATCGCTCCTCATGATTGACAACGTAGTAGGGAATACCGAGCGTCTCGGCGACGCGGCGCGCATCGTACACGTCATCGAGCGAGCAGCAGCGACCCTGCACCGCTTCCGGCATGCCAGGATGACCGGCCAGGCGGCGCTGGTTCCAGAGCTGCATGGTCAATCCGATGACCTGATGCCCGTCAGCGCGCAGCATGGCCGCAACCGTCGAGGAATCAACCCCTCCGGACATGGCAACGGCGATGGTTTGACACGCACCGTTCATTTAAGTGGGGTCACCTTCGCACGACTGATCCTGGACGAGTGCGACCAGCAGGTTCGAGTTTCAGCCCAGACCCGCTTAGGCTAGCCACCTGCTGATCTGGCATGAATAACATCCACCAATCCTCGTCCGGCGCAGCGTCGGGGTAGGGTTTACAAGGTAAGTGCAAATGATTATCGAATGTGAACTCAGTTAGCCCATTCTGCGAGTCGAACGACTGATCTGTGAGCTCTGTGCCATTCAAGTTTTCTATTGCAAGCTGCATGATGTGCTTCTGCGACTCTGAATGAGCAATCAGTCGCCCGTCCGAACGCAACTCCCAGTCACACTGGTAAAGCCAAAGATGCCAGTCACCGTGGTAGTGGTGGTCAGACAAATGCTTTTGCCCAAACTCGATCGTTACGAAGCTACCCCATCCAATCGACGCACCCCACGCCTTTATTCCGATTAGGGGCTGGAATAATACCTTAATTTGTTTCTCTTTCTGCATGCTATCTCGGAAACATGGCTAAACCGATCTTAACAATATCGTCAATAGTATGGCCATGTTTAGTGATTTCATCGTGCAATCTTCGCCGCTCAGCCTTTTCCAGCTTCCTCCCCTATTTCACGCTCAATTCGCCGCACGGCTTCATCGAACTGGCGGTTCTGATCTCTGTTGCTCAAGTCGCAACTGCTCCTACTTTGACGCGGCAGTATTATACACAGGGCTCAGTTCCCGCAGCCGTGCCACGGTATCAGGAATCAGGCCGAGCGCAAACTCGACCTCGTCGGCAGTGTTCTGTTTTCCAAGGCTGAAACGCAAGCTGGCACGGGCACGTTCCGGAGGCAATCCCATGGCGGTGAGAACGTGAGAAGGTTCAATCGCTCCCGATGAACATGCCGCGCCAGTCGAAACTGCCAGCCCTTTTAAATCCAGCGCGATTACCAGCGCCTCACCTTCGATGTAATCGAAATAAATATTCGTCGTGTTCGGGACGCGGGGGGCACCGGCGCCGTTGACGCCAGTAGCTTCGATTTCTCCTAGAATTTCCCGCTCGATGCGGTCACGCATTTCCGCCATGCGCGCCAGGTCGCCGCGGTCGAGCGCCGCCTTGGCCACTTCTGCCGCTTTACCTAAGCCGATAATGCCGGGAACATTTTCAGTACCCGCGCGGCGGGACCGCTCATGGCTTCCGCCGTAGAGCATGGGCTGCAGGATCGTACCCTTGCGCACGTAGAGCGCACCAACGCCTTGCGGCGCGTGCATCTTGTGGCCGGAAATTGAGAGCAGATCACAGCCGATCTGCTTCACGTCAAGCGGGATCTTCCCCGCTGCCTGCACCGCGTCGGTGTGGAAGTAAACGTCGGCCTCGGCAGCGATCTTGCCGATCTCTTCGACTGGCTGCAGCACGCCAGTTTCGTTATTCGCGAACATGATCGTGATCAGCTTAGTGTTGGGACGCAACGCGCGACGAACGTCGTCGGGATCGACGAGACCCCGGCCATCGACTGGAACGCGCGTGACTTCGCAGCCTATGGCTTCAAGGTGCTTGCAGGAATTAAGGACGGCGTGATGTTCAACCGTCGAACTGATCACATGATCGCCGGGCTGAGCGAGGCCGAAGATGGCGAGATTGTCGCCTTCAGTGCCGCCGCTGGTGAAAACGACTTCGGAAGCCCGGCATCCTACCAGCGCAGCCACTGACTCGCGCGCTCGTTCGACCGCTGCCCGCGTCTCCTGCCCGTGATGGTGAATGGACGAGGCGTTGCCGAAGTGCTCGGAGAAATACGGCCGCATGGCCTCAAAGATTTCCGGCAGGACGGGCGTCGTGGCGTTGTTATCAAAGTAAACTCGCCGCATTATTGACATTCTACGCCCGGCAGAGGGTAGCCGACCTGGCGCCCGAGGGCGGACGGCCCTGCGTGACCGACCGAGGCGCCCCTACTTCTTGTCACCTTTGGTTTGTGCCGGGGTGCTAGATCCAGCTTCGTCCTTGAGATACGCCGCACTCAACGTGCCTTTGTCCTTCGCAATTCCAATCAGCGTGGGATAAAACTGCACGAACGTGGTGTCGACTGCCGCGTGCGCCTGATGACACGAATAGCAGGCTGCTTCTTTGGGAACCATTTTCGAGGGCGCGTCGGTGTCGAATCCAAAGAACGCCCATTTGCCATCGAATCGCGAATCGTCCCGGACGTGCACTTCTCGTCCCATCAGTTCCGGGGTTTGAAAGTGCCCGCTCTTGTTGATCGAGGCATTGCTGCCCGCCACGCGCACTTCGAGCACCAGCATGGTCTTGTCGGGCCAGGTTCCGGTTTGCAGAAATGATTTGTACGCGTCAGGGTTGACGAACACGTTGTCGAACATGGAGTGGCCCATGTTCGTGGGATTCGGACTGTAGCTCATATCGACACCCGAGCTCAGGTAGGTCCACTCGCGATAATTCGCCGGGAACAATAGCTTTCCGTCGGCCGTGTAAGTCGGAATCTGGCTGGACGACGTTGCCGCTCCCACCTGCCCAAACGACGAAGCTGAAAAAACTAGCGAAACCCACAGCAAAATCCACCAACGCATGATCGTAGCCCCCAAGGTAATTTGCCTACCCTGCTAACAATGAATTCTCAGACTGCCCGCCTTGAAAAAAGTTAGCTTTCAAGCGGCTCAACGAAGATAATCCGACAAGCGTTCCAGTACCAAGTCGTCGGAATCGAGAACGTTGCGCTGCAGCCAATATTCGTGGCCGGCCCCGTAGATCACCAGCACGCGATCATCCGGCGAGTCGATCACATTGCGGAGGTTGCCGAAGATGCGGGCGTTGCGGCCATACCATGCGGCCATCAGGCCCGGCCCAGGATATTCGCCGTTGCCGGTAAAGCGCGCCATGCCCATGTAGAGCGCGTTGCCTTCCCTCACCTGCGCGTCCGCGTTGATGTGCCGGAAGAGATCGCTGACCGTGCCGTTTTTGAGGATGTTCGATTGCAGTTCGAGTTCTCGCGGGGCGGAGGAAACGATCTCGTTCATCAATTGCTCTTTGCCGTTTTTCTTGGCAAACTCCGCCACCGCTTCGTAGGGAAACTCGGCCTGTACGTCGATAGGATAGAGCTGCTTCAGTCCCATTTCCTTTGCCAGGCGGAATGCCACCTGGTCGATTTCATTCGCGGTTGGCGAGTACTTGCCGGCAACGAAATCTCGGTATTTCTGGTCGGTCTGCTGGTTGCCCAGAGGCGCTTCGACCGCAATTTTAGTGGGACGAAATGCCTTGAGCGTCTCGACGAACGTGGCGATCTCGGCCTGGCGTTTCGGAGCAAGCATGTCGTCGACCTGCAGGTTGTAGACGTCTCGGCCAGGGTTTGCCATGTGAAACGTCCCCAGGACAAGGACGTGGGCTTTCGCCACAGAAACAGCGGGCGCCTGCGCGAAGGCAAACACGCCAAGCAGGAGCAGGCTGAAAACGAGGAAAAATCTCACCTTCGGAATTGGCATAGCCTCCTATACGGAGGCCCGCTTATCTCCGTTCCACCGAAATATAGTGCTGCGGGTAAGCCGGCCCGATGTAGTCGGCGCGCGGGCGGATCAGCCGATTGTCGTCCAGCTGCTCAATCACGTGGGCCGTCCAGCCGCTGATGCGCGAGACCGCAAACACAGGAGTGAACAGATCCACGTCGATGCCCAGCGTATGGTAGGTCGAAGCGGAATAGAAATCGACGTTGGCGTTGAGCTTTTTGTCGTTCTTGATGAATTCTTCGATGGCCTGCGAATACTCGAACCATTTGGGCTGGCCACTGGTAGTGCCCAGATCGCGCGACATCAGACGGAGGTGGGTGGCACGGGGATCTTCTGTGTGGTAGACCCGGTGGCCGAAGCCAGGAACTTTCCTCTTCTGCGCCAGCATTCCTTTCACGTACTCGACGGCGTCGGCGCCGGAATTATCGATCGCCTGCAGAATGTGGAACACGGCTTCATTGGCGCCGCCGTGCAATGGGCCTTTCAAGCATCCGATGGCTGAGGTGATTGCAGAATGCATGTCGGAGAGCGTTGCGGCGGTCACGCGGGCCGCAAATGTCGAGGCATTCAGCTCGTGGTCGGCGTGAAGAATCAACGCAATGTCCAGCGCCCGCTCGGCGGTCTTGGTGGGATATTCGCCATTGAGCATGAGCAGGAAATTGGCCGCGTGGGAGAGCGATCGGTCCGGTTCCACCACCGGCTTGCCCTTGCGAATGCGGTCGTAAGCCGCCACGATCATGGCAATCTGCGAGGTCAAGCGAATCGCCTTGTGCAGATTGGCTTCGCGATCGTTGCTCTTTTCCTCCGGATCGAAGAACGAGAGCGTTGAGACCATGGTACGAAGCACATCCATTGGCAGAGCGTGTTTGGGCACCAGACTCATGCGATGGAATATGGAAGCGTCCAGCTTGCGCTCTTCAGCGAGGCGGTCGCGCAATTGACTCAGTTCCTGCCGGGAGGGCAACCGGCCAAACCACAACAAGTAACACGTTTCTTCAAACGTGGAGTGGTCGGCTAATTCGTGAATGTCGATACCGCGATAAGCCAGAATTCCGCGGTCTCCATCGATGTAGCAAATGCTGGAGGTGGTTGCGACGACTCCCTCAAGACCTTTCGACGGCGCTGTTGTTAGGCTGGACATAGTGTCTCGCTATTAAAATGTGGTTGGGGCGGCACGTCAGGGGTACAGCGCGCGTCTCAACCCTTTCTTATACCGCAAATATCGGCTAGTTTCCAAGTCAGCGTGGGCATTTTCGCGAGATTTATCGCGCTCAACCCTGAATTCGCGCTCGAACAATGCAAACCTTGGTAACTGGCAGCCGCTGAACTGGCGGACTTCCCGCGAAGCGGCGCAAAATCCTTGCTCAACAGGGTTTTTGGCTGCAAGATGACCGGTGTCAACCGTTCCCACAATTCAAACTGAGGGACGGCTGTGGCGGCGGCGGTTTTTTATCCCTGATTCCCGGTTAGAATCGGAGAATATGCCCGTGCGTTGGGGATGGTGGATCATCCTATTATTAGTAGCGGCCGCGCTCCCCGGTTTATCCGCAGACCAGCCGACAGGCACGGTCGTGGTTTCTTGTCCCCCGGCCACAGCCGGCGATCAACCCTCCTGCACGCCTTCGCATGTCGATCTTAAGCGAGCCAAAAGTGCCTTCCACAAGGCGCTGCAACTCGAAAAAGAGAAGCATCTCGACGAGGCCTACGACGAGTTCGATACTGCAGCCCGCCTCGTGCCAAACAACCTGAACTACGTTACCGCGCTTGCGGTTACCCGCGAGGAATTGATCTCGCAACACGTAAAGCAGGGCAATCTCGACCAGGAGAAAGGTTTGCCGATCCAAGCGCAGGCGGAGTTCCGCAACGCGCTGGCGCTTGACCCCGACAACAACTTTGCCAAGCAGCAACTGCAGGATTCGATGAGCGAATGGGCTCCCGACAAAAATCCAACGGTGCAGGTGCTGAAGAGCGCCGGGCCAGCAGTCGTGGAACCGAAGGACGAGCCCCACGACTTCCATTTCCGCGGCGATGCGCATGCCCTGTTGAACGAGGTTGCGCAAACGTTTGGCATCGCAATTGAAATCGATCCTTCCGTTGCGCCCCGGCGGGTGCACTTTTACGTGGACAATGTCGACTTCTTCGCCGCCATGCGCGAAGCCTGCGCCGTAACCCAGTCTTTCTGGACGCCGCTCTCGGAAAAAGGGATTTTGGTCGTCAAAGACACGGCAGAGAACCACCGCCAGTATGACCGGCTGGCGATGCGCGCTTTTTATGTAGGATTTGCCAGCACGCCGCAGCAAATGCAGGAGATCACGAATGTCCTGCGCACGATTTTCGAAATCAAGTATCTACAGCCGGAAATACAGACGAGCCGCCTGGTGGTTCGCGCCCCGGTTGAGGTGCTCGATGCAGTCACCGTCTTCCTTGAGCACTTTGGCACCGCGCGGCCCCAGGTCATGCTCGATATCCAGGTGTTTGAGGTCGACCGGCAACTCACCACCGAGATCGACGTCCACATTCCCAATAATTTCAATCTCTTTAACATTCCGGCCGCGGCTTTTGCCGGGCTGGGCGCGCTGGGCGGGCAAAACATTCAGAGCCTAATCAACCAGCTGATTTCGAGTGGCGGCATCAACCAGGCCAACTCGGGCGCCTTGTCCGGTCTTCTGGCGCAACTGCAGGGCCAGAGCAGCACGCCTTCGGTATTCAGTCAGCCGGTGGCGACGTTCGGCGGAGGGTTGACTCTGATGGGGTTGAGCCTCGATATGTTGACCACCACGCTGTCGCGAAATGAAAGTCTGGTCAAACTCTTGGATCACGCCACAATTCGCGCCGCGCAGGGTAATGACGCCAGTTTCAAACTCGGCCAGCGATATCCCGTGATTAACGCCAGCTTCGCTCCCATCTACAATACCTCGGCCATTTCTCAAGTTTTGCAGAACGGCAGTTTCCAGGCGCCGATTCCTTCGTTCAATTACGAAGACCTCGGGCTGGACATAAAAGCGAAGCCGGTCATCTCGCCCAATTACAAGATCGGGCTGCAACTGGAGATGCAGTTGCGCACCCTGGCGGGACAAAGTTTGAACGGCGTTCCGGTGATCGCGAACCGCTCCTTCAAATCCAGCATCAATCTCGAAAATGGAGAGCCCGCGGTGGTCGCCTCGTCGATGACCGTGAGTGAAATGAAAGTCCTGACAGGAATTCCCGGGCTCAGTCAGATCCCTGGATTGAAGAACGCTCTATCTTCCACCACAAACAGCGAAGAGCGCGACGAACTACTTGTCATAATTACACCGCAGATCGTGAACGAAGAACCGCCCGAGAGCAGTGAAGTGTGGCTCTCGCGGTAAGGCTATTTCGGCTGCTTGGCTGCGAAATCTACCAACTTCTCCAGCACTTCAAACGGAACTCCGCCCGCCGTCATTTTACGGCCATTGATGAAGATCGTCGGTGTACTGTTCACTTCCAATGACGTTCCTAGATCGATGGAATGTTGCACGCGGGTTGCAGTCTCAGGATTGGCAGCGCAAGCGGCGATTTCACTTCCCTTGACCCCAGCAGCATCCGCAAGGCCAGTCAGTTTCTCGTCGGCATTCGAGGCGGTAATGTCCGACTGTGCTTCGTAGACGCTGCCCACAAATTTCCAAAAAGCATCGTTCGAACTGCGGCCTACGCAATCGGCGTAGCTTGCGGCTTTCATCGCCCAGTCGTGCATGGGCAGAGGAAGATTCTGAAAGACGATGCGAACGTTCTTGTCTTCCTGCGCGAGTTTATCGAGCGTCGGCTGCGCCTGCTTGCAGTGAGGACATTGCAAATCGCTGAATTCCACCAACGTCACCGGAGCGTTCGCCGGACCACGCGAAGGGCCCGTTGATTCCCTTTTCCAGCTGCTGTCGCGCGGCCTCAAACGGGTGCGCACCGAAGGGCAGAATTTCTCCGTTCACCACATGGCGGCCGTCTGGCGTGACGTAAAACTTGAAGCCCTGTACACCCTGCGGCTGGCTGATCGTGACATCCACTTCCGCCAGACCTTCGGCCTCCGCCGGTTTAATGCTGTTGATCTTCCAGGTCAGCGAAGAATCGTAACCAAAAGTCTGCTGCAGGAATGCGTTGACAACTTCCTCGGAAGGCAGCGGCGTCGACGAAGTTTTCGCAGGAGTATGAGTGGCAGGCTTACTGGCAGCAGGTTTTTGCTGAGCTCCGGCGCAAACACCTACCAGCAGGAGAACAGCCAACAATTTCGCTCGATGCAGCATGATTCCCTTTCTAAATTGCGGGGCGATTTCAACGGCAACGTACGCTACACATCCGGCTTGGCGGCAATGGGGAAGCGGCGGCCGTAGCCGAAAGCCTTGGCCGAGATTTTCAATCCTGGCGCGGCCTGTTGCCGTTTGTATTCGGAGCGCTCCACCATGCGGATGACTTGCCGAACTAGAGTAACATCGAAACCACGTTCCCTCGAAATCTGCTCCGGGGCCTTCGACTCTTCCACATAATCTTCGATGACCGCGTCTAACACTTCATACGGCGGCAAGGAGTCGCTGTCTTTTTGACCGGGCCGCAGCTCCGCCGACGGCGGTTTCTCCAGGCTGGCCTGCGGGATCACCGGCTTGCGCGAGTTCACGTAGTGGCTCAGACGATACACCAGGGTTTTCGGAACATCGGAGATCACAGCGAGACCACCGGCCATATCGCCGTAAAGGGTGCAATACCCGACGCCCAGCTCGCTCTTATTTCCGGTGCTCAGGACGATCGCGCCAAATTTATTGGAAAGCGCCATGAGCAGCGCCCCGCGAATGCGCGATTGAATGTTCTCCTCGGTTTCATCTTCTTTTCGGCCTTTGAAAACGTCTTGCAGCGTGGCGCGATAGGTTTTGAAGATCTCGCCGATGGGCAGAAGTTCGAAACGAATGCCCAAGTTCCCGGCCAACACTCGCGCATCGTCGATCGATCCTTGCGAGGAATACGGCCCCGGCATCCCTATGCCGATCACGTTCTCCGGCCCTACCGCGTCTGCCGCGATCACAGCCGTCAGCGCGGAATCAATGCCGCCGCTCAGACCAACGATGACCTGGCGAAACCCGCATTTCCTCACGTAATCACGCGTCCCGAGCACGAGCGCGCCATACACGCTCGCCTCTTCGCCTTCTATCTGATGGTGGATTTCCCCGGTGAGCCGGTCAGAATCAAAATAGACGATGTCCTCTTCAAACGACTTTCCCTGAGCGATCACTTCTCCCGCAGGACCCAAAACCAGGCTGGAGCCGTCGAAGACCAGGCTGTCATTTCCGCCAACTTGATTGACCATGGCGACGGCAACTTTCTGCGTTCGAGCGATCGAGGCCAGCATTTCGCGGCGAAATTCGCGCTTTCCCGCCCAGAAAGGAGAAGCGGAAATATTCAAGACCAAATTTCCGCCGGCCCGCACCAGCGCCTCGACAGGATCCACCGTGTAAAGCTGGCGGTTCCAAAAATGCTTATCGTTCCACGCGTCCTCGCAGATGGTAAGCGCCATTTGCTTGCCGCAGAATGGAAACAACTCCTGCTTCGGCGCAGGCGCGAAGTTGCGCATCTCGTCGAAGACGTCGTAAGTGGGTAACAGCATTTTGGATTGCAGGAAGGCGATCTTGCCCTCGCGAAGCAGCGCCGCGGAGTTCATCACTTTTTTGCCAGTCGCGGCGTTGGCTGGAGTGACCAGCCCGCAGATTACCGCCATGCCTTGCGTTTCAGCCGCAATGCGCTCCGCACTCTCACGGTTATGCGCAACGAACGATGGCCGCTCGACCAGATCGCGCGGCGGATAACCGCAAATCGAAAGTTCAGGAAAAAGAATCAGCCCTGCGCCTTCGCCCTGCGCACGCCGCGCAAACGCGATGATTTTGTCGCTATTGCCCTGGAAATCTCCAACTGTTGGATTGATTTGCCCCAGCGCGATCTTCACATTTCTAGTGTAGAGGCGAGCGCGGTTGGATTCCAAGTTGAGGACGGACTCGGCGTCTCAGCCGCCAACCAGGTTCGGCCCTCCGGTCGGCGGAGGAGGTGGCGGAGCCGGTACCGGCTGGGGCGATGGAGAATCGCTTCTGGGCGCATCGGAAGAATCGTTGGGCAATTCTTCGCCCGGACGCCGCAAGGTTGGCGCATTCCCAGGACGAGATTCCGCAGCGACAGCGGGCTTCGGAGCGATTTCGACTTCTTTTTCTGTACGGACGACTTTTTCGCCCGTAACTTTCATCGTCTCGACTCGCACCACCACATCGCCGACGAAGCGCACGAAGTCCACATCCGCCGGCGGATCGCCGTAGATCCATTCTTCATATTCCGTCTCGCCATCCTCCTCGCGATCTTTCTTCGGCGGACGCCCCTTGGCATAAATCACCATCTCGGTGTCCATCCCTACCAGCACCTGATGGTTCTTAATCGCATCTCTCACCTTCGGTGGAAGCGTATCGAGGTAAGCCTCCTCAGCAGACTTGGCGTCAAAATCGAAGGCCGGACGAAGCAGATGTTTTATCTGTTGCGGAGTCAGGTCAGGAACGTAGCGATCGAACATGAGATCCACAAACGTGCCGCGTGGATTGGCGCCCGAATCGCTGGGAGCGATCGGAGCCGGCCCCTCCCATGCTGCCCACTTCAATATGCTGATACCACTTCTTTTTCCTGACTGGACCGCCGTTGATCTCGAAGCGAATGAAGGCGTCTTTGACGGTCACCGCGGTGATGCGGGCCACATCGCCCGGTTTGACCGCCGGGCCGTAGATTGCTAGCAACTTCTGCAGGTCCTCGCCGTTGGGCGAAGTCGCACCGTTTCTCAGGGTGAGCCCCTTGGTCCCCATGGGAAACGGCGTGCGAATGTAGATAATTTCGTCCGCGAATGTATGGATTAGTTCCAGGCGTGTCTGTTTGGAAATCCGCGGCGCAGCCGGTGTTTTCTGGCCCGAAGAACTTTGCGCCAAGCCGCCGGCTGCGACGAAGCAGACAGCGAGAAGCAGCAAGGCCGACGAGGTGTGATGCAACTTCATGAGACGCCCAAATTCTATGATGCAATTATATTCCCTGGCGTCTCGACCACCGTAAGCCCGTCCCTCGCCACCTGCAAAGGCAGCACTCGGCCGCCATTTTCGCCGATCGCCGTGGCGACCCGGCTGGCAGAGCCCTGTTCAACCAGGAAAATCACGCACCCGCCACCACCCGCTCCGCAGACCTTGGCTGCCAAGCCACCGTGCTTGCCTGCTACGGCGATGAGCTTATCGATCAGCGGAGTAGCGATGCCGGGAGCGTTCGTGCGTCGCAGCTTCCACTCTTCGCGAAGAAGTTGAGCAACCGACTTCCAGGCGTTGCCAAGAAGCGCCTGATGCATGGCGCGGGCGATTGCCGCAATCCGCTCAAAATTACGGAATACGTGCTTATCGCCATCGACGTGCGACTTGAAGACTTCCCAGTTATTGATGCCTGACTGCCGTGGAACGCCGGTGTAAGCAAGCACAAAGCGCGATTCGATTTCCTCGGGGGCGACAGGCACGGCCTCGCGATGAATTCCGTCGGCATCGAGATGAATAGCGCTCACTCCGCCGTACAAGGCCGGGTAATAATCCTGGCAGCCGGTGGGGACGCCGATGATTTGGGCTTCGACATTTTGCGCAATCACGCGCATCTGCTCGAGCGTGAGATTGCGGTCGGTGAAGCGGGCCAGCGCCGCGGTGGTCGCAATCATCAATGCGGACGAACCTGAGATGCCGGCGCCCGCGGGCGATTCCGAATTGGTTTCGATCGACAATCCCTGACGCGGAGCGAAGAACTGCAACAATCTCGCAGCCAGGGGAAGTTTGAATCGCTTTTTCGTTCGCAGTTCGTCAAAGCTGGCGAATGATTCTTCGCGCTTCGTGTCGAGCGACCGCAAGTGAATCTGCTTGCCGGAAAGCGGTGCAATTCGGCAAGTGGTGAGCACTTTCACCGCAAAGTTCACCGTCAGCGCGCCGGGATGAAACAGGTATAGCGGCCAGAGATCGATGGTGCCGCCGGCCAGGTCGGCGCGGCACGGCGCTTGCGCCGTGATGGTCCGCGGACTCGCAGGCGAAGAAGTTTTCATGCTCGGCGATTTTACACGTTCGCCGGCAGATGAAAGATGGAGGAGCGCCGTATAACGCTCCTCCCAAGTGATCAAGCTGCTTTGCCCGCCGCAAGCTTCTGTGCTTTCATGCGAACAAACGCGTAGTTGAGCTGGGGCAGGGAGTTAAAATCGGCCGCCTGTGCGAAGTATCCATGCGCCTTCGCCGTATCGCCCTTTGCCTGATAGGCCAAGCCAAGGCGATAAAGGTTCTGGGGATTGAGCTGGTTGGCCTGTTGCAACTCGGCGATGGCGCTGTCGTAATCTTTCTGCGCCAGCGCAATAATTCCGGCCAGTTCGTGCGATTGTTTGACGAGCACGGGGTTGTTCGACGCTTCCACGCCCTTGCGATATTCCTCCAGCTCATTTTTCGCGGTGGCGAAGTCCTTCTTCCCGGCACCAATCGCGCCCAAATTGTAGTGGTGGACCCGAGCAGAGTTGTCTTTGATCTCCTGCGACAGACTCGACTCCTGCACAATCTGATACGAGTGATCGAAATATCGCTTGGCATCGTCATACTTTTGCGCGGCCTGCGCGATGTTGCCTTTGGCTTGCAGATCCGCAGCCATCGAGAGAACATCTTTGGTCTTTTCGGCTACGGCGTATTCTTTATCCATCGCCTGTTGCGCTTTTTCGAAGTTGCCTCCGTCGGAAGCCACGACGGCCATGCCGAAAAACGCCGTGCGAAGCTCATTATCGTTGCGTGCTTTTTCCGCCATGGTCTGCAGCTCTGTGTCCGCGACGCCGGCTTTGCCCTGATAAGTGAGGTCCGCAGAAATTCCGAAGTGGGATGCGGCGAAGAAGGGATCCTGCGACAGTGCCTTGCGATACTGTGCGATCGAGTCATCGAACTTTCCCATTTTCAATAGAAGCTCGGCATAGGAGTCGTATCCGTTGGGATCGTTCGGGATCAACTGAATGTACTTCTGCAATGCCTGCTCGGCATTTGCATAATCGCCCATTTGTTTATAGGAGTAGCCGAGAATGTTGTACGGGGGTGAGTAATTGGGCGCGAGTTCGGTTGCTTTCTTGTCGTACTCGATCGCCTCCGCGTACTCCTGCTGGCCGAAATAAAAGCTGCCCAGATTGAATTGCGCGCGCTCGTCGTTGGGAAAGGCCGCGACCAGCTTTTCCAGATAATCCTTCTGTTTGGCAACATCCCCGTTGGCCCCGGCCTGGGTTGCGAGAATCAGGAGTTTTTCTCCATCGGAAGTTTTATCGGCCAAGCGCACAGCTTTGTTCAGATGATCGAGAAACTCTCCCGCCGTCGGCGAGGAGGTGGCGAGGGCGAGTTCGGCAGACGCGAAGTCGGGGTCGAGCGCGACCGCTTTTTGCAGGTGCATCAGAGAATCTTGCGCCAGCAGGCGCTCGGACAAATCCCGGCCCTGCACAAATTCGTTGCGCGCGTCTTCGGATTTCGTGGTGACCGGAATCTTTCCGGTCTCGGGGGAGGATGAGGCAGCTACGTTGCTGGCGTGGTTGCACGCGCTGAAGGTCAGCGCGGTCAGCACCACGGCTGCGGTCCAAGCAAACTGCAGACTACGGCGATTGCGACACATTAACGTACTCCTTTCATTCAGAACTTGGCTGCTGGCCCGTGGACGCGAACTCGGCCCGGCCGGATTCGCGTCTGAAAATATCAGACCGCATGTGCTAGCTAGACGAGACTTGCGTGGAATTGGATAGCAGGAAGTGTCGCGCAAAATGCGCCGAGGAAGCACATAACAGGCAGTCGCTGATTCACTGGGAGGAAGCCGGCGGTCAACGCGGCGCGTGCAGTCGGCATCTCAAGCGTGTCCTTTCGATTTCGAAAGGGTGTCTCCATTGCACGCTCATGATGCAGACTGCCCTACAATTAGGCAACGCCCGCCGCTCGCCTAGATCTTCACTTCAAGGGGTTCCCATGCGGTTTCCATTGAGATTATTGTTATTGTTGTTTTCTATTTCAGCTCTCATGGCGGCGATTGGATGTAGCGGAGGGTCCGGGGCCAGCCCGAGCAACAACTCTCAACCGGCCTCCGAGCAGAAGCCATCGATCAACTTCGCCGCGCAACCAACGTCGGTGACGAGTGGCGGGTCGGCGGTCATGAGTTGGAATACGACAAATGCAACTTCCGTTTCGATTGGCGGGATTGGGACATTTGCCCCCAAAGGATCGGCCACGGTACAGCCCGCCGCAACGACAAGCTACACTGCGACTGCGACCGGACCCGGAGGACAGATCAACGCCACAGCCGTGGTGACGGTTTCAACTTCAGGCCAACAGCCACCGAAAAAGCCTACGATTAGTTTGCATGCACAACCTACAAGCATTGTTTCCGGTGCTTCCTCCACATTGAGTTGGACAACCACCAACGCCACCTCTGTAAGTATCCAGGGGCTCGGCACGTTTGCAGCAAACGGATCAACTAACGTCACGCCGGCGACGACCACAACTTATTCCGCAAGCGCTCAGGGAGCAGCAGGCACGGCCACTGCTTCGGCGACGGTTACCGTCACCCAGCCCGGGATTCCATCCTTTGGCCACGTTTTTCTATTGCTTGAGGAAAATCACAGCTACTCGAGCGTCATCGGAAATTCCTCGATGCCGTATTTCAACAGTCTGGCTCGGCAATATGGATTGGCGACCCAGTACTATTCCAATACGCATCCTTCCATCGGCAACTACTTCGAATTAACCACCGGCCAGATCATCACGAACAATGACTCCTACCAAGGGGAAGTGAGCGCCGACAACGTCGTCCGCCACTTATTAAGCACCGGCAAGACCTGGAAGTCATATGCAGAAAGTCTTCCCGCCGTGGGGTACACGGGAGGCGACGTTTATCCTTACTGCCAACATCACAATCCGTTCACGTACTTTACCGATGTAGTGAATAGCCAGAACCAGCTCAACAATCTGGTTCCGTTCACACAGTTTGCGTCGGATCTGAACACTAACCAACTTCCCCAGTATTCCTACATCGTTCCCAACATGCTGGACGACGCACACGACGGAACTCTGGCTCAGGCAGACATCTGGTTACAGACAAATATTGCGCCTCTGCTTGCCAGTTCAACTTTCCAGAAAGATGGGTTGTTGATCATCGTTTTTGACGAGTCGTTCGACAACGACACTGAGTACGGCGGCGGACATATACCGGCGTTGGTAATCAGCCCGCTGGGGAAAAAAGGATATCAATCGACCACGCTGTATCAGCACCAGAGCACGTGCCGGGTGTTGATGCAAGGTTTGGGGTTGACGAGTTTTCCCGGAGCGTGTGAAACCGCGCCGCAGATGACTGAGTTTTTCTGAAAAAGTCGCAGGACGAAGGCTAGCTTCGCTGCGGATCGTCGGGGCTAGCCGGGGACTGGCGAGAAGTGAGATTCAGCGCGCGCCGGATGGTTCCGCGCTCCTGCTGAATCTTGTCTTGCAGCAGGGTGATGGCGTAAATCAATTGCTCAGGACGTGGAGGACAACCGGGAACGTAGACGTCCACCGGAATGACCTGGTTCACGCTCTGCACCAAAGCGTAATTATTGAACACTCCGCCCGAGGTCGCGCATGCTCCCATGGAGATGACCCACTTGGGTTCTGGCATCTGCTCCCAGAGCTGGCGAATGACCGGCGCCATTTTGTTGGAGACGCGCCCGGCGATGATGATGAGGTCCGACTGCCGCGGCGAGGGACGGAAAACTTCGGCGCCGAAGCGGGCGATATCGAAGCGCGACGCGCCCATCGACATCATTTCGATCGCGCAGCAAGCCAGGCCGAACGTCATCGGCCAGATGGAACTCTTGCGCATCCAGTTAACTGCATTGTCCAGGGTGGTGAGAACGACGCCCTCTGGCGCGGGATTGCCATAGGTAAGTTCTTTGACCACGCGCTTGCCGTGTTCGACTTCGACGTAGGGGCCGTAGCTGATGCCGTTGGACATTGTTAATATTCTAAACCACAGAGGGCACGAAGCAACATAAGCGAACTCCCACCGCGCGCCGCGATCAGGGGTTCAGCACAATCTTGCCGAACATCTGGCTTTTTTCCATGTACTCGTGGGCGGCCCGAATTTCGCTCAGCGGAAAAGCCCGATCCACGACCGGCTTGAGCCTTCCGGCGAAGACGTGCCCCAATACCTCATACAGTTCGCCCATCGTCCCCATGTAAGAGCCCAGGAAAGAAAGCTGGCGCATAAACAAGAAACGCAAATCGAAAGAAACGCCCGGCCCGGTGGTCGCGCCGCACGTCACAATAATTGCGCCTGGCTTGAGCGATTTCATGCTCTCGTCCCAGGTGGCCGCGCCGACGTGCTCGAAGACGATATCGACGCCTTCCTTGTTGGTGATGGCGCGGCACTTCATGCGAGATTTTCTGCTTGTAATGATTGATGACGTGCTCAGCGCCCAGCGCCTTGGCCTTCTCCAGTCTTGGTTTCATCTCCCGCGGTGGCGAGCACGCGGGCGTTGAAGAGCTTGGCGATCTGAATGGCGGCGATGCCGACACCCGAGCCTGCGCCCAGCACCAGAACTGTCTGGCCGGGACGAATTCCAGCGCGTCCCACCAGCATGTGCCAGGCGGTAAGGAAAACCAGCGGCACGACTGGCGGCTTGATTGAAGTCGAGGCTGTCGGGAATTGGAATCACATTGACCTGCGGCACCGCGATCAGTTCGCAATTGCCACCGTCGACCGCATTCCCGAGCACCGTGAACTCGCGGCACAGGTTCTGCTGACCGGCCGTGCAACGGGCGCAGTGATTGCAAAAGTGCATGGGCGCAAGCAGCACGCGCTGGCCCGGTTTGAAGCCGGTAATGTATTCGCCGACTTCAACGATTTCGCCCGCAATGTCGCTGCCCAGGATGTGCGGCAACTTCACGCCGGGGATGCCATTGCGAACGAAAATATCGAGATGATTCAGGGCACAGGCTTTGATACGTACGAGAACCTGGTCTTTCCGCGCTTGCGGATCAGGGAACATCCTCGTAGCGAAGGACTTCCGGCCCACCAAATTCGTGAATGCGGACAGCTTTCATTGGATGTTTCTCCGAAAAAGATACGCTACCACAGGGCCAATTCCGATTTCGGGCTGGTGGTTGACGCACTGTGACGAACCTCACAAAGGCAAGTTGCGCTTTGTCTCTAATATCGCCTTGACGAGCCGAGTCTGGAGGGCGTTGCCAGTGGGTACTGGACACCGGCTTGCCAAACCGGTGAGTGGCCAACCAGCCACTGCAGTTCAACTCTGCCGCCCTCCGACGTTCACTCACCAAAGTAAGTCTTGACAGTTGCGCCCAACGGCGGGACGATAGTATTGGTTTGGCAAGCCGTCCAGTACCATTGTTTTGACCAGCCCCGGAGTGATGACTCCGGGGCTTTCGCTTTCTGCGCGATTGACTTCCCCTGTTAACCGAAGAATAATCAGAACGAATGGACATCTACGAGGAGATCGTCAAGCTGCGCCAGGAAGGCCGGCGGGGCGCAGTTGCGACCATCGTCAATGTTCGCGGTTCAATCCCCTCGTTTGAGACTGCAAAAATGCTGGTGCGCGACGACGGCTCGATCGCCGGCACCATCGGTGGAGGTTGCGTCGAAGCCGAAGTCTGGCAGGCTGCCCGCGAAGTGATGGAGTCCGAAAAGCCCCGCAGCCTGACATTCAATCTCAATCAAGATCCCAAGTACGATACCGGTCTGGTTTGCGGCGGGACACTCGACATTTTCATCGAGCCAGTGCTGCCGCCGGCGCTGCTTTACATTTTCGGCGCGGGGCATGTTTCGCTGAATCTTTATAAAGTTGCGCGAAATGCCGGGTTTGAAGTTGTTGTAGTGGATGACCGCTCAAGCTTACGCCAGCCGCGAACGCTTTCCCGATGCCCGCGAGGTAATCTGCCGCAGATTTCGATCAGGCGATGGGAACGCATGACCCCGACCGAGTCGTCTTACATCGTCATTGTGACGCGCGGGCACCGCGACGATATGCGGGTGCTGCGCTGGGCGGTGCAAACCCAGGCAAAATACATTGGCATGATCGGCTCCCGGCGCAAGACCATTACGATCTTTCGCGAGCTCACGCAGGAAGGGATTCCGGCGCATCTTTTCGATCGCGTACACGCTCCGGTTGGCCTCGATATTGGCGCCATCACCCCGGAAGAGATTGCGGTAGCCATCACGGCTGAGCTGATCGCCGTGCGGAGGCGCGCCGAACGTGCTCTGCCTCACATGAGCTGGTTCGCGTCGCACGCCGGCGAAAACCATTTAGAGACGGAAGAGGCAGCCGAGGAATCCGACAAGAAACGTTAATCGCTTGCATCTGCCGCCTGCCGCTGACTTCCCTTCTCCTTTCTGCTATCTTCGCTTCATGAGCATAAGCCCGGCACTTTGCGGAGTGATTCTTGCCGCCGGCGAGTCCAGCCGCATGGGCCGGGACAAAGCTCTGCTGCTGTGGCCGCCGGGAGCAGACACGGGTCAAACTTTTCTTTCGGCGGCAATCGAGTCGTTGATCCCCTTCACCGAGATGGTCATGGTCGTCGTAGGGAAGAACGAATCAGCTTTGGCGCCGATTGTGTTCGCCCACGGAGCGTTTCTTGTCAAAAATCCCAAACCGGAGCGGGGACAGTTCAGTTCATTGCAAGTTGGGCTGCAGGAAGTGCTGAACCGTGGCCGCGATGCCGCAATCGTGACCCTGGTCGACCGCCCCCCCGCGAACCCGGCAACCTTGCAAATTCTGCACGACGAATTTTCGAACGCGCCCAGCGGCACATGGGCATTGATCCCGGAACACTCCGGACATCACGGGCACCCGATTGTTCTCGGCATAGAGATGATCGAAGCTTTTCTTAAGGCTCCGGCTACCGCAAATGCTCGCGAACTTGAACATGAATATCGTGAGCACATTGCATACTTCCCAGTGAACGACCCCGCGGTCGCGCGAAACGTAAACACGCCCGAAGAATATGCGGCTCTATGTTCGCCTCTCGAATCTCACTCCTGATGACGCCAAAGGAAGCGAAGCCTTGAATTCTCCAACCACCCTGCGAGCTGTCCGATTCATTGACTCCGTGCTTCGACTGCAGCCGCGCCTGACCGTGTTTGATTGCGACGGCACCCTGTGGGCGGGCGATGCTGGCGAAGGATTCTTCGACTGGGAGCTGACCCGCGGCATCGTTTCCGACGAGATTGTCCGCTGGGCCCGGCCGCGCTATGCCGATTACAAAGCCGGCAAGGTCGATGAGGACACAATGTGTGGAGAGATGGTGACGATGCATCGCGGGTTGAAGGAATCTGAGGTCCAGAATGCTGCCAAGCGCTACTTCGAGGAGCGATTCACGGCGCAGATTTTTCCCGAGATGCGCGAACTGGTGCGCCGTCTATCGAAGTCCGGCTGCGATGTGTGGGTAGTGTCTTCTACGAACGAGTGGGTAATCCGCGCGAGCATGAAACATTTCGGAGTTCCCGACAACCGAGTGCTTGCCGCGGCGGTCGAGATACAAAACGGCCGCGTTACCGATCGCCTGATTCGCGTTCCCAGCGGACTAGGCAAGCCGAGAGCAATCACTGAAATGGTCGCCAAGACCCCGGAAGTAGCGTTCGGCAACTCGCGATGGGATACGGAAATGCTGGAGATGGCACGGCGCCCGTTCGCCATCAATCCCTTTCCTGAGCTGGAGAAAACGGCCGGCGAGCGGGGATGGACGGTGTACTGGCCCGACGGGACGGGATCTAAATGACGATGGCTTCTTGCCCAATCTTTTTTATACAGCCACTTGCCTGAGAAGCCCCAGCAGCCCGGCAATCGCCAACTGACTGGCATGGATCAAGCCTTCCGGCAGGCCGCCAACCGCATTGACAACGTCCTCGCGCCGTATCTTTTCAGCCTCCGCGATGGTCTTCCCTTGCGCAAGCTGCGTAAGAGCTGACGCACATGCCATTGCCGGAACGCATCCCTTGGCAAGAAAACGAATTTCGCTTATGCGGCCGGCGGCGATTTGCAAAGTAAGTCTCACAACATCGCCGCAAACTGGGTTTTCGACCTGCACCGCGGCGTCGGGATTCGCAACTTCTCCCGCGTTCCGCGGATGTTCGAAGTGATCAAGGAGTTCGGAAGAATACACTGAAAGAATTGTAGCTCGCGCAGCTCTCCCGCGCTGCTTGCCGTAAGATGGACAATTGCCCTCCAATCACACTCCGCGGCGCGTCGTCTCATTGCAGCCCAGTGCGACGGTAATTCTCAAAGCCATCGGGAAGCTGGACCGTCTGGTGGCATGCACGAAGTATTGCGCCGATGTCTGTCCCGAGGTTCGGTTCGCGTGGGCTGATGATCGTGGCAGATTCGTGAGCCAGCAAGACCAGTGAAATCGTGGCGGCGCGTCCAGACCTGGTGATCGCCTCCGTTCCCTACCAAGAGAAAGCTGTGACTGAAATTCTCAAGTCTGGCGCGCGGTTTCTCGGCCTCGCTCCCAAGACCCTTGCCGACATTTACACCGACATCGCCGCGATTGCGGGTTTGATGGGGGCCACGGGGCGGGGCGAAGAAGTCATTGCCCACATGAGGCAGGAGATCGAAACGGTTCGCCGCAAAACGCGGAAGCGGCCGCGCCCCAGGGTTTTCTGCGAAGAATGGGGCAAGCCTCTGATTGCCTCCCAGCCCTGGGTGCAAGAATTAGTCGAGGCTGCAGGAGGAATTTTCCTGGGTACGCCGGGAGCAACCACTTCGGCGGGAGCCGTGCTTGCCGAAGATCCAGGCGTCGTGATCGCGGCCTGGTGCGGCGCCGGCGACCGCGTGCCGCTCGAAAAAATTGTAAAGAATCGTAACTGGGACGGAATGCGCGCCGTCCAGGACGGCCGCGTGTACTGTATTCGCGATGAATTTCTCAATACTCCCGCCCCAAGCCTGCTCCACGGCCTGCAGGCGTTGGCGACTGCGATACATCCACAAGACTTTCCACAATCGCGCGGGCTAAGATGCATGACGGAAATATTGAAGCGTGGCGGATCACGCTTGGGATAACATTCTGGCTATGTCCACGGGCACGAGGGGTGAGGAAGTACAGGCAGATGCACAGCAGCTATTCGAGAACGCAAAGTCGGCGCACGATTTCATGACTCGCCTGACCAAATTGCTGCATGAACGCATGCTGAAATACAACTGGGTGGGGTTTTACATGATCGAAGATGGGGCCCGCGGCCAGCCTCCCATGCTGACTTTGGGCCCATTTCAGGGCGCGATGACGCCGCATACAAGAATTCCGCTGCACCAGGGGATTTGCGGCGCGGCCGCTTCCACCGGGCAGACCGTGGTGGTCGATGACGTGAGCAAAGATCCGCGTTACCTCGCCTGCTCCATCGAAACCAAGTCTGAAATCGTAGTTCCTATATTCGCTCGTGGCCGCGTCGTGGGCGAACTCGACATCGATAGTCACTTCCCCGCCGCCTTTAAAGAGAGGACCGCGCACTGGTGGAATTCTGCGCCGGGCTGGTGGGCAGGTATCTGGAAAAGTAGCCCGCCATGAAGAGCGCGAAGCGGCCTGCTCCGCAGCGCCGCACTTCCGAACCAACCGTCAAGCGCGTCGTCGCCGGTTTGATCGTACGGGACGGCAAGATCCTGATCTGCCAGCGCACTCGCCATCAAACCATGCCGCTCAAGTGGGAGTTTCCCGGCGGCAAGATCGAGGAAGGCGAACAGCCGCGCGACGCACTGCGCCGCGAACTCGAAGAAGAACTGGGCATCGACGCGCAGATCGGCGAAGAAGTCTCCCGCATTCGTCATCGCTATAAAACCGGAAATTCGGTCGAGCTACAATTCTTCGTGGTGCGGGAATTTGCCAGAGAAATCGAGAACCGCATTTTCCGTGATCTCCGCTGGTCACCTCCATCCGAGTTGCCAGGCTACGATTTTCTCGAAGCCGATCTTTCGTTGGTTAAAGAACTGGCTGAAGGTAAGTTGATCTAAATCTGGGTAGCGGCTCGGTTTGATTCTTCGCCTGCATATTTTTCTATGGCGTCATCCCGAGCGCAGCCAGTTTTCAGGCGGAGCGAGATGCCTCGGCCCGCTGAAGAAAGTGCCGGTCCTTCGGGATGACTCCACAACTTCCAGAGGCTAGTTGGTCGAGTTAGGGTCAGGGCCGGAACTCGGACTCGAACCGGAATCGGAAGTATTGCCTCGCCGCTTCAGCGTAGGATGCTGATCGTCGCTCCCGTTATCGGTTCCGCTGTCCGTGGGATGTCCCTGAGATGCGCGCCGCAACGTCGGACCGTCTCCTCCATGCGAGTGGTCAATCTTGTGGCGGTTTTCGAGCATCGCCAACCGCGCTTTAATGTCCTCGAATTCCGAGGTGTCCACCTTATATTCCGGCTCCGGCGGCAACAACGTGTTGATCTCTTTTTGGGTTCGCTCGATGCGGTCGGGGGTTTGCGGATGCGTATCAAAGGCCTTGGCGAGCGTGCCCGGACGCTGCTTCTCCATGGCTTTGACTTTCTCGAAAAACGACGTCAATGCCTGCGGGTCGTATCCCGCTTTATACAGATATTCCACCCCGAGGAAGTCGGCTTCCGACTCAAAACCACGGGAAAATTTCATAAAGCCCAGCGGCATGGCAATGCCCATCAAGCTCTGCGCGGCATAGCCGATTCCGCCGCCCACAAAAATCAGCGGGATCGATGCCAGATTCATCAACTGTCCGCGGGAAATTTCGCGCGCTGCGTGGCACGCCGCCACATGCGCAATCTCATGCGACATCACGCCCGCCAACTCCGCCTCATTGTCGGCAGCGAGAATCAGCCCGGAATCCACATAGAAGAATCCGCCGGGAAGGGCAAAGGCATTTACGTCGTCGGTATCGAGTACTTTGATGGTGAACGGCACCAGCGCGTCGGAATTGCGCACCAGGTTTTGTCCCACCCGGTTGACGTACTCATTGATTACGGGATCGGAGATCAGCTTCGAGCCCGACTCCACTTGCTGCGCGTACGAGCGCCCCATCGCGATCTGTTTTTCCAGGCTGTACCAGTTGCCGATGCTGCGCTGGCACCCGATATTTCGGTTGCCGATGGCATCAATGTCGCGGATGCTGCCGTCGTGGTACATCTTGACTGGTTTTTGATTTGGCGTCGCAGCCGGTGGAGTGTTCGACGTTGCCGAGGAGTTGTTCTGGCCTGAAGCCGAGAGGCTTACTAGAAAAAGCGCGCTGAGGAGCATCCGCATTGCCGAACGACATTGCTTGGCTCCGCGCATAGCGCCCCACCCTGCCCATTCTGCCACAAATTGGATGCGAAAAGGCATACAAAGTTAACAAATTAAGGCAAAAATCCGGGTGGAAGATGCGCCGATTCGGGCCGATTCGGGCCGATTAAGGCTGCTCACCCTGCTCTTAACTAGCGCGGCGAGTCTCGGTTTCTTTGACGTAGCGCAGCAAAAGATCGCGCAGCGACACCAGTCCCTTTAGCTGTTTTCCGTCGATGATGGGCAGGTGACGGAAACCGTGCTCGCGCATGAGGAAAAGACTGTTCTCCACCGTTTCGTCGATGCCGACCGCTTTCGGATTTGCTGTCATGACTTCGCTGACCCGCGTGGTCCCCGGCATGCGCCCGATGGCTACAACGCGGTTCATGATATCGCGCTCCGAGAAAATTCCCACCAGTTCCCCGTCCCGCAGCACCGGCAGCGCTCCGATGTTGTGCTCCATCATAAAACGCGCCGCTTCGAGCACCGAGCTGTCGGCGTCCACGGAATAAACGCGGCGGTCTTTCACCAGATCGTAGATCTGCGCCATGGGTGGCTCCTTGGGATTGTCTGGCCGGCTTGAGGGCCGGACTGAACGAATTCTCACACTTTACCACGCTCAGGCGGGTCGTGGAAAAAGAGTCTTTAGCGACGGAGTGCCTTCGTGGACTTCGTAGTTGAGAAATAAATCCCTTCATTCCTCCGATGTCGGTAGCAAGTTAAAATGTCCGGTTTTTGTAGCAAGTGAAATGTCCGGTTTCAAAGTTGTGCCCTCGCCGTTTGGGTGGGGTTGGTTTTGGGGATGGGGTTGCAGGGGAAGGGGGCAGTTCCCCTTCCCCTGCTCGTCTCTGTAGAAGCTTTGGCCGACAAGGGTGTTCCGCTGGCGTCATAGCGACCCAGGCAATGCGGTCCGTGGGTGAGACTCAAGGTTCCATTCAGGTGTTGATGCACCACCACCTGGCAACCCGCCAACGTCGCCCGCCAGCGCACCCGCTCGATCTGCAAACTCAGATTCGCGAATGCGAGAGTCGCACACGACACTCTCGCGTGTGCTTTTTTTACCATCGCTGACCAATGACCTAGTTTGGAACTTACATAATCCCTAGCCATCCAGTACCGTGAGGGCATCCATAAAGGGCGTAGCCCCCACATGCCATTGATGTAGCTCCGGTGCAGCTATATAGACTTCCCTGAGCGCACGTCGTGCTGCTTGGTGGTGTGCCGGTACCACTTGCCCATGTAGGGACGCTTGGGCTGGTGGTGAAGCGAGCATAGCCGCCGTTGACCTTCTCGCCCAGGGCATACATGGCTACGCTATTGTCTGAAATGTGTACTCCTGTAAGATCGTCTTCAATCGTATAGGTGCCCGCAGTACCCGTGTAACTCGCGTTCATAACGCTCAAATCGGCCACTGTATTGTTGCTTGAGATATGGACCGTGTTGACCGGCGTTGCGGTGAAATGCGGCGGGTTTGTGTCGCCGACGATGTTAATCAAAACATTGCTCTCAGCTGCTGCGTTCGCGCCCACCCTAATTCCGTCATAGAATCCCATAATCCTCACATCTTCGAGTGAGTTGTTCGGCGCATCCAATAACACCGCTGCGGATGATTCAGCATTTGTCCCAGCTGCGCAGCTCAAGTCGCGTATACCTTGTGTACCTGTGGTTCCATTGATGCTCGCACAGACTGTCGAGGAGTCCCCGTCAAACGACCCGGTGTTGAAGGTGATGTGAGAATATGGCCCGGAATTGTTCGCCGAGGTTGACGAGATTGACAGGCCGGTCCCGAGTATCTGGTAAAGGCTTACGTGATCCACATATGTATTACTCCCAGAGTACTGGTTGAGAATGCCATTTATTGTCCAGCCGAGCCCGTCGAGATTCAGATTTTCAACTGAGATGTCTGAACACGAACTGTTGCCAAACTGGATCATTGCGCTGCCAGAAAAACTGGAGGTTGTTGGGACCGCCTGGAGCGTCGTCCCGGAAGACGGGTTATCTCCCTGGCCGATTAAATGTGTCTGGCATGGCAAGACCCACGTGACGGGCATGACGATGGTGCCCGCGGGGAGCAGGATGGTGGAAGGTTTGCTAAGCAGCCCGGTCCCGATTGTTCCACGGCGTTGTTCCTGCACAGGTCATGCTTATTCCCGTCGCCCCTGGCAGACCACGAGCATCAATGACGGCACCGGTAGACGGATACGAATAGGTGGCACTACTCAAGATGTCGTAAAGTACGGTGCAAATCGTGCCGCCGCCAGAAGGAATGAGTGTGCTAGCATCGATGAAAGCGATTGTCCCTGTCGTAAACGAGCAGCCGGTGGTTGATGTACAAACCGCATTGTTTCCGGCTGTCTGCGCCCTCGCCGTGATTGGTGCAACGAGGAAGAACGCGCCTAGCCCCGCGGTCATTAGAAGTAGTGAACAGAAACCTTTAACACGCGTCAACGATTTCATTTGAATTCTCCTTACTTCTGTTGTGGAGCCGTTTGCGTTTACGGCCAGATTTTGTAAACCGTGCCGCAGCCTCCTTGACACGAACCGGTGCCGCCCCAGAGGCTGGTGCTGTACAGCGCGTCAGAGCGGAAGACCAGCTTGGAATCCGGATGAGCGGGATTAGTACCGCCGCCGATGAAGTCATATAGAACTATATCGGTCCAGCCTTCCCCGGCAGGGCCCTGTAGCTTCGAAAGGGCCCCACCACTCGACGTACCGCCGCCCGCTGCCGTGACGTAGAGATGGCCGTCTCGCGGGTCTATCAGAACCGGACCACTCGGCAGAACACCGTTGAGTCCGGACCAGCGGTACAACACGTTCTCTGTCCAGAGCTGATTCGAGTTACCAGGGCGCATCAACTGAAACGCTGTTCCTTGCGCGCTATCTCCCCCGCCATACGTGGTTCCATAGAGGTTGCCTGTTTGATCGGCCACGACACCAGCGAGTGGGCCTGCGCCGTCCGGGTCGCCAAGAAAGTTATGTAGAACCGCCTCGGACCACTCTCCCGCTCCTTCCGGTCGCGCAAGCATGAAGACCGTACCGCATCCCGTACCGCCAACGCCCCCGTTGCAGTGTCCCAGCGCATAGCCTCCGAAATATGTGGTTCCATAGAGATTGCCTTGCTCATCCAGGATCAATCCACCATTCGGCTCGGCTCCGTCTCCGAACACGCTCCACAGCCCAGCACTCGCGAAGCTGTGCAACACTTTCTCCGTCCATGCTCCGCCTTTGATCTTCGGCGGACTCAGCTCGAAAATCGTGCCGCAGTTCCCTCCATATAGGCTGTTGCAGTTCGTACCTTTGCCCCCGCCGAATAGGGTCGCTCCGTACAGATTGCCCGCGCCGTCGAAGACGAGGTCGCCAATTGGGACATAGCCATCGTTGCCGCCCTGGAAGTTGTAAAGCACGGTTTCTGTCCACGCTCCCCCTGGTTGCTGCGGAGGTGATACCTCATAGACCATTCCGCATCCGACCACGCTGCCCAACAACGTGCACTGGCCAGTGCCGTCGTAGCCAGTCGTGCCATACAGATTGCCGGATTTGTCCATGACTAAGCCGCCGAGAGGCGCTGCCCCATCGCCAAAAGCACTGCCCTGGAATACATGAAGGATGGTCTCAGTCCAGGACTCACCGTTTTGGGCGGGAGAAAGCTCGAAGACGGTGCCGCAACCGAATGGGCCCAAACAAGACGCTAACCCGCCTGACCTGGTAGCGCCGTAGAGATTGCCTTGTTGGTCAAACGCCATTCCTCCGATCGGAGTTGAGCCATCCGTACCGCCTTGGAAGCTATAGAGCACCTGCTCGTTCCATTGGGCGGAAGCTGAAGTTGCGAGTGTCAAGACAATTAACCATCCACCCAGTAGCAAGCGGGAAATCTTTGTGTCAGAGGCCATGGCGAGAAGGAATCTCCTATTCAGGGGGGAAGCCAGAAACCACGCGGCTTCCGGGCATATTATCCCACTTCCCGCCCATTGTCCATGCTCATTCGCCATGCTGACAGCCTGGATTTGCATTTACCTGAAATCGCCCGCGACTACTGAATTCCTACCCAAGTACCGCCTCCCTGACACTCCCACAGAGTTGCGGTCGTCGAACCCGAGGAGCAGGTGCCGACTCCTGTGCAACTATAGAGTGAACCTACCGCGCAGGTGCTCGTGGTGGGAGCGCTGGTCCCAACCAGCCAAGTCGGCGCTTGAGTCTGAGTAGCGGTGGTAAACCGCGAAAATCCGATGTAACTAGTCGTGGAGTTCTGCACAGGATCCCCGATTATGTACATGGCCAAGGTCGTATCTTGGATGGACGTACCTATCAAATCATCCTTAATCGTATTTGTGCCATTGGAACGAGTAACGCCCATTATTGTGGTGTCGCATACGTCAGTGTTGATGCCGGTTGGGCTTGGGCAGTTCTTACTGGACTGCGTTCGGTTACTAATTTCGATTACATTTGTCGGGCCGTTGCCCCGAATATTGATAAGCGTGTTTCCTTGAGCTGGTGCCCGTGACCCAATCAAAAGTCCGTCGGTTGCTGACCCGGAGATTGAGATGTCCTCGAGAGTGTTACCATTTCCATCGATGAGGACAGCGGCAGAACTACCGCTGTTCACAGAACAGTAAATGCCGTGAAAGCCACGCGTATCCGCGAGTGAAATACTATTGTTACCGATACTCAAACAGGTGTTGGCACCGGATATCGTGAGATTGCGATAGGCCCTGAGTTATAGGCATACGCGTCACTGAGCCAAAGGCCGACATTTGCGCCGGAAATGGCAACATCCTCGACCCTGCTTAACTCCTGCGCACAGCAGTTGACTATGCCGTTTACGTTCGTATTTCCTGTAAGGCTCAAATGCTCGATCACAATACCCGGGCAGTCAGGCGTCCCTGAGGTACCGGAGCACGGAAAGCCGGTTTCGGCTCCCATGTCGATCATGTCTCCGCTCAAACCCGAGGCTGCTGTTATGAAGGTTGAACCCGGACCTTCCCCAATCAATTGAGTGTGATCAGGCAACACCCATTTCGCAGCAATGTTGATGGTTCCGGCTGGGAGCAAGACGATGTTGGGGAATGGCCCTTGCCGCCCACCGTTGTGAGTGGCTGCCATGGGTTTCCATCGCCGCTGGTGCAAGTGAGAGATGTGACCCCGCGCGCGTCAATCACAATCCCGTTCGCATTACTGGTATTGTAAGTTCCAAAAATGGTTGAAATCGAGTTGCATATATCGCCGCTTCCAAACCTCGTCGCATCGACTAAGTCGTAAGATGGCGACACTGCTATCGGCCCGCCACTGGAATAGACGACGGCATTCGAGCCATTTTGGGCTTGCAACCGAATTGTCGGAATCAAGAACATTCCGCTGAAGCCAACTAAGAGTAACCACAATCTCTTCTGCATGATCCCTTCTCCTTCCGTATTTCTTAGCCCCGGTCCTGGCCGCTGGCTTGCACAGCCTTGTCAGTAGAGCCTAGCAACAGAATTTGTTTAGAGCGCTTTCCATGAAAAACCGGAGCCACTCGCAAACGTGCATACGAAGACGGATGGAGTGTTCGTCGCTGCCAAGGAGTATGAGTACAATGCTCCGGGCGCATAACAGGGAGTACCAGCGACCGAAAACGTGCCTGAATTGACTCCCCAAGTAGGAACGATGCTGCTCAGCGGCCTGTAATGCACCCCTCTGAAACTGGACAGGATCATAAGTTATGATTCGGGCCTCCGCCAGGAGGCGAGATGCCAAGAAAACCGCAAGTACAGAGAAGCGCCGAAGAGAAGTTTGCCATCGTGATCGAGGGTCTGAAGAGCGGCAACATTGCCGAGACCTGTCGCAGCCATCAGATCGCCGCCACCCTTTATTATCGCTGGAAAGATGAGGCCGAGAAAGCGGCGGTAGCCGCGCTGGCCGGCAGAAATGCCGCGCTCAAGCCGGACGAAGAACAACGCAAGCGTATTCGCGAACTGGAACGCAGCCTGGGCAAGGCCCACATCCAGATCGACATACTAAAAAACGTTCTGGGCGAATGAGCTGTGGCCAGGTTCATTCGCAAGCCCACCAGTTGCTGGCCGCAGGACATACCGCCCAACGGGTGGCGCAGACGTTGGAAATCAGCCGCTCCAGTCTGTACTATCGTCGGCAAGAGCGCCGGTCGCGTGCCGATCGCCGCTACGACGAGCGCGTGGTTGAAGTCTGCGGCGAAAAGCCGGTGTACGGCTATCGCCGGGTACAGTGGTGGCTGGAGCAGGTGGGCGGGCTGAAGCTGAATCGCAAACGGGTATTGCGCGTGATGCGCGAGCGCGGTCTGCTGGTGCGCGGCCGCCGTCTGCGGGTGACGCGCAGAAAAGACTGGAGCACGATGAACGTATCGGAACCCGATCAGGTGTGGCAGATGGACATGACCAAAGTCTGGGCCGAACCGACGACGGGCTGGGCGTATCTGGTCTCGGCGCTCGATTGCTGCACCCGCGAGATCGTAGGCTGGGACTTGAGTTTGCGCTGCCGCACCCAGGATGCGCTGGCCGCGCTCGACCGTGCGGTGCGCGAGGTTTTGCCTTTCGATCCTATGGGAAAGGGTTTGACTTTGACTACCGACAACGGCACTCAGTTCACCAGCGCCCGCTTCATCGCCACCCTGGGGCAGTTGGGCATCGCGCATCGCCGCACCGCCTACAACCATCCCGAAGGCAACGGACGCATTGAACGCTTTCACCGCTCACTCAAGGAAGAGGAGGTTTGGCTCAACGAATATCAGTCGCTCGATCAGGCCCGCGATTCGATTGGCCGCTGGATCCACCAGTACAATCATCAGCGGCCCCATCAGTCGCTCAAAAACCGGACGCCCGCCGAAACCCGGCGGGCGTTCACTCAACCGCAAACCCTAACTTATTCCGAGGCCCTTTGTGTCTAGTTTAGAGGGGTGCATTACAGACGAGAACCGCCTACAACGCATTGGGTCAGGTTTATTCGGTCACAAACCCATACTTCACGACTTCTGATCCCACTTACGGATTCACCTACTACGCCTACGACGCTTTGGGCAGAGTCATTAAAGTAACGAACCCCGACGGCAGCAATCGCACCACTTCCTATACGTCTCGGGCATGGGAAACAACGGACGAATCGGGCATTCAAAAAATCTACCAGATGGACGGTCTCGGAAGACTGCTGTATGTTTGCGATGGAGTCGGCGCTAGTAGCCAGAAAGGCGGCTATGCCCCTGCCGCTTGCGGACTAGACATCGCGGGGACTGGGTTTCTCACCTCATACGGATACACTCCCCTCGGGCAGATCACCTCTGCGAACATCGTTGGCCAAAGCCGTTCCTACGCCTATGACGGCTTAAGCAGAATGACCAGCGAGACAAACCCTGAGTCTGGCACGACCACTTACACCTACGACACGCAAAATGCAGGCGACCTTTACCAACGGATACGTCCGAAAGCCAACCAAACCAACACGACTTGCCCGACCTATTGCACAACCACAACTTACTTCCATGACGCAATGCACCGTCCCACCGAGGTCGAATATTCGGATGGAACGCCAACCGCCACGTTTCAGTACGATGTGGCTCCCTCCTGGTGGACAACCGATCCGCCCACAAACACCAAGGGCCGACTGACCGATGAATCGGCTGCCCTGGGAGCGGCATCGACCGCCTACAGCTATGACGCTATGGGCCGTGACATCTATGAGTACCAATGCACGCCACTGAATTGCGGCACTGGCTCCACTGCCGTGAGCTACAGCTACGACCATCTCGGCCAAATGACCTCTTTCATGGACGGAAGGCTGGGAGTGACGTATTCGTACTCTTACGACAATAGTGCCAGGCTCTCAGAAATCCAGACAAGTCTGCAAGGCACCGGCTATCCGAATCCGCTGTACACGGTGAACAGCTATAACGCTCTGGAAGAAGTATTGACGGCCACGCTCGGCAACGGCATTGCCAGAACCGCTACCTACGATCAACGAGGTCGCGCTTCGACGCTTACCGATGGGAGTGAATACAGCTATACGCTGGGATACACAGGCAACAACATCACCGGAGCCGACGACTCGAACGGCAATTGGACCTACGGTTACGACGCCTTCGACCGCATCATCTCAAGCTGTTCCCATGATGGTCAGCATCTTTGCTCAGGCACTCCCCTGTTGGGGTTCACCTACGACTACGATCCCTTCGGTAACCGCTGGGACCAACTTGTGACGGCGGGCAGCGGACCGAATCCCGATTATACCTTCAACACCAGCACGAACCGCATCAACAACTCCGGCGCGGATGTGACCTATGACGCTCTGGGCAATGTCCTCAACGACGGCGTAAGCGATGCCTTCACCTACGACGCCGAGAACCGCGCCATATCCCTCAGCAGTGGGACAACATCGTTTTCTTACACCTACGATGCTCTTGGCCGTCGCGTCGAGCAAATCATCAACGGCACCAATTATGATTACGTTTACGGGCCGAATGGAATAGCCGACTTGTGGTCGGTCTCAAGCGGCAGTTGGGAGCAGCTTGCAGGTAGCAGCAATCTGGGCATCTATGCTAATGGCAGCACCTACTTCTATCATCAGAACTGGCTGGGCACGCTGCGAAAGATGTCCACGGCCACGGGAAGTAATTTCAGTAGCTGCACCGACCTACCCTTTGGCGACAACACGAGTTGCACCATCGGCGAACCGGGAGACATTCACTACACGGCGCAGGAGCAAGACGCCGCCAGCGTGACGCATTTTATGTATCGCAATGACTCGACCACGCAGGGGCGCTGGTTCTCGCCTGACCCCGCAGGACTCTCGGCGGTAGACCCCACCAACCCGCAGTCGTGGAACCGCTATGCCTACGTCAACAACAATCCGTTATCGAACATAGACCCCTCAGGCCTTGAGTTGATTGAGCTTGACTGGGAAGGTGGCAGCGGGTTCTTCGACAGTGACGCCCTGATCGCGGCGGGCTTCAACATCCAATTTGACCAGAACACCGGCGACGTGAGCAGCATTGACGCGCCCAGTTCGGGAGTTTCGCTCACGGACGCTTCCGGAAATATACTGGGGACGATTGGGCCAGACAGCGGGATCTCGGCAGGTGTGGTCAGTTCGGCGATTCCGTCACGGTCTCGGGTGATAACTCTCCGGTTCCCACGTCGGGGTCGGTCGTGATTGGCGCTCCTTTCGACCAGGCTGTTTCGTTGCTTGGCCAAATGGGCATCACACGAAGCCCGTTGGACAACGCTCTGGCCCGATCAACCCGCTCCATAGGAAGGGCGGCAAAAACTATCGGGACTCGAATCCGTTTTGCTCCGTGCACTTGTTGCTGGATCCGAATAGCGGTCAGAACGGCCTGCCCACCACAGGGGCTTACCATCTTGATCTATTTAATCCTCGTTCGTTTCCTGGCGATCATCTCTGGTACGACACGATTCCAGATGTTTTGAACGAAGGAGCGGGGCGAACGGTCTCGACGCCGGGAAGAGATTCTTGTGGAGGGTAAGTAGATGGAAGGCTGGGTACAGGGGCTTATTGGCGGGCTTGAAATCACGACAGCTCTAGTGACTTGGTGGCGGCTGCGCCTACGGTGGGGCTCCGAGAAAGGCAGACCCTCGGCCCTGGTGGCTATGTCGCTGCTGACATTAACGCTTCTCTTTCAAGAGTACGGACGCTACGTGCTAGGGGCCATGCCGACCCACACGGCTGACCAGTTTGGGGCAATGCTGAAAGTGCAGGGCCGGTACGATGCGCGAGCGTGGTTGCTTTCTGTTGTAGCCCTGGTCGCTTGCATTATCTGGCGTCGCTCTTCCAAGCACCTGGCTTCGGGCTTGGCGCTTGGCTTAGGAATATGGATGTGTTTGACATTTACGTTGTCTCTCGCGTCTTCCTAGGCGAAGGAACCCTGCGCCGCCTACGGCCTCGGCCTCGGTCCGTTTTTCGGGTTCTCTTCGGGTATCGCCACCGGCATTACGCTCGCCATCGAACTGAATCGTGCCGCTCGCGGCCTTGATCATTACTCATGGGTTTGGGAAGCGATGTTCTCTGCATTTCGCGGCCTCGGCTTCGCCGCTGGACTCTATCGGATTGTCGGGCTCCAATTTGCCCTCGCCTTCGCCATTCTGATCACTTTGGGACAGATCGTCGCCTACTCACGCGGCGTGCGTCCCGCCCTGGACTACATCGCTCGTCGCCGCCCTCACTTTTCCCGCGCTCAATTCAAGGGAACGGTGATTCGCACCATCGGATACATCGTGAGCGCACTTATCTGCAGCGCCTTCATACGCCACCTAGATCACGCCTGGGCTTTCGCAATCCGTGTCGGGGTAGTGACTGGCGTGGTGACCGGTCTAGGGACGACCATCAATCCGTTCATCGAATATTACGCCGACAATCTTCCCGAACGGCGCTTGGGAGCTTTCGGCATTGGACTGATTCTCTGCGGATTCGCGATGCAATCATTGCAGTACTGGGTGGCGCTGCTTGATGTGAAAGTAGGTTAGAAACGGATGCCGCATGTCTCGCGGTTTTCGAGACATGGAAATTCCGCTGTTCGACGGTGCATCACGGAAATAAAACGTGTCATTCCGATGGACTTCAGTCCCGAGGAGTCTGCTTTTACTCCCACCAAGTTACTATTCTGGAATAAGACTGCATGCCGAACCCAACGACCAAGACCCGGCTCCGATCCTTCGTGAAATGGCTCCTCATCGGGCTGGTCATCCTTTGGTCGCTTGCCGCGCTGACGCTCATCGCCGCCCGCTGGATCGATCCACCGACCACTGCGGTGCACTTCGAGCGCCGCCTGCAGGCCTGGATTCACGGCACCCCATATCGCGAACGCTACAAATTCATTCCGCTCAGCCAAATCTCGCCTGATCTCCAGCACGCCGTAGTCGCGGCAGAGGACACGCGCTTCTATCAGCACCACGGGTTCGACTGGCAGCAGATCGAAATCGCCGCTCACGAGGATATGGAAGGCGAGCGCACGCGCGGGGCTTCCACCATTACCCAGCAACTGGTAAAAAATCTTTTCTTCGGAACCGGCCGCTCGTTCCTCCGCAAAGGCGCAGAGGTCACGCTGGTGCCGGTGGCCGAACTCGTCCTCGGCAAACGGCGCATTCTCGAAATCTACCTCAACGTAGTCGAATGGGGGCCGGGCATTTACGGGGCAGATTCGGCGTGTCGATACTATTACGCGACGACCGCGCGGAATATCGGCCTCGATCAGTCGGCGCGTCTCGCCGCAATTCTGCCAGCTCCTCTGAAGCGACGCCCCGAACGCATGAACAGCTATAGCGTGATTATCCTTCGGCGAATGCACCAAATGGGTTGGTAGTCGGTACTAATCCCCGAGCGAGCTACGCCAGTCGAGGGAAATCGAGACGACATGGTGGGCAGTGCGCGAGTTGACTGGGCTTAATGTTTCCAACGAATGCGGACTAGAAACAAGGCTTTTCCAAATAACGACGAATTGAGTGTGATCGTGCCCTACGTCAGTCATGGATTATAGTTGTTCCAGAATTTATCGAGACTGACACGTTCCCATAGGGGCCGGTTGCATGAAAAAACTGCTGCTAGTCGTATGCTTGGCGGGGTCATGGATGCTGCATGGGGCGACCTTGCTCGCCCAAACGACTCCACCCAGTGAAAGCACGACCCACGTTATCAGCGATCAAGATTTGAAACTGCTTCGCAAAGATCTCCGCGCGAAAAGAAGGCAGTCAATTGCAGTGAACTTAAAGTTGTCGGACAGTCAGGCGGCAAAGTTCTGGCCAGTGTACGACCAGTACATAACGGAGCTGTCTTCCATCAATGACAAGAAGTTCCGCCTGTTTCAAGACTATGCTGACAATTCGGGAAACTACACGGATCAGGACTCACTGTTGTTTGTCCGGCAGTGGCTGGACATGGACATTGCGACCGTACAATTGCGGCAGAAGTATGTGCCGATGGTTGCCAAAGCGCTGGATGGAACGAAGGCAGCGACTTTTTTCCAATTAGACCGCCGTATTTCGACGATGCTGGAACTGCAGGTGTCCTCGCAGATGCCTCTGTTACAGGATGAGGAACCATGTAGTTCGTCTTCGGGCAACTGCGGAACTCGCTAGGGGGTTGGAGACCTCGGCGAGCTCGCCACGTCTGAATCGGCGATAACATAGCTGCCGCTTTTGGAGGCTGTGATGCGCAAGACGGTTCCGCTTCACCCTCGCTTCGATGATGACCTGGACAGTTATGTCACCGCGGCGAAGGCAAACGTCAGACCGAGCTTTGCCAGTGCTGCGGCCATCACGGCGGTGGGCTTGGCCAGTCTCAGCGTTGCGCCCGCGCTGAACGCTGAAATTGTCTATACGCCAGCCAACCAAGTGATGTATCGCGCTCGAACAGGCTCGTCGCAACTCCCTCTTGACCTTAATCACGACGGTCAGGTGGATTTTAATCTGAGGCTTCTCTTCGAGACCAGCTTCAGTTCATCCCGTGCTACTGCAGGCGGATTCATTCTCGCCTCCGGTAACGGGGTCTCTAACCGAGCGATGGTTACGAGCAAGTCCGGGTACGAGTCAGCCTTGCCGCTCGGAGCGGCGATAGGTTCGCGTGGCAGGTTCGGACACGGAACTCCAGCGATGGCCTCGTGCGCTGATTTCTTTAGCAGAGGCAGTTTTTTTAGTGGCGGGCCGTGGAGAAACGTCACGAATCGCTATCTCGGGCTTAGGTTCTTAATCAATGGAGAAACACATTATGGTTGGGCACGACTAAGCGTGACCAGCGGCTGCCGCTACCGGGTAACGTTGACCGGCTACGCTTACGAAACTGTTCCTGACAAACCGATCGACACGGGAGTTTTCGAGACCGCACCTGAAGAGAGCAGCAACGCACCTGCACGGCGAGAGACGCTAGGCGAGTTGGCGATGGGCGTGACCAGACGGCGGTGATAGGGCAACCGTAGCTTTTACTTAATCCAACTCTTCGGTGTGAAGAGCGCGCGAGTCGAGGGAACCGCAGCTTATGGTGGGCAGTGCGTGACTCGAACACGCGACCTCCTGCTTGTAAGGCAGGCGCTCTAACCAACTGAGCTAACCGCCCACGCTTCGCTTTTTCATCATACAGGATCGTTTACGGCCACAACTCCCGCGACATTTCTCCTGCTAGACTGGCGCGTGCGGCGCTTGATCGTCAATGCCGATGACTTTGGCCTTACCAGCGGCGTAAATCGCGCCATCCTCGAGGCCCATGAGCGCGGCATCGTCACTTCGGCGACGCTGATGGCCCGTGGATCGGCCTTCTCCGACGCAGTGCAACACGCGCCCAGCCGCTTGTCTATTGGCTGCCACGTGCTTCTCATCGATGGAACTCCCGTGCTGGATGCTCGCCAGGTGCCAACGCTTGCCGACGGCCGGAGCGGCGAGTTTGAGCGCAACATCACAGGCTTTGGGGTGCGGGCCTTGTCTGGACGGCTTGCAGGCGATGAAATCGAAGCCGAGGCCACAGCTCAGATTCACAAGCTGCAAGCTGCGGGTATTCAGGTTTCGCACCTCGACACCCACAAGCACACCCACATTTTTCCGCAGGTGTTGCGGTCGCTCTTGCGTGCTGCCAAAGCCTGTGGTGTGCGGGCCATCCGCAATCCTTATGGAAAAGTTGGCTGGTCGGCGATTGCCGGCCGCCCGCGCTTATGGAGACGCTACTGCGAGGCGCGAGTGCTCAACATCTTTGCGCAGAAGTTCCGCAAGGCGGTGGCAGAAGCCGGAATGGTTACTCCCGATGGCACTCTCGGCGTGGTTCTTACCGGAGCGCTCGACGATCGAACATTTCTGACGGTTCTGGAATCGGTTCGCGAAGGAACCTGGGAACTGGTCTGTCATCCGGGATACAACGACGCCGATCTCGATCAAGTCCGCACGCGGCTGCGGGAATCGCGAGAGGTGGAATTGCGGCTTTTGACTTCGCCCGAGTCGCGGCGAATTATTGAGGATCGCGGGATCCAGCTCATCTCTTATCGCGAACTCTAGGCCTCCGAACGTACACGTCCTTCAGCTATTCGCGGCCCTTACGTTGGTAACCAAGCCGGGTCACCGCGCAGGGTTATCATACCTTGAGTCCTCATTTCGAGCGGACACACATCTATGGAGAAGACAGTGGAAAGCGCAGTTACCGACCGCTTGATGGTACGGGTGTGGGGCATGGATTGCGAAGGGCGCCCGTTTTTTCAGAACGCCCATGCCGACCAGCTGACGATGGAAGGGGCCCTGTTGATCGGAATCGGCCATCCCTTGAAGGTTGGCGATGTGATTGGCGTGCAATACGAGGACAAGAAGGCGCGCTTCAAGGTTGTAGAAGTGTCGGAGGGCGGATCGTTACGCAAGATTGACACGTATGTGAAGGTTTTCCCCGGCCAGCGCACCCCGTGGCACGATATGGCAGGGACGACCAAGAAGCCGGAATATACTCCCGGGAACAAACGCAGGTATGTACGGCACAAGGTCCTGTTTCCCCTGGAGATCAGCTTTGAAGATGTACGCCGCACTCACATTCACACCAGTGCAACCGATATCGGCGGCCGCGGTTGTTATGTTGAGACGCTACTGCCGCTGGCGCTGGGCACGCGCATCTATATCGTTTTCTGGATCGACGACGAAAAAGTGAAGACCAATGGCGTGGTGCGGGCCAGCGATCCTGGCGTCGGCATGGGAATCGAGTTCACCGATCTCGACAATCACGTTCAGGAAAAATTGCAGGCCCACCTCGACAAGCTCGATACCGGCTTTGCCGGAGAAGCTGCCAAAGGCGCCAGCAACCAGGAATAGGCAAACCCCCCTCTCTGCCCGTACAATCTAAATCGTACTGCTGGCTTTCCCATCGAATCAGAGAGCCTGAGCTCCGCCCCGGCGGCTAAGGATTCGGATGAAAATTGGCATAACCTGCTATCCCACTTATGGCGGCAGTGGTGTGGTGGCCACGGAACTGGGTCTTGAACTGGCCCGCCGTGGGCACGAAATTCATTTCATTTCTTACGCCCAGCCCATCCGCCTCACCGAACTCAACCCCAACATTCATTACCACGAGGTCGATGTTTCGCGCTACCCGCTCTTCGACTACCCCCCTTATGACCTGGCGCTGGCGACCCGCATGGCGGAGGTTTCGGAGCTTTACGCGCTCGACTTGCTGCATGTGCACTATGCGATTCCCCATTCGGTGAGCGCCTTGCTGGCCCGTCAGATGCTCGCGGCAAAACCAAAAGGGCAGCGGTTGCCATTTGTGACTACGCTACACGGAACGGACATCACGCTGGTCGGGTTGGACACGGTCTTATCTTCCCATTACTCGTTTTTCCATCGAGCAAAGCGATGGAGTCACGGCAGTTTCGAAATATCTGCGCGAACGGACACTGCGCGAGTTCGATGTGAAGAACCACATCGAGGTGATTTATAACTTCGTGAATTGCGACAGTTACTGCCGCAGTTGTGGTTCACCCGAGGCGCGCGCAGAGTTTGCCAAGGAGGACGAGCGAATTCTGGTTCACCTGTCGAATTTCCGGCCGGTGAAACGGGTGACGGACACGATCGAAATTTTTGAACGAGTCCGCAAGAAGGTTCCCTCGAAACTGTTGCTCATCGGCGACGGTCCAGGACCGCTCGCGCGCCGAGTGGCTGGCGGTGCAGAAGGGTATTCACAACGATGTAATTTTTCTCGGCAAGCAGGACCAGGTAACGGAGAAACTGGCCCTGGCTGACGTGTTTCTGATGCCCAGCGAGTTGGAGTCGTTTGGCTTGGCGGCCCTCGAAGCCATGGCCTGCGAAGTGGTGCCTATTGCCACCCGTGTCGGCGGCGTTCCCGAAGTTATCGAGCACGGCAAGAGCGGTTTTCTCGCGGATGTTGGCGATGTTGAGACGATGGCCCACTACGCCATCGAGTTGTTGAGCGACGACAGCCGCCTGCGCGCGATGGGAAAGGCCAGCCGCGCAGCAGCACAGTCGAAATTCTGCGCCTCGCGGATCATTCCGCAGTACGAAGACTTTTACCGGCGCACGCTCGAACGCTCTTCGTAGAGCGCATCGGGGATCGATCCCTCGGTTTGCAGGGCAAGCGAAGCCGGATCAGTGTTCCCTTCCCTTCGTGGCTGTCGATGGTCATGCGCGCCGTGTCGCCGTAGAGAACTTTCAGCCGTTCGGCAACGTTGGCCATTCCAATCCCAGTTCCGCCCAAGCCGGTCGGCTTCTCCAGCAGGTGCGCGGCGCCCATGCCTACGCCGTTATCTTCGACTTCGACGATCAGCCGCGAATCGCTCAGCCGGCTGCGAAGAAAAATGCAGCCACCTTCGATTTTCGACGCCAGGCCGTGCTTAAGCGAATTCTCCACCAGCGGCTGCAGCAACATGCTGGGAACCATAATATCGAGCGATGCCGGATCGAGCTCCTTCAACACCTGCAATTTGTCGCGGCCGAAACGGACGACTTCGATATCCAGGTAGTTATCGATAAATTCCAGCTCCTCGCGCAGGGGAACGAACGCGTCTCCGCTGCTGAGCAGCCGGCGAAGAATGGTCGCCAGTTTAAGGATCATTTCGCGCGCAGTATCGGGATCGAAGCGCACCAGCGACGAAATCGAATTCAGCGTATTGAACAGAAAGTGCGGATTGATCTGGTTCTGCAGCGCCTCCATGCGCGATTGCAGCAACAGGCGCTCTTGCTCCTCCAGCTTGATCTGAATGCGCACGCTGTTCCAGATCTTCAGCTCGGTTCCAATCACCATGATCGAAGTCGCGTAGATGAGGGCTTCAACCCAGAGATTTGAGCTCTCGAGCGAATACGTGGCCCCGGGAAAAGCATGCAGCAACTGCACATGCACAAACCGCAGCGCCACGATGGTCACGAAAAACATGATCTGCCAGTCAAAACGCCTGGGCGTCGGCAAGTTGCGGCGGATCCAGCGATAAATGCTGAGATCGATAAACGGGGAGAACGACCAGATTTCTTCCTGATCGCCGGCAAGAATTCGCAGCTGCCCGGCGATGAAGCCGCAGAACAGGTTGTAAAGTGGCGTGATCCATTCTCCATGCAGCAACGCCGGCAAGCCGATGAACGCGCCGCCGACCATTCCGGTAAAGCGCCCACCGATGAGGCCCAGCAGAATCGTGGTTTCAAAAGAGAGATCGCCGGCCTGGAAACTGGTCGTGGTGAAGCGAATCCAGGTCCCGAGGGCCATAGGGATACCGACCCAGAGAATAAGGTAAATCTGCTGTTTGAGAGTGCGTTGCTCGCGGAAGAGAAGCGACTTGAATTCCACTGAGCGCACCAGCGCGCTGGCAAAAGCGGCAGCGACGCCTAACTTGATCAGCAGATTAACGAGGATAAGACGTTGTTCCATTCCCGCGCGGACAACAGTGCCGCTTTCGAGAATGTAGCACGAAGACAGGCCTACGGCTCAGCCCAACTGGAGATAGGCCGTCATGCGGTCACGAGTGAGAAGCACCCGAGAAGCCTCAAACTTTTTCCAGCAACTCCTCTTCTTTCAGGTGGCTCGCGGTATATTTCTCGACCTGATCTTCATACACCAGCTCGACGTGTTCGTTGCAACTGGGGTCGCCATCCAGAACTTGCGTTGCCGGCTTGCCGCAAATGATGCACTCCTGGCCAGCTTTGGCTGGCAAGCTACCAGCCTTCCGCGCCTTCCGACTCTTCGACTTCATAAATCACCTCATACGTCAGCCGCGCGCACACCGCGGGCTCATCTTCCGTGTATGGCCCTCAGCCGGTCAGGCCGAAACCGCGTGCAACTCAGGTTCGAGCTCCGCCGTCAGTTTGATGGGAACATTCAGCGCGTGGGAGATCGGACAGCACGTCTTCGCCGTCTTGCAAGCGTGCTGAAATTTCTCCGCATCATGCTGCGGCAAGTTGCTGGTCGCGTGCAACTCGATCCCGGTGATCTGCCACCGTCCTTTGTGCTCTTCGAGCACCAATTCCGATTGCGTTCTGACGTGGTCGGTGCGCAATCCCAGCTTTGCCAATTCCCGCGTGATCATTAACGACATGCAGGAAGCCACCGCCGCTGCCAGCATCTCCGATGGGCTGGTGCACGGTTCGTTGCCGGTGCTTGAGCCGAATGAATACAGGGCCTTCGAAATCACTCCGCTGGTCGTCGAAACTGAGCCCTCGCCAGCCGCTGAACTTCCCTTCCATGTTGCCACTGCGCTACGAATCATAAGCGCCTCCAAAAGTGTCTACCCTCCTTATACTTCGCGGATTGCCAGAGCGCAGTGACTAACAAACATTAGGCGGGTGACAAGTGGATTGCCGGCGAGTGATTCAGCTGTGCAATGTGGAGGCCAGTTGCTTGAGAACAGCTTCCAGGTCCTCGACTTGGGCGGGGCCGCCTTGCGCCATATCTTTGCTGCCTCCGCCGCGTCCGCCGAGTTTGGCGAGAGCATCTTTCATCAACGCACCCATGTCGAACGGCTGCCCCGCAGATTGGGCGAAGACAATCGCAGGCGGGGCCGAGGTCACTCCCAAGAGTGCGATTACGTTTGGGTCTTGGCGGGTGAGTTTCTGGGCAAGCAGTTTGATGAAATTCAGATCGCGCTCGGCAAACACGCGGCAGACAATTTTCCGCTCGCCAGTCTCAGCAGTCTCGGCAAGAAGTTGACCGGCATAGAACCCGGCCAACTCGGCCAACAATTGTTCGCCGGACTTCCGCAAAGCCCGGGTCTCTTCCCGCGATTTGCGAATCTGCTGGGGCACGTCCCAGATGTGAGTCGAAAGCAGGCCCGACGATTCGACGAGTGACGTGTAATCTCGGCGCGCCATCGCGACCGCGCGCCTGCCGCAGACAAATTCCACTCGGCATCCCTGGCGCACTTTTTCGGTTTTCCGCAGCAAAATGCTGCCTATTTGGCCAGTAGATGCGACGTGGGTGCCGCCGCATGCGGTCAAATCGAAATCGCGAATGTCGATGAGCCGCAGCTTCTCCCGTTCGACCGCCGGCAATTTGCGCAGGCCGAGCTTTTGCGCTTCTCCCCGCGTAACAAAACGAATTGCCACCGGGCGATCTTGCGTAATGACGTCGTTCGCCAAAACCTCGGCTTGCTCAACTTGGGATGCGGAGAGATTTTTTGCGTCCAGATCGATGGAACAAGATTCCTCTCCCATGTGGAAGGAAACTGTGGGCAGATTGAACAGCCGAATGAATGCCGCCGAAAGCACATGCTGCCCCGAGTGCTGCTGCATGTGATCGCGCCGGCGATCAACGTCGATAAAGCCGTGGATCCGGCTTCCCTTTTGCAAATTCGCAGCGCCATCGAGGAAATGCATGATCGTGCCGTCGTCCCGTTCGGCCACTTCGCTGATACGCAATTTCTCTTCGCTTCCCGCAGGATGCATCCAGCCCGTGTCGAAAACCTGCCCGCCGCTGGTGGGATAAAACGCGGTTCGATCAGAGAATGATCGCGTGACGCGAGTCGATGGACGCAGCATCAACGACTTCCGCGTCGAACTCATAGAGGAAAGAATCGTGATAGTAGAGGTGCTCGGTCATCTATCTAATCGATGTAGGCGCGGGCGTCCTCGCCCACGCAGGAAGCTAATACGGCCCAATAATTCCGCCAATCTGGCGTGCTGCGGGATGCTTCGGCTTGCTCTGACTCTCAATTACATCGAGATACTTCAGACCAGATCCAGTGTTGAACAAAACGACGACATCTTTTTCGCCAAAGAATTTTTTCTCGCGCAGCTTGCGATACGCCGCCAGCGACGCCGCTCCTTCTGGCGCAGCAAAAACTCCTTCCGTCCGCGCCCAATGACCCAGCGCATGCATAATTTCGTCGTCACTCACCGCCAGGGCAGTACCGCGGCTCTTTTTCAGAATATCGAGAATCAGATAGTCGCCGTAGGCTTTCGGCACGCGCAGCCCCGCAGCCAGGGTCGTAGCATTTGCCCAGAATTCGGAAACCGGCTCTCCCTCATTCCACGCTTTCACGATCGGCGCACATCCCGTCGCTTGGACAGAAACCATCTTTGGCCGCTCCGCACCGATCCAGCCCAACTCCTGCATCTCGTCAAACGCTTTCCACATTCCTATCAGCCCAACCCCGCCGCCAGTCGGATAAATGATGCCCTGCGGCATTCGCCAGCCAAGCTGTTCAACCACCTCATAACCCATGGTCTTTTTGCCTTCGACGCGGAACGGTTCTTTAAGGGTCGAAACGTCGAACCATCCTTCTTTGTCCTTTCTCTCGGCGACCATACGGGCGCAGTCGCTGATAAGTCCGTCGACGTACGTCACTTTCGCCCCATAACTTTCGCACTCGATGCGATTGGCGAGCGGCACATCTTTCGGCATGAAGAGATGCGCCTCGATTCCAGCCGCCGCCGCGTAGGCGGCCAGCGCGCTTGCTGCGTTCCCGGCGGAAGGTGCAGCCAATTTCTTGAGCCCGTACGCTCGCGCCATGGTCACCGCCGCGGACATGCCGCGAGCTTTGAATGATCCCGTCGGGTTCAGGCCTTCGTCCTTGATAAAGACGTTGGCAAACTCGCGGCTGGGCAGCATTGGGGTAAAACCTTCGCCCAGCGTGACCGGCTTGGCATCCGGCAGAACCTCGGCGTAGCGCCACATGCTGGCAACGCGTCCGCTGAGAGAAGCAGTTGTAACTTTTCCTTTCAGAGAAGCCAGGTCGTATCGGACGTAAAGCACTCCGCCATCTTTCGGGCAGACGGTTTGCGGATGGTCAGCGGAGATCTGCGATCCGCATTTTGTGCATTCGAGATAAGCGATGCGGGCCAAGAAGCGAGTTTAGCATCGCGACGGAATGCTTTGGGGGTAGCCATTGTTCAGCAAAATTCCACGCGCCAGTCTGGGTGCGGCTTAGTTCGTGGTTATTCTTTTCCCTTGATCTGGATGCGCCAACAAGCCTTGTACGGCATCGAGCGCGCTGCGAGCGCTTTGGTAAGCCGATTCAAGATCACGCCGATCGAGAGAAATCAACGCATTGCCTGTGTCGAGGATCGCGTCAGCTTCCTCGGACAGAACTTGGCGGCACGCCTGCGGCAACCGCGGCGCCAACCGGCGAACGGCATCAAGTTGGCGGATGAGCACAGCCGGGGTCGTGCCCGAGGCCTGGCGGATCTGGTCGAAAGCCAGCTTGGTAAGGCGCTCCAGCCGCACTGGCGGCATCCAGACTCGCAATTTGCCGTCAGTGTCGTACCAATTCCCCTCGAGCGGAGGCCGCTCCGCCAGAGTCAGCAGCGCGTCACCCAGCCAATCGACACAAGCAACTCCGGTAAAGGTGTCGTTGACTGCCGGCGACAGCGCGCGGATCGCGATCTCGACGACCTGAGCAATGCCGAATTCACTGTCCTGGGTAAGCGTGCGGTGACGGCCAATGTGAATGGCGCGGTCAATCGCACCCTCGAGTCGATTGGCATTCTCCCGGGGAACGACGGCGGCCAGCGGTTCGCCACGGAGTAGGAACTGGCCCGGTCGAAATCGCAGGACGATCAGCGCATTCGCTGCGCGAGAGGCAGCAACCAGCGCACCGTGATCGACATGCTGCAGATACCCGCTCTTGACGCACGATACGGCCACGCCAGTCGTGGCCTGCTGCAGGATTGCGTCGTCGTCCGGCAACGTTCCCGTGCCCTCGCCGGGACCAGCCAGCAGGGCGCTTCCAGCGGCCACGTACAAATCGTCGACGATCGCGCCAATCATATCGGGGTTCTGAATCGACCTCGCTACCCGATGGCTGTAGTACACGAGAAACCCGAAGCTGAGCACGACGAGCAGCCAGGCCGTGATGAGCGAGATTTGCGGGATAAACGACGACTGCGGATCCTGATGCGTTACCAGGAAGACCAGGCAGATGTACACAAACGTGGCCATAAACAGGCCAATCGTCACCTGCGTGACCCAGTCCTGCAGGAAACGGTAGAGCAAGCGGGGACCGAACAGCGTCGAGACCATCGACAGCACCAGCAAGGCGACTGAGAAAATCAGCGCAAGCACGGTTGCCACCGCGCCCATCATCGCCGAGAGGATGGCACGGGCGTCGTCGATGCTGCCCATGGTGAGCCAGGACGGAATGTGAATCACCCCGTATTTGTCCAGCACGTCTGGAATCAGGGTGACTCCGAACAAAGCCAGCGCAGCCAGCGAGAGCTGCAGCGGGATACGCCACAGATTTACATCGCGTTGTGAGCGGAGCTTGGTGGCGCGCGGAGCCATCCTTCGATGCAAACTGAGATTGTCGTCATTACTTTGGGTCAACGGGTCAACTCCTCTAGACGTTCAACCTAGGCTCCAAACACCAACCGCTCCAACACCGGCCCCAGCGCCAGTGCCGGAAGATAACTCAATGCTGTCACGACTAACAGGCAGGCCGTCAGCACAACCCCAAACATCAGAGAATCTGTGGGAAGGGTTCCCGACGAAGACGGAGTTATTTTTTGTCGCCCGAACAAGCCTGCGAACGCCAAGGCCGGAATGACCAGGCCGAATCTGCCAGCCATCATCGCCATCGCAGTGGTCAGATTGTAAAAGACGGTATTGCCGTTAAGGCCGGCAAAGCTCTGGCCATTATTGGCGAAGCAGGACGCGTAGGCAAAAAGAATTTCAGTAAAGCCATGGGGCCCAGAGTTCGTGGTCAGGCCAGCGAGCCCTGCTCGGCTGCTCACCGCGATCGCCGTCAGTAAAAGCACCACTGCGGGCGCGGCCAAAGCGTACAGCATGATCATCTTGTTTTCGCAGGGGCCAATCTGCTTACCCAGATATTCGGGCGTACGTCCAACCATCAGCCCGGCGAGAAATACTGCGATGGCGGCGGCCATCACTATGCTGATTAGGCCGGTGCCCAATCCTCCAAACACCACTTCTCCGAGAAGGAGATTCACCAGCAGCATGGCACCGCCCAATGACGTGTAGCTATCGTGCATCGAATTGTACGAACCCGTAGCGGTGTTCGAAGTCACGACCGCAGTCAATGTCGAGCTGCCAGTCCCGAAGCGGACTTCCTTGCCTTCCATATTTCCGCTGGATTGTGACAACTCAGCAGCCCTGCCGAGCAGAGGATTTCCGCGCTGTTCCGAGTAGTGCACCGACAACAATCCGAGGGTAAAAAGCCCGAGCATGACCCAGTACAAAAGCCAGCCTTGACGAGGACGGCCGACCATTCTGCCAAAAGTGTTGGTCAAGGCCGCCGGCAGAAGGACAATTGCCAGCATCTCCAGAAAATTCGTAAGCGGCGTGGGATTTTCGTAGGGATGAGCGCCGTTGGCATTGAAAAAGCCGCCACCGTTCGTGCCCAAGATTCTTGATAATCTCCAGCGCAGCCACCGGCCCTTGCGCGATCACCTGTTTCGAGTGCTCGACCGAAGTGGCAACTGCGTAGTTGTGGAAATTCATCGGCACTCCCTGCCAAACCAACAGCAGGGCACCGATGAGAGCGCCGGGTAGAAGCACCCAAAGCAGTGCCCGCGTCAGATCGACCCAGAAGTTGCCGAGCGTCTCCGAGAGCCGCCCAGCGAGCCCGCGAATGAAGGCAATGCCAATTGCCAGCCCTGCAGCCCCGGCCAGGAAGTTCTGCGCACAGAGGCCGGCCATCTGGCTGAAATAGCTCATCGTCGCCTCCCCGCTATAGGCCTGCCAGGTGGTGGTAGTCGAGAAGCTGATCGCCGTGTTGGCCGCCACGTCTGGAGTGAGTGGCGCCGTCTGATACTGCGGAAAAAAATACGGAAGGAAAGTTTGCAGCCGGAGAATGAAATACAGAAGAAGCGTGCCAGCAAGGCCAAAGAGCACAAAACACATTGTGTACTCCATGCTGGTCATTTCGGCGTTGGGATTGACCGCCGTCAGGCGATAAGTGAGGCGTTCAAACGGTAAACATAATCGATCGAGGACGGTTGGCTTTCGCGAAAATACCCGCTCCAGATATCCCCCCAGAGGCTCGACCAGAGCGGTGACAATGGCCACAAATACCGCGTATTGCAGCGCACTGTATAGATCCATCACACCTTCTTAAGCGCGGACCAAAGCCGAAGGCTAGCCGCGATCACCTTGGCTGATGACCGCAGCCTACCTGACTTCGGCCTGCTTTCTGACCGGGAATCGCTGATCGAGGTTCAGGTTTAGCTCCAACACATTCACTCTCGGTTCACCAAGAAATCCTAACTGACGCTGCTCGGTGTGCCGTGCAATCAATTGCCTGATCTGATCTCTTGTGGCGCCGCGTTCTTTCGCGATCCGCGGGACTTGAAATTCCGCCGCTGCCGGCGTGATATCAGGATCGAGCCCGGACGCAGAAGCTGTGACCAGATCGACTGGCACCGGCTGACCGGGATTATCGGCCTGCGCGTCGGCGACGCTGGCTTTCACCCGATCGATCAAAGCATGATTAGTCGGCCCGAGCTGCGAACCGTTGGAGTTCGCCGCGTCGTAGCCGTTTCCCGCTGAAGACGGCCGCGAGTGGAAATAGCTCGGCCCGATGAATGCCTGCCCGATGATCCGCGACCCGATCACTTGACCGTTCTGCACGATCAACTGGCCATTGGCCTTGTCTTTGAAAAACACCTGCGCCAAAACCGTCACCACCAGCGGATAGACAATTCCCAGCACTAACCGTGGTCACGACGGTCATCAGCACTGCGATCAGTAAATTCTTTTTCATAGCAACCCTTCCATCACGATGTCCTAACCCTTGTCATTCCGAGAAGCGCAGCGACGAGGAATCTGCATTTTGGCTCGCCAACTGCAGATCCCTAACTCTGCTCGGGATGACAATAAAAACCGTCATGGCTACGCCAGCCCCACCCGCGTGATCAGCATATCGATCAGCTTGATTCCGAGGAATGGCACGATAATTCCACCCGCGCCGTAAATCCACAGATTCCGCCGCAACAGCGCCGCCGCGCCCATGGGGCGATATTTCACTCCCCGCAGCGCCAGCGGGATGAGCGCAACAATAATGAGCGCGTTGAAAATCACCGCGGAAAGCACCGCCGACTGCGGCGTTTTCAGCTGCATGATGTTCAGCGCGTTCAATACGGGAAATGTTCCCGCGAACATCGCCGGAATAATCGCGAAATATTTCGCCACATCGTTAGCGATCGAAAATGTCGTCAACGCGCCCCGGGTCATTAGCAACTGCTTGCCGATTTCGACCACCTCGATCAGCTTGGTGGGATTGGAGTCGAGATCGACCATATTGCCGGCTTCTTTCGCCGCCTGCGTCCCGGTGTTCATCGCCACGCCAACATCGGCCTGGGCGAGCGCCGGGGCGTCGTTCGTCCCGTCACCGGTCATCGCCACCAGCTTGCCTTCTTTTTGTTCTTTGCGGATCAGGTCCATCTTGTCTTTAGGCGTGGCTTCGGCGAGAAAATCGTCAACCCCCGCTTCACGCGCGATCGCCGCCGCGGTCAGCGGATTGTCGCCGGTAATCATCACCGTCTTGATTCCCATGGCGCGGAGCTGGTCGAAGCGCTCCTTCATTCCGCCTTTCACGATGTCTTTCAAATAAATCACGCCCAGCACGCGGCGATTTTCCGCCACCACCAGCGGCGTTCCACCGGAGCGCGCGATGGTTTCGACGCTGTTTTGAATTTCCCTGGGCATCGACGTGCCGTGTTGCGCAAGGTATTTCGAAATCGCATCGACGGCGCCCTTGCGAATCTCGCGGCCTTCAAGATCCACGCCCGACATTCGCGTGTGCGCGCTGAAAGGCACAAAGTGCGCTTCCTGCGCTCCGAGTTCGCGGCCGCGCAGGCCGTAGCGTTCTTTGGCGAGCACCACGATCGAACGACCCTCGGGAGTTTCATCGGCGAGCGATGAAAGCTGCGCCGCGTCCGCCATCTGCGCATCTGTGATTCCAGGCGCGGGAATGAACTCCGCCGCCTGCCGGTTGCCCAGCGTGATGGTCCCGGTTTTATCGAGAAGAAGCGTGTTCACATCGCCAGCCGCCTCGACGGCGCGGCCGGACATCGCCAGCACATTGTGCTGCACCAGATCGGTCCATGCCGGCAATGCCGATGGCCGAGAGCAGGCCGCCGATAGTTGTCGGAATTAAGCAAACCAGCAAGGAAACCAGCACAAAGACCGTCTGAGGAGAACCGGCATAAATTGCGAACGGCTGCAGCGTGACGACTGCGAGCAGGAAGATGATCGTCAGACCGGCCAGCAGGATGTTCAACGCAATTTCGTTCGGCGTTTTCTGCCGCTCCGCTCCTTCAACCAATGCGATCATGCGGTCAAGGAACGTTTCTCCAGGATTGGAAGTGATCTTGATCTTCAGCCAATCGGAGAGCACGCGCGTTCCGCCGGTGACAGCGGATCGGTCTCCGCCGGCTTCGCGAATGACCGGCGCCGATTCGCCGGTGATCGCCGATTCATCGACCGACGCCACGCCCTCGAGAATTTCGCCATCGCTGGGGACAAGTTCACTGGCCGAAACCATCACCAGATCGCCGGCGCGCAGCTTGGAACTGGCAACCTGCTCCGTGCACCCTCCGGGCAGAAGACGATTCGCAATGGTCTCCGCACGCGCCCGGCGTAGGGTGTCGGCCTGCGCTTTGCCACGGCCTTCCGCCATCGCCTCCGCAAAGTTGGCAAACAACACCGTGAACCACAGCCACAGCGTGATCTGCAGATTGAACTTGAAGGCGGCGTCGTGCTTGAACAAAAGCGCAGTTGTAATTACGCTGCCAATTTCGACCACGAACATGACGGGATTGCCCATCATCTTTCGCGGATCCAGCTTGAGCAGTGCGTCCCACAGCGCCCGCCGGACGATCTTCAATTCCCAGACAGCTTTCTTTCTGGGCCGGTTCGGCGAGTTTCCAATGCGGACCGATGTGACTTCAGGAAGCGGTGGTGTTTGCATCGTTGCCATAAATTCCTCTAAAACGTCTTGCCCGCGGCCAACAGCAAATGTTCAAGAATTGGCCCAAGGCTTAGTGCAGGGAAAAATGTCAGTGCGCCGACGATAAGAATCACGCCGATCAGGAGCACGCTGAACAAGGGCGTCGTCACCGGAAATGTCCCCAATGAAGGCGGCACATACTTCTTTTTTGCCAGGTTCCCGGCAATCGCCAGCATGGGGATGATCATGAAAAAGCGTCCAAACAGCATGTCGAATCCAATGGCCGTGTCGTACCAGGGCGTGTTCACCGTCAATCCGGCGAACGCCGAACCGTTGTTCGCAGCCCCGGAAACAAAGGCGTAGAGAATCTGGCTGAAGCCGTGCGGCCCGGGGTTTGAAATGCCGGAAGTCCCAAAGCCTTCCACGGAAGAAATTGCGGCGAAAGCCAGAATCACGAAGGGAAAGACCAACGCGACCAGCATTGCCATTTTGACGTCGTAGGCTTCGATCTTTTTTCCCAGATATTCCGGGGTGCGTCCGACCATCAGCCCAGCAATGAAGACGGCAAGTACGACGTAAATCAGCATGCCGTACATGCCCGCGCCCACCCCACCGAAGATGACCTCGCTCAGCATCATGTTGACCAGCGGAACCATTCCGCCGAGCGGAGTGTAGGAATCGTGCCAACCGTTGATGGCGCCGCAACTCGCGTCCGTAGTGACCGTCGCAAACAGGGCGGAGTTTGCAATGCCAAAGCGGACTTCCTTGCCTTCCATGTTTCCGCCAGGCTGGGTTGCGGTCGCCTGCTGATTCACTCCTGCAAGCAAAGGATTGCCGCGGGCCTCCGCCCAGTACGCAGTGGTGACACCGGCAAGGAAAAGAACGGCCATTGCACCCCACACTGCCCAGCCGTGGCGCTGCGATCCGGTCATGCGGCCGAGAGTGTAAGTCAGCCCTGCAGAGATGGCAAAAATGCAGAACAGCTCAATCAGATTGGAGAGCGGAGTCGGGTTCTCGAACGGATGCGAGCTGTTAGCGTTGAAAAATCCTCCGCCATTCGTGCCCCATTCCTTGATAATTTCCTGCGAAGCGACCGGCCCTTGAGCAATGGTCTGGGTGCTCACGGTATCCATGACCGGCTTGGCGTTCGCATCGACCACCGGCTTGCCGTCCGAACCAATGCGCTGCACCTGCTGCGTTTCGGTCAGCTTGGCCGTGTCATAGGGCTTCAGATTTTGCACCACGCCCTGCGAAACCAGCAGCAGCGCACCGACGATCGAAAACGGCAGCAGCACCCAGAGGCAACTGCGGACGAAATCGACCCAGAAGTTGCCGATGGTTTCCATTTGCCGCCGCGCGATGCCACGAATAAACGCGATAGCCAGCGAAATGCCCACGGCGGCTGACGCGAAATTGTGATATGCCAGCCCCGCCATCTGGGTGAAATAACTCATCGTGGTTTCACCCGAGTAGGCCTGCCAGTTGGTGTTGGTGGTAAATGACGCGGCAGTGTTAAACGCCAGATGCGCCGGGCTGACCGCGCCAAACTTCTGCGGATTGAACGGCAGATAGCCCTGCAGTCGCTGCATCAAGTACAGCACCAGCATCGAAACCACGCTGAACAGCAGCATTGAAGCCGCGTATTCGGTCCATGGCATTTCGTGGTTCTCGTCCACTCCGGTAACTCGGTACAGCAAACTCTCAACCGGGCGCAGCACGGGATCCAGAAAAGTCTTCTCGCGGCTGAAAACCCGCGCCAGAAAAACGCCCATGGGTTTCGTGACGGCGAGAATCAATCCGAGAAAGACAAAGATTTGCAGCCATCCGTTGGCGGTCATATCAGAACTTCTCCGGGCGTAACAGCGCGTAAACCAAATACACGGTGGTCAGCGCGCTGATCACCAGCATGATGATCGATTCCAGGTTCATATTTCCCACCTCACTTCAGGCGATCGCAAAAACGCACGTAGCCGATCGAAAGCGCGAAAAAAGCTATCGTGACCAATATCCACAGGATGTCTTGCATATTCGTACCTCTCTCTTGTTGTCATCTGTTGTCATCGCGAGCGCAGCGAGGGATCTGTAGTCCTACAAACTGCAGATTCCTCGTCGCTGCGCTTCTCGGAATGACAAATGGTTGAACATAATCCACTCTAAAACTTCACTAAGATCGCCAGATCCATGCGGTTTTCATCCCTCACCAAGTCTGGCGACCACCCCGGCACCGGTACGGCGGGGTTGCCGGTATTGCCGCCCGGCGGCGTTACTCCGCCTCGGCCCGAGAAGTACGGCACATTGGCCGCGCGGTGATCGAACTCCGTGCGGAACGTGATGTACTGGCTCGGCATGTAATCAAAAGTTGCCGAACTGTCCCAAGCCTTATAAGGATCGCCGGGATTTTCCGTGAAATACGGCGTTCCCGTCGCCGCTGTGGCGCCGTTGATCGGCGGCAGCAGCACCAAATAACGCCCAGGATTGTTGATCTTCCCGCCACCCAGGGTAAAACCATATCGGTCGTGGTGGAACCACAGCCGGTTGTAAACCATGAAGCCGAGGAAATCCTGCTTGGGAGCGATGTACTTCACTCCGTTGACCATTCTTACCCCGTTGGTGTCGCAACTGACTGCCGTTCCTGCCGTGGGATCGCCGCCGTGCTCACATCCTATGTCGCCGGTGAGCGAGAAGGCTGCCTTACTGATCCAAAAGACCGGATTGTCGTAGTACTTGTACTCGATGCTGTCGTCAGTGTGGTAGCGGATGCGGCCCGGGACGCCTAACGTGTCTGCGCCGAGCGCGTACTGATTGCCCAAAACTTCAAACTTGCCGTTGGGCCGCCACAAAATTTGCCCACCGATTCCCAGCCGATGATTGAATCTTCCATAAGACTGCCAACCGTTGATCAGCCAAGGCTCGATCTTCAAGTGCTCGGTGGGAAATATCTGGACGCGCAACCCATTAAAGAACCACGGCGTGTTCGACGAAACATACGATGGCTGATAGGCCCAGTTGTCGGCGTTGTAATAACTGAAGAGTCCGATGTAGGACATGAAAATTCCCGCATCCACGTTGATGCCATGCAGCGCGTTGATGTGGTAGCCCCCGTAGGCTTCGGAGATGTAGCGATAAGCGGTATCGAGGTCCCATTGTCCACGTGCCACGCTGGCGTCGTTGCGGGGCGTGGTCTCAGAGTACATGCCGAACTGCGTCATCAGGCGGGCTCGCACGTTGTCATAGTGAAAATCGCCGCCGACGCCGAGTTGAGTTAGCTGGAACTCGTACGCACGAAACACTTCGCTTGATCCACCGATCGTGTCGTCCGCCGGATGATTGAAATCGGCAATGTAGTCCACATCGGCTTGCACTTCTGGGGTAAAGAATTTCGTATCGAACGGAACGTCTTTCACACGGCTGTTGCCGTTCAGCCAGGTGAAATCGGCGAAGGCGAAAGGCTCGGCTTTCTGTTTCTTCTCGGGTACCGCCGGCGGCGTTGGCCCGGAGACTGCCGACATCGCGGGCACAGCCGTTGCATCGGCCTCCGGCGAGGTCCCCTTGGCGGTGTAGGGCACGGCGTCCGGCTGCTTTGCCGCTTGCTGCTGCTTGAGCTGGTTTTCTAGTTGTTCAATGCGTTTTTTCATGGCATCGAGCTCTTGCAGAACTTGTTGCGGAACTTGCTGATTGTTCGCGTTCGCTTTCTGGCCAGTTGAGTTGGTCGCGTTGCCCGTTGAGTCATTATTCGCCGTCTGCTGGCCATGAGCTGGATGTGTTAAGAATGCTGCAACCAGGAAGGTCAGAGCGACCGACTTGCCAGCTTTGGTTGGAAGTTTGCGATTGCCACTCTGGGGATTCATCACAATGAGTTCTCCTCGGTTCTTCGACGGTATGAACTTCGCGAAATAAACTTTCATGACGTGCGGCGAAATGCTCTTTTTCTCCTGCATTAAAGCTCTCAGCACGCGCAGCCAGAACGGCACTGCGCCGGCACACAACGCTGCAACCACGCACCGCGCGGCCAGCAAACTGGATGCGTTTTGTTCCACGGAGATTACGAGCACGATTTAACAACCCCGCGCGTAAAAGAGGGATTAAGAGTTCATAAGGAATTCGTAAAGATGTCGCTTCCCAGTTTTTCCAGCGCTCTCAAACCGGGTCATTCCGCTGCGGATCGAAGCGATATACGATCCAAGGCTCGGTACGTAAGTAATGCCCGCAGCCCTCCATCGCTTCCAGTTTCTTGCGCAGTTGCGCCATCACCCGCAAGAAGTCCGCCTGACGAACATGATTGCCTCCCCAGCGCGTGGTGAGGCGGGTGTGAGGCGTGATGATGCTCGTGGGATGACCAATCAGGAAAACCAGAACTTCAAATTCCTCCTGATTCAGCTGCAGCTCCTGCCCACGGACTGTCGCCCGACGGCTCGCGAGATCAATGCGAAAATCGCCGGCTGCGAGTACCTCGGATGTTTCTGCTTCACGTTCGCGAGGAAACGCGCATTGCGCCAAGAGTTCATTCACGCCGACTCCACTCGACATCTCAGCCTTCACGAAAACGCCCGGTTCAGCAGCCCCAATCTGCTTCCCCCGGCTTGGCAAAATATTTTCTGCTTGGGTCTTCGGGCGGCAAGGTTGCGGCCAACTCCAACAGCGCCAGGCGGGCTGCCGCGACCATCAACTTCCGCTCCTGGTGTGAGGTCTGGTCCCAGGAAGCCGTCGCTTCTTCGTGGGCTTGAATGTCCTGCGATAAAGCTTCCCTATAGTGGTGAAAAAGTTTGGCTAAGTGTTCAGCCGACACTTCCTGAATCGATGTCATGAACTGCTGCTCCCTTTCTGAGCTACAGCCATATTCGACAACGAAAGCCATAAAGATTGAATAAAGAGTTCGTAGAATCTTCGTAAGAGAGGAAACCGAGTGGGGAGAATGGCTTAGACGGGGCATCGCTTCAGCGGAAGTTGGAGGGACGCTCGCGCGCTGGGTGACCGGCTAGTGGCTGAAAGCTGAGAGCCGAGCTACTTTCCCGCAAACTCGCTGTGATGGCGGCTGTAGAGGCAATAGATCGTCAAGCCAATTATCAACCACGCGAAAAATCGCAGCCAGGTGAGAATGGGCAGGCCGGACATCAATAAAACGCAGAAAAATACGCTCAGCACTGGCGCCGCAATGCCGCCCGGAGCGCGGAATCCGCGATGACGGCCAGGGTCGCGGTAACGCAAAATAATCACGCCGATCGAGACCAGCACAAAGGCGAACAATGTTCCGATATTTGAAAGATCGGATAGAGTGCCGATGTCGAGAAACCCGGCGGGAATGCCCACCAGAAATCCGGCGATCCAGGTTGCTGTCGCCGGGGTGCGGTAGCGCGGATGCACGCGGCCAAACAGCTTGGGCAGCAGGCCGTCGCGTGACATCGAAAACCACACCCGCGCCTGGCCAAGCTGAAAAACCAGCAGCGACGAGATCATTCCCATCAGCGCGCCAAAAAGGACGCCGAGTTCAATCCAGTTGAGCGAGCGCGATCCCGTGGTCGATGCCAGCATCTTCATACTGTTAACTACCGGTGCCGCGTCATCGCGAACTGACTGCCAGGGAACCAGGCCGGTCAACACAATGGCGACGCCAACGTATAAGACCGTGCATACCACCAGCGTGGCGATGATTCCGATGGGCAAGTCGCGCTGCGGATTTCGGGCTTCTTCGGCCGCGGTCGAGACGGAATCGAATCCGATATAGGTGAAGAAAATAATCGACCCGCCGGTGAGAATGCCGGACCAACCTTCCGGCGCAAAAGGATGCCAGAGCGCGGGCTTGATATATTGCGCGCCCACGATGACGAACGCCAAAATGGCGGCGATCTTCAGGATCACCATCACATTGTTGGCCTCGGCCGACTCGCGAATGCCGCGCACCAGCACCACGGTCAAAATCATGACGATGAGAAATGCGGGGACATTGAAGCCGAAGTGCAAACCAGGTGGATAAAGCACATTGCCCTTCAAGTCGGTGAGCCCGCCGGGAAGGTACGCGGGCGAAATCCACCTCAAAGCGGGATGCCAGCCGAACCAGTCGAACATGCCGACCACGTGCGCGGCGAAACCCACGCTCACCGCCATGTTGCTGACCGCATATTCGAGGATCAGGTCCCATCCGATGATCCACGCGATCAACTCGCCGAGCGTCGCGTAGGTGTAGGTGTAAGCGCTGCCAGCGATGGGGATCATCGAGGCCAGTTCGGCGTAGCACAAGCCAGTGAACGCGCAGACAATTGCGACCAGCACCAGAGACAATGCCAGCGCCGGTCCGGCGCCGGGTCGTCCCTGCGTGGCGTGGTGCGTGATCAGGAAATCAAGCAGCGGAGCGTTGAGAATTGAAGAAGAGTCGAACTTCTGGCCGCCAATGGCGGTGCCGATGACGGTAAAAATTCCCGACCCGATGACCGCGCCAATGCCCAGGGCCGTGAGCGAAACCGGGCCGAGAGTCTTCTTTAAGCGGCGTTCCGGTTCCTCGGAATCGGAGATCAGCTTGTCGATGGACTTGCAGCAGAAAAGCTGCACCTCGGAGGTGCGAACAACTACGGTGGTCTCGCGAATTGGTGGTTCTGCCAAAAAGTCCTCAGTTTTTCGCCAGTGTGGCGGCGGGTGAGCCTCCCCTGAACCGGGCCGAAGGGACCCGCCATGACCGGGGTAAAGACCCGGTCCCACACAATTCTTGCGCTTACCGCTTCGACTGGCCGCGCACCAACTTCTTCACTTTGCGTTTCTGCGAACCGCGCGCGTACTCACGCGGCTTCAGCGGCTTTTCCGTTTTCTTCTTCTTGCGGGATGCCCGCCGCGATTTCTTGCGTTCTTCCTTGCTCAGACTTTTCGTGTTTGCCATTATTGTCCTGTTTTTGAATTTGTAATTTCGTAATTGTGTAATTTGGCAGTTTCTCGAAACCGCCGTGACAAATTACCAAATTACCCGATTACACAATTACGAAATCCGTTAGGCCCGCTCTAGCTGCGCGTACTTCTCCACCAGCTTCTTCAAGCCGAACCTGGGAAATTGTACCGTAATCTTGGCTTCGTCGCCTTCTCCTTCACGCTGATAGACCGTTCCTTCTCCGTATTTCGGATGGCGGACTTTTTGTCCTGGACGAAATCCCTTCTTGCCTTTCGGCTCTTCGAGCGGGACTTTCGGAACGCTGAATTTCTTGCCGCGCGAAGCAAAGAATTCGGCGATGTTCTCGATCGAATTGTATTTTGGACCGGAGTAGGTAGTCGCCGAGCGGCGCGGCTGTTGCCGTTCTACCCAGTTCGCACTTTGATCCTCGTCCTCGTAAGCGTAGTGAACACCGCCTTTCGCTGCGGGACTTCGTCCCGCCGGACGGGCGAGGGCGCCCGTCCCCACGCGTGCACGGCGAGACACCCCCAACTCTTCCATCAGCTCCGCCGGCACTTCCTCCAGAAATCGCGAGGGCACGCTTGCTTCCGGCAAATCCGTTCCATACCGCCGGCGATAAATTGCACGAGTGAGGACCAGCGCGTCCATGGCCCTCGTCATGCCGACATAGCACAAGCGCCGCTCTTCTTCGATGTCATCCGGCTGCAGGAATGTGCGCGAGTGCGGAAACAGTCCTTCTTCCAGCCCGCAGAGAAATACCAGTGAAAACTCCAGGCCCTTGGCCGCATGAAGGGTCATCAGAGTAACCTGCGCCCGCTCGTCGTAAGCGTCGACATCGCTGACGAGTGCCGCATGATCGAGAAACTGGTCGAGCGTCTCGCCACGGTCATTCGAATCCATGGCGGCGTTGACCAGTTCGCGCAGGTTTTCGATTCGAGAGTAAGCTTCGGGCGTATCTTCGGTTTCAAGCTGCTTGATATATCCGGTGCGGTCGATCAGAAATTTGAGGATTTCCGCTGTGTTAGCAGGTGCGCCAGGGGTGCGAAAGGCAGCGCCCTGTGCCGCGCCCTCGCCTGCGGATTCCTCAGCGTTGGGCGAAGAATCGAAAGCCCCAAAATCGAAGGAGATGTTCTCGTCTTCCCCAGGATTGAACTCGACATCCGAATCGGACTGCGGCTCAACCGAGGCTGCCGAAGGCAACTGCGCCACACTTCCTTGCAGCCTCTCTACATACGTTCCGCCCAGCATCGCCCGCGCATCTTCGATCAAATCGCGGAAGCCCTTGAGCGAACCGAGCGCGCGCTGCGGTAAAAGCTGGCGCTTGATCGCTTCGCCGACCGCTCCCCACAGAGACAAGCCCGTTTCGAGCGCGACCTGCTCCAGAGTATCGATCGTCGTTTTGCCAATTCCGCGAACCGGCGTATTGATGACGCGCAGCAGCGAGATTGAGTCGTCCACGTTGTGGATGACCTTGAGATAGGAAATCAAGTCTTTGATTTCCGCCCGCTCGTAGAATGAGAATCCTCCGACCACGTTGTACTTCAACCCATAGCGCCGCATGGCCTCTTCAAACAGACGCGACTGCGAATTGGTGCGATAAAGCACCGCAGCCCGCGCGGTTTCTCCCTGATCGGCCGCCTCACGAAGATAGCGGGCAATGTAATCGGCAGCGAAAAGCGCCTCGTTCTCGCCATCCGGCGCTTCGTAATAGCCAATCTTGGATCCGCCCTGGCGCGAGGTCCAGAGATTCTTGCCTTTTCGTTTGAGATTGTTCGAAACCACGCTCGATGCGGCCTGCAGAATATTCTGCGTCGAGCGATAGTTCTGCTCCAGGCGCACGATTTTGGCCTCGGGAAAATCCTGCTCAAATTCGAGAATGTTGCGAATGTCCGCGCCCCGCCAGGAGTAGATCGACTGATCTTCATCGCCGACTGCGCAGACGTTGTGGCGCGTGCCGGCGAGCAGCCGCATCAGTTCATACTGCGGCCGGTTGGTGTCCTGATATTCATCGACCAGAATGTACTGAAAGCGGCGATTGTAATATTCGCGCACCTCGGGCACAGCTTTCAGCAACCGCGCCGCCTCGAGCAGCAGATCGTCGAAATCGAGGGCATTGGCCTTGGCTAGCTCTTTCTTGTACTCGGCATAAATCTGCGCCACGCGCTCGGTCTTGGGATCGGTCGATTGCAGATACACCTCTTGCGGATCGAGCATGTGGTTCTTGGCCCAGGAAATATGCGAGAGCACGGAGCGCGGGGTGACCTGCTTGTCGTCAATTCCCAGGCGTCGCATAATCGACTTGGTCAGTTGCTGCTGATCGGCTTCGTCGTAGATGACGAACTGTTTAGTCAGGCCGATTGGAGGAATGCCGGGTTTCGACGACGGGATGCGCAGCGCTTCGATATCGCGGCGCAGCACGCGCACGCAGAAAGAGTGAAAGGTCGAGATCACCGGCTTGGCAATCGACAGGCCGCCCACCAGCTTGTCCACGCGCTCAACCATCTCCGCGGCGGCTTTGTTGGTGAAAGTCATGGCCAGAATGGCTTCCGGCATGACCCCGAGATTTTCAATCAGGTGCGCGATGCGATAAGTGATGACGCGGGTCTTTCCGCTGCCGGCGCCGGCGAGGATAAGCACCGGCCCTTCGGCGGTTTCGACCGCTTCACGCTGTTGCGGGTTCAGTTGGGAGAGAAAAGACAAAGCAGATAAATTCTACAGGGGAATGACAGTGCCGTCGGGAGAGCTGGCCGAGAGCTACTTTGAATTTCTCAGTCTTTTGAAAAAATAAGCTCCGGCCCAGGTTCCCGCAATTAAAGCGCAAAACACAAACGTACCCCATATTAGGCAACCACCACACATCATGCTGACGTACCGCCTTCTCTGCACTCCGCTAAATTCGAAGTAGCCTACGTCCGACCATATTATCAAGCGAGGTTGGTACATGCTTTTGGGTGGCGCAGCGCCTATGGCGCTGCGATTAGGTCCGATTGGAGATACGGCTCTAGCCGCTGAGGAATCCCGTCCAGGGCAGCCCCTGGGAAAGCCGAAGAATATGGATATTCCGCCACCGATGCCGCTAAACCTGCTTTCACGGGGTTTTCATGGATGTACTCTGCAAAGGCTCGATATTCCGCAAGATTTCTAACTCGGCGATCATAAAAACTCGTCTGCCAGATTTCGCCTCCGAACAACAATTCCTTCCTCGCACGGTAGGAGAACCCTCCCTTTATGACCTGCGGCGACCTTTCTAAACTAATGGTTGGAGTGAGCAATAAGTGAAAGTGGTTCGGCATGAGTACAAATGCGTGCAGCAGATAGGAATCTCGGCTACGGTAGTAAAACAAGACATCGAGGAACAACCGCGCCATGCGTTCCGATTGAAATAGGCGTTCCCGTTGGAACGTCGAAGCCCTGATGAAGTACGTGCTATATCCCGTGTTGCCTCTGGGAGGACTCGCCATACACCCGGCGGCTAAAGCCGCTTCTATAGAACGACTTTATCGCAGCGCCAGAGGCGCTGCGCCACCCAAAAGCAGATAAATCAAAATGTCGGTGCCGATTCGGGACACAGTGGAATGGAAGCTCCGAGAAATCGGGGCTTTTTCATTTCCCAGCTGGTGTGAGTCGAGCGGCCTTGCACTCCTCGCACGGACACCAGTCGCGCAAGAATTGCCAGGAGTAAATTCCTAGCTCGTGGCCGTCGTTCCAGTGAAACTTGATCGCGTACTTGCCGACCGCTTCGGCCGAAGTCGGCTTGGCAGCGGGCTTGAACATCGGCAGTGCGCCGGGTGTGAGCTTCGGCGTTTCTCCGGGCTTTCGACCCGTCTTGCCCCGCTCCTCGTCGCACAGAGCGCAGGGACACGCATCCCGCAGGAAAGGAAATGAGTAGTGCGATTGATGGCCGTCCTTCCACTCGATGTCCACGCCGGTGCCGGTGGTCAGATTGACTTTGACAGACTTGGGATCGGCGGAAGGCACGAATTCAGTATCGCATAGGCTGTCCTGCACAATGCCATGCGGAGGGCGCTTAACCACGAGGGGCACGAAGGTACACGAAGCAAAGTCCATTCCGCCTTCGTGCTCCCTTGTGCCTCTGTGGTTGATGAATTTGTAGCAAGACGCCCAGTTGTCGAAACCGCCCAAACTCCGGTAAAATCTAACTTTACGGCGGAAGTTCTAAACCTATCTGGAGCAGTCCATGGCACAAGTCTGTGAAATCTGCGGCAAGAAGCCGCAATTCGGAAATATCATCAGCCACGCCCACAACGTGTCGCGGAGGCGCTGGAACGTGAATCTGCGCCCGGTGCACGCCCGGGTAAAGGGCGCCACCAAGCGCATGCGCGTCTGCACCTCTTGCCTGCGCAGCGGCAAAGTGGTCAAGGCGTAGTCGCTCCGGACGGGTCAGAGACCCGTCCCCGCACCAGCGACCTACTCAATGCTCACGACGTCGATGTCGAAGATCAGCGTGGCATTGGGTGGAATTACGTTACCGGCACCGCGGTCGCCGTAAGCGAGCTCGGGCGGAATCCGTAGCTGACGCTTGCCACCTACTTTCATTCCCACCAGTCCCTGATTCCATCCCTTAATCACGCGCGCGTCCCCAAGAGGTTGAACAACAAAGGGCTGGCCGCCGCGGGTCCACGAGCTGTCAAACTTCTTGCCGTTGGTCAGCCATCCAGTGTATTGAACGCTCACTCTTTGGCCTAGCTTCGCCGCCGGGCCGGTGCCTTCTTGAATGTCCCAGTATTCCAGTCCGCCGAGCATGGTTTTCGGCTTGCCGGTCACTTTGGTAGGCGAAGTGTTGTCAGGTTTGGTTTGAGCAACCGCGAAGAATGTAGCAAAGGCCAGCAGTAAGACGAGGAAAACGTTTCGATGCATGAATCTTCTCCTTTGGATTTCTGTTCTCGCGAACCAAGCATTGTAATTGAGAATTACCAGTGGCGACGGGCGAAGCTAGGCCAGCGCAATCACGTCAATCTCCACCAGAACATCTTTGGGCAGGCGGGCGACCTCGACAGTGGAGCGTGCGGGTGGCGCTGAGACAAAATATTTCCCGTAGACTTCATTCATCGCCGCAAAATCGCCCATGTTCTTGAGGAAGACAGTCGAGCGAACCACTTTCTCAACTCCCGTTCCTGCCGCTTTGAGAATCGCCGAAAGATTCTTGAGCACCCGTTCGGTTTGAGCGGCAACGTCTCCGGTGATGACTTGCTGCGTCGCCGGGTCGAACGCGATTTGTCCGGACACAAATACGAAACCATTGGCCCGGATCGCCTGCGAATACGGCCCAATGGCCTGGGGAGCTTCTTTGGTTGAAATTACGTCACGCATTAAAACCTCCAGGGAATGCAGAAGTCAAAAGGCTGAATCCAGAAGTAGAACAAATTGCCGTTGTACTTCCGCATTCTCACTTCTAGCTTCTGCCTTCGCTAAATTTTCTGCAGCCTGTGCACATCATGTACGCCGGGAATCTTGCGCACACCGCTAATGATGTTCTCAAGATGTTTGAGATCCATGATGTCGAGAATCACGTCGATGTTTCCCTGCCCGTTATAGGTGCGCGCTTCAACATTGCGGATGTTGGTCTTGGTATCGCTGATCACCGAAGTGATCTGCTTGAGCATGCCGAAACGGTCGTCGCAAAAAACAGTGATTTTGACGGGATAAGAACTCGGCGCGGCATCGTCGCGCGCCCACTCCACCTCGATCTTGCGCTCCGGTTCATACATGAGATTGACCACGTTGGGGCAATCCACTGCATGCACCGCGACTCCCTTGCCACGAGTCACGTAACCGACCACAGATTCGCCGCGGATCGGATTGCAACAGCGCGCGCGATAGACCAGCAGATCGCCCTGGCCCTTCACGCGGATGGCATTGTTATCGTGGTCGGCGCCGAAGACGCGGCGCACCACGCTCGCGATACCTCCGAACGATTCCACGGTCGATTGCGGCTCTCCCGTGCTGGGAACAAGTTTCGCCAGCACTTGCCGCGCCGAATATTTTCCGTAGCCAATCCCCGCCATCAGGTCGCCAGGCTGGCCAAGACCGTAATCCGAGGCAATCCTCTGCAGCTCTTCTTCCTTGATCTCCTTCAGCGCGATGCGGTACTTGCGCGCCTCTTTTTCAATTAGCTTGCGGCCAATTTCAATGGCGCGCTCACGCTGATGAAGATTGAGCCAGTGCTTGATTTTGTTGCGCGCGCGCGATGATTTGACGGCGGCGAGCCAATCGCGGCTGGGCTTGTGGCCGGGCTGCGTAAGAATTTCCACGATGTCGCCGCTGTGCAGCTTGTGGCGCAGCGGAACCATGCGGCCGTTGACCTTTGCCCCAACACAACTGTGTCCGACTTCGGTGTGCACCGAGTAGGCGAAATCGATTGGCGTGGAATCGCGCGGTAGAACCACAACTTTTCCCTTGGGCGTAAAGGTGTAAACCTCTTCGGGGTACAGATCGATCTTCAGGGTCGACAAAAACTCAGTGGGATCGGAGACGTTGCGCTGCCACTCCACAACCTGCCGAAGCCACGCCAGGCGCTGCTCATCCTGCGCCGAGACTGGGCCGTCTTTGTATTTCCAGTGGGCCGCAATTCCCTCTTCGGCCATGCGGTGCATTTCTTCGGTGCGAATTTGCAGCTCGAACGGGGTGCCGTCCTCGGTGATGACCGAGGTATGCAGCGACTGATAAAAATTTGGCCGCGGCATGGCAATGAAATCTTTGATTCGCCCGGGCACGGGACGCCACACGTTGTGAACGATGCCCAGCACCGCGTAACAATCCTGCACCGACTGCGTAATCACGCGCATGGCGTAGAGGTCGTATACCTGATCGACATTGATCTTCTGCCGCACCAGCTTGCGATGGATGCTGTACAAGCGTTTAATGCGGCTCTCCACTTGAGCAGCGATGCCGGCTTCTTTCAGCTTCGCGCTAAGCGCCTGCTCGACCTTCGATAAAAACTGCTCGCCCGATTTGCGCCGGGCTTCAACCGCGTCGTGAATCTGTTTATAAGTGATCGGATCAAGATGGCGGAATCCCAGGGCCCTCAAGTTCGCCGCGAATCTTGCCCATGCCCAGGCGGTGGGCGATGGGAGCATAGATTTCCAGAGTTTCCTGCGCAATCTTTTGCTGGCGGTCGGGATTGAGGTGCTCGAGCGTGCGCATGTTGTGCAAGCGGTCGGCGAGTTTGATGAGCACAACGCGAATGTCATCCACCATCGCCAGCATCATTTTGCGCAGGTTCTCCGCCTGCTGTTCTTCGCGCGTGGCAAAGTCGATCTGGCTGATTTTGGTGACGCCCTCGACGATATGCGCCACTTGCTCGCCGAATTCTTTGCGGATATCAACCGTTGTGACCGACGTGTCTTCGACTGAGTCGTGCAGCAATCCGGCGGCAACGGCAACCGGATCCATCTTCATCTCAGCCAGCACAATGGCGACGCTCAAGGGATGAACGAGGTAGGGTTCGCCCGAAGCGCGCGCCTGCCCGGCGTGGATTTTCTGCGAGTATTCGTAGGCTTTGCGGACGAGATCCAGATTGTCATTCGGCCGGTTGGCCCGCATGGTGCGCAGTAGGTCGCGAAACTTTGTGACCGTAAGTGCAGTGGTCGCGACTTTTTCTCGCAGCGTCGGCATGGGTGGATGGGCCGCAAGGCAAACCAGACCGGCTTCCTGCACAAATTATACCGTTGGGCAGCGATTCCCGAGGCCACGCGCCCGCTCCCACAATGATTCCTGTTAAATTTGAAGAGCGCCATGCCTTTAAGAGTTCTCGTTAGCGGTTCTTCCGGAATGGTCGGAACCGCGGTTGTGTCTGCGCTGCAACAGAGCGGCTACGAAGTTACCCGTCTTGTCCGGGGCGCGTCCTTTTCACCGAATCAGGTCACCTGGGAGCCGGGCCGGCCTGTTCGCCCGGAAACGGTTTCGGGCTTTGAAGCCGTGGTCCATCTGGCGGGAGAATCCATTGTTGGCCGATGGAATGAGGCCAAGAAATACCGCATTCGCGAAAGTCGCGTGGTAGGAACGCGTCACCTGGCGGATGGGTTGGCCATGGCAGCGAACCGCCCAGCAGTTTTGGTTTCGGCTTCCGCCATCGGATACTACGGCGACCGCGGCGAGGAACTTCTGCGCGAAGAAAGCACCTCGGGCGAAGGCTTTCTGCCTGACGTTCTGTCTGGGATGGGAATCGGCGACGGTGCCTGCGGCACAGGCCGGCATTCGCACGGTGCAGTTGCGAATCGGAATTGTGCTCAGTGCGAAGGGCGGAGCATTGGGGAAAATGCTGCTGCCATTTCGTCTGGGAGTGGGAGGAAAGATTGGCGCAGGCCGACAATGGTGGAGCTGGATCGCATTGCAGGACCTTGTCGGCGCGATCCTGCACGCCGTCAAGACAAGTTCGTTGCAAGGGCCGGTGAACGCTGTGTCGCCCAATCCGGTGCGGAACAGTGAATTCACAAAAATCTTGGGATCGGCGCTCGCCCGTCCAACCATCTTTCCGATGCCCGCCTTTGCCGCGCGTTTAGCCCTGGGGAAAATGGCGGATGAGTTATTGCTTGCCAGCCAGCGCGTCGATTCGGGAAAGCTGGTCAAAAGCGGCTACATATTTCAAGCACCCGAGCTTGGGCCGGCATTGCTGGAAACGCTGAAGAAGTGATCCCTCCGAGTGTGACCTGAGTCACTGACCAATACAACTCAACTTGAAAGACTGGCTGCGTGGCGCGGATCAGCTGTCTGGGCCAAAGGAGTCAGATTATGAAATTCAAGTTAACGGTCTCATTCTCTGGATTGCAACAATCGCTTTCGCACAAACCGCCACCCAAACAAAACCCGGCACCGCCGATCCGCAGGCCCCCGCTGCTGCCGCTCAGACCGAGACGATGGCCGACTGCCCATGCTGCCAGAAAATGGCGGAAGGCAAGGACGCGATGGCGTGCTGCCAGCATGACAAAAACGGGAAAAACGCGATGGCTTGCTGCGACGGCAAGGACGGCATGGCCTGCATGAAGGGCGACAAAAACATGGCAGCGAAAGATTGCTGCACCAATGGCAAGTGCGATGCATCGGCTAAATCGGGTTGCTGCGCCAAAGGCGACAAAACCAGCGAAACCGCAATGGCCTGCTGCGGAGCGAAAGGCCAGCACTGCGGCATGGGACACGACCACAACGATATAAACCGGTAGTTCGCAGAAGCGGCAGCCTCAGCGATGGGGCTGCCTTTTCTTTATCCCTTCAGGCGAAATCTCTTTAGGCGAAAACCTTGGCGAACTCTTCCACCCGCTCGCGTACGTTGAGCACATGCTTTGGCAGAGTGAGGTGACTGCCTTCTTCGAGGATCGGAATCAGGCGGTCGAAATCCGGACCGGAATGCGATCCTGTGATGACGACGCGAATCGGGTGAAATAGTTCTTTGCCTTTGGCCCCGGTTTCGGCCTTCACTTCATTGACGATTTTCTTGAATTGCTCCGGCGATAGATTTCCGGCGCGCTACTGATAAGTGAAACTATAATTACGATAAGGATTGCATACCTGAGGTTTACAAACCCGAAAAACTGTTTATCCGGCATTACCGGATAGAGTATGAAAGCCACAGCCAAAAACTGTATCGCATTGTAGAGCTCTTCTTTTGTCAGGTTTCCTGCAAACTGGTGGAGGGGTTGTTTCTGAATAAGGAGAATAGCGACAACTATCGAAGAGACAATAGCAAACAGCCAGTAATCATAGCCAACAAGGATTCCCATAAGAAAAATAAAAAAGAGGCTTATAGGACTGGTAACTCCAATCCGATTGTAAACAGATATCTTGCAATAGGTGATTACAGAACAGATTGCTCCGAAAAAGAGCGTGACTGCATAAACAAAGCCTACACCTATATCTTTGCTTACGAGAGCGGTGAGCATGGCTGTTATGCAGGTTATAGTGTAACTCCTTACGCCTGCAAAAATTTCATGCTCAAGGGCTCTATGCTCCCTTTCTATGCCTACCATGATCCCTATTAGAATGGAAATGGCCAACTTTTTTATGAAATCCAGAAAAACTGGATCGAAACCGAAATCCTCAATTGTGCCCGTAGCTCAACCTCTGATGCTTTTATCTTTAGGATCTAAATTAAATTTTTAAGATTTTTCGATTTAACTTATTTAAGCATTCTATTGTGCTAAAACTCTGTATATTCATTTTTCGAAGAATTTCTTCTCAGGCTTTAGTTCTTTGCAAATAAAATAATACTAACGAAGTTAGTGGCGTAATAAAGTGGCGACGTAATAATTATGGTGCTGGTAAAGGGAGATAATCAAATGATGTGAAACAAAATATAATTAGGAAATAGATATATCTAGACTAACTAAGGTCTCTCCTGAGAGTAGAAAAAGGTTCGAGTACACAGGGAGCCTGTGAAAATTCATACACGAAATTCCGAAGCCTGATCGAAATGTGCTAATCTGATTGAAACATGTTTATTCTATACTTCTTTGAATTCAACCTCAATGGGCTTGGTTTTTGTATCTTCGATAGTTATAAGGGCATAGGAACCCTTGCAGGCCTCTCCAGGGTTTACAATCATAGTCGCTCCAATATTTTCAATACCTTTTGCCTCATGGATGTGCCCACAGACTATCAGGTCAACTCTGTCAACAAATTTTAGAATTGCTTTGCTGCCTACATGCCCAAAGGGAAGCTCATCCCTGGCTCCGTGAGGAGGGGCATGAGTCAAGAAGCACTATCGGCCCATGATCTTCTGTATTTTCGGCGGAGCAGACCATTCCTTCAAGGACTCTTTCTATCTCTTCTTCAGAAAGTTCAAAGGGAGTATTGAAAGGCGTGAAGTTTGAGCCTCCGAGTCCTATAAACCGGATATTTCCGATCTGTTCAAGTTTACCATGCATATTTATAGCTTTTGAGGTATCAAGTGCTTTCAAGAATACTCTTCTGGTCGCAGTTCCCGGGATTGCAAGCACAGGCTTATCAAACATTTCCATCAATTCTTTGACCTTCGCATCAGGTCCAAAGTGAGTAAGGTCTCCGGCAATCATAGCAATGTCAAAATCCCCAGCTGTTTCCATTATTTTCTCTATCTTCGAATAATCCCCGTGGGGATCAGAAATAGCTAGTATCTTCATCCGTATCCCATCCGTATAAGCAGTATCGCAACTTTGTTTTGAATTCGAAATCAAGTTTTTATGTACTGTGTGTAATTTGGTTCTTTAGATGTGGAATTTTTCTATCCAATAACTTATTGAGAGTTGTGATTTTACAGAAAATAAGGCACATCAGTCTTATTATATGTAATCCCACTCCCATGTTTTTAATTCAATGTTTTTAGCTCATGATAATCTTTGCTTCCTTTGAACATCATACATCTTTTATATTCCCTACGTAAATATAGTGCCCATGCGAGATATCGTTATCATAGGGCATAAGGCAAAAACAAACGGCGATTTTTCTTTAAACGATCTCCCTGGTTCTGCGGGAAGGATGGATATTCTCTGCCGCTGCGTAAGCTCTGCCCTATTTATCTCTTTTGGAATGCGCAGGGATGTAAATGTAAACCTGCTTCTTTTAGGAGATCCTGATCCAGGGAAAATCATCAGATTTGAAGGGCTTAACCTGAAATACCTTAATCCCGATGAAAGAAGCAGCGGTTCGCTTATCCAGAAAGCCCTTCAGAAGAATGCAATCGAGCAATATACTCATTCCACTCCAGGTGTTTGGATTCGCAGGGGAGACCTTAAATCCATTGCTCTTAGAGTTTGAAGGGCGAACCCTACTTTACCTAAGAGAGGATGGGGAGGATATTCGAGAATTTGCCCTGTGAGATCCGGGATCCGCTTTTTATTCTGGGAGATCATACAGGTGTTACAGAAGAAGAGGAAGAACAGATCCTTGAAGGCAGGGGCAAAAATCATCTCGGTAGGCCCTATTTCCCTTCACTCTAACCATTGCATAACCCTTGTCCATAACGAATTGGACAGAGCTGAGTCAGAAAGAAAGGCATCAACAAGAAGAACGTGATTGAAAGGATGATGAATAATCTGTAATTTTTGATTTGCTTCAATGCAAAAAGCTATATCCCATTTATTTGTATGAGGATAGAAGTTTACTCGACGTATCTTTCAGGATATTTACCTCTTCGAATATTGCCACTTAGGCATTCATCTTCAGGGCATTCTTTCTTGCCTTCGATTTATTATTTTATTTCCATAATATACACTCCAGGTCTATTCTCCATAAATAGAGAGTTAAAGAGAGTGAAAGAAAATGGATGTACTTGAAATTTCAAAAAAGATTCTACATGAAGGCCCTATATGTGATCACTGCCTGGGCCGCCAATTTGCAAAATTATCTACCGGCCTGAGTAACAAAGAACGTGGTCAGGCCTTAAAACTCGCCCTTGTTCTGGAAGGAGATCGTGCTTACAAAAGTGAAAAAGATAATTATCTTCTAAAGGAACTTTCCTGTTGCAGTGTATTTGCAAGGAAGACTCTTGGAACAGAGGGTGAAGACGAGAAGTGCTGGGTTTGCCTGGACCAATTAAAAAAGCTAGATGGATGGGCAGATAAAGCGGCAAAGGCTCTTGAAGGCCTTGAGTATTCTACATTCCTTGTGGGCACAAAGATTAGTGGGCTCCTGAGCGAAAACGAAGAAATCCTCTGGGCTGAGGCAGGGACTTTTATGCTGAACAGCTTAAGACAGAGTTTAACAGAGAAGTAGGCAAGCGGATCGCCGAAAAAGTTCAAAAAGATGTGGATTTAAAAAATCCAGATATTACAATTACCCTTGACCTTGCAAAAAACAATCTTGGAGCTTCAGATCCGTTCTGTATATATCATTAGTCGCTACTGCAAAATGGTAAGAGGAATCCCGCAGACACGCTGGCCGTGCAGGAAATGTAAGGGCAAAGGTTGTGAAGGATGCAATTATACAGGAAAACAGTACCAAGAGTCAGTAGACGAGTTGATCAAAGTACCCGTAGTCTAGAAGCTTTCGAGGCAGTTGATACAGCTTTCCATGGATCCGGAAGGGAAGACATCGATGCCCTGATGCTTGGAAACGGCAGACCTTTTGTAGTGGAAGCAAAGTCTCCTAAAAAGCGCAGCGCAGATCTCGAAAAGCTTATGAGAAGTATTAACGAGAAAGCTGACGGAAAAGTTGAGGTAAGAGAGCTTTCTTTCGTTGTAAAAGATATGATTGAAACTCTAAAAAGCTTAAAAGCGGATAAAACTTATAAGCTTAAAGTTACATTTAAAGAACCTGTTTCAGAGGAAAAGCTTAAATCGTGCCTTGAGTCTTTGGATGACACAGAGATATCACAGCAGACCCCAAGGCGTGTGGTTCACAGGCGGGCTGACCTTGTAAGGAAGAGACGGGTGCACAGTATCAGGCTTGATGAACTGACAGAAGATGGTCACGCTCATGTAACAGTTAACTGTCAAGGCGGGCTGTATGTTAAAGAACTTGTTTCCGGGGATGAAGGCAGAACAAATCCAAGTCTCAGCGGGCTTTTAGGTGTTCCTGCAATAGTGGAAGATCTTGACGTGGTCAACGTCGATATCTGAATCAGGTTTATTCATAGGATCAGGAGATAATTGCCTGACTAATACCTTATTTAAATGTCCATCTTATCAAGATAAAATCTATACAAATATAAAGAAATTAATCGAGCATTCTAAGGAGGAACATGCGATGACAAACTCACACGGCGAAAGGCGTTGCACAAGATACAAATTACAGAAAACAGTGCGTGAAAGAGGAATTTCCCCTGTAAGCAAGGCAATCCAGGAATTCGAAGAAGGGCAGATGGTCCATATTGATATCGATCCGAGCGTTCAGAAAGGCATGCCCAATCCAAAGTTTCAGGGTTCAACTGGAAAGGTCACGGACAGCGCGGTCGTTCATATGTGCTTGAAGTCCGTTGCGGAAATGCAAAAAAGGAAGTTTTTTCCCTTCCTCAGCACCTTAAACCGCAGAAATACTAATTCCGGTTCAGGCAGTTTGGTTTTAAAACGTAATCCATCTGCCTTGGAATTATTGCATGCAAGCCCTTTACTGCAGTCTCTGGCTCCTGCCGAAAGCTTCGGTAATTGCGAGATTAATGGCCTGATAAATACTAAAATGTGAAAAGATAGTTCCTTGAGGAGCCTACTAAAACTGTAGAAAACAAGTTCAGATGGGAATAAAAGGCTGCTATTAGAATTATATATCTAATCCGGATACGGAAATATCTGTAGTTATATGTCACTTGTCAAACATATAACTTGGATACAATATTAGGATAATCTTATTTGGAACAACCCAATTTGTTAAATGAAGGCTGGATTCCGTGACTGAAATTAAATTTGGATAAAAATTGATCAAATGTAGTATAACGGATAGATATGTGCCACAAAAGTTAGTTTAAATTCCAGTATTCGGAGTATTACTGGAAAAAATACTTTAGAAGTCAGAAATAATTAAACATCGAAGAGTGATCAAAATAGATCGTCTGCAGGGAATAGCAATTATATAAAGTTTTAAACTCAAAAAGAGTGGATTCCAATGATAGTCAAGGAAGTCCTCAACGAAGAATTATTGACTTTGGCCGAAGTCAAAGAAATACTTTCCAAGATTACTGAGGAACGTAGAGAGAAGGGATTGAGGTTGGATACGGATTTCGAAAATCCCTGCATCATGCTGATCAGTTCTCAAAAACCAGTGGGGAAAAGTCAAGAGAACTTGTTAACAAATTGTTAATGCTAGAAAAGATGAAAGCCTGCAATCGCCATCAGGATCGCAGATATTCTGCCTCAATCCAGAGACGAAATCAGATCAATATATGCAAAAGAAAAGTATACGCTGAGCAATGAAGAACTGGACAAGATTCTCGATTACGTGCTGGAGACTATGGAATAAGTTAAAATTTACACTTGTTCATAAGTTATATGGCATTTATTCATGCAGTTGTTAATGCCGAGAAGGAGGATGAATTTCTGCGATCCATAAGCATTAAAAAGTCTCTCAAATTAAAAGGGAATAGCTATAAAGCAGTTTCTATCTTCTTACTTAGAAGAGAGTACTCGAGACAAATAATTTACGTACATGGAGTAATCTTCAATTATAAAATTAAACAGAGAGGATCTTAAGGCGGCAGTAGGCCTTGAGTCTAGAACTGGCTATGAAAAATCGTAAGTTTCAGAAAACTGAAGTTGAAGGCTGAAGGTCTGATTATTGGAGAAGGTCTCGGACTGGATAGAAGCATTAAAATAAGCTGACATGTTAAGGTTTGCATACCCTGGAAAGAGAGTCCATTGCAGGATTTCATATTAATCGATAGGATGGGTGCTGATGAAAGTAGAGAAGTCGCAATCAAGTAGACCATATGCTGGCAGACCAGCTTCTGAAAAAATTTATGGCGGCAAACGTTCGACAGGCAGACCGCAATCAGATCGGCAGTCAGAAAGAGCTCCGCACTCATCTGGCAAATCCCTGGAAAACTCGAAGGACAGAGAGGAATATGTATGGGTTCTCGATTATCTCCCTTATGGGAAGTCAGTTGATGGCACTAGTGCATTCCAGAAAAAACCCCTTGTACAAGCTGTAGGAGATAAAAAGTTCACCTGATGGAGCTTGTTCCCAAAAACGGTGTGATTCCTAACATCCAGTCAAAAATTTACATAGGTCCTGGAGATAGGGATGAAATAGATCACGTAAAGCAGAGAATAGGTTATACGGACCTTACTACAGGGGCCAATCTTGAAATGCCTTTTATTCTTGAAGCTTGTGTCAGGAACAAGGAGGAACGTTTTGTAAAATTTTTTAACGATGCCCACTCTATTACTACCGGCTTCATATGCTTGAACTTTTGCCAGGAATAGGAAAAAAGCTTATGTGGTCCATGATAGATGAACGAAAAAAAGGAGACTTTAAGAGTTTTCAGGATATCCGTGAGAGAATTCCAAGCTTGCATGACCCGGCTAAAGTTATTGCCCACAGAATCGAAGTTGAACTTAAGGATGACTTCATCAAGTACAGACTATTTACCATCCTTCCGCGCCGTCAGAGACCCAAGTGAATTGTGAAACTTTTTTTCAGTGTTTTCCCAACATGGCTCAGGATGGTTAGTTTTTAGATAGATTTCAATCGCTTAAAATTGTAGTTGCTTACTAGTTTAATTATTTACAATTTGTGGTTCTTACTATTTAATTCAAGTTATTTTAATTTGCTTCAAATTAGAGGCTATCAAATTAGCTCTAAAAAATCCTGATCTAATTTGACAATTGTTTTTTAAGAAGTTTTCCCATATGAATTCGTGTCTTCAACCAGTTCGATGCTATCTTTAAAGCCATCGCAATTAGAGAAAATAGGAAAGTCCACGAATAATGAAAAAATAGATAGGTTTTTAAATTGAAATTCTAATTTGAGAGCCTCAAATTAAATATATACCATATTAAGGAGGCTTTATCTATGGTACGTTCTCTTCTTGAAAAATATAACATAAAAGGAGGTATTTTTGATCAGCATTTTCTAGTCGATGAGGGCTACCTGGATAGAATTATGGCGGCTGCTGAGTTAAGATCCGAGGATATTGTTCTTGAAATAGGTGCCGGCGTCGGAAACCTTACTGAAAGGCTCGCAAGGAAGGCAAAAAAAATAATTGCAATTGAACTTGATCCGGTCCTAGTTAATGTCCTTCATGACCAGTTCGACTATATTAAAAACATTGAGATAATATCCAGGAGATGCCTTGAAAGTTGATTTTCCGAAATTCGACAAGGTCGTATCAAATCTTCCCTATTCCATCTCTTCAGAAATAACTTTCAAGCTCCTCCGCCATAAATTCAAACTCGGAATTCTCATGTACCAGTATGAATTTGCTGCACGCATGGTCTCCCCACCTAACTGCAAGGACTATTCCCGCCTAACTGTCGATACATATTATTTTGCAGATGCATCCATCCTCATGAGAGTCCCAAAAGAAGCCTTCCAGCCAGCCCCGGAAGTTAATTCAGCAGTAGTTAAAATTATTCCCCGCCCAACACCTTTTGAAGTCAGGGACGAAGCCTTTTTCATGGGATTTGTAGCCGCAGTCTTCAGCCAGCGCCGGAAAAAACTGAGAAATGTCAATCCTGAACACAAATTACATTCTCAAAATTCCCGGCATTAAAAAAGTAATTGACCAGCTTCCTGAGGATTTGATGAACAAACGGGCTGAAAACCTGACTCCTGAGCAGCTTGCAGAGCTTGCTAATTTGATTGTCGATTTGAGATCAAGAGAGATAAATCAACAATTTCAAACCCGATAAATATGGTTGAAATCGAATACGAAAAAGCCCAAATCAAGTTAGGGGATGCGGACCTTGTCTATGAGCCTGCAGAAGACTCTTATTTACTTGCCAATGCAACCCTTATGGAAGCTGAGCCAGGAATGCGCATCCTTGAAGTCGGGACAGGGTCGGGTTTTGTATCTGCTGTACTCCTGGCAAATATAACAGATATTCGCCTGCTTGCAACAGAAATTAATCCTCATGCTGCTCGCTGTGCGAAAGCAAATGGTGTAGAGGTTATACGTACCGATCTACTCAGAGGTATAAAGCCAAAAGAACCAGAAAACGGCTTTGATCTGATCCTCTTTAACCCTCCCTATCTCCCTACTTCTAAGGAAGAAAAAGTTCCGGGCTGGCTGAATTATGCTTTTGACGGTGGGATCAACGGAAGAGATGTCCTGAGCCGGTTTTTGGATGAGGTACGAAGTTATCTCAGGCCAGGAGGAAAAATTCTTGTGCTGATCTCTTCGATTACCGGACTGGAGGCTGTCAAGGAGAAGATGAAAGGTATGGGGTTTAAAGTTGACGTTATAAGAAGAGAAAGAGTTTTTTTTGAGGAACTGATTGTCATCAAAGGGAAATGTTTGTGAACTTCAAAAAAAATAGATTTATTGATTTTTAGCCGGTTTCTGATTTAAAAGACCTAAATGTATAGTCACCTCTCCAAAATAATGCAACATTTATATATTATATATAATTATACTAATTTAGTTATGAGTTTGGAAATGTTTATTACTTCTGATATTGCCACTGCTATATGTCGTTCCTGCGACAAAAATGAGAAGTTGAGACTTCAAGCGTTATTATTGGTTAAAAGTGGTTTAAGTCCTGCTAAATTTGCAGAAGGTTTTTCGGTCCACCGTTCAACGGTTCATCGTTGGATGAAGCAAGCTGAAGAAGAAGGTTTGTTCAGCCTTAAATGCAAACCTGGTCGAGGAATAAAGTCTTTTTTAAGTGCAGAACAACTTTCTGAATTAAGGGAAGCACTCTCAAAACCAATACCTACAGACGATGGCTACTCTCGTGGTTGGCAAACAAAAGAAGCAATTCAATTTGTCAGAGAAAACTTTGAAATATCCTACTCAGAATCAGGAATGAGACAAATAATTAAAGATTTAGGGTTTAGTAAGATTACATGTAGACCTCAATCAAAAAAGAGAAATGAGGCACTTACAAACGAATTTATAGCCGAAATTCAAAAAAAAGATTACTAAATCCTAATCATCTATTTGTTACCCAACATGAGAGTAGTTTTTGTGTAGATTCTAATAGGTCAAGATGTTGGGCAATAAAAGGCTCAAAGCCTATCAAATTTACAAGTGGTTCTAAAACTAAAGTCAATATTGGAGGCTTCTACACTGAAAATGAAGAATTTTATGGGTATGATTTAGGAACTAAACAGAATACGTACTCGTTTTTAAAATCCCTAATCAAGTTTCAAAGAGACATTAGAACAAGGATATTTCTTCTACTAGATAGAGCTCCATGGCATAAATCCAAAAAAGCACAGGAGTTTTTCCAAAATAATAAGCATTGGTTGCAAATATCGTTTTTCCCTCCAGCTACTCCAGATAGGAACCCAACGGAATATTGTTGGAAAGCGGCAAGAGAACAATTAACCTCAATAAAGTCATTCAAAAATATTAAAGTATTAAAGGAAGAACTGGATGAATTTTGGGACAAACATACATTTACACATAAAATGTCGCATTATTTAAAATGGTGACTATAGAATATCACAATGACCTTTTAATCGATAATTACAAATTTTCAACAATCATTATTATATTAACTATTTCAAATTATTAGCTGTATATACATTACATAAACTTCATTATTATCCAAATCAAGATTGGTGCTCCCTTATTAATCGGTTGATATTTTAATACACCTGTAATTTAGCAATTTTGTTAATGTCCATTTACCCTTAGTGATTCCAGCTTCTTTTGCAGGTGTATTCTTTTCCATCAGTCCATTTTCCTTTTCTTTAGTTAATCCCATGTGATCTCTACAAAAGTTGAAATGAGTGCAATAAAACTTCATTTGATTATATAGCCATTCGATCTTCTTTGAAAATCCTATCGTTTTTCTTGAGATTCTGTTGTTATCCTGTCTGAAAGTCAGATTTTGTCTTTCAAGTAAACTCGTTGATATTTCACTTTGATCTATATTTTGACCAAAAATAATTCTTTTTTCAACTTTTTGGAGCTTTCTACCCTTCCTATTTTTGATAACCTGAGCGTATTTCAAGTCTTTATCGGGTACTAATGCTGGATTCTTAGGTCTTCCTCTCAGCCCTGTTCTTGGAAATTCAATCCGCTCTCCATACTTTTTCAAAAGGGCTTTGGCATAGAATTTTAATCCATCTGTGGTAAAAAAGGTTTTAAATCTGAAAGATGTTTATCTGTAACCTTTATCAATTCGTCTGCTACATATTGTTTCCTTGGTCCTAAGATAAAGTCAATTATTAACTTGGATTTAGGTGCAAAGCTTACCCACATCCATGTTCCGTCATCTTCAACTTTTGTTCTTGGCGCAACTTTTTTTTGACTATTACCCATAGCTCATCCATCTCGACTTTGGAAACATTGAGATCTTTCATCAAATCTTCATTTACCTTCTCACATTGTTTCGCTGCGCGAAACAACCAGTTACTAACCGTAGCTGGCCCAACTTCCAACACATCAGCAATCGCTTCTATTGACATTCCTTTAATAACCATTTTCAAGGCTAACTGAATAACGGATTCGTCTTTGCGAAGATTATTAAAAAAAGTGTCTGTTCTATCATTGAATAGTCTGCCACATTCGTGACAGATATATTTTCGAACTCTCTTGTTTTTGATTTGATATGTGCCGTTGCCTACGATATTACCCTTCCCAGAGATGCTAGAAAATTTGCAATCTTGATTAGGACAGTAAACATCAGTGAATTTTGGTTTTGCTCCTCGTTTCCCCATTACAATAGTATATTTTAGTTCTAATTCATAATATCAACTAAATAAATATGGGGCACCCAATGCTGATTAGTTTCATATTTATTAGTTTCATATTTGTTATTATAAAAATAGTCACTCATGTTTTACATCCTATTTCCGCAGTAAAATTTCTTCATTCTATATTTTTGAACTCATGAAAGTAGTTATTATAAAACCTTTTTCACTTTCTCCCCGATGACTCTTTCCCCTAGCTCTGAATCTGTCACTTATCTTGGTCACTATGGACTTATTGCTGGCGTATTTGACGAACTTGACATTTCAGATTTAATTGACACTCTTCTCCCCAAGAAAAGTGGCCACAATATTCCTCACTCTATTTTAATCAAAGCAATGTGCATCAACGATTTAGGATTCACTGAACGTCGTCTGTATATATTTCCCAATTTTTTTGAGAATTTACCCACTGAAAGACTACTTGGAGAAGGTGTTCTCCCAGAATAACTTAACGATGATGTTTTTGGCAGAACTCTGGATAAAATCCATGAATACGAAGCTACTGAACTTTTCAACCGTATAATTTTGCAAGCTATGAAACAAATTCCCATAAACCCTCGGATTTGTCATACAGATACTACAAATTTCAGTGTTTACGGTAACTATGAAAACAATGGTGATAGTAAAACTATAAACATTACTGATGGTTATCCAAAAGATAAGAGGGTCGATTTATTTCGTTTTTCTATTTCATATGGTTACTAACCAGAAATGAATTCTTCTTTTTGTAAAGGCATTGAATGGAAACAGCTCCGACAAAAAAGCTCTCATTAAAACCATCAAGGAACTAACACAAAATCTGAATCTTGATGAAAAAGTATATCATGTTGCAGACCGCGCATTTTATACTGAAGATAATGTTAAAAAGATAGGAAACAGCGCTTTTTTTGTTTCGAAAGTTCCTGCAATCATCAATGAAGCAAAATAACTATTATTTGCTGATTTAATGATGGAAACAGTGCTCATATGAACGTTATTCTTGCTATAATTCAAAATAATTTTATGACGAAGTCGAAAAGTTATGGGTTGTATTATGCTCAGATGATATAAGTTATAGTCTTCACACAAATTAGTTACATTTATAAAATACTCTTTATATTCATGGAGAGACCTGAAATCTATAATATTGACCAAAAGATTTCTCTTGAGAAGCTTGATTGGCTCATAAAGATTGAAAGAAATACTAAAGTTCAACCGAAATTATATTTTATTCGGTTTGGATATTTAGGCGATTCTATTGAGGAAGCAACAAGGCTATCAAATTAGCTCTAAAAAATCATGATCTAATTTGACAATTGGTTTTTAAGAAGAATCTCCCATATGAATTCGTGTCTTCAACTAGTTCGATGCTATCTTTAAAGCCATCGCAATTAGAGAAAATAGGAAGTCCACAGATAATGAAAAAATAGATAGGTTTTTAAATTGAAATTCTAATTTGAGAGCCTCGCAACATCGAGACTAGTAGTCACTAAAAGAATTGGTTATTATTGGCAAAGTCAATGGAATGAAAACGATTATGAGGGTTTACTTCATAAATCTGGTGCAGGTAGACCCACTTATTTGAGGGCAGTGTACCGAAAGTTATGTAGAATTAACTCTATATCTTTTATTCTTCGTTTTTGATTACTGTTCCATTACTATATACCTATTTCCTGTAATCCACTCTTCATTTATATCAATCAGTATCGAGACTGTCAGTCTCAATACAGATTCCTGATTCGGGAATGCTCCTACTACCTTGCTTCTTCTTTTTAGTTCCTTGTTGGTTCTTTCCATCAGATTTGTCGTCCTTATTCTGCTCCAATGACTCTGTGGAAACTGCATATAATTCATTATATCATATTGAAAATTCTCAAGTGTGTCTGCTGCACTTTTATATCCGCTATTATCAAGCTCCTTAATCAAATCCTTCAACTTCTGATAATCTATCAAAGCTTCTTTTATTTTCTGCACTACTTATTTGTGTTTCTTTTTTGGAATCTTTTTTAGAACTTGTCTTATCAGGTGGACATAACACATCTGCCAGCTTGAACCAATAAAGGACTCTCTGACTGCTTTTTGTATTCCTTTATGGCCATCAGAAACGATTAACTTGACACCTCTTAACCCTCTTTCTTTGAGATCCTCAAAAAGATCTTGCCAGAACAGAGAGTCTTCACTGTCTGCTAATCTCGTTCCAAGAATCTCACGACAACCGTCATCTCGGATTCCAGCAACTACAAAAAGAGCCTTGTTTTCGTAATGAAGTCCATCTCTTACTTTGAGATAGGTAGCATCAACAAACAAGTAAGGAATTTCAGGTTCTATTCGCTTTGAGAGAAATTCTTCGACCTTTTCATCCAATTCTTTAGTGATTCTGGAAACTGAAGAGGCTGAAATTCCCTCAACTCCTAAAGCAGTCATGATCTTTTCTACCCTTCGGGTGGAAACACCTTGAAGGTAAGATTCGGTTACGGCAGTTAAAATTGCCTTTTCAACTCGAGAATATTTATGGAAAACTTCAGTTTCGAAAGGAAACTCACGAAATTGGGGTTTTAATAATTCAAGTTCTCCATGTTTTGTTTGGAGGCTACGGAGTTTGTAACCGTTTCTACTAGCTTTGCGAGAATCAGTCCTCTCGTAACGTTTTGCACCAGATTGAAGAAGAGCTTCTTCTTCCATTACAAGGTTTAAAAACCAAGAAATTAGCTGACGAAGACCAGCTTCCTGATCGACAAGATAATCTTTTATGAATGAGATGATACTAACCATTGACTCTGCATCCTGTTTTTTGTGATGAAGAAAAAAGGATACAGAGTAATCAGAATTTACAGAACTTTCGGTACACTGCCTATTTGAGTGATACAGAAATACTTGAACTGAAGACATGTTGGAAAGTAAAGACTTTTGGACTACAGATGAAGTTAAAGATTTGGTGAAAGATAAGTTTAACATTGATTATTGCTTGAATTCGATAAGAAAACTATTGAAGAAAATAGGTATGAGCTATAATGTGCCTTATTGCTTGGACTATAGAAGACCTCAAAATGCAGAAGATGTTTTAAAAAAACCTAGAACAAGCAATAAATGAAAAAACTTCACCTGATAAGCATTATGTTATAGGCTTCCTTGATGAATTTTCACCACAAACAGCACCAAACACACCAAGACTTTGGTCATTCGTGAAAAAACCTAAAATGTTTAAAAATACAAAGAGAATGAAAGCAAATGCAAACGCTTTCTATGCTCTGAATGGAAAAAGTGTTATTGATTTTAAAGAAAGTTCAAAGGCAAAAGATGTATGTGGATTTTTAGAAAGAATAAAAGAAGAAAATAAGTAGGATCCGAGAGTTGTACTGGATAACTCAAAAACACATCACACAGACATTACAGTTAAAAAGGTAGAACAATTGGATATAATATTTGTATTTCTGCCGCCATATTCACCAGACCTAAACCCAATTGAGTTTATATGGAAAAGTGTAAGGAAGGAAATTTCAAAAGAATTTATTGAATCAATTACTCAACTTAGGGACTTAATTTAAAATGAGTATACAAAGTTAGCTAAATCAAAATCTTTTGCTAATAATTGGATGAAATTATTTAATGAACAAATTAAAAGTGTAATTAATTCATGAATTGACTATAGTTATGGACCACCTATTTTCACTAACTATGGAAATACCTCTTTTATTCGATTGCGATAGCTTTGGAGTCCATCGATAATAAATTGATATTAATCTAAAAACTTCACATACTTGAGCTCTGCATATCATTTTCCGCGTTGCATACGTCTCAATTTCCCGTCCATCTATAAGGCTTAAAAAACAGACAGAAAACAGACGCAGTTAAATGAAATAATTGAAAGATGAAATATTAACCAGCTAAGAGTGCATGATCTGTCAAATTAGATCAGGGATTTTAAGAGCTAATTTGAGAGCCTCTTTTTCCGTTGAGAAGAATTCCACAAGATTTATGTATAATTTGATTATTATAATTATATCATTATTATTTTTGCTTTCATCTTTTCTTTTTACGCCTGATTACGTACAAGCTTGCGATTTTCGGGCTCTTGAGGGCTTTTCAATTAGTTGTATAATAAAGATAATGTTTAAATATAATAAATACAAAGACTAACAGACTATTAAACCTTATATAGACAGTCGCTACGGTTATCACTCTACATTTACTGTTATTAACATTTCGATAATACGACAATTTTAGGAGTAGTGTTAGTTCTCAATTTTTGACCTATATAGGAGGAATAAATAATTAGCGTTGAAATGGAATACTTCTCTGGACTCTCGGAAACCCTCAGAATGACATTTGTCCAGATAATGATTTTTAGTGGAATAGCTATTGTGATTTTCTTATATGGTATGATCGCTAACCTCCAGAAATGGGGTTCCGGAGTAACAGGTTACGCCCTTGAACCTCAAGCAGGACAAAAGGGGAGTGCGATCAGGTTCTTAAAAACCTGGTGGGGACAGGTCACGGAAGCGTCTCATGCCCCACACGCAAAGCCTATCCTGGAGGTTCTCATTCTTGATATAATCTTCCAGAGAAGAATTCTCAAAAGGAGCCCTGTTCGCTGGTTCATGCACTTCTCTATTTTCGCAGGCTGGATGACCCTTTTTGCAATGTCAGGGATGATGTTTACAGTCGAAATGACCGATAAGTTAGGAATTAAGCTCCCATTCACTCCTAGTGAATTTAGAGAACTCCTCTCTTTCCCAAACTATATTTTCGGATACATCCTACTTATTGGAGTCCTTATTGCACTAATTAGGAGACTTTTTGTTGCCGAAGTCAGGGAAGCTTCAATAATGTATGATTGGGTCCTTATAGCAGGAGTATTCATAATCACAATCACGGGCTTTTTTGCTGATGGGATCAGAACAGGACTCATCTGGGGCCTTGGACTTAGTCCAGAAACAGCACCGCCTGCAGCTCTCTTCCACTCAATAATTTCGCTGCTCTTCTGTATCGCATACGTCCCGTACAGTAAATATATTCACGTGATCGCCACACCCCTTGCAATCCTTGCAAATAAAGGAGGCGAATAAAAAATGGCAAAACGTACTCCCTCAATAGATGCGAAGAATCTTACCGCAGTTCAGCTTATGGAGCTTGACTCCTGTACCCGCTGCGGTGAATGTGTGAAATGGTGTCCAACTTATGCTGCCACTAACCAGAAACCAGGATTAGCTCCCAGGGATAAAATCCTGCGCTGGAGGCAGTACATGAACAAGTCCTATGGGATCAAAGCAAAGCTCTTTGGCCCACAGGAAATCCCTCAGTCTGAACTTGAGGAATTCAAAAACGATGTACACAGCTGTACCACCTGTGGAATTTGTGCAACTGTTTGTGAATCAGGCATCAACACTGTGGAACTATGGGAAGCCCTGAGGGCAAACCTTGTAAAGAAAGGTATAGGCCCTTATGGGAAGCAGAATATGTTCCCGAAACTGATTGGACAGTACCATAATCCTTATCTGAAGGACCAGAAAGACAGACTTAACTGGGTGCCCCCAGATGTGAAAATTGCAGATAAAGCAGACATTGTCTATTTCACTGGTTGTACTGCAGGATACAACCAGCTCTCTTTAGCCTTTGCGACCTCACGTGTGCTCAACAAGCTGAACATTAAGTTTGCCATGCTTGGGGAAGACGAATGGTGCTGCGGCTCAGCTCTTATCAGGACAGGTCAAGCGCATATAAATGACGTGCCCCGTGAAGCTGCAAAACATAATGTTGAAGCTCTCAAGAAAAAAGGTGCCAAAAAAGTTCTTTTTGCATGTGCAGGCTGTTTCCGTGCTGCGAGTATAGACTGGCCAAGGCTTACAGGCCAAAAACTGCCTTTCGAGGTAATTCATATCACCGAGTTCCTTGCAGACCTGATAAAGCAGGGCAAGATAAAATGGGTAAAGCCTATTAACAAAACAGTTACCTACCACGACCCCTGCCACCTGGGCCGTCACGTAGGCGTCTTTGACGCCCCCAGATATGTACTATCTCACATTCCTGGTATCAAGTTCATAGAAATGGACAGGATAAAAGAATTCCAGCGCTGTTGTGGAGCCGGTGGTGGTGTAAAAGCAGGTATCCCTGATCTTGCCATGGGAGTCGCAGAATCCAGAGTTAAGGACGCCCTTGAAACCCATGCGGATATACTGTCCAGCGCTTGCCCATTCTGTAAGAGAAATCTGATGGATGGCCGAGACTCACTCAAAGTTGACATCATTGTCGAGGATGTCATTGAGCTGGTTGCAGAGGCTTTAGGCCTCGAGACTAAATAACCAAAAAAAAGAAGGATAGACTCCAGTCCTTACTTTTTTCTCATATTTTTCTCAAACTTTTATCTAATACTTTTGGCTTAGTTTTATTTTTTAGTAAAACTTAAATATCGATACTCCCTTCCCTAGAACATGGATATCCCTTACGAATTTCTCGGAAAAGTATTCGTGTACTTGCTGCTTCTTACTCTTGCAGGTACAGGAATTGCCCTGCTCATTGGGGCCTATTCATTTAAAAATCACAGGATTGTTTTTCCGGGATTCGTACTTTTTACACTTTACCTTTTTTATTCCCCTGCAAAATGGCTTTGCAAAGTTTTCCGGATAAGAGATACCCTTGTTGATGACATTCTCATTGATATTCGGAATGCTGTTATGTATGATGATTTCCTGCATGCTGCAGATAGGAAGATTTTGCTTCTTCCCCAATGTTTGCGCCATCCCAGTTGTAAAGCCAGGTGTGATCCGATCTACGGGTACGAGTGCAAGCGGTGTGGGCTATGTGATATTTCAAAGCTCTGTGATGCCGCTGATAGGTATAACTTTCAGGTTTTTGTAGCTCCGGGGGGAAGCTTTGTCAAAAAAATATTTAAGGAATATATGCCTGAAGCCTGTTGGGAGTTGCCTGCTACAATGAGCTTTCTGAAAACATGCAGGCTGTATCCTTTATTTCTGTTCAGGGTATTCTTCTTTTAAAAGATGGTTGCTTCAATACTCAGGCTAACGTTGAGGAGATAATCCAAAAAATGGAGATGTGCAATGTATAGCATTATCGGTGAGACACTTTTCTATTCATTGTTGATTCCTTTGTTCTCTCAAGCATTGCTCTGGCTGTCAGCAGACAGAGTCTTACAAGAAGCGTTTATTTAGCAGGTTTTTTTGCAAATATACTCGATTTCTTTTATCTGCCTCTAAGGCAGCTTTTCCTTAAGTTTTCCGATACGCGTATCCTGGATAAATGGATGGCATCTTTGAAAAATAGAGCCTATAAGTCTGCTTTTGCAAAAACGGAAAAAAGGGTTATCCTTGCTCCCCATTGTATGCGGAGCCTCGATTGCCCAGCCCATACCACGCAGACAGGAATCCAGTGTAAATGCTGTGGCAAATGTGTTTATACCAGTTTGAAGAAAGACTCCGAGAAATACGGATATAAATTGTTTATTCTTACAGGTTCTTCCTACGTAAAAAATATCCTTAAAATGGAGGCTGCAGATGGTGTTCTTCTTATTGCCTGTGATTATGAGGTCAATAAAGTCATGCGTGCTCTCAAAGGAGAAAAAGTTATAAGCTACGGTATTTCTATGGAAAGGGACGGCTGCTTCGGAACGGAAGTGAATTATCAGAAAGTTCTGAATGTTTTTGAAACTTTTAAGAATTAAGAGTATTTTTAATATATTCTGGTTTCTCTTAAATTTTAAAAGAACAATCGAATTTTATCCATATTTACTAAGTCCCTTCCCTTATTTTGGAAAAGTTGATCCACTTACATACAGATTTTGTATACAAATTTAGAATCTTTATCAGAATTATTCGATAGCTACCGCTATAAAATTAGAAACAAAGATTGGAAATTTATATTCAACAATTATCTATCCATACTGGAATCTCGCCCTCATCAAAGGTGAAAATTATGTCCATTTTCCGGTACGGTAACACCATTTGTTGAAGTAAGTAAACAAATTGTAACAAAAATAGTTATAGTCACCTCCAAAAATAATGCAACATTTATATATTATATATAATTATACTAGTTTAGTCATGAGTTTGGAAATGTTTATTACTTCTGATATTGCCACTGCTATATGTCGTTCCTGCGACAAAAATGAGAAGTTGAGACTTTAAGCATTATTATTGGTTAAAAGTGGTTTAAGTCCTGCTAAAGTTGCAGAAGGTTTTTTGATCCAGCTTTCAACGGTTCATCGTTGGATGAAGCAAGCTGAAGAAGAAGGTTTGTTCAGCCTTAAATGCAAACCTGGTCGAGGAATAAAGTATTTTTTAAGTGCAGAACAACTTTCTGAATTAAAGGAAGCACTCTCAAAACCAATACCTATAGATGATGGCTACTCTCGTGGTTGGCAAACAAAAGAAGCAATTCAATTTGTCAGAGAAAACTTTGAAAGATTCTACTCAGAATCAGGAATGAGACAAATAATTAAAGATTTAGGGTTTAATAAGATTACATGTAGACTTCAATCAAAAAAGAGAAATGAGGCACTTACAAACGAATTTATAGCCGAAATTCAAAAAAAGATTACTAAATCCTAATCATCCATTTGTTACCCAAGATGAGAGTAGTTTTTGTGTAGATTCTAATAGGTCAAGATGTTGGGCAATAAAAGGCTCAAAGCCTATCAAATTTACAAGTGGTTCTAAGACTAAAGTCAATATTGGAGGCTTCTACACTGAAAATATTGGAGGCTTCTACACTGAAAATGAAGAATTTTATGGGCATAATTTAGGAACTAAACAGAATACGTACTCGTTTTTAAAATCCTTAATCAAGCTTCAAAGAGACATTAGAACAAGGATATTTCTTCTACTAGATAGAGCTCCATGGCATAAATCCAAAAAAGCACAGGAGTTTTTTCAAGATAATAAACATTGGTTGCAAATATCGTTTTTCCCTACAGCTACTCCAAATAAGAACCCAACGGAATATTGTTGGAAAGGAGCAAGAGAACAATTAACCTCAATAAAGTTATTCAAAAATATTAAAGTATTAAAGGAAGAACTGGATGAATTTTGGGACAAACATACATTTACGCATAAAATGTCGCATTATTTAAAATAATGACTATATCAACTACTGACGCTGATAGAAATGAAAAATCAGATTGGAGACAAGAATTCATTTGGGAGATACTTTTAAAAAAAACATTGTCAAATTCGATCAGAAACTTTAACAGCTAATTTGATAGCCTCCTTAAAATGCCTGCAAGAATACCAATAATTAGATAAAAGAATTAAATCAGAAATTACTAAATTTACCATAAAGTCCCACCTTCCAAATAGATTAATAAAGGAAATATAATGAGTTTAACAAAGCTTGTTTAAAAGTTTCTCCGGAACCTTTTATCCGAAGATGAGGAACGTTGCCAGCGCCACTAGATATTTAACTATTTTTAATGTATCCATATATTCTATTATCTTATTAGGCTGATATCTTATTAGGCTGATATCTTATTAGGCTGATATCTTATTAGGCTGATTTTATTTTGGCAGCCTACTGAAAATTCTGCAAAATATGGTCAACTTTGTATCCTTTATTAAAATTTTAACTATTATAGTTACCATACTTGGTTTTGCATCATAAATGCGTAAGTCCTAATATTAATTCCTTCGCCGAAAGTACGTTTGACGATCAGTATCGTTCTAGATTGTCTTCAATATCTCCAACTCATTGTGATTTATGCGGCATTAAATTAAATGTGAACTCCCACTATACCCATTTTATTCTCACGAGTTGTGGCACCATAAACTGCAATACTAAATACTGGACTTGTCCTAATTGTAAGAAGCATTTTCATAATCAGATAGTTGGTGTTTCTGGTTCGGCAAATTACAGCGATGAGTTCTATGATAAACAAATTTTGACGGAATATTGTATGTTGATGGTGATTGGATCAAAAATTGATTAAAAAAGAAGTTTGAAACTATGATGGGAAGAAAGATTACAGAAAAAGAATGGAAGAAGATACGATACAAATCCGTTTACGTTATCGCCACAAAAGAAAAGGTAATTTTGGATTTTGAAAACTGATGGATTAACAACAACTGCAGCTCGGATTCCTCTCTTCATACGAATAAAAAATCGATTTCCAGAAAACAAAATACAAAAAAAATCGTTTCTGATGAAGATAAAACAATTATTGGAGCTGTAAAAAATGTTTTCCCTGAAGTGGTTCATTCTTTTTGTGTGTTTCATCAATTAATAAATGTTAGCAGTAAATGTAGTGATGAATTCAAATCTGTAAACAATTTTAGATAATGATAAGCTTGTATACAATTAAATATGTCATTTGATACGCTCTGATACAGTCATCAATTTGGTTGTGTGTTTTCAAAATATCCCAAAATTTGGCTCAAAGATTGAACTTTCAAAAGCGTTTCATAAAGCGATTTCTTATGCAAAAGAGATTTTCAAAAAGAACATAAGTTTCCTGAAAAAAAGCTTTACACCTGAGACGGATAACACAATGGAACAGATCTTTTCTTTGATAGGAGACATTGTAGACAAAGCAAGATCATTCAAAACTGATAGTGGTCTAACTAATTTTTGTTACAATTTGTTTGCTTATTTCAACAAACGCTGTTTCCGTACCGGAAAATGGGCAAGATTCTCATCCTTGATGAGGGCGAGATTCCAGTATGGATAAATAGCGGGTGAATAGAAACCTCAAATCTCAGTCTAGATCTTCATATCGGCAGCTATTTATTAATTATAACAAAAATTAGAAATTTGCATAAAATACCAAGATGTGAGTGGATTAATTTGTACAAAATGAGGGAGGATACTTAATAAATACGGATAAAATTCCATTATTCTTTCAAAATTTAAGAAAAACCAAAAAAAATTAAAAAGACTTGAAAAGATTGTGGGCTTATAGACAACAGTCTGAAGAATAAAGCAAGAAGCAAGAAGCAAGAAGCAAGAAGTCACTGATTCTTCGGCTAATTGCTAGTTAATTATAAAAATATGCAAAATAAAGTAAATAAGGGATAAAATGGTTACTAGAAAATTAATACTTGTATCTTTTATTTTGTTTTCGTTGATATTAGTATCGATTTCAGCATCTGCAAATATAGTTCGTGGAGAGCCATCTAATTTAATATGGTGTGGGCAAGAGTGGTCGGTTAGATCTGATATGGGTGATCCGGGCAACAATAATTGGGGGGCATTAAGTGATAGTGCATGGGTTGACGAAAACAATAAGCTGCACTTATCAATCAAAAAAGTCGGAGATATATGGTATTCCACCGAAGTTGACAGTGTATCAAATAATTTCAAATATGGAGTGTATAACTGGACGGTCGACTCACCGATAATGAATTATGATCCGAACGTTGTTGCAGCTATGTTTTATTGGCTCGATGACTCACATGAAATAGATATCGAATCAACACAATGGGGAGATACAGGTAGTAATAGACTATGGTATACTGTACAACCAGTTAATGTGAGTGGCAACGTACACAGTACAATTGCTCCGAATTCTGCATATGCTAAAGCAACAAACATAACATACCAATTCGATTGGCAACCGACACACGTTCATTTCACCGCCATGTCCGCTGATGGAACCTTGATTTCAGATTGTATTTACACAAATCGGGCGTATATTCCCCAGTCAGCTAGCAAAATTGCGATGAATCTGTGGTTGATGGATGGTCTAGCACCAACAGATGACAAAAATGCTGAGATGGTTCTCAGTAATTTCAGATACACACCAGTCACACCACCAGTAGCTAATTCAGTTACTAAGCCAATAGCATCTTTAAAAACAGACAAAACATCTAGTGCATATCCATTGAAAGTGACTTTTACCGATACAAGTACTGGCACACCTACTTCATGGATTTGGAATTTTGGAGACTGGACAAGTTCAACAACTAAGAATCCAACACATACCTATGCTAAAGCAAATACATATACTGTTAGCTTAACAGCAAAAAAACGGATTAAGTAGTAATATTGTAACGAAGAGTGAATATATCACTGCGACAGCACCGCCTGTTAAACCCGTAGCACCATTTACTGCAAAAACAGTATCCGGCATTCACACTCACTAACAGTGACATTTACTGGCAAAAATACAGGATTACCTAAATCATGGAAATGAAGTTTTGGTGATGGGATAAGTTAAACATCCAAAAGTCCAATTCATATATGCCAAAGCTAACACATACACTGTTAGTTTAAAGGTATCTAACATTGTGAGATGTAATACCACAAATAAAATCAAATATATCACTTTAAAGTGATTGAGGCTTAGAGGCTGTCTTAAAATTGAAACAATTTCTACAATTGGATAATGGACAAAGTTAACTTTAAATTCAGATCGTAAATTTTTCCGAAATTAATGTACACATTGACCTTAAGAATAATACTTTATCCCATAGGACTTATGCACTTAAGGTATAAAATCAAGCACATTAAACATCATGGTTAAATTCAATTTTAGATATTTAATGGTTTAATGCTACCGTTTTCAGTTCAAATGCATAAGTCCTATATGAGTACAGTAGATGGATAAGTTTATCTGTAGGACTTACGCGCTTTAACTGAGAAATCAATAGCATTAACCCCTCAATGATCTAAATAATTAATATGATCACAACGTAGAAAGTGCTTGATTTTGTATCACAAGTGCGTAAATCTTTTATGAAGTAGAACAAGTTATGGAATCAGCTCGAGATATCTATTTAAGACTCACGCACTTTAACCTCCGCAAATTTAAAATCATTTAAAATATAATAATATATAGACTAAATTATAAAAAAATGGTAAAAGTAATGTATATAAGTCTGCCCAAATGTACTGATCTAGATTACATTAATTTTCTTATTGCTGCATCTAACGTTTTTAGTTGCATTGAAGCTGCTCGCAGTTTTCCTTCTGTAACCAATACTCCTTCACATGATTGTTTTACTCGTCTCCTTCGAAAACAACATTTAGATCCAGAATCTTTATGGGCCGAAGTAAGGAAATTCGTTACTCCTAAAGCAGGTTATCTGATTGTCGACGACCGACACTGAACAAGCCCTATTCAAAAAAGATTGGTTTTGTTCGTTATCAGTGGAGCGGAAAGCATCATCATACTGTTAAGGGAATTGGTCTTATCACCTTGATCTGGACAGATGATGAAAATATTTTACCTGTCGATTTTCGTATCTATGACATTGATGAAGACGAAAAAAGCAAGAATGATCATTTTCTTGATATGCTTGAGAAGGCCAAAGAACGCGGATTTAAACCGAAGTTCGTTATGTTCGATACATGGTATGCAAGCGTAAAGAACCTCAAAGATATCAGGGGAAAACAATGGCATTTTCTAACAAGATTGAAATCAAATCGTTTGGTGAATCCTGATAATACGACAAATAGGCCTCTCGAAACAATTGATATACCTGCTGAAGGAATTGTTGTTAATCTGAAAAAATATAATTATGTTAAGGTATTTCGGATAGTTTCCAAAAACGAAGACACGCAATATTGGGTAACAGATGTGCTGGATATGGATGAATCAGATAGAGAAGACCTGGCTAACAAATCTTGGAAAATTGAAGAATACCATAGAGGGATAAAACAGTACTGCGGTGTGGAAAAAGTGTCAGGCAAGAAAAAAAGAGTCACACAGAGCGCATATAATGTTTTTCAATAAGAGCCTGTCTTAAAATTTAATTTGATTCTATAATTGGGATGGGACTTACGCATTTGAACTGAAAAACGGTAGTATCAAACCGTTAAATATCTAAAATGTGAATTCAAACTATGATTTTTAATGTACTTGATTTTATACCTTGAGTGCGTAAGTCCTTGGGATTAAGTACTGTCCTTAAGGTCAATGTTTACCTGAATTTCGAAAAAAGTTACGATTTGAATTTAAAATTAACGTTGCTATGCTCCAATTGTAGAAATTGTTTGAATTTTAAGACCGTCTCTAAGAGCTTTTCTGAGGCTGGAGTTACAAAGAGTCAGAAATGGGATATCCTGGTTTGAAAGTAAGGCGAAAATTCACAGAGTAGCAGCGATAGAATATTCAAACCGACCAAGATACAAATTGAATTTTTTCTGAAATTAGAAATTTTTGGGAAAAAAAGATGCAGCGACTACGACTGCGTAAGTCCTACAATACTTCCATCATTTTGACTGTCAATAATTTTTCCTGTCAAAATTATATACTTACCAGTAACCAAAACAAGAATCCAGTTTTTCTAACAGAAAATTATTTTGGATATCTGAACCTGCTCACCCTTGACCTCATTCTCAGCTCATTGTCTTGATTTAAGATTTTTGCAATTTTCCAAGCATCGATTCTTTTCAATGGATTATGGTACTTCAGTATCAATATGACTCCACAAAGTGAAATCTTATACATTTTTTTGAATATTTTCTGGTAAGACAACAAGATGAGCATCGAAAGCATTACTAATGCCATATGATGGTGCCATACATTCCAATTTCTCACCATATATTCTGCCATTCCGCAGTTTTCCTTTTGCATCCTGAAATGCTCTCTCAATCCAATACCTTGAACTCTGCATTTTTGCAAGTTTATTGAATGAGGTATCCTCAGAAGCATTGCATAATGAGTATTTTATTTCACTTGATTCTGAATCTTTACTTATGAGAAGCCATAACGGCTTCTCACAAGGCAATTCATCCTGACGTCTCCAAACTTTTATAGCCTTAAAATAGATTTCTTTATATCCTCTTTCCGTTTTTCTAACTCTGATAAGTCTCCATCCTTCAATTGAACTGGAAAGAGAATCTACCCTTGTTGAGAATATATTCAAAACTCTGGGAATAGTAGGTTGCCTTCTTCCAATTCCCTTTTTCTCAGGAATCCCAATTAGTGGTTTATCAGCATAAACAAGAGTATTAATAGGTATATCTGCAACAAAAGTTAAGCTTCGACTTTCAGATGTCTGTCAATAATTCTGAGACTCTTTATTATTCTCTGGATTTCCAGATTTTTCCTGATCGTTCCAAATAAGAATATTATATTTACCAAAGATAGCACTTACGCAATTGAACTAAGAATTATCAGCATTGAAACCTTCAACTGTCTTAAAATGGAACTTGACCATAATGCCTAATACACTTGATTTTGTGACTCAAGTGCGTAAGTCCTAAAAAATAGATTTATTTCAATGAAAAAATGAATCAGATGAACTGATTCGCTCAATGGTAAAAACGATATTTGAGTGGCAATATATTAATTCCTTTGCCGAAATTACTGGTTGAAGAACATTACCGTTCTATGTTCTGTTCAATATCCCCGACTCATTGTGATTGCGGCATTAAATTAAATGTTAACTCTCACTATACCCATTTTATTCTCACGAGTTATGGCACCATAACATGCAATACTACATACTGGATTTGTCCTAATTGTAAGGAGCATTTTCATGATGAGATAGTTGGTGTTTCTGGTTCGGCAAATTACAGCGATGAGTTCTACGATAAACAAATGCTTGTCAGATACGATGGTAGATGCAGCCTTCATAATTCCTGTAGAATTGGTGAAACGTATACATAAGGCTTTACTGAGATATGTGGAAGAGCTCCTTGTGCCTCTTCATTATGGTTGCGTGAACAAAGACAAGCAGAAATTTCTAAGCAAGAACTTTTAGATCAAAATGCTGATTTTGATGAAACTTTGTATGTTGATGGAGATTGGATCAAGAAAGGATGGAAAAATAAGTTTGAAACTTTGATAGGAAGAGAGATTACAGAAAAAGAATGGAAGAAGATGCGATACAAATCCGTTTACGTTATCGCCACAAAAGAAAAGGTAATTTTGGATTTTGAAGTAACTGACAGATTACCAACAACTGCAGCTCTGATTCCTCTTTTCATACGAATAAAAAATCGATTTCCAGAACACAAAATACAAAAAAATCGTTTCTGATGAAGATAAAGCAATTATTGGAGCTGTAAAAAGTGTTTTCCCTGAAGTGGTTCATTCTTTTTGTGTGTTTCATCAATTGAAAAACGTTAGCAAGAACTATAGTGATGAATTCAAATCTGTAAAAAATATTCCAGGTGATGATAGGCTTGTATACAATGAGATCTGTGATTTAATACGCTCTGATGCGGTCATCAATTTGGTTGTGTGTTATCAAAATATCCTCGAATTGGATTCAAATCTTGAACTTTCAAAAGCGTCTCATAAAGCGATTTCTTATGCAAAAGAGATTTTCAAGAAGAACATAAGTTTCCTGAAAAAAGGCTTTACACCTGAGAAGGATAATACAATGGAACATATATTTTCTTTGATAGGAGACGTTGTAGACAAAGCTAGATCATTCAAAACTGATAGTGGTCTAACTAATTTTTGTTACAATTTGTGTAATTATTCAGGTATCGACGTCGCTCCCTGAAGCGCCGCATAAAGTGAATCAATTACAGACATCATATTTTTCAGTATTGTGGAGATATATCCTCTATATTCTATACAAAAAGCATCTGCTCCGTGTGGTGTTCTAAAACTTCCTGAGATCTTTTGTTGAACACTTTTCAGTGTAATCATTTGGAATCCTTACCATTCTAAGATCTCTTTCCGCTGGATTGTTATACAAAAGGTACTCTGTGTATCAACTACAAATTTGTAGCAAATCTCAGAATTTCCTCTTTGTATTCAATGAATCTGTCAAGTAGATTCTTTGCTTTACTTTGTCTGGGTCTTCCCCTCTTTCCTTTTTGACTTTTTGAGATTTTCGGTGGAGGATTTTCCTTAATTCCCTTCATCATAATTCTACCGTATTTTTGTTTTAATGTCCTAATCTCCTGTTCTGTTATTTCATTTTTCAGTTCTCTCTTTTTATCTGCATATTTTTATATTCGGCGAGAAGTTCACTCATCTCTTGAGCCCAATCTTGATCGAAGTTACTATGAACTCCTTTAAGTTCCCTCCTAAGATGTGCGTTGCACATCGCATGTTTGCACAATGAATATTTGAAATAGGAACTCCAGAAATCGTGAACCACTATTCCCGTATATTCTGGTAATACCTCCATTTCATCCATGGCTTTTGACCCTCTACTTCTATTATGGAAATAGTAGGTCCATTTGTCCGTAGAAATTACATGACACCAATCATTATGTTTATCGACTCTCATTCCTGTTTCATCACAATGGATGACATCTTCCTTGATTAATTGTTTTTTAATGTAATTGGTGATTTCTTTTAAATTGTGGAAACACTTATTTTCTGCTCGTTTTATCGTAGCTGGACTCATTCCCAATCCAAAAAGATCCTTAAGTGCTTTTGAGATTAGTCCATAAGGTACCAATTGAAAATCCCGCAGATAAACCGCAATCGCCAAAATCTTCTGACTATATTGAACAGTTTTTGTTATGTTTTCTGGAAAATCAGCCTTGTTTTTACGACCACAATAAGGACATTTCTTGATCTCAGTGCGATGCTCAATAACTCTGAAATTTAAGGCAGGAAGATCAACTTCCTGTCTTTTCTCGTAATATTTGGCTTCAGTCTCCAAAAAGCTATAACCACAGTATTTACAGTTATAGAGGCGATGGTTTACGATTTCATGAGGAGAGTCGAAGGTCTTTAGTGTAGATCCAGGATATCCTTTTTGACCACCAGGAAGTATACCAGTCTTTTTTTCATCAGTTTGAGTTTTCTTCTTGACAAAAGTATCAGTAGAAGGAGGTTTATTACTATTTTGGCTGTTCTGATTCAAAAGAGCCTTTAGATTGCAAATTTCTTCTTTGGCATCATTCAATTCAGTCTCAAGACTCTCTATATGGTCAACAATAATCTCAGGATTTGAGTGACAGAGAAATAAAATATCTTCACGTTTCATGTAAAACACGAGTGATTATTTTTATAATAACAAATATGAAAATAATCAGCATTGAGTTTGGCAGAAAAATAAGTAGGACTTACGCAGTTGAACTGAAATAATCAATATCATCAAACAGGTTACGATTTAAAATGGAAATTTAACTCACAGTGTTTACTGTGTTTTATTTTAGATTTCAGGTGTGTAAGTCCTTAAGGTCATACTCTGTTGTTCTCTCTTCGTATATTTTTGATAAATTTATACTTGTACGAAAAAATAGGTGATATCAGAATTATTTCTCTTACCACAAGCTCTTTCTTCCACCTTATAGAATATCAGATGTGGGTAAGTTTTAAATCTTTATTCTGGCCTTTTCTAGGATTAAGTTTCCCAAAATATTTCATAGATCATTGATGATAATAGTCATTTTGGCTTTAAACTGGTTAAAAGAAGGGTTGTACAAAACAGACTATATATAGGACTTACGCACTTATGATGCAAAGCCAAGTATGGTAAATGTCATAGTTAAAATATGTCATAGTTAAAATTTAAATATTATCAAGTTATGAGCTTAACGCAGCTGGTTTTGTGCTTCAAATGCGTAAGTCCTAATTTAATCTAATGCCGCAATCACAATGAGTTGAGAATATTGAAGAGAATATATAACGGTACTGCTCTTCAACCAGTAATTTGGCAAAGGAATTAATCTATTGCCATCAAATATCGTTTTTACCATTGACGTATCAATAAATCAGTTTACTTTTCTCATTGAAATGTGTTTATAGTTATCAAATAAAAATATTATTATTTTGAATGATTTGAGAAAAATATGGAGACCAGAAAATAATGAAAAGTCTCTATAATCACTCATAAAGTCAAAATTAAATATAGCCTTGCTGCGGATTGGTTTCTCGTCCTTGCCAATATAAAGCGACCTTAAACATCTCATAGATGTCTCATTCAAGTTTCGCGCAATATCAGATGATATACTTTGAACTTATGGAAATGTCATCTTCTAATTTCAATAAGGTATAATAGGATTATCTTATAAGAAGTAAAAACCAGTTTCAAAAATAACATCAGCAGAAAAGTTTAGAAATAATAATCGAAAAAATAGGTAGATGTATTGATTAGGAGTGTATTGAGTATTTTTCGTAACTATTTAGCCTGGGGTAAAACAACATCATTAGCCATCTTACATAAGATTTAATGAGCATTTTTTTTGTGAGATCATTTTTATTTAATTGTTGGCTATTGATTATGTTTTTTAGTTTTGCATGGGTTGCCAATTACACAATTTTGACAAATAAAAATAAGCATCAATAGACTGATTTATGATAGCTGGATAGTTACTATTTTTCTTTGATCCCTATTATCAGCTTTTAATACGCCTTTTTTATATGAACCTGTTTTTAAGCTCACTTGCATATAAAAGTGGAGCCGAGCACAACGTGGGAAACGAGATGCAAAACACAATTATTTAAATGTTTTGAAGTGATATCACATACTATTTTACTGACTACACATTAGAGGCTCTCAAATTCAAATTTCGACTTAAAAAGATATCCTTTTTTTCACTAACTCTGGACATACCTATTTCATTTGATTGTGATAGCTTTGGTATTCCATCGATAATAATTCTATATTTTTCTAGAAACTTCACATACTTGAGCTCTGCAGATCATTTTCCTCGTTGCGTACATTTCAATTTATCCCCTATGTCTAAAGCTCAGAAAACAGATGAAGTAAATAAAATTATTAAAAGATGAAATATCAACCAGCAAAGAATGCATGATCTATCAAATTCGATCAGGAATTTTAAGAGCAAATTTGAGAACCTCCATTGAGGCTATCAAATTATAGTCACCTCCCAATATAATGCAACATTTATATATTAGATATAGTTATACCAATTCAGTTATGAGTTTGGAAATGTTTATTATTTCTGATATTGCCACTGCTATATGTCATTCCTGCGACAAAAATGAGAAATTGAGACTTCAAGCGTTATTATTGGTTAAAAGTGGTTTAAGTTCTGCTAAAGTTGCAGAATGTTTTTCGGTCCACCTTTCAACGGTTCATCGTTGGATGAAGCAAGCTGAAGAAGAAGGTTTGTTCAGCCTTAAATGCAAACCTGGTCGAGGAATAAAGTATTTTTTAAGTGCAGAACAACTTTCTGAATTAAGGGAAACACTCTCAAAACCAATACCTACAGATGATGGCTACTCTCGTGGTTGGCAAACAAAAGAAGCAATTCAATTTGTCAGAGAAAACTTTGAAATATCCTACTCAGAATCAGGAATGAGACAAATAATTAAAGATTTAGGGTTTAGTAAGATTACATGTAGACCTCAACCAAAAAAGAGAAATGAGGCACTTACAAACGAATTTATAGCCGAAATTCAAAAAAAGATTACTAAATCCTAAATTACTAAATCCTACTCATGTATTTGTTACCCAACATGAGAGTAGTTTTTGTGTAGATTCTAATAGGTCAAGATATTGGGCAATAAAAGGCTCAAAGCCTATCAAATTTACAAGTAGTTCTAAAACTAAAGTCAATATTGGAGGCTTCTACACTGAAAATGAAGAATTTTATGGGTATGATTTAGGAACTAAACAGAATAAGTACTCGTTTTTAAAATCCCTAATCAAGTTTCAAAGAGACATTAGAACAAGGATATTTCTTCTACTAGATAGAGCTCCATGGCATAAATCCAAAAAAGCACAGAAGTGTTTTCAAAATAATAAGCATTGGTTGCAAATATCGTTTTTCCCTCCAGCTACTACAGATAGGAACCCAACGGATTATTGTTGGAAAGGGGCAAGAGAACAATTAACCTCAATGAGGCTATCAAATTAGCTCTAAAAAATCCTGATCTAATTTGACAATCGTTTTTTAAGAAGTATCTCCCATATGAATTCGTGTCTTCAACCAGTTCGATGCTATCTTTAAAGCCATCGCAATTAGAGAAAATAGGAAGTCCACAAATAATGAAAAAATAGATAGGTTTTTAAATTGAAATTCTAATTTGAGAGCCTCCCATTATAGAGCTGGAAAATAGAATTAAACTTTTATCCTATTCTCCCAAGAACGAATATTATAAAAAAGCGAAAAGAAAATTATAAGCGAGAAATGGCCTGAACAATGATAAAGTTAATTCTTTTAATACAGGCTCGGGAGTTAACTTTGATAAGCAATGGGTTTTTGAAGTGGCTTATTTAACTCAGCATATTGGAGCAATTATAAGAGATCTGGGCAATCTCCTGAATTCCCTGGATTATGTTGAGGCCAGTCTTCTTGCAGCACAGATGAAACAGCGATTAGAATACGAAATAACTATCCAGCCCGATTTCAGGACATCAGCTTACTTTGCAAAGGCCCGCAAATTGTTTAACAGCTTTCTGGATGAGTGCGTAAATTTTGCCGAGCTTTTGAGAGTCACAACGATACAGGAATAAACGGGGTGTAAAGAACTTCAGGACAAGCCCAGACAAATCCGGAACTCTCTCTAAAAAGTGGACCTCTTCAAATAACTGTATACTTATAAGCTTTGCCTCTAGGGCTAGCACTACTAATATCATTCTATTCAAATGGTTATGTATTTCGAGCTCAATCCCCGATCTATATAATTATAAATTTTATCCCGCAGTTTCTTATTAAATAGGCAGCAAAGGCTTATATACAGGGACATGAGTTAAAAAATATCGATCTAAGTGAAAGATTATTCCGTCTATATAAATTAAATTCCACAGTTACTTATTAGATAGGCAGCAAAGGCTTATATACGGGAAAATTAATTAGAAGATAACTATCCAAATAAAAGATTATTCAGTGTAATCAATTAATCTGCCTGTACCACAGGGATGAATTCAAAAAAGCATCTGGAACTTATCCAAGAAAATCTATATTTTTGCTGTATAAGTTTTATGTATTTCGGTTTCTGAATTTCCCTGGTCCTTAGGCACATTCTAGCATTCCCGGGGATATTAACCATTTATACTGCGTGTTTACTTATATTTAGCTGGTATCCTTTACCGTTTCAATAAGTGGCTTTTTCCGTAAAGAAAATGCCGGGTATGCGGCAAAAACTGTGGGTAGCGGCAGAGAGTAGCAGGGCTATAATCTGCGAGATTTGTAGAAAATAATTGTCAATAGATAATTGTCAATAATACTAGAGTGAGTATATGGAAAAATTAGCAAAATTTAAAGCATTAGGGCTTTCAGACAGCACATTGAAAGCCCTCAAAAAGAAAGGGTTTGAAGAACCAACCCCAATCCAGGAAAAGGTCATCCCACTTTTTTTGAAAGGAGAAAGTGATATTGTAGGGCAGGCTCAGACCGGGACCGGGAAAACAACGGCTTTCGGAGCTCCTATTATAGAGAAAATCCCTGAAAAATCAGGAAAAGTACAGGCAATAATCCTTACCCCAACCCGAGAACTGGCAATTCAGGTCTCAGAAGAACTAAATTCCCTGAAAGGGGATAAAAAATTGCATATCATCCCCATATATGGGGGCCAGTCAATGACCCAGCAACTTCGGGTACTGAAAAGTGGGGTGGACATTGTTGTCGGAACACCTGGAAGAGTCATCGACCACCTTGAGCGAAAGAGCTTGAACCTTAGAACACATTGCATATTTCGTGCTGGACGAAGCCGACGAAATGTTAAATATGGGTTTTATTGATGCAATAAAGGAAATTTTAAAGGCAACTGGTCCTGAAAAAAGAATGCTTTTCTTTTCAGCCACAATGCCAAAAGCCAATCCTTGGAATCGTCAAGAAGTATATGCAAAACTATGAGCATGTTGCTATTGAGGATGAACTTGTTGCAGACCTGACCGAACAGATCTATTTCGAGGTCCAGGAAAATGATAAATTCGAAGCCCTCTGCAGGATTATCGACATTGAAGATGAATTTTACGGGCTCATATTTTGCAGGACAAAAACAGATACAGCTAAGCTTGCCCAAAATCTAGGAGACCGTGGTTATTTAGCTGATGCCCTGCACGGAGACCTCTCACAGCAGGAGCGGGAAAAAATCCTGAATAAATTCCGGAAGCAGAAGATAAATATCCTCGTAGCAACTGATGTCGCAGCAAGAGGTATCGATATCATAGAGTTAACCCATGTTATCAACTATTCTTTGCCCCAAGATCCTGATTCCTACGTGCACAGAATAGGAAGGACAGGAAGAGCTGGAAAACAGGGAACTGCTATCACCTTTGTTACATCCACGGAATATAGGCGGTTAACCTACATTATAAAAACTTCAAAGTCCGAATGAAGAAAGGACGATTGCCTGAAATAAAAGATGTTATAAAAGCCAAACGGGCAAGAGTGAAAGCTGAACTCGAGTCAACCATAAAAACAGAAGAATACATTGATTGCCTTGAAATGAGTGAAAAACTCCTCGAAGAATATCCGGCAGAAAAAATCCTGGCCGCAGTCCTTAAGTACGCTTTCAAGGAAAAGTTCGATGAAAGCATGTATGCAGAGATTTCTGGCAGTTCATATGTCGATAGAAAAGGTAAAACCAGGCTATTTATTGCCATGGGAAAAGTCGACGGCATGACTCCGGAAAAGTTATGAGAGTTCATACAGGAGGAGACAGGAGATAGCGACATGAAAATAATGGATGCAGAGATTTTTCCTAATTTTTCCTTCGTAACCGTACCCTTTGCTCAGGCTGAAGCATTACTTGAAATATTCAAAAATAAAAAGAGAGGGCGAAAACCCTTTGTGGAAATTGCCCAGAAATCAAAGGGAAAAAACTCAAAGAACACAAGTGAAACTCGCAGCATGAATAGTACAAATAACACGGGAGATCTAAAGTATAAGAAGAGGAACTATCCTTCGCATTAAATTCATTTCTTTTTCCAGGATTTTTGAGGCTGAAAAACTTCATGAAATCCGACAAACTTTGGGAGCATCTTTTTTACTAGGAGGTTTTTAACCAATATCTGTGTTACTTTAGGTATTAATAGGTTCATAGTGAAGATATCTAAAATGACAGATAATAATTTTTATGAAAGCATGTCGGCACTTAGAACCTATCCGAAAAGTCCCACTGCTCTAAATGTTATCCATGCACATGCTAAATAAAACATGGCAGAATAATTCTCAATTTTCAAGTCTTGTTAATATTTTCTGGTTTCTCTTAAATTTTAAAGGAACAATTGAATTTGATCTATATTTATTAAGTCCCTTCCCTTATTTTGGAAAAGTTGATCCACTCATATATTGATTATTTATACAAATTTCCAATTTTTATCAAAATAATTCGATAGCCACCGCTATAAAATTAGAGACAAAGATTGGAGGTTAATATTCGCTAGTTATTTATTCACACTGAAATCTCGCCCTTATCAAAGATGGGAATCTTGCCCATTTTCCGGTACAGAAACACCGTTTGTTTAAATAAGTAAACAAATAGGTAATTATTCAGCTGCTGCTACTCCTAACTTATTTTTCTGCCAAACTCAAATGCTGATTAATTTCATATTCGTTATTATAAAAATAGTCACTCGTGTTTTACATGAAATGTGAAGAGATTTTATTTATCTGTCACTCAAATCCTGAGATTATTGTTGACCATATAGAGAGTCCTGAGACTGAATTAAATGCTGCCAAAGAAGAAATTTGCAATCTAAAGTCTCTTTTGAATCAGAACAGCCAAAATAGTAATAAACCTCCTTCTACTGATACTTTTGCCAAGACAAAAATTCAAACTGATGAAAAAAAAGACTGGTATACTTCCTGGTGGTCAAAAAGGACATCCTGGATCTACAATAAAGACCTTCGACTCTCTTCATGAAATCGTGACTCATGGCCTCGATAAATGTAAATACAGTGGTTATAGCTATTTGAAGACTGAAGCCAAATATTATGAGAAAAGCACTTAAGGATCTTTTTGGATTGGGAATGAGTCCAGCTACAATAAAATGAGCAGAAGATAAGTGTTTCCACAATTTAAAAGAAATCACCAATTACATTAAAAAACAATTAATCAAGGAAGATGTAATCCATTGTGACGAAACAGGAATGAGAGTCGATAATCATAATGATTGGTGTCATGTAATTTATATGGACAAATGGACCTACTATTTTCAGAATAGAAGTACAGGGCCAATGATGAAGGGAATTAAGGAAAATCCTCCATCGAAAATCTCAAAAAGTCAAAAAGTTAAGAGGGGGAGACCCAGACAAAGTAAAGCAAAGAATCTACTTGACAGATTCATTGAATACAAAGAGGAAATTATGAGATTTGCTACAAACTTGAGAGTACATTTTGATAGCAATCCGCGGAAAGAGATCTTAGAGGCTGTCTTAAAATTAAGTTATCCTTGCAACCAGATTGTTCGTTAATGCCAAAACAAAATCGAATACTTCCTTATCCTAGTGATTTATCTTATAGAGAATGGGAACTACTTAAGCCTCATATCCCGAATCCCCGAACGAATAGAGGCCGAAAATGCGTTCACTCCTATCGAGAGATATTGAATGCCATATTATATTTGCTATGTTCTGGTTATGCATGGCGAATGTTACCTCACGAATTCCCATATTGGAAAACTATCTATCACTACTTCTGCCTTTGGCGGCTTGAAGGAATTTGGGAGTACATAAATACTGTACTAAGAACTGAGCTGAGAATTGCAAATGGCAGAGAACCAGAACCAAATGTAGCGATTTTAGATAGTCAATCTGTTAAAACTACAGAAACTCCTGGAGTACGCGGCTATGATACTGGTAATAAAGTGAAAGGTCGAAAGCACCACATTTTGGTGGATACAACAGGATTGCTGTTGACGATTGTGGTTCATGCAGCGAATATACAGGATCGAGATGAAGCTAAACTTGTTTTAGAGAAAGTAAAAGGAACATTTTCTCTATTGCAGCTCATTTGAGCCGATACTAGTTATACAGGTAAATTGGTTGATCGGGTCAAATTAATGTGTGGCTGGGTATTGGAAAATAGTAAAGCGTAGCGATGATGTCAAAGGTTTTAAAATACTTCCTCATAGATGGGTGGTAGAACGTACATTTGAATGGCTGGGTCGATATCGACGTTTGAGGACAGGCTCTTAGAATGATAAGGGTTCAACGGCAGGTATGTTGTTGAAACGATTCAATGCATCATCTTTGGAGATCCTGATGAAATATTCGAGATACTAGAAATTAATTTGGATGGCTATATTGGGGCACTTCATATGTAGAAAGGATAAATCTAGAACATCTCTTGCAAGATTCATAAGAGAAGGAATGAATTTCAGTAAAACAATGAAAATGCACCAGAAGGCTTTAGATATTATCTAAGCATGGTATTACTTTAAAAAGCCTCATGAGTATCTAAAATAAAAGATTAACTCTGGAATCAGAAAATGGTTTCAACAAACTTCAGCAATGGCAGAAAGAATAATTGATCACATATGGAATTTAAAGGAATTATTAACGCTCAGAGTTTCTGCTCAATAACTTGGGGACACGACCAAAAATAGATAGCATTAATAATTGTGAAAATATGAAATTTTACTGCGAAAAGTGGGTTATTTCATTGGAGTGAATTTATCCAAATGAAATTAAAATTTAATTGTCTTGAATGATTAGAGAAAAAAATATGGAGACCCGAAAATAACAGAAAGTCTCTTCTTAGTTGAGGGATACAGGTCACAAATTCATAAAATGTCCCCAGAATAACACCCGTATGTCCAAATAAAAGCATCTATAGTTAAAAGGTGTTTAAGTTCGGAATAAATAGTATCTGTTTTAATTTTTATTATTTATACGATGATAGGATTTATGCACCTATAGTAATGTATCCAACGCAATAGACGCTGTGGTCAAATTCACCATTTAGATTATTTAAGGTTTGATGCCATTGATTTTTAGTTCAATTGCATAAGTCCTAAGAATGTTGATTCAGATTTGGATCAAAAAAATCAGGAGTAGGATAACTACTCCAGCTTCTCAAGTTTGTATATCAATGTACATCCTACAAGCTTAAGTATCCGGCTGTAATCTTATATTATCAATCCCTTCTGGACATACCAATCATAATCACGGGCGAAGCACTCTTTATTGAATTTTGCGAGCTGGTAGAAATATTTTGCGCGCTGGTGATGCACTTCATTCTGGTCGAGATACTTGATTTCTCCGCTAATTGACTTTACTAGCTTATTCCCAAGATCCTGTGCAGGTCCTATAGACTTACAAAAGAGGGATCTATGCCGACCACAACTCCAATGCCACCGACAACGATAACGCCAAAATTTGTGAGAACGCCATTCATGTATTTCAAAACCTCATCCTTGCCGCTTCCTCCTGCTGTACACACTGAGCACCCGAATTTTCCAGTTAGCATCTGGCAGTGAATAGCATCTTAAAGTCGATCGAAGAGGGCTTTCATAGGAGCTGGAACAGAATAAACGTAATTCAGAGCGCCAAGGACAATTCCGTCGGCATTCAATATATTCTCAAAGAGATCGGTGAAATCATCGAATAAAGGACACTCGCCTGTAGCATAACAGGCTCCGCATGCGGTACAGTATTCGATATGCAGTTTGTAGAGATCTACAACTCAGTTTCTGCCCCTTCAAATTCAACACCAATCAAGACAGATTTTACCAGTTGCACTGTGTTACTTGCATTGCCCTTTGGACTTGCATTAATTTCAATGATTTTAATAAGTAATTACCTCAATAAAATATTTCAAAACAAAGATTATCATACTGCTTTTCTACCTTATTCAGGTATCAAGGGATGAGGTACTGGACTTGTGTTTCCTCTCACCAGAGATGCGAATATCCCTATGATGCAGAAGATCGTAAACAGGATGAAAGTGTAATGCAGACTTGAAACGAATTGAGGATAATATTCAGGTGTGATCTCTACAGGGCCGATAAAAATCGCAAAGATAATCATTGCAATCCCCATCGAGAGCATCTGGCCAAGTAGCCTCTTAGTTCCGTTCATTCCGGCTGCAACGCCATAAAATATTTTATCAACCGAACTCATAATAGCATTAGTGTTTGGAGACGAGAAGAACCCGAAACCTGAACAAAGCACGAGGTGAGCCAGAACCAGATACAAGAGGGATGTGTCTTCTGTAAGAAAAATGAGAAGGAAGAGCCCTATTGCAGTTAGAGTCATTCCTGCAGATGCAACGATTCGAGGCTCAATTGTGTCAGAGAGCCGGCCGGAAATCGATGAAATCATATCCTGGGCAACCGGCTGAACAATGAGGAAAATCCCTGAATGCTCAGGCATGAAGCCTTTAGTGTACTGTAGGTAGAGGCTTAGGAGAAAGGTCACCGCAAAAGTCGCGCTGTAATTGATGAGTGCAGATAGGTTCGAAAAAGCAAAGATCCGAGTTTTATTTGTCAGGAGGGTAATGTCAAGGACGGGAAAAGAAATTCGCATCTTGTTGAGGCTATCAAATTAGCTCTAAAAAATCCTGATCTAATTTGACAATTGTTTATTAAGAAATATCTCCCATATGAATTCGTGTCTTCAACCAGTTCGATGCTATCTTTAAAGCCATCGCAATTAAGAGAAAATCGGAAGTCCACAAATAATGAAAAAAATAGATAGGTTTTTAAATTGAAATTCTAATTTGAGAGCCTCTCTTGTACAGAGCAAAAAGTATCATCCCTAAAGTATCATCCCTATAACTCCCGCGGCTATGAGGGCAGCATCTTTAAAATCAGGAAAAACTGAGAACCCCCTACATGACTACAACTACCGCTGCACCGTAGATAGCTGATCCTGTCAGATCAAACCGCTCTCCCTCTGCACCCGGCCCATTCACCTCCAAGCAGAGGATTAGGAGAATTGCTGCGATACCTATAGGGACGTTTACAAAGCCTATAGGGACGTTTACAAAAAATACACTCTTCTAGCCAAGATACTGCGTCATCACGCCGCCAAGGAAAGGACCGATGGAAAGCCCAATTAAATTGCAGTGATATAAATACTAAGAGCTTTCCCACGCTCGCTTGGCTGGAAGACCGAGGTGAATATAACAACTCCGGTTCCGAATATCATGGCACTTCCCAAACCCTAGATAACCCGAATTCCTATCAGCATCTCTGTTGAGGGGACCATGGTCATCACAAGGGATGCAAGACTGAAGGTAGTAATGCCATATCGAAAAATCGTTTTTCTTCCATAAATATCGGCTATTTTTCCAAAATGGAACAAGAAATACTGCTGCAGCAAGAAGATACGCGGTTGCAACCCACGAAAAGGCAATCGCATCCATGTGAAATTTTGCACCCATCGCAGGCAGGGCAATATTTACTACCGAACCATCAAAAGGAGTAATGAATCCCGCAAGTACCGCAATAAGGAGTACAACTCGTTTTCCTGTTTTATGGATAGAAATGTAACAGGTTCGACATATTCCCGAAGCCTCAGAGATTAATCCAGTATCTTCAGCAGATTGCCTGGTATTACTTTTTTTTTACCATCTATACTACTTATAAGCAATCTCCTCGTTTACTATTGAAACCATCAAGAAGATCGCAACACGTTTGTGCGCAAGAGAGATTTTTCAGAAATGATACTCTTCATACTATTCCTTCGCATCACAGTTTACATATCAACAATTTTAATACGATCCACTTGTTATAAATAGTATACCATTCAACTAGTTTTCAACAGGCTTGAAGATAATGATTTGTCACGAGTGTAAATGATGAATGAGGAAGCAACGATCCAATGGATTGAGGATATCGACATAGTTACAGCGCTGATATCTTTCACTTACCGCTCTGTCCATAAGTATTTTGCTAGAGAACTTGGTCAGTATCACATTGGATGGGGGCATTTCGCTATTCTGATGTCACTGTATGATCAGGACGGCCGTAGCCAGGATAGCCTTGCACAATCAAAAGGATTTAATAAAACTATGATTGCCAAATCTATATTGAGACTGGAAGAAGAAGGTATTGTTTACCGTAAAATCGATCAGGAAGACAAACGAATCAAAAGGCTATATCTTACAGAAATTGGCAGAAAATTGAAGCCGGAGATGGAGAGAATAGGATTTGAGATAAATGCATTTTTGCTTAAGGATTTTGATTCAGATGAATTGTCATCAGCTAACTGAGATCGTTAGGAAGATTGCATTGAATGCAGCTAGACTCTAATGAACACACATTCCAAAGATAGAAATTAAAGAGGATTTCGATAAACCTCTGACTTTCTTGAATTATGTATATACAATTTATAGGCATAGGACGAAATATGGGGTTTTATAGAAATCCTCTAAAATATTATTTAATATGAGCTCCAAGCAGCATAAGGACTTACACACTTAAGAAACAAAATCAAGCATAATATACATCATGATTTAAAATCTATATTAAAGCAGTTAAGTTTTAGTGCTGTGATTTTTCAGTCCAACAGGTTAAGTCCTGAAGAATAAAGTGCCTTTAAATATGTACATGTGCTGAAAATGGGACTAAATTTATAAATATTGTACCAGGCCCCAGATTATGGAAAATCTTTCTTTTTGAATATTGCGCAAGATTCTTCCTGAAATCTGTGTATCAGGAGATTTTAAAATAAAAATTGTCATAAATTTAATATTTTTTTAATTGAAAAAAAAATCAAGGATCAATCATGCAAAATATACTTGTAGTCCAATCCCTTACTAAAAAATTTGATGATTTCACCGCTGTAAATGACATCAGCTTTAATGTTGAAAAAGGTTCGATATTCGCTTTTCTCGGTCCAAACGGCGCAGGCAAATCCACAACAATAAAAATGCTCACAACCGTCCTGAAGCCCACATCTGGAGAAATAAGCATCAATGGTTTCGATGTACTCAAAGAACAAAGTAAGGCTCGTGAATCTTTTGGGATCGTCTTCCAAGATCAATAGCCTTGATGAAGATCTTACAGCCTACGAAAACATGGTCTACCATGCAGTCGTCTACAAAGTACCTAAAAAAGAAAGAGCAGAAAGGATTCAGAAAGCCCTTGATATTGTTGGACTCTGTGATAGGTGGAGAGACTATGTCAAAAATTATTCAGGTGGGATGAAGCGTAGGCTTGAGATTGCGCGGTCACTTGTCCATTACCCAAAAATTCTTTTCCTAGATGAACCCACTGTGGGCCTTGACCCCCAGACTACGAAACGCTATATGGAGCCACATCAGAAAATTGAACGAAGAACAAAAAATGACGATTTTTCTAACAACACATTACATGGAAGAAGCTGAAGCAATTGCAAACAATGTTGCAATCATTGATCATGGTAAAATTATAGAATCTGGCACAGTTGAAGAAATTAAAGAGACGAACAAAACCAAATTATTAGAGGAGGCATTCCTTAAGCTGACAGGTAGAGATATCCGTGATGATAATAATGGAGCAAATAAACAAAAAATGATGCGTGGCTTGGGGAGGATGAGATAATGATCGAAATTGTCTATATACTCTGCCTTAGGCAGCTCAAGCATTACTGGCGCTCCAAAGCCAGATTAATAGGTTCTCTTGGCCAGCCTCTACTTTTCATGGTAGCATTCGGATTCGGATTCGGTCCGATGTATACCAAAGCCAATGGAGGGGCAAACTACATTGACTTTCTAGCCCCAGGAATTATCACCATGGCAATTCTCTTTACAGCTGTTTTTTCTGGGCTTGAGATCATATGGGACAGACAATTCGGTTTTCTTAAAGAGACTCTGGTAGCTCCGATCTCTAGAACAGAAATCATGATCGGTAAAACATTTGGAGGTGCAATCATAGCCATGATTCAGGGCCTAATCATGCTGAGCATAACCTATTTGTTTGGGTTCAGGATTTCCAATCTAGGTAGCCTTTTGCTGGGGCTAGTTTTCATGTTCCTGATAGCCATATTCTTTTCAGGCCTTGGCCTTACTATAGCCTCAAAAATGGAAGATATGCAAGGTTTCCAAATGATATTGAACTTCCTGATTATGCCCATCTTTTTCCTATCAGGAGCTCTCTTTCCCCTTACAAAATCTTGCCTTATGCAATTTATTTAATAAGCAGAATCGATCCCCTTACCTATGGCGTAGACGGCTTAAGAGGGGCCATTGCGGGGATGAAGCACTTTCGGCATCTACAACGATCTAGCAGCAATAAGCACACTGTCAGTCCTTATATGCGCAATTGGAACAGTGCTTTTTTTGAAAATAGAGGCATAAACATCCAGGAGTCTTTTTAATTTTTTTGGTTTTTTTCCAAATTTAAAAGAGTAATGAAATTCTGTCCAAATTCATTAACCCTTTTTTCCTCATTTTGGAAAAGTTAATCTACTCGCATTTAAGCACATTCATTTTTTATACAGATTTATGATTTTTGCCAGAATTATTCAAGAGTGACCGCTTTAAAGTTGCAGATTCAGATCGAAAGTTCCTATTCATCCGTTATTTATCCATACTGAAATATTAATCCAGACTGAAATCTGGTCGTCTCCAGGAATCATTGACGAACTCTGTAAAATGAGCACTACTATCGTGTTTGAGAATAGATACAAAGGTTTCATTGATCATGTTTTCCAATAAATAACTCTTACAATCTATATTTCGAAAAATCCTATTATATAGAATAATTTTCTCGAATTTTTCATATTTTAAAATCGGCAACATAAAGATTATTAAAATTTGCCTATGTGTTTCATACTTTTTTTTGCATCTACTGCTCCGAGGCTATCAAATTCGCTCTAAAAAATCCTGATCTAATTTGACAATTGTTTTTTAAGAAGTATCTCCCATATGAATTCGTGTCTTCAACCAGTTCGATGCTATCTTTAAAGCCATCGCAATTAGAGAAAATAGGAAGTCCACAAAGAATGAAAAAATAGATAGGATTTTAAATTGAAATTCTAATTGAGAGCCTCGTAAGGCAACCAGTATTCGATGTTCTCCTCTTGATAATGGTTGAAAACCTGGGCCAAGTACATTATTGTCGATTTAGATCTAATTCGTCCACATTATTTTCAGGTAACTATTCAGGGTATAATTAGCGGCGCTCCTTTGAGCGCCTCTAAAATACCATATATAACAGGCAAACCGTTCTTTCTGATTGTATAAATGTAAGCTCTAATTCTGCAAAAAGCTACAGCTCCTTGTGTGGTTCTGAAAGTCCCTGATATTTTATGTTGTAGTTTCATCATTCTGATATCTCTTTCTGCCTGGTTATTTTCAAATGGAACTCTCAAATTTGTCAGAAATCTCAGTATCTTTTCTTTGTGTTCTATAAACCTGTCAAGCAGATTCCTTGCTTTTGTTTTTGGTTTTACACCACGTTTTCCTTGGTTTTCAGGGTTTTGAGAAGGCGGATTTTCCTCGATTCCCTTCATGATGATAGCATTGAACTTTTCTTCCAACGATTTAATTTGCTCAAAATCTAATTCTTGAATTTGCTCCTTGTACTCGTCAGTATACAGTTTCATTTCCGTCAGCAGTGCATTCATCTCTTTAGCCCAATGCTGTTTGTAGTTCTCTTCAATTCCAGTAAGTTCTCTCTGGAGATGAGCATTACAAAAAGCATGATCACATTCATAATTATTGTAGGGTTTCCATCCATCATGAATTGCTATTCCTTTAAACTCCGGAAGAATTCCCATAGCATCCATCGCTTCTGATCCTCTTTTAGGGTGAGATAAATAATAGGTATATTTGTCATTGGAAGCTACGTGAAGCCAATATCTTTTTCCTTCAACTTTCATCCCAGTTTCATCACAATGGATAACAGGAGAAATTATTAACTTATCTCAAATCACATTTTCAAATTATTTTAAATTATGGAAACATTCTCTTTCTGCTCGAATTATGGTAGCAGAACATATTTTTATCCCCATAACATCATTAAAAAACTCGGAAATCCTTTCATAGGGAATTAACTGGTAGTTTTTACAGTAGACTGCTGAAGCTAAAATATTAGGACCATATTGGACTGGATATTTTACCGATTCAGGAAAAACAGCCTTATTGCATTTTCCACAGTTGGGACAGGTCTTAATTTGACTTCTATGTTCCGTAACAATAAGATTTACAGGTGGAATGTCAAAAATCTGTATTTTCTCATAAGCTTCAACTTCAAGGTCCTCAAGAAAGTGTCCACATCCTTCACAACAGTTCAGAGAATATTCTATGATCTGATCAGGATGATTAACCATTTCAAGACTTGTCCCCTGATGACCATCCTGACCTCCAGGTTCCTTGCCACTCTTTTTTCGACAACTACTAGAATTAGGCTTCTCTTTTAAAAAAGAATCCGTCGAAGAAGATTTACTGCTGTTACGACTGTTTTGATTTAAGCTAGATTCCAAAACCTTTACACGTTCTTCGAGTTCAGCAATCCGAATAGCCTGTTCTTCTGTGATAATTTCAAATCTATGGATTACAGAAATAACAGCTTCAGGACCAGTTTCATAGATTGCAAGAATTTCTTCACGTGTAAGCATAATAATTAAACAAAATGAACTTCAATTGATATGCAATTTTTCAGCGAAAAGAGGAAAAATTGTAGTGTTCACTAGCTACCTGAATAGTTACATAATTTGCAACTATTCAGCCTTGATTGCGTTCTTCAGTTTTTGGTAGTGAGTATGAGTTATTGAAAACCTTAAACACAAGAATCTCTCTACATTTTCCTAAAATACAGGATATGTACTCGCTTTTTCGGAATGGATCAATATCTTGTGTACACGACCCAGTTTTGCATGGGTTAGCATTTACACATTTTATACAACTCCAACTCAGAATCAAGAGACTGATTTTTGGTGGCTGAATAGCTACCAAATTATTTTAAATTAATTATACCAAAAATTGAGTCGTGTACACGAGATATTGATCAATTCCGAAAAGGCGAGTGCATCTCCTGTATTTTAGGAAAATGTAGAGAGATTCTTGTGTTTAAGGTTTTCAATAACTCATACCCACTACCAAAAATGTTATATCGTCAAAACGGGTTTTTAAACATACATTTCTCAATATTTTTCTAGATATCCGCGTTTGTTACAATATGATTTTTGAAACATATTCATATTAATCTAAAATCCAGATGGAACTTGATGGAAATTGAATGCTATCATTTTTTTGGTCTATAAGTGCACATATCTCCGCCTTTAATTCTTGCACAAAAGTCCAATAAATATATGTTAAATTGAAAAATCGACAGCATTAATAATTGTGAAAACATGAAATTTTACTGCGGAAAGTAGGTTTAAACCAAAAGTTTAAAAGCCAACAACGAGCCATAGATAAAATAAATAATTAATTAAAAATGTCTTAAAAATTCCATATGGCACAAAAATTAAGTACAAGGATTAATCTATAAGTAAAAGCTTAAATGTGCAGTCCTGTAGGGTAGTGGTCAATCCTTCGGGCCTTTGGAGCCCGGGACAGCGGTTCGAATCCGCTCAGGACTATAAAAATATTTCAAATAGGGCTATTTATTTACTAAATACTTCTAAGCAGGTGCTCTTCTGCTTGTAAAGTTTGTGGGGAATTGGAGTATTAACTATCCACTTAAAAATTAAATGAGACACAAAAGTATCCCCTTCATAATATCATGGGGTATAACTTCTCTACATCCATACGTAAAAGTTCTGCCTGCTTTCGGATATATTAAGGAGGCTCTCAAATTAGATCTAAAAATTCCTGATCTAATTTGACAATTGTTTTTCAGAAGTATCTCCCAAATGAATTCTTGTCTCCAATCTTATTTTGCAATTATATCAGCACCAGTAGTTGATATGCTACGAAGCTCAAGAGAGAATATAGCTTTCTACTGACATTTCTTACTCTTCTTATGTCGAATTTTACCGTACATTTAATGTGTCCGTGTGTCTTTTCACACTCGGCTCTCTTTTTGTATTGCTCATCGAATGACTCGTCTCTGATGTTCTGGTTTCTCAGATACATTCCAACTTGTTCTTTTCTTCCGATTTCATATAGAAATTTGAGTTTGTTTTTCATTGGTGCATGAATATCTCCTCCAAGTTTCCACTTTTTATTTACCCAGTGATTGATTCTTTCTTCTTCACCTTCTTGATTAATCACAGCATCTGAAGCGTAGGAGATAATCGGTTTTGCATTTAGGTGATACCAAATCTCAGAATGGTTAAGGAATGAATCATAGCCTCCATCTGCAGAATAAAACTCGACATCGGCATTCATCTTCTTTAGAGCTTCGATATGGTTGATAAGTTATGGAGAATCTCCCAGCAAGTCCTTTTGTATGAGTCATAAAAACAGGGTAGGTACCAACCATTGTAATGTGTGCCTTATCCATTCTACACTCGTAATGTGGATTATAATCGGCATGTTTATCATCGTATCTTGAAGCTTCAAGAGGCGTAGAATCGATCTTAGCCTCTTTTTCCTTGGAAAGTTTGAGAATTTTTTCACCTAACATCAGCATAACTTCATTGATTCCTTCTTCTCCAAGTCTATATTTCACAAAATGATGAAGAGTTCCACCTGAAGGGAGTTTTATCTGACCAGCTTCATCAAAAAACGATAAAAGAATAGCTTCTTTTCCTGTTAAGGAAGAAATGGTTTTGTCAAAAGAAAGTTTCCTGAAGCACTTTACAACAAAGAGTTTTATCATAGAAGAAATACTGTATTTAAAGTGCCAACTTTTATTGGTGTAAAAAGTTAGTTCAACGTGCTTTGCAATGTCGTCAATGCAGAGGAAGTAAAGAAACTGACAAATCGAAGTGCTTTCTCTGTTTAGATAGTTATCGAGGGAGTCCTCGAAAAGGACTCCTTTATATATCACACTGTTTTTCACAAAACAGTAGTCAATTTTACACAATCTAATAAAGCTATCACAATCGAAGAGTATAGGTACATCCATAGCTAGTGAAAAAAGGGATATGTTTTTAACTCAAAATTCTAATTTGAGAGCCTCTTTTGATAACAATCCAGCGGGAAGAGATCTTAGAATGGTAAGGGTTCAACAAAAGATCTCAGGAAGTTTTAGAACACCATATGGAGCAGATGCTTTTTGTAGAAATAGAGGATATATCTCCACAATACTGAAAAATATGATGTCTGTAATTGATTCACTTTATGCGGCGCTTCAGAGAGCGCCGTCGATACCTGAATAATTACGATAATTTATCATAAAATAAAGCTTTTATTTCACTATTTAATCAATTTGAAGATTATTAAAGTTTATATTTCTCAAAATTGAATTTAGAGAGTTTATTTTCGTAGGAAAAACTCCATTTAAATGTTTATCGCCCAAAATATGAATTTTAGATTCTTAGTTTACATACGGATTTAGAAAAAAGTTAGAAATAGATTTTAGACTTCAGACGGTTTTTCTGATATATCCTCTCAAATATTATCATATATAATTTGAGACAGCCTGAATAATTCTTACCGAGAAGAATCCTGCTAAAACTATTAGCTCGCTCAAAAATGTTTCATGTTTAAAGCCAATAAATAATAGGATTTTCCTACGGCTAAATGTTCCAGTTGCGGTGTTTTGTGATGATAGATTGAAACTTTATTTCAACCCGGAAATCGAAAACATGGAAAGGGGAGAACTTGATACTTTAATCGAGGGGCATGCAAGGTATACGGTAAAATACGCAGCAGAAAACTCTCCTTTTTACAGAAAAGGGTTTGAAAAACATGGCATAAATCCTGCAGAGATTAAGATCCATGAGGATCTTCTGGATCTTCCCGTGATCTCAGGAAAAATTATCCGGGAAAACCAGCCTCCTGAAGTTACGGAATTTATGTTCAAGAGTGTAGGCTGGGAAGATGTGTTCACTATCCATGAGACCAGTGGAACCAGCGGGACTCCAAAGAGCCTATTCCTTACTTGGGAGGACTGGGAACGCTATTCGGAAAAATACGTCCGTATTTTCAGGTCACAGGGCTTCGGTCCCAAGGACGGGGTTGTTATCTGCGCCTCTTATGGGATGAATATGGAGCAAACACCATAACCCTTACAGCCAGGCAGCTTGGCATGAGCATTATCCTGAGGGGGAATGCACTTTTCACCTACACGTAATAGAAGCCCTATCAGCCGACAGGAATAGTAGGCAGCGTATTCAAACTCCTGACAGACGGATGTGGACAGCAGGTACTAATCTTCAAGATTCAGGCGTAAATAAACGGATTGTAGGAGAAGAAGCTTTTGCTGAGGAATCCAGGAACTACCTTTATAAAATATAGAGCTGCCCTGTATACAATACATATGGGAGCACGGAAGGAACAATGTGTGGTAAATTCAACGAGATTTCCGGGCTGCACGTGCCAGAGAATTTTGTTCATCTTGACGTTTACGATCCTTATATAGAGAATTTCGTACATGACGGAGAGTGCGGAATAGTAATTATAAGAGCGTGTCTTAAAATTGAATATGATTCTATAATTGGGATATGACTTATGCATTTGAACTGAAAAACGGAAACGTTAAACTGTGAAATATTTAGAATGTAAATTAAAACCATGGTGCTTAATGTGCTTGATTTTATGCCTCGATTGCGTAGGTCCTATGGGATTTAAGCGGGCAGTGTGCCAAATTTTATGTGAACTAACATATCTAAATTTTATATACTGTATGAAATCGGTTCTTTTGATGTGTGATTTCCTTCTGAATGATTATTAAGATTTGTGATTTTACAGAACTTTCAGCACACGGCCATTAAGCTATCCTAAAAGGTCAAAATGTACCTTAATTTTAGAAAAATTTACTATCTGAATTTGAAATTAACATTGTTTATCAACAAATTGTAGAAATGATTTTGAATTTTAAGACAGATTCTTAGAGCCTGTCTTAAAATTGTTTCTCATTCGTATAAAGGTTTAATTTTAGCCAATCGTTTACTCATTACACAGATCACAGCAGCATAGATTAATGCTTGACTTGGCTCTGTCAATCCTTCGTAATCTGTACTCAAACATCGATATCGACCCAGCCATCCAAATGTGCGTTCTACCACCCATCTGTGAGGAAGTACTTTAAAACCTTTGACATCATCGCTGCGCTTTACTATTTCCAATACCCAGCCACACATTAATTTGACCCGATCAACCAATTGACCTGTATAACCAGCATCAGCCCAAATAAGCTTCAATAGAGAAAATGTTCCTTTTACTTTATCTAGAACAAGTTTAGCTTCATCTCGATCCTGGATATTAGCTTCATGAACCACAACTATCAACAGCAGTCCTGTTGTATCCACCAAAATGTGGCGCTTTCGCCCTTTCACTTTCTTGCCAGCATCATAGCCGCACACTCAAGGAGTTTCTGTAGTTTTAGCAGATTGACTATCTAAAATCGCTGCACTTGGCTCTGGTTCTCTACCAGTTACAATTCTCAGCTAAGTTCTTAGTACAGTATTTATATGCTCCCGAATTCATTCAAGCCACCAAATGCAGAAGTAGTGATAGACAGTTTTCCAATATGAGAATTCATAAGGTAAGATTCGCCATGCACAACCAGAACGTAGCAAATAGAATATGGTATTCAATATTTCTCGAAAGGAGTGAACACGTATTCTACTTCGATTCGTTCGGGGATTCGGGATATGAGACTTAAGTAGTTTCCATTCTCTATAAGATAAATCACTAGGATAAAGAAGTATTCGAATTCGTGTTGGCATTAATGAACAATCGGGTTGCAAGGATAATTTAATTAGGACTTACGCACTTACGATGCAAAACCGAGTGTGATAAATGTCATAGTAAAAATGTGAATTTTAAAAAGTTATGAGCTTACAGAAGTTAGTTTTGTACTTCAAATGCGTAAGTCCTATTAATTTTAAGACAGCCTCTGAGAAGTTATAATTCTACCATATTTGTTTGCAATCTTCTGATTTTAAAGCATGAGAGATAATTATACAAATCTTCCCACCCTGTTTTACTATAATGCAGCGTGTTGTTCTCCATGTGGACATGGATTATTTTTTTGCAGCCATAGAGGAGCGGGAAAATCCGGAACTCCGAGGAAAGGTCGTCGTGGTCTGCATGCTCTCAGGACGCAGCGAGCTCAGCGGAGCTGTAAGTGCCTGCAACTATGTAGCGCGGGAGTTCGGAATAAGATCAGGTATGCCCTGCTCCAGAGCAAAAAAGCTTAACCCTGAAGCTGTCTTTCTGCCCGTCAGGAAGGAATTCTACATCCTGGTTTCGTACAGGGTCATGGAAATTCTCAGGAGTTATGTGGATGTCAGGGAGAACGGGATGCCTTTGAGCAGATTAGCATTGATGAGGCCTTCCTGGAGATTACTGAGAAAACAGGTGGAGACTTTAGCCTGGCCCTTGAAATAGGTATGCAGATCAAAAAGGAAATAAAGGAAAAGGAGAACCTAACCTGCTCCGTGGGGATCGGACCAAATAAGCTCCTAGCCAAGATGGCTTCCTCTACAAAGAAACCTGATGGAGTCACGGTTGTAAGCCCCGATAAGCTTGAGAGTTTCCTCTGGCCTCTTAAAGTGTCCAAACTATGGGGAATCGGGGATGTTACTACAGGAAAATTGCAGGAAATGGGTATAGTTACAATAAAAGACCTTGCTGAGCACGATATTGTTGACCTCGTTTCCATCTTTGGAAAAACCCGGGGAATTTGGCTCAAGCAAATTGCGGCAGGGATCGACGAATCTCCCATAAAAAAACGAGAAGGTTCCGAACAAATAGGGCGGATTGCAACTCTGCCTGAGGATACTCTCGATATTCAGCTTATTTCTCTGTTACTTGACAGACTGGCCGAAGACATACTCTCGAAGCTAGATTCAAGGGGACTTTCCTTCAAGACTGTAACCGTTACGGTAATAAATTCAAATTTCATGATTAATACTAAAACCCACACATTAAATCACCAGGTATATTCAAAAGAAGTCCTTATTGATACAGCTCACGAACGTATGAATGAGTTCGTTTCAGAAAGCCGGATCGGATTCCGGCGCATAGGAATCAAGGTAGGCGGACTTCAGAAAAGAAAAGGGCAGAAAAGCCTTTTTGATTATTGATTCGCGCCCCGATTTTTTTTCAACTTTGTTATTTTAATGCAGATTATGACAAACTCGCTTATACTTCATATTTCCTCAAATACGCAAATCTAATGAGTATGCTATTATATATGATATATGGAAATTGATCCAAAATATGTACGTCAGGCAATATTATATACATCATTGCCCAAGTAAAAAGCTGTTTTTCCATTGAAGCCCTTTGTATATTATAGTCAAGTCATGAATTAATTACACTTTTAATTTGTTAATTAAGTAATTTCATCCAATTATTAGCAAAAGATTTTGATTTAGCTAACTTTGTATACTCATTTTTAATTAAGTCCCTAAGTTGAGTAATTGATTCAATAAATTCTTTTGAAATTTCCTTCCTTACACTTTTCCATATAAACTCAATTGGGTTTAGGTCTGGTGAATATGGCGGCAGAAATACAAATATTATATCCAATTGTTCTGCCTTTTTAACTGTAATGTCTGCATGATGTGTTTTTGAGTTATCCAGTACAACTATCGGATCATACTTATTTTCTTCTTTTATTCTTTCTAAAAATTCACATACATCTTTTGCCTTTGAACTTTCTTTAAAATCAATAACACTCTTTCCATTCAGAGCATAGAAAGCGTTTGCATTTGCTTTCATTCTCTTTGTATTTTTAAACATTTTAGGTTTTTTCACGAATGACCAAAGTCTTGGTGTGTCTGGTGCTGTTTGTGGTGAAGATTCATCAAGGAAGCCTATAACATAATGCTTATCAGGTGAAGTTTTTTCTTTTATTGCTTTTTCTAAGTTTTTTTAAAACATCTTCTGCATTTTGAGGTCTTCTATAGTCCAAGCAATAAGGCACATTATAGTTCATACCTATTTTCTTCAATAGTTTTCTTATTGAATTCAAGCAATAATCAATGTCAAACTTATCTTTCACCAAATCTTTAACTTCATCTGTAGTCCAAAAGTCTTTACTTTCCAACATTGTCTTCAGTTCAAGTATTTCTTTATCACTCAAATAAGTGGGTCTACCTGCACCAGATTTATGAAGTAAACCCTCATAACCGTTTTCATTCCATTGACTTTGCCAATAATAACCAATTCTTTTAGTGACTCCTAGTCTCGATGTTGCTTCCTCAATAGAATCGCCTAAATATCTAAACCGAATAAAATATAATTTCGGTTGAACTTTAGTATTTCTTTCAATCTTTATGAGCCAATCAAGCTTCTCAAGAGAAATCTTTTGGTCAATATGATAGATTTCAGGTCTCCCCATGAATATAAAGAGGATTTTATAAATGTAAATAATTTGTGTGAAGACTATATTAAGATATGGTTAAAAACAACTTCAAGCTCTATTTTAGAAATGGCTGTATCTTGCATTCCGTAGTATTGTATTTCGAAAATCAATATTTTTGAGTCTTTTTAATATTTTCTGGTTCCTCTTAAATTTTGAAAGAACAATAGAATTTTATCCATATTTATTAAGTACTTTCCATTATTTTGGAAAAGTTGATCCACTTACATATTAATTTTTTATACAAATTTTCAATATTTATCAGAATTATTCGAAAGCTACCGCTATAAAATTAGAAACAAAGATTGGAGATTTATATTCAACAGTTATCTATCCATACTGGAATCTCGCCCTCATCAAAGGTGAGAATCCTGCCCATTTTCCTGTACGGAAACACCGTTTGTTGAAGTAAGTAAACAAATTGTAACAAAAATTAGTTAGACCACTATCAGTTTTGAATGATCTAGCTTTGTCTACAACGTCTCCTATCAAAGAAAATATATGTTCCATTATATTATCCATTTCAGGTGTAAAGCCTTTTTTCAGGAAACTTATGTTCTTCTTGAAAATCTCTTTTGCATAAGAAATCGCTTTATGAGACGCTTTTGAAAGTTCAAGATTTGAATCCAATTCGAGGATATTTTGATAACACACAACCAAATTGATGACCGTATCAGAGCGTATTAAATCACAGATCTCATTGTATACAAGCCTATCATCACCTGGAATATTTTTTACAGATTTGAATTCATCACTATAGTTCTTGCTAACGTTTTTCAATTGATGAAACACACAAAAAGAATGAACCACTTAAGGGAAAACACTTTTTATAGTTCCAATAATTGCTTTATCTTCATCAAAAACGATTTTTTGTATTTTGTGTTCTGGAAATCGATTTTTTATTCGTATGAAAAGAGGAATCAGAGCTGCAGTTGTTGGTAATCTGTCAGTTACTTCAAAATCCAAAATTATCTTTTCTTTTGTGGCGATAACGTAAACGGATTTGTATCGCATCTTCTTCCATTCTTTTTCTGTAATCTCTCTTCCTATCAAAGTTTCAAACTTATTTTTCCATCCTTTCTTGATCCAATCTCCATCAACATACAAAGTTTCATCAAAATCAGCATTTTGATCTAAAAGTTCTTGCTTAGAAATTTCTGCTTGTCTTTGTTCACGCAACCATAATGAAGAGGCACAAGGAGCTCTTCCACATATTTCAGTAAAGCCTTCTGTATATGTTTCACCAATTCTACAAGAATTATGAAGGCTGCATCTACCATCGTATCTGACAAGCATTTGTTTATCGTAGAACTCATCGCTGTAATTTGCCGAACCAGAAACACCAACTATCTCATCATGAAAATGCTCCTTACAATTAGGACAAATCCAGTATGTAGTATTGCAGGTTATGGTGCCATAACTCGTGAGAATAAAACGGGTATAGTGAGAGTTAACATTTAATTTAATGCCGCAATCACAATGAGTCGGGGATATTGAAGAGAACATAGAACGATAATGCTCTTCAACCAGTACTTTCGGCAAAGGAATTAGTAACTATTCAACTTGGGTAAAACAACATCATTAGCCATCTTATATAAGATTTAATGAGCAATTTTTTGTAAGATTATTTTTCTAGAATTGTTGGCTATTGATTATGTTTTTTTAGTTTTGCATGGGTTGCCGATTACACAATTTTGACAAATCAAAACAAGCATCAATAGACTGATTTATGATAGCTGAATAGTTACAGAAATTAATATATTGCCATAAAATACCGTTTTTACCGTTGAGGTATCAATTGATATGTTTCCTTTTATTCATTTAAATACATTTCTTTTTGTTAAATACAAATATTCTTATTTTGAATGATTAGAGAAAAATCTGGAGACCAGAAAATAATAAAAAGTTTCTAAATTCTTGATATTTAAATAATCAATGTAATAGAGTCGTGAGTGTGAGTTATTGAAAACCGTAAACACAAGAATTTTTCTACATTTTCCTCAAATATAGAAGATCTACTCGCTTTTTCGGAATTAATTAATAACTCGTGTACACGACCTATAATAGTAAACATAATGAATATACAGACAATTTAAAGTTTAATGCTATCGATTCCGCAGCTCAATCGCATCATTTAGAAGATAACCATGAATAAATTTGTCCACAAAAGACTAAAGTCAGATAATCAGCAGGGAAGATCATGTATGGGATGTTCAGGTACACACAAGATATTTTTTTGCAAATATCCTTATTTAGTCTTCAGCAACCGAAAGACCTCAAATAAACTTAACAAGCGGACAAATTTCTACACATGCCCCACAGTGAACACAACTTTCCCTGATCTTTACCACCTTTTCTTTCATTTTAATCGCACCGTGCTCGCAATGACCCACACAAATCCCGCATCCCTGGCAGAGCAAAGCTCTTCTTACCGAGAATCAACCAATCTCATGAGCGTTTTCAGCACTTTTTCATTTTCGGCTTTTCCCGGTCACATTTCCTGAGGCAAAGACCTGAGCTCTGGATTCCCCGAAGGAAACTGATGCAGCGCCTTCTATGAAAGAAACTTTTCCGATTGGGGAAAGCATTCCACTTTCTTCCAGAGTTTCCAGATCTATTGCTTGCCCGAAACTTCCATCCGCAGTTATTCCTCCTGTCTTGCAGGGTCTATCCGGTTGCAACTTCAAAATGAAGTTCTTTTGGGGCTTCCTGAGATGGAAGCAGGGAAATCCCTTTTTTCTCCGCAAGTGCCTGGAGGACCTTTGGATATCGTTTGTAACGCCATAAGCCGTACTTTACCCATTCAGAAGAAAGTTTCATTTTTTCTGCATAGGCCAGAAGGTAAAAATTTAAGTTTTATTGCAAGCTCGGGGTGGCTTTCCTCTAGCTGGAAAAAAGTCGGCAAGCGATGAGGACTGGGCAGAGCCAACATCCCATCCGGTCATATCCGTTTTGATAAGCCGGGTTATAGGGTGCTTTTGTCGAAAGATGTAGAGCCAGATATGGAGGGCTGTCCATTCCTGTATAGGGGATGCCCCCACTCGATTCCCTACCCAGGGATTTTTCCAGACTGTCTTGCTTATGGAACGGGCATGAGATTCATACTGGCGCTGCCCTATGAAACTCAAGCAGCCGCCTTCATAGCTTTCATTAATCAATCGGGTAATGGGCCCAAGTTTACAGATTTTGCAGCACCAGCGAGTATCCAGGGTCGGAGGACCAAAAACATTAAACGAATCCCAGAAGGAATCTCCTGCACTTACGGTCTTGAGTTCTTTTCCATAGTATTCGGCAACTTTTTTGACGTTTTCAAGGGTCTCCGGAAATTCAAGTCCCGTATCTGCAAACAGTATCTCGTAATCCTGCAGGGTCTCATCAACTAGCTGAAGCACTGCAAGGCTGTCCTTACCCCCGGAATAGGATACACTTACCTTCAGGTTCATGCTCCTTGTAACATTTTCAATGAAAGCACGGGAATTTTGGGTCATAAGATCCAAAATTTTTTTGTTGGCTTTTACGGCATCTTCCCAGGTCTGCCCTCCACTATTGGATTTTTGAGGCTTCGGCTCTCCACTCCAGCGCGGTTTTACTGCAGTACCTCGTTGCTCTTCACACATTTCCCTTCCTGTCATCCGAGCGCGCCCACAGCAGATTACTTCTCCTGCAGGATTCAGCACAACGACCTCGTCCTCTTTTTTGATTTCAGGATCGGCATCAAGAACCCCAGGTGCCAAAATACTTGCACTTTTTTTAAGGATGAAAGGTACAACTGCCTGCTCAATAACAACCCATCTCTTCAGATATTTTCGATCTCTGTCCTGGAAAAGCCGTCTTGCCCCTTCGAGCCTGGGAAGCAGGACCCATTCACAGCCTTCAATTTCAAACCTGAGAGTTGCAAGGACTTTCCCATCAACTGTAATCTCATCCATTCTGTCTTCATATGGAGCTTTATTCAGCACCACAAGATGACCTTCAGGTATAAGGGGAGCGTTGAACTGTTTTTCAGAAACAAAATTTATCCGCTTGATGTCATAATCAAAAGCCGGGCGGATATCCCCTGGTGGAGTAACCTCGACTTTCTCTGTATTTTTGCCGCATCCGCACTGTTTTCCGAGTACAGGCACATTACAGGCCTCGCACCAGTGCAGAAGCATTTTGCCAAGATATACTGATCTGGACATGTTAAACAGATTGAGAGAGGTTCACCTTTAAAAGGTTTTGGCTTTTCTCAGGTTTTCCCTACCTTTCCTTAATAAGTTTCTGAATTCATGTGCCTGTATCTGTGTTTATTTCTTACGGACATCGATTCAGTTACAAAAACTAGTGATGAATGTAAAAATAAAGTCACATATTTTGGAACAGAGTCAAGTAAGATATAATGCCAAAATTCAGTGATGCCAAAATTCAGTGATTGAGTGCCAAAATTCAGTGATTGGCGTAAAATTAAAAAAAATCCAAATCATTTTTTATAGATTACTAGGAAAATAGCTACTTTTTGCCATAAAATGTTGTTATCCTAGACGGTTATAAGTACTAATGGATAAAATGATATTCTGGTAACGATGGAAGGCACGAGCTTGAATTATACGATCCTGATCGAGCAGGATGAAGAGAGTATAGATTCCAAAAGTTCTTGACATACCGAGTTGTTACACTCAGAGAAAAAATGTTAAAAAGGTCATAGAACATGTAAAAAAGGTGATTCAAATCTGCCTTGAAGCAGAAGAACTTGAAGATTTTCTGCCGTTGAAGTTA
>CAWKDJ010000008.1:0-285737 GCA_963848325.1 uncultured Acidobacteriaceae bacterium
GCAGGCGTTCGTGGAGAAAGGCGAAACGATCCAGACACGCAGCTAGAAAAAACGTGGGACAGAATGGAATGTGCCTCTAACATTGATGAAGAACGTTCCATCTGTCCCTCCAGAGTTCCCAGGAAGTACAGTGAAGTGTTACGTCGTAATGCCGCGTACCAGTTCTTTTGCCAACAAATTGCCCTGCCAATATTCAACATGCGCCGCCAGCGGGGTCCGGGCCGCGGGGTCGAGCAGGTTCCGGGCAGGCACGTGGATCCGCCTTGGAGCGCCCAGAACACGAAACCGCTTCTTATCGTGCACGTTCCCCTCGTTGGGGGGATCGTAATAATCCAGAGCGCCGCTGATGATATCCGACTTGGAATAAAGATTGACCCACTCTATTGCCCGGTGCGAGTAATCCTGAATCATGGGCTGCACGGCTGCAGCCGCCACTTCCCGCACTGAGGATTGCATGTCCGCCTGGGTACGAAAAAGGAAGGCGGTCTTATCCAGCGGAGAACCAAGTGTGAGAAACATCCGGGTGCGATCGGCAATATTGAGGAATCTGTCCGACGCAGCTTCTTCCAACAATAATCCGTTCAGAACGTCGTAGCTGATTACCGAACCTAGCGAATGCCCGACCACGATTATGTTCTTGTACAGGAAATCTAGTTCCGCCGGATTCGCGGTCGATTGAGTCTCCGCCCGATACACCGCCCGCGCTACTTTCATTGCAGTGTCCCAGATTTTCTGACGAAGGTCATAAAACTTGCTGACGGTATGAAAGGCAACGTAGGCCGGGACATCGCCCGCATACTCGATCAGAAACCAGCGAGCGATAGCCGCTGCACCAAACTCAAAGGCCCACAGCACAGCAATACACACTTTGTTCAAGCAACCCGTAAATTTGACGAAACCGCCGCAACCCTCCGCCAGGTGGGCTGCCCATTCAGAAACGTAAGGCCACACCCATCGCTCCGGCGTGCAGCTCCACATGTGCGGCGGCATCGCAAACCCGGCCGCTAAAATTAACATTGCGCCCGCCCCGGTTAGAATCCACTCCAAAATCGATAGGCCTCTAGGGATGCCGGGGGCCGAAGTCAACTTTTTGCACAGCCACGGGATCCCGAAGGTGCCGAGGAAGATTAGAACCGCGGCGATGTCGGCGACAATAAAGTCGGCCGTCAATGGCCCGGTCAACTTTCCGGGAAACGCCTCGCTTGCTCCAATGGCGTGGGACGTTGCTGCCGCAACCAACACCGCATTCATAATGACGAGCGATATCAGCAGCAACATTAGAAAAGCGAGGATCGCTAGAATTAGCAGTTTGCGAAGCTTGAAGTATTGCTCCTTGCCAAACATCCAGCGCCGGAAAATCCCAATCTGCGCGTTCCAAAGGCCGTTCCATCCCGTGCCAAATAAGAATGACATGACATCCTTCAACGTCACCTTGCCCTCAGTGAGCGGCGCCCAATACGCTTCATAAATGTGAACGTCAAACATTTTGCCGGCGTGTTGAACCTGGATTTCCGCCCTCACTAACTCGGGTTCAATGTCGTCTTTGCCTCTGGTTCCGAGGCGAACCCATCGGATCAGTGACGGCGATGAGGTCGCCTCGGCTCCGCGCCAGATCGCCTCGGCTACGTCCTCGATGGTCTCGTAGGGAACCTGCTGGCCCATGCCGTGCGTAACGATGACCGCAACCGGCTCACCTGCCGGAGGCGGCACGCCGATCTTACTAACGTATGCTTGCTCTAGAATGTCCGAGACAGCAACTGTACCAAGCTCGAGTTCAGGATCCATAGAAGCCTCCGGATTCGTACTTTACTCTTTTCACTTCACATGGGGCGACAGTTGCGGCGCGGCTGAGGCAAGCTCGCCAATCGCAACCAACGCAGCTCGCATCCCCATGTGCTTGTCTCGAGGCATGGCAATTTCTCGGTTCGCTTCTTCGGCTACGGCCTCCGCCGCACAAAAAGATCAATTTGCCCACGCGAGCCCGCCGAGTTGGAAAAGGGCAGCATTTTGCACCCAATGCCATCGGCCCATGCAGAGATCGATAATTTGTTCCAAAAACGAAACAAATACTTAGGAAGCCCCATACTTGCAATTAAGAAAGCTTGAGGATGGCCGGTTCCTATACCGCAGTTGAGGGGGCACAAGATCGGGATGACTGTGCCACGCGGTCAATAAGTGTTTCGTTCTCGGAAAAGCGAGGCGTACAAGGTCGAGGCTCCGAGGCCCGGTTGACATCAAGCCGCATCCATAATGTCCGATAACAGGTATTATGTAAATCACGCCTGCGCCCGCCGCTTGCCATTCTGTCTATACTTCTACCTGTCAACTTCGCGACCATGTCCGTCCCCGCCCACACGCCTTCACGAATGCGCACCAATTGGTGGCTCACCGGTATCGAGATCGGCCTCGTCCTCTCGATCGCCGGAATCGTCTTTCTTCACCTCAATCCTTTATGGCACCTGAACGAGACCGGCTTCCTGGATCCGCATGTCTATTGGTGGAACGCGGCAGCCACGATCATGACCGGTGTCGGCCTCGTGTTGCTCGCGCTGGCGCTGGTTGGTTCGGCGGCGGCTCTGGTCTCGCGATGCTTCGCCAGCCGTCCGCTCTGGCCATTCGTTATGGCGGGCCTGGCCGTAGTCGGGGTTGTGGCTTGGGCTGGCGCCCAGGGCTTTACCCACGACTTCGATGCCCGCTTTGAGTGGAACTCGGGAGACGGATTTAAACTGTTTCAGCTTCAGGGTCCGACCCGCTGCCGTCCGCTGCAGCAGCGAATTGGCTTTGGACATCTCTCATCGGCCTGCAGATCCAGCCGCAATTGCAGGGCTACTTTCACCTGATTGATTGGCAACGAGTGAACGGCCACATCGAGGTCGAGGTTGTCCGCATTCTTCCTATTGCTTGGCCGATCGGATTGGGAAAAGACGGTGAGTCGCTCGACGATCCCGACGAGACGCCGCTGATGTACGCGGCTGAGAAAGGCGATCTGCAAGCGGTGCAGCAATTGCTGGCTGCGAAGCCCGATGTCAACGCTCGTGACCAAAGCGGCCAGTCCGCGCTCATCCGCGCCTGCCGCGGTGGGCGGGCAAGTCCGGAACTAATTAAGGCCCTGCTCGCCGCCGGCGCCGATCCGAACATCCGCAGCCGCAACGACTATTCTGCACTGGCATGGGCAACGTCCCACAGCGACAAGGCCGTAATCCAACTCCTGCGCCGTGCTGGGGCGAAGCCCTAAAGCGTAGAGTGGGAGTCCGTTGCAGGTACTTGAGATCACCTTTCGATAAGCTCGATGCTTGAACGTTCCGCTGGCGACTGCGAGAAATGATTTGTAGATTGTCATGTTGCTCCCTATTTTCGATGCAGCAACTTAGCCAGTTCCTCGCGAAACCGCCTCAGCGCCTCAAGCCTGTCTGGAGTTGCCTCCACGATCTCCTGCTTAGCTTGGAAGACCTGCCGTCCGCCGACCTCAGTCAGTACTCCCATGACTTCCCCGATTTGCCAACCCGGCGTGCCCAGCATCTGCAAGCCGTCAGGAGCGGGCACCAGCAGCGCAATGCAGTCGTCGCGCACCACGCCCACGCATTTGGGAAAACGATCGAAAGTTTTCAGTTCAAATCCTGCGAGATAGATTTGCTGCAGTTGGTGGGCCGGATCAGGCATAGCATTGAATCATTGAGCGATCGGGCGATCGGGGCATTGATTCATACGACTCATTGATTCAATGACTCAATGAGTCAGTCTCTCAATTCCTACATCTTGTATCGGCCGAGGTCCTCGTCGTTCAGGCCTTCCAGCCACTTGCGCAGCTCTTCCCCACTCAGCCGGTCGGAGGCGCTCGCGGCCCGGGCGGAAGTTTTCAGCACTTCTTCTTCAACAAAAATCGGGCAATCTACCCGCAACGCCAGCGCCAGCGCGTCCGACGGCCGCGAGTCAATACTGATAATGTGCCCTTCGCGTTCGAGCCAGATTACCGCATAAAACGTGTCTTCGCGCAGCTCAGTGACCACCACCTTGTGCACCAGCGTGTCCAGCCCAGTCAGCACATTCTTGATAAGATCATGGGTCATCGGCCGTGGCGTACTCACCTTTTCAATTTCCAGCGCGATCGCATTCGCCTCGTAAATTCCCACCCAGATCGGCAGCACCGTGTCGCCCGAATCCTTCAGGATCACGATCGGCATGTTCGTCACCGGATCCATCATCAAGCCGCGGATTTTCATTTCAACTTCCATAGTGAACTCCAAAACCGCTCCGCTTCTTATACCACCATTTCGCCGGTCAGGCTGTTGGGAAAACATCCTGCAATCAAGACTTGAACATAGCTACCCATTAGGGGAGGCTGCGCCGGGACGCTGAAATTCACGACCTTATTCTGCGAAGTCCGGCCAATCCATTGATTTCGCGCTTCGTTCTTGCCTTCAACCATTACTTCAATTGTGGCGCCAAGATATCTTTGATTACGCCGCTTTTGGATCTCCCGCTGCTTCTCGTTCAAAACTGCAAGGCGGCGCGCCTTCTCTTCGTCCGAGATTGCGTCATCGAGGGTCAGCGCCGGGGTGTTCGGACGCGGCGAATACTTGAAGCCGAAAATGCTGTCGTATTCGACTTCGTCCAGCAGAGACAAAGTTTGTTCGAACTCGGCTTCCGTCTCTCCAGGAAAGCCAACAATGATGTCGCTGGTAATGCTGATATCGCGGTGGGCGGCTTTGATCCACGCCATGCATTCAAGATATTGCTCTCGAGTGTAGAGACGCTGCATGGCGTCGAGTACGCGAGTCGATCCGCTCTGCACCGGCAGATGCACGTGATCGCAAAGGGTGGGAGTCGAGTCGATCGCGTCGATGATGTCACGGCCAAAGTCACGCGGATGCGAAGTGGTAAAGCGCACGCGCCGGACGCCCGGAACCTCGCCCACCGCTGCCAGCAATTCGGCGAAGCTGCGCTTCCCTGCCGGATCTTTGTAGGAATTCACATTCTGGCCGAGCAACTGAATTTCTGTGTAGCCGAGATCGGCCATCTGTCGCGCTTCGGCCAGCACGGAATCCGCCGTCCTGCTGCGCTCTTTTCCACGCGTAAACGGCACAACGCAATAAGCGCAAAACTTGTCGCAGCCTTCGATGATGGTGATGTATCCGCGATGCGGATTGGTGCGGGCGGTGAATTCGGTTTCAAAGCAGGCGTCAGTTTCGCGGTCATCGAGGCCGGTCGAGCGCTTCCCTGCTTCGATTTGAATCAGCATCTCGGGCAAATTGCGGTACGAGGCCGATCCGCAAACCATGGAAACATGCGGAGCGCGCTCGAAGATCTTTTCGCCTTCCTGCTGCGCCACGCAGCCGAGCACACCAAATTTCTTGCCTTGGGCTTGCAGCTTTTTGTAGTCGGCGAGGCGGTGAAAAACTTTCTGCTCGGCTTTGTCCCGGATGGAGCAGGTGTTGTAGAGGATCAGGCCGGCCTCTTCGACCGTCGGAACCTGGCGATATCCCTCGGAAACCAGCGTGCCGATGACCTTTTCCGAGTCATGGACATTCATCTGGCAACCAAAAGTTTCCAGGTAAAACGTCTTGTTGGGGCCCTCTGCCATCCTGGGTAAAGTATAGCGCAGGGGCGCAATTCGCCACGGATTTACGCGGATCAACACGGATGGAGCCCGAACGCCAGCTTTCACTCTGCGGCATTACTCACCGAAGACAAAGCGCCCCAGGTTGTCGCCCAGGCGCTTGATTTCTTCCGGGTCTTTGGCGGCGCGAAAGCGTCCGGCCAGCTCGAAGAACGCTTGCTCTTTCTTCTTATGGGCTTCGATGCCTTCTTCGATCAGTTCGACCAGGACGCGGTTCTCGCTGAGACGCCGGCGCCGGGCCAGGCTGTCGACCTGTTTGGCGATCTGCGCTGGAAGGCTGACGCTGCGGCGAACTTGCTTCGTGGGGGGCATGGCACCAGTATACACCAGAGTGGTGCATGCTCCTTGAGAAACGGCTGCGGATTTGCACGGATCAACGTGGAACTCACCATTCAAGCCAACGTCAGGCTTGGGTGGGCCACCAGCCTACAAACCTTGTCATCCTGACGCTTGAGCGCAGCGAAGCGGAAGGGCCTATGCATCCGGGTTGGAACCAGACGACCGTTTTCCCCACTTTAATGTCGCGGAAAGCGAATCGGTGAAGGTAGGGGAAACCCCGACTCAAAGTCGGGCTTGAGCGGGCCACCGGCCAGATTCCCACACCAGCAAAAGCAGATTCCTCACCGCTAAAGCGGTTCGGAATGGCAAGGGCTTGGGGCGAAGTTGAAAGCTGGGGTGGGGCGGAGTTGGAAGGGACGGAACCCCACTTCTCGCGAAAAAAGCTCCGAGAAAGGCGAACCCTACATTCTTTACGCCACAAAGTTCTTTTTTATTGTAGACTGGCGGAAACAGCAGGTATGGACCGGCTATGAAAGTCTCAATGCGGAGCTTCCAATCTTTGTTTTTAGTCTTTTCGCTTTCATCCGCGGTGGTGGCGGCTCAGACGCAAGACGGTGCGCCGGCACCCTCGCCGAACGCTCAAGCGCCGCAAACTCCGGCGCAGGAGCAAAAACCGCCCCAGGGCACACTGCCGAATGCTCCTTCCACCACGCCCAAGGAACCGTCACTGGGCGACCTCGGCTTCCCTGCCAGCCAAACCCAGCCCGACCCGAAGCTGCAGGCGCTGCTCGATAAGCGTACGCACATGTTGAAGGTGCATCAACGGATGGGATTGATTACTGCGATTCCGATGATGGCGGCGATATTCTCGTCGGCCGGAGCGGGAGGAAAAAGTACCGGCTCGGCCAGCCGCGATCTGCACGTGGCGTTAGGCGCGGTAGCCGGCGATCTCTACGGCATTACTGCGTACTACGCGATTCGCGCACCCAAACCGCCGGGAACACCGACGCGCGGGCCGATCAAGTTTCACAAGGCAATGGCGTGGATCCACGGGCCGGGCATGGTACTGACGCCGATTCTGGGCGCGATGGCGTTCTCCCAGAAAAACGACGGCCAGAAAGTTCACGGCATCGCTCAGGCCCACATGCCGGTGGCGATCGTGACGGCGGGAGCGTTTGGGGCGGCCCTGCTGTCGGTGTCAATAAAGTTCTGAGGAAATCGAATGAGCAAGAGGACTTTGGGATCTCTCCTTTTTCTACTTCTGGCGCAGTTTGCGAACGCCGCGGACAGCCAGTGGGTGCTGGGAGAAAGTACGCTGACGTATCACGTTTCTCATCCGCTGCATCATAGCGAAGGAGTAAGCCATGCGGCCCGCGGCAAGGGTGTTTGCCATGAAGGACAATGCGATTTCCTGATCGCGGTCCCGGTGAAGTCGTTCGATTCCGGCGACAGTAACCGCGACCTACACATGGTACAAGTGACACGAGGGGCGGAATTTCCCATGGTGGTGGTGAGGACGCGATTGCCGGAATCGGCGGCAGGAGCGGCGACGATCAATGCAAACCTGGAGATTGAATTCGCCGGGCAGAAAGCGCAGTACAAGCAGGTTCGCCTGCAGCTAGCGGTACACGGACGGGATGCGACAATTTCGGGAACAATTCCCGCTACGCTCACAGATTTCAAGATCGATCCGCCGACTTTGCTCACGATGCCGGTGAAGAACGAGTTTCCCATTCGCGTAGAAATGGTCTGGCGCGAGCAGTGAGGCCCGGGTCAGCGGGTGATGGCGAGTGACAGCAGTCCCGTCACTTTGCTCCAGTCATCAGTCTGGCGGTCGAAAGTGACGTAGCGGCGATCGTCGGAAAAGCGGGTGTCGACCAGCAGCAGTTTTTGGATGGTGTGCGTGCTAGCGCCGTCGTTGTAGAGGTACTCGCCGAATACCGCGCCGTACATTACATAGAGATGTCCGTTCCACAGGGTCAACAGAGGACGCTGCGCCCTGAGGGTACCGATAATGCTCTCGGCGTTGACTGAGCCGCCGGGCCAATATTGGTCGGTGACGGTGAAGGACAATCCACTGTCGAAATAATGCTTGCCGCGAAGTTTCCGTCCGAGATCTTTCAAGGAAAATCCGCTGATCGAGGCGAGCGGATCGACGAGCGCCGAGTTGCGGCCGCAGCAGACATCGGGCGAGTTCACCGCGCTGGCGACGCTGGCGGAAAGAACATCAGAGTCGGCGCTGGAGTCGGCGACAATCGTCGGGAACGACTGGATACGAGCTTCCTGGTTCGGGTGGAAGACGTATCCCGGACTGGTATCTTGCTGGCCGTAAGCGGTCGCACATGCAGCCACTATGCTGAACAGTATTCCTAACATTCGCAGTTGAATTTGCATTCTTGGATCCCCGGAACAACTACGCGAAGTATAGTTCCAGCGAACCTTGAAGTTTAGATAACCAAAGTGATGCCGGAAGAACGCCAATTGGCGGCGGTGCGGCGGCGTAACTACGCGGCCGCGAGCACAATCCGGGGATGAAACAAAGTTCCGGCAACGCGCGCGGCGATGGCGATGAGTTCTTTCTGGCCGTAGAAAACTTTGACTAGCTTGGCTTTTGAGAGCTCCGGCAGATTGACGGTGCGGCCGCTGCGAATACGGGCAGCCATTTCATCGGTCGCAGTGACGCTGGGAAATGTGGGAAGAATTTTGCGGGGATGAATGAAGAGGTCTTCGGGCGGGCCGTTGCCGACGAGCGCCTGCAGCTCTTCCAGCGTGCGAGCTTCTGCCGACGTAAACTCGCCGACCGCGGTTCGCCGCAACGACTGCAAGTGCGCGCCACAACCGAGGCACTGCCCCATGTCGTGCGCGACCGAGCGCATGTACGTGCCGGAGGCAACTCGGGCACGGAAGCTGGCGCAGTCGCCGTCAATGCTGAGAATTTCGAATTCCTTGACTTCGACCTGCACCGGGGCAAGAACGACATCTTGCTTCTTGCGGGCGAGCTTGTAAGCCGGGACTCCTTGAATTTTCTTAGCTGAAAATGGCGGCGGAACTTGCTCGATCTTGCCGCAGAAATGTCCGGCCAGTTCGCGAATGGACTCAAGGGAGAGACTGACGGCTTGGGCCGGGCTGGTGGCCTCGCCTTCGGCGTCATAAGTGTCAGTGGCGAAGCCAAAGCGGATCACGCCTTCGTAAGACTTCTCGCAAGCGGTATAGAACTGCGCCAGACGGGTGAAATTTCCGACCACCAGCGGCAAAACGCCGGTAGCCAGGGGATCGAGCGTGCCAAGATGCCCGACCGAGCGTTCTTTCAGAATGCGGCGCACCCGGTTGACCACGTCATGCGAGGTCAATCCGGCGGGCTTATCGATGATGAGGACGCCATTCATAGAAGAAATTGGTAATTTAGTAATTGAGCAATTTGGTAATTTAAGATCGAAGCGGAGAGAATGCGAGTGCCCACTTCGTGGCGAGCTGCGGCCGCGGGCTTTCAATTACACAATTACAAATTGCCCAATTACCAATTTAAATGATTCCCATCCGCGACGATACGCCCCGTTTCAGCACGCCCTACGTGACCTATTTCATTATCGCGTTGAACGCGGTGGTGTTTCTGTTTGAACTGTCGATTGGCACGCAGGGGCATCGCGCGCTGAACAGCATGATGTATCAGTTCGGCGTCGTACCGCGGCATTTTCAACTGGCGCTAGCGGGATCGCGCAACTACGACATCCCCGGACAATCGCTGACCATATTGACGTCGATGTTCCTGCACGGCGGCTGGCTGCACATCATCTTCAACATGTGGTTCCTGTGGATCTTCGGCGACAACATTGAAGATTATCTGGGACACTTTTCCTATCTGGTGTTTTATCTGGTAAGCGGATTTGCGGCGGCGGTAACGCATATTCTGCTGAACATGGGTTCGAACGTGCCCACGGTCGGCGCGAGCGGCGCGATTGCCGGGGTGATGGGCGCGTACATGATTCTGTATCCCAAGGCGCGGGTGCTGACGCTGGTTCCGTTGATTGTCTTCTTTACATTCTGGTGGCTGCCGGCATGGATTTTTCTCGGCTACTGGTTCCTGCTGCAATTTATCAGCGGGACGGCGTCGATCGCGGACACCAGCCCGCAGTCCGGCGGCGTGGCGTTCTGGGCGCACGTAGGAGGGTTTGTCGCGGGCATTGTGCTGATCAAGATTCTGCCGGAGCGAAGAGGGCGATACCGCTACGCGTCGTGGTAGGTTCTGAGAATGGATATCGCGCTGCACACGCCGCGCCTTTTGTTGCGAACCTATACTCAGGCCGATATACCTGAGTTGCTGCCGCTCATCGGGGCGCGCGAAATTGCGGCCACGACGCTGCGGATTCCACACCCCTATTCGCAAAAGGATGCGGAGGATCTGGTCGCTCACGCGCACGAAAGCGATGGTGTACGGCTGGCGGTCCGGCTCAAAGATGCAGGTACGTTTGTTGGCGGCGTGGGGTTGCGGCTGGAATTCGATCATCATCGCGCGGAACTGGGTTATTGGATTGGCGTACCGTATTGGGGAAATGGATACGCGACCGAGGCGGCGGGTGCGCTGGTGCGCTATGCATTTGATGAACTCAAGCTGAATCGCGTCTACGCATCGCATGTGCCGGACAATCCGGCATCGGGAAAAATTCTGCTAAAGCTGGGCATGAAGCGGGAAGGCTACATGCGCGGCCATATCTTAAAGTGGAAGAAATACGAGGATCTAGTGATGTATGGAATGTTGAAGGAGGATCTCAAGGCTTGATGTGAGTCGACGGGACGCCCCGTCCTGCACCGTATAATGTTGATGTGAGCTCTCAATCGGTCCGGCAAATCGCCTCGGCAGACTTCCCTACTCGCTGGGGACAATTCCGCATCTACGGATTCCAGGGAAATTTTGACGGCCGCACCGAAGACGCTGTGGCTCTGGTAATGGGCGACGTGCGATCGACGGCGCCGCTGGTGAGAATCCATTCGCAATGTTTGACGGGAGACGTTTTTGGATCGCTACGCTGCGATTGCCGGCAGCAACTGGAATTGGCGCTCTCGATGATTGCGGAAGAAGGCGCGGGCGTGCTGATCTACGAACAGCAGGAGGGGCGCGGTATTGGGCTGATGGCCAAGCTGCAAGCCTATGAGCTGCAGGATGCGGGATTGGACACGGTGGAGGCCAATGAGCGGCTGGGCTTCAAAGCCGATCAGCGGGAGTTTGCGCTTCCGGCTGAGATCTTGAAGGCGCTTGGCGTGTTACAGGTGCGGCTTCTGTCGAATAATCCGGATAAAGTGGCGGCCCTGGAGCGTGGCGGGATCAAAGTTGTGGAGCGAGTTCCGTGCGAAGTTTCACCCAGCGCTTACGCGGAAGAGTATTTAAAGACGAAGAAAGAAAAGATGGGACATCTGTTTACATCGAGATAGAAAACTGCTAGCTCTTAGCTTCTGGCTGTTAGCTTTTAGGTCTAGGCTTTCTGGATCTGCTTTGCTCTCTGGATTTGCACTAAGGATCTGAGCCAAAAGCCAAGAGCTAACGGCTAACAGCGAGTTTACTTTCCCTTCCACTCCGGCTTGCGCTTCTGCATGAACGCGTTGATTCCCTCGTGCGCGTCGTCCGTCTTCATCAGCTCTTCGAAATAGATTTTCTCCGCACGGGCGAGACCTTTGTCGAAATGGATGGAGTCCCAGGCGTACAGCGCTTTCTTGGTGATGGCCAGCGCGGCTGGGCTGAGCTGGGAAAGATGCTGGGCGGTTTCCTGCAAAGTGCGGTCGAGATCGACTTCAGCGACTACTGCGTTTGCCAAGCCGATGCTAGCGGCTTCTTTTCCGGTGATGTTGCGACCGGTGAGGATCAGATCGGCAGCCTGTTTCTGACCAACAAGAGCGGCCAGCGCGGTGACGGCGACCGGCGGAAAACATCCCAGCTTGATTTCGGGGAAGGCCCAGGTAGCGAGTTCGGAGGTGTAGACGATGTCGCAGACCATGGCGAGTTCCGCGCCGCCGCCGAGGCAGTGACCCTGCACGATGGCGATGCTGACTTTTTTCGACGCGACGATGGCGCGGATTACCCCGTGAAACTTGGCCAGCATAGCTTCGACTTTGTCGGGCGTGTGCGCAGCAACGTCGACACCGACGGAAAAGGCTTTCTGTGAGCCGTGCAAAACCAGGGCGATGACTTGGGGATTTGCTTCGATTTCGGCCAGGGCTTGGGCGAGCTCGGCCATCATCGGGATATCGATGACGTTGAACGGAGGATTGTGCAGGCGAATGTGAGCCAGCGGAGGCTGGAGCTCGATGGAGATGCGCGTTAGGGTCGCGATCGTCATGTTACACCGCCGAGCTTCGTTCGGCCTAGACAGCCGAGGGGGCTGTCCTCACACACCAGCTCCACACAAGCCGTTACAGGTTGATGGCCGACTTACGGACTTCGCCGATCGTGGCCAGGGGATCGCGGGCGCCTTCTTTGGGTACGATCCACTTTTTCTCGTTCGCGATAATGTCGAGCAGCAGCGCTTTATCTTTCTCCGTCGGCATGTATTCGTCAACGTGCTGCGCGTAGGCTTTGTCGTCCAACGACTCGCCGGTTTGAGCATGGAACTTTTGTCCGGCCCAGCGGCCGATGTTGCGATTGAACTTGATGTCGGGAGCGTAGAGCTCGGGCTCTCCCGGCTTTAACACACCGTTGAATCGCTCGATGAGGCCGGCAACTTCGTCACGATAAAGATGCCGGTTGTAATCGTTCAATTCATCGACCTTGGCCGGTTGCTCGTTCTTCGGCTCGTCGTAACGGCCTTTGATTCCCCAAACGTAAGCCCAATGGGCGGAGCCGGAGTTGTCGGTGCCGAAAAGATCGTAAGAAGATGAAATCCATTTGTTGAGATATTTCTGGATGAGCCAGGCAGGAATGACGCCGGCCTCGACGATGCGCCGGAGACCGTCGTTGCCCGTGCCCATGTGGAACGCCTCTTCGCGCAGCATATAGGACATGGAACGGCCGAGGGGCGCGAATGCGGAATATTTCAGCATTTGTAACTGAAATTTACCGTCGCGGTCGACGAAGTCGGTGTAGGTGAAGAAGTCCATCCAGTTGTCGACGTCGACGTTGAAGGCGCCGAGCAAGCGCTTGTTTTCAAAGGCGCGGCGCTCGAGCATCTTCTGGGCTTCAACTTTGCCGGAGTAGCCGAAATGCGCCATGAGCAAGGCGCACATCTGCCAACCATGACGCATTTCTTCGATCATCACGCGGGTCAGGGCCTTGCGGTCCCAGTCGGTAGGCGCGGTTTCAAACAGGTGGCGCTGCTGCTCGACGCTGGCGAATTCGGTGTCGCCCTGATAGACGATCAGGTTGATGAGCGCGTCGCGCATCTGCTGCGTGGGCACCTGGCGCAGGTTTTCCCACTTTTTGTTGCCTTTGAAGTGACCGAATTGGATTTCGTCGGTCTCGATGGCGCCGTAAAGCGTGTCGAAGTGAAAGTTGGCGATCTCGTCGTGATTGACGCCGATGTCCTTGCGCCAGTCGTCGAAGAGGCCCACCCACTCGCTGAAAGTTCCGATTTTTGCTACTTTGCCGGGCATAGTTTCGCTTCCTATTTATGAGTTCGTTGCTAGCTATTGGCTCCTAGCTATTAGCTTCGAGCCAATTCATTCCATCGGCGCTGCTAGCTTAGGTTCAACCAAACGGTTTTGCTTTCCGTGTAATGCTCGAGCGCCTTCTCGCCGAGCTCGCGGCCGAGGCCGGAGCTCTTGTAGCCGCCGAAAGGCATGGCGGCGTCCATCAAGCCATAAGTGTTGATCCAAACCGTTCCAGCTTTCAGTTGCCGCGAGACGAGGTGGGCTTTCTTGACGTCACGAGTCCAGACCGCCGAGGCGAGCCCATACGGATTCTGATTTGCCTGCGCGATCACCTGATCGATGTCGTCGAAGGCGAGGGTCGCAAGCACGGGACCGAAGATTTCTTCCTGCGCGATCTTCATGTCGTTTTTCACTTCGCCGAAGATCGTGGGCTCGATGAAATAGCCTTTGCCGCCATCGACAGTGACGCGGTTGCCGCCAGCGATCAGCTTCGCGCCTTCTTTCTTGCCGGCCTCGATGTAGCCAAGCACGGTGTTCATCTGTTCCTGGCTCACGATCGCGCCCATGCGGGTCTTGGGATCGAGGGGATCGGCGGGCTGCATCTTTTTGGCACGGGCGACGAGCTTCTCCAGAAATTCGTCGCGAACTTTGTTTTCGACGAACAGGCGCGAGCCGGCGTTGCAAACTTCGCCTTTGCCGTAAAAAATTCCGGTGATGGCCCCTTTGACGGCGCTATCAATATCGGCGTCGGCGAAGACGATGTTCGGGGACTTGCCGCCGAGTTCGAGCGTGATGCGTTTCATGCTGTCGGCGGCGCCGCGCATGATTTCTTTGCCAACTTCGGTCGATCCGGTGAAGGCAATTTTGTCGATGCCAGGATGCTTGACCATGAGGCGGCCAACTTCGGAGCGGCCGGTGACGATGTTGATGACGCCGGCGGGCACGCCCGCTTGAATGGCGATCTCGCCGAACTTTAGAGCGGTCAGAGAGGTCAGGCTGGCGGGCTTCCACACGACGGTATTGCCACAGGCCAGCGCCGGGCCCAGCTTCCACGATGAAAGCAGTAACGGAAAGTTCCACGGCACGATCATTCCCACAACGCCGACGGGCTCGCGCAGCGTATAGGTGAACGCGGTCTCAGAGGTGTTGACCGTCTCGCCGTGAATTTTGGTCGCCCATCCGGCGTAGTAACGGAGAACGTCGACGACCATGGGCATATCGACGTAGCGCGATTCGAAAATGGGCTTGCCGTTGTCGAGGGTTTCAAGCTCGGAAAACTCGTCGATGTTCTTTTCGAGCAGATCGGCGAGTTTCCAGATCAAGCGCCCGCGCTCGCTGGCGGACATTTTGCGCCAGGGGCCGGAGCGGTCGTCGAAAGCCTTGCGGGCTGCGGCGACGGCGCGGTCGACATCGGCGGAGGAGCCGTCGGCAATTTGAGTTAGCACTTCGCCGGTAGCGGGATTGGTGGTATCAAATTGTTTCGAGGCTTCGACCCACTCGCCATTGATAAGGAGACGACCGGGAGAGAGTTTAGTTTTGGTAGCTGCAAGCATTGTCTTTTCCTATTCGCTGCCGAGCTACGCTCAGCATGCACCGTTCGACTTCGCTCAGGGCAGGCTAACGAGGACGCTCGCGCCTACATCGTTTGGACTTGGCGGGCGAGGGCGCCCGCCCTCCCTCAACCAGCTACTTTGCTTTAAAGACGGCGGGGCGCTTTTCCACGTAGGCCGCCAGTCCTTCTTTCGCGTCTTCGCTTTGGAAAAGAATCTGCTGGTTCTCGCGTTCTACGGCCAACGCGGACTCCATCGGAATCTCCCAGCCGGTTTGCACCGAACGCTTGATGCGCCCGACAGCCTTCGCGGCTTTATTTGGCGGGCAGAACTGGCGAGCGTATTCCATGATGTTTTCCATGAAGCCGTCGCGATCGAAAATGTCGTTGACGATGCCGAGCTCTTTTGCTTCTTCGAACGAGAACGTGTTGCCAGTAACCATCAGCTCGATGGCTTTGCTCTTCCCCACCATGCGCGACAGGCGCTGGGTGCCGCCGGTACCAGGAAGAACTCCGAGATTGACTTCGGGCAGGCCGATCTTGCCCGCGTCCTGACGGGCGATGCGAATGTCGGCGGCCATGGCGATTTCGAGGCCTCCGCCGACGCAGTGGCCGTTGATGGCCGCGATGACCAGCTTGGGCGTGTGCTCAAGGCGCAGCAGAGTTTCGTTGGCATGCAGGCAGAAATAATATTTGAACGTGGGATCGACGCTGGAGAGCATTTTGATGTTGGCGCCGGCGGAGAAAAACTTGTCGCCCGAGCCGGTGAGGACGATGACGTACACGTCGTTGTCCATGCGCGCCTTCAGGATCGCTTCGTCGAGCTGGCGATTCATCTCGTAGGTGTAGGTGTTGGCCGGCGGATCGAACATCTCGATGACCGCAACTCCTCGATCGGTGCGGTAGTTGATCAAGGTTTTCGTAGCTTCGCTGGTGGCCGGTTGCATGGTGGTTGCCATATCTAAAACTCCTTTTCCGTAGTCACTGAAATGTTAGTTTACTGCTTTCCGTTTGCGCGGCTTCTGCAGACTGCCAATGCCACGCAGAAAAATGTCGCCCATTTCGCGAGCGATCTCGCGGGCATCGGCGTCGATGCGCGGCTTGTACCAGGTATAAATCCAGTTCATCATTCCGAACATGCTGAGCACGGCGAGGCGGCTGGAAAACTCCAGCTTGCGCCCGCGCTTGAAATCGTCCAGCAGGCCGACGCAGATTCGATAATACTCGCGTTTAATGGCTGCGATTTCGCTGCCATAGCCGTTCTTCAGAACGTCGTCTTCGTGCGAAAGGACCTTCATCGCCTTGCGGTTGGCCAGGAAATATTCGAGGTGGTTGAGAATGAAAATCCGGATGCGCTGTTCAGGTTCCGAGGATTGATCAAGACGCTCACGCAGGCGCTCGACGATGGTCGTGAAGGTATGCTTCTGGATCAGGTAAAGCAGCTTCTCTTTGGACTCGAAATAGTGGTAGAGGCCAGAGAGCGACATGCCGCTGGCGCGGGAGAGATCGCGCATGGATGCGCCTTCGTATCCTTTTTCGTAGAAGACCTCGGTGGCGTGCAGCAGAATCTTGCTTTGTTGCCGCTCGAAGCGTTGCTGAACCCGTGTAGGCTCGGGCGAACGGCGTCGAGGCGAAGCTGGCACCGTGATAGGAGAAGATGCGGCCATGAAAAGTTCGAACGTTCGTTCAAACATAGTGTAACGCACGGCGATGGGAAGTGCAATTTCTTACGGACAAACCCGAACCGGCGAGCACTAATAAAGATCAATTGCAGTTCTGAGTTCCCGGTGTTCAGACGAGCAAATGGGCTCTCTCGGAGAAAACCCGTTCAGTTCCGAATGCTGGAGAGCAACTGCTCGACCTCGTTTTTCACATCGGCCGTAAGCGGCAACAACGGCAATCGCACTGGGCCGCCGAAGTATCCGTTGAAGTCGAGGGCGTGCTTGAGACCAGGAATACCCAACTCACCGGCGATCCGCTGGGCGGCTACGGCGATGCGTTCCTGCTTCAGCTGGGCGAGTTCATTGTTGCCTTCCTTCCAGGCGGCATAAATTTCGTAGCAGGCGGTAGGAGCGCAGGTGGCGAAAGCGAGGATCGCGCCGACAGCTCCGGCTTGCAGTGATGGTTCCAGCTTGTGAGCTGCGCCGACCAGAACCTGGAAGCCGACTTCTTTCTGGCGAGTCTTGAGCGTTCCCATAATGCTGACGCCAGACGACGATGGCTTGGCGGACGAGGGGGCGCGGCCGCCATCGCCTGGCGCGGCAGCGATCGACACGAGTTCCCTGCCTTCTTGCGAACTTTGGATCATGCGAGGCGTGACCGCGTCAAAAGTTTCTGTGACAGTGGCGCTGCGTTTAATGTGGCGAGTAGCAGCGACCATGCGGCGAACTTTTTCCACGTCGCCGCTGGATTCTTTTATTCCGATGAGATTGGGATGCTCGGCGAGTTCGATCACAACTTCGGCCGGGATGTCGTAGCCGGTCGCCGGGGGAAAGTTATAAATGATGACAGGCAGCGGTGAGCGGTCAGCAACGAAGCGATAGAAGGCCAGAATATTGGCTGGCTGCATCTGTTTTTTGTAATAGTGCGGCGTGCGGACCATGGCGATGTCGTAGCCGAGCTTGGCGGCGTACTCGGTGAGCTGCAGCGTTCCGTCGGCAGATTCGACGCCGGTGCCGGCGATCAGAACTTTGTTCGGGGCCGCGGCTTCACGGGCGGTTCGCAGCACGTCGCGTTGCTCAAGATCGGAGAGCAGAATCGCTTCACCGGTCGAGCCCAGCACAACCATGCCGGCGGCCGGAGTCTTCGAGTAATGATCGACGTTGTGCTCGAGCTTGCGGTGATAGACGTTGCCCTCGGGATAGAAAGGTGTGGTGATAGGAGGAAAGATACCGTTAAGCAGCATAAGAACAGCTCCTGGCTATTAGCTTCTAGCTGTTAGCTTAACAGTTCCTTTCTGGCGATGGTGCCGGGAGAGCTCAGGACAAAACGCCTGGGCACGTCACGATGCAGAGCAGCGGCGCACGGATACTTCGACTCAGATTCCGATTCGCAAGCAAATCGGAAATTCGCTCAGCATGACAATTTCAGAGAGCAAACACTTTAGCGCGGAGCTTTCTCCGTGCGTTCGGCATGCAGCTTTTGCAGGGCGCGGACTTTCAATTCACCGCGCTGCAAGGCGGCGATACCTTCGGCGGCGGCGCGGGCCGCGGCAAGGGTAGTGATCGTTGGGATGCGGGCGTTGACGGCGGCGCGGCGGATGGCTTGCTCATCGAACCAGGGCTCAAGGCCGTGCGGAGTATTGATGATGAGCTGCACGCGTTCGCCTTTGATCAGATCGACGACGTTGGGACGGCCTTCTTTCACTTTGTAGACGCGCTCGACCACCAATTTCTCGCGCTCTAAAACGTCAGCCGTGCCCGCGGTAGCGACGAGATGGAAACCGAGATCGGCGAACTTGCGGGCGACTTCGGCGACGTGGGGTTTGTCATGATCGGTAACACTGACGAACACCGTGCCCTTGATCGGCAGCTTTTGGCCGGCGGCGATCTGGGCTTTGGCGAAGGCTTGGCCGAAATTCTCGGCCACGCCCATGACCTCGCCGGTGGATTTCATCTCCGGGCCGAGAACGGTATCGACCCCAGGAAACTTGTTCCACGGAAAGACCGGCGACTTGACGTAGTAGCAATGACCGGTATCGAGGTCGGCGCGGCGTTCGATGAACTCGGGAAGGAATTCGCGCAGCTTGCGGCCGGTCATCAGACGCGCGGCGATCTTCGCCATCGGCACGCCCGTGGCTTTTGAAACGTAAGGCACGGTGCGCGAGGCGCGAGGGTTCACTTCAAGGACGTAGACTTTGCCACCGTTGCCATTGCCATTCGTTCGCGGGATGGCGAACTGAATGTTCATCAGGCCAATGACTTTGAGTGTGCGCGCGAGCTTAAAGGTATACTCGCGCATTTGTTCAAGAAGATTTTGCGGAATATCGACAGCCGGCAGGACGCAGGAAGAATCGCCCGAGTGTATGCCGGCTTCTTCGATGTGCTGCATAATTCCGCCGATGACGACGTCCTCGCCGTCGGAGAGCGCGTCGACATCGACTTCGATGGCGTCTTCAAGAAAGTGATCGATGAGGATCGGGACGATCGTGAGAATATTCGACCGCCTCTTTCATGTAGCGAACAACGCTCTCTTCGTCGTAAGCGATGACCATGGCGCGTCCGCCAAGAACGTACGAGGGGCGGACCAGCACGGGATAGCCCACGCGAGATGCGCCCGCGACCGCTTCATCAACGGATGCGGCCATGGCTCCGGGAGCCTGGGGAATTTCCAGTTCTTCGAGCAGGCGATTAAAGCGCTTGCGATCTTCGGCGAGGTCGATCGATTCGGGCGAGGTGCCAATAATGTTGACCCCCGCGGCCTTGAGCGGTAGCGAAAGATTCAGCGGAGTCTGGCCACCGAACTGGACGATCACGCCGACGGGAGCGCCCGACGAAGACTCGTGCTCGCACACAGCCAATACATCTTCGAGCGTGAGCGGCTCGAAGTAGAGGCGGTCGCTGGTGTCGTAGTCGGTGGAGACCGTCTCCGGATTGCAGTTGATCATGATGGTTTCGTAGCCATCGTCGCGGAGCGCGAAGGCAGCGTGGCAGCAGCAGTAATCGAACTCAATTCCTTGCCCGATGCGATTCGGCCCGCTGCCCAGAATGATCACTTTCTTTTTCTGCGTCGGCGTGGCTTCGTCTTCGTCCTCGTAGGTCGAATAGAGGTACGGTGTGAAGCTCTCGAATTCGGCGGCGCAGGTGTCGACGCGCTTGTAAACCGGCTTTATGCCAAATTTCTTGCGCAGATGGCGGACTTTCTCCTGGCCTTGCAGTCGCCACGCACCCGCGAGGCGGCCGTCGGAGAAGCCATGGCGCTTGACTTCGCGCAGCAACCTCGGCGGGAACCGATTCCATCGGGTGCTTCTCCAACTCAAGCTGCATGTCGTTAATCTCTTTGAGCTGGTAAAGGAACCAGGGATCGATCGAGGTCATCTTGTAAAGCTGTTTGACAGTGTGGCCCTGTCGTAGCGCGTACTGAATGTAAGCAAGTCGCTCCGGATGCGGGGTGACGAGCCGTTGAGTGAGAATTTTCGGCTCGATTTTTTGTCCGCCGACGCGCTTGCCGGTATCGAGGGCGCGAATTCCCTTCATCAGAGCTTCTTTGAAGGTGCGGCCGATCGCCATCACTTCGCCCACGGATTTCATCTGCGGGCCGAGATTTTCGTCGGTGCCAGGAAATTTTTCGAATTGCCACTTGGGAATTTTGACCACGACGTAATCGAGCGTGGGTTCGAAGCAGGCCGGAGTTTTACGGGTAATGTCGTTGGGGATTTCGTCGAGCGTGTAGCCGACCGCGAGTTTCGCAGCGATTTTGGCGATGGGGAAACCGGTAGCTTTGGAAGCCAGCGCCGAAGAACGCGAGACGCGCGGGTTCATTTCGATGACCACCATGCGTCCGGTTTGCGGATGGATGCCGAACTGGATATTTGAGCCACCGGTTTCGACCCCGATTTCGCGAATGACGGCGAGCGCGGCGTCCCGCATGGCTTGATATTCGCGGTCGGTGAGGGTCTGGATGGGGGCGACGGTGATGGAATCGCCGGTGTGCACACCCATAGGATCGAAGTTCTCGATGGAGCAGATGACGATAACGTTGTCGGCGAGGTCGCGCATGACCTCGAGCTCAAATTCTTTCCAGCCGAGAACGGATTCTTCGATCAGAGCTTCGTGAACCGGAGAGAAATCGAGGCCGCGTGCAAGCACTTCCATCAATTCTTCGCGGTTGTACGCCATACCGCCGCCGCTGCCCCCGAGCGTGAACGATGGGCGAATGATGACGGGGAAACCGATTTTGCCGGCAAATTCGAGGCCATCTTTGAGATTGTTGACCAGCGCAGATTTTGGAACATCGAGGCCGATGCGCTGCATCGCGTCTTTGAAGACGAGACGGTCTTCGGCCTTTTTGATGGCGGTGACGTTGGCGCCGATCAATTGCACGTCGTATTTTTCGAGCACGCCGCCGTCAGAAAGTTCGACCGCGAGGTTTAGCGCGGTCTGGCCGCCGACGGTGGGAAGAAGCGCGAAGCCGGCGCTGGGCGACATCTGCCGCTCGATGCGGATGATTTCTTCGAGATATTCGCGAGTGAGCGGCTCGATGTAAGTGCGGTCGGCCAGCTCGGGGTCGGTCATGATCGTCGCCGGGTTCGAGTTGGCGAGCACAACTTCGAAACCCTCGGCCTTGAGAGCTTTGCAGGCTTGGGTGCCGGAGTAATCGAACTCCGCCGACTGGCCAATGATGATGGGGCCAGAGCCGATGATCAGGATTTTCGAGATATCAGTGCGTTTGGGCATTGTGCGATCTTGTTCCTATTATCGAAGGCCGCTTTGGTTGCTTCCGGTGCTTTGCTTTGAGGAGCCGACTGGTTGTTGCTCTGAAAGGGCGCGCCTTCAGGCGCGCCGACCGCCGCCACAAAAGTTTTGGGCTTTAGCCCCTGAGGGGCCGGGTCACACGTGAACCCCGAATGCGCTGACGAATACGGGTACTCCTGCGGCGCCTGGCACAAACGCTTCCTCACCGGGTTCTGGTGAATATAGGTCACGTGCACGTCGTAATCCGCCGCATCGCGGATGCGATGACCTGAAATCCTTGTTGCCAGACTTCCATATTCGAGCCAAGCTCTTTCCTTGCTCGAAACGAGAAGCCGCCCTTGATGAATTGGACTGCCTTCTCCAGACTCGTCAGAGGCGTCAGGAGGGCATGGACGTGATCGGGCATGACCACGAATTCGTGAAGCAGGTACGCTGAGCCCCGGTAGTGATAGAGCGTGTCGATGAACAATGCAGCCCATCGCTCGCCGCAGAAAAGCGCGCGCTGTCCCCATGTGCTTGTGGTGACCATGTAGGTCTGTTGATTCTCGGTGGCGTGCTCTCGTTTGGGTCGCATGTAGTTGCGCCTCATCGGCGCCTTAGTCCAATTTGTATGCTAACGGCGCGGCTTGAAGCCGCGCCCTTTCAAAGCTCGTTCAACGCCTGGCATTCGCGGCTCTTAATCGACGGTTATTGTCGTCCACCAGTCCGCAACTCCTGAGTTGTCGACACCAATTCCCTGCCCTGAACAGGACGCTTGCCCTTTCCCTGGGTTGAGAACAACTTCGACTCCACACTCCTTACATCGGTTCCAGTTCATGCTTAGCCAATATCGCCCGGGTTTGTTAAACCCAAGATGAAACTGCCCTCGCTTATCGGTTCTTGCAGAATCAATTGGCTTGTTTCGTGATTGATCTTGAGCCAGTTGCCACAATTCAACAACCAAATCCGGGATTGCCTTTCGCTTCTCCACAAACGTATCACTCGATTTCCGAACTGGGATCTTCTGGACATACTCGACTCGTCCGCACAGTTCGCTCAACTCCCACGGTTTCTTCCCCGAGACTTGAGTCGGCAACGCCGTTTGCAGCACCAACAACAACGCGATAACTACGGCCTTCACCCTTTCCACTCCTCCATCATCTTGGTGAATTCTTTGAACAGATAATGCGAGTCATGCGGGCCGGGTGAGGCCTCGGGGTGATACTGCACGCTGAACAGCGGCAGATTGCGGTGCCGCATGCCTTCGAGCGTGTTGTCGTTCAAATCCATGTGCGTGAGTTCGACTTCGCTTTGCGGCAGCGAATCGGGATCGACGGCAAAATTGTGGTTGTGGGCGGTGATCTCGATCTTGCCGTTGCCCAACCGCTTCACCGGATGATTGCCGCCGTGATGACCAAACTTCAACTTGAAAGTTTTGCCGCCGAGAGCGATGCCGGTCAGCTGATGTCCAAGGCAGATTCCGAAGATCGGCTGGCGGCCCATCAGGCGGCGAATGTTGTCGACCGCATAGGTGCACGGTTCGGGATCGCCGGGGCCGTTCGAGAGAAAGACGCCGTCGGGCTTGAGCGCGAGCACATCTTCGGCAGGCGTTTGTGCGGGAACGACGGTAACTTTGCAGCCTTCACCACGCAGCTTGCGCAAAATGTTTTGCTTGATGCCGTAGTCGTAGGCGACGACGTGGAAGCGCGGCGGCTCGTCTTTGACTCCGACGACTGCGACCGGCTCGTGCGAACGCTCGCCAACTTCCCAGACATAGGGATGTTTCGTAGTTACGACCTTGGCGAGGTCGGTGCCGTCCATCTTGGGGATCGAACGGGCTTTGGCGATCAGCTTCTCGGAATCGAAATCGATGGTCGAAATCACGCCGCGCATCACGCCGTGGTCGCGCAAGTGGCGAACCAGAGAGCGCGTGTCGATGTCGCCGAGCACGGGAATCTTGAATTGCTCGAGGTATTCTTCTGCGACTTGCTGCGAGCGCCAGTTAGAGCTCACGCGCGAGAACTCGCGCACGATCGAGACCCTCGATATAAGGACGGGTAGCTTCGTTGTCCTCGGCGTTGGTGCCGTAATTGCCGATTTCAGGATTGGTGAGAACTACGATCTGGCCAGCGTAGGAGGGATCGGTGAAGATTTCCTGATAGCCGGTGATGGAAGTATTAAAAACTACTTCCCCGTAACATTCGCCTTTTGCACCGTAACCTTTGCCGCGGAAGATTCTGCCGTCTTCCAGCGCAAGCATTGCCTGCATTCCGTCTCCGGGGAGTGGATTTTATAGATTTTATCAGGCAAAGCACGAGCGTGGAAGAGGAGAAACGGTGGAAAACGTGGGGAGCGGACACTCTTGTCCGCCAGGCTTCGGTTCAGTGTAGGCGCGGGCGTCGCGCCCGTGCAGGCGAAGCGCAATGGCGATGTATGAAAGATGCGATTTCAGCCGTTGTTGCGAATCTCCGCGCGAGCGGGGGCGCTCGCGCCCACACAGGAAATCGTAGAACTCAGTAATCCACGCCCTTCCAGAACTTCGGCGTGTCGACATACTCGTAGCGCTGCGGGTCGTTTTTTACTAGAGCATCGGCGGTCTGATTCCATTCCGTGCTGTGCTTGCCCTTGACGATGGTTTTGAGTGGAGTTTGCGCGAAGGTCAGGGGTGCGCAGAGCAAGAACAGGCTAAGTAAAAAGCGATGACATGCGGGCACGGCATCGTCCTTTCCTCGAAGCAGGTTCTATCGAACCAGTCGCCAAACGACGGCGACGACTGCCAATGCAAGTCCGATGGCGTAGCCGATCAAACGGGCTTTTCCGACTTGTTGTTGTTCGTGCATTAAATTTTCTCCTTCTAATTCTTGCCGTTTGCCGAATCGTTTCGCCCGGACGAGGGCGTCCGGGCCTACGTGAGTTTGCACGATCCACAGCCTTCGCGGGCGAGGGCGCCCGCGCCACACAACTACCGCACCCTTCCCATCTTGTCCATCGGCCAATAGCCGAAGACGGCCTTGCCATAAATGAAGTGCTGCGCCACCGGCCCGAAGTCGCGGCTGTCATTGGACAGGCTGCGATGGTCGCCGAGCACGAAATAGCAATCGGGCGGAACCACACTTTCCGGATACGACCGCGCGTCTTCGTAGACTGTCGGCACGTAATCTTCTTCGAGCGCCGTGCCGTTCACATAAACTTGCCCGGCTACAATGCGAATGCGGTCGCCCGCCAGCCCGATCACACGTTTGATGAAACTCTTCGAAGGATCGCGAGGATAGCGGAAAACCACTATGTCGCCGCGCTCGATGGGCTCGATCCGATAGACGAACTTGTTTACGAAGATGCGTTCCTGGTCCTCAAGCGAAGGCATCATGCTGGTGCCCTCGACTTTCACCGGCTGATAAAGAAAAATAATGATGAAGCAGGAAATAGCGAGTGAGATCACCAGGTCGCGCAGCCAGGCGGAGAACAGCACACTTCGGCTCGGACGCGCTCCAGTTGGTGGATTTGTCACCCCGCTGCCAGGTTGCGGTGCAGCTTGCTCAGACATTGATTTAATTATACGGATGTGGCGGGGGCAGCGAGTGTTGTTTCTTGGCATACCCGCAAGCCACGGCCCGCGTCTGAATCGGGTACAATACGTCACACAAGGGGAATCGAGCATGTGCAAGCGTGGTTGGATGTTGGCGGCATTGTTCCTGTTATTGATGGCGGTTTCGGCTCCCTGGGCCACATCGCAGGAAGGGCAGGTTCCGGCTTACAACGCGGCGCCTCCGCCAAAAGGACCAAGCTGCCGGCGATTCTTTCGCGCGACCAGCTATGGGGAGACGATGCGCAGTTTCCCTATCAGACCCATGCTTACGATCTGGCATCGAAGATTCCGGCCGTGCTGCATCAGCAGCCGTGCTATTGCTATTGCGACCGCATGGGGCATAACAGCCTGCATAGCTGCTTTGAGAACACGCACGGCGCGCGTTGCGACATTTGCTTGAAAGAGCTTTATTACACGTACGAGCAGCATCAGAAGGGCAAGACCGCGAGACAGATTCGCCAGGGGATCATCGCCGGCGGCTGGCGGCAAGTGAATTTGGACCAGGCTGCAAGCATCAATTAAGCACAACAGAGTTTTTCCACAAACGCAGTTTTACGGGTCTTGCACTGCAGGCCTCCAAGATTCGATGAATGGCTGCCGGAATATTTCACGATTCGGTCGAATAACAGCGATTCAAATCAAAGATTAAATTGGCACTTACAAAACAAACAGGACGCGTCTACACGATGGCACAGAAACCTGCTGCGAAGAAGAGCTTCGCGGACGATCCTCGTTTTGCACAGGCTGTGCAAAACTATGAGGCCGGACTGCGGGCCTTGCAAGAGCATAAGTTCGACAAGGCGAAAGCGAGCTTTCAAAAAGTGGTTGCGGGACCGAGCAAGGAGCTCGTCGACCGCGCCAACGTGCACCTCAACACCTGCAATCTGCAACTGGAACGCGCGCCGGGCCCAGTTCAAGACCTCTGAGGAGCACTACGATTACGCAGTGTCGCTAATGAACCTGGGAGACTACGTGGGCGCGCGCGAGCACTTCGACAAATTGTCGAAGCAGAGTCCGAAGGCGGATTTCGTGGTCTATGGCCTGGCGGCGCTCGATTGCCTGACAGGTCACGTGGAAGATTCGCTGCGCCGCCTGGATGAGGCGATCCACCTGAATCCGGGGCTGCGTTTCCAGGCGCGCAACGATTCCGACTTCCAGAATCTGGCAGAAGACCCGCGCTTTACAGAGCTGTTATACCCAGATCCGGGTGCGGAACCCTCCGCCGCGGAATTTAACGAGGACCGCTAGGCGGAGTTCATGGGCCCTTCGCTGCAATCGCCTTCCCGCAAAGAAATGCGTGGGCTCCGAGTGGTGGCGATTGGCGGGGGCACTGGACTTTCCACGCTCTTAGCCGGATTGAAACGGTACGTCGTTCCGCCGGGCCATGTGCGCGCAAAGTCGGACTCCCGCGTCATTTCTCATCTTTGCGCCGTTGTCACCGTTAGTGACGACGGGGGATCGAGCGGGCGCCTGCGAAAAGAGCTGAACATGTTGCCGCCCGGCGACATTCGCAACTGTATCGTAGCGCTTTCGGAAGACGAAGCCTTGCTGTCGAAACTCTTCCGCCATCGCTTCGAAAAAGGGTCGGGCCTCGAAGGCCACAGTTTCGGCAATCTCTTTCTCGCTGCGCTTACTTCCATCACTCACGACTTCAGCGAGGCGGTCCGGCTCTCGTCGGAAATTCTGGCGACGCGCGGCTATATCTATCCGGCAACGTCGTCAAATGTGGAACTCGAAGCGCTGATGGAAGACGGAACGCGAGTGCGCGGTGAAACCAAAATTACCGCCAGCCGCGTGCGCATTAAGGAATTGTTTCTGGTTCCACCGGATGTCGAGCCGCTTCCGCAGACGCTGGAAGCGATTGCCAACGCGGACTTGATCACGATGGGCCGGGATCGCTGTTCACCAGCCTGACGCCAAATCTGCTGGTGCGCGGAATTCCCGCGGCGATTGCGGCTTCTTCGGCGGTGAAGGTTTACGTTTGCAATCTGATGACGCAGGCGAATGAGAGCCTGGGACGGAGCGCGGCCGACCATATTCGCGTGCTCTACGCGCACGCAGGCAAGAAAATTTTCGACTATGCGCTAATCAATCGTCGCGGAGCCGGTTCGGCGATGAAGGCGAAATATGCGCTCGAGGGCGCTGCGCAGGTCGTCGCCGATTGTGACAAAGTGGAGGCGTTGGGTGTAAAGCCGGTGCTGGGAGATTATCTGGAAGAAGGTGAAGTGGCCCGCCACGCGACGGCACGGATCGCGGAGGATTTGCTGAAGCTGGCGATGGCAGAGCGAGCGGAGTCGGCGAGAAGAGGGTAGTGGTTGGCGGCGAGTTTGGTGGCGCGCCTCTGTGGGAACGGTTTACTGTCCGCGCCCCGTCGCTCCTCGCGCCAGATGTCCCAACGTTCCGGACTGAGCGGCAGTCGGCTCGAATTCGGCATCTGTGGCGTCGAAGGCGCCGTGCGTCATGCCGGTGATGATCGGGCGATTCGGCACCGTTTCGTAGGCGTAACCGGTGAGTGTGGCAGTGATGTTGCCTCCTTTCGCCTGGACTGTCAGGCGAGCCCAACCATAGTGGGTTTCGCCCGCAATAACAAATTTCAGGCCGAGGTAAGAGCCAGCGAGAGGTTTGTCCTTGCCCCAGAACCCAAACGTGCCCACCGAATCGTTCCGGTTGCTGCGCTGATAGGCATCCAGGTAAGCGCTCGCGCCGTCAAACTTGCCCTCCGGGCCGACCACAACGCCCCGAGTCAGTGGATCAGCCAGCGGCCATTTTCCCTCTTTTACCCCTTCGATCCAAATCGCGTTTCCGGCTTTAGGCATTATTCTCAGAAAAGCGATACCAAAGGTGCTGTCCGAGATGGTCTGGTTGCTGAATGAAAAATCAGTTATGTGATCATTGTTCAAGTCGAGGTAGACCGGGCCATTGTTCACATAAATTCCCGTGTTCGTTGCCGTATACACAACTTCGGCATCGGCCGGTTTCACGAGCGCAAGCATTCCGACTCCGGCGGCGCTGGCGGCGGCGACATAAGACACCAGCTGCTTTTCAAGTTTCGCGATTGCTTTCGGAGTTCTGGCTGGACTTACGGCTTGCGGCTTTGGATCTGACATAGCGATTCTCCCTGCTGGCCAAGCAGCATATCGCCGGGATGGATAGTGGTCAATAGGTGAATGTCATCCGGGCAAATCCCCTCCTGGCGGCAAAAGGCGTAACCGCAGAGTTCGCGAAGATTTCGCAAAGGGCGGCAAGTCAAAAATTAAGTTGACCCCGGCGGTTCTCCAGCTTCGACAAGTAGGCCCGCACCGCCGCTTCGCGGTATATTGGCAACGATGCCGAAATCCAGAAAGTCTTCAGCGGCGGGTAAAACTGCCATCGCGATCATGGCCGCGGGCAAAGGCACGCGGCTGAAATCGAAACATCCAAAAGTCCTGCACGAAGTGGGAGGCAAGCCGCTGCTGGCGCACGTGATTGCGGCAGCGACGAAGGTTGTTCCGGCGAAGGACGTCTACGCGATCATTGGCCATGAGGCGGAACGCGTGCGCGAGGCGGTCGCGCATACCGGAGTGAATTTCATCTTGCAGCAACCACAGCGCGGGACGGGGCACGCGCTGATGGTCGCAAAGGATGCGCTTGCAGGTTATGACCAGGTGATCGTGCTCTCAGGCGATGCGCCGCTGATTAGGGCGGAAACGATCACTAACCTGCGCGACTTTCACACTTCCCACGGCGCTGCCATGACCCTGCTCGCCGCCAAGCTCGAAAATCCGACGGGATACGGCCGGGTGATTCGCAAGAGCTCCAAGAGCGATGAAGTAAGGGCGGTCGTGGAAGAAAAATCGGCGACGGCTGCACAGAAGAAGCTGCAGGAGATCAACTCCGGTTTCTATGCGTTTTCTGTTCCGGCCCTGTATCGCTACATCGACGAGCTCAAGACCGACAACGCGCACGCCGAGTTTTATCTCACCGATATGGCGGCTGTGATGCGCAAAGCGAAACAGAAAGTGCTGGCCGTGCGGGCAGAGGACGCCAACGAAATTCTCGGCGGCAATACGCGCGAAGAACTGGCGGAGATCGATCAGCATCTGCGGATGTCAAAGTGCAGGCAGCTGATGGCGGACGGTGTCACCATTCTTTACCCGCAAAGCTGCGTGATCGACACCGATGTTGTGATCGGCACGGACACGGTGATCGAACCGTTCGTTCAGCTTTTGGGGAATACGAAAATTGGCCAGGATTGCCGCATCCGCTCCTACAGCGTGATTCGCAACACGACAATCGGCGACGGTGTTGTCGTCCTGCCGGGCTGCATGATGGATGAATCCGAGGTGAGAGACGGAGCGACGCTCGGGCCCTATTCGCGGCTGCGGCCCGGCAGCGACATTGGCGAGGGAGCGCACGTTGGCAATTTTGTGGAACTCAAGAAGACACGGCTTGGCAAGGGGTCGAAAGCGAATCATCTGACGTATCTTGGGGATTCCGAGATCGGCGAAAAAGTGAACGTGGGAGCGGGCACGATCACCTGTAACTACGACGGCGTCAGCAAACACAAGACGATTATTGAAGACGGAGTTTTTGTGGGCAGCGATTCGACGCTGGTGGCGCCGTTGCGCGTGGGCAAAGGCGCGTATATCGGCGCCGCTTCCTGCGTTACGGACGATGTTCCCGCCGACGCGCTGGCGCTGGGCCGCGCGCGCCAGACGGTGAAGGAAAATTGGGTAAAAGAAAAGCGTGAAGAGTGGGCGAAAATAAAAAAAGCGAAGTAGTTATGCCTCGGCGGCGCCGCCGAACGCAGTCATCGCTTCGTCGATGGTGGAAAAAATCAAGAAGCACTTCTCCAGTTTGGTGATCTGAAAAAGCTTGTAGACCCGGTCGTTCACCCCCGCCAGCGCGACTCCCCGGCCTGTCTTCTGGCGGGAAAAATAGGCGCTGACCAGCGATCCCAGGCCGGAAGAATCCATGTAGGGGAACCTCGCTGAAATCCAGGATCACGTTGTCGGCGGACTCTTCGCGCCGGACGGCGTTTTGAAACGAGTAGATGTTCTCTTTAATCAGCGGCTCGCGCAGGCACAGGATCCCCGGCCCGTGTCCCGCACTGAAATGTTCGATATTCAACGGTGCAGAATTCATCCGGCAAATTCTAGGCCACGATGGCAGGCTGGGGCAAGGGCACGTTTTCCTCGTGGCCTCGTCATTCTTGCAAAGTTTTGTCTGCGCTTGCTCATATGACTATAATGACTAGTATGACTTTCTAGGAGATTTTCATGGCAACACAAAATTGGACGCTGGCTGAGGCGAAGGCCAAATTCAGCGAAGTAATCGATAAGGCGATGTCTGAAGGGCCGCAAACCATAACCCGCAAGGGGCGCAGGGCAGCGGTGATCGTTGGCGCGGAGGAATGGGAGCGGAAGACGCACCGTGCCGGCAATCTTGCCGAGTTCTTTGCTGCATCGCCTCTTCGTGGATCCGGAGTCAAGATCGCTCGTCGCACCGACCGCGCCCGGAACATCGGCTTATGAGTTTCCTGCTGGATACGAATGCGATTTCCGAGTGGGTGAAGCCGCGGCCCAACCCTGGGCTGATCGCATGGATGGACAATGCAGATGAAGATCGCGTGTTCATCAGCGTGATCTCGCTGGCAGAGCTGCGTTACGGGGTGGAACGGTTGCCGTCAGGAAAGCGCCGCCGGCGCTTGGAAGAATGGGTCGCGAACGAATTGACCACGCGATTTGAAGGCAGGATTTTGCCGATTGATGGCGTAGTTGCCGAAGCGTGGGGGCGAACCATGTCTCGCAGCGAAGCTTCGGGACGTCCAATGCCCGTGATGGATGCGTTCCTGGCCGCTACCGCCGAAGTTCACCACCTTACGCTGGTGACTCGGAATGTCACGGACTTCTCTTTGCTGAAAGCGGTGCTCAATCCGTGGGCCGACTGAGCGCATTCCACGATTCTTACTGCAACGCCGTATAGGCTGCGCAAGTCGCTGCCGTCGTCGTCGGAGCGCCGCTCAACGCAGGCGTGAAGCGAATCACCGCGTCTTCGTTTGAACAGAAGCCGCGAACCCCGGTCTGGTTGAAGCCGGCCGGTGCGCCGCCAACGGTATAACCGAGATTGGTCCCGTTTGCAGTTACGACTCCCATGTTGAAGTAGTAGCCGGCCTTGGCAGTTCCCGGCGTGGTTGCCTGGGCAACGGCCCAGTCCAACAGGCAGGCATTGGCAGAAGTCGGAGTGGTGCATCCGGTGGAGGCGCTCGGTCCCAAGGCGGCGATGGTGGCGGCATAGCCGACGGTGGGAAACGTCGATTGATACGTGATCTGGGAGGTGTTGATGGTGCGAATGGTGTTGACCGCCGACGATTCGTTGGCCGAAATCCTGGCGCGCAGCAAGTTGGGGATGGCGATGGCGGCAATAATCAGAATGATCGCTACCACGATCAGCAATTCGATCAGCGAGAACCCTCTGTTCCTCTTCCGCATGTGTCACCTCTTGGATTAACTTTACCAGACGCACAGCCAGCGCGTCCCTGCTGGTTGAACGCCTAACATGGTTTAACTTGCCAGAGGAATTGGCACAATGGGCCTATCGGCCCACTCACCTTTTTCTCCGCCGCAGCCGGGCCTCGAAGCTGACCACCCCGTTGTAGTCGCGAATGCCGACGATCATCAGGTCGCGGGTAATGTTGTACTCCCCTTGAATGATCTGCTGGGAAGTCTGGGCGACGTTTGTGGTGTAGGTAAGGGTAATGTTATCTCGCACTTGCTGCTCGACCGTGACCGCGGGGAGGGGCGTCGGCTGGACCGGCGAAGTTTCCGTGCTCATGCCCTGGGGGTCGACTTTGATGTGGCTGATGCCGAACAGCCGCTGAGAACGGGTGCTGAGAGCCGAGTTCAGCGCCTGGGCCAAAACCGCGCTGGAGGCCTGGGTCACGAACGGTGACTGCCCCACGGATTGTACCTGGGCGTACTGTTCCTGGGTTTGGCCGACGGCCAGCAGGCTGATGATATCGGCCTGGGGCAGCGGCGGCTCGGAACGGTAATTGAGCTTGAGTTTATCGATCTGCCCGTTGAGCGTAAGGGTCAAGTCGTAATCGCGGACGCGAGTGGAAGCCTGAAGATCGAGGAACGGAGTTGTAGTGACCGGATTCGTAAAGGTGATGTCGCCGCGCTCCAGGCGATACTTTGCGCCGTTGAAATAAACTTCGCCCTCGATGACATCGGCGCGGCCGAGCAGCACAGGCTTGGCCGCGGTTCCTCGCAGATGAAGATCCGCATTCCCCGAGAGGCGGAGCGCCGCGGTTTGCATCTGCAGTTCAGGTGTGGTTACGATGTGCACGTCGAGGTTGACATGACTAAGAATCGGGCTGGTCGGCGGCAGGGCGACGGTCTGCGAAGTGCTCGCAAGGTACGAGGCAAAATCGAATCCTGGAGTAATAGCCAGCCGGGTGAGCGTGGCGTCGCCGGAGATGGTCGAGGAACTGCTGCTTCCCGACCAGCGCAGCTGGGCATTCGTCATGGAACTAACTCCCGGCGGATAGCGCAGACGAACATCCTGCCCGTTGAGGGTGAGATCGAAGTTCAACTGATTATGGTAGGCGGTGGCGTAACCGCCGAAGCTAACCATGCCGCCTCCCACGCGCGCGGTGAGAGTTTCGATCTGCAGGCGGTCCTGATTGAACACCAGCGTCCCGTTCATATCGCTCAAGGCGCTGGGCAGATCGGCGTACTGAATGAAGCCGCTTCTGACTTGCAGTTTGCCCTGGAAGCCAGGACGAGAGATTGCGCCGCCTAAGCTGACATCGATCGCTACTGCGCCGGAAGCGGTAAAGGCACGATCGACGCTCTGCAACAATTTCAGGTCAGCATGGCCTTCGGCGCGCAGCGCGAGCTGTCGGTCGCCGCCAACATTGATCGTGCCGCCGACTGAAAGATCTGTGCCTTCGCCGATCAAACGAAGTTGCTGCACCGTTAAGGACTCTCCTGCGAATGCAAAATGAAAAACACCATTATTGCGAATCTGGGTGTGTTCCAGATTGGCGAAGAAATCGCTGATGTCGCCAGTTACCTGCAGTTCTCGCGGCTTGAGCAACGGCCCATGAATTTTGATTTCCCCCGCAGCTTCAGATGCACCGGTCACGTATGCGCCGAGATAAATGCGGAGCAGCGGATCCACATCGAGATGGTTGAAATGCCAATCGAGATTGGCAGGCCAGTCATCGCGCAAGTAGACGCTGCCCTGGGTGTTGAGTTCCGCCTCGCGAAACTGCGAGTGACCGCGAAGCTGCATCTGTGCGCCGTGCGTCGAAGCTTCAACTGTGAAGTCTCCCACGTGCTGATGGCCGAGGAGCAGATTACGGAGATGGACGGTCGCATTGATGGACGGGGCTTCGGGAGTGCCTAAACTGTGCGACTCGAAGTCCACGCGTCCCTCGAGCGGCAGCGGGCCAGACTGGAGTTGAGGAATCCCGGCGAGATCGAAATTGTGTCCGCTGAGATCGAGCTCAAAGGCGCGCGAATCGAAGTCGTAGCTTCCCGATCCCGCAACCTGCGCGTCGTGATAGTTCACCTGAATGTTCTGCAGCGAGATTTCGCTGCCTTCGAAAGAGAAAACGGATTCGAGATGTTGGACGGGCCTTCCATGCACGGTCGCATTCGAGAGCTGCAATGTGCCCTGGCCTTCGGGCTGTTGGCGGGTGCCTTCAGCGCGCAGAGAGAAATTCAGCTTTCCCGTCAGGGGATATTGCATACCGACAACGGCCAGGGCCTCGGGGACGTTGGCGTCGTGCGTGCTGAAGAGGGCTGAAAATGAGTCGTCGTTGTCGAACTGCCAGTCGTTCAATCCGGCGGTTGCCGAAAAATTGATCACCGTGCCGCCGTTGTGCAACACGCCGTGATGGACGGAAAAGGAGCGCGCTGAGAACTGAACATCGGCGGCGAGCAGATCGCCACGAATCTGCCTTTCATAAGCGGGTGGCTTGGCAGGAACTTGAATTTTGAAGTCTTCAAGCTGCAACTTACCCGCGAGACCGATCGCCGATAACTGACCGCTGGCGCTTCCGTTGAACGACGCCGAGCCATGCAACTTTACTGGGCCGGTCAATTGCGAATTGAACATGGGTACAATTCGGTCCCACTCGGACAGGTCGTTACTCGTGATGGAAAGCTTCAGTGCGGCCCGGCGGGAGAGCGAACCCGAGGCTCGCAGTTGTGTGCCGGGAGTTCCGGCGTTGAACTCCGAGACTTCGAGTTCTCCGGGCAGCGGACGGTAAATCGCGCGAACGTGCGCCCTCACGCCGAGCCGGCCGGGCAAAGACTTGCTCGGCGGAACGGCCTCAAGCGCCATCTCGACTTCCGCGTTATGGGTGGAACCCCTCCACCGGGTTTCGACCGAACCGGAGACAATGCCCTCGAGATTCATTTGCCGAAGCGGACGGAAAGAATCGAGCGCGGCGGAAAAGTCCCCGACTGAAACATCTTTAAGCTTGAGGCGGACAGTTCCCTTCTGCTCGTCGGCAGGCTTCACGCGTTTTCCGGGCAGTGTCGGGTTGAGCCAGTTCGCAACCTCGGCGTCGCCTCGGACATCGCCGCCGAACATACTGGTTTGTAGTCCGAAGAGCGTCAACCGTTGGCGAGTAAGGTTGAATTGAGTGTTGAATGCTGCGCCGCGCACGGTCCGAGATTTGTCGCGCCATTCAAAATCGCTGAGTTGCAACTTGCCGTTGGAGGAAAAAATCTCTCCGGACCAGGTGCCGTGGCCGTTCACCTGAAGCGTGCCTCGACGCAATTCCGGATAGCGAGCAATCTGGCCAGCCTCGATCAGATCCAACGTCAAGTCATATTGGCCTTCCACCTTGGGTTGGCGAAAGTCCGAAATCGTTCCGCTCGCCTCGAGGTGAGAGCGGCCGGAGAAAGCCTGTAGGGACTTCACTTCCAGTTCGTTCGGCAGCAGCCCAAATTCGGCTTCGGCGGTCCAAGGGACGGGACGATAATCGGAGTATTTTGTGTCGATCTTGCCGACTTTAATGCTGAAGTCATAACGGCGGCGGAAAAGCGAGTACTCGGCGGCGGCGGAAACGTCGGCAGCCTTGAAATCCACTGGGACGATCTGATCGTTCCACAGCACTTCGCCGCGATCAACTTCAAGGCGCGCGATCCTCAACGAAAACAATTGCTCAATGTGATTGCTGAGCGAGGAAGTGCTGAGTTTGGGTTGCGGCTGGTTGGTGGTTCCGTCGGGATAAACGATCAGATGGACAACCGGATGGCTCAGCACAAGGGAATGAAAACCGACCTCAGTGCGTAGAATCGAGATCACTTTCACTCGTGTGACCAGCCGGTCAATGTGGGCCAGTGGAACTTCGCCGGGGGCTTCGCGTCCGTGGATGGTCAGGTCTCGAACGTCAACCTGAAGGCGAAATGGAATGGTATGCAGGCCGCCCAACTCGACCCGCCCGCCGCTGATGCGCTCGAGTTCGGCCACCAGCCGGGCGCGCACCCAGGACTGAAAATTGTCGGTGGTTACGTACCAGGCAAGGCCGGCGAGAAGAACGCCACCGCAGGCAAGGACTAACAGAAGAATCTTCCAGAATCTGCGCCGACGCGGAGGCGCGCCGGGCTCGCTCATTGCGATTCGTCCTGCAGGCTCTGGCCGCGTTCGGTCTGGATGCGGCTGCCGGAGCGGAGATTGATCAGCCAGGCTTCGAGCAATTCGTTGACTTTCCGCTGGGTCAGCAACTCCTGGATCCTGGGACGGACTTCAGCGAGCGAAACTTCCTTCTCGCCCGTTTGCCGCAGCCGGGGCAACAACTCCTGGTTGTAGTAGCTTTCAATGCTGCGGGAATCGATGCTCACTCCGGGGCGCAAGCGCGCGTCCACCAGGCGCAGCAGATCGAGTTCGAGCGCGACCCGCTGCCGGAGGGTTTGAGGATCGAAACTATGACGGGTCAGGATTGTCTTCCACTCCGTATCGTCGGCCGCATCCGAATACAATTTGCGAATCTCTGCGATGCGCTGCGAAACTTCGGCTTCAGTGGCGTGCTGGAAGTCGGTGGCGCGCATCTGCTCCTGCAAAAGTTCCTGGTCGATTAGCCGATCGAGAGCAGACTTGCGCTCCGCTACCGGAATCTGGCCGGGCTGGCGTCCGGCGGTCAGGGCCTCATAGCGTAAGGAGTCGTCCCAGTCGGTCTGCAGAATAATGTGCCCGTTGACGGTGGCGACGATGCGGTCAAGCAGATCGCCCGCGTGCGCAGCGGGCACGAACCCGAGCAGCGCAAATAAAAGGATTTGGAAGCGGCGGTTCATCAAAAACTTTGTCCGATACTAAAGTAAACGTTGAAATGCGACGCATGTTGCGGCACGAAGTAAGGAAAAGTTGTCGCGCCGGGAGTTGTCGTATTTGTTACACAGTATTGCGAAATGCCCGGAAAAGCCGGACTGGGTACCCTCTGACAGCTAGAAAATGCTGGCGGATTTAAATTGTAACCCAAATCGAAGCGAACTGGACCAATAGGAGTCTTGTACCGAATGCCCAGCCCAACGGCGTGAGAAACGTAGCTGAAGTCGCATTGACCGGCGGTCGCTTCTTGAAGACAATCTTGCGGTTTCTTCTGACGCCAGCGGAGGAGATTATCCAGCATCGTGTTGCCGTCAGTAAACACATTCCCGGCATCTTCAAAGATCGCAAAGCTCAAGTTTTCCTTGACGTATGGCAAGGGGGTCGCCGGAAAGCGCAGTTCAACGTTATTGATGAAAAGCGCGCTGCCGCCGAGCGGGAACCCGGTGACCGGATCGCGAGGTCCGGCTTGGTTGAGGCCAAAGCCGCGTAGAGAGTTCCCGCCACCGGAGAGAAACCGCTCCGCCAACGGAATGACTACGGCGCAATCCGGATCGGTGGTCGGGCATCGTGTCCCCGGGGGAAAAATAGTCGTGTTGCCAAAGGCATTTTGCACTCCCACTCTGGTCGAGCGCGCGAACACAAGTTTCTTCCCAGGACGCCGATTTTTTCCAAACCCGTGATACGAAGTGTGCCCGATGAGGATCCGGCTGAAGTCGGCCTGCGATCCGAAATAGCTCGACGCGACCCCGGCGGTGCCGGTGATGTAGCTCCCTTTGGTGCTCTCCAGATCGTTGTCGCGAGTATTGCGGACATAATTCAGTTCCGGTTCGCCCACGCGCACTGGCAACGACAACAATGGAATTTCCACCGGGCTGATCTCAATATTGCTCGCCTTCACCCGGCGGTAGTTGAAACTGTAAGTCATGTTGCTGGTCTTGTTAATGACCTGGTCCGCCTGCACCGAACCCTCCAGCCGCTGCGAAGTAAAGGTGGTGACATCGAGCGTATTGTCGTAGAACCCGATGAAGGAGAGCCGCCAGCGCGGACTTCCAAAAACGCGGGGCGCGCTATAGCTGATGCGTCCGCGCTGCTCCAGGCTTCCAACGTCGGCCTTCAGGGTCAGAGTGTGGTCGCGGCCAAGAAAATTTAAGCGCGAAATGTCAAGCGAGCCGCGCGGGCTGACGCCGGTATTTCCCTGTGCCTGGTTTGTGCCGATGGCGCTAGGCTGTCCGGTTTGAAATTCGAGTCCGACACCGTAGAGAAAGGCTCCATCGCTTGGCTTCCTGAATGTCGAACAAAACATTCTTCTCGGAAAGATTCCCGTTCGGGTTTTGTACCGCCGTATCGACCTGGCTGAAGATCCCAAGATCGTACAGCCGTTGCTGCGATTGCAGCATGTCGAGCTGGCTCAGCGGGTCGCCGGATTTTACCTGCAACTCACGTTGCACGATGTAGGGGCGCGTGTATTGCAAACCGGTAACCAGCACCTTGCCCACAAAAACCTGCTCGCCTTCATGCACGGTAAAAGTAACGTCCATGCGGTTTTCCTGACCGGGGATGGGGTTGGCCGCGGCTTCGAAAGAAGCGTGAGGAAATCCGTGATTGTAATAGTAGTTGAGAAGATTGTCGCGGTCCTCGGCGATGTACACCTCAGAGAATGGCTGACCCACTGCGGTTTGAATCACCCCGACGTGAAGTTGGGCCTCGGAGAATGCTTTGTTACCGATGATGCGAAACTTCCCGACGCGGGTTTGCGGCCCTTCCTCGACGGTCAGCGTGATGGCCAGCTCGTTCTCATGGCCTGCGTAGCCCTCGGTCAGCTTTGAGGTGATGTTTACTTGCTGAAAGCCGTTGGCGCGGTAAAGCCCTTCAAGAGTTCGGACGTCTCCAGCGAGCAGCGCTTCGTTATAACGGCCAATTCGCGAGAAGCGAGCTGCGGGCTGCACCTGCATGCGCGAGCGCAATTCATCGGTCGGAAAATATTTGTTCCCGGTAATTTCGACGACATCCAGTTTGCGCCGCGTGCCGGGATCGATTACATAAATGATGCGCAGCCGGTTCTGTGGAGCATCGGATTCCTTCTTAATGCCGATCTTGGCCTCAAAATAGCCGTGGGTTTGCATATAGTTGAGCAAATTGCGCCGGCCTTCGTTGAGCAGGTCTTCATCGACGGCGTTCTCCTCGAACACGGGGACGTTTTGCTTCAGGATCTTCCGCTTGATCTTGAAGCCGTCGGCGAGAATTACGACTTTGGGGCCGGGAGTAATCTCGAGAACGTAATCGACCGCGTTCGCTTCCGAGCGATAGGTCTTAGTGGCAATGGATACTTGCGCCAACAGGCGGTCCTGCTTTTGATATTGCTGGCGCAAGCGGTCAAGCGCATTGCTGGCCCGCTGCAGCGAGACGGGATCACCGGGGCGCAGTTTAGCGACTTTCTCGATTTCGTTTTCAGAACATCCTGGATCGCACTTCGCCGTCACTTTTCCCACGCGCGCCTGAAGTCCGGGGGTGATGCGAAACAGAATGTCCACTTGCTGATTGGTCTCGTTGCGCTGTTGTTCGGGCGTGATCGAAGAATGGTAGTAGCCATTCTCTTCCATCAACCGGCGAATGTTGGCTTGCGCTTTGTCTAAGGCGTCGGAGGTGAACAAATCTCCCAAATTCAATCGCGATGCGTTCGCCACCTGTCCGGGCGTGGGACGCCCCAGCGAGCTTTCCACTCTGATTTTTCCAACAAAATAGTTCGGGACGGTAAAGATGTCGAGGGTGACGCCGCCGGTCGTCCCCCGCTCCGCTTCAACCCGAACGTCGGCGAAACGGCCACTGTCAAAAAGCTGATGGATGCTTTCGCGGATGAGATCGCGCTTTAGCGGTATGTTTTCCTTTTGCGCGATCAACTGACGCATGCGCTTCTGGTCGGCAGGGTTGGCGAGGTTGGGAAAGCGGATCGCGTCCACTTGTTGGCCCTGGTAGACGGCCATCTTGTCCTGCTCGCCGATTCCGGATTGTGGCTGCGATGAAGATTGGCCCGACTGTGCCAGCAGGAGCGGAGCAGGTGCAGAGGCGTACAGCATCGCGAGCGCCGCTAACAAGCTTATGGCCAGGGTTCCCCTTACGCGCAATCCAGCTCCTCAAGGCAAGTGTTGCTCTTAGCAGTTCGATGAAAGCGCATCCGCCAGTGTTGTCCTTCGCCTGCAGTTGCAAAAACACGGACGACTCGGTTCAGTTGCGAAAAGTCCTTTCGCTCGATAGCACTATAACGATGGCACCTATAATAATGGTTGAGGGTTTCAAGCGGTGATCTCTTTGCAGCCGGACGATCGTTATTCGCGGCAGGAGTTGTTTGCGCCCATCGGAAAAGAAGGTCAGCGCAAGCTGGCGGCAGCCCGCGTAGTCATCGCCGGATGCGGTGCCACCGGTTCGACATTGGCTTCCTTGCTGGCCCGCGCTGGCGTCGGGAACATTCGCATCGTCGATCGCGATTACGTCGAGTCGAGCAATTTGCAGAGGCAGACGTTGTTTGATGAAGCCGACGCTTCGCAGTCAGTGCCCAAGGCGATGGCTGCGGCGCGCAAAATAACCGCTTTCAATTCTCAGATTACCGTCGACCCCCACGTCGCCGATCTCACTCCCGCCAACGCCAGTTCCCTGTTCGCCGATGCGCAGCTCATCCTTGACGGTACCGATAACTTTGAGACGCGCTATCTCATCAACGATTTTGCGGTGAGACATTCGGTGCCGTGGATTTACACGGCGGCGGTTGGAAGCTACGGCGTCACGATGAATGTTCTGCCGGGAAAGACCGCCTGTCTCGCCTGTATTTTTCCCGAAGCGCCCCAGGGACGATTAGAGACCTGCGACACGGCTGGGATTCTGAATTCGGCGGTCGGCGCAGTGGCCTCGATTGCGGCGACGGAAGCTTTGAAGTTCCTGGTCGGAGCGGAGGCTGAAATGCGCCGCACACTTCTGTCGGTGGATGTGTGGCGAAACCAGTTTGCGGAGATTTCGGCTGCCAAGCCACTTCCCGACTGCCGTACCTGCGGACAGCGGGAATTTCCTCATCTGAAAGGCGAGGGACGACCGCATATCACGATGTGCGGACGCAACTCGGTGCAGATCCATGAGCGCCATCGCCCGATAGACCTTGCCGAGATGGGCGAACGGCTCAAACCGCTGGGCACAGTTCGGCAAACCGAGTTTGTTTTGAAGTTCTGGCTTAACTCCTACGAGATGACGGTTTTCCCCGATGGCCGGGCGATCATTAAGGGCACGACCGATCCTACAGTGGCCAGAAGTCTCTATGCCCGCTACGTCGGGAGCTGACAAAAGCCGCTCCCAGCAAGGCTTTTCAGGTGTATGATCCAGTCAAGGCGGATGCCGCCAAAGGCAAGAAGTACGAAGCAAGAAAACGAGCGGCTGCGAAAAGCATCCGGAGTCTAATCCGGAATCCGACCACCCAGTTTTGTGGAGGATCCCATGCGTTCAGTTTGTGTTCTGTGCGGTTTATTGCTGTGGTGTGGATTTGCAGCCGGCCAAGCTACCGTGATTGGCGGGACGGCCAGCAATTGGATTCCAGCTTACGGCGTTTACGCCGCTCCTTATGTGCCACTGGTTACGACGCCTGCAGTGACCTTGTCGACGGTGTCGCCCTCGGCCGTGGGCGCGAGCAATGCTACCTGGGGCAACGTTGCAGGCGCGACTAATGCGACGTTGTCGGAAGAATTTGTTGGCGAGCCGCCGGTCGGTGTGTACACCGAGCCGGTTTGGTATAACCCGTCGGAATTCGCCAATGTGCCCCTGATTGGAGCTTATCCTCCCGCGCCGCCGATGCGCGAGCATAAGCGCGAAGCGCGAGAGACGGTGTTTGATTTTATCGCGGCGTCATCGGAAGGCACATCCAGCGTTGTGAGTTCGCGTGCCGGTTCACGCAAGGCCGCCCGCACCTACACCAATCAGGACGTTGACCGTGTGAACCAGAACAACGGCACGGTCAAGTGGGACGGCAAGACGGAGCACATCTAAACCGCAAGATTTTATTCGCCACGGATCGGCGGATGCGCACTGTAAGTTGCCCGGCCTCCGCCTTTTGTGCGGAGGCCGGGGCTGTTTAGAAACTCACTTAATCACCGGGAAAACCAGATTCCTCCTCGTGCAAGCTCGTCGGAAGGACAAAGGGTGCGAAGTGATAACAGCAAGCATTAAGGTTCGTCGTCACGATCTGACTCAATTTTCACCTCAGCCCCCCCTCTTGTCATTCCGACCGAAGGGCTCGACGCCACTTCTTGATCTCCGTTTCGCGAGCGATTGCGTTATTTACGTAGCGGAACACCTCGTAATAGACCAGCCGATTGATGTTGTAGCGCTGGGTAAATCCGGAAGCTTCTGCGGCCTTGTGCTGGAGGACTCGGGGCATCAGAAAGCCCGTCACCCCGATGTAGAGGATGCGGCTTTTGCTGGCCATGATATAGACGTAGTATTTCTGTTCGCGTCGCAAGGGCAGATTCCTCCAGACAGCCAGAACATACCAGGATGGAGGATGTGGGCGTGCCTTGGCTGTGATGAGTGAACTTGCGGTGGGAAAAGCAGATTCCTCCTCGTGCAAGCTCGTCGGAATGACAAATTTCACAAATTATTTCACAAACTCGCCCTGCACTCCCTTCGCCCAAGGATCGTACGTTAGGCAGAAACGAATCCGGTCGGGGATGCTGGGATGGTCGTAAAACAAAAACACATCGACAGGATTAGGGGCGGGATCGGCGAGATCGACCTCTCCTAGAATTTGAAAAGACTGGGCTGCGACCTGGCCGGAATCCGGCGTGAGACCGTGAGTTACTTCCAGAACCATATTGATCGGCCTGGTGCTCGAAATACCGGCTGCCGGCGCTTAAGATCGGCGTTGCCGCGAACAGAAATATTTCCAGCAGCAACAGCAGGACCGGCAGCGAAGCCCAATCTTCAAGACTGCGAATCCGCCATCCCGCGCCCCATCGGGCGAGTACCCATCCAACGGAACGAAATCCGAGGTAAAAGAGAACCAGCATCAACCCCGCGAAAAGCGACAAGCCTTTGGGCAGATGCAGCAGAACGTAGTGCCCCATTTCGTGCCCGGCGACGTAGACGATTTGGGGCGTGGTCATTTTGGCGATGGTCGTGTCCCACACCACAATCCGCTTCGAGGCGCCGATTCCGGCAACGTAGGCATTCAGTCCGGTGGTCTTGTTTGAAGCCTGCATCCAGAACACGCGATCGGGAGGAATGTTTTCTCCCGCGCGCTGGACCATTCGTTCAAGCGCCGCGGTCAGCGCGGGATCTTTCTGTTGCAGCGGCTCGAACTTATGGAACATGGGATCGATCACCCACGGCGAAACGAAGACCACGAGCAGTGTGAACGGAATCGAGACGAGCCAGAAGTAAAACCACCATCGCCGCGGGCTACGCCGCATGACGGAATAAAGTCCGAAGACCGCGAAAGTGCCCATCAGCGTATAAAGGAACTCGGCTTTGAGCCAATCCCAGAACCACAAACACCAGCTCTCGATCGAGAGACCGTATTGCTTGCTGATCCATTCGCTGTAGATCTCCAGCGGTAGCGTGAGGACTGCGATAGTGAGAAGAAGTAGCGGCGCGAAGATCAGGCACCGACGAAATCGTTTCGCGGATAAGGCCTCTGCCCAGTCGCGGTATTTTGGCGCAACCCGCAAGTGAAGAAGCAGCCAGAGAACAAGAATGTCGAAGCCAATGCCGAGGAGCGCAAGGCGGAAACGAATTTCGCCCAGATTCCGGGCCTTGCGATAAAGGCCCGGCGGGAGGGTATAGGCGGTGATTCGCGGGTTTTCTGTCGGCTCGACACTTGTGGTTTGTTCGGAACCTGCGTGCTCGTGGACGGTTTTTGATCGGTTTGCGCCACCAGGAAAACAGTCGCGCAAAGAAAGACGATGGCAACAACCGAGGAAAATCTGGCCGAATTTTTCATTGCTGCACCAGAGCTTCGAGGGTCTCAAAAAAGCCGGGGAACGAGATAACGGCGCTGTCGTCCCCGCGAATTGTGGTTTCGCCTTCGGCGCGAAGCGCCGCAATCGCGAACGCCATAGCGATGCGATGATCTCCGAAAGAATCGATCTCCGCTCCATGCAACGATTGCCCGCCAGGAATGCGCAATCCGTCAGGACGCTCTTCCACCTCAGCGCCCATGGCGCGAAGATTCGACGCAATCGCAGCCAGGCGATCGGATTCTTTGACGCGAAGTTCGCCCGCATTGCGAATCTCAATGCCGCTCGCGGTATAAGGTGCGATGGCTGCGAGGACCGGAATCTCGTCAATGAGCATCTCTGTGGCAGGACTGACAATCGTAGCGCCGCGCAGCTCCGCTCCCGTAGCTTGGACCGTGCCGACCAACTCGCCATGCTTTTCTTCCAACTGCGTGACCGAGACGCGTAGGCCCATGCCGGTCAACAGATCAAGCAAGTAGCTGCGTGTTGGATTCAGGCCGAGGTCGCTGATAGTCAACTGGGCCCCCGGAAACAATGCCGCAGCGCAAAGAAAGAAGGCAGCGCTCGAAATGTCGCCTGGGATTGCGGCTTCAATCGCATGAAGTTTTTGCGGTCCGCGAATACGCACTTGCTTGCCCTGTTGCTGCACCTCGGCGCCGAACCCTCGCAACGCCAATTCGCTGTGATCGCGCGTGCGCACTGGTTCCTCAACGCGAGTCTCTCCCTCGGCAAAGAGGCCGGCAAACAGAATCGCCGATTTCGCTTGAGCGCTGGCGACTGGGATTTTGTAGTCGATCGCCTTGAGTTGCCCCCCGGTGATTCTGAGCGGAGGGCGATCGTTCTCCGATGCTGCGATCTGCGCGCCCATCATTCGCAGCGGAGAGATGACGCGTGCCATCGGGCGTTTGCGGAGTGAGGCGTCGCCGGTGAGCTCGGCGGCAAACGGCTGCCCCGCGAGGATGCCGCTGAGCATACGCATGGTTGAGCCGGAATTTCCGCAATCGAGCGCAGCGGTTGGCGCTTCGAGCTTCGATCCACCGCCGTAAATTACGACGGAGTTCTCAATTCGTTCCCACTTCACGCCAAGTGAGGCAAGACAGGACAAGGTGCTGGCGCAATCCGCACCGGTAGAAAAATTCTCAAGACGCGTGACGCCCTCCGCGATGGCCGCAAGCATTGCATAACGATGGGAGATGGATTTGTCGCCGGGAAGACGTACGAAACCCGAGATACTTTTCGCCGGTCGGATTACTACGGTAGAGTGATCGGACATCCGCTTCCAATATAGCGGATGACCCGGCTAAGCCAGTGCCTGCGCCGCTGTGGTTGCTTCCTTCAGAACGTCGGCGGGGATTTCCTTGATGCTGACGTTAAATTCAAACATGGGGGTCTCGCTGCCGCGTCCCCAACGATTGACCTCCCAGTGGGCGCGGACAAATTTCACATCTTTGTGCGCGTTCAGATCGAGCAGCAGGGGATGCTGCGCGCGGTAGAACTTTTGCGGAAAGTTGGTCATCGGCTTCGCCGGCCAGGTGGTGCCATCAGGCGACCCGAAAATGGTGACATCGAGCGATTCCTGTTCGACGATGTTGATGATATTAAGACTGAGTAGAAAGACGCGATTGGCAGCGCCGCTGACATCGACCGTCGCGCCATCGCCTTTCGCGGTCACCACCGTCTTCTCCGGAACCAGGAAGGTATCGACCATGCCGAGAATTGTAACGCAGAGAGGTGGGAGAGGAGCAATCTGATCTAAAGCGGCAGTGCGACATTATCTGCTATTCACGTGATCGGCGAATTGTCGTAAGAGCCTTCCCACTTGCTCCGGTTGTTCCCACGGAGAATAATGGCCGGCCTTAGCAACGACTTTCATCTCGCTGCCTGTGATGTGCCGCTTCATCACTTCGGCCTCAGCCACCCCGGTCATTACGTCTTCGTCGCCGGTGACGATGAGCGTCGGTACGTGGACGGTCTTCAGCGTCTCCATCGAATCCGGACGCCCGGCCATGCCACGCTGCACCTCGGCCACATTCTGAGGAGACATCTTTCGCATCATGCGCAGAGCGCCCTCGACGAGGTCGGGCCGGGTGGCGCGGGTTGTGGCTCCAATAAGTTTTGCGACGATGCTTTCGAAGTAAGCTTCGGTTCCCCGCTTGATGACGTCGACCGCTGCTTGTAAACGGGCATTGTGGGCTTCGGATGTGTCGGCTGACGCTTTCGTATTGCACAAAACCAGCGCCTGCACGCGTCCTGGATTTTGCCGCCAGAACTCAAACAGAACATATCCGCCGATGGAGACTCCGACGAAAATCGCGCGGTCGATCTTCTCTTCGGCAAGAATCCTGGCCAGATCGCTCGCGTGCTTGGCCATGGTCGCAGGGCACCTTCGCCGACGCCAGATTCTCCATGTCCGCGGAGATCGGGAAGAACCAGACGGTAGTGGGACAGGGTTTTGGTAGCCGGCAGCCACAGTTCGTGGCTGGCTGGAAAAGGATGAAGCAGAACAATCGGCGAGCCGTCGCCAAGAGCCTCGTAGGCGAGTTCAGCATCGCCGCTGCGGATGCGTTTGAGTTCGTGAGCAGGCACGAGTCAAGGATGGCTGGCTATGGGTTCGTCGCCGGCTGCGCGCCGGGCGCAGCTGCAGGCAGAGCCAGCGGCTCTTCTGGCATCACGATCCACGCGATGGGATACGAAATGAACCCAATCAAAGTGGTGCAGGAAACCACCAGCCACAGCAGCCGAACCAGGGACACATCGAGATCGAAGTACTCGGCGACTCCGGCGCAAACTCCGGCAATCTTGCGCCCCTCGCGCGGACGGAGCAGCCGCCTGCGGGCGAGCACCGATCCCACCCGGGTGCCGCAGTAAGCGCAAACGTTGGCGTCGTCCTGAATGACCTTGCCGCAATAGTTGCAGTACATAACAGCTCCTGAATGGATATACGGATTTCAGCATACGCCGGTTCCCGGCTACGTAGTCAAGCGGGGCGGTTCGGATCATTCTTTCTTGCGGAGCGTGTAATTTCTGCGGGAGGAAACGCCTAAGCGGAGGGCCGCGCGATGGGCCGCAATGAGTTGCAGGGCGGGCCGTTTGGCCGAAAAAATGCCGTCGACCTTGGGGGCGTTATGTCCGAGGTATTTCACGATTCGCCGCAGGAATTCTGGCGCGCTCCCGCGGCCCACCCGGAAACCGAAAACGCCTTACCACTGGCGGTCTGCGGGGGTTGTGGTACGGAGTTTATTATCGGCGGGAGCTTTTGCCACGTTTGCGGGGCCTCGCGCGTGGCACACGGCGAGCCGAACAAGGGTTCAGCCGAATCGCTGACGTTCCCCGAGGCGCTTGAATTTCACAATTTGCAGAATTGGTTTGGGCTTTCGACACTCTCGCTGGCCACGTTTCTGATCGGCATGGGCTGCGTGTTGGCGGCCATTGCCGTGGGATTTCTTTATTCGGCGCAAACCATCGCCGATTTTCAGGCGATCCAGTTATGGCGGATTGAATGGCTAGTCGGGGCGATAGCGGCATTTGTGGCGGGCGTGTTGCTGAAGAAAGATCGGACCAAAAAAAATAAAATCCTAAACGTTTTTCCGGGCCGTGATGTCCATGCGGATGATTTTCAAGTACTCGGCAGCCGAGGTAAGCGCTTGTTCCGCATCGTGACCCGAGACGAATCCAGTATCTTCGTAGAGCGCTAGATTGCGTTTTCGGCGCAGACGGTCGAATACGATCAGCAGGCCAGTGTGTTTTTTCTCGAGACGGGACTGCACAAAATCGATGATCGCGATGTGATGTCCGGGCTGGCTCCTCACGCGGAAGCCATAGCTGAACATGAAACCCAGCGATGCCTTTAGCATTGCCTCATAGGCTTGCTGGAGGCAGGCCTCTTCATCGAAAGCAAGAATCTTGCGAGCCGATGCCAGTTTCTTGTCGGCGCTTGCAAGGAAGCGCTCAATCTGCGCCCAATCGATCGCGTGTGGCCTTAGCTTCTTCATGCTTGATCAACGGAATGCGTTCGTTGTGCCAGATGTTCTCCAGAAAGGCGTCTTTACGAGTTCGCCGGGCCGCGAACTCTGCAGGCGTGAGTACCGTGTAGTTTATTTCCCGTCCCAGGTGCCGTTCAAGTTTGCCGACGGCCTTCGCGAGATCCTCGTCGCGAGGAGAGCCAATTATGATGACGTTGATGTCACTCGCAGCGTCCTGTTGGTTGCGGGCGAACGAGCCGTACAGATAGGCGTTGTCCACTCCCTTGATCTCTTCCAGCGACTGTGCGAGGAGCGGCGCGGCGCCAAGGGTCTTGGCAACGATGCTGCGCATCTCTTTCAACAGCGGATAGTGCAAGTTCAACTGGAAATACTTCTGGCGGCCGCTCACTTCCGACAGGAACAAGCCTTCCCGCTCTAACCGCGACAACTCTTTTGACAAGTTGGAGGGATCGACGTTTAACCGTTCGGCGAGATCTCGCAAGTGGTAGCGGGCCGTTGGATTCGTGAAGTAAAAGGTCAGCAGCTGCCGGCGAACTTTGGATCGAAGATTCAGCATGTGGTAATAGTATACCACAAATGTGGTAATCAGTTACCGCACTCACTTGTGCGTCGACTCAGGCTCCGCTCCACCGGGCGCACGCCTAGCCTGGTTCATGCGATACAGATGATGAAGCTGGTCCGGTGCCGTGTCCCAGCGGATGGGCCTTGCTGATTGCAGCGGCGACATAAGCTTTGGCCAGCAGCACGGCTTCGGGCAATCCTCGTCCGAGGGCGAGGTGACAGGCGATGGAAGTCGCGAAGGCGCAGCCGGTGCCGTGAGTCGAATTGGACCGCAGACGGTCTGAGGTGAATAGTTCCTGCTGTACACCCTGTTTGCTGGTGGAACTGAGCAGGTCGATGGCTTTCTCCAGATGGCCGCCGGTAACCACGACAGCCGCCGCGCCGCGCTGGTGGAGCTTCAGGGCTGCGGCGCGCATCTCGTCGGGATTGGTGATTGGTAGTCCGGTCAGGGCTGCCGCCTCGTCGATATTGGGAGTGACGATTGTCGCCAAGGGAATAAGGTTTTCCACCAGCAGCCGCGACCCGGCCGGATCCAGCAATTCCGCGCCCGAGGAACTCTTGAAAATTGGGTCGAGCACGACGTTCCCCAATTTTCTCCCGGCCAGAAACTCCGCCACGGCTCGAACCACTTTTCCGGTTCCCAGCATCCCTATGTGAACCGCGGAAATCTCAACGTCGTCGGCCAACTCCTCGAGGGTCTGAGAAATGAGATCAGAGTCGACGGGCTGCACCCGGCGTACGCCGGCGGTCGATTGCACCGTCAGCGCGGTAATACAGGAAACACCGTAGCAGCCATGGGCGGCAATGGTCTTGATGTCGGCGGTCACGCCGGCCCCGGAGGACGGGTCAAAGCCTGCGATGGTCAGGACGACGGGCGGCGAGACGGCCATATATCCGCACTGTACCGAAAAGGCGGTCAGTTTCAAAACGGCCCCCTGCTCGGGCCCGCCGAGGCATCATAACCTGTTGAATTCACAGCGCTAACCCTCCATATCGCGCATAAGCCATTGAAAACAAGGAAGGTGTAAGTATTTCACAGCACTCACATTTCGGTGTGTTTACAACTTGATAAACATTTAAGTGCATTAGGTACAGGTACATAGGTAATGTCCCTTAAGCGCTACAGCAAGTTACGTAAGACATCCATAACTAGCTGGTCAATTTCTACTGGGGATTTCGCATTGACAGGGGCAGCCGCGGTTCTATAGCATCGACAAATCGTTAACGACTACCAAACGGGGAGGAACGACTAGAGATGGGAGGTGACTGAATGCGAAAGCGAATTGCTCATGGACTGTTGACCGTACTTTGCGTCGTCAGCCTGGGAGCGGCTCAGGGGCCAATCAGCTCAGGGTCGAAAGACACCCAAGTAGCCACACCAAAACAAGTCGCCGAGGGATCCAAACCGGAATTCCAAGGCAAGCCCAAACAACATGGGCCTTACCAGGTAGGAACCGCATCCTGGTATGGAGAGGATTTCGAAGGCCGGGCCACGGCCAGCGGCGAGCCATACAATATGTATGACTTTACTGCCGCCCACCCCAGTTTGCCGCTGGGCACCTGGGTGCGGGTGACCAACCTGCACAATGGCCGCCGGGTGTATGTCCGCATCAATGACCGCGGTCCGATTGTCCCGGGCCGGATCATCGACTTGTCCTACGGAGCCGCCCAGGCTCTGCTTTTCAAGAGCAAGGGACTGCAACGGGTCCGTCTGGATGTGGCCTCGCCGCGCCAGACGCAAACCGAAGAAGTCGCCATGCTTCGTCCAGTAGCTTTCTAGCTACGAAGGCTTTAAACTCCAAAATGTGAGCGATCCCAGGCAGTGCCTGATCGTCGCATTGGATGTTTCGTCCGCGGCCGCTGCACAGAAGATAGTAGCGGCCGTGGGCGACTCGGCCTTTTGCTACAAGGTCGGAATGCAGCTCTATACGGCGGAAGGACCGCAGGTGGTGCGCGACCTCGTGGCGTCAGGTCGCAAGGTCTTTCTCGATCTCAAGTATCACGACATCCCCAATACCGTAGGCGCAGCTGTGCGCGAGGCTGGACGGCTCGGCGTAAGTATGTTGACGGTTCACGCTTGGGGCGGCGGAAAGATGCTGCGAGCTGCGACGGACGCAGCCGCGGCAGCCGATCCTGGCTTGATGGTGCTGGCGGTGACGGTGCTCACCAGCCTTGACGATAACGATCTGGAGAAATTGGGAGTGCACGGCCGCGTTCAGGATCAGGTTCTGCGGCTGGGCGCGCTGGCGCTGGCTAATGGGTGCCGAGGTCTGGTTGCATCGGCGCGCGAGGCGGCGGAGCTAAGAGCCAAGCTCAACGGCGATTTCGCAATCGTGACCCCCGGTGTGCGGCCTGCCGGCAGCGCCCGCGGAGACCAGGCGCGGGTGGTCACTCCGGCGGAAGCGATCGCCGCAGGAGCGACGCACATCGTGGTGGGAAGGCCGATTACGGATGCGGAAGATCCGGCCGCAGAAGCGCGGGCAATTCTGCAGCAGATCAGTTTTGATGTCGCGCTGCGGTGAAAGACGTGCCGTCTTCCCATTCCATTAAACGCAATATAGTCCGGAGATCCGATCGCCCTGCCAGACGATTTGCCCCGATTGGGAAGCGATCAATTACGCCGTCAGTCGACTATTGCAGCTTTGCGTATTCCGCCTTGGCTTCTTTCAGGATGAGGATGTCAGGGTCGGCGTCCCTCCAGAGGGCGAGGAAATCTTTGTAAGCTGCAAGCGCCCTTACGCGGGCGGCATCGGCGTCCGCTCCCTGAGAAGTTTTTGACTGCAAAGCATTCGCCCGCGCCATGCCCAGATGCGCCAACGCTCCCGTCCAACAGTTCCAGACGATGCCGCTGTGGTCGATGATCTTCTGAAACTCGGCGGCGGCCTGTGTGCCCTGCCCAGCCACGAGATAGGTTTCGCCACGAACATACGCCGGATAAAGACAAGAAAGATTAATGAGGAACAAATTTGCCCCCATTTCGACAGGGGCAGTGATTTGCAGATCGTTAAGAGCCTCACCTGGATTTTTTCTCACCAACGCCAACTGCGCCCGAACGACGGGAAGCAAGAGAGATTGCATCTGCGTGTCCAATGGGAAGCGTTGGTTCAGGTCTTGCGCTAATGATTCCGCTCGCGCAGTATCGCCAGCCATGGCAAATGCAAGAGCGGCTTCAGCGGCCGTACCCGGACTCGTCGGTGCGAGTTTTAGTCCCTCCGCGGCCGCCTGCTTCGCGTCTGCCGCGTTGCCGAAAGCAACCTCGCGCAGAGCTGCATTTTCCTGCCAGATGGCGGCGTTCTCCTTGCTGTCGGCGCGGATCGCGGCGTCTACAGACTGCTTGGTGAATTCCCGAGCCTTCCGCAGATGACCGGCGTAGGCCTCCGTATCCGAAGCCAGGGAAAGTCCAATATTTTCTTCGGGAGTTCCGGCAAACCATTGTTGCTGTTCCGCCGCGGCCGGCAAATCTCCCCGGAGGAACCGCCAGAATATAAAGAACATTGTGAAGCAGGAAGTTATCCAGCTTTTGCGCGTGCGCCTGCTGAACGGTTTGCTGGGCTTGGTCGAAGTCCTGCAAAGCAAGAAGGCTGTTGGCAAGATTCGCATACGTGGCGGCGTTGTCAGGAGCAAGACGGAGACTCTGGTTGTAAGCTTCCGTGGCTTTCTCGTATTGTCCCAGCTCAGAGTACGCATTTCCCAGATCAAGATGCGCCCAAAGCTGCCGCGGGTAATTTTGAATCGCCTCCTGATACGTCTGTATGGCTTTATCCAGCTCCCCGCTGACGCTCAAATAATAATTGGCGCTGATGTTGAGTTTTTCACGCTCGCTGGCATGGTCACGCAACTCGAATGCCTTGGTGGAATACTCCGCAGCGCGTCCCAGTTCGCCCATGCCATAGTAATCGTTGGCGATACGCAAATATCCCATGGCGAAGTTTGGATCAAGCTGGATGGCGCGCTGATAGTACGGCAAAGTCGAGGCGGGCCCTTGACCGCGAGTAATTTGGTCCCCCATGCTGTATGCTTTCAAGGCTTCGAGCGAAGAGGTGGTGGCCTCGGCCAGAGGGACGTCAAATTTTTGTACCGTAGCCAGGGATTCCCCCAGTTGACCACGCAGCTTGGTGGCGGCTTGGTCACAATGCGGCCAGCACTTTTTCTTTTGCTGGTGCGGTGACCTGTTGCTGCACGAGCAAGTCTCCGCTTTGACAATTCACGGCCTTGAGCGCCAGCACATATTGCGTGCCCAGCCCAGCAATCGATCCGGCAATGTAAGCCTTGCTGCCCGAACGCTCACAAAGCTCGCGTGCAATCTCTGGAGCGAGCTTGGTGTCAGCCGGACGGGTCATCTGTCGCAGGATCTTCGTGACTTCGCTGTCGGAAAGAATATTTAGGAAAGGCGATTGTCGCAAAGAAACGCTGAGCGCCGTCTTGAGCGTGTCGTCGAAGACCGGGTCGCCCGTGCTGTTGGTGAAATCGGCGAGCACGATGGCGTCCTTCTCGGTAAGCGGTTTGGGGCGATGCGAACGATAGTAGAGGCCGCCAGCTATCAAAGCAGCCACCAAGGCAGCCGCCCCAACGTAGCGCCACAAACCGTGTGGCGCGGGCGCCCCCGCCCGCGAGGCTGCGGAGCTACGCTCCGTCGGCCCCTCGACTCCGCTCGGGGCAGGCCCCCGGGGGCGGCCGTCCCCACGCGATCCGTGCTATCTGTCGCGACCGAGGTCGACCGTGATTCAGTCTCGCGCTTCAAGCGCTTCAGGTCGGCACGCATTTCCGCCGCGCCCTGATAACGCAGCTCGCGGTCTTTCTCCAAAGCCTTGCTGATAATTCGTTCCAATTCGGGCGGCACATCCGGATTCAGCCGCACGGGAGGTACCGGAGCGCGGTCCAGAATTTCGCGGAAGATGACCGCAGTGCTCTCGCCGCGGAAGGGTAACTGCCCGGTGGCCATCTCGTAGAGAACCGCGCCAAACGAAAACAGATCGCTGCGCGCATCCAGTTCTTTGGCCCGCGCCTGCTCCGGCGACATATAGGCAACCGTGCCGAGGGCGGAGCCGGGGCTGGTCAAGTGCTGCTCGTCCACCGTTCCTGTCTGCGTGTTGGCCGATGCCACCTGGCTCGACGAGCCTGCGGCCGGCGCCACCTTCGCCAACCCAAAATCCAGGACTTTGGCGTGCCCACGCTTGGTGATGAAGAGGTTTGCCGGCTTAATGTCGCGATGAATGATCCCCGCAGAGTGTGCAGCATCGAGGGCATCGGCAATCTCGATGGCCAGCGAGAGGAGTTCTTCCGTGTCCGTGGGACGGCCGGCAATTTTGTGCTTCAGCGTGAGCCCATCGAGAAACTCCATGGCGATAAATGGCCGGCCGTTGTCCTCGCCTATTTCGTAAATCGTACAGATATTGGGGTGATTCAGAGCCGACGCAGCCTGGGCCTCACGCTCGAAGCGAGCCAGAGCTTGCGAGTCCTTGGCGACTTCATCCGGGAGGAACTTCAAGGCCACAAAGCGATGCAGCTTCACGTCCTCGGCTTTGTAGACGACACCCATCCCGCCACCGCCGAGTTTTTCGACGATGCGGTAGTGGGAGATGATTTGGCCGATCATCTTTAGTCGAGCGCCGGCTGGGCGAAGCCAGCGCGACGCCATGTTAGGCGGAACGCCAACTTAAGTCAATCGGAGCCAGGCCCGAGCTGGAAACAAACGCGGCGGGTGCTACAGCTTCTCGAAGAACTCGCAGGCCGAGCATGAAATAAAAATTCCGCCGGGGACGCCGCGTTCGCGGGTCCTTCATGCGCTTCACAATGCGCGTCTCTTTGCCGCATTTCGGGCAATTCGTGCTCTTGCTGGTGTCCATAACTTTCTTACGATCTGCAGTCTTGGCAATTTTCATCGCTGATCTCCTGAGATCCAGCCAGAATTATGGCCGGAAATGACTTCTTGATGAGTGCGGGACGGCTCCTAGGTCGGCCGGGGACTACTCCCCAGCAGCGGGATCCCGCTGATTGATTTTACCTGAAATAACGCACTTCTCGGCGATCGCTGCGAAAACTCCGCGGCCTCTGCGTTGAGAATTGTTGATCGCGAAGCTCCCTACTTCGACACCGCCGCAAACAAATCCGAGTGCATCAGCGACTGGAACTGTTTGTCGTCGGCCTTGAAATGCATCTGCAGGTTGGAGCTGTCCGAGTTAACCGAAACGCTCTCGAGCGCCGTCTTTTCCACCGGACTTGCGGTCATCTTGCGATAGATGACGCCGGCCTTCACCAACGACGACAGCGTCGCGGCAGTGACTGAATCCGAAGTCACAACGTCCAGATCGAAGTTCACGCCGTTGGTGAAATTCATGGTGTAGCGCGAGCCGAGTACATGCTTCTTCACCATGTCGAAGTCGGCGAGTTTGCCCGCGTCGCCGAGCGCGGAAATCAGCATGTTCTGAGTTCCCTGCTGATCGAGGATGCTCCACACGGTCCCGGACTCAACCGGGCCGATCATGTCGGCCATTTCGGTGTTCGAATCCAGCGTGGAAGCGTAGCCATCGTGCGCATCGAGCGCGCCTTTGACTGCGGAGGCATCGCCGAAGAGCAAGGTATTGTCGTCGAGGAAGACCATGTCCATGCTATTCGACATGGGCCAGATTTCGTCGTTTTCGTGGTAGTGCAACGGCTTCACCTTGTGAAGACGGAGCTTCTTCAAAACCACCTTGCTGGAGAACGACCCCGCCGCGACGCCGAAAACTTTGACTCCTTGCTTAGGCAGGCGATAGGAGACAAAGGTTAGCTGATCGAACGTCCTTGTCGGGGTCAATGCCGATTCCCTTGAGCTGGCCTTCGAAGTCCTTCACGCTGGGCGGCAGCACCTGCTGCTTGAGTTGCATGGCGGTATCGGAGTTCTTCAGGGCGCGATAATCGACGGTGATGATCTGCTGAATGTCGGATGGAATAGCGGTCCGCGCCGAGCTGGGGATGGCCGCGCTCCAGGCGCTGGAGGTGGCGAACAAGATACAAGCAATCGTCTTTAGTGGCTTCATGGCAAATGCCTTTTTCGGGATACCGGTCTTTAGATGCAGAACGGCCCGCAAGGGCACACTTGCATCGATGGCTTTATTGTATGACAGGCGAAGCTGGCCTGAGACTAACGAAAGTGCCGATAAAGAAGTAGTCAATAGGGCAGTGACGGAGCGGCCGTTCGCCCGCGGATCAGCCTTTGATCCTCTTTCTCACTTCAGCGACAAACGCCTGGTCTTTGATCGACTCTATATTGATCTCCACATTGGCCAGAGCCCCTTCGATCGCGGCATGCGCCAAGGCCTTCGCCGTCGTCAGGTCTGATTTCATGTTGGGATTGGTGATTGGGCCAAGCTTTTGGGCGATGTCGGCCACCTCCCTTGCCTTCTCGGCGACACTCACCGGCACGCTAGTTGCCTGCTTTAATGCGGCATCGATGATCTTGCCCCCGTCGGCCGAGTCTTTTGCCTGTTTGTAAGCTTTCATTACTAAGTTGAATGATTCGGCGTCGGCGTCGATGGCAGTTTTCAATTCCTCGCGCAGTTGCGCAAGCCGGGCGATGGCGTCGCTCAGTTCGCGTTCATGCTGGACATAGGCTTTCTTGCCGCGTGACATGGATGCGACCATCGTCGCCAGCCCCGCAGCCATCGCCGCGCTGGCCGCCGCGGCGCTGCCCCCGCCGGGGGTCGCAGTAGGCGCGGCCAACTGCTCAACAAACGGTTCGACTCCCGCGCGCCGACCGCCGACCGCCATCTTTCCACCCATCACCGCCGCGAGACGATTTTCCAAAATTAACGACGTGTCAAAGTTTTCGACCTGCAGAAACCACTCGGCGGCATTCTCCAGCGCCTTCTTCGGAATGAGGCCCACGATCTCGCTGCTGACGGGCATGACGCCATAGCGGGCGGCTTCGCGCTTCACCATCTCAAACACGCGATGGATGGGGGTCTGTTCAAAGTCCGTGAGGTTCATGGAGACTTGCGCCAGACCGCGCACCGGGAAACCCGCGCCCTTTACGAAGCGCAGGCCGCCGTTTGAAAAGCGGACAGCTTTGGCGATGTTTTTTGCGATCTGGACATCCGGCGTGCTGAGGAAAATGTTGTAGGCGATAAGAAATTTCCGGGCGCCTACCACTGTCGCCCCAGCCGTCGGATGTACTTTAGGATCGCCGAAATCGGGCCTCCTTGCAGGATTAGTCGCGATCTCCGCGCGAATGCCTTCGAATTGTCCGCGGCGGATGTTTTCTAAGTTCTGGCGCTCTGGAGTCGTGGCCGCGGCTTCGTAAAGATAGACCGGAATTTTGTAACGATTCCAGATTTCCTCGCCGACGTGCCGCGCCATGGTCACGCAGTCATCAATGGTAACGCCTTCGATGGGAATGAACGGCACGACGTCGGTTGCGCCCATGCGCGGGTGCGCGCCTTGATGAAAATTGAGATCGATCAGTTCGGCTGCCTTTCCGACGCCACGAATCACCGCTTCCTGAATCGGTTCGCGCTCCCCCACCAGGGTAATCACGCTGCGGTTGTGATCGAAATCCATTTCGCGGTCGAGAAGGTAGACGCCGTCCATTCTCATGGCATTGATAATGTCGTCAACTCTGGCTTTTTCGCGGCCTTCAGAAAAATTGGGAACGCATTCGACAAGGCTTGACATAGACAGAGAAGGATAGCCGTCACTGACGGCCGTGTGCAACCTCGGGCAGAAATTTCACCAACCGCGAAGGGCACGAAGTTCCACAAAGGTGAAAATATGAGCCGTGCTTAGTGTACCTTCGTGCCCTTTGTGGTCAATCAGAGACAAGCCGCCAGTTTCGTGCCGCGGCAGCTTTGCCTTATGATTCTTGATCGGCGATTAGTCGATGAGCAACCCTGCCGCATCAAAGCCGCACGCCGCACTCAGCGACTATCTGGCCGCCGAGCGCACGCTGCTGGCCTGGATTCGCACTGGATTGGCGCTGATGGGATTCGGTTTCGTGGTGGCGCGCTTCGGGCTGTTCCTGCAGGAATTCGCAGCCTTCCAACATACCGAGTTGCGGCAGCCGCCGGGGCTTTCGCTGTGGTTCGGAACCGCGCTGATTGCGGGCGGAATTTTGGTCAACATCTTCGCCGCATGGCGTCATGCCAAGCTGGTACGAGCGATGGATCGTGGCGATGAATTCCGCGTTCTCTCGTGGACGAAACCGATTGCCGTCGCAATGTTTCTGGCCGTGGTCGGTTTGGCGATGGCTGTCTATCTAATTTCTGTCCACACTTCCCTTCCGTAAGCATCTTACGCAACTTGGAGGCACTATGGCGTCAGACAACGGCATCGTCAGCAAGCCCAGCAATCATTCCGTCAACCAAACCGTCGAAAAGCTGGAAGCCATTCTGCAGTTCAAGGGAGTCACGCTGTTCGCGCTGGTCGATCACAGCGGAGAAGCGGAAAAAGTTGGCATGAAAATGCCGCCGACCAAGCTGTTGATCTTTGGCAGCCCGAAGGCTGGAACGCCGCTGATGCTCGCTGCTCCGAGCGTTGCCATCGACCTCCCGCTCAAAATATTGGTTTGGGAAGACGCACAGGGGAAAGTCTGGGTCTCCTACAACAGCGCGGCGTATCTGCAACAGCGGCATGGTCTGCCTGAAAACCTGCTGCAAAACATTGCGGTCGTGGAAACCTTGGCAAGCAAAGTGGCAGAGTAGCTTCTGGACGGAACACAGAGTTCGGCTAGACCCTAATCTCAACCGTTCTTTTCAGAAACGGTGTCTAAATTCCTTTGGTAAAATTCCGCGAAACGGAGGACACTATGCGCAACTTCCTCAGCGTACTTGCGCTCCTCGCGGTCGCGGTGCCGGCGCAGGCCACGTCTTGCATCGGGCCCATCACAGTATGCTCATCGTTTGACCAAAGTGTCGTAGTGTTTCGTGGGCGCGTGGTCGCGATCGACCCCATCTCTTCGCCGCCGCGTGCGATTACTTATCCGGATGGCAGCCAGACTACTGTCTACTCAGGTGCCGGGAGAGGATCGGGTTCAGCTGGATGTTCTGGAGATCTTCAAAGGAAATCCAGCAAAAAAGATTTCGGTGTCCGCGTCTCAGGGGATGTTCAAGGAAGGCTTAGAGTATGTGGTCTTCCTCAACCTGAATTCTCCCGGCAACGATCTCGTGGCCAGCGTATGCTCGCGTACTCATGCAGTCAGCGACGTGCACGACCCGGATTTGGCCTGGCTGCGGGCCTATCCCACCGCTCCGCAAACTGCAACCATTTTCGGAAAGTTGACCATCGGCGGCAGTGCAGACGAAAAAGTCGCGGGATCGGTGGCGATTTCCGGCAGCGACAGCCGTACAGTCGCGGTCAACGAGAACAATTCATACTCCTTCAAAGACCTTGCCCTAGGAACGTATACGGTTAGCGCCAGCATTCCCGATGGACTGGTGACCGATTCCCCGCAGACGCTCACGGTTGCAGCGAAAGGATGTGCGGAAGTGGACTGGTACTTGAAGTATGACAGTCACATCACAGGCGTTGTGAGCGATCCGTCCGGACAGCCTGTAAGCGGGGTATTTGTCTCGGTGCTAAAGCCTGAAGAAAATCGGGTGGGCTTCACGGGCATTGCCTTTAAGCAAAGCGACGAACATGGGGTATACGACGTTGCGCAGGTTCCACCGGGCGACTACTGGATTGCCTTGTACCCGTACGCACCCAACAATCGGGAACCTTACCTTCCTGTTTTCTATCCTTCGGGATCGACTCCTGCGACGGCCAAACTTGTCCATCTCCCCCCGTCTGGCAGATTGACCGGCCTGAATATAACACTGTCCCAACCTTTGCAGAAGGCATTGGTTCGCGCTCGCATCATGCGCGAGGATGGTACGCCTGTGAACCGGGCACGCCTCATCGCGAAAGACGTGAATGCCAACCTTGGCCCGACGTTTTTCGACGCGACTGCAGACGTTGACGGTTGGGCAGAGATTGCGCTGTATGCAGGCCAGGAGTATTCCCTGATTTCAGAAACGCCTGGTTATCGTGAGCCGGCGTGCGCTGGTCCGATCAGATTTGTGGCCAAGGAGGGGATGGTGCTCAAACCGTTGACCCTAGATAAGAGTATCGCCGAGTGCCAGCCCGTGGAAAAAGCGTGCGCTTGCCCTGCGTCGGAGTAGTAAATACGCCGAACTACTTGTGCCAAAACTTCCCGATTCCTAGGCGAACTTGCACGGTATTGATGCCGGGATTCGGTGTGGATAAACCCGCGTCCGAAATGTGCATGTAGCGCGCCTCGAGACTCCAGGCGTATTTCCCAAGAAAATGGAAGCCGAAGGCCGCGGCGGAAGTGAAATTGACGTTCGTAGTGCCTAGCGGGGACGTCACGATTCGTGAAAAGGGTTCCTCCATCCAGCTCGAGATATGGCACGATCTTGCCGCGAGTAGCGAAGTCCCACTTCAATCCAAGCGGGTTTACGCCTCCGCCATAAGCGGTGTCGGTCTTTTGAAAAACCACGAACACCGGGACAGCTTCCAGAAAATATTCGAACCGGCCCTTGAGCAAACCCGGGCCGTGGGGGCGGGTAAGGATCCATCCGTAGCGAGCGCCAGCGTTCCATACGCTGGTGTTCTGGGTTCCGCCGGGAACCGATGGGCCTCCGCCTGGCCGACACTTGCAGCTCGTGTCCGCCGTCTTCAGGCCGTCCCTGCGCGTGAACCAAGCTGAGAGAGAAACAGACTACGAAGAACAGAAACGCTCTGAGTCCTGTGGCGCGCATGTTGATCCCGATCATTCTATCTGAGGGCGGCGCGATTGCGACCCCAGTTGGGGAACAAGGCAGTGATGACCGAGGCACCCGGGAAAGACGACATCTGCGACTATGCGGGTTGGCCGGCGGCCGCAGCCTTATGATTCACAAGTGGTGGCACGGGTTCAGCCTTTGCGGCGGGTCCGGCAATGCGAACTGTGCGGGCCGCAAGTTGCTCTTCAAGGCGCGCACCTTTGCCGGAGGGAACGGCGTCTTCGGCAGAGGTGAGTTCTTCGCGCGTGGGCAGAAGCCCGATCGCCTGATTTCTCCCCGCCTTTTTGGCTTCATAAAGCGCGGTATCGGCCAGACGCAAAACTTCGTCGTAGGCAACCCGTGCCGGCTCTCGAATGAACCATGGAAACACCGCCCATCCGATGGAGCAGGTGCAGCGCAGGCTCACGCAGCCTTCAATCTCAAACGGTTCTGTCGCCAGAGCATTGAGAACCCGTTTGGCCAGATGCGCAGCTTCCTCGCGATCGGTGTAACGGGAAACGACCAGGAATTCGTCGCCGCCCCAGCGAATCAAAACGTCCGAATGCCGGATGGCCGAACTGAGCCGGCGGGAAATCTCGATGAGCACCTTGTCGCCCATGGGATGGCCATACTTGTCGTTGATTTCCTTGAAGACATCGGCATCGATCAGGTAGAAAACCAGATCACGGCCCGTTTACTGCTGCCCACGGGCCCGCGGGCATAAGCTCGCAGAACGTGGCCGATATCGCCATCAATTGTGCTGGTCAAAAAACGCCGGTTTCGGGCGCCGGTGAGCAGGTCGGTGAAGGAATCTTCGCGCAGCTCACGGTTCGCCCGCGCCAGTTCTTTGTCCAGGCGATGCTGTTTGACCCACGCCAGGGTTCCCATAAGGATCATCGTTCCCAGCGTAAGCAGGACGCGAAAACTTCTCACTGCCATGGGAGCGCCGCTCAGATAAAGCGCCCATCCCGCCATGACAGGCAGAGAAAGAATGGTGATCGTGGCCGCGCCCGAGACCCAAAGCTCGCGCTTCTCGCGCGCGGGCTTGGTCGATTCCAAATTGAGATTCAGGCCGCTGGCAATCGATCCGACGCCCACAAAACACGCCATTGAGCCCAGCAACGGGAGATCGTACAGACTGCCCGTGTAGTACGTCCCCATATCGATGGCAATGCCGGCCGACATTGACCCAAGCGCATAGATCAAGCCTGCGCCAAATAGCGTGGCGTACACCGTCCGCCAGGGACCGCTGCTGCGCAGCCACACGGCTGCCGCGGCCATCAGGAATGCGAAATGTCCAAGGTTGTAAACATTGTCGAAAGCGCGCCCGTATGCAGCTTGGTTCGGCCACACGAACTGCCACGGAATCACGATGAAAACGTACAGATAAAGCCACCAGGTCAGCAGGAGACCGAAGTCGAGCGCTCCCAGATGATCCAGCGGCGCTTCTCGTTCCGCGTGGGGTCGTATGGCTAGGGCCGCCATCATCGGTACCAGATGGAGGAACAGAATTACGTCCCCGACGAATGGAGTGGGGACTTCCTGCCGCAGGGCCACTTCAAAATATGTCCAGAGCAGTTGGGCACCCAGCCACAGCGCGATTCCGAGCGACAGCAATCCCCAAAAAAGCTTGGATCGAGGTTCGGGGGCTTTCAGATTGACTAAGCAAGCCCGCAGCGCCAGCAAGAGGAGGCAGCACTGCGTTATGTCGCCGGCCGCGGTCGAGGCGAAACTACGAGGAAGGGCAAAGCATAAAATTGCTGCAATCGATACCAGGCAACAGGCGAGCGTCCACCACTTGTCCCGAAGAATAAAGCCGGCCGCAGGCACACCGTGATTTTACGGTGTGCGCGTGTACACCCAAGGTTACGGAAGTCATTTCTCGAAAACTTGATGAATCGCTTAGTTTGAAAACTTGCTACTTAAGCAGCGTTGATAAAATTCGCCGCGCCCAGTTCGGCTCGGCGGCTGGAATAGGCTTGATCGTTTTCCTGCAATGCCTGCTTGCTAGCTCTATTTGTCCAGATGATTCCAGCGATAAGATTTAGCACTCCGCACGCAAGCCAGACTTCTACCGCAACTTTGAACCAATGCATGTGCCCCCCCGGGAAAGATTCGCTGCCCCACGCGAGCCTCACGATTATAGGCAATAACAATCACGATGGGAACAGTGCAAATGTTTTCTCATAACATGCAAATCAGGGAACTCCGGGAGCTATCTTTTCGTATTTAATAGAGTCTAAAGAAGAAGGCCGTAGTTTGCCGAACTGACGGGCGGTTTGGCGCGTACCACGGAAAGCATCATGCGTCTCTTGTTTGATATCTTCGCTCAGACTTTGCGCACTCTCTGGGCGCACAAGCTGCGTTCGTTTCTCACCATGTTTGGAATTGCCTGGGGTGTGGGATCGTTATTGTTGCTGGTTGGCCTGGGCGAAGGCTTTCGCTCCGGTAATCGCAAGCAATTCGATGAGATCGGCGAAAATGTTTTGTTTATTTTCGGCGGCCGGGCCCCGAGCATGAACGGAAGTTTCACCGGCTTGCACCAGTATTACCTTACTTACAAGGATTACCAGGACATCGTCACCGACTGTCCCGACGTTGGGTTGGCGGTGCCGATTATTGCGCGCGACGACATTCGCGCGGTCAGCGACTTTTATCAGAGCAGCGGCCGAGTCATGGGCGTCCCGGCAAATTTCAACGCAGGCCCGCTTTATGCCGATGGCCGACGGACGCTGGATCAATGAACTCGATGACAGCCAGAAGCGGCTGGTGGTGGTGCTCGGCGACGAGGCCCGGCGCAACCTGTTTCCCGGACGTCCCGCTGATCGGCAGCACGATTTTGCTGGAGGGTTGCGATTTCAAGTCATCGGCGTGGCCAAGCGCATTGGACACGGCGATAACAACACCATGAACCTGCGTCTGTTTGTTCCCTTCGGAACTATGCACGACAATTTTCCACCGCTAAACGTCGGCGAAATCAACGACGCAATCTCGTTCATCAATTACAAGCCGACCTCGCGCGAGCTAAACGAAACCGCGAAGCTAGAAGTACATAAAGTAGTCGCGCGCAACCACGGCTTCGATTATCACAATCCCGACGCCTTCGATGAATGGGACACGGTCAAGACTTCCGACCAGGTGGGCAAAATCTTCGACGCCATGAATATGTTTCTGGGCAGCGTGGGATTGGTCACACTCGCGCTCGGCGCAATCGGCATCATTAATATCATGCTGGTAGCGGTTGCCGACCGCACGCGGGAGATTGGCCTGCGCAAAGCGCTGGGCGCAACCAATCGCAGCATCATGTTTCAATTTTTTGTGGAAGGCGCGTTCCTGACTGTATTGAGTGGAGTGATTGGCATGGGCGGAGCGGCGGGACTGATGTCGCTTTTATCGCTGCTGCCGTCGCCTCCGGGATGGGACACGCCGAAACTCGTACCGGCCACGGCTGCCTTGGCGATTGGATCGTTGGCGCTTGCGGGCATGATTGCCGGGCTTTATCCGGCACGTAAAGCGGCTTTGCTGCAACCGGTCGAAGCCTTAAGAAGAGAGTAATGAGAAGGGTGTAAAAAGGAAAAAGACACGTGCACCGCGATCTGCTGGCCCAAGCTTACAGCGCCATGCGCCACGACGTGCGCAAGACCCTGCTGACCATGCTCGGCATGGCGTGGGGAATCGCCACCGTGGTCCTGCTGCTTGCCTACGGCGACGGCTTCGCGCGGGCCATTGACAATATATTCGAGAGTTTTGGCGCAACTGCAGTCGGAATTTTTCCCAACCGCACTTCATCCCAGGCTGGAGGCGCAAAAGCAGGCACGCTGGTGCGCTTCACCAATGACGACGTTGAACTGATGCGCAACGTCGTGCCGCTGGTGCGCAACATTTCCCGCGAATCCGATAAGCAGAGTAATGTGCAGAACGGCAACCGCTCCTTCAGCCTGCCGGTCGTCGCCATCGATCCTCCGATCTACGACATCTGGAACTTGCAAATGGCCGAGGGCCGATTCTTGAACGATCAGGACAACCTGAGCCATGGCTTGTATGCCGTAATCGGGTCGGAGGCGAGGGAAAAACTGTTCTCCGGAATGCCGGCGGTCGGGGAGTCGCTTCGCGTGGACGGCGTTACCTTCCAGGTGGTCGGCGTGGCCGCGCCACGCATGCAGGAAGGCGATGACGACGACAATCGCACGGTCTACATTCCTTACAATGCAATGGACGCGTTGAAGGACAACCACTATCTCGACGGAATCTGGCTGGACTCGCAGGGCCTGGACCATGCCAAGTTGACCCAGACCATCCGCGAATCGCTGGCTCTCGCCCACGGCTACAAACCTTCCGACGAACGGGCGATTTTCCTCTTCGACGCGCAAAAGCAGCTTTCGACAATTCAATATCATCAGCATGGGATTGAAAATTCTGCTGGGGTTCATCGGAACGGTCACGCTGGGCATCGGCGGGGTGGGACTGATGAACATCATGCTGGTCTCGGTTACCCAGCGCACCCGCGAAATCGGCGTGGAAAAAGCGCTGGGCGCGCGGCGGAAAGACATTCTGTTTCAGTTTCTGGCGGAAGCGCTGGTGATTACCGCAGTCGGCGGAGTTTGCGGGATTCTGCTGTCCTATGTCATTTCGCTATCAGTAGGAACGTTGACGTTGTATAGCGCGCTCGCGTCTCATGCTTCGGCGGGCGACATCACGCTGGTGGTCGCGCCGAAGATTCTTCTTACCGCGACCCTAATTTTGGGCTTCGTCGGAATCGCCAGTGGAATGTTTCCGGCAGTTCGCGCGGCGAATCTGGATCCGATTGAAGCGCTGAGGTACGAGTAGAAGGTTTTCCTAAGTGCTAACCCTATGTTCGATAGGGGTGCCCCATTTCTCGCGTACTTTGCGAGAAGTGGGAACCTCGTCACACGGTTCGCACCTTCATTTTCAAAACTTGCCACCGACGCGCCGATGAGTCGCGACTAGGGCCGTTCTTCCTCATGTACAGCGACGGGTTGGCGCGGTACAATCCGTGCGTCCGCTTGGAGCGCCAACGATGAAAGTTATAAGGATCCTCTGCCTGATGCTGGCTTGCACATGTTTTTCCCTGGCCGCAGACTTATCCAGTCTGCCCCCCGATGCGCAGAAGGCGATCTCGGCTGCGATCGAGCACGATGTTGCGCGGCAGAGTGCGACAGCGATCGAGGACTTCGTGCTCACGGCGTCGGACGGGGCGAACGGCGACTTTTTCGGCGTCTCGGTGGCAATGGATGGGAATACAGCGGTGGTCGGCGCCCTGGACGCCTTTGGGGATGTTGGGGCAGCTTACGTTTTCGTCAAGCCAGGCGGCGGCTGGAGACATATGACTGAAACGGCAAAACTAACACCCTCAGAGGGGAATATTGGCGAAGAGTTTGGTGCCACCGTTAACATCAGCGGAAACACAGTTGTGATCGGAGCGCCTTCCGCATCGGTCGGCGGCGTTGTTCAAGGTGCCGCGTACGTGTTCGTGAAACCGGATACCGGATGGAAGGATATGACCGAAACTGCGAAGCTGTTGGCCACAGATGGTGCAGATGGCGCGTTATTTGGTGCTGGAGTCGGAGCCAGCGGAAACACAATCGTAGTAGGAGCAGCGGCTGGCGGTACAGGCGATCCCAGCCCCGGCACTGCCTACATTTTCGTAGAGCCTGCGGGCGGTTGGACTGACATGACTCAAACGGCTGAACTAACCGCATCTGACGGGGTCGACTACAACGATTTCGGATATTCTGTCGGTATAAGCGGCAATACCGTCATCGTCGGAGCGTACGAAGACAGCTTTCCCAATCAGGGGCCAGGAGCAGCATACGTTTTTGTAGAGCCCCAGGCAGGATGGGCAAATATGACCGAGACTGCCAAGTTAACTGCCTCCGACGGTAAGGTAGGCGATGCCTTCGGCTTCTCAGTATCCATCGCCGAGAACACCGCTGTTGCTGGTGCGGTATACAACGATGACTACCGAGGGGCAGCATATGTATTTGTTGAACCGCCCGATGGATGGTCGAACATGACTCAAACGGCGAAGCTAAGTGCGACGGGCGGGGGGCAGCTCCGTAAGTCTCAACGGATCCGAGGGAATTGTTGGAGCTGACCGTGCTCCGACGTCGCCTCCATGCAAATCATTCTGCCAGGCTGGACCCGGCGAGGCTTTCGTGTTCCAAGAAAAATAATCTGGCTGCACGCACTCACATTCCCACTTTTCGCAGAGAACGCGAAAAATGGGGCACCCCCAATGGAGCTTTCGTGATTAGCATTTAGGTGATATGGGCCGCTCCGCCTGCGGTACGAGCGATTCAGCTACTCACCTACTCGGTGATTATGTGGTCCGCCCATTCGATCAGCGACACAAAAATTGGCGGGCTGCCGAACTTGGCTCCGTAGCTAGCGAGGTCGTTCTCGGTGACACCTCGGGCGCGCGAGCAGGCGCCGCAGGCGTAAATCTGAACGTGTTTGGCTGTGAGCTTATTCAGAACCTCTCCAACAGGCGGCCAGCCCACGGGCGTCACCGCATCTGCGACAACTTTGCGCATCAATACCACCGCTTCCCCGAGCAAAAATATCTGGACCTCGTGACCGGCTTCGGTCAGGGCTAGGCCATGGGAGAACGGGAATGCGGCCTTGGTTGGATCGTCGGAGCCCCACGCGCTCTTCATCAGAATCTTGAGTCGCTTGTGTCCAGCTTCCGCCTGAAGCGGGCTCGCAGTCAACAAAAATGACAACCCCGCCAGTTGAGCCATGCGGGAGAGAAACGCTCGACGTGCCATCTTTGGATGCCTCCCCTACCTAGGAAATGACCAGAAATTGTCAGACACTCTATAGCTACATCTTTGCCGTCGTCAAGAACGACGGAGGCTTCCTTGCTTTTGTCATCTGCTCAAACCCGTACGCGATCTTCAACAACGCCGGTTCGCTCCAGGCGCGGCCAAAGAAGGAAACGCCCACGGGCAGGCCGAAAACAAATCCTGCGGGGACCGTAATGTCGGGATATCCGGCGACCGCGGCTGCGTTCGAGCTTCCACCGACCGCATTATCGCCAACGATCCAATCTGTGATCCAGGCTGGGCCAGCCGTAGGCGCCATAATAGCATCGAGCTGAAACTTGTCCATCACCGCGTCAATACCCTCTTTGCGCGAGAGCCGCTGATCGGTTTCGAGCGCGTCGGTGTACTCCTTGCTGGTGAGCGGCCCTTTGGCCTGCGCCTTGACGAAAATGTCCTGGCCAAAGAATGGCATCTCTTTTTCGCGGTTGCGCTCGTTGAAGTCGATGACGTCTTTCAACGATGCCGGTGCTCCCGGGCGACCCGCGAGGTAGGCGTTGAGATCAGCTTTCAGTTCGTACTGCAGCACGGTGAATTCCGTTTCGTTGAATTTTCCGTGCGATGGCAGATCGGCGGGATCGATCAACTCCGCGCCTTGCTTTTTCATTTCGGCGAGCAGTTCTTCCATTAGCTTGTCGACGGCATCGTTGGAGCCGAAATACTTTCGTGCCACGCCGATGCGCGCGCCGCGTAGCCCATTGGGATCGAGAAAGCTGGTGTAATCAAGAGCAATTTTCCCCGTGGCGGCTGTGGTTGCGCTATCGCGCGCGTCGATACCCGCCATGGCCCCGAGCAGAATTGCCACATCCCGTACGCTCCGCGCCATGGGGCCGGGAGTGTCCTGAGTGTGCGAGATGGGAATGACCCCGGCCCGGCTGACCAGCCCAACCGTGGGTTTAATTCCGACCAGGCCATTTGCCGACGATGGACACACCACCGATCCGTCGGTTTCGGTGCCCACCGCAACCACGGCAAGATTCGCCGCGATGGCCGCGCCAGAACCGGAACTTGAACCGCAAGGATTGCGATCAAGAGCGTAAGGATTTTTCGTCTGTCCGCCGCGACCGCTCCATCCGCTGCTGGAATGACTGGAGCGGATGTTCGCCCACTCGCTAAGGTTCGTCTTCCCCAGAATTACCGCGCCCGCTTCGCGTAATCTCTGGACGACAAATGCGTCCTGCTTGGGTTTCGATCCGAGCAACGCCAACGATCCCGCCGTGGTTTGCATGCGATCGGCGGTGTCGATGTTGTCTTTGATCAGAACGGGGATTCCGTGCAGCGGGCCGCGAGTATGACCGGCCTTGCGCTCTTTGTCGGCTGCGTCGGCCAGATGCAGCGCGTCGGGATTGACTTCGATGACGCTCGCAATCGCCGGCCCGTGCCTATCGATCTGCTCGATTCGCGAAAGATATTTTTCCGTGATCGAATGCGAACTATATTTTCTCGCCGTCGTACCCGCCTGAAGATCGGCAATGGTGATTTCCTCCAGATCGAAGGGCTTCACCGGGGTCTCTGGCGCGGGATAGGGAAGCACTTCACGGGCGGCCGATAACGCTGGCACCGCGGCTGCGACTCCAGTGAGAACGGCGCCTTGCAAGAACTGCCGACGCTGCAGAGGAAGGTAAAGGTTATCGCTCAAGTCCATTTCTCCGGTTTGGAAATGTCAATGAATGAAGGCAGGCGAAATTATAGGCGATTGCGGAACCCGGCTTGTCATCGCGATCAAGGCGCCGAGTGCAGCTGCAGCTTCAGATTGAACGCCGGTCTAGTTTCCGGCGGAAGCCTGGGGCTTGGCTTTCTGGGCTTCGAGCCCCCGGCGGATGCGGCGGAGTTCCATGAAACTCATGGCGCACACTGTTGTAATCACGCTCGCGAAACAAATCATTACAATACTGTCCATTGTTTCGACACCTCCAGCGGGCCGGCCAACGCGAGATGCAACGAACTCCGGCCACGGGACTTAACTGAAGATACAACAGAAATCTCCTTCCCGCTGTTATCGTTCTGGTTTCCAGAGATTACACGGGGAAAGTGAAATCAGGCCCATAAAATGACCGCTTTCCCCATATAATAAGAGCACTGATGCCCAGATTCTCAATTGTGGTGCCGCTGCACAATGAGCAGGAAAACGTCACCGAGCTGTACGACCGCGTGAAAGCGGTCATGGAAGCGAGCGGCGAGAGCTTCGAGATGATCCTCGTCGATGACGGCTCCCGCGACCGTACGTTCAGCCTGCTGCGCTCGATCGCTTCAGTCGACAGCCGCGTGACCGTGGTGCGCCTGCGGCGCAACTTTGGACAGACTTCCGCCCTGGCGGCCGGTTTCGACCATTCGCGCGGCGACTATATTCTCGCCATGGATGGCGATCTGCAACATGATCCCGCCGACATCCCGATTTTTTTGGAAAAAATCGCTGAAGGCTATGACATCGTCAGCGGATGGCGCAAGACGCGCATCGACAACCTGTGGCTGCGCCGGATTCCTTCGCGCTGCGCCAACTGGCTGATGGCGAAATTGAGCGGGGTAAACATTCATGACTTCGGAACCACGTTCAAGGCCTACCGGCGCGAGATCCTGGAGCAGGTGCCACTTTACGGCGAGTTGCACCGGTTCATCCCGGCCCTGGCATCGTGGTATGGGGCGTCGATTTGCGAAGTGCCCATCCGCAATGTGAACCGGGAGCGCGGCGAATCGCACTACGGAATCTCGCGGACTTTCCGCGTGTTTTTTGACCTGATGACGATCCGGTTTCTATTGCGCTACCTGTCGCGGCCGCTGCATTTCTTCGGCACCGTAGGGATGGTGAGCATTCTGGGAGGAAGCGGCGTTGGCGGCTGGCTGCTGGTCGATAAACTTCTGAATCATGCGCAGATCATGACCCAGCACGGTCCGCTGATGATTTTTGCCGCGGTGCTTCTGCTCGCTGGGTTGAACATGCTGGCGGTTGGATTGTTGGGCGAAATGCAGGTACGGCACTTCTACGAACCGCAGCGGCGAGCACCGTATTATGTGGATCGCGTGCTGCGGTCGCCGAGCAGCGAAGAGCACAGCGTGTCGTAATAAGATCGTGTGGCGCGGGCGCCCCGCCCGCGAATTATCCGCCAACTGAGCTGTTGACGGGCGAGGACACCCGCTTCCACCGCCTACGATTCTGCGAACGCTTCTTTGTTCACTACGTACGGCATCTTGGTAATGTCGCCGCCATAGTTCGCTTCCAGCACATCAATCAAACCCTGCGCACAGCGTCCTGCCATGCCCAGGTTCGGATCGGGAGACAAGCGCGTGATGCGCGCGGCACTGGCAAAATGCGGATACAGCCGGCAGCGGTCTTCAATGGCGGGATCGCGCAAGGGCGAGTCGGCGGGCAACGGTTCCTTCTCGTAAACATCGAGTGCGGCGCCGGCAATCCAGTTTTCTTTCAGCGCGCGGGCGATTGCCGCCTCGTCAACCACTGGCCCGCGCGACGTATTCACCAAAAAAGCGGTCGGCTTCATCATTCGCAGAGTGCGTTCGTTGAACAAATGGTAGGTGCGAGTGGCACCCTCGCCTTCGCGCAGCAGAGGCACGTGCACACTGACAAAATCGGCTTCGGCCAAGGCCTCTTCAAAGGAAACGTATTTGATCCGGGTGCGGTCGCGCGAAATGCCAAGTTCGTGACGCGTCTCATTTAACTGCTGGATCGCTTTCACGAACTCGTGGTTCTGAAAAACCGGGTCGTAACAAAGTACATTCATTTCGAAGCCGGTGCACTTCTTGATCAGCGCGAGCCCAATGCGCCCGGTGCCGATCACGGCAATGGTCTTGCCCGTGACTTCGTCGCCAAGGTAGGGCAGATACGGATGCCAGTAGCCCCACTTGTTTTCGCGCGACAGATGCTCCGCCGGCCACAACTTGCGCGCCAATGCTCCCAAGGCAAAGAATGCAAACTCGGCGGTCGCTTCGGTGAGAACGTCGGCGGTGTGCGTGAAAGGAACTTTGTAACGATTCGCATCTGCGCGATTGATGTTGTCGAACCCGACAGCAATCTGGGCCACCACTTTGAGCGTTCCCTTCCCGGCTTCGAAAACTTCGGCATCGATGGGATCGCGCAAAGTCGTGATCAGGCCATCGATTCCTGATTTCACTTTCTCAATAATCAGGCTTTTCGGGGGCGCTTCCGGATGGGGATAAACCTCGACTTCATAGCCGCGATTGCGCAGCAGTTCGATAGACTCGCCAATGTCGCAGGTGGCAAAGACGCGAAATTTCTTGTTCATGTTCTCGGAATGAAAGGCTGCCGATTTAACTCAGGCAATTTTGCTGAGACATCATCTTAGATCAACCGGAGAGGGTTGTGCCCTGGCAAGAGAGCTCGCAGCGTAGTACTGGCGCATTTCGATTTTCGCGTCCTTATTCTTCGATGGAGGCCGCGGTGTTGTTTGCGTACAGACACCTACTTCTGGTGCGCGACAAGATCTTCTTCCCGCACTTCTGCCCTTCGCTTCACATCTATCAGCTCCATCGCTTTTTTGGCAATGTGTTCGGCGCTGACTTCGAATTCTTTAATCAACTCCCACGGCGCGCCGGAATCGCCGAAGCGGTCTTTGACACCGATGGCGCCAGTGATGACCGGGAACCCGTAAAGACTCGTATCTTGCGTGATCACGTTGCTCACATGCCAGGCCAGCCCGCCAATCTGATGCTCTTCGGCCGTGACAATAACGCCAGTCTCGCGTGCGGCGCGGAGAATCGCGGCCTCGTCAATCGGCTTCAGGGTGTGAAGATTGATGACCCGAGTTTCATAGCCGAAGTCATTTTTCAGGATCCAGGCGGCGCGCATCGCTTCCGGCACCATCGGCCCACAGGCAATGATGGTCAGATCTTCGTGCTCATTTTCGTGATCGGCAGCGAGGATGGTCTCGAAAGCGTCGGCAAAGTTCGCATCTTCCCCGCGGAAGCGAATGACATTCGCCTTGCCGAATTCAAACGGAGTGTGCTCGTTAGTCACAATCGGCGTGGCCTCGCGGGCAAAGCGGATGTATTTCGGCCCCTGATGCTGCAGCAGCAAATAGTCGGTCGCCTTGCGCGTCTCGACCAGGTCGCAGGGAACCACGACTGACATATTGGGCGGGCCGCACATGGCGAACAAATCTTCCAGCGCCTGATGGGTGGCGCCGTCCGGGCCGACGGAAACTCCGCCATGCGCCCCGGCAATCAGCACATTGAAATTTCCATAACAGACGGAAGTGCGAATCTGATCCAGGTTTCGCGCGGCGGCGAAAGTTGCGTACGTGCCGAACACCGGCAGCTTCCCTTCTTTTGCCAATCCCGCGGCTACAGATGTCGCCGACTGTTCGGCGATGCCCATACTCAGCCAGCGTTTCTTGCGCTCCGGATGCTTGGCGTAAAACTCATTAATCGTAATCGAGCCGGAAATATCGAGCCCCAGACACACCACGCGCTCGTCGTCGCCATTCGCGGCAAGGCTCTGGCCGAAGCCCACGCGCGTAGGCTTCATTTGAACTTTCATCGTGTCCCCGGCGTTCCACCAGTAAGTTGCGGCTGAATTTCGGCATCTTAGCTTCGAGCTTGCAGTCGACTTCCGCCTGGTAATACTTGGCTTTATCCAGCAGATGCTGCACCGGGATGCGCTCGGTCAGCCCCAACTCTGCCAGCCCTTTGTCCATCTCTTCGTAATTCGGCACTTTGCCGTGCCATCCGGCAACATTTTCGATAAAGCTCACGCCTTTGCCTTTGACGGTATTCGCAAGAATCACGGTCGGCTTACCTGTCGCGGTCTTCGCCTTCTCCAGCGCCTCGACGACTTCTTCATATCGTGGCCGTCGATAGGAATAACTTCCCAGCCGAAGCTACGATATTTTTCCGCCAGCGGGTCAATATTCATTACATCGGAGACCCAGCCATCAATTTGCAGCCGGTTGCAATCGACGATTGCCGATCAGATTGTCGAGCTTGTAGTGGGCAGCTTCCATCGCGGCCTCCCAGACCTGGCCTTCTTGCTGCTCGCCGTCGCCCATGATGCAAAAGGTGCGGTAATTCTTGCCGTCGAGTTTGCCTGCGAGCGCAATTCCCACAGCGATGCTCAAGCCTTGCCCCAGCGATCCAGTGGAAACTTCCACGCCCGGAAGTTTCAGCCAATGCGGATGCCCCTGAACGGCGATCCACAGCTTGCGCAGAAGGACAACATCGTTCAAGTCGGACAAAATCCGGCGAATGCCAGACCCGAGATAGAGACTCGGCGCTTTATGTCCAGTGGACCAAATGATACGGTCGCGATCGGCCCACGAGGGATTTTCGGGATCATGGTCCGCCACGCGCAGATACAGCGCGGCCGTGATGTCCATGATCGAAAGCGTTCCGCCCGCGTGGCCGGAGCCGGCAGCGCAGAGGGCCACGAGATCATAGCCGCGCATCAAGTTTGCCGCTTCTTTCAGTGCTCGCAAGCGAATACTCACGCCGGATTCTGCCGTTCGTCGAGTCTTGAATGGCCATGATTGTCCCCTCCGCGCCAGCCTAATCAAGGGGCTGCTGGCGTTACCTGACCCGAGTCTAGGTGGGGAATAACCGGAGGCTCAGTGCGGGAAATCACAAGAAGATGTGACGGGATCACGCAAGGCGGGCCATGGATTTATGCGGAAAAACGAGGACTCAATGAGACGCAGATCTGTACTACTTGCAATTCCGGTCGGGAGTTTTGAGTGTAAACGCCTGGTAACAACGCCTGCGAAACCCAGCTGCAGAAACGCTTTCTTTCCATTTCAGATGTTTTGGCAGTCTGTTAACTTGACACCCCAGGGAAGCCCGGTGCCCCAGGTGCCGCGAGCGGTCTTCGCGAGCTCACCTGGGCTGAGATCCATCGGGAAGGATAGTAGGTTGTAACCAACAATTAATTTGAATCGGGGAGAGAAATACACTAAACTGTGGGCGTTTTTAGAAAGAGGGGCGCCGCTTTGAATTCCCCGCAGGTTGGGCGGCGTGCAGTCGGCCCCTCTCGGAGTAAGTCTTTATTACGTTGGTAATTTGTATGTTGTGGACGGCAGCTCCACCCTTTTATTAGTCGGTACCCTGCAATTCCCTGGGAACTTAATAAAGGAGTCAGAGGTCATGAGGTGTCGTATAGCCGTCGGAATATGTGTCATTGTTGTAATGCAGAAAACTCTCACGCCGATGATGAGTCGGCGTGTTTTCTTTTGGCTGCGCCGTAGCATACAGGGGTCATTTGGTGCTAAATCCCCATTACACTCATGACCTCTTGCGTGAGGCTCTCTTCGGTTTCCTAGCGATCTTCCTTGCCTTCACCGATTTCCGGCGGGTAGCAGGCTTCATCTTGATCGCCGTTTTGTGGCGCGGTTCGTACAGGCCAAGCTTCTCGCCGTCAGGAAGTTTCAAACGAGTGAGCAGGCCCCAGCCTTGTTCCGATATCGGCTCGGTAAATTCCACGCCGCGGCTCTCCAGTTCGGCCACCGTTTTCTTGATATCGCTGCACATCAGATAAAGCTCCGGCGAACCCGCTTCTTCGCTGGGATGAACCGCAAGCTCGCTGGGAGGCGCGGCAAAGATCAACCAGCCGTGGCCGGCGTCGACGTGGGGAAATTTCAGAACCTCGCGAAAGAACTTTCTTACTGCCTCGGCATGTGAGCTGTACAAGATGGTGTGTACGCCGAAGATCATTTTGCTTCTCCTCGCGGCGGGTTGATTGATGGCACAAGAAGATTCTAGCAGCGTGGGGCCATCAAGAAAATCTCATTCTGAGCGGAGTCGAAGATTCGCTGCGCGAATCATTGGCGGAGTCGAAGAACCTCTTGCCCGATGACATCTTCTCAAGCCTGACAAGGAGTTCCCTGCAAGAAATATTTGCGATGGATCCGTGGTAGAAATCCCTGGACTGGCCGTTACAACCGGATCAGGCACGGGGTCTCTCGACTGCGTGTACCGGCCCGCAAGCGAACCGGCACACTTCGCTCGGGATGACAAACTTGGAAATTTCTTAGTGTCGTCCGCCGCCTCCGCCGCCCGGGCGTCCGCCGCGTCCTCCACGACCACCACCGCCGCCATGACGCCGGCCGCGCCCACCACCACCACCGCCGCCTGGACGTCCACCGCGGCCGCCTGCATCCGGGGCCCGGTTTCCGGGTCCATGGGTTTCGCGGTTAAAGTCCGGTTCATCGGGAAAATCGCCGCCGCCTTCGATGGTCAGCGCGGGAGCCGGTTGTTCCTGGCCTTCTTCACCGGCAACGCCGCCCTCGCCTCCGCCCATCTTGGCGCGCTGCTCCTTCAAAATCGCTTTACGCGACAGCCGAATGCGGTTGCCCTCGACCGCGAGCACTTTCACCAGCACCTGATCGCCTTCTTTCAGCTCATCGCGCACATCTTTAATGCGGTGTTCGGCGACCTCGCTGATATGCAGCAGCCCATCCGTGCCAGGAATGATCTCGACGAACGCGCCGAAATCGGCCAGCCGCGTGACTGTTCCGAGGTAAGTCCTCCCTACTTCGGCGGTCGCCGTCAGATCGCGAATGATCTGCAGCGCTTTGTTAGCCGAGGCCTCGTCGTTCGAGGCAACATTCACCTTGCCCGAATCTTCAACGTCGATCTTCACGCCCGTCTGCTCGATGATCGAACGAATCATCTTGCCGCCGGGCCCAATCACGTCGCGAATCTTATCGACCGGAATCTGCAAGGTGTATATGCGCGGCGCATATGAAGAGACCTTCTCGCGTGGGGTCGACAGCACCGCGGTCATCTTTTCGAGGATGTACAAGCGCCCGCGTTGCGCCTGTGCCAGGGCTTCGCGCATGATTTGCGCCGTAATTCCGCCGACCTTGATATCCATCTGCAGCGCGGTGATGCCATCTGCCGTTCCCGCAACTTTGAAGTCCATGTCGCCGTAGTGATCTTCCGCGCCGGCAATGTCAGTGAGGATGGCGTAGCTGTCACCTTCCTTGACAAGGCCCATGGCTACCCCTGCGACTGGCGCCTTAAGCGGGACGCCGGCGTCCATCAGCGATAGCGACGCTCCGCAAACCGTCGCCATCGACGACGACCCGTTCGACTCCAAAATGTCGGAGACGACACGCATCGCATATGGCCACTTGTCTTCGTCGGGGAGAACAAACGAAACCGCGCGCTCGGCGAGTGCGCCGTGTCCAATCTCTCTGCGCCCCGCGCCGCGCAAGAACGCAACCTCTCCGACGCTGAACGGCGGAAAATTATAGTGGAGCATGAAGCGTTTCTTGGCTTCGCCTTCGAAAACTTCGAGGCGCTGCATATCGTCGCTGGTGCCGAGGGTCGTGGTCACGAGCGCCTGGGTTTCGCCGCGAGTAAAGATCGCCGAACCGTGAGTGCGCGGCAGAACGCCGACTTCGATCCAGATGTCACGAATCTGATCAAAGGCGCGGCCATCGGGGCGGCGCTTCTGATTGATCACCTGCTCGCGGAAGATGCGCTCGCGCAGAACCTCGTAATAATGTTCGAACTTGTCGCGGGCATCCTCGTCATCTTCCGGAATCGCGTCAAGCTGCGCGTGCTTCAACTCTTTGACCAGGCTGTAGCTCTCGGATTTCGGATGTTTTTGCGTGTCCAGGGCTCCGGCGAGCTGCGCGCCGATCTTCTTTTTCAAACCATCGTAGTACGACTGATCGAACTCCGGCGGAGTGACTTCGCGCTTCGGCTTGCCGACCTTCTGCCGCAGCTCGTTCAACGCGGCGCAAATCTTCTTGATTTCCGTGTGACCGAATTCGATGGCATCGACCACCGTCTCTTCTTTTACTTCCTTCGCGCCCGACTCGATCATCACAATGCCGTCAGCGGTGCCGACGACCATGATGTTGAGCAGGCTGTCGCGCATCTCGTTATAAGTCGGATTGGCGACAAACTGCCCGTCAACCAGTCCGACGCGCACCGCGCCGATGGGGCCGAGGAACGGAATGTCGGAAAGGGTCAGCGCCGCGGAGGCACCGTTGATGCCGGCGACATCGGGATCGTTCTCCGTGTCGGCGGAGAGAACAAATGCGATCACCTGAGTTTCGCAGCGGAAACCTTCGGCGAAGAGCGGACGGATGGGGCGGTCGATCTGACGGCTGGTGAGAATTTCGCGCTCGCTGGGACGGCCTTCGCGCTTGATGAAGCCGCCGGGAATGCGTCCGCCGGCGTAGGTGTATTCGCGATAGTCGACGGTGAGCGGGAAAAAGTCGATGCCCTCACGCGGGTCGGCATTGGCCACGGCGGTGGCGAGAACAACGTTATCGCCCATGCGGACGACGGCCGATCCGTGGGCCTGCTTGGCTAATTTTCCGGTTTCAAAACTGATGCGTTTACCGCCGGCGAGTTCAACTGATATTTCAACTGCTTCTGGTTTCATAATTCTTTCCTTGTGGGCAGGAGGCGGGAGAAATGCCGCTTAGGAGAGGTTGCACGGTGAACCATCGCCAGAATGGGTTATGGAATGCTTGCGCACGCACCTGAAGTTGCCTCTCATTGTGGGTGCCCCGTTCCTTCGCGTTCCTAGCGAAGGGGCGGGACGTTAACCTAGTTCCGCTGGGTGCCCCATTTCTCGCGTTCGGTGCGAGAAGCGGGGAACAAATCTAGTGGCGCAGGCCCAGTTTGTGGACGACTGTTTTGTAGCGATCGGAATCGTAGGTTTTGAGGTAATCCAGCAAGCGACGCCGCTTGCTGACCAGCATGAGAAGGCCGCGGCGCGAACCGTGGTCTTTCTGGTGCGTTTTGAAGTGTTCCGTCAACTGACCAATGCGCTCACTCAACAGCGCGATCTGCACTTCCGGACTGCCGGTGTCGGTGGGATGTACGCCGTACTGGTCAATGACTGACTTTTTTTGCTCTCTGGCTAGCACTACCCTAGTGCACTCCTGTCTCGTTTTATTCGATTGTTTGTAACGGAATAAATGGTAACAGGGAGAGAGGGAAGGTGTAAAGCGGGAGGGGGAGCTTGCCCAGTCAGATTGCAGTCCTCAGCCAAGACGGTTTTGCGTCGAACCATTGATCCCCAGCCGTGCTCAAGATGGCAATCAGGCGATAGCCATCTTCTGTCGAATTGTCGAATAGAATGGCGTGATCAGACCGTTCTATTGCGGTTGGAAGATTTTCAAAGCTACGCCTGTAGCGTCGCCGGACGTCAGTTTCGGGAACGTTGTGTCCTCCAACCAATACTCGATTTTTGATCCGGGCCAGGTTGATCTCTACATTCTCCGTTCCGATATATACCAGCACGATTTCAAAGCCACGATTTTTCGCATTCAGCATCATCTGCAAGTACCTCTTTCCCGCCAGCGTGGTCTCAACCGCGAAACTCTCGCCTTTCTCAAGGCGTTCGTTTGCGGACTTGAGGACGTATCGGGCTGCCGCAACGGGATAAAGCGCCGAGGCCATGGTCTGAAGCGTGTTCGCGATGGCGTCAGGATCAAGAAGCGGGATTTCCCCAAATATTTCCGAGTTCCAGCGGGTCAACGTAGTCTTGCCCGCACCGTTGGCTCCGGCGATGAAGGTCAATACAGGAGGGGTCACCGTGAAGGCGATGAAGATTTTTTCTGACGCTCAGCCAGAATTTGTTGCAGTCGCTTTCGCTCGATGGCGACGCCTGCGCGGGCCGCCTGCGCCATCCTTTGCGCCAATTCCGTCAGGTTCGTTGTCACAACCTAAGAATACTCCAACAGGGGTTATATCGACAATCCTTGGCGTACCTGAAATCAAGGATCTGGAGAATGTCTTTTTCTGCGCCCAGTCTAGCGCCAAGAACCGGGGCGCGAGCCTAGGCCACGAGCCTTTTCGGAAAGGCTTTTGCTTGCTAGGCAAAGCCCTGTAATGCACCCCTCTAAACTAGACACAAAGGGCCTCGGAATAAGTTAGGGTTTGCGGTTGAGTGAACGCCCGCCGGGTTTCGGCGGGCGTCCGGTTTTTGAGCGACTGATGGGGCCGCTGATGATTGTACTGGTGGATCCAGCGGCCAATCGAATCGCGGGCCTGATCGAGCGACTGGTATTCGTTGAGCCAAACCTCCTCTTCCTTGAGTGAGCGGTGAAAGCGTTCAATGCGTCCGTTGCCTTCGGGATGGTTGTAGGCGGTGCGGCGATGCGCGATGCCCAACTGCCCCAGGGTGGCGATGAAGCGGGCGCTGGTGAACTGAGTGCCGTTGTCGGTAGTCAAAGTCAAACCCTTTCCCATAGGATCGAAAGGCAAAACCTCGCGCACCGCACGGTCGAGCGCGGCCAGCGCATCCTGGGTGCGGCAGCGCAAACTCAAGTCCCAGCCTACGATCTCGCGGGTGCAGCAATCGAGCGCCGAGACCAGATACGCCCAGCCCGTCGTCGGTCCGGCCCAGACTTTGGTCATGTCCATCTGCCACACCTGATCGGGTTCCGATACGTTCATCGTGCTCCAGTCTTTTCTGCGCGTCACCCGCAGACGGCGGCTGCGCACCAGCAGGCCGCGTTCGCGCATCACGCGCAATACCCGTTTGCGGTTCAGCTTCAGCCCGCCCACCTGCTCCAGCCACCACTGTACCCGGCGATAGCCGTACACCGGCTTTTCGCCGCAGACTTCAACCACGCGCTCATCGTAGCGGCGATCGGCCCGCGAACGGCGCTCTTGCCGACGATAGTACAGACTGGAGCGGCTGATTTCCAACGTCTGCGCCACCCGTTGGGCGGTATGTCCTGCGGCCAGCAACTGGTGGGCTTGCGAATGAACCTGGCCACAGCTCATTCGCCCAGAACGTTTTTTAGTATGTCGATCTGGATGTGGGCCTTGCCCAGGCTGCGTTCCAGTTCGCGAATACGCTTGCGTTGTTCTTCGTCCGGCTTGAGCGCGGCATTTCTGCCGGCCAGCGCGGCTACCGCCGCTTTCTCGGCCTCATCTTTCCAGCGATAATAAAGGGTGGCGGCGATCTGATGGCTGCGACAGGTCTCGGCAATGTTGCCGCTCTTCAGACCCTCGATCACGATGGCAAACTTCTCTTCGGCGCTTCTCTGTACTTGCGGTTTTCTTGGCATCTCGCCTCCTGGCGGAGGCCCGAATCATAACTTATGATCCTGTCCAGTTTCACAGGGGTGCATTACAACTGCCGCCTCTCCCGCGGATACTCTATTGCAACACACCAACGGGAGACTTTACGGTCTGACGATGGCGGGGGTGGGAAACGCTGGCACAGTCTACAGCTTGAATATCGGACTCAAGCCGTTTGTGGCGCTGGTACTTGCGGCCGGAAAGACTGGTTCGCCTGTCGCGGTCCGTAGGCCAGGGCCTTAAAGGAACAAGGTCGGTTTCGTTCGACGGAACACCCGCAAGCTTCTCCGTTAAGGCCGACACGGTTTTAGTCGCGGTCGTCCCAAGTGGTGCCAAGAGTGGACTTGTAACCGTTGAAATCGGAAGTGGCACTTTGATTAGCAATAGAAAATTCATCGTCGTTCCCTGAGCCTGCAACGCCGCTGGCCAGGTTCCGCGAGCCACAGTTGGGAGCTAACCTGGGAGCAGTTGCGCCGCACCGGAGCGTGAGTCCATGCGCACGTCGGTCCGGCGCGGGTAAAGCCGCGCCCTTTCAAAACCGCGGACGAGAGCGCGCTTACATCGCTGGGATATCCCCAGGCGAGTGAAAAAGCAGGTTCCTCGACACGCCCTCGCCTTCGGCTACGGACGGCTCGGAATGACAAGGGGTTCAGGAATGAAAAGCGGCGCGGCCGAAGCCGAGCCCTTTGAAAACACCTAGAGGCTCCGTCCCATAGAGCCGTGCAGACTGAGATCCTTCGGATCTCCCCCGACTGCGCTCGGGATTTCGGCTGCGGGCTCGGACGCCCGCAGAACGCCTCAACTTCGGCCCGCGAAGCAAAGCGCGGGCTCTCAGGATGACATCACTGGTAGGGTTTGATTGCGGCGTGTGAGAGCCGACTGCAGCCTACATCGCTGCGGTATTCGCGGCCATGTGAAATGCAGATTCCTCGCAGGCTCTCGCATTGGGCTGCGGGCGGCTCGGAATGACAAGGGGTTTTGTCGCCGCAGATTTTCGCGGATCAATGCGGATTGACGAATCGAATGCTGTTTCTGGCGTGTGAGGAGTAAAATCACGCCATGAGTCCGGAAGTATCCGACCTTCTAAAACGGGCGCTTGCGTTGCCTGCCGGTGAGCGCGCCGCCCTGGCCAACACCCTGCTTGAGAGCGTTGCGGGCGTCGGTGAATCCGTCCAAGATGCGTGGGATGAGGAAGTGGCGCGGCGAATCGAAAGCCTGAAGTCGGGCAAGGCCGTCACGGTTCCCTGGGAAGAACTTCATCGCGAACTGCTGGCGATGGTGAATGGGCGCTAGCCGGGTTGTTTTTCACCAAGACGCAATCGCAGATGTGAAAAATGCCATCGGATGGCATCAGGAAAGAAGTCCGAAGGCGGCCTTGGATTTTCTCGAGGAAGTCGGCCGCGCGACGGACACGATCCGTAAGGCACCACAACGTTGGCCGCTGGGCAAGAATGAAACCCGACGCTTTCTTCTTTGGCGATTTCCGTTCGCCGTGATTTATTCCGAGCAGGAATCTGAAATCACCGTTTGGGCTGTCGCACATGGCAGCCGGTTGCCGGAGTATTGGCGGGATCGACTACCGTAGCGCAATCGGCATCTGCGGCGACCGCGCCTACATCGCTGCGGTATTCGCGCGAGCGAAATGCAGGTTCCTCGACACGCCCTCGCCTTCGGCTACGGGCGGCTCGGAATGACAAATCAGGGGGAACTGAGGAAGGCGTCCGCCCCTACACGATCATGGTTGTCTCGGCCCCCAGTTGGAATGGCGGAGGCGACAAGATTAGAATCGCGCCCATGCACACTGACCCAAGCTCCCCTGGCTCTCGGCAAAAACTCATTCAGATCGCGCAACATCTGGCGGAGCTGACCGACAGCTCCAGTCAGGTTCTGATCTTCCTTAGCTTTGCGATTGTGGCCGGGGTGACGTTCTTGACGCCGAGGCTGGAAGCATCGCAAAGGAACGCCGTGAACGGGGCACTGCGGTGGTGGATCGGCGCGATTTTCCCGACCGTGCTGGGAATTATCCCGTTGAAGATGGTGGCGGATGAGAGCCTTCCCTGGTTCAACTTCCTTATGTGGATGAGGCACATACTCTTGTGGTGCGCCCTCATTTGCATTTTCATCGGCGCCATACAATTCTTCAGAGCGATCTAGATTAATTCTTAGAGTGTCGCCCCACACGGACGCTTATTTGCGCTTGGCCGGGTGCCGGCTGCCTCGTACGCTGTATTGCTGATCGAGGGCTTGCCGTATGAGAGTCTTGATCACTGCCTGGCGGCTGATATTTAACTCTTTGGCGGCGCGATCCAGTTCTTCCAGCATACCCGCCGCCAGATCGACGTTCACGCGTTGAATCGGAGACATCATTCGGCCGGCATTGGTGAAGAACCGCGACACATCTTTGCCCTGGTCGGCGAGTCGCGCAATAGCCTCCGCCGGTACCGGCTTTCGTAGCTTACGAGTGCTCTTCATAGCGTTGCTGCTCCTGCCTGGTGGCTTTCCAGAGAGTCACAAGGTGGTAATATTCGCCGTCCTCGTCTTCCCGCGCTTCAAAAATAACCGTGTACAGGCGCTCTTTCGCCCAGCCAATGGCGCGATATTGTTCCGGCCAATCCGAGCGCCGGTCGAGATAGTAGGGGTGCGAAAAGACTTCTTGTGCCTCTTCGAACCCGATGCCTCTTTTCGGGTTGGCTCGTAAAGTCCGGCTCTTGCGTTCGTCGAAGCGGAACCGCATGAGTATAACAGTTATACCACATTGCGGAATGGGACGGGAGGGGCTCTGTAGGTGAGTGAAAAAGCAGGTTCCTCGACACGTCTTTTCGGCTCAGGGCAGGCTCTCGCCTGCGGCTACGGACGGCTCGGAATGACAAGGGATTTAGGGATGAGAAGCGGCCCGGCTGAAGCCGCGCCCTGCCAAACCCGCACGAGCGAGGACGCTCGCGCCTACATCATTGTCCAGCTTCGCTCCGCCTGCGCACGCCCTCCGCCGACCAAAGCGCTGTGATATAAGAGGTTGCGGAAGGTGGCCAGGGCAATCCGCTGGCTTGGCCACAACGTACTCAAAAGGAGACGCGTGTTTGCCTGACCCCGGGGCAAAACCTAACGACTCGGCGCTGGTGACGGCGATTCGCAATGGCGACGAGCGCGCCATGGCCGAACTCTACGACCGTTACTCGGGCATCGTGTATTCGGTGGCGCTGCGGGTGCTCGGCGACACTGGAGCGGCGGAGGACGTGTTGCAGGAAGTGTTCATGCAGTTGTGGCGCAATCCGAACTTGTTCGACTCGGGCCGGGGAAATCTGGCGCCATGGCTGGCGGTGATTGCGCGCAATCGAGCGATTGATCAGGTGCGCAAACGGCGGCCGGAAACCGATATTGAAGACGTTGTCGTGTCGGTGGATTCGGACTTGGCAGGCGAGGCGGAGCCTGTCGATCGCCATGGAAAAAGTGCGCAGGGTGTTGAGCGCGATGCCGGCGTCGCAGCGCAGCGCACTTGAAATGGCATATTTTGAAGGACTGTCGCATTCCGAGATTTCAGCAAAAACCGGCGAGCCCTTGGGCACAATCAAGACCCGCATCCGTGCTGGGCTGCTGGCGTTGCGGAAGGCGTTTGCAACTTGAGCACACACGAACAATTCGCTGAGGGACCTCGCACTCTACGCTCTGGGAGCTTTAGGCGGCGAGGATGTCCTTAATCTGGAATACCACCTGGCGGATTGCCCCAGCTGCCGCCGCGAATTGGAATCGCTACGCGGGGACACAGCGCTGCTGGCGTTTTCCACGGCGGGGCCGAGGCCGCCGGCGCGATCGCGGGATCGATTGATGGCGGCGATTGCGCGCGAACCCAGAAAAACTCAGGCAACGCGGTCGCGTGCTTGGTGGGCGTTGGTGCCGTCGTTCGCAGCGGCAATTCTGGCGGTGATTGCGGCAATCTCATGGAACCAGAATTCGGCGCTGCGGCGCGAAGTCGCAGTGTTGAAGGCCCGAACGCTAAATCAGCAGGCGGAGTTGCAACGAACGAGAGAAATTGTGGCCACGTTGACTGCGACGGACGCGATGACTGTCACGCTGGTCGCGGCGCAGACCCCGCCGCAGCCGCAGGGCAAAGTCATGTATGTGAAGGACCGCGCCAGCCTGATTTTCCTGGCCAGCAATTTGCCGCCAGTTCCCTCTCAGAAAGCCTATGAACTGTGGCTGATCCCGATGAGCGGTGCGCCCATGCCGGCGGGAGTGTTCAAACCCGACACGCACGGTAGCGCGATCGTGCCTCAATCCGCCGCTATCGCCAGGAGTTGAGGCCAAAGCGTTCGCCATCACCGTCGAACCCGAGGCTGGATCGTCCACTCCTACGATGCCAATCGTCATGATCGGCGGGGTCTAATCGCATCGTCACGCAGATTTAACAATGAATTGACAAAACGGTGCCATCCTTTCTGTCATCTCATGCGTATAAGAAGATAGTGAGATTTGGTGAGGAGGCGGCAATGTACGGAAATTACCTGGTACTGTGCGCGTTGGTATGGTCGCAGTTCGGAAAGCAGGATGCCGGGTTGGAGCTGGTCCGGGCGCTGAATTCGCCGGACGAGAACGTACGTGTGCTGGCCCGGCTACTGCTTGAGCAAAGCAGCGATGGATCGAAAGCGCTGATTGGCGAAGCGGTGGCGCAGGACGAGATCACCGCGAGCGTGGCGAAGCTCTGCGCATTTCAGCCCGACGAACAGTCCAAGCCCAGGGACACAAATTGGACGGTGAAGTGGCCGGCGGAGGCGTAGGATCTAGCGGAAGCCGCTGAACATGACCACGTCGGTGTCGTCGTAGCGGGCGCGGGTGATGGCGATCTTTTTGCCGTCCTTTGACCACCCATACGTTTGTACCACCCCCGGCTCCGAGTTGAAATGAGTTAGCTGAACCGGCGAGCCGCCGGCCAGCGGCTGCATGTAGATGTTTTGAGTGTTGCCGGTGGTATTGGCGACGTAGGCCAACGCGCGACCGTCAGGCGTCCAGTCGAGAGCGCTGATCGAAGAAGCTGCGTCGATTTCGTGTACCGGCGCCCCGCCATCCAGTTTTTGCACCACGAATTGAGACTTGGCCGCTGCGCCCTGGCCCTCGACCCTCACATAAGCGACCAGCGAACCATCCGGAGAAACGACGGGCGGGCTGAGGTTGCCATGGGCCAGTTCGACTGGTGCGCCGCCGTCGATGGAGATTTTGAAAATGTGCGGGAAGCTATCGCTTTCCACGACGCCTCGGTAGACGACCCATTTCCCGTCCGGCGTGCAAGAAGACTGTTCCGCGTCCCTGCCGAATTCAAGCTGTTTGAGCTCACCGGTGGCCACGTTAAGACGCCAGATGTTGGCGGTGTTCTTGTCCGAGACTGTGGAGAAAGTCATCACATCGCCCGGGCCGCAACTGTTGGGGAAAAACGCCAGCGGCATGTTCTCAAGCAGGCGGGTGCGGCCGCTGCCATCTGCGGCTGAAACGAAGATTTGCAGGGACTCGTCCATCTGTAGCAGTTTGCCGGAGGCCGTCCAGGAAAGCGCATAGCCGGGAGCTTGCTGGCTCGAAATCGGCGCGAGCTTCCAGTCGATTTTATCGTTCAGCGCGGATGGCGCATCTCCCACGAAAATTGTCGACGAAGGATGCGCCTGAGTAGTCACGAACGATTTGCCATCGGCGGTGACGCTCAACGATTGATATTGGTTCAAGTCGTTGCTGATCTTGAAATATTGGCCTGAGGGATAAGGCTGAAACCATACTTGCGGACGCAGGCCGGTTTGTTTTTCCGCGCCGATGAAGAAGATGCCGGAGCCATCCGGCAGCCAGGCGACCTCGCGAACAATCATGTCGATAGGAAGGGTCTTCACCAGTTTGCCTTCTGGCGTAAATACGCGGATGCAGGACAGCTCCTTGCCGTTGGCGAGCCAGCCTCCCATCGCGATCTTATCGCCCGCAGCCGTCCAGGATGGGTCGGTATTAAAGCCGCTATTCAAGGGAAGGCGCCGGATGACATGCTCGTTGCTGCCGTCGGCATTCGCGACCAGCAACTGACCTTCACCTTTTTCCTGAAGCACGCGGCGGAAGGCAATGCGTTTGCCGTCGGGCGAGAACGCGGCGGTGCTGTTTACGTCGGTTACGAGTTGCTGCGACGCCCCACCCAGAGCCGGCACGGAATATAGATTGACGTTGTTGGGATTCGCCGGGTCGCGGTGCGAGTAATAAAGATAGTTATCGTCGGGCGTGAAGGTCGCGCCCGAGCCAAAGAAGCCCTTCTGCGCTGGAACGACCGTTACCTCGCTCCCAGTTGCAACCTGCTTCACGCGCAGGCTGCGCTCGCCTTCGCGGCGGCCGTAGGCGAACATCTTGCCGTCGGCGGAAATAGCGGCAAAGCCGACAGCCTGCCCGTGGTCGGTGAGCTGACGAATGCTGATGCTGCGCGTGTCGATAGCGGGAGAGCTGTGGCCGAAAAACTTGTAAAGGATGAATGCGGTCGCGATCACGATCACTGCGGTGATCAGCGCGGTCACGATTAACATCCCTTTGTTGCGCTGGGCTTCGGCGATGACCACAGAGGCCGAGGATTGTTGCGCACGGATTTCGGTCGAAGATCGAGCAGGTGTTGCCGCGGAAGTTGCAGGTTCGGCGGCGATTTCCGGTGTGCTTCTGCCCGATTCCGTCTCCCGTTTGAGCCGCTTCAGGTCGGCGCGCATTTCGGAAGCGTGCTGATAGCGCAGGTCGCGGTCTTTTTCCAGCGCTTTATTGATGATTCTTTCCAGCTCTTGTGGAACTTCGGGATTCAATCGCACCGGCGCGGCAGGAGTCTTGTGCAGAATGGCATCGAAGATCAGGCCCGAGGCTTCGCCGCGAAACGGAACCGTGCCGGTTGCCATCTCGTAAAGCACTGCACCGAAGGAAAAAAGATCGGTACGGCCGTCGAGATCTTTGGCGCGCACTTGTTCGGGCGACATATAGGCGATCGTGCCCAGCGTGGTGCCTGGGCTGGTCAGATCGCTCGATCCGCTGCCGACGGTAGAACCGACGGTAGTTTCCGTTTCCAGTTTCTTGCCGGTTCCGGTGACCTTGGCGAGGCCGAAGTCGAGAATCTTGGCGTGCCCGCGCTTGGTGATGAAAATGTTCCCCGGCTTGATGTCGCGGTGAACGATGCCCTGCACGTGAGCGGCGTCAAGTGCGTCGGCGATTTCGATGGCGATCGAGAGCAGGATTTCAGTTTCGAGCGGCCGCCCGCCGATTTGGTTCTTCAGCGTTACACCATCGAGAAATTCCATGGCGATGAACGCCTGCCCGTGCTGATCGTCAATCTCGTAAATGGTGCAAATGTTGGGATGGTTGAGCGAGGATGCGGCCTTGGCTTCGCGCTCGAAGCGGGCAAGCGTTTGCGGATCTTTGGCAACGTCGTCGGGAAGGAATTTGAGGGCGACGAAGCGGCCGAGCTTGATGTCTTCGGCCTTATAGACGACGCCCATACCGCCGCCGCCGATTTTTTCGACGATCTTGTAGTGCGAGATGGTTTGGCCGATCATAGGTGAAGGCAATGGACAGCTAAATCTTAGGAGTGACGGGAGGGTAAGTCAACGCGGGGAGGGTTCACCACGGAGGCACAGAGACGCAGAGGAAAGTCAGACGAAAAATCCATTGATACCCATCAGTCGGGTGCCCACGCATCGAAACACAGAACCGCGATGCGTGGGCAGCCTAGGACGTGGTGGTGCAAGGTGCGAGAAATTAAAAAGCTGGGCCAGCCCCCTGATGTTGATGCTGTGGTAGACCGGCATCCCAGATTCGCCCGCACAGATTGACGCAGCAGGAGGCCGGCAGTAGAATTGCCCCGCTTGGGGCAGAGAAGGAGATTCCACTTTAGTTGGCACCTCGCAAGACGTAGTCCTTCAACAAACCACTTATGTTTTAAGCGCTGTCAACGCCTTTCAAACGGCAAGCCCTTAAGGTTTGCAAAGGAGACCCTTCGATGAAGAAACGCACAACGGAACTGGCCGGGTACCTCACCTTCTTTACTCTAGCCATTGGCGTCGCATCAGCGGGAACGTACACGATCCCCGCTGGCGAGGGGACACTTACGTACTCGGTGACCGTAACCAGCCACCCATGCGTGCTTCACCCCGGCGACGATTCAACCTACGACACCAGCATCTATGATGATTTCTCGTACACCGTAGCAGGCAAGACCACTCCGCTCACGGGAGAGGACTACACTGACGACGGTTCCGGAACCGGAACTTGTCTGAAGAACTATCCTACGATTACGTTTGATGTCTCTCCCGGTGTCGAGATTTTGTTCACACCGTCGGAGACGACAGGCGGGACCGCATATACCTCCGGGATTCTCTACCCCAAGTACCAAATCCAGTCGATCATCTATTCGACACCCGGCAACCGCAGCAGCAATGGATTCACCAATTCGACGACCGACGGCAGTATCACGTCGGTTGGGAGCAGTTTTCAGACCGGCGACACCATCACCTACAGCCTAAGCGGGGGCTTTCTCGGCGTCGGCTCGACGGTGAGTTGGAGCTACGGGAACTCGGCGACCGACGGGAATACGACTGCGGTGACCAGTACAATTTCCCAGGCCACGGGGATATCCAATGCATCCCAATCCTCGAATCCCAACGCCATCAACCACTCGCAGGATCTGTTCATCATCTGGATCAATCCGGCGGTCACCATGCTACAGACGGGTACGACGACGGCAAACTACAGCCTTGGGACCCCAGCTTCAAACCAGCGGAGACCCGGATCCGGGTTCGCCCGAAATACAGGATCAAATCGAGGTATTTGCGCAAGCGATGCAGGCCAATGCCCAAGGTGTCACCACCGTCCCTCTGAAGGCCTTGGTGCCGCAGGAGGTGGATGGTCAAACCTTACCGGGGTTGGCCAGCATCTGCGCGAATCCCACTTACTACCCGAATTCCTGCACGCAGGCCAATCAATGTGGGTGCGTCCCCAGCGACTTCGCCACCATCCTGGCTGAAGACCCGCTCTTGAAGTACAGCTCGACCGAAAGCCCACTCAGCGCCGACACATCCGGCGCAGCCGCATGCACCAACCCAAAAGCGTCTGCCTCCTGCCGCTATGTGCCGATTATGGTCGCCAACGGATCGGGCACCCAAGTCACCGAACTCTTGTCCGGGCCAGACGATCCTGGCGGCGATATTCCGGTTAACACATTCGTCCAAACCGACTCGACCCAAACCGCCCAAACCTACAGCCAAGGCTACGCGTACACGGTCAACTATAGCTGGGAACAGATGTGGAAACCGCTTGGCACGGGCCTATCTATAAGGAGCGCCACCCAGTTCACCTGGACCGACAACGAAACCACCGGTGCCATCAACGGAACGGCGAACAGCATGACGGTCACACTCTCCTCGTCGACGGTAGACTGCTATGACGACATCCCGATTTTTGAGGACACCGTTTATCACACCTTCGTCTTCCAACAGCCTACGGGCAACTCGAGTTGCCCCTAGAGTCCGTCAGTTCAACCCTCTGACAATCATCTCTGAAGCGACGCCGGCGGGCGCAAAACCTGCGGCGTCGCCGTAGTCAGGCGGCGCAGCAGTGGAGGACAGGGCCGGGCGGAATGTCCGCCGCTGTGCAAAACAAAAATCGCGCGGGCGAGGACGCCCGCGCCTACATTGTAGGGTGTGTGGCTCAGCCCTAAATACCTCTGCGTACTCGGCGTCCTCTGCGATTAAGGTTTTGCGCGAGCTTTACGCTTCGTCGCTTTCTTTCAGACGCGAGATGACGCCGAAATCTTCGAGCGTGGTGGTGTCGCCTTTCACTTCGCCGCTGGTGGCGAGTTCGCGCAAGCAGGCGGCGCATGATTTTTCCGCTACGGGTCTTGGGAAGCATGTCGGTGAAGCGAATGTCATCGGGCCTGGCGAGCGCGCCGATTTCTTTCGCTACCCAGCGGCGCAATTCTTCTTTCAATTCCGGCGTCGGCTTGCTGGCCTTGTTCCAGGGTGACGAAGGCGGAAATCGCCTGGCCTTTTAGCTCATCAGGACGGCCTACGACGGCGGCTTCGGCGACCGACGGCGTGCGCGACCAGCGCCGATTCGACTTCCATGGTGCTCAAGCGATGGCCGGAGACGTTGATGACGTCATCGACGCGGCCCATGATCCAGAAATAGCCGTCTTTGTCTTTGCGCGCGCCGTCGCCGGTGAAATATGCGCCGGGAATCTGCGACCAGTACTGCTGCACGTAGCGTTCGGGATCGCCATAGATGGTGCGCAGCATCGCCGGCCAGGGCTGCTTGAATGACGAGAAATCCGCCGGATCCGTCAGGCACAGGTTTGCCGTCGACGGTGACGATTTCCGGAACGACGCCGGGCATGGGACGCGTGGCGGAGCCGGGCTTGGTGGCGACTGCGCCGGGGATGGGGCTGATCATGATCATTGCCGGTTTCGGTCTGCCACCAGGTATCGACGATGGGGCAGCGCTCGTGGCCGATGACTTCGCGGTACCACATCCAGGCTTCGGGATTGATGGGCTCGCCGACGGTGCCGAGCAGGCGCAGGCTGTCGAGACTTGTGCTTGCGCGGCCACTGCTCTCCCCACTTGATGAAAGTTCGGATGGCGGTGGGCGCGGTGTAGAAAACGTTGACCTGATGGCGGTCGATGATGTTCCAGAAGCGGTCGGGCTCGGGAAAATTGGGCGCGCCTTCGTACATCAGGCTGGTGGCGCCGTTTTGCAGCGGGCCGTAAACAATGTAGCTGTGGCCGGTCACCCAGCCGATGTCGGCGGTGCACCAGTAGGTGTCTTCTTCCTTGAGATCGAAAACCCACTTGGTGGTGAGATAGGTGCCGACGGAATATCCGCCGGTAGTGTGAACTACGCCTTTGGGCTTGCCGGTGGTGCCCGAGGTGTAAAGGATATAAAGAGGATGCTCGGAGTCGAGGGGCTCGGCGGGACATTCGTCGGAGACGGACTCCATCAGCTCATGCCACCAGTGATCGCGGCCGGGCTGCAAGGTTGATGTGCGAGCCAGTGCGCTTGTAGACGACCACGTTTTTCACCGAGGGGCAGGATTTCAGCGCTTCTTCGACCGCCGGGAAAAGCTTCACTTCCCCGCCGCGGCGATAGGAGCCGTCTTGCGTGATGACGGCGATGGCCTGGGAATCGTGGATGCGATCAACTAGATGCGTTGGCGGAGAATCCGCCGAAAACTACAGTGTGCGGGGCGCCGATGCGGGCGCAGGCCAGCATGGCGATGGGAAGCTCCGGCGTCATTCCCATGTAAATGGCGACGCGGTCGCCTTTCTTTACACCCAGCGATTTCAGGACGTTGGCGAACTTCTGCACTTCGCGATGGAGCTGTTGATAGGTGAGGGTGCGGACTTCGCCGGGCTCGCTTTCCCACATCAGCGCTGCTTTATTTTTGCGCCATGTCTGAACGTGGCGGTCGAGGCAGTTATAGGAAAGATTGATCTGGCCGCCGACAAACCATTTGGCCCAGGGATTGTTCCATTCGAGGACTTTGTCCCACTTCTTGAACCAGTGCAGTTCCTCGGCGATGCGGCCCCAGAATTTCTCCGGCTGCTCAACCGACTCGCGGTAGATGCGCTCATACTCTTCCAGGCTTTTGATATGGGCATTCTGGCGGAAGTGCTCGGGGCAGTCGAACTGGCGCTGCTCCTGAAGCACAGAGTCAATGTTGCTTTCCGGGACCTGGAGGGGTATTTTTTCAGCCATAGTTGATCCTCGCGCGTTGGTCGGCGCCGCGCTCGACATTTTACAGCGAAGTCCGTTCTCTGTGTGTGACGGCTACAGCGAAGCGACCCTCCCTTTGTCAGCTAAAGGCCCTGAAATCAAGTGTGATTCTCGTCACATCCCGATGTGACCCCCACCCCCGACGCGGAATCGACTCCTCGCGCATGATTTAGCTACGGTCGGGTGGCCTGCGGTGATCTATGTGTCCATAACCCCGCGGGTTCATAACCCCGTCTGTAAAAAGGAAAATCATGAACGGCAAGTTCAAGACCATGGATGCGAATGAAGCGGTAGCCCACGTCGCCTACCGCGTCAACGAAGTGATTGCCATTTATCCGATTACGCCGTCTTCGCCTATGGGCGAGTGGGCTGACCAGTGGGCCTCCGAGGGTTTGCCCAATATTTGGGGTACCGTGCCGCACGTGATGGAAATGCAGAGCGAGGGCGGCGCGGCAGGTGCGGTGCACGGCGCACTGCAGACCGGATCGCTGGCGACCACGTTTACCGCTTCCCAGGGTCTTCTGCTGATGATTCCGAATATGAACAAGATCGCCGGTGAGCTGACGCCGACAACGTTTCATGTTTCGGCGCGGACGGTCGCAGCCCACGCGCTTTCAATTTTCGGCGATCACAGTGACGTGATGTTCTGCCGCAGCACGGGTTACGCCATGCTGTGTTCGAACTCGGTGCAGGAGGCGATGGACCTGGCGCTGATCGCCCATGCAGCCTCGCTCGAAACTCGAATTCCCTTCTTGCATTTCTTTGACGGGTTCCGAACTTCGCACGAAGTCAGCAAAATCGAAGTTCTGAGCGACGAGCAGATTCGTGGCTTGATCAATATGGACCGGGTAATCGAGCACCGGCAGCGAGCGCTGTCGCCGGACCATCCGGTGTTGCGCGGCACGGCACAGAATCCCGACGTTTTCTTTCAGATTCGCGAGACGGCGAACCGCTATTACGATTCCTGCCCGGAAAAAGTGCAGGCGGTGATGGACAAGTTCGCGGAAGCGGTTGGGCGACGCTATCGCTTGTTTGAGTATGTGGGTGCGCCAGATGCCGAAAACGTGATTGTGGTGATGGGATCGGGTGCGGAGGTGGCGCACGAAACGGTCGACTATCTCAATTCGCACGGCGAAAAGGTTGGATTGCTGAAAGTGCGGTTGTATCGGCCATTCTCGGTCAACCACTTCCTCAATTGCCTGCCGGCAAGCGTGCGCCGGATTGCGGTGCTTGACCGGACAAAGGAATCGGGAGCGATCGGCGAGCCGCTGTTCATCGATGTAGTTTCAGCACTGAGTGAAGGCGCAAAGCATGGACGGATCAAGTCCGCGCCGTTAGTAGTGGGCGGGCGATACGGGCTTTCGTCAAAAGAATTCACTCCGGCGATGGTGAAAGCGGTTTACGACAACTTGAAGCTGGACGCGCCGACGGACCATTTTACGGTTGGCATCAACGATGACGTTACCCATCACAGCCTGCCCTACGATGCCGAGTTCTCGACCGAACCGGACAGCACCATACGAGCGCTTTTCTACGGATTGGGCGCAGATGGGACGGTCGGAGCGAACAAGAATTCGATCAAGATCATCGGCGAGAACACCAACAACTACGCACAGGGTTACTTCGTCTACGATTCGAAGAAGTCGGGCGCGATGACGGTTTCGCATCTGCGCTTTGGACCGCAGCCGATCCGATCGAGTTACCTGGTTTCGCAAGCGAATTTTATCGCCTGCCATCAGTGGATCTTCCTCGAGCGCTACGACATGCTGAGCGCACTGGTGCCTGGCGGGACGTTCCTGCTCAACAGTCCGTTTGGGCCGGATGAAGTTTGGGATCATCTGCCGCGCCCGTTGCAGAAGCAGATCATTGCGAAGAAGGCGCGGTTCTTTGTCATCGATGCTTACACGGTTGCCCGTGACACCGGCATGGGCAGCCGCATGAATACGATCCTGCAGGTTTGCTTCTTTGCGATTTCGAAAGTGCTGCCGCGAGAGGAAGCGATTGAAGCGATTCGCGAGTCGATCCGCTATACCTACGGCCGCAAGGGCGATGAGATTGTTCAGCAAAATCTGACAGCAGTCGATGAGACGCTCTCGCACCTGTTTGAGGTCAAGGTTCCCGCGGCCGCCAATAGCACGATCGAGATGCCGCCAGCATTTTCGCCTTCCGCCCCGGAGTTTGAGCGCAACGTTTTAGGCACGATCTATGCCGGACGCGGCGATGAATTGCCAGTGAGCGCGTTTTCAGCCGACGGAACTTTCCCGACTGGAACTGCGAAGTGGGAAAAGCGGAACATCGCCCTGGAAATTCCTCAGTGGGACAGCAAGATCTGCATACAGTGCGGCAAGTGCGCCATGGTTTGCCCGCATGCGGTGATCCGGATCAAGGTTTACGACTCGAAAGAACTGGCGGGATCGCCAGGGACGTTCAAATCGACCGAGGCGCGCGACAAGGAATGGCAGGGGATGAAATACTCCATCCAGGTTGCGCCGGAAGATTGCACCGGCTGCGGTATTTGCGTGGACATTTGCCCGGTAAAGAACAAAGCCGAGACGCGGCTGAAGGCGATCAATATGGTTCCGCAGCCGCCATTACGCGTGCCGGAGCGGGAGAACTGGGACTTTTTCCTGAAGATTCCGGAGCTCGACCGGCGAAAAATCAAGCCTGGCAATATCCGGCAGCAGCAGATTCAGGAACCGCTCTTTGAGTTCTCTGGAGCCTGCTCTGGATGCGGCGAGACGCCTTATCTGAAGCTGGTTTCGCAGCTGTTTGGCGACCGCGCGATTGTCGCCAATGCGACCGGCTGCTCGTCGATTTATGGCGGGAATCTCCCGACAACTCCGTGGTCGAAAAACGCCGACGGACGCGGCCCTGCGTGGTCGAATTCGCTGTTCGAAGATAACGCCGAGTTCGGGCTTGGATTCAGGCTTTCGATCGACAAGCAGACGGAGTTCGCAAGAGAGCTGGTCCAGCGGCTGGCGGGATCGATTGGCGAAGAGCTGGCCAGCGCACTGATTACGGCTCCGCAAAAAGACGAAGCCGACATTTTCGATCAGCGTCAACGAGTGGATGTTCTCAAAGAGCGTCTGGCAAAGTTGGACTCGGCGGACGCGAAGCAACTTCGTTCCCTCGCCGACATGCTGGTTAAGAAGAGCGTGTGGGTCGTGGGTGGAGATGGATGGGCATACGACATCGGGTACGGCGGACTCGATCACGTGATCGCCAGCGGGAAAAACGTGAACATTCTGGTGCTCGATACCGAGGTTTACTCGAACACGGGTGGGCAGTCCTCGAAATCGACGCCACGAGCAGCGGTCGCGAAATTCGCTGCGGGTGGAAAAGCTGGTCCGAAGAAAGACCTGGGACTCATGGCCATGAGCTACGGAAACGTTTATGTGGCGAGCGTGGCGATGGGCGCGAAAGACGAACACACCCTCAAGGCGTTTCTGGAAGCGGAAGCTTACGACGGGCCGAGCATCATCATCGCGTACTCGCATTGCATCGCCCACGGGATCAATATGACCACCGGAATGCAAGACCAGAAAGCTGCAGTGGAATCGGGCAACTGGCTGCTCTACCGGTTCAACCCCGAACGCACCGCACAGGGCGAAAACCCGCTGGTACTCGATTCCCGCGCCCCGACGAAGAAAATCTCTGACTTCTTGTCGATGGAAACGCGCTTCAAGATGCTGACCAAGAGCAAGCCGGAGGATGCAAAACGGCTGTGGGCGGAAGCGCAGCACGACGCCGACACGCGCTACCGGCTTTACGAATATCTGTCGCAGCGAAAGTTTGAAACGGCGAAGACGGAGTAACTGGAGGAGCCAATGATCGACCTGACGACTACTTACCTGGGATTAAAGTTGCGGACACCGCTGGTGCCCTCGGCCTCACCGTTATCGCATGAGATCGACAGCATCTGCCGACTGGAAGACGCCGGCGCCTCGGCCATTGTTCTCTATTCCCTGTTTGAGGAGCAGTTGCACCAGGAGAGCGCAGAGCTGGAGCACCGTTTGTCGGAGCACACGGACAGTTTTGCGGAAGCGACGACTTACTTGCCGCAGCCCGGCGAATTTCGCATTGGGCCGGAAGGCTATCTGAATCACATTCGCAAAGCCAAGAAAGCGGTGAGTATTCCCGTAATCGCCAGTTTGAACGGCACGACCGCCGGGGGATGGATCAGTTACGCCAAGCAGATCGAAGAAGCCGGCGCGGACGCGATCGAATGCAACATTTACAGCATTGCCGCGGACCCGGAGATGAACTCGGCCGAAATCGAACAAACTTATATCGACATTGTGAAGGCGGTGCGGTCGGCGGTGAATCTTCCCGTCGCAGTGAAGCTCAGTCCGTTCTTCAGCAATATGTCTAATATGGCGCGGCGGCTGGACGCTGCGGGTGCGAACGCACTGGTTCTCTTCAACCGTTTTTACCAACCGGACATTGATCTCGAGGAACTGGAGATCAAACCAAATGTTCTGTTGAGCACACCGCAGGCGCTGCGGCTTCCGCTGACCTGGGTTGGCATTCTGTTTGGACGAGTGAACGCCAATCTGGCGGCGACCAGCGGAGTGCATGGTCCCGAGGACGTGATCAAGCTGCTGATGGTGGGCGCGGATGTGACCATGTTGTGCTCGACTCTATTGCGGAATGGCATCAGCCACCTGGGTTACATCGAAGAAGGCCTGCGAGAGTGGATGGAAAAGCACGAATACGAATCGGTGCAGCAGATGAAGGGCAGTATGAGCCAGCTTCGTTGCCCCGACCCGTCGGCGTTCGAGCGGGCACAGTACATGAAGGCGGTCAAAGGCGTGCAGCACGTAATGGTGACCAGCAGAGAGGCCTGGAGAATTTTGACCGGCGATTAAAGGTCGTTCGCCTTGGGTCGGCCGTAACGGGGCAGTTGGCTGTCGCCCCTGTAAACGCCCCGCTTCAACAGTGATCTCTCCTGGGTCGTCCGCTCAAGCCAGCTTTTGGCTTGGGTTGGGCAGTCCATTCATTGCTCCACCGGCTCCCAGTCCGCGTCGGGGTTGTATTCCCGAATGGAAGCCGCGATCTTTGCTGTGCCGGGCCCCAGATCCCGCTCGTAGACGATGCCATCAGAGCCGGTCATGAAGGTCATGATGCCGGTTTCTGCGTACTTAACCGGTGTTGCCAGAATCGCGAAACCGCCAGTCATCTTGCCATTCACGATGTAGCTCTTGGCACCGCCCGGGGCATCGTCGCCCTGAGCAGTGAGGATGCGCAGCTCGTAGCCATCGATCACCAGTGGCGCATTCGGAGAAAGCGAAGCGAGCGAAGACTTCGGGAATTCGCTGAGGTTCGCAAGAGGACTGGAAATCTGGCCCTCCGACGCAGGCCAATACAGCCCGTCCTGTTTGCCCGAAGTGCTGATCATGCGCTGGGCATATCCAGACGAGACGCCGAAGCTTTCGAAGTACACGTCTTCCGCATTGGCCAGGGCAGCACAAGCGTCAATCGCCAGCAATTCGTTTCGCCCGATGTCCCGCGCCCTGACTTCCTGGGCTCCGGCAACAGCATCGAAGTACCATTGGCCCGCTGAATTCTGCGCGAGAGGCACCGGGAAAGCGAAGTTGTCCGCTCCGATGTAGAGCACGCGGCTGCCGTCGTTCATGGCAACCCAACGATTCATCTTGTCGTACTTCGAGGCGAAAGCGTCCATTGCCGCTTCGTCTGCTGGTTTGTCTCCCGTGGTCAAAAGGGCCTTGGTATCGACGCCCAGGACTTGTAATAGAGCGGTTAGATCGTGGGCCTTCGTCGCTCTGGCCAGCGCCGTGCCAGCCTCGGCAGGTGACTGGAAGGTGATTTGTTTGGGTGTCCCGCTGGGCGACACAGAACCGCTCTCTGCTTTTCGAGCCGCCATGCCGAGGCCGGCGAGAACCAGTACTGCCCCCAGAACTGCGTACTTCCAATTCGTCGTTTTCTTCGCATTCGATGTCATTTTCAATCCCCTTCTTCCCCTTTAATTATTTGTGTCCATTCGGCAAAGCTGGATTATTCGAGCACTCTAACGACGGCGTCCGCCGCCGAAAGAGCGGGCTTGCCGGGCCATCCCCATTTGGGGGCGCCGTCCGCCCATGCTGGCGCGGCCACGATCGCTTTCGGCTCGGCTGGCAGCGCCGTATCCACTCATACGTGATCGGTTCAAATCGCCTCCATTCCAGTGATCGGCATTCCGGCTTTGCTGATCTTGAACCGCGCCATTTCCACCGATGAGGCCATGATTGCCATTCTGCCCGCCATTCGGCTGATCGTGCGGATTGGTGCCCGGAACGTCGGGGTGAAGCGCGCCGTGCGGCCCGAAATACTCATTCGGGTGATATGCTCCGTTCGGGCCATAATGGGTGTCGGTGCCAGGATGATAGCCAGGGTCGGGGTGATAATAGCCGTTAGCGCCGTAATACCCACGGTTCTGAGTTCCGGTCGCTCCCCAAGCGTGGTAGCCGTTGTAGTTGGCGTTGTTCCAGGTGTGGTTATTGATATAGGTGTTGTGGTTGTAGATGATGGTGGTTGAGCTGCCACCACCACAACAGCCCCAGTTCACATTCCAGGCGTGCCAGCCCCAACCGAAGCCTCCACCCCAACCGCTGCCGAACGTGGCACCAAGAGTGATACCGGTTCCAAAATAGAGACCCACCGCCGCTACAGGCCCTGGCGGAGGAACGTAGAGAGGAACCACAACGGGCGCGCCGTAAACCACAGCCGGGTTGTACTGCGGGACGTAGACGACCTGCGGATTTGCGGGTTGAATCACGATGGTGGTCGGCGCCGGCTGAGTGACCGTAATCTGCGAATTGGATTGCAGTGTCCCCACCGCCTGTGCTTTGGCGCGCATAGCTTGCACTGCTGCCATCACATCTGCCTGTTGATTCGCGAATGCCTGCCCGAGGCTCGATGTCCACGAGAGGTTATGCGCCAGGTTATCCAGCACGGAGGGGAACTGCGTCAAAGCCTTGACACTGGGGGCCCAGGGTTGCTGGTGCACCGCCTGCGCGAGCGCCGTGCCACTCAGGTTTTTGTTTTGTGCCAGCCAGTCGTCTGCGTATGCGACTTGTTCTGGATTCGCAGAAGCTGCGAGCACCTGCGCTACCAGCGCATCGGGGTAGAGCGCGATGGGAGCAACCAGAGCGTCGAGTTGGTCCTGCGGCAGCGGCGCAGAGCTCGCTGGCGTGGCGAAGCTTGTCGCCGGCTGCGCTACGGGCTGAGATACGGGTGCGACCACCGGTGCAGGGGGTATTAATACGGGCTGAGATGCATATATGGTTCCAGTGGCTGGCGGAGCTGGGGCCGCAGCGGTGGCGGGACGCACCGCCTGCCATGGAGCATGGTTCCCGTGAATTCCATACAGACCCGACATGTTGTCGCCATAGATTTGTCCGCGAAATGTAATGACGGTTCGGGTTACCGTACTGAATACGATGTGATGTCCGTTCACTCGTCCCTGAATCTGGACCCGACTGGTCAGGACCTTCGAAATATCCGGTAATCCGGTTGCCGTATTGTGCGACTTGAACGTGTTTCACGACCGTCTCACCGTTCTTGAGACTGGTGGAGTAAATTGTCCAGTCGCCCTGCACGTTGTCCGGCGGCAGGTTTGCCAATGCGGTGTTGCCGAGGATCAGTGACAGCAGAGCAAAAATGGCCAGGTTCAGAGCCGCGTTCCTTCTTCTCATGACGATCTCCCATTTCGTTGCGCGACTTGTTTGCAGCCTGCGTCGCACGATGGCAAGTAATGCAACGCTGCGACCAAAACCAAGGTGCTGATTTTGTTTGGCTTGCGTCACTCTTGCGCTCACCAGCGCCCGGGAATTCACGAAATCTCACGAAAAGAGAAGCGGTCAAAGGCGTGCAGCACGTAATGGTGATAAGCAGAGAGGCCTGGAGAATTTTGACGGGAGATTAGACTGCGGCCTGTAACGGGGCGTCGGAAGAAGCTTGGACGGCGAGCGGAATGCTGACCGTAATCCGGGTGCCCGAAGCGTCAGACTCGATATTCACTGTGCCGTCGAATTGCCGGAGCCGCTCGCGCATCCCTCGAATCCCCACTCCCGACTTTCCAGCCTGGATGTCGGCGAGTTTGGCCGCAGGCATTCCCCTGCCCTGGTCGCCGATTTCGACTGTGATCCTTTCCGCGGCACGGCCGATTCGAATCGACGCGCTCTTGCTTCCAGAATGACGGTGAATGTTGGTGAGACATTCCTGCACCAAACGAAAAATGGCCAGTTCAAGGTCGCGGGGAAATCTTCCGAAATCTTCCGAGATTTGCAGGTCGACTTCAAGGCCGCTACGCTCCACCAGCCCCTGAACATACCAGTTGAGTGCGGAAGACAAGCCGGTTTCGTCGAGCAATGGCGGATGCAAGAGGTACGAAGTGGTGCGGATCTCGCGGTGCAGTTGACGGACGGTCTCTTCGATCACTTCCGCGGCCGTCGCCAGCTGGGGAGAGCTGCGGGCGGCTTTTTGCGCGAGTTGGGCCAAGCTGATGCTGAGAACGGTCAAAGTTTGCCCAGCGCTGTCGTGCAATTCGCGGGCGATGTGGCGACGCTCTTCATCCTGCGCGTGCAACAAGCGCTGGGAGAACTCTCGCAGCAAGTGCGACTGCTGCAATACTTCGACGTTCCGATTCTCCAATTCGAGGGTGCGGGCGCGGACACTCGGCCTCAAGCGTTTCAGCCAGTTTGCGGTAGCGTTCTTCAGTGCGTTTGAGGTCGGTAACATCGACGCCGGTGGGATGAAGGAAGATCACATTGCCTTGATCATCCACGATCGGGTAGAGGGCAAAGTCCACCAGCCGCTCGGTGCCGTCCGACCAGTTATAGCGAAGGGTCTCGCGATAGCAGATGCCCTGGGCGGCTAACGGGGTCGCGGCGCGAATTTTCTCCTGCGACTGAGGGAAATCCCGCCACCAGCCGGTTTGCCAAAAGGGTTTTCCCAGGGCACCTCTTCGGCACGAAAACCACAAGCCTCCAGACAGAGCCTGTTGGCCTCAAACATAACGCCATCGTTGGTCATGATTCCGGCAAAGACAGTGGTTTGTTCGAAAACGGCGCGGAACTTCGCAGTGGCTGCGACCGTCTCAGCGGTGATTTGGCGTTCTCGCTCCTCGGCGCGCTTTTGGGCGGTGACGTCCAAGGTAACGCCGTCGAAACGTGTTGGCTCACCGAACGAACTATAGAAAGTCCGGCCGATGGCGCGAATCCATTTCTCTTCGCCGGTGGGCGAGACAGTCCGATATTCAACGTCGTAGGGAACATCTTTGCAAATGCTGTCAGCAATCGCCTGGCGGGTACGTTCGCGATCATCCGGGTGCAAGCGCTCGTAGAATGTGCTGATCCTGACTTCGGCTTCGGGCGGCAGCCAGAAATGTTCTTTGACCCGGCTGTCCCAAACCAACTGGTCGAAAGGCAGATCGCAGAACCAGAACCCGAGTTCCGAAGCTTGCGCCACCAGATCGAAGCGTTCGCGATGCTGCCGCAAGACCTCTTCCGCGCGCTTGCGCTCGGAAACGTCGCTGGTGATGGCAAGCTGAACTATGCTGCCATCCTGGTTGCGGAACGGCGCGGCGTGGCTCTCCATGTGCCGGCGCGCGCCTTGTAAGCCGATCACATCGAACTCGAGAGATCCTTTCTCGCCGGCACAGATTTTTTCGTTGAAAGTGCGGTATCTCTGCCGGTCTTCGGGGGCGATCAGGTCGTAGACACTCTTGCCTACGACGTCTTCAATACTGGAGGCGCCGACCATTAGCAGGCCGGGCGAATTCATATGCAGCAGGGTGCCATCGGGCGCGACCAACTTGACGCATTCGGGAGTCGTCTCAATGATTGCGCGCAGACGTTCTTCGCTGGAGCGCAATTGCCGCTCGGCGCGAATTTCCCCGGTGATGTCGCGCGCTACTTTGGACGCGCCGATCACGCGGCCTGAGGAATCGCGCAATGGCGAAATGGTCAGGGAAACGTCGAGCGTGGTGCCATCCTTGCGTACGCGGACGGTTCGGAAGTGGTCGAGCCGCTCGCCCTGGCGCAACCGCGCGATGATGCAGGCCTCTTCGTCGCGACGCTCCGGCGAAATGATCAGCGTGATGTGTTTTCCAATCGCTTCCTGCGCGGTGTAGCCGAAAATCCGCTCCGCGCTGTGGTTCCAGCTGGTGATAACGCCATCGAGGTTCTTGCTGACGATGGCATCGTCAGACGAAGCGACAATGGCGGCCAGATGTTCGGCGTCGAGACGCAGTTTGCGTTCGAGTTCAGCCGTGCCCTGGCGAATCTTTGCCAGGCGGATATGGGAACTGACCCGGGTCAATAGCTCGCGGGCGGAAAAAGGTTTGATCAGGTAATCGTCGGCGCCGGATTGCAGCCCCGCGATACGCGCTTCTTCCCCGGCTCTCGCCGAAAGCAGAATGAACGGGATGCTCTGGAGAGCGGTGTCCGAACGCACCGCTTGTAACAGTCCAAAACCGTCCAGTCCGGGCATCATTACATCGGAAAGGATCAAGTCCGGGGGCTGTTGGCGGGCGTCGGCAAGCGCCGCTTCTCCGTTACTGAATGCGGCTATGTTGTATTCGTTCTGCAGCAGGCGCTGAACGTAGTCGCGCATGTCGGAGTTGTCGTCGGCTACCAAAATGCGCGGGACAGGTTCCCGATCGACGGCTGCCGCACTCGAGTGGTTTCCCGATGACATTTCCGGAACGTCGGATTCTGCAAACCGTGGCAGCCAACGCAGGGCTTCCTGGAGATAGGCCTGGCCGGTCGGCGCGGTCGACACGGATGCTCGAACCGCGCCAATTCGATCGGCGGGCAGATGCTCTTTTCCCAGTGGAATACTGACGGTAAAAGTGCTGCCCGTGCCCAGCGCGCTTTCTACGCGCACGGCGCCTCCGTGCAGTTTGACCAACTCCTGCACCAGCGCGAGCCCGATCCCGCTGCCTTCGAACGAGCGACCGCGAGCGCCCTGGACGCGATGAAAGCGCTCGAAAAGTCGAGGGAGTTCGTGGGCAGGAATGCCCGTTCCGGTATCGCGGACCTTCAAGTTCTACGCCGGTTCCGGCATTTCGGAGAGAGACTTCGATCCCGCCGGTGAAGGTGAACTTGAATGCGTTGGAAAGAAGATTGAGCACGATCTTCTCCCACATTTCGCGGTCGATGTAGACATTTTCGTTCAGCGAAGGGCAGTCGACCGTCAAGCTCATTCCCGCGCGCTCGATGGCGGAGCGGAAGATGCTGGCGAGTTCGGTGGTTAATCGTGCAAGGTCGGTGGGTTCGTAACAAGCCTGAAGGCGGCCAGCCTCGATCCGCGAAAAGTCCAGCAGCGTATTCACCAGCTTGAGCAAACGCAAAGAATTGCGGTGGGCCATTTGCAGGCGTTCGCGGTCGGTGTCCGATAGTTCTTTGGATTGCGCAATCGCGTCCTCGAGCGGACCCATCATCAAAGTGAGCGGAGTGCGAAACTCGTGGCTGACGTTGCTGAAGAAGGCAGTTTTGGCGCGGTCGAGTTCGGCCAGCGCGTCGGCGCGCTGTTTCTCCTGCTGCATGGCGCGCGCGTTCTGAATCGCGGTGCCCACCTGATCGGCCACCAGGGAGAAAAATGTCCGGTATTCGGTGTCGAGCTTTCGCGTGGGATTGATTCCGGCGACGAGAACCGCGACTGGATGATCCATGCCGACGGAAGTCACCGGCAAAACTATGGCTTCGCGAACCGCCTGGCCTGCGGAACCTAAGGGAATCGACTCGAGTCGGCCGATGGGAACGATTCGGGGTTGCGCCTCCCGCACCAATTCGCGGATGGGCCACATCAACTTCGTTCCGTCGCCTTCCAGTGAGACTTGGCGTGGACTTACCGGCGCGACATCGGGCTGGATTTGGCTGGCACCTTCGAGCGTCGCAATCCTTATTTCGGCGTCGACCAGGTAAAGCAAGGCGAAGGGAACGTCGCTGACATTTTGAGAGATGGTCTTGATGCAGGAAGCGCACGCCGCTTGCGCGGAATTCTCCGCCAGCACAGTGGAGGAGAGTTCAGACAGAGTGCGCAGCCGCCGGGCGTGCAACACCTTCGATGTGATCTCAGTGCTGGGACAGAAAAGACCGGCAACTTTACCCGATTCATCGTAGATCGGGCTATAGGAGAAAGAGTAATAAGTTTCTTCCAGACTTTCGCCGCGATTCATGAACAGACGAACGTCATCCATGAACGAAGGCTCGCCATTGTCGAACACTTTGTCGGCCAAAGGACTGCAGACATCCCAAATCTCCGACCACACTTCGCTGGCAGGACGGCCCAAGGCCCAGGGATGTTTTGCCAAACTTAAAACGGAAATGTAGGCGTCGTTGTACAGAAATGTTATTTCCGGACCCCATCCGATCCACATGGGGTGTTGGGAATTCAGCATGAGATTGACCGCAGTTCGAATGCTGTTCGGCCAATCCTGAATGGGGCCGAGCGGCGTACGCGACCAGTCATAGTGGCGCATGAGCGAGGCCAGTTTGCCGCCGCCGAAGAGCCAATCCCCCGCGCCAGAAGTTTTCGCTGAGTTCGCTTGCAAGAGTTTTCGTATGGCCGGCACCAAATCTTGCGCCAAGTTATTCTTTGAGAGCGAGGCCAGCGCGCCCGCTTGCGCCGCCATTTCGCTCACGATTATTGGATCGTTCTGGCTGAAGAGGATCACGCGCGAGCCCGGAATTTCCTGGCAAATCAAGCGCGTGGCTTCCGTGCCGTCCATCCGCGGCATCGACATATCCATAAGCACGAGGTCGGGCCGCAGTTGCCGGGCTTTTTCCAGGGCTTCGATTCCGTCGTTAGCTTCGCCGCATACGTGCCAATCCGCCTGCGCCTCAATCATTGGGCGTAGACGACGGCGAAACCCCTCGTGGTCATCGGCGATCAGGATTTTCATGGTGCTCATTTTCGCGTTTTGCGCAGAATCGGTGGCCCTTAGAGCCCTCCGAGCGCTCGCTTAGGATGAAGCATGAACGTCTCCTTGCGGTATACGGTGTTTACTGTAGGTTCGGTGAAGTGCATTCTTGAGTAGAGCGCATTGGGGCTAGAACTGGCCGGCTGCATAGGCCAGTTCAGGGACGTGTTCCTCGATCCTACCTTTTTCCAGCAAATAAACCCCCGGTCCTTGCTGGCCGCGAACGGTGCGGCAGAATTGGGCAACAAAAAAGCCGTTTCTTAGGGATTCGCGGAAGGCCCACCGTGTGGCTTCGCGCCACTCGCGTGCCAGGGCAGGGGCCCCGGCCTCGACCGCCGCAATGTCGCTGGGGACTTCAATGGCTATCCTTTGGCGCTGCACCGCTGATTCCAAGTCACTCCGGAGGGGACGTCCGTTGCCGTCAAATTGAATCAAGGGAGCGATAGTGCGCAAGGCATCGAGAAACTCAGCGCGATTGTCTTTGCCTTGCAACCGCTCTTGTACGCGGCGGCTGGCGAGCGGCCACTTCACCCACAAGCGATCGGTGCCGTTGCGATGCAGAATGCTCGAAGTTTCGGGGCCGTAAAAGTTGACCCGATAATCATCGGAAACCACTCCCAACCGGGCGAAGTTGAAATGCGCGTTCTTGCTCTGCAGCGGGTCGAAGGTCCAGGTCATTTCTGAAATGCGAATGCCGTTGATTCGCATGGCCAGGGCACGTTCACGCTGGGCGAGTTTGAGTTTGTAGCCGAGGTGAAGATTCCGATAGGGCGCCAGCACCGCCAGCATGTGGGAATGGATGATGGCGCGGCCGTGCTCGAGACCGAGTAAACCGAAGGCAAAGCCGATCAATTTTTCACCATCGAAAGCTCCCAGCCAAATGTTGCCTGCAGCCTGGCTCGCAATTGTGAGTGTGAGCGGGGTAGTGTCGAGATCGGAAAGTTGCCACACTTCCCTTTCGACGGCTTCGACGCGCTTCAGATCGTCGAAGCTGTCGAGGTCGCGTATGCTGATCGCCGGTTTGGGTCGCTGCTCAGGCACGAGGCTTTCGGGGTAAAGAAAGGCCAAGAAAGGGTAAATCTTTGTAAAGTGCTTCGGCAAGCCACGGCGATTGGAATAAGATTGATTTTATAGGGGCTTACGAAAACAAGAATCACATTTTGTCTGCCAAATTCTGCAACCTTGACAGTTCTGGTACGTCAAAAAAAGGTACACCTAACGTAAGTGGAAGTGTGTGGCAAGTTGGGCATATTCTCTTCTTTTGGCAAGTGAGGGCCTTCATCAATGAATACGGAATCCGGCCGATTGACGGCGGGGCGAAAAGCGCAAGCCGGATCGCAATCGGCGCGGTGGTTTTCAAGAATTGCTTTCTGTCTGGTTGTGGTGCTGGCGGCGGCAGCGCTCAGCTGCGGAGGAAGCAGTAAGCCGACTTCGGCGCGGGCGAATGTCGCGCCGGCGGTCCCAGTGTCGGTGGCCACGGCGGAAAAGAAAGACATGCCGTATTACCTGACGGGACTGGGATCAGTCACGGCTTTTTACACGGTAAGCATCAAGACGCGAGTCGATGGCGAGCTGATGCAGGTCAATTTCAAGGAAGGCCAGTTCGTCAACAAAGGAGACCTGCTGGTGGTGATCGATCCCCGGCCTTATCAGGTTGCGCTGGAGCAGGCGGAGGCCACGTTATTTAAAGACCAGGCCACGTTGCGCGACGCCAAGCTCAATCTTGTGCGCTACAAGGGCCTGCTGCAGACCTCCGGCGCCATGTCGCAACAGCAGGTGGATACGCAAGCGGCAACTGTGGATCAGCTCGACGGAATGGTTCGGACCGACCAGGCAGCAATTGATAGTGCCAAGCTGAATCTGGTCTATTGCCACATCACCTCGCCCATTGCCGGACGAGTCGGATTGCGGCTGGTCGATCCCGGGAACATCGTTCATGCCACGGACACGAACCCGCTGCTGGTGATCACGCAACTGCAGCCGATCGCAGTGATTTTCACTTTGCCGGAAGACCAACTGCCGGCAGTATCGCAGCGCATGGGGAAGAGCGAACTTTCAGTGGATGCCTACAGCCGCGACGATCAGAACAAACTAGCCAGCGGGAAGTTGCAAACCATCGACAACCAGATCGACCAGACCACCGGCACGGGAAAACTGAAGGCGATTTTCGACAACAAAGAGAACACGCTTTGGCCCAACCAGTTTGTAAATGCGCGCTTGTTGCTGGAAACGCGGGCCAACAGCACGGTGATTCCGGCGGCTGCGGTGCAGCGCGGCCCGCAAGGTCCCTACGTGTTTGTAGTGAAGCCGGACAGTACGGTCGACATTCATCCCGTGACGATCGCGTTCACGCAGGAGAACCGAGACCACGGTGGCCAGCGGGATCGTGCCGAATGATGTCGTGGTGATCGACGGGCAAGACAAACTGCAGCAAGGGAGCCGCATTGAGTTGCGCACTGGACAGCAACCGGCGGGCCAACAAGCGCAAGCCTCCAGCCCGGCGACAAGCACGCCGGGGAACGATGGCAGTTCGTCGGCAGGAAATCAGAGTAAATGAATCCGTCGCGTATCTTTATTCTCCGGCCGGTGGCGACCGCGTTGTTGATGGTCGCCATTCTGCTGGTGGGAATTGTTGCTTATCGTCAGCTCCCAGTTTCAGCGCTGCCGGAGGTCGATTACCCCACAATCCAGGTCATGACGTTCTATCCGGGAGCGAATCCCGACGTTATGGCCTCTTCCGTCACCGCTCCCTTGGAACGGCAATTTGGGCAGGTGCCGGGCCTGACCCAGATGACGTCGACCAGTTCCTATGGCAGCTCGGTCATCACGCTGCAATTTGCGTTAGACCAGAACATCGACGTGGAAGAACAGCAGGTGCAGGCGGCGATCAATGCGGCGCAGACTTATCTGCCGACCGACCTGCCCAATCCGCCGATTTACAGCAAAGTAAACCCCGCCGACCCTCCCGTCTTGACGTTGGCGATGACTTCAAAGTCGCTGCCGCTCTCGAAAGTTGAAGACCTTGCCGACACCGCACTGGCGCAAAAGATTTCGCAGGTCACGGGCGTGGGACTGGTTTCGATCAGCGGCGGCCAGAAGCCGGCGGTCCGGGTGCAGGCAAATCCGACGGCGCTGGCATCGTATGGCCTGAGTCTGGAAGATGTTCGTAACGCATTAGCGGCGGCCAATGTCGATCAGGCCAAGGGTACGCTGAACGGGCCGCGGCAGTCGTTCACAATTGGCGCCAACGATCAGCTTCTGGCCGGCGATCAGTACCGTCCAATAGTGGTCGCTTACAGAAACGGCTCGCCAGTCCGGCTCAGTGATATCGCCACCATCACCGACGGAGTAGAAAACACTTTGCAAGCTGCGTGGATGAATCTCGATCCCGCGGTGATTGTGAACATCCAGCGGCAGCCGGGCGCAAACACCATTAGCGTAGTGAACCGCATCAAGAAGCTGTTGCCGCAACTGCAGGCAGGATTGCCGGCGGCGGTGAACGTTTCCATTCTCACCGACCGAACGGAGACCATTCGCGCCTCCGTCAAAGATGTGCAGTTCGAAATGATGCTCACCATCGGCCTGGTGGTCCTGGTGATGTTTTTGTTTCTGCGGAACATTTCGGCGACGATCATTCCCAGCGTGACGGTGCCGCTGGCGATCATTGGCACATTTGCCGTGATGTACGTGCTGGGCTACAGCCTGAACAATTTGAGCCTGATGGCGCTGACCATTTCGACCGGCTTCGTGGTCGATGACGCCATCGTGATGATTGAAAACATTTCCCGCTTTCTGGAAGAGGGCGACTCGCCTCTGGAAGCCGCGCTCAAAGGGGCGGGACAGATCGGATTCACCATCGTTTCACTGACCGTGTCGCTGATCGCGGTGCTGATTCCGCTGCTGTTCATGGGCGATATTGTAGGCCGGCTGTTCCGCGAATTTGCGGTGACGTTGGCGGTCACGATTCTGGTTTCTGCGGTGGTTTCGCTCACCTTGACGCCGATGATGTGCGCCAAGCTGCTGCGGCATATCGATCCTTCGAAGCAGAGCAAGCTGTACACGGCTTCGGAGAGGTTCTATGAGAGCGTGATTGCGTTTTATGGGCGGACCCTGAAGTTCGTCCTTCGCCATCAGACCACGACGCTGATGGTTACGGTGGGCACGCTGGTGCTGACGCTGTTTCTCTACGTGGTGGTGCCGAAGGGCTTCTTCCCGGTGCAGGACACCGGCGTGATTCTGGGTATCTCGGATGCGTCACAGAGCGGATCGTTCGGTTCGCTGGCCCAACATCAGCAGGAACTGTCGAAGATCATCCTGCAGGACCCGGACGTCGCCAGCTTATCGTCGTTCATTGGAGTGGACGGCACCAACCTCACGCCGAATACGGGGCGCATTCAAATCAATCTCAAGCCCCGGGATGACCGCAAGACCAGCGCTATGGACATTATTCAGCGGCTGCAACCAAGGCTGGCGCAGGTGCAAGGGATCACGCTATTCATGCAGCCGGTGCAGGACCTGACGGTGGAAGATCGCGTCAGCCGCACGCAGTATCAGTACACCATGGAGGATGCTGACCCGCGGGAACTGACGGAACTCTCCGCGAAGCTGGTTGCCAAGCTGCGCACGTTGCCGGAACTGCGGGATGTGGCCAGCGGACCAGCAAGGCGGCGGCCTCGAAGCCGACATTACCATTGACCGCGATACCGCGTCCCGCCTGGGCATTCTGCCGGCGCAGATCGATAACACTCTGTACGACGCGTTCGGACAGCGGCAGGTATCGACCATCTTCACGCAGTTGAATCAGTATCACGTGGTGCTCGAAGTGGATCCGCAGTTTCAGCAGAACCCTGGCTCGTTCAAGGATCTCTATGTGAAGTCGAGCACGGGCTCGCAAGTGCCCCTGTCGGCATTCACGCACGTTCACACCTCGCCGACGTCGCTGGCGGTCAACCACCAGGGGCAATTTCCGGTGGTCACGCTGTCATTCAATCTGGCGCCGGGCAAGTCGCTGGGAGACGCTACCAAAGCTATCGATGACGCGGAAAAAGAGATTGGAATGCCGCCGAGCGTGAACACGGCGTTTCAGGGCACGGCGGCGGCGTTCCGCAATTCGCTCTCGAGTGAGCCGTGGCTGATTGTGGCGGCGATCGTCACCGTGTACATCGTGCTTGGCGTTCTGTACGAAAGTTACATTCATCCCATTACGATTCTTTCCACTCTGCCCTCGGCGGGCGTGGGCGCGATTCTGGCGTTGCTGGTGACCGGACAAGACCTGGGCGTGGTGGCGATTATTGGCATTATCTTGTTGATCGGTATTGTGAAGAAGAACGCGATCATGATGATCGACTTCGCGCTTGAAGCCGAGCGTGTGGAACACAAACCGCCGGAAGAAGCGATTTTCCAGGCGTGTCTGCTGCGCTTCCGTCCGATTATGATGACCACGATGGCGGCGCTGCTCGGCGGTTTGCCGCTGGCGCTGGGCCGGGGCACGGGATCGGAGCTTCGCCATCCCCTGGGCATCACCATTGTCGGCGGCTTGCTGGTCAGCCAGGCATTGACCCTTTATACGACTCCAGTGGTTTATCTGTGGTTTGATCGCCTGGCGCACAGGTTTGAACGGTTCGGCGTAAGGCGGCCAGTGGAAGAGCCCGTGCCCGGGGATTAGTCCATGAACATTTCTGCCCCGTTTATCAGAAGGCCGATCGGAACTTCGCTCCTCACAATAGCGCTGCTAATGTCTGGGGCCCTGGCTTTCACGATGCTGCCCGTCGCTCCGCTTCCGCAAGTGGAGTTCCCAGTCATCCAGGTCTCAGCCAGCTTGCCCGGCGCCAGTCCCGAAACCATGGCGTCCGCCGTGGCGACTCCGCTGGAGCGGCAATTCGGGCGTATTGCTGGCGTGAATCAGATGACCTCGGTGAGCCAGTTGGGCTCGACCGGCATCGTTCTGCAGTTTGATCTGAATCGTAATATCGATGCTGCCGGCCGCGACGTGCAAGCGTCGATCAACGCGGCGCGCAGCCAGTTGCCGTCCTATTTGCCAGGCAATCCCTGGTACCGCAAGGTCAATCCGGCGGACGCACCGATCCTGATCCTTTCGCTGACTTCGGACAGCATAACCCTGCCCAACATCTACGACCAGGCAAATTCCGTCCTGTCACAGAAACTGTCGCAGATCAGCGGAGTCGGCCAGGTGTACGTCGGCGGTGGAGCAAATCCGGCGGTACGGGCGGAAATCAACCCCGACTTGCTCAACAAGTTTGGGGTTGGGTTAGACGCCGTGAGAACTGCACTGGGTGCTGCCAACGCGAATGCGCCGAAGGGGGAAGTTACAAACGGACAGACCAATTGGACGATTAACGATAACGATCAGATCACATTGGCCGATCAATACCGGCCACTGATTGTCGCCTACAACCGCCAGAATGGCGGCGCGGTGCGATTGGGCGATGTGGCGGACGTTGAAGACTCGGTCGAAGATGCGCACATTTACGGCATCTCCAACGGAAAACGAGCGGTCATCGTGCTGATCTGGCGGCAGCCCGGCGCGAACATCATTCAAACCGTCGACAACGTTTTGTCCCTGCTACCTCAACTGCAGGCGTCGATCTCTCCGGCCGTGAAGATAGACGTTGTGTCCGACCGCACCAAGACGGTACGCGCTTCGGTGCCATGACATTGAAGTGACGCTGATCATATCGGTGATACTCGTCATTCTGGTAGTTTTCGCGTTCTTGCGGACCGTGCGCGCGACCATCATTCCCAGTATTGCCGTTCCACTTTCATTGATTGGGACCTTTGGAGTGATGTATTTGTGCGGCTACAGCCTGGACAACCTGTCGTTGATGGCATTGGCGATCTCGACCGGTTTCGTGGTGGACGACGCCATCGTGGTGCTGGAAAACATCACTCGTTATCTCGAGCAAGGCATGGATCCGGTGCAGGCGGCGTTCCGCGGCGCCCGCGAGATTGGTTTCACCGTGCTTTCGATGAGCACTTCGCTCGTGGCCGTTTTCATCCCCATTCTGATGATGGGCGGCATTGTGGGACGATTGTTCCGCGAGTTCGCGATCGTGCTGAGCATCGCTATTGGCGTCTCGCTGATGGTTTCGTTAACCACTACGCCGATGATGTGCGCACAACTGTTGAACTCGCTGGGCCACGAAACTCACGGGCGGGCTTACCGGTTCAGCCAGGCAATTTTCGATGGCATGTTGAGCATTTACAGCCGCAGTCTGGGCTGGGTGCTGCGTCATCAATTTATCGTGCTGCTGATCGCGATTGGCACCGCTTGCCTGAGCGTTTCCATGTTCATGGCCGTCCCCAAGGGCTTTTTTCCACAACAGGACACAGGGAGAATATCGGGATCGGTTCAGGCGGCACAGGACATTTCATTCGACGCGATGCGGAAAAAAATCCGGCGTTACGTCGAAATTGCCATGGCCGACCCCAACGTCGACACCATGATTGGATTCTGCGGCGGCACGACCGCGATGAACCAGGGCCGGATGTACATTACGCTGAAGGAAAAACGAAAGCTGACTGTCGACCAGGTCATTCAGGAGCTGACCAATAAATTCGCGGAGGTTCCCGGAGCCACGCTTTACATGCAGGCGCAGCAGGACTTGCAAATCGGTGGGCGCGTGAGCCAGGCGCAATATCAATACACCCTGCAGGGCGAAGACTTGAACGAACTGAATCAATGGGCGCCGCAGTTGTTGCAGAAGCTGCGCTCGCTTCCGATTCTCACCCAGGTCAACACCGACCAGCAGGATAAGGGCCTTGCGGCCAACGTGACCATCGACCGCGACACCGCGTCGCGACTGGGGATTGCAGCAGCGGACATCGATTCGGTGCTGTACGATGCCTTCGGACAGCGGCAGGTCTCGACCATTTACGAACCGCTCAACCAATATCACGTGGTGATGGAAGTTGCGCCGGATTTTCAGCAGAGTCCGGACACGCTGGAGAACACCTACGTGCGCTCGTCGACCGGCAGCTATGGTTCCGCTCTCTGCCTTCGCCCACTTCGGCCCGGACAACACTTCGCTGGCGGTGAATCACCAGGGACAGTGGCCGGCGGTCACGATTTCCTTCAACCTTGCTCCCGGCGTTTCTCTGGGCCAGGCGACAACCGCCATCGAAAAGGCAGAGCGGTCGATCAACTTTCCGGCCACGATTCACGCCAGTTTCCAGGGCACGGCCGCGGCCTTCCAGGATTCGGCGGCCAGTCAACCCATCCTGATCCTGACTGCGCTTTTGGCGGTTTATATCGTGCTGGGGATCCTTTACGAAAGCTATATTCATCCCATCACGATCCTCTCAACCATTCCTTCCGCCGGTGTTGGCGCTTTGTTGGCCCTCAAATTAACTCACGGTGAATTGAATGTCATCGGACTGATCGGGATCATTCTGCTGATCGGTCTGGTGAAAAAGAACGCGATCATGATGATCGACTTCGCCCTGGATGCGGAACGGAAAGAAGGAAAGTCGCCGCTGGAGGCGATCCGCGAGGCGTGCCACTTGCGCTTCCGTCCGATTATGATGACCACGGCGGCGGCGCTGCTGGGCGGTCTGCCGCTGGCGCTGGGCACCGGCGTTGGCTCGGAGTTGCGCCGACCGCTGGGCATCACGATTGTTGGAGGATTGATTGTGAGCCAGGCGTTGACGCTCTTCACCACCCCGGTGGTCTATTTATATATGACCGGCTACACTGGCGGAAAAAACCGAAAGAAGGCGAGTTGCCGGTCCGATTACGCCGGCCACCAGCCACGCAGATTAGAAATCAGGCGTGTTGTTGGGAGTTGACCAGGCTTGGTTCCCGCAACTCCTCCGACAAACCGCTTTCAATTGCTCTTCGAACCTTCTCCATGAGACATTCGCGGCTGCCGAAATCCTGCGGCTCAATTGGGTCATGAAAAATTATTTGGACGGTACAAGGTTTAATCGCAAAGCGGCCTTTGGGCATGGCGTATTGACTGCCTGAGATTGTGACCGGCACGACGGGCAGTTTGCATTCCTCGGCAAAATAAAACGGGCCTTTTTTAAAGGGCCGCAACCTGCCGTCGAACGAACGTCCCCCCTCGATATAAATCGCCATGCTGATTTTTTCGCGCAGAACAATCTCGCAGCCATCGTGGACCGCGGCAATCCCGGCTTCGCGGTCGCCACGATCAACTGGAACCATCGATCCCATGCGCATAGCTTTGCCGAGCACTGGGACTTTGAATAATTCTTTTTTTACCAGGACCGAAGTGCGCCCCGGAATCAGCGGCAGCATGAGCGGCGGATCGATGTTCGAAGCGTGGTTCGACATGTAGATGTAGTTGCGGGAGGGATCGAGTTTCTCCAGGCCCGCCGTCTCGGCGCGAATACCGGCCAGGCGCACACCCGTGGCTGCGCCCCACATAAAAACCCGGTACATGAAACGGATGTCGCCAGTGAGCAATGTCCAAGGCATGCAGACCAATGCTGCGATGGGCAACGTCACGCCCCAGAACGAAAGCATAATGAGGGTGCGAATCACGAATGAACCTTTTTCACCGGCGTGCCTGCGCCTCAACGATCTGAGTTGAATTTTTCGACAGCGCCTTCAGCCTCTCGGGCAGTTTCTCATAAATACCGCCAAAGCCTCCGTTCGAGAGAATCGCGACCACGTCGCCGGGACGCAGTTCAGGCGCGATCAACTGCACAATGCCGTCGACCGAAGAGATGATGCGAGCGTGACGCCCGAAATTTCCGATGGCAGCGGCGACTGCGGCCAAATCCAGCCGCTCGGATTCGGGGATGGCCTCTGATTTGAAAACCGCGGCGATCACGACTTCGTCGGCCAAGGCAAGGCTTTTGGCGAGATCATTCTGGAATACGTTGCGGCGAAGCGTATTCGATCGCGGCTCAAGCACGGCCCAAATTCGGGAACCGGGATAGCGCGAGCGTAGCGCCGTAAGCGTGCCGGCGATTGCGGTTGGGTGATGCGCGAAGTCGTCAATAATCGTTACCCCATTCACGGTGGCGCGGACTTCGAGGCGGCGCTTTACGCTCTTGAAAGTCTTCAGCGCGTTTGCGATCTGTTCCTTCGCGATGCCGTAATGGGCGGCCAAGGCCGCGGCGGCGGTTGCGTTCCATGCGTTGTATTCGCCACCCAAGGAGAACTCGAGGTCAGCCCAATGTTGACCTCGGTTCTGGAGCACGGACCAGGTGGATTGGGTGGGCTTGAGATTCAGATTTGTGACTTGCCAATCGGCACGGGAAGAGCCGCCGTATCGCTCGACTGGACAGAAGGCGCGCGCCAGGCAGCGTTCAAGGCTTTCCCCAGTATCAAAGGCCATGATTCGGCCGCGCCGCGGCACGAGATTCACCAGGCGCCTGAAGGCAGTTTCGACGGCGTCGAGATCTTTGTAGATATCCGCGTGGTCGAACTCGACGGAGGTCAGAATCACGGAGTCGGGGAAATAATGCAGAAATTTCGGGCCCTTTGTCGAAAAATGCGGTGTCATACTCATCGCCTTCGATGATGAAAAACCTGCCGCTGCCGAGGCGGAAGCTGCTGCCAAAGTTCTCGGCGATACCGCCAATCAGAAAAGACGGTTCGAGGCCGGCGGAGTGAAATATCCAGGCAAGCATGGATGTGGTTGTGGTCTTGCCGTGGGTCCCGGCGACAACGAGTACTTCTTTGCCGCGCAAGAAATTCATCGTGCAGAAGCTGCTGGAAGCGACGTAAAGGGAATGCGCTGGTCGAGAACTTCTCGAGTTCGACGTTGCCGCGGGAGATCGCATTCCCCACAACCACCAAATCGGGCTTCGGACGCAGGTTCTCAGCGGCGAAGGGCTGGGCGACGGAAATGCCGAGCGATGCCAGGAAATCCGACATCGGAGGGTAGGCGGCCGCGTCCGAGCCGGTCACGAGAAGTCCCCGCTCCCGCAACATGCCGGCCAGTGAAGCCATGGCCGTCCCGCAAATTCCGATGAGATGAATGTGCTTGTTCTGGCTCATTTTATTTACGAACGAGACATATGGGACGACGCCTGCACCATGGCGGTCGCAGGTCCAAGAATCTGAAGTTTCACTTCCCTGCCGCTTACCTTCAGTGCCGTGCGTACCCCGAATGGCAAGCGTGACATTGCCGCGCGAAACGTGGCCGGAACGCAGGCCATAGGCGATGGGGATGCCGAGATCGCCCACGATTCTCATTACGACTTCCTCCAGCGTGTAACCCTGCGCTTTCTTATGAACGTCATTGTTCTGAACGCAGTCGAGCATTTCACCGAAAACGATGCCGCGCACGCTCATCCAACTTCCCTGCCAATTTCAACTGCATCAGCATGCGATCGATCTGGTAGGGCTTGGTGGCAACATCTTCCAGAAACAGAATCGTGCCATCGGTGCGAATTTCATATGGTGTGCCCAGCGATGCAACCAACATTGACAGGCAGCCACCATAGAGCATTCCCTCGATGCTGCCCTCGGCGAGCGGCCTCACGCCACAATCAGGGCCGAGATTCAACGACCATGTCGGACGTTCCGCTCACCGCTGCTTCCCACGAGGCCAGGTCGACTGCCGTCGGGATGAGCAGAAATCTTTCGTCACCATTGGGCCGTGGAAGGTGACCAAACCGGCAGCGTCGGTAAAGTAAGTGAGCAGCGCGGTCATGTCGCTGTAGCCGACAAAAATCTTAGGGTGAGACTTGATCATTTCCAGATCGATCTCGGGCAGAAGGTAATTCGCGCCGTATCCGCCACGCGCGCAAATAATGGCGCGAACCTCTGGCGCGCAGAAACATTTCTTCGAGTTCCGCACGCGCCGCTCTACTGATCCAGCGAAATAAAGATCTTGCTCGAGAATCGAATCGAAATAAAACGGCTTGTAGCCCAGCCGCCGCAGGGCCTCGCATCCAGCGTCGAGCATCTGGCGCTTGATGTTGCTGGCGGGAGCGACGATTCCGACGGTATCGCCGGGCTGAAGCGCGGGTGGTTTGACGCGCGGGCTGAGGTTCGACGGCATCTGGTGAAATCTTAAAGGAAAAACTCTCCGCGGCAGATTAACTGGGCTGGCCCGCGCAGAAAAACTTCGCCCTCCCAGCGCACCGTTTGGATGCCGCCGGGGGCGTGGACACGAAGAGGCGAAACCGCTTTGCCGGTTGCGATTGCCGCCACCGCTGCGGCGCAGGATCCGGTGCCGGAAGATTGGGTTTCACCGACCCCGCGCTCAAAGAGCCGAACATCGATATTATTTTTGTCTTCGATAGTTACAAGCTCAACATTAATTCCATGCTTGAAGTCATGGCTGGCGGCCGATTTCGGCGGCCTCGGCCTGCCATCCGGGAGCAAATTTTGCACAAAAACGACGTAATGCGGATTGCCCATGGAAACCGGAACTCCGCGAACTTCGCCGGACGCCAGCTTGAAGGGCAATTCCTTTCCGACCTGCGGCTCGCCCATGGCGATTTCAAACTCATATTCGGTTTCGCTGCGCGAGGTCAGAGTGCAGGTCTTCAGCCCGGCTCCGGTGCGAATCACAAATTTTTCTCTTGGTTGCTCCGAGCACAGATGCGCGGCTACACAGCGGGTGCCGTTGCCGGAGATTTCCGCCTCCGAGCCGTCGGCATTGAACAAGCGGGCGTGTGCATCGGCGTCCTGGGCCGGGAAAAGCCACTCCACGCCGTCTGCGCCGACGCCATTGTGGCGGTCGCAAATTCGGCTCGCAAAGGCGGCCAGATCGGCGGGCGCATGCATGCCATCAATGATCAGGAAATCGTTGCCGCAGGCGCTGGCTTTAACAAATGGAACATTAGGCATAGGGAGAGACTGCGGGGATTTTATCATCCACGTGCATCGCAGGCGGCGCGAATTGGTTCGCGTGATTACCTTGGCGCGCGATGCGTCCAATAGATAGTGGCCGCGGGCTGGCCGACGGTATGAATGACGACCATCGAAGTCAGGTCGCGCATGTTGACTTTGGTCGCGACGGGATCTCCTTCCATGGCGATCACGTAATCGACGTACTTCTGCGGATCGGCCAATGCCCGTTCCCACAGGCCCTCTGGATCAGTCGATTCGGGCCCAGGGACGATGATTGCTTTCGTTGATCGTCTGGCGCAAAGGAATTGCGGCGTCCTGCAGTGCGCCAACGTGGTCGCCGAGGTACATCAGGAGTGTGGAATCGTGCGGCAACTTCAGCAGGGTCGAAGCCAGCCCGGTTTCGAAGGCGATTCGAGTTCGCGAATTGACCCAAGCTTCGCGATAGCACACTGGCTGTGCTCTCCACACCAAAGTGTAGCTGGTGGCGAGAAACGCGACTACAGCCGTAACGGCGGCGATTTTCGCGGGATTCTGCGACGCTTTGTTCAGCAGAAAGTGCGCGACCACGGCGACCGAGACGGCGAAGGCGGGCAGAAGCTCCATCCCATACCGCACGTTGTAGTAGTTGAACGGCCACCATTCGGGGAGATGGATAGGAACGTCGCCGTAGGAGATCGTCAACGAATAAAAAATCAGCGGCAACAGAAGCAACAACAGCGGCCACGCATTTCGATAGCTGTAAACGAAGATGACAATGCTGACCGCCAGCAATACTAACCATAGTTTCTGCAGCCAGCCTTCGGCAACGTTGTCTTCGGCAGATTTCAGAAAATAGTGGAAGCCGGCAGGCAGATTGTGCGCGCCCGGCTGCGGCGACGTATACGACGCTTCAGCCCGCCGCTCGATGGCTCTCGCGGAATAGGGGCCGTTGGCGAACTCCAGAGGATTGCGATAAATGATCCCGTTGTATCCGCAGCCAGAAGGCCGGGGCAAGAGCGGCGAGCAAAATAAACTTTGCCAGCGGCGCGAGCATCGGTCGACTCGCTCGAAGGGCGACGATTGTCGCAGCGACGCAGAGCACTGCGGCCAGCAACCATCCGTCATAACGAGTAAGGCACGCCGCCACCAGGCAGAGGCCGCATTTGGTGAGCGATGAGACTGCCCGGAGGCCCGATTTCGCATCGCTCGCCGCTTTCACGAACTCGGCGAAATGCACCACCGCCCAGATCGAAAAAGCGAGGTAGAGAGCTTCGGTCATGGCGGTAGTTTGCAGATAGAGCAGATTGGGATTGGCGGCGTAGACGATCACGCCCAGCCAAGCTGCAAGCCTCGATGCGAAATCCGGCACAGACGAGGAACTCAGCGAACCGCGAATCAGCCGAAACAAACCGGCAGCGCCAAGAACGTAAGCGCACATGGAAGGGATCGCGCCGGCGATGCCGCTTCGCCAAGCCGAGTCGGACAAGACGAAATGGGATCATTAACAAGATGCGGCAGCGGGAGCCACACTGTACCCAATTGCAAAAGGCCAGGAGTTCTGCGAATCGATTACGCGGCGGGCGATGTTGATATGCCCGACCGAGTCGCCATAGAGCAGAGGTCGCCACGGCGCAGATAGAACAGGAAAGTGAAGAGCGACGCGCAGGCGGCGATCTGGCTGACCAGAGTGGTTTCGTGGTCCCAGCGGCCCGTGGGCTGAACTTTCATTCGAGATGGGTAAGTTCGCGGAAAAGCTGAAAGCGGGCGTCGATTTCTTCGCGGGTGAGCGATTGCAGGCGTTCAGTGCCAAAACGTTCGACTGCAAACGATCCCATTACGCCGCCATAGAACAGGGCGCGTTTCAAGACTTCGCGATTCAGTTCGTGCTGGCGAGGCGATATAGCCGATAAATCCGCCGGCAAAGGAATCGCCCGCGCCGGTGGGATCTTTTACTTCCTCGATCGGCAGAGCGGGTGCACGAAACGGGTGGCTGCCAATTCCGAACGCGCCCTCACGGAAGAAGATCGTCGCTCCATATTCGCCGTGCTTAATGACCAGCGCCTGCGGCCCCATGGCGAGAACTTTTTTCGCGGCTCGCGGCAGACTGCGTTCTCCCGCCAGCAATTTGGCTTCGCCGTCGTTGATGAGCAGAATATTGATCAGCTTGAGAGTCTCGGTGAGTTGCGGACGTGTCCCCTGAATCCAGAAATTCATGGTATCGCCGCCGGTGAGGCGGACTTTCTGCATCTCCAGGCGCACCGCAGTTTGCAGGTCGGGGTGAATGTTTCCCAGAAACAGAAATTCGCTGTCCATGAATTCCGCTGGAATGCGCGGCTGGAAACGCTCGAAGACGTTGAGTTCAGTAAAATCGGTCTTGGCTTCATTCAGGTTGTCGAGATACTTTCCGCCCCAGCGAAAGGTCTTGCCTTCGGCGTGCTCGATGCCCCGCGTATCCACGCCACGTTGGGTGAGAATGTTCTCGTGTTCGGAGGTGAAATCTTCCCCGACCACGGCGACCAGCCGCACTTTGGTGAAGTAACTCGCGGCCAGGGAGAAATACGTTCCCGAACCGCCGAGAATATTTTCTGCCTGACCCGAGGGCGTAGTGATGTTGTCGAAAGCGATGGAACCGACGGCGAGAATGCTCATTAGGCTGTTTTTTTCTCCAGATATTTGCCGAGTATGAGTTTCAATTTGTCGCGCGTGGCGGCAGGAATTCTGTCGCGCTCGGTAATAATGGCGTTGGCCAGCGCAGCGCCGCATTTACAGCTTCGAGCCGCAGGCATGGCGGCGACCGACCCCCGCACCACGCGGCAGGCGTTCTCTGCATTCTTCAGCAAGACCGCGACAATCTGGTCGACGGTGACGGAATCGTGCTCGGCGTGCCAGCAGTCATAATCCGTGACCATGGCGACAGTCGCGTAACAAATTTCGGCTTCGCGGGCGAGTTTGGCTTCCTGCAGATTGGTCATGCCGATCACGTCCATGCCCCAACTGCGGTAGACGTTCGATTCGGCGCGAGTTGAAAACTGCGGACCTTCCATGCAGACATATATGCCACCGCGCTTCGCGTTGATGCTGGATTTCCTGCAGGCTCCTTCCACCACGTCGCCGAGCTCAGCGCAAACCGGATCGGCCATGGCTACGTGAGCGGCAACGCCTTCTCCGAAGAATGTATCCACGCGATGGCGGGTGCGATCGAAAAACTGGTCGGGGACGAGGAAATCGAGCGGCCTGTGTTCTTCCTTCAGCGAACCGACGGCCGACATCGAGAGAATTCGAGTCACCCCCAGCTGCTTGAAGCCATAAATGTTGGCGCGAAAATTGATTTCGGTTGGAAGAATGCGATGGCCGCGACCGTGGCGTGCGAGGAATGCGACTTTGCGGCCTTCAAGTGTGCCGAGAACGTAGACCTCGGAGGGACAGCCGAAGGGAGTTTCCTGGTCGAGCTCGTGAACATCGGTCAATCCGGGCATGGAATACAGCCCGCTGCCGCCAATGATGCCGATTTCTGCCTGCGCCAAACTTCCTCCGTGTCGCAATGTGGAAGGAAAATTATACCGGAGAGCCTTGCAGCCGCGGGTCTCGCTGCGGTTTTTCACCGAGTTTACTGGTGCGCGGGCGTTTCCTTCGTCAACAATTCCTGTTCAATGTGCGTGCTAGTCGCCTGATCGAGGCTTTCGGTCACGAAGACGGTGTCGGCCTGTACCGCGATTATCACAGGACCTTCTTCGGTGTTCCAGGTATGCGTTCCAGATAAAGTTGCCACGGTGTTGAGCGCAGGGATTGCGTTCTTCGCATCGGTGGCAGATTCTTCAACGTGTTTGTATCGCTTCGGCAAGGCCTTCGCATAGATCGCTGCAAAATCGGAGGCAGCCTCTGGGCTCGACCAGCGCGAAACATAAAGCACCGCCAGCGGTGCGGACGGATTGCCTTTCGGACGGCCGGCATAGTAGTAGCCTCCGCGCCAGTGCGCATGCATCTCCTGTGCGGTATCGATGCCGGCATATTCATCGATCAGAATTGTCACGTCGAATTCGCCCATGGCGCCGACATCGAAGCGTTCGTAATTCTTGAAGTCCTCCTTGAGATTTGGGAGCGTCATCGGCGGTAACTTCTCGCCGGAAAGATAAGTTTCCGGCTGCATAATTTGGCGCGTAGTGCGAGGGGGATCGGTGAAAGTCCCGGCAAAGGCTTTATCCCTACTTTTTTTTAGCAGCGCGGTTTCGAAATCGAGCCCATAACGATAGGGGAATGTCAGCTCTTCCTTGAGAAAAATGGGAGCGTTCTGGAAGGCGGGGGAATCCGATGTTCCCGTCAACATCCCTTCGGTCATAGCGCGCGCGACTTGCGGCGAAGAAAGCAAGTCCTGGCTGATGGAGCGAGCGTGTAATCGATGAGCACAACCATGGCCTGGCCTTCGACCACCGCTTCGCGGGCCTCGCCAATTTCATCGTTCTGAATGTCCTCAGCCGTTATGTTCTCTTTTTCGCCCAGGTCGGTGTCGCCCGCTGCCATCCATTTCTCTAATCCAAAAGACTGGTCTTGAAGAGCGTGGGTGAGTTCGTGCGCGAGCACGGGCTTTTGTTGTTCAACGTCGATCCAGTCCAGCAGATTCACCGTCTTGGTCTTGGGATCGTAGTAGCCGGCGACTTGCTCTTTTAACAACGCGACCAAGAAGGTTTGTAGATCGAAATCGCGCGGCAGGAGGCCAAATTTCTTCAGCGACCAGTTCGGTGCGCTGCAGGCGTTTTGCGCCTTTGTCCTCGTCCAGGCTCTTTTTCAGATAGGTTTCCACCTGCTCGCGCGTGGCGAGCTGCCGTTTAACTTCGTGCTCGATGGGCAGGTCGGTGTCCTTGCTGGCAAACTGCATAATTTCGTCGACGCTGCGAAAAAGCTCGTCGGCTTCTTTGGGAGAGATCTTCTGCTCGGGGGTCTGTTTGGATTCCGGCGGATGGTTTGGCTGAGTCTGTGGCCAGACGAGCGATGAGATTATGACGAACAGAAAACCGAGGATCAAGTTCCGGAACAGTTTCACGCCGAGCCTTTCGCGGGAATGTTGGAGTCAAAGGGAGTTTATCAGAGTGGGTCGGGTCGTTGAGAGTGAGCGAACCCAAATGCAAGTCATGAGCGCGCAATGTGGTTGGCCACCCACTCGCCCGCTTCGCGGGTTCCCAGATTGCCGCCGATATCTGCGGTAATTTTCTTCTCACGCACGGCTTCCAGCACCGCCGCCTCAATTCGCGCCGCTTCGGCGGACATGCCCAGATGCGCCAGCATCATTACAGCAGTCAAAATCGCTCCAAAAGGATTGGCTTGATTTTTCCCCGCAATCGGCGGCGCCGATCCGTGCACCGGCTCAAACATTGAAGTTTTCCCCGGATGGATGTTTCCGCTGGCTGCCATTCCGAGTCCGCCCTGCAAGCCGGCGGCGAGGTCGGTAACAATGTCGCCAAACATGTTGTTGGTCACAATGACGTTAAACTGCCGTGGATCGCGCACCATCTGCATGCAGAGCGCGTCCACATACATGTGGGAAGTCTTGATCTGCGGATATTCTGCGCTGACCTCTTTGAACACACGCTGCCACAGGCCGCCGGCGTGGGTCATGGCGTTTGATTTGTCGCATATAAGCACGCGCTGGCGGCGCGAACCGTCGAGCTTGGTGTGGCGCTCGCAATATTCGAAGGCGTAGCGAATGATGCGCTCGACGCCCTTGCGAGTGTTGATGTCCTCTTGCACCGCGATCTCGTCGGGAGTTCCTTTCTTGAAGACGCCGCCGGCATCGGTATAAACGCCCTCGGTGTTCTCGCGGATAACAACGAAATCGAGGTCCTTGGGTTCGACCCCTTTGAGTGGACACAGCGCGGCGTCGAGCAAGCGCACAGGACGCAGGTTGGCGTAAAGATCCATTTTGAAGCGCATGCCGAGAAGGATTTCCTTGGCGTGAATGTTCGAGGCGACGCGGGGATCGCCGAAAGCGCCGAGCAGAATGGCGTCGAATTCGCGATCGAGCATGGCAAAACCGTCGGGAGGGACGGTCATGCCGTCGGCAAGATAGCGGTCGGCGCCCCAGTCGAAATAAGAAGTTTCCACGTCCGCGCCGGCTGCGGTCATGGCCTTAACGGCTTCAGGAATGACCTCTTTGCCAATGCCGTCGCCGGGAATAACAGCAATGCGTTTTCTTGAGCTCACCGCTCGAAAGGTAACACAATCGTGCGCGAAAATTCTTTCTTGCACCGGGTGAAATCATGGGCTTGATTCGAGGCCGCGAGCGATCCTGCACCCTGAGCCTCACTTGTATAATCAATAGTATTGCTATGAGTGTGATAGTTCATGACAAGGCGACAGCGGACAACGTTCAAAGTGAGTTTCTCGAACTGGTCTCCGGCTGCGGGGTTTCTAAGCTGGATAGCCGCGCCAAGATTTCGCTCACTGGCAACGACCGCGTACGCTGGCTGAATGGAATGGTTACGAACAATGTTCGGGACCTGGCGGTTGGGCGGGGGGCATATGCATTCTTGCTAAATCCCCAGGGCCACATTCTTGGCGATCTGCACGCATACAATCGCGGCGATTCGATCCTGGTCGACACTGACTCGTCCCAGATCGAAAAGCTGCTGGCCACTTTTGATCGCTACATCATCATGGACGACGTAGAAGTGGTGCAGGTCACCGATAAAATTGCGGCTGTGGGAGTCGTCGGTCCGCATGCCAAGACGGTATTGAGCGGCGCAGGAATCGAGGTGCCGACCCTGGAGCCGTTACAATTTGCAGAAGCAAAATGCGGCGAGATTTCTCTGACGCTGCTGCGTGTCGACAATCCCGCCGTTGAGTCGTACGAGATATGGCTTGCGCCTGCGGACCAGCCGCAAATCTGGGAAGCGCTAATCCTTGGTGGCGGCAAACCAGTTAACGCCGAGGCGCTGGAATTGCTCCGAATTACGGCGGGGATTCCGCGTTACGCTCAGGACATTCGCGAGCGCGATCTGCCGCAGGAAACCGAACAGACGCGGGCGCTCAACTTCAACAAGGGATGTTACATCGGGCAGGAGATTGTCGAGCGGATCCGGTCTCGCGGCGCGGTTCATCGAAAATTCAGTGGATTCGACGTGGACTGTCCTTTGCCACCGCCAGGCACGAAAATTCAAGCCGACGGAAAAGATGCCGGAGAAATTACCACTTCGGCTGTGCTGCCACTTTCCGGCGGTGAGCGTCGAATTGCGTTGGGATACATCCGGCGTGAAGTTGGAGTTGCAGGCCGCAGATTTCAGGGCGCAGAGGCGACGATCACAGTTACAAGTCTGCCGTTCCCAGGAATTTTTCAAATTCAGATTGCCGCAAAGTGAGCAAACCCATGGCTGAAAAGAAACAGGAAACTTTTACCGTAACCGACAGACGATTGTTCACCACCGACGGCGAGGTGCGCGACGATGTGGAGCGCGAAGAAGTGATCAGTTCCGTCGCGCAGCCGACCGCTCCCCCGGCGCCCCCGAAAGAACGCGAACTGCCGCCCACTCCGAGTGCTGCCGAGCAGGAGGCGCAGGCAGATGCTTATAAGAAATCTTCGTCGACGCTCGATGCAGCCGTCGAACAGAGCGGTCATTCGGTCAAAGATCTGGAGATGACCTTTGAGCGTTTTATGGCGTCGCTGTACATGACCGCGATGTTGCAGCTTGGCCTTATGCACGAAAAAGGCGGGGAACCGCGGGTGACCTGATCGGCGCGCGCCAGACGATCGATACCCTCAGCATGCTGGCCGACAAGACCAAGGGAAACCTGACCGCCGCGGAAGAGAATTTCCTTCGCAATTGTCTCTATGAGTTGCGGATGGCCTACGTGGAGGTGACGAACGCACTCACGCGCCCGCCTCAGGCCTCCGGCGCTGACGTTGGGAAGCGATGAAAGCCACGCTCACCGTGCTGGGCAGCGGCACTTCCATGGGCGTGCCCACGGTGGGATGCGATTGCGCCGTCTGCCACTCAACCGACTCGCACGACCGCCGCACCCGGCCTTCCATCATGATCGAGTATGGCGGGGCGGTGGTGTTAATTGATACCACCCCGGATTTTCGCCAGCAGGCGATTCGCGAACGAATCCGCAAAATTGATGCTGTTCTCTACACTCACGCGCATGCCGACCACGTGCTGGGCCTTGATGACCTTCGTCCGTTGAGTTTTCGCCATAAGCCGAACAAGCTCCCGCTTTACGCCCGGCCGGAGGCGGCGGAATTCCTGCGCAATATGTTTGGCTACATTTTCGATGCGGATTATAAGTTCGGCGGGCTGGCCGAGGTGGAATTGCGCCACATCAGCGGCCCGATCGAGCTGTTTGGCGCGCGCTTTGAGCCGGTCACCGTAATTCACGGAGAAGCGGAAATCTATGGTTTTCGTTTTGGCAGCGCGGCTTATCTGACCGATCACAGCAGCATTCCCGAACCTTCATTCGGGCATTTGCAGAATCTCGATGTACTTTTTCTGGATGCGCTGCGCCACAAGCCTCATCCCACGCATTCCACCGTGGAAAATTCGCTGCGTATTGTGGAAAGGCTGAAACCGAAGCGGGCGTTTTTCACTCATATCTGTCATGACTTGCCGCACGCGGCCACCAACGAATCGCTGCCGCCGAACGTTCAATTGTCGTTTGACGGCATGAAGCTGGAATTCGAGATCTGATTGTTTCCGCGGGCCCCAGTAATTTTCGAATGAAACTTTTTCGCAAATTAGAAGATGTTTCTGGCTTCGGGCCATCGGTGCTCAGTGTCGGAAACTTTGACGGCGTGCACCGCGGCCACGTTCAGGTGCTCGGCAACATTGTTCAACGGGCGCGGGCGCTGGGGTTGAAGGCGATGGCTGTGAGCTTCGAGCCGCACCCGGTGCGGATTCTGCGTCCCGACGCCGGACTGAAGCTGCTTACTCCCGCGCCAGAGAAAGTGCGCCTGCTTGAGGCGACCGGCCTCGACGCGCTTGTCCTCTTGCCGTTCACGCGCGATCTCTCGCTGATGACGCCGCAGCAGTTTGCCAGCGACGTACTGAAGAAAGCTCTGCACGCCCGCGAAGTCCATGAAGGTTACAACTTTCGCTTTGGGCGCAAGGCAGCGGGCGATGTGACGTTGCTGGCCGAGCTGGGGCGCAAACTCGGTTTTGAGGTGAAGGTGTATCCGGAGCTGCGGCTGCGAGGAGAACTGGTTTCCAGCAGCCACATTCGTAAACTTATCGGCGAAGGACGCGTGAGCCGCGCGCGGCATCTGCTGGCTCGGCCGTTCACCATTTTGTCGACCCCCGGACGCGGGCGCGGCTACGGTTCCAAATACACGGTTCCTACCATCAATCTAAGCCGCTATGACGAACTCGTTCCGCAAAACGGGGTCTACATCACGCGCTCGCGCGTGGCGGGCGAGTGCTTCGATTCAGTCACCAACGTCGGCAAACGTCCGACCTTCGAAGGCGAGCTGTTCGCCATCGAAAGCCATCTCTTGAATTTTCATCCGATCGAATTGACGCCGGAGACGGAAGTCGAAGTCTCGTTTCTGCAGAGGGTGCGGGACGAGGTAAAGTTTCCTTCGGTCGAGGCGCTGCGCGAGCAGATTGCGAAGGATGTGAAGAAAGCCCGGCGGTATTTTCAATTACTCGGTCGCGGTAAATCCACTGCCTACGCTTAACAATCCTGGCCCGCTAGTGAGGCAGGTAACCGTCTTCCATGGGAAGTTTTCCGCCAACTCTGAGGACGTGGACCTGATCGTTGATGGAGCGGACATCGACCAGTCCCATCGCTCCCGGAGTGCTTTGCACGAAGCGGAGCACGTCGTCATCGGACTCTACCAGGCTGAATGAGTTCTTGTGGGCGGCGATGAAAGACCTGAGATCTTTTCTTGAAAGTCCGCTCAAGTGTTCCAGCGTCAGGTTTTCGCCCATCGAATCGCGATGCAGAACCAGAACGACTTCTTTTCCGTCAGGCCATTTTTTGTCTTCCAGCAAAAAAACCTTCGCGAGATGGGCGGAGCTGACATCAGCTGCGTTGGTGTTTTTGTTGACCACGACGGCCATGTGATGAGCGAAACAAGTGCCGAGCGAAAACACAACGAATGCGACGATGGAAGATAAGCGTTTCATGATGCGAACCTCAGTTGCGAAATCAACTCCACGCGGAATAGGTTCTCATTTCTGGAAGGTTGAAATTGTCAAGAACGTGTTAACGGCGGTTACGACGGTCACGCTTCGTTGTTACGTTACTCCAGAGGCTCGATTGGCGCGGCTTCCTCGTGCAGTTTACGGTCGGGGAGTTGGACGACGACAATGGCCGTGAGCACGAGTACGATGCCCAGCGTCTGCAGCGGGCCTAGGATTTCTCCCAGAGTGAGAGCGGCAATCACAATCGAGAACACCGGCTCAAGGCAGCTCACCACGATGGCGCGCGTGGGCTCGAGGTGCTGGAGGCCGGCAAAGTAGAACGCGAACGGCCCAAGCACCGACAATAGCGAGAAGCCAAACAAGAACACCCACTGCTCGCTCGAATGATGGGCGGCAGCGATCTTCCACGGAGGGTTCACGATCAGCCAGAAAAGCGATGCGCTCAGGAGCGTGTAGAGCAGGACGATCCAGCGGTCATAACGGGCGAGCAAGTCGTGTCCGGCAACGTTGTAAAAGGCGAAGGACAGTGCTGCCAGCAGCGCAGCGGTTACGCCGACGGCATCGAGGCGAAAGCCGCCGCGGCTGAAAATTCCGATAACGAAAGCAATGCCGGTAAGTGCGAGCGCAACCGCAGCGATCCGCTGTAGCGTCGGCCGGTGCTGTCCGCTGGCGAATGCGTAAAGCAAGACCCAAACCGGCGCGGTGTATTGAACGATGATCGCTGTAGCAACGTTGGTTCGCTGAATGGCGAGGTAGTAGAAGTAGTTCGACGCGGCTACCCCAAGGATTCCGAGCAGAAACAATCGTCCGATATCTTTGCCAGGAAGACGCAGCGTGGCCGGGCCGCGGAGTAGCAAGAGCACGGGCAGAAGGACCAGCAAGGAAAACGTCGTGCGACATTGCGACAGGATCAGCGGCTCGATTGGAGGTAGGGCGCGGCCTTGCAGCAGGCGTCCGGTGAAGGCGGCGCGGCCAAGGGCAGCGGAAACGCCCCACAAGAACGTCGCGCTGGCTATGTACAGATATCCGCGGAGTGGATGAACTGGTTTAGGCAAGAACTTTTAATTGTCGTATTCGATCTGATAGGTGATTCGTGCGGTCTTGCTGAGCATCGCAGCCACCGAGCAATATTTTTCTTCGGAAAGCCGGACGGCGTCTTCAACCGCCTTGTGCGTAACCTTGCCCTTTAGGCGATACGTAAGCCGAATTTCGGTATAAACCATCGGCGGATCGGCGGCGCGATCCGCTTCTGCACGAACTTCGAGACCAGTAAATGGTTCGCGCTTCTTGCGCAGGATGCTGGCCACGTCGTAGCCGGTGCATCCGCAAAGCGCGATCAAGACCAACTCCATTGGACTGTTGCCGGTTTTCTTGTCGCCGTCGATGGCGATGGCGTGGCTGCTGCTGGCGATGCCTTGAAAACGTTGTTCGTCGATCCAGGTAGCTTTGGCTTCTGTCATAGAAATCTCACCGTCGATTGTCGGTCTGGGGCTCCGGATGAATCAACACGCGAAACAAATCCGGCGCAGCTTGTTTGAAACGGATTTCGAGTTCCGTCTGCACGTCGTGCACGCGGGAGAGCGGGAGATCGTCGGCAAACGTGCAGTGGCAGGAAACATAAAGCCGGCCGCGCACCCGTTTGACCTCGACCTCGTGCAGGTCGAGGACTTCGGGGAAATCGGTCACAATGGCCTTCAATGTCTTCTCCAATTTCAAATCGCGCGCAACCTCGTCGCCGGCCTCGATGGTCGCCGGCTCACTCTCAATGTGGGTCAGGATCGAAGAAATCTCCGGCACGTCTTCGCGGATTTCCGCCTCCAGCTGCGTGACCCGGTCGTGGGCTTCCTTCAAAGAGAGCCCCTCATCCAGCTCGAGATGCTGCTCGACGTGCAATCGGCCTTTCAAGTCCTGCACGCTGACATCGTGGACATTGAAGTTTTGCCGAGTCGCGACGGCGCGCACACGGTCGAAAATGTTCTCCCGGCGCCCCGCCCGCGGCACCGAATGCACGACCACGTCGGCATCGGGCAGGACCCGGTGCACCGCCTCGGTGACGGCGTGAGACACCTGCTCCGACCGTTGAAAAGTCACATTGCGTGACAACCCGATGGAAAGATCGGCAAAATAACGGTTCCCTGCCCGGCGGATACGCACCCGGTCGACTTCCAGAAGCCCCTCTACAGTGGAGAGAGCAGCGACGATATTGCTGCGTGCTCCGGAAGGCGCCGCGTCCAGCAGAGCGTCGACGGTCTTCCTCGCCAGACGCGTGCTCACATACACCACGACGCCGGCAACGAACAGAGCTGCCACGGGATCGGCCGCGCGCAACCAAGGCACATCGTAAAATCGGCCTATGAGCACCAGCAGGAGGCCGAGAACCACCACGCCGCTCGACCAAATGTCGGTTGAAAAATGGAGAGCATCGGCTTCCAGCGCCTGGCTGTCATATTTAGCGGCGATTCGCCCGAGCGAGCGGGAGCGCCAGAAATCTACCGCCATGGAAGCAAACAGAACCAGAAACGCAGCAATGCCGGGCTCAATTTCCACATGATGAAAAAACAACCGCTTCACGGCTTCGTAAATGATCCAGATGCAGGTCAGAAGCAGGAGTCCGGTTTCGATGAAAGCGGAGAAGTTCTCCACTTTACCGTGGCCGTATTGGTGATCGGCGTCAGCCGGTTTATCCGATACGCGGACCGAGAGAAATGTAATCACCGCCGCAACCAGATCGAGCCCGGAGTGCGCGGCCTCAGACAAAATGCCCAAACTTCCCGTGGTCACGCCGACGATAATTTTCAGCGCGGTAATGGCCGTGGCTGCGAGCACGGAACTGCCCGCGACCGCGCGTTTTTCCGCGCGCATGGATTCCGGGCTGTAGATGGCGGGCGAATTCGCCATAACCGAATTATCGCCGCTACTTGCTTCTACGCCAAGAGCGTGTCCCGGCACCTCCGGCTGGCGAGCGCACAATCCCCTCAGCTTGTGCTAGGATTCTTATTTCGTAGCTTGTCACTATTTCTCCTTGGAGGAACCCCTGTTATGACCCGATACGGGTTGCTATGCCTGCTGCTCGGAGCTTTGGCTTGGGGCCAGGCGCAAACGCCATCCACACCGGCCGCGCCCCCAGCCAACGCTACACAGAAACAACTGCCGCCGCCCGGTGGCACTCCTCCGGGACCGGAAGCGGCCAATGTGCCGCCCGATGCTCCCGTGATTACCATCACCGGTTTGTGCGGTAAAACCGATGCCGGCACTGCCTCTGCGTCGGACTGCAAGACCGTCATCACGCGTGAGCAGTTCGAGAAAATGGTGGACGCTGTCCAGCCCGGCATGCCTGCGCGCATGCGCCGGCAGTTCGCATCCCGCTACGCCAATGCGCTGGTCATGTCGGAAAAGGGCGAGCAGCTCGGACTGGACAAGGGTCCTGACTATGAAGAGCACATGAAGCTGGCCCGCATGCAAGTGCTTTCGCAGGAGCTCAATAAGGCCCTGCAGGAGAAAGCGGGAGAAATTACCGACAAGGACATCGAAGACTACTACAAAGCCAATGTCTCGAAGTTTGAGCAGGCGGACGTGGAGCGCATCTACATTCCGAAGACGAAACAGACTCCGGAAGCCGATTCCGACAAAAAGTTGAGCGAGGCCGAGGAGCAGAAGCAGACCGAGGAATCGGAAGCGGCCATGAAGAAGGAAGCCGATAAGGCCCACTCCGAGGCCGTTGCCGGAACCGACTTCGCCAAGCTGCAGCAAGAAGCCTTCGAGTTTGCCGGCATCAAAAGCGGATCACCCAATGTGAACATGGGTAAGATGCGGCGCACCATGCTGCCTCCCAGCCAAGTGTCAGTGATGGAGCAGAAGCCCGGAGAAGTTTCAGCGGTGATTGCCGACCAGAACGGGTTCTTCATCTACAAGCTGAAGTCGAAGGACACGATTCCTTTGGACCAGGCGAAGGATGAAATCCGCGGAACATTGCGCTCGCAGCGCTTTCAGGAATCGATGAAGGCCGTTCAGGAAGCGGCGACGCCGACCCTGGATGAGAAATATTTTGGGGCTGCCGCTCCGCCGCGGCCGGGGCTGCCCCCGCCGATGCCGGCGGGTTCGAAGCCGCCAGCAACTAAGCCTGACCCCGACTGATGGCGAATGCCAAGCCAACCCTGCTGATCACCGGGATTTCAGGGAACTTGGGTGTGCGATTGTTGCCGCTGTTGGCGGATTACCAGGTCATTGGAGTTGACCTGAAGCCGCCTGCCAGCGGCAGCGATTTGCGCTTTGTTCCCGTGGATCTTGGGTTGGAGGCCTCTTGCCGCGAACTATTACTTCTGCTGCGGGAAATTCGTCCTACGGCGGTCCTTCATCTTGCCTTTGTCATTGACCCCGTGCGTACCGGTGTTCTCGACCTCGACCGGATGTGGCAGATCAACGTAGCCGGCACAGCGCGCGTGATGGAAGCCATTACCGAAGCCAATCGCGACGGCCCAATCGTCTCACGCTTCGTATTCCCCAGCAGCGTTTCTGCCTATGGTTCCGAGTTGCCTGGAGCGGTGAATGAAGATCATGCCTTGGGCGCGCACACCCTTCCCTACGCCATTCACAAAATGGAATGCGACAAAGTCGTGCAGCAACGTGCCCCCGCGCTGCGCGGATGCAGCGTTTATCTTTTGCGTCCACACATTTTCGCTGGCGCCAGCGTAGAAAATTACCTGATTGGAGCGTTTCGCGGGTCTCCCAATGGACACTCACAACGCGCGGCCAACATGCGAGCGGCGGGAAAGCGACTTGCCTGTATGCTTCCCATGGGCCAGCGTTATCTAGATAACAAAATCCAGTTCGTGCACGTGGACGATATGGCGCGCTTGCTGGTTCACATCGTGCGTCGGGCTGAACCCGAGGCGAAGCGGCTGACGGTACTGAATGTGGCCGGACGCGGCGATCCGTTGACGTTTGCCCAGTGCATCGAGATGGCGGGGGGGAGATTGGTTCGCGTCCCTGGCAAGGCTGTTTTTCGGCTGGTGCTGAAAACGCTGTGGAACTTGGAAATTTCCGCAATCCCGCCCGAAGCCATGCCTTACATGACCGGTCAGTACATCATGAACACGGACCGGTTACAGCGGTTCCTCAGTGAGGATTACGCAACGGTCATGCGTACCACGATCGCGGACGCGTTCAAGGATTGTTTTTCTTCCAGTGGACTGCAACGGTCCGCGGTCGCAAATGACTAGCGTTTATTTCACGCCGCGATAGAGTCCGGCAACGCCGAATGTGTACGAAGTCCACGAGACTTCGCGAAACCCCGCGCGGGACATTCGTTCCAGCATTTCTTCGGGCGACGGGAAGCGCTCGACCGATGCTGGCAGGTAGGCATAAGGCCCGCGTACGCCAGAAATCAGAGTTCCGACCGCGGGCAGTACCCGTTTGAAGTACGTTTTATAGAGGCTTCCGAGCACTCCCTTGGGCTCGCCGAAATCAAGAATTCCACACTCGCCGCCGGGCCGCAGCACGCGCAGAATTTCGCGCAGGCCGGCATCGTAATCGGCCAGGTTTCGAAAGCCGAAGGCGGAGGTCACCAAATCGAACTGCGCCACAGGAAACGGCAAATTGAGCGCGTCTGCCTCAATCCATCGAAGGGAGTGGTTGGCGAATTTCTGGGCCGCGCGCTGCAACATGGCGTGCGAGAAATCGGCGCCCAGAATTTTCGCTCCAGAGTTTTGCGCGCAGCGCTCCAGGGCGAAGGTCATGTCTCCAGTTCCGCAACATAAATCGAGCACGCGGGCGTCGGGTCGCGACAGGATCGTGGCGAAAGTGCGCGAAGCTCTCCACCACCACAGGCGGTCTACATTGAACGAAAGCAAGTGATTGAGCAGGTCGTAGCGAGGCGCGATGGAAGTAAACATCTGGCGTACGGCCTGGGAAACAGCGTTTGGCTCGCTCCTGTTTTCAATCGTCGTCCCGATGGTCTTGGAAGAGTCGCTCACTTGCCTGCCCCGCGGTTATTTTCTTTTGATAAACGGCGCAGTTCGTTGACCGCGTCCATAACGGCATTGTCGGGCACGTCGCTTACGATGCCGACTTTGCCAATTTCCTCCGGCAGCACGAAATGAACCACACGGTTTTGCGTTTTCTTGTCGGTCTGCAGTAGCCGAAGGATGGTTCTACTCTGCGCATCCACTTTTGGTAGCAGACCGAGGCTCAAAGTTCTGTCTATGATTTGCGTGGCCGTGTCGCGATCGCACAGACCCATATTTGCTGCGATGTGGGTAGCGGCGATCATTCCCCAAGCCACGGCTTCTCCATGCAAGAACTTCTTGTAGCTGGACTCCGCCTCAAGGGCGTGTCCGATGGTGTGGCCGAAATTCAGCACACGGCGAAGTCCACCTTCGCGCTCATCCGCAGAAACGATTTCAGCCTTGAGCCGAACCGATTCGGCAATGACCCATTCGAGAAGTGCTGGATGCCGCCGCAACTGCTTGGCGTCGGTCTTTTCGAGACAGTTAAACAGCTCCGGATTGCCGATTACCCCGCACTTGAGCACTTCAAAAAGGCCGGCGCGGAATTCGCGGTCGGGGAGTGTCGAAAGGACTGCGGGATCTGTCAGCACCATGCGCGGTTGGTGAAACGTTCCCAGCAGATTCTTCCCGGCTTTCAGATTCACCCCAGTTTTGCCGCCGATGGAAGCGTCCGCCTGCGCCAGCACGGTGGTGGGAACTTGAATCACGTCGAGGCCGCGCATATAAACTGAGGCGAGCAGGCCTGTGACATCTCCCACCACTCCGCCACCGAAGGCGATCACGACTCCGTTACGATCTCGCCCCGAGCCGCGCCAGCTTTTCCGCAAGCATTTCAACGGTGGCCAGCTTCTTGCGCCGCTCCCCGTCGGGCATTTCGATGAGCTTCACGCTGAATCCGGCACCGGACAGGGCTTTCATCAGCTTAGTTCCCCAGCGTCGCCGCACGGGAGGGACAGTGATCACAAATAACGAACGCGGCCCGGAATATATTTCTCGCAAAACGGAGCCGGCTTCACTGAGCAGACCGCTTTCGATGACCACGCTATAAGGGCGCGGCGGAGTTGCGACATTCACCCGGGGCATGTGCCCCAATCATAGCGTAAGCGCGAGCCCCAACTGCAGCGTGATACCATTTTTCTGATGTCATCGTCTGTGCCCTCAAACGCTGATTTTCTGGTGGTGGGCGCTGGGGTTGCGGGACTACGGGCAGCGATTGAACTGGCCTCCGCAGGCAGTGTAGCGGTTCTCGCGAAGCGCGAAGTTACCGACTCCAACACCCAGGTCGCGCAAGGTGGAATTGCCGCCGCGCTCAGCGACGAAGATGAAATCAGCCTGCACCTGCAGGACACGCTGCAAGCCGGCGATGATCTGTGCAATGTGGACGCGGCGAAAGTGCTGGTCGAGGAAGCGCCGCAACGAATCGAAGAACTGATTCAGTGGGGCACGGAATTCGACCGCCAAGGCACCAAACTTACTTTCGGCCGGGAGGGCGCGCACAGCCGCAACCGGATTCTGCATGCTCACGGCGACTCCACAGGACGCGAGATTCTCCGCGCACTTTACGCCAAAGCGAAAACCCTGAAGTCAATTTCCGTCCGCGAATTTGAATTCTCAACCGATCTGGTTATTGAAGACGGGCGAGTCACGCGGAATTGACCTGATCGACGAACGGGGCGAACAGCGGCGGCTCACGACATCGGCCGTTTTGCTCGCAACCGGCGGCTTGGGACAACTCTATCGCAACACCACCAATCCCGGAGTAGCCACTGGCGATGGCGTCGCGATGGCTTTTCGCGCCGGAGCCGAAATCAGCGACATGGAGTTTATCCAGTTCCATCCGACTGCTCTGTATCTCAAGAATGCTCCACGTTTTCTGCTCTCTGAGGCGCTGCGCGGCGAAGGCGCCTACCCTGCGCAACGGAGAGATGAATCGCTTCATGGCCAAGTATCACCCGATGGCGGAGTTGGCACCGCGAGACGTAGTGGCCCGCGCTATTGTGCACGAACTGGAAGTCGAGCAGGTGGCCAAGATCCCGTGGTGTATCTCGATCTCACCCATCTGAAGGCCGACCACGTCAAAGCGCGATTCCCGCGGATATATTCGACTTGTCTGGAATACAACATCGACATCACTACCGAGCTGATTCCGATTCGTCCCGCGGCCCATTATGCGATGGGAGGCATTCGGTCGGATATTTTTGGCGCGACGACACTTGCCGGGCTTATACGCAGCCGGAGAAGCGGCAGCCACCGGCGTCCACGGCGCCAACCGGCTGGCGAGCAATTCTCTGCTCGAGGGACTTGGTCTTCGGCGCCCGCGCCGGGTACCGGATGCGCGATGAACTTCGGGCCCAGGCCTCTGCGCACAAGCCGAGTCGTGTGGCCTCGAACGGGCCAGTCAGTCCGCCGGTTGATGACGTGATCCGCGAAATTCAGGACGTGATGTGGCGGGATGCGGGGATTGTGCGTACCGGAACCGGGCTGAAACGAGCCCTGGAGAAACTCCAAGGCATTCGCACACGCGTAGCCCACCCGCAAACCCGGCGGGCGCACGAAGCGCGCAATCTGCAAGCGCTCGGCATGTTGGTAGCGCGTTCCGCGCTGGCCCGGGAAGAAAGCCGCGGCGCGCACTATCGCCTGGACTTCCCTGCCCATAACGATGCCAAGTTCCTGAAGCACTCAGTCATCAAAGATGACCTAATCCGTTTTGCCTGAGTTAGGTCTGAGCTTTTTCCGGCCGGAGCACCGACGCTAGCACCGAGAGGCCGATGACACCGACTACCACGGCCAATGCCACCTCGGTCGGAAGGTGGTAAAAATCGGATGCTAACATCTTGGCCCCGACGAAAATCAGAACAATCGAAAGCCCGTAGTGCAGATATTGAAATGTTTCCATCATACCTGCCAGCACGAAATACATGGCGCGCAGGCCCAGAATCGCGAACACGTTCGAGGTGTAAATGATGAACGGCTTTAACGTGATCGCCAGGACCGCGGGGATTGAATCCGTGGCAAATAACAGATCGGTAGTCTCGACCATCAACAGAACGACGAGCAGCGGGGTCGCGTACAATCCGGCGCGTTGGACGAAAAATTTATCGCCCTCGTAATGTTCGGTGATGGGCATCCAGCGGCGAAACAGGCGGAGCAAGGGGTTCTTGTCCGGCTCCACATCCATGTCGCTGCCGCGAAATAGCTTCACCCCGCTATACAGCAGCAATGCGCCAAAGAGATACTTGATCCAGTGAAACGCCTGGATCAATTGCACCCCGACCACGATAAAAATGCCGCGCATGACCAAGGCGCCCAGGATTCCCCAGAAAAGGACTTTGTGCTGGTGCTCCGCCGGGACGCGAAAATAGCGGAAAATCATCAGAAAAACGAACAGATTGTCCACGCTCAGCGACAGCTCGATGATGTAGCCGGTGGTGAATTCGATTGCGTGCGCACGGCCATCGGTGAAATAAAGCAGGACAGCGAATGCCGCGGCGAGGGTGATCCACACAATGCTCCATGCCAGCGCTTCGCGAAATTTAACCAGGTGTGCGGGACGATGAAAGACCCACAGGTCGAGGCCGAGCATTGCCAGCACGAAAATATTGAACAGGACCCAGAACAGTAGCTGGTTCACTGACAACCCCGGTCTTCAGCCTTGCCAATCGCGCAGTTCACGGCTACTCGCCCCGGCCCAGTTTCCCTTGCTGCCAGGCATCCCACTGGCCAAAGGTTTTCATCAGCTCGTCCATGTGAGTGGCGCGCAGGGTTTGCTCGATTTGCGCATGGTTCAAGCGAGGGCCGATGCGCTGCTCTGCATTCGCGATGCTGAAGACTAACGCCGCCGCTTCTGCGACATGCGTTTTGAGTTGTGGCATATCGACCTTGTCGAACGTATCCGACATGGCGTGATAGTTGAGCAGATAGTTGGCTTCGATCTGGTTGGCGAAGAGAGTTGGCACACCTTGGAGCATAAAGTCGAAGTGGTCCGAGCCCCATTGCGCGTCGGTTGTGAGAGTCGCCGCGCCAAAGGGCTTCAGTGGTGTGAGCATCGGCTTGACTGCAGCGTAAACATCCTTGCGTCCGCCGAGCGAGAAGCCGGTTATGTGGCCGGTTCCCATATCCAGAACGACCGCGCCGACCGCGTTGTCCAGTTCCGCGCGATGGGCTTCCACGTAGGCGTGCGATCCGAGCAGACCTTCTTCCTCTCCGGAAAAAAGTATGAAGCGGATCGAGCGTTTGGGGTGGAGGCCGGAAGCCTTGATCGTACGCAGCGTATCGATCACCAGCGCTGCGTTGCACCCGTTATCGAGCGCGCCGGTACCCAATTCCCAGGAATCGAGATGCGCGCCCAGCACGACGAATTCATCCGGCTTCTCGCTGCCCTTCAACTCCGCCACTACGTTCGCGGTGGTTATCGGCCCGCCGATGTGGTTGGGAATCGAAATGTCGGCATAGATTTTCTGGCCGGAAGCGATCAGTCGCGCCATGCGGGCCGCGTCTTCGCGCGCCACCAGAACCATGGGAAGGCGATCGATGTCACCTGCTAACGAGTTCGTATGCCGGTACAGCAGATCGTTCGGGCGGGTCGATTGAAATGCAATGGCCAGCGCTTTGCCTTTGACCGCGCGATCGATAATTCCTGGCGCTCGCAAATACTCGGCGAACAAATCGTCCCAAGTTTTCATCTCGCTGGAATGGATGAGCAGAATATCGCCACTGAAGTCGCCGGCTTTGGCAAAATCCTGTTCCCTGGCCTCGCCAATATCGACGACGGGAACATGGTATTGAGGGGCCAGCGCCGGCGCCCACGCCAGCGACACGACGCGCAGATCGAAGGCTTCCGGGGCACTGACGCTCATCTTCGTATTGCCCTCGGCCCAGGAGACCGGGATGGTGAATTCTTCCGTGTGCACGCTGTCCGCGCCGGCAGCTTTGAACGCTTCGACACCCCACTGCATGGCCTTTTGCATAGCAGGCGTACCCGGAATGCGCCCGCCAATCTGATCGGTGAGCTGCTGCAAATTGGATTCAATTGGCGACGGCTTGAGCGCCTCCGAGATCAGGCGCTCGGAGGAGGTCTGCGCAGTCGCAATAACAGATAGCGAAAAAAACAACAGCGTGAGGCGGACAGTTTTAATGTCGGTTGTCATGTCAGGGGAATTAGAAACGAAAACCGGAAAAACGAAAAGTCAAAAAATCGGCGAAGGACATCGCCAGAAACTACGTGCTATTTGTTGTCGAGCAGCGCGACCGTTTCCAGCGTTACCTTGCCGACGATCTCCAGGCTCTTGGGGCTGAGTTTGTCGACGGTGTCCTGTTCGGTGTGCCAGAAGACGTTGCCGTAGCCGTATTCGAGGTCGATGAGGTCGACGCTAGGCACGCCGCGCTGCATGAATGGAATGTGATCGTCGGTGACAGGGATGGTTCGTGCGAAGAAATACGATTGGTAGCCGAGCCGCGTGGCCGCCGCGTAAACGAAATCCTGTAGCCAGGGCGTGGAGTCGCTATCGCGGTCGATGTTGAGGTCGGCGTCACCGATCATATCTTCGAGGATGAACGCCTGCATCTTCTTAATGGTTCCGTCGGCCTGCCACTTCTCTGCCAGGTGACGGACGCCGTAGAGGCTTTCGTTGTCGTCCCATTGAGGCTTCATCGACTCTTCGGCGTCGTCCCATAGCAGCCAGACGCTGTAGCCGTCACGCGGCTGGCCACGAAGCTGGTTGGCGATTTCAAGCAGTAGCGCGCTGGAAGATCCGCCATCGTTCGCGCCTACATATTTCGTAGTGCGCAACCAGTAATTCGTATCGTAGTGGCTGGCGATGACGATGATTCCATCGCGTTTGCCGGGGAATTTCGCAATGATGTTATGAACCGGAAATTTGCCTTCGGAAGTGTCGATGGTGAAGCTGTCGTTCTCGATGGTGTCGTTCTTCAGGTGAGAAAGAATGTAGTCCTCGACTTTTTTGTGGTTCTCGCTGCCGATGGGACGCGGGCCGAAGGCGACGATCTCCTTCACATATTGCATAGCACGGCCCGAATCGAAAGCCGGAGCCGGGCCGGTGAGCGCAGGAATATTGGGATGCTGCCACTCCGCGCGAGCAGGGGACGACGCAGGTGCGGCTGGTTCGGCGGCTTTCGCGTCCTTACCCTTGCTGCACGCCGAGAGTGCGAGCAAACAAACGATCCAAAGAAACTTACGTGCTGTCATCATCCTTTTCGCGCCGCCCGCGCCTTTCTTTGTTTTGGGTGCACCAGCCAGGCGATCCCGATGCTCAACAGATAAAGTGCGACCATGGGCGCGGCGAAGATGCACATATTGAGAATGTCGGTGGTCGGCGTGAGAACCGCAGCAATGATAAAAATCGCCAGGATTGAATAACGCACGTTGCGCCACATCCAGCCGGCACTCACGACGCCCATCAAAGCCAGGAAGAAGACGAGAATCGGCAGCTCGAACACCACGCCCAGCCCAAGTATCACGGTCAGAAACAGGTCGGTGTATTCGTGGATCGTGATCATCGGCTGAAACTGCTTGCCGTAGCCGATCAGGAATTCCAGCGCCGCTGGATAGACCAGCTTGTACCCGAAATACCCTCCGGACAAGAACAGGCCGATGGTGGAAACCATGAAGGGTAAAACATAACGCTTCTCGTTGCGATAAAGGCCCGGTGAGATGAACATCCATACCTGATAAAGCACAACTGGGCAGGAGACGAAGATGCCGGCGAGAAAGCCGATTTTCAGATAAAGGTTAAACGGGTCGGTCGGGTTCAAATAGACGAGCGTCTGCGACATGCCGTTGCGCTTGAGGGCGTCCATGATCGGCCGCTGCATCCAACCCACAATGTTTTCGGCGTAGCCCCAGCAGAGAAAAAACCGATCACCATGGCGATGATCGAGTAGATGATACGGCGGCGCAATTCTTCCAGATGATCGAGGAAGCTCATCGCGTGCATGGCTTCCTGCTCAGGTTTGCCAGAAGGAAGTTCAGCGGTGATTTCAGGCATCGGGCGGGACCTTGGTTGCGGAGTTGGCATCGGCCACGTTCGAAGCAGCAACGGCGGTGGCTTCGAGCACCGGCGGCTGGCGGTTTAGCGCTCCGGCCGGTGGTTCAGCGGGAGGCAGGATCTGCCGATGGCCCTCGGTTTCAAGCTGCGAAATCTCCGCTTCGATCTGAGAGCGGAACTCATTCGAGGCGCGCTTGAATTCGTTCATCATTTTGCCCAACTGGCGAGCGACTTCCGGCAGCTTCTTCGGACCGAAGATGAGCAGCGCAAGAAAAAACAGAAAAATGGTCTCGGAGAAGCCCATTGCTTGTAATGATAATGCGGGAAGGCGAACGGCGGCAAAAAACCTACTAGAGAGGCACAGAGGTCACTGTGACGCGGCACGCCGCCTGAGAATCAAATCTCCCCTGGTCGGCGGCAAGGCGAAGGGAAATTCGACGGTTCTGGCCGGCCAAGCGCACCCGAAGCACAAATTCCTCCTGGCTTTTCCAGTCGCCGATCCACTTGCTTTTGGCGCTGAAGAAGACCCAGCCGGTGGCTTGAGGATGATCCGAATCGAGCTGGGCGGCGCGCAGGCTGTTGTTCTCGACGAACTTGATCGCGGCCTGAACATCGCTTTGCCGGTCGCGCAGCTTGGCCTCAACTTCGGCGGTTCGGTCAGAATGCTTGCCGACTTCATGCGCAATTTGACCGGCTAAAGCGCCGAAGTCCTTCTGCAGCATTTTCATATAGGCATCCGGATCGATTGCAGGGTGCACGTCGTGATCGTGCTTCACAAATTCCAGAGTGACTTGGTCGGGAGCTACAGCAAACGACGCTTTTCCCCGATATCGAATGGTCAATAGCACCGCGAAAGTAGGTTCGGTGCGATGGTTGGCTTTGCGCAATTCATCGGCATCGACGGCGGCGACGATACCGAAATCGTCGGTTCACAGACCATAGCGGTAGAAACCATCGTCGTCAGCGCTGAAGGTGCAGCCCGGCTGGCCTTCGGCCCAGCGCAAAATCCTGCCCGAATCTTTTGCGAAGGCGCAGAAGCAGATCAGAAGCAACAGAGCCGCCCATCGAGAAACCTTCAGCACACCGCCAGACTACTACCGCGCTGCTAGTTTTAATCCACGTGTTTGCCTTCTTCCAGGAATCCCAGTTCCGGAGGGGGAAGGTATAAGCTGCTTAGTCGATGTGCTCTCCCTCTTCAAACTTGCCTTCGGCGACGGGCAGCATATCGCGCTCGCCGGCGATCCATACGTATAAAGTTGGTAGGAGGAAAATGCTAATTACGAGCGACGCGATCAGACCGCCTACAATGACAATCGCAAACGGCCGTTGCGAGTCGGAACCAATCGCGTGCGAGACTGCAGCCGGGAACAGCCCTAGAGTTGCAACCAGCATGGTCATCATGATTGGCCGCAATCGCAGCACCGCTCCTTCAACTGCGGCATCTTCGACGGAATATCGCCGCGCTCGAAGCTGGTTGATGTATTCCAGCATAATGACGCCAGTTTGAACGCATACGCCAAAAAGAGCCAAGAAGCCTACGCCGGAGGAGACGCTGAAATTCGTGCCCGTAACCAGGAGCGCCAGCAGGCCGCCAATCGGCGCGACCGCAATGTTGGCCATGATCAACAGCGCCCACTTAAGCGACTTAAACATGGTGTAAAGAATGATGAAGATGATCAGGATGGTGATCGGCAACACAATAAGCAGTCGCGCGTTCGCTCTTTTGGCGCTCGCGTATTCTCCCTCCCAGTCGATGCGATATCCCAAGGGCAACTTGACTTGCTCATTGACCTTCTTCATCGCCTCTTCGACCGTGCTGCCGAGGTCACGCCCGCGCACGCTGTACTTGATTGCGACATAGCGCCGGTTTCCTTCGCGATAAATCTCCGAACCGCCATCCACGATGTCGATTTTGCATAACTGTGCGAGGGATACGCGTTCACCCGACGGCGATAACAGCCGTATCCTCTCGATGGCGTCCTTCGTATCCCGATATTGCGGCAGATAGCGCAGCGACCAGGTCGTAGCGGGCTTCGCCTTTCAGGACCTGGGTGAGCGCGTTGCCGCCGACTGCGGTCTGAATGGCATCCTCCACGTCCGCGACATTGATCTGGTAGCGGGCAGCGGCATCGCGGTCCACGGTGACGTTAAGATTGGGCTGGCCAAGCACGCGGAAGACTCCGAGATCCTCGACTCCCCTGATTCCGCGCATAATGTCGGCAATCTCGTCGGCATTTTCTTCGAGGACGTGTAAATCGTCGCCATAATATCTTGGTGGCAAGTGCACCTTTCACGCCGCTGACGGCCTCTTCCATGTTGTCTTCGATGGGCTGAGAAAACCCCCAGACGACTCCGGGAATCTTATCGAGTTCGCGGTTCATGGCGGCAATCAGTTCGTCTTTATTCTGATGAAAGACGGGCCGCCATTGCTCTTTCGGCTTCAGGTCCACGAAGTATTCCGTATTGAAGAAGCCCGTCGTATCCGTTCCGTCATCGGGACGGCCCACCTGGCTGGTGCATTGCGGAACTTCAGGAAAAGAGCAGAGCAGCGATGCGCGCCTGGTTCGCGACGCGGATGCCTTCGTCCGGCCCGGTGCTGGGCGCAAGCGTGCCGCGAACCCAGAAGGCGCCTTCATCCAGGTGAGGCAGAAATTCGGAGCCAATGATGCCGCCGAAAGCCAGGACATTCCCTAACACAACTCCGAGTGCAGCCACCCCGACTGTGATTGCGCGGTGGCGAATCGCCCAGCGAACCGCATACCGGTAGCGCTCAATCAGGAAGTACATGACCGGGTTGTGCCATTCGCTGGCTCCCTTCGCGAAAGCAAAACTGGCGAGAACGGGCGCAATCACGATGGAAAAAACCAGTGCTCCGAGCAGCGCGAAGGCTACCGTCCAGGCCATGGGATGAAACAGCCGGCCTTCCACCCGCTGCAAAGTGAAAATCGGCAGATAAGCGGTGATGATGATGGCGATGGCGTAGAACACCGGGCGCTGCACTTCATGCGACGGCCTCCCGATGCTTTCATTCGGGCGGTTTCATTCCGTCGGCGATGGCTCAGATGGCGCACGATGTTTTCGATCATCACCACGGCGCCGTCGACCACCATGCCGAAATCCAAAGCGCCGAGCGACAGCAGGTTCGCAGGAATATGCCTCAGATCCAGACAAATCGACGGCAAACAACAGAGAGAACGGAATGGTGGCCGCGACGATCAAGCGCGCCGCGAACATTGCCGAGAAACAGGAACAGAATGATCGAGACCAGGATCATTCCTTCGGTAAGGTTGTGAAGCACGGTGTGCGAGGTGTAGTGAACCAGATCGCTGCGGTCAATGAAAGGAACAATCTTCACGCCCGGCGGCAGAATGTGATTATTGAGTTCCTCAACTTTCTTGTGGATGCCTTGCAGGGCGGCGTCCGCGGCTGCGCCTTTCCGCAGCAGCACAATGCCCGAGACGACATCATCGTTGTCGACGATTTTTCCGTCCTCACGGTGAATGCGCCCGGGCGAATTGGCCGAGGCGAATCTTCGGGCCCTTGCGTCACCACGGCAATGTCTCTGCACCCGGAGCGGCGTGCCGTTCTTGGTGGAGATGACGGTTTCTTCAATGTCGTGGACGCGGTCGACCAGGCCGACAGCGCGAACGTTGATCTGCTGCAATCCTTCCTGGATGAAGCTTCCGCCCGCGTTGGCATTGTTGTTGGTGAGTTGCTGCTCGACCTGCGCCAGGCTGAGGCCGTAGGCGACCAGTTTGTTGGGGTCGACGCGAACCTGGTATTCGCGGGTGGGGCCGCCGAAGCTGGCAACATCGACAATGTCCGGCACCGACTTTGAAATTCTTTTCGACGACCCAGTCTTCAATGCGACTTCAGCTCCATCGGGTCATACGCGGGATTAGTGCTGTGCAAGCGTGAAGAAATAGATTTGGCCGACCGGGCTCCAGTCGGTGCCCATCTGGGGCGACGACGCCCGGCGGCAGCGTGACCTGGCTGAGGCGCTCCAGCACCCGCTCGCGGTTCCAGTCGTTATCCGATTCGTCGTCGAAGATCAGTTTCAGGTCGGAGAGACCGAAGAGCGAGAACGAACGCAGATGCACGACCTGCGGAATGCCGTTCATGGCGATTTCGAGCGGAATCGTAACCTGCTGTTCGATTTGCTCGGCCGAAATTCCCGGCCATTGGGTAATGATCTCGACGTAGTTGTCGGCGACATCGGGATAGGCCTCAATGGGCAGGCGCTTGAAACGAGACGATGCCCCCGGCGAAGAGCAGATAGCGCCAGCGCCAGGACCAGCAGGCGGTTGTTCAGGGCGAAATCGACGACGCGGCGAATCATCGTCACTTGCTCCACCGTGTTTTGCAGCGCCAGAGCGTTGGAAACCACTTGATCTCCGGGCTTGATACCGGAAACAATTCCTGCAGGTTGCCGGGCAAGCATGCCTCCCGTGACCACTTCCAGGCGCTTGAAATGTCCCGGCGCTGATCGGCGCGTAAACCCACTCGCGATCATGCAGGTGCAGAATCGCGGTTGCCGGAACGGCCGGCGCGCGTTTCCGGCTGCTTGCCATAGAACGTCGCGGTAACGAACATGCCCACGCGCATCACGCCCGGGGTTGGCGACTTCGAGCCGAACCTTCGCGGTGCGGATGCTGGGATCGAGAATCGGCAGGATGTTGTCGATCCGGCCTTTGAAAACCTTGTCGGGATAGGCGTTCAGACGGATATCGGCGATACTCACCGACGTGCACGGCGTCGAGATCGTTTTCGTAAACATCGCAGATGATCCAGACATAGGAAAGATCGGAGATGGTGAACGGGTTGGGGCCAGACAGCCCTTGCACGCCGGCTGCGTTGGTGACTTGCTGATCGGTGATCACGCCGGAGATCGGGGCAACGACATCGACGATTCCCGAGGGATGATCCTTGTCGATGCCGAGCAGTCGTAATTGTTCGGTTGCGGCATTCGAGATCGGCTTTGGCATCCTGTTCGGTGTCTTCAGCCTGCTTCAAGAGCGCTCTTGGCGATCGCGCCTTTGTCGTAGAGCAGCTGCGCCCGTTCCAGTTGCAGACGCGCCAGGCGTTCATCGTTCTCCGCTTTCAAATAAGTCTGGTATGCGCCGGAGACATCGTTGCTCTGAACCTGAGCAGCAACTGGCCTTTCTTCACCGCATCGCCCAGCCTGGCCTTGATCTCCACAACTCGTCCCGCGGCCAGCGAGATCACCGGTACAGCGCGCGCGATATCGGGCTGCACGACGCCGGTCACATTCAGAGCGCGGCACTGCCTTGTGTTCGATCGCCGTGGCCAGGGGAAACTGTTCGGGATGGTCGACTTTGAAGTTGTTGGCGTCCAGGTCCGGCATCAACGGTTGCCGGCGGCGGCGCTTCGGCCTTGCGGGTCTGCCTTGCCTTCATTGCAGCCGACAGAGCAAGCTAAGCGGCAGGCAAAGCAGTCAGCTGCCAGAAGCAGGCCGGCGAAGTTGCGGTTCTTCATGGGACCACCTCCCGGCCCACGGCCATGTTCAATTGGGCCGCAGCCGTCAGGTACGAGCCAACCAGGTTCACGTAGTTCAACTGCACGCTGCGGTAATCGCTCTCGCGCGTTCAGAAAATCCAGCAGCGACGCGCCGCCATGCTGGTAGGAAAAGAGAATCGGTGTCGCGCACGCGCACCGACTGCTGCAGATACTTAGCCTTGTAGGGCCGCAGCAAGATTACAGTGCTGTTCGAGCGTGGCGTAGCCGGAATCCACATCGCTGAGCACCTGCGCTTCCGCTGGCGTCGCGCAGTTTCTCGTTGCGGGTGATGTCGAGCTGGGTGCGCAGCTTTTCGCCCTGATTGCGGTCGAAGATGCGCAGCGGAATGCTGACACTGACCCCCAGCGTGTCGATGGCAAACGGATTATTGGTGGAAGCATTGTGGGTGTACCACGCTGAAGGTGGGATCGGTTGAGCCGTTGGCGACCGCCAGCTTGTGATCGGTTTGGGCTTTGTCGACGGCTTCGACAGCAGCCTTCAGGTCGGGCCGCGTATCCAGGGCGATCTTGCGAAACTCGTCCAGCGAGAGCAGTTGGTCGGTGAAATCGAAGGGCCGGTCACATCGAATTGCTCGATCGGAGTGCGGTCATTCAGCAAGAGTGAGCAGCTGGATTTTTGCGGTGCGCAGATTCACTTCCGCAGTTTGCACATCCGACTCGTACTGCACGCGCTGCAGTTCCAGCCGGTCGAGATCGATCTGCGCGATGTCGCCGGCATCGAAGCGGTCGCGGCTGATCTGGAGCACATGATCGTAGTAGGCCAGATTGTCGTTCGCCAGCTGCAGCACCGCCTTCGCCTGCAGGGTCGAGACAAATGCGCTGCGCAAGTTGAAAAGCAGGGTTCGTTCAAGATCGCTGTGGCTGGACTCGGCGATCAGGGTGGCTTTCTTCGCGCTTTCCAGGCGCAACTCCCGTTTGTGATCGCGTTCGTGCAGATAGCTGATGCCGGGAGATTCAAAGGTTCCGGCGAACGGCTGCCAGACGCCGTCGGTGGGAGCGATCTGGGTTCCATCGGCAGTTAAATGAACTGGGATTCGGGCGCAGATAGGCGGTGATCTCCTGCGCCTTGGATTCATCGATATTGAGCTGGTCGGCCTGCAGCGTGGGATTGGCAGCCTCGAACCTGTCTTGAATCTGCTGCCAGGTGAGGGGCTGCTGGCCCAACGCGGAGACGGAGAGCGCTGGGAAGAGCAAAACCCACCAACCGTGCCAAACTGTTCTTTGCATCACTTTCCTGCGTCCTTGCCTACCTCTGGCGCAGAACAACCGCAATTCTCCAAATGACGGACAACGTCAGAGGTGATTGGCTTTTTTGCTGGGAGATTGAAAAATGCCCGCTGGACTAATTCGCCAGCCTATGCAGTCAGCTGAATCGCGGGCGGCCCGCGGGAAACCATCTCGCCGCGTGGCCCTTCTGCAGGAATACCGAAAGATTGACAGACAGCGAATCCCAAAACGCTGCCGTTGTGAGGAATAAACACTGCCCCGTTCCATTGCATGGGCAAGTTGCCGGACTTGAAAACTGGACTCGAAAAGCGATCTGCCACCGGCTGCTTGAGCCAGCGATGCGGCCCCGGTTCTTCCACCTCGAGACGCGCGGCCTGTAAGTCGTCTGTGGCTGAAATGATCGGAAAAAGCAGCAACAGCACGCAACCCAGGAGTATAGGCGGCCCGAAAGTAGAGAATCGGCCTACCCGATTGCAACTGGGCGTCCGGCGTAGCCACACCCAGATTGCCGGCACCGCGAGAAGCAGCCAGCAGATATTGAGAATCAGTTCCATCTGGAGTTTCGCAAGCAAAAACTATAACAGGAAACGGGCGAGAAATTCTAAATGACTTTGGTTTCCCCTTAAGGGCGCAGGGTTGGCGGGCCCGGTTTGTAAAATATGGGTAAAATCCGCTGCTGTGGCCGACCTGGTTGAGGAGATCAGGAATATAATCTTACCAGGGTCGTTTCAAGGGGGTGTTTCCGTGAAAGCCCCACTATGGGTGTGCGCTTCTCTTCTGTGTGGTTCGCTGGCAGTTACTGCTCTGGGACAAAGCCGCGGCGGTGGAAGCCGAGGAAACGGCAATAGTGGCAGCGCGGGCGTCGGACCGACGTTTGGCCCGAACGTTTCCCAGCCCGGGGGTCTGTCCTCCGCGTCAACGTCTCCTTTCATCTCCGGAAAAGTCGTCCTCGACGATGGCAGCGTACTCAGCGAACCGGCTGCGATCGAAACGATCTGCTCAGGCGTCCGGCGTACGGTGGCATACACAGACAATCATGGCGCCTTCAGCTTTCGGTTCGGCGATCCCGCCTCAGCCGCCAACGGCGATATCACCGACGCCAGTAGTTCAATGATGGTGCGTCCATCTACTCAGCAACAATCGACCTCGTGGAAGACCTGCGAGCTCGAAGCGGCGCTTGCCGGCTTTACCTCTGAGGTCATCGAACTGGCCAATCGCGCTGACGCCCTCGAAGATTCCGACGTTGGACGCATCAAACTGCACCGCATGGCGCAGGTGGAAGGATCCAGCATTAGCGTCACCAGCGCTCTCGCCCCGCCAGACGCAAAGAAAGCCTTGGAGAAAGCGCGAGACGCAGAAAAGAAACAGCAATGGGAGCAGGCGCAACGCCTGCTTGAGAAGGCGGTCAACATTTATCCGAAATACGCGACCGCCTGGTACGAGTTGGGTCACGTCCAAATGCAGAGAAACGATCCAGTTGGCGCCAAACGGTCGTTCGAGCAGTCGGTCGCGGCCGACCCCAAGTTCGTGAATCCTTACGATGGCCTTGCCCGGCTCGCGTTTCGGTTAAAGAAATGGCCGGAAGTCACAGATACTACGAATAAGTTACTGGCGCTTGATCCCGTGAGTTTCCCCGCCGCTTACTTTCTCAATGGCGTCGCCAACTACTACTTGCAAAATTGGGATGTGGCCGAAAAAATTGTTCGCCAGGGCATCAGGGTAGACGATGCCCACCGCCTTCCCAAGCTGCAATATCTCCTCGGCATGGTCATGATTCAGAAACACGACTACGAGGAGGCGTCCGATTTTTTGAAGCAATATCTGCAGCTCACCAAACAACCGGCTGAGATCGCGGAAGCGCAACGGGAATTGGCGACGATCGAAAAATTGTCGGGATCCTCCGCTGCAGAGCAAAAGCGGTAGAGCTGGCTGCGGACGTTCTCTAATTCATGTTCGCAACCGTAGAAGTAGTCGTAAGGTTGGAGAGAGCAAAGCTGGATCCCGGGGCCAGCAACTGGATCACGCTGTTGAAGTGCCAGGCATAGGGATAGGTGATAGTAACCTGCGTGCAAGGCATGTTTACCGGATTGCCTTGGAAGGTCGCAGGAAGATCGCAATCACGAACAATAGTTAGGGTCAAGCTCCCCGGACAAGTACCGGTGGTCGGGACCGTACTGCCAGGTTGGTCCCGCCGCTTGGCGGGGCGTACGCGCTCAAGCCGCAGTCGTTGATCCCCGCAGCCGTAAGATAGCTGTCCACCAGGAAACGAATCGCATCGACTGAAGCCGGCGCCGTGCACCCGTCAAGACAGAGATCATTCGTGGGCTGGCTTGCCCCAAAACGCGCCCCTTCTCGCGTAGCATTATTGAGTTCCTGCTTCAGATTGAAGGCCCCGCCGAAATCGAAAATACCAACCACCAACACGATCAAAAGCGGCAAGGAAACCGCAAACTCTACAATTGACGAGGCTTCCGATCCAGCAAGCCGCACCCACACTGGCCAGATGCGACTGTGGGCGATCAAGTAGTACTCTCCCTTCATCTGCACATTCGCCTTCAGCAGGAACTGTTGATTGTTCAGAGACGTAAACGGCAGCGACAATTGATAGGGATATTCGAAGCTGACGGACACACCGCAAATCGGAGGATCTGGGTTGGCGCGGCGTGAGCTGCACTTGAGTCACACACGAAATGTTGCCACTGGAGCCCAGCGTAGACACAGGTGCCCCGTGTACCCCTGCAGATCAGACCGGGGGCTATAGGAAAGAATTTGGCCCGGGGCTACACTGGAAGCTTTCATGCAGCTTCTATCATATTTGCGACCCTGAGCAGTACTCAGGCCGGGGAGATTGCAAGAGGCGCAGGGCAGCACCACGGCCGCCCGCACTCCTTGCGTGCGGCGTGGTTGATGGTGGCGTAAATATTAAAAGCCCGGCCAAACCAATAAATCCCCAGCAGCATCATGAAGACTAGAGGTAAAACCAGGGCGGCTTCAGCGACCTCGGAGCCGACATTGGTGGCGAAGCCCGGCAATGGCTTGTCGAGGCTGCAGGCATGTTGTGGTCATCTGCTCATGCTACCCCCCAAAAACGCCCTGCCGTATAGCAGAACCACCGCGATGGCGGCCGCTACTCCGAACGGTACCTTGAGAGCTTCCGGGTTATCGAGAGAAACTTCCGCCCGGGCAGATGAAAACCAAAAATCGCCGCCAGCATGTGCGCGATGATTGCGCAGGGTTTGGCGGATACGCCCTTCCAGATCACCAGAACCAACGCCATCACACCGGCCACGAACACCGTGGCAAACAGCACCGTGATCAACCGACGGGCCCAAAAATGCCCCCAAAGCGCCGATCAGCTTCCAGTCTCCGGCGCCCAGACTCCGCAGCAAAACGAAGGGCAGAAGTACCGCAGACCCAGGCGAGTCCCAGAAGGGAATCTTGGATCGCCGGCCAGCCGCGGAACAGCGATTCACCGGCAACGCCCAATCCTGCCCCGCCGACGGTCAGCCAGTTGGGGATCCGCCGGGAACGCCAGTCAGGAACCCAGCGATGGCGGCAAACAACGCGGGTAACAGGATCCAGACCACTGTTTTTAAAGGCCCATGAAAGATTGTGCGAATATACCACTTTTCGCGCAAACGGCCCGCACGGCCTTGCCGTCCAGGACTAGCGGCTCAAGGGCTGCGAACTGGTGCGTTCGGCGACGATCCGGCTGGCATTGTCCGCCAAATGCTTGGCCTGCGGCAGCAAATCCAGCGCCTTGAGCACTTCCGGATCGGATTCCGCCCGTACCTTCAGGCCTTCTTCCTGTCCAAAAGCATCGACAAAGATTTCGCTCTTGAGGCTGGAACGCACCCAGTCGTTGTTCTCCAGCATGTCCGCTTCGGTAGTAGGGAACCTTCTCGCTGTCGAGAACTTGCGGAAGTCCTGCAGCACCGCGTCATCGACTTCAAAATTCTTCGTCGGGATGATGGTTCAGCATGTAGTGCTTGGCGAAGTTGAAGAACGCATAGTGCTGCAAGAGCGTGTCCTGGAAGTGATTGCTCTTGACCGGGTCCAATTTTACGTCCGGAGTAATTCCGCCGCCGCCGTACACCGTGCGGCCGCTGTCGGTGAGTTTGACCTCGCGGTTGGCAGTCTTGTTGTCCGTGTCGCGATCAAAATAGTAATCGTAAAGCGAAACATTGGAATAGTCGCGCTGGATCAAGCGGCCGCTCGGGGTGTAGTACTTGGCGGTGGTCAGGGCCAGGCCGGTATTTTCGGAGAGCGGATAGACGGTCTGCACCAGGCCTTTGCCGAAAGTGGTTTCGCCCACGATCAGGCCGCGGTCGTGGTCCTGAATGGCGCCGGCAACAATTTCCGCCGCCGAGGCCGTTCCGCGATTGACCAGCACTACCAGCGGATAATCCTTCCCGCCGTCGCCATGCGTCGCCACATAGCGCTTCTCCGGCGAGGAGCGTCCGTGATGCGAAACAATCAACTGGCCCTTGTGCAGGAACTTGTCTGCCACGCCTACGCCTTCACTCAACAATCCGCCAGGATTCTGCCGCAGATCGAGGACCAAGCCTTTCAGATCGCCCATCTGATCCAGCGCGTCGCTGCACTTCTTTCTCCGTGGTCTCGTTGAAGCCGCTAACGTGCATGTAGCCGATGCCCGGCACGAATCAGGAAATGCAGGTCGACGCTGTAGCGCGGAATTTCATCGCGTACAACGGCGAAATTCAGCGGCTTGTCCGCGCCCTCGCGCACGATGGTGATGTGAACCGTTGTCCCTTTAGGACCCTTCAGCAGGTCGGCCACGTCGCCGGTGCTCATGTTGTCGGTGGGCTTGCCGTCGACGGCGACAATAATGTCTCCGGGACGAATGCCGGCGCGGTAGGCCGGCGTGCCCACAAAGGGCGCAATCACGATGACTTTATTATTGCGCGGGCCGACCGTCATGCCCACGCCGTAGTACTTGCCGCGCTGGTCTTCGCGCAGCAGCGCGTACGCCTTGGGGTCGAAGAAGTTCGAGTGCGGATCGAGCACGTGCAACATGCCGGGAATGGCGCCATTATAAATGGCTTTGTCTGGATTTACGGGTTCGGCGTAGTTCTGCTCCACCAGGCTGTAGACCGTCGGTGAACTGGTGCAGGCTGTCGCGCACGTCAGCGTCGCCGCCGGGGGCTGCGGCCGGGTTAATTTTCTGGCCATACACCAGACCGAGAAAGCCGCAAGCTGACAAGAGATAACAGCTACCAGGAAGAGAGTGCGACGAGAACTACGAACCATCGTTAGGTTTCCTTCGTTTTGGACCGGGGGCAAGGCCGATTCCCGCACCTGAGCGAAGTATAGCATGGCCTTCGCGTCCCTCAGCAGCCATTTCCCAACCGTAGGTAACCGGAAAGATAGCTGCTTCTTCGAGTCAGGATGCGCGGTCGGAGGGTGGCGATGCAGGGAGATTCGCCCGGCTCCGAATTTGCCTCGGTTCTCTCGCTTCGGCTATCCTGAAGCAACCTCACCGGGCGTTTCACAGCAGCATTAGGGAGAGACTATGAGGGCCCGTACTACAGGCACGTTTCCGCCGTTATCTAACTGCAGGGATGGTGATTCTTATGGCTAGTTCCAGTTTTGCCGCTTCCAGCCTCTACAACTTTACGCTGCCCAACATTGACGGAAAGCCGATGCCTTTGGCCGATTTCAAAGGCAAGGTCATTTTGATGGTCAACGTCGCCAGCCAGTGCGGCTACACGCCGCAATACAGCGCGCTCGAGGCCATCTACGAAAAATACAAGGAGTCAGGGCTTCGTCATTCTGGGATTTCCCGCCAACAATTTCGGCGCAGCAGGAACCGGGCACGAATGAAGAGATCAAAACCTTCTGCTCGCGCAAATATAACGTTACCTTTCCCATGTACTCGAAGATTTCGGTGAAAGGCGACGACCAGGCGCCGCTTTACCAATACCTCACACAGACTGCCGATCCGACACATACCGGCGACATCAAGTGGAACTTCACCAAGTTTCTGGTGGACCGCCAGGGTAACGTGGTGGCACGGTTTGAATCGAAGGTGACGCCGGATTCACCGGAAGTGACCTCGGCGGTGGAGAAACTGCTGAAGCAGTAGCGACCCCGAGTTGAGCTGAGTGCCCCATTCTAACGGAGCAGCTTTTCGCGACGTTAGAGTGGGGATGTTGACTTGATTTGAGAGGGCGGCGCCACATCGGATGCGAGGACAGATGGGGATGCAGCTCCGGAGGAGCGGCATAGTTTAGCCCAGGGCGCAAGCCCTGGGTACGAAAGCAATAAGAGTCCCCGCGCGCGTAGCGCGCAACTATCAGAGTCCCAGCGCAAACGATGGATCGCGGATAAAGGGATCTACCACGACCACGCCATCCAGATCCTGCCCTGCCTGTAAATCCTCGGTGAGAAGATAACGGCACCCAGCCGCTTTCGCAGCCCCGACAATCAGCGAATCCCAAAACGACAGCCGATACCGGTCTTGAATTTTCCAGCCGCATTCAAGCACCGTGTCGTCGATGACGACGGGCTGCCAAGCCATCAGATCGCGAACCTCGGAGCGGGCTGCCTGCCGTGCGCTGGGGTGTTTCCGAGTCACGTTGACATAAAACTCCTGCAGAACCTGAAAACTGACGCGGCCACGGCGGGTCTTCCATAGCTCGTCGCGCCAGGCGCGCGCTGCAACTTGTTTCTTGGGATTGGCTTCGTCGACCGCGCAAATCAAAACGTTGCTGTCAACGAAGACGAGAGCGCTCATGCACTTCCTCGCGAGACAGATACCGGCCGTCAGTTTTCAGGAAGGGTTTGCGCGCGAGTGCGCGTCGCATGGCACTCTCATATCGGTTTTTATCGTGCATGTGCTGCTTGAGCACCGCGGCCAGGAGGGCTGAAACGCTGGTATCTCTTTTGGCAGCCTCGACCCTGGCCCATCGGGCGACAGTTTCTTCGAGGGTGATGGTGACATTCCGCAGTTTGCGTTTCATGACACGTAAATAGTGTAACACGGAATCAGTGCTATACCGGGGGTTGAACGGCCCCTACCCTTAGTGGTGCTCCCCGGTTTCTTTGCCAACGACCAACGGCTACCCGCCTTCTAAATGTCGTAATACAGCGCGAACTCGAATGGATGCGGCCGCAACCGAATCGCGTCCACTTCTTTTGTACGTTTGTAATCGATATACGTGCTGAGCAGTTCTTCGGTGAACACGTCGCCTTTGAGCAGGAAGGCGTGGTCTTTTTCGAGTGCGGCCAGCGCATCTTCCAGCGAACCCGGCATGGACGGCACTTTCGCCAACTCCTCCGGTTCCAGGTCGTAAATGTCTTTATCGAGTGGCTGACCGGGATCGATTTTATTTTCCACGCCATCGAGGCCGGCCATCAACATCGCCGCAAATGCCATGTAGGGATTGCAGCTCGGGTCCGGCGGACGGAACTCGACGCGCTTGGCCTTCGGTGACGCCGAATACATGGGAATGCGGCACGCGGCCGAACGATTGCGCCGCGAGTAGGCCAGATTCACCGGCGCCTCGAATCCCGGAACCAGGCGCTTATAAGAATTTGTGGTCGGCGCGATAATCGCCGAAAGCGCAGGGCCATGCTTAATCAATCCGCCGATGTACCACAAGGCCATGGGCGAGATGCCCGCGTAGCCGTCGCCGGCGAAAAGTGGCCGGCCCGCCTTCCACAACGATTGGTGGGTGTGCATTCCGCTGCCGTTGTCCTGAAAAATCGGCTTGGGCATAAACGTGACCGTTTTGCCGTACTGATTGGCGACGTTCTTGACCACGTATTTGTAGAGCATCATGTGGTCGGCGGAGCGGACCAGCGAATCGTACTTGAGATCGATTTCCGTTTGCCCTCCGGTCGCCACTTCATGGTGATGGCACTCGACTTCGAGGCCGCATTGCATCATCGTCATTACCATCTCGCTGCGCAGGTCCTGATAGTGATCGGTTGGCGGCACCGGGAAATATCCTTCTTTGAAGCGCGGCCGATATCCCTGATTGTTTTCCTTGCGCCCCGAATTCCAGCGGCCTTCTTCGGCGTCAATAAAATAAAAACCGTGCTGCTCGCGCTGGTCGAAGCGAATGTTGTCGAAAATGAAAAATTCGGCCTCGGCGCCAAAGTACGCAGTGTCGGCAAGACCGGTGGCGGCAAGGTACATTTCGGCTTTCTTGGCGATGTAGCGCGGGTCGCGGTCGTATCTTTGTTTAGTAAGCGGATCGACCACGTCACAGATCATGACCAGCGTCGGTACTTCCATGAACGGATCAAGCAGGTGCGTGCTGGGGTCAGGGATGAGCAGCATGTCGCTCTCGTGGATTGCCGCCCAGCCGCGGATGGAGGAGCCGTCCATGCCAAAACCTTCTTCGAATGAACTCTCGGATAATTGCTGAATGGGATAGGAAACGTGATGCTGCAAGCCGGGCAGATCGGTAAAACGCAGATCAAGCATCTTGATGTCGTTTTTCTTTACAAACTCCAGGACGGTCTTCGGGTCGGACATAAATCGCTCCTTTTAATATTGCGGATGATTTGAGACAGGCTGCTCCTGCTACAATTCGGGCGTTCGAGGAACATTCGAGTCTAGAAGGCTGGCTGGTGATCGGGAAATCAATTGTTTTTATGGCAGTGATAATGAAAGGTTATCAGTCGCCAGCAACGGCCCTTAGCATTTAGGCCTTGGCATTTGGCTTGTCAGGTCTCATGCTGGGGTTTCAGCTAAACGCCAAAAGCTAAGAGCTAAGAGCTGCATTATGGACTTTGATCAGCTCGAAACTTTCATCGAGGTCGCGCGGCTGAGTTCGTTTTCGCGGGCGGCGGAGAAGCGCTTCCGCACGCAGCCGGCCATCTCGTCGCAGATTCGATCGCTGGAAGAAGAAGTCGGGGCGAAATTGCTGGACCGTTCGGGCGGAAAGGTCTCCGTTACAGCTTCCGGCAAGCTGTTTCTGAGATTTGCGGAAGAACTGATCGAAGCGCGCAAGATGATGCTGACCGCGATCGCCGAAACTGAGCGCGTGCCGCGCGGCGAAATCGTGGTCGGGGCGAATGAAGGCACGTGCCTGCACATCCTGCCCGAGGTTTTTGCTGAGTTCAAAAAGCAATATCCCGACGTCAACATCAGCATCACGCGCGCGGACTACGCAAAAATCCTCGAGTCGGTCATCGACAACTCAGTTGACTTCGGCGTGATTTCGCTTCCCATCAACGATCCGAGATTGACGGTCGTGCTGATCCATCGCGACGAGCTGGTAATCATTGTTCCGCCCAAGCACGCGCTGGCGAAAGTGAAATCTGCGACCATTGCCGAAGCTGGGGCCTTCCCTCTCATCGTGCCCAAAGGCGGTCACACGCGCGATGCACTCGAAAACCTTTTTTATGAGCGAAAGCTCAAGCCGCGCTACACCATGGAGCTGGATTCGAGCGAATTGTTAAAACGATTTGTGGCCGCCGACGCGGGCATCGGCTTCATCGCGCGGTCGAATGTGGCGGAAGACGTGCTTGCCCGCGCCCTTGTGGCCATTCCCATCTCCGATGCCACCATCCGCCGCGACCTGGCGCTGGTCTTCCGCAAAGACAAAGCGCTGAGCCGGGCCGCGCTGGCGTTTATCGATATCGCAGTCAAGATTAAAGCCGTGGATGCAGTGGTCGCCCCGGTGCGGCTTTAACGCCAGCCATAGATCCGGTGCCACTCAACTAAATTGCGGTAAACTTTTTTCGTGAGGCGTCAGCGGATATCATCGTTTCTTGTTTTCCTTCTTTTGTTCCCTGCACTCTCGACAGCCCAGAAGAACCGGGAATTACCGCCGTCGGCCTACAAGCTCATCTCCGTAACCGTCACCGGCAGCGAGCACTTCACGCCGGACGACCTGACCAGCGCCAGCGGCCTGCAGATTGGCGAAACTGTCCACGAAGACGATTTCAGAACCGCGGCGCGGGTTCTGGGCGATACCGGCGCGTTCACCGAGGTTTCGTTTTCGTTCGATTATTCGCCCAACGGAACCAGGCTGCACTGGCAGGTAAAGGACGCCTCGCTGTTTGTGCCGGTGCAGTTTGAAAATTTCGTCTGGTTCTCCGATCGAGCGCTGATGGAATCGATTCGTCAGTTCGTTCCCTTGTTTCATGGTGAGCTGCCGGCTCATGGCCGGTTGCTCGACCAGGTAACCGAAGCCCTGCAGGCGGTTCTGGCGCAGAAATCGATTCCGGGCAGCGTCGATTGTGTTCGCCTCGGCCCCGATGACGCCTCTCCGACGGCGTTCTCGTTTCGTGTCGCCGGGCTGCGCATTGTTGTCCGAGACGTCGAAGTCTCGGGTGCTGGGCCCGACGAATCGCAAGCCTTGCAAACCGCCGCTAAGAAATTTCGGAACACGATTTATCTGCGTTCGACGGTGCAAGACGAAGCCAAGAGTGTGCTGCTTCCTGTTTATCTCGCCCGCGGATATTTGAAAGCGAGCTTTGGCGAGCCCCAGGTGAAGGTTGTTGACAGCGGCCCTGACAGCGTCATGGTGGACGTAACTTTCACGGTTGACCGCGGAGCTCAATATAAACTCAGCGAAATTGCCCTCACGGGAAATCACGCGCTGCCTGCAGAAACGCTGCGTGCGCAGGTTCACGCAAAGCTCAATCAGCCTGCCGATGCGGTTGAGATCGAAAACGACATGGCCGCAATCAAGCAGCTTTATGGCGAACATGGATTTCTCGACGCCGCGGTCAAGTCGCAGCCAGAGATTGACGATGCAGCCTCCAGCGTACGATATGCCCTCAATATCAGCGAGGGCGAAATGTACAAAATGGGCGAGCTCGAAATTCACGGGCTCGACGATAAGACCACCGCGCGCCTGCAGAACGAATGGACTCTGCGCGCGGGAGACACCTACGACTCGACTTATGTGCAACGATTTCTGGCCGGCGTATATAAAGAGATCGGGGACTGGAACGTAAAGGTAGATGAAACTCGAAACCAGGACCACACCGTCGACGTGACATTGCGCTTCGACTCGAAAAACTGACTTTTGCAATTTCGCTGCGGCGTTTTGATAAGCTGTTTGTGCAGTCGGCACTTTAATAGGAGAAAGCCTTTTCATGAAATCCGCTTGGCTAAAGAATGGCGTAAGAATCGGTATCGCTTCCCTGCTCTTTATTTCCTTCGCCTTCGCCGCAAAACCGCAAACCTTCACCGGGGAAGTCAGCGACGCCATGTGCGGCGCCAAGCACATGATGGAAGGCGATCCCGCGGCATGTCTGCGCGCCTGCGTTCAAAAAGGCTCGAAGTATGCGTTGGTCGTGGGAGACAAGGTCTACACACTAGATACGTCGAACCAGGGGACTCTGGACACGCTCGACAAACTGGCCGGCAAAAAAGCCACGGTGACGGGTGCAGCCGACGGTGACACGATCACGGTGAACTCGGTCAGCGCCGCGAAATGAGCCTGCGGTTCCGGAGTCGGCGATTTTCGGACACTGCCAGGTTTTTTTTGCAGGTTCCTCAATTTTCATATTCTCTTTACAATTCGCTGTGTTAATTTAGACGCTCATTTCAGCTAAAAACAGGAGGCACAAGAATTGGGTAAAGACATGGTCCCCAAGCGGATTTTTTTTACCAAGGGGGTCGGTAAACACCGCGAACGTCTTACCTCATTTGAGCTGGCGCTGCGCGACGCCGGCATTGCTGCGCAAAACCTGGTGCGGGTCTCATCGATTTTTCCTCCACAATGCAAGCTGATTCCCCGCTCTCAGGGATTGAAGTATCTGTGTCCCGGCGAAGTGGTCTTTGCGGTGGTTGCGGAGAACTCGACGCGCGAGCCGCATCGGCTGCTGGCTGCCAGTATCGGCGTGGCCATTCCCGCCGACCGCAATACTTATGGATATTTGAGCGAACATCACTCCTTTGGCGAGACCGACAATTCCGCGGGAGATTACGCCGAAGAACTTGCGGCCGAGATGCTGGCCACGACTTTGAATGTGGAGTTCGATCCCGACCGGTCTTGGGATGAAAAGAAGGAAATTTACCGAATCTCGAATAAGATCGTTCGCACCGCCAACGTGACGCAGTCAGCCGTAGGCGACAAACGCGGTCTGTGGACGACAGTAATCGCGTCGGCGATTTTTATTTTCGACTGACCGCCTTTTTCTTGCTGGTGCGCGCGCTCTTATTTTTGCCCAGCCGCTCAAGGACGGCGCGCCGACGATCAGCGGCAATCCCACGGTGGCGTCGAGAAAAACCTCGCCAAACTTGCCGCCCTCTGCAGGTGGCACGAACTTTCCCGACGAAATCGCCTCGCTGTAAGGGCTTCCCGAAACCCGCCCCAGTAAACCGGTTCCGGACAGATGCGCACGCCGTAGTGATAACGCTTTAGCGGAACATTTTCCCCCAACCGCCGATGGCGCAATTCGATGAATGGCCCAAACTGCTGCGACCAGTTGCGTGGCACGCCGCCGCCGATGGTAAAAATTCCCAGCCGGGTTTGCCGCAGCAGCGTGGCGGCAAAATGCTCCAGGTCCTCAAAGGGATCAAAACGCAGCTTGTGCCGGCCAGTAGATTCGCGCAGACGATTGTTCAGCGCGACGTCCAAGCCGAGATCGGAATCGGTGAAAGCCGGCACGAATACCGGCACACCTTTCTCGTAAGCCGACTTCAGGATCCCGCGCTGGTCTTTAGCATGCTTGTCAGATATTGCCCGATCGCGTGATTCAGCTTGTACGAGCACATCACCTCGTTGTGGTCCCAACCCTCCAAAATCTCGGACATCACTTCTTCCGACGTCGTCCAGATTCTGCTCCGGCTCGAGCGTGTCATAAACCCGGTTGTAGCCCTGCTCGTAGAGTTCGGTATCCGGCACGTCGGGGTTGTAGCGGAAGTGCGCGCGTCCGTGGCCTCGACCAAGCCGTGGGCCATCAGCGCGCCGGTGGAAACAATCGCATTCACAATTCCCCGATCAATCAATTCGGCAATGATCAGACTTTGTTTGGCCACGGTCATGGAGCCGGCCAAGGTCATGACCACGAAACAATCCTCGTCGCGTCGCCATGGCTTCGAGCACGTCCGCAGCTTCGCCAACCTGGCGGCCGGTGAAGGCGGTCTTTGCCATCGCCCGCACCAGATCGTCGACCGAATGCACACGGTTGAGATCGAGCGACTCCAGAGGAATCAGCCGGTCTTCGACCGGGTTGTGCAGCTTGCGGTCGATGCCAGTGCCGTCGTGATTCCCATGATTCCCCTGCTTCATGATCGTCTCCAATTTTTGCTTGAAGTAATACTCTACTAGAACCCTGCAAGGCCCTTCCACAATCTAAGGTTAAGGAACTGATATTCTATTTTTCCTCGGAGGACGTCTACTTGCCACTTGATAAATTTCGCGTCGGGTTGGTGCAGATGTCGATGACGTCCGACCCCGACAAGAATCTGCTCGCGCGCAATTGAGCGAGTGCGCAGAGCGCCGCTGCAAAGGGCGCGCAGGTCGTCTGCCTTCCCGAACTTTTTCAGACGCAGTACTTCTGCCAGCGGGAAGATGCCGCGCTGTTCGACTTGGCCGAGCCGATTCCGGGGCCCACTTCGGACAAGTTGTCAGAGGTCGCGAGGCGACTGCGAATCGTTCTGATTGCCTCGCTTTTTGAGAAGCGCGCGCCGGGCGTCTATCACAATACCGCGGCAATTTTCGACACAGATGGCGCTCTGCTCGGGCTGTATCGCAAGATGCACATCCCCGACGATCCTCTTTATTACGAAAAGTTTTATTTCACTCCCGGCGACTTGGGATTTCGCGCATTCGACACCAGCGTCGGCCGCCTGGGAACGCTGGTTTGCTGGGACCAATGGTATCCGGAGGGAGCGCGGCTCACGGCGCTGCAGGGTGCCCAAGTGCTGTTTTATCCCACCGCGATCGGCTGGCATCCCGCCGAAAAAGCCGAGGTCGGCGAAGCGCAACACGATGCCTGGCGTACCATTCAACGGGCGCACGCCATTGCCAACGGCGTTTATGTGGCCGTGGTGAACCGAGTGGGTTTCGAAACCGGCGATATTCGCGGCAAAGCGGCTCCGGGCGCAGGACTCGAATTTTGGGGCGGATCGTTTTTATGCGATCCTTTTGGACGCGTGATCGCGGAAGCGTCGCACGATAAGGAAGAAATTCTGGTTGGCGAAGTCGACATTCGTCTGCTCGAAGAGACGCGCCGCAACTGGCCATTTCTGCGCGATCGCCGCATCGACAGCTATGCGCCAATTACCAACCGGCTAATCGACTGACATGCTACAGTACACCATCAACCCTTGTCATCCTGAGCGAAGCAATCTCGTTCGCTTGCGAAAGAAATTGCGTAGTCGAAAGGCACTCCGCACCTGGCATCGCATGAAACCTTCAGCTTCTGCCCACCCCTTCACCAGTTTCCGCATGCCCGCCGAGTGGGAGCCCCACGAAGCCACATGGCTGGCGTGGCCCCATTACAAGAACGATTGGCCGGGCAAATTCGAGCCGATCCCCTGGGTCTATGCGGAAATCATGCGCCAGCTTGCGCGGCACGAGCGGGTCGGACTGATCGTCAACGATGCGGCGTCCGAAAAAACTGCCCGCAAAGTTCTTGGCCGTGCGAATGCGCTGAGCGACAATGTTCGCTTCCATCGCTGGCCGACGAATCGGGTGTGGACCCGCGATTCAGGATGCACGTTCGTCGTTGCCGATGACCGTGTGGATCCGGATCTTCGACCCGGACAAGCCAAGCCTCGCTCGGCGGCGCTCTTCGCCGCTACCTGGCGTTTTAACGCCTGGGCCAAATATTCTAACTGCCAGCGCGATGCAAAAATCGGCACCTTAATGGCCGAGGCGGTCAGCGCCCTCCCAATCATTCCGATGCGCGGCAAAACATCGCGTCGTCCTTGAAGGCGGATCGATCGATGTGAACGGCCAAGGCACGCTGCTCACGACAGAGGAATGTCTGCTCGGCAAAGTGCAGCAGCGCAATCCTGCGATTCAAACGAAAAGACTACGAGAAAGTTTTTGCCGATTATCTGGGAATTAGAAAAGTAATCTGGCTGGGCTCGGGCGTGGCCGGCGACGACACGCACGGCCACGTCGATGACATCACGCGATTCGTGGCTCCCGACACAGTCGTGACGGCGGTCGAATCGGATCCCAACGATCCGAATTACGATCCGCTGCGCGAAAACATTCGCCGCCTGCGCGAAGCAAGCGATCAAGATGGTAAGCCACTGAGTATCATCGAGCTTCCCATGCCCGCGCCGGTGATTTTCGAAGGCCGCCGGTTGCCCGCCAGCTATGCGAATTTCTACATCGCCAACGGAGTTGTGTTGGTGCCGGTTTTCAATGACCCGAACGACCGCGTCGCGCTCGATATTCTTGCCGACCTTTTTCCCGACCGCGATGTCATTGGAATTTACTCTGGCGATCTGATCTGGGGATTCGGCGCAATGCATTGCATGACGCAGCAGCAGCCGAACACTGCTATTAGCTATTAGCCTCTGGCTCTAAGTACAAAGCACATCTCAAGGGTTAGTGGGATTCAAGCTAAGAGCTAACAGCCAAGAGCCAAAAGCTTATTTTCTGTATTGCGTCGGCTGGGGGCCCTTTTCCAACAATTCTCGGTTCCAGATGGCGCCTTCGCGAGTGTAGTTGGCTAGCTCGAAATCTTGGGTCAGCTCGAGCGCGTCGGTGGGGCAGGCGTCTTCGCACAGTCCGCAAAACATGCAGCGGCTGAGATCGTAGGTAAAAGTGGTGAGTTCTTTGCGGCGGGTCTTTTCGTTGCGTTCGCTCGAGACCACGATTAAGTGCTCGGGGCAAGCCAGCGCGCACAAATCGCAGGCGATGCACATGGTCTCGTTCGTATCCGGATTGACGTTGAGCCGCGGCGCACCCCGATAGCGCTCCGCTACCTGCGGCCGCTGCAGCGGATATTGCTCGGTATAAATTTCCTTCGGGTCCTGGTAACGGAAGGTGACACTCAAGCCCTTCATCAGATCGACCAGGAAGACTTTGCGCAGCAGGCCGGAAATTCCCATGACGCGTCAAGCATACCATCAAGCTGCGGGACGGCCCAAATCGCCCACAGCAGCGTTCAAGCTATCCGTGCATCTACAATGGATTTCTGCGCGAGAACATGACCAACGATCAAGCAACCGCGAACCCACAGGTGAATCCCGCCTCCGACGAGCTGTGGATGGCAGAAGCTCTTCGTGCGGCCCAGCGTGCTCTTGAAGCTGGCGAAGTTGCCGTGGGAGCGGTGGTGATTTGCGACGGCAAAATTGTCGGACGCGGCTGGAACCATAATCTGAGCGATTCCGATCCCACGGCCCATGCGGAAATTATGGCCTTGCGCGAAGCGGGCGAAAACGTCGGTAACCATCGCCTGGTCGGGTGTGAGCTGTTTGTTACAATTGAGCCGTGCGCCATGTGCGCGGGTGCGTTGGTTCACGCGCGAGTGAAACGCCTGGTGTATGGAGCGAATGATCCGAAAGCCGGCGCAGTTCATTCCGTGATGGAAGTTGTAAATCATCCGCAACTGAATCATCGGATGGAAGTTCGCGGTGGAGTGCTGGCAGGACGTTGCGCGGAGTTATTGCAGTCGTTCTTTCGCGAGCGTCGCTGAACAATTTGAACGTCATCGGTCATTGACCACGGATCGAGGACGAGTTTTTGACGCGGAGAGGTGCGTGAGTGGTTGAAACGATCCGCCTCGAAAGCGGACATACCTTGACGGGTATCGGGGGTTCGAATCCCTCCCTCTCCGCCAGATTTCCCTTCTGGTTTTTCGTGACCAACTCAGGTTAGCTCGGCTCGCCGGATCGGGGGCACCAAGCTTGCATCAATCCGCCGTCCCCCAAATTGATTCGGGCTAGCTGGTTTGCTATGGTCGTCCTCATGTCCGAGCGTGTCATGTCCGAGCGTTCCCCCGAGCAGACAAATGTCCAGATACGCGAATTGCTCGACTCCCTTTATCGCGTGGATTCGGGACGAATCCTGGCAACTCTGATCCGATTGCTCGGCGATTTTGATCTTGCCGAGGAGGCCATGCACGAAGCCTTTGCGGCTGCGCTGAGCCTGTGGCCGACGAGTGGAGTACCCGGCAACCCGCGACCCTGGCTGATTTCGACGGCCCGATTCAAAGCCATTGATACTCTGCGTCGACGGGCAAGATTTGATGCGTCGCAAGACGAACTCGCGCGACATCTCGAAACGCAATCGAGTTCCGCGGAAACGTCCAACGAAGACGATCTGCTTGAGGACGACCGGCTGCGCCTGATTTTTACCTGCTGTCATCCATCTCTGGCGCCGGAAGCGCGCGTGGCGCTCACCTTGCGTGAGGTCTGCGGGCTGACCACCGAGGAGATCGCCAAGGCCTTCCTTACCACTCCGCGCACTCTGGCGCAACGCATTGTGCGCGCCAAGGCAAGGATTCGCGAGACACCGATTCCCTACGAGGTGCCCACGCCCGAGGAATTGCCGGAGCGGCTGGGCGCCGTGCTGCAGGTCATCTATCTCGTCTTTAATGAGGGCTATTCGGCTGCGGCGGGAGCGGAGGTAACCCGCGCCGAGCTAACCGGCGAGGCGATTCGACTTGGCCGGTTGCTGATCGAACTCTCGCCAGAACCGGAAGCGATCGGCCTGCTTGCCCTGATGTTGCTACAGGAATCTCGTCGCGCTGCGAGAACCTCGCCGACCGGAGAGCTGATTTTGCTGGAAAATCAAGACCGCTCGCTCTGGAGCCGGGAGCAGATCGCCGAGGGAGTGGCATTGCTGGAGAAAGCCCTGGAGTACCAGCAGAAGTTCCGCCGCTTCGGCTCCTACACACTGCAGGCTGCGATTGCGGCCGTCCATGCGGAGGCGCAATCGGTGGCTGCGACCGACTGGCGGCAGATTGTTGCGCTTTACGACCAACTGGTACGAATTCAGCCTTCGCCAGTGGTACAGCTCAATCGTGCCGTGGCCATTGCCATGCGCGATGGTCCAGAGGCCGGTCTGGCGCATATCGACGCGGTGTTGGAACCTTCTTCTGGAAAACCAAGCGAATTGGCAAACTATTATCTGGCCCATTCCGCCCGAGCCGATATGTGCCGCAGGCTCGGCAGAACCGCCGAGGCTCGGGCTTCCTATGAGAAGGCGCTGGCGCTGACCCAACAGGAACCAGAGCGGAAATTCCTGCAAGAGCGGATTCGGCAGTTGAGATAAGACAATGTCCGGTGGCGCTCGCCTCATTATCAGGCGGCCTTTAGTCACATTCCCGTGCCGATGATGTCTCCCTCGTGAGCCGGGTCAGTTGGCTCGATCGTCTCCCCTAGGCCCTTGGCTGTCCACGGGCGTACCAGTTTTCTGACCTCGTCCTCTAATCGAGCGAATCCCAGAGAATCCATGTGGGCAGCCCACTCGGCGTTATCCATTTCATAAACATAGGTCTCGCGTGCGATGGTCAATCCTTCGCACCTCACCACCTTCGATACGGGATTCATGAATGCGCTAAACATCTTGAAGAACCTGGAGTCGTCACTGAGATAATCATCCAAATCCTCCGCTTCGAATCTTTCTTTGCGGGTAAGCCGAAATCGTTGGAGCACGGATTCGTGATTTCTCACGATACCCATGCGCACAACGCCATCCTGCGTGAGCTTGGCAATCGACGACAGATCCCTAACTGGGATGCCGGCATGCCGCGCCCCGGCGAATATCCTGTGTGAGCAGAGGAGACAGGGTTCTATCCGGATATCCCTAGCTTCGTTTCGTGAGATTCCCGGAAACCATCCCGTTAGATAGCTCAGCAGTTGACCTGGGTCCGCCAGTAGGCGCATGGCCGCCCTCAGTTGTCCTGCGCCCTTCTCGATGTCCTCCCAAACATCTCGCATTTCGTGCGAACTTGTTGGAGGCAAGGAGTGCTTACACTCAAACAAGTAAAGTGTTTTACCCTCCAGCACTATTACATCTATGTCCGTGTTCTCGATCTTTGATTTGACTCGACGATTAGTTGTGACCCTCTGAAAGCAGCTGCCTAGCAATCCTGCAACTGCCTCGACGAAAACCCTGGCATTTTCAGTCAGGCGCAACTGATTTGCGGATTGCACGTTGCGTAGCACATTTGCGAATCCGACGAGCGCAGGAATGTGGATAATCTCCGGCGGACTTGTGAAGCCGCCCAGGGTCGATGCTGCGATTCTAAGAAACGGTCGATACTGAAGGTCTAAATACCCGAGGCGCTTCACGTCTGCGCTTACAAGACGCAGAAATTCGCACGCTTGCTCCTCAGCAATTCCAATTGACGCAATTAGATCAATCAGGTCCTTCTCTTTGGAGACCCGGAGGATCGAATTGAATAGAGTCGCGGAATCTATGTTTCCAAATGACTGAACCGCATATATATCCATGAGGCAGAGAAACTGCAATAGCCGCCAGATCTTGATGAAGGCGTCGAGATCGAGCTTGTCTGTGAGTTGGACACTTTTGGTCGTCTCCCTGACCTACTGGAACGAGGAAGTCTTGGCTTAGGCGTTCTTGGCCCAGGAAGTCTTCGTAGAAGCTCCCTGCGAGTACGGTTTTGTACAGTTCCGGACCAACTGGGAACTTAATGACAATTCGGCTCATTGGGGTATCTTTACCCTTGAGCTCGCAGATTTTATCGCGCAAGCGCTCCGCAAACATTTTTGCTGCACCGAGGATCGACATTGGCTTGCCCGGGATGCTGGTGCGAGGTTCGAGTAGCCCGCTTGATAGACCGATTTCCGATCGAATGAAGCCCAGCCGAAGGGAATGCTCAAACCCTAGGGACGGAGGGCGCAGGTAAAAAACTTCACGGTTCTTGTCTCTCTCGAAAACCTCCAATTTATAGCCGAAAAGCGAAATGTCTTTTGCCACTTCGTAGCGTTGCTGCAGGGCTTTGCCGAATTCCATGAGGGACCGCATTTCGGCGTTTGCAATGTCGGCGGTCAGCGGAAAGGCGAAGTCTATGGAGTCGAGATGACTGTGTCCATTGGCGAGCGCAACAAGCAAAGAGGCGATGCTTGCCAGTTCTTCCGGGGTTCCGAATTCATCGAGCCACTCGCCAAGCCCAGGAGGCAGCTCAAACTGCATATAGCTCAGGAATCGCAGGTGGGTCAGCGTGAGAACCTTCTTTATAGCCTCGCGGGGTGAGGTGCGAAGGAGTCGGGACGCAACACCCCCGTGGGCCGAGGTTGCGGTGGCTAGCCTTTCATATGCAAGGTATGTCTGGAGTCGGCTGCGCAAGAGCTGCCAATGTTCGTCGTCTGATCCGCCCGATTCGCGATCTAGATGTTCCAGAAACGCCCGGAACTTAGCCGAGGGTGCTTCATCACACAGGAGCACGCTGGCACGTTCTGCTGCGGTAATGAAGCCTCTGCCTAGCAGCGTGGCCCCCAGCAGCAGCGCTGCTCTGGTTCTGCCGAGTTGACCGCGCGCCCGGTAATCCGTCGTTAGCCTCAGGATACCTTTAAGAACCTGTTTCTCCGTTAAGCGGCTTGGAGGTCGCTCTTGGATCTTTGCCTGAACGCTCCGATAGGTTATGGGGGCCCTCGCGCGCTAGGCTGGCTGTCATTCCGGACAGAAAGCGATCAAGTTCTGCAACTGCGTCAAGCATTTGTGAGGAGTGTAGCGCAGAAGACAACGGCCGGGTGCCCCACTTATCCCAAAGAACGCGAGAAATGGGCACCCGCCAATTCCTTCCGGCCATTCGACTATGTGGTGAAGGCCGGGCAACCGGCCCGCCAGGTGCCGCATCTCTCGCGTTTTGCGAGAAAGCCTGCCGGGAGCGAGTCGAAGAAGTGGGCCTCTTGGCAGGGATTTTTATGAAATCAGCCGGTCATAGGTTTTGTGATCGCCAATCCAGAACCACAAATATCCGTCCTCACGTTTGATCGCCAGGGCGCGATAGCTTAACGTGATTCGAGCGGACCATATTTCCTGTCCGCGGCGCTCTCCCACCTTCTTGAATTGCAAGGAAGGATGCCGCGGGTCTGCTTTCAGGAGTGAAAAACGTTGGTCGGCGCGAGCGCGTATTTCGCGCGGGAGGGCAAGGTATTCGTGCCAGAAATCGGTGGCGGCGTGGTGCTGCATGGAGCGCTACAGCGGCCGCAGGCGACCGTTTTTTTCGTCGTCCAAAGCGCGTTGAATCGCCGTGTCGAGACTCCCCGCCGAAAGATCGGATGGAAGGCGAGCGTCCATCGGCTGCGGAAAGTGTTGCTCCAGCCACACGTATAGTTCCTGCACCTCTTGCGGCGTAAGAGCTCCGATCGCTCGTTCAACCTCCTGGAGAGTCTTTGGGCTCATGGATTTCTCCATTCTACCCGGGCTGGGGCGAGCCGCCAAGGCCACAGTTGTAAAGCGCCGCTGTTCGGGTGGCAGGGTAAAATTTCTTGGACGACCTGTCGAATTCCGGTCTGACCGTTCGACTATGAGGTGAAGGCCGGGCAACCGGCCGGCCAGATCTTATATAAAAGTAGCGGCCCGGATGCGGTGTCCGCACAACAGTCAATACTCGATACCCAAGGAGAACACCATGCGCTTCATGATGATCATGTTTCCGAAAGACTACGAAAACGCAAAACCTGGCTGGGCACCCAACCTCAAAGACATGGACGTAATGGGCAAGTACAACGAGGAACTAGGGAAAGCCGGCGTGCTGCTCGCGCTCGACGGGCTGACCCCGCCCTCGACAATGAGCGCGCGCGTCACCTTCAAAAGCGGAAAATCGAAAGTCACCGACGGTCCGTTTACCGAAGCCAAGGAAGTGGTCGGCGGCTACTGGATCATCCAGGTGAAGTCGCGCGAAGAGGCGCTGGAATGGGCCTCGCGCATCCCCGGAAAGGACAACGAAACGGTCGAAGTTCGCCGGATGTTTGACCTAACCGACTTCGATCCCGAGACCCAAAAGGAGATCCGAAAGAAGTTTGGTGACGGCGTCGCTGATGAGATGGCCCAGTAGTAGGAAGACTCTCGGTGCTTCGTCGATTTCGCGGCGAAGCAATGAGCCACGGTTCCTGAGTTGCAGAAAACAAGTCACAGGAAGCAAGGAGACAAGAAAGTCATGCCCCAGTATTTGGTTGCGATTCACCACCCCGACAACTACGACCCGTCCGTCGAGACCGAAGCGATGCACCGCGATATCGCGGCGCTCAACGTTGAGATGACCGCCGCCGGGGTCAGGGTTTTCGTTGGCGGCCTCTCCCCGGCCCGCAGCGCGAAGTCGCTGCGGGCGCAGCCCGATGGTAAGGTGCTCATCACCGACGGGCCGTACCTGGAGACCAAGGAGCACATAGGCGGTTTTTGGGTGCTGGAAGCCGCCAATCTGGACGAAGCACTGGCGTGGGGGCGCAAGGCTGCCGTCGCCTGTCGGGCGCCGGTCGAGGTGCGTGCGGTCTTCCAAAAACGGGCGGAAGCAACCGAGCGGCAGTGACAGCACTGTCGGCTTGGCCCACTCTCAGGAGGAAAACGATGCGGAAGAAGAAAATTAGCGCAATCGTGATTAAGAGCTTCGCGCTGCTTATAGCGCTTAGTTCGGTCGAGCTTCGGTTCGGCGAATCAGGCGATGGCACAGGATGCCGCGACGACGTACACGAACATGGCCTCGATCGACCAATACCTCACGACGGATCAGGCTGCGGAAATAGCCCTGGCGCGAAGCGCTGCACCGGACTCCATTTCACGCGATGCAGAGGTGCTGGTTCTCGGGCGTCATGGTTTCGAAACTGCGGTCAAAGGCAAAAACGGTTTCGTGTGTATCGTGGGACGGGGATGGACTTCCGCGGCCGATGCCGACTTTTGGAATCCGAAGGTGCGCGTCCCCATGTGTGTGAATGCGCCAGCCGCGCGTTCTTACCTTCTGCGCATCACCAAAGAGACTGAGTGGGGACTGGCGGGGCGTACGCCAGCTCAGATGACCGAGTCCATCACCGCTGCCATCGCCAAAAAAAAACTGCCGGCGATGGAATCCGGCGCGATGTGCTACATGCTGTCGAAGCAAGGCTACGGCGGCGACAGCAACCCCCACTGGCCTCCCCACCTCATGTTTTTCTATTCGGACACCGACCCTGCAATCTGGGGAGCGAATCTGCCGGGTTCCCCCGTCGTTGCTATGAGCGACCCCGTGGAGCACCTGACGCAGTTCGTGATTCCCGTGCAACGGTGGTCGGACGGAACGGAGGGTCGCTAAGCAGAATTGCAAAGGGCGCATAAGCGCTGGTACATAAGAAGGGACAATCCAATGAGAAATGTAATTTACGCAATCAACCTTACCCTGGATGGCTGCTGCGACCACACCAAATTCAATCCCGATGAAGACTTACTTGAACATTACACGCACCTCTTGCGCGATGATGCTGGCCTGCTCGTCTATGGGCGTAAAACCTATCAATTGATGGTTCCTTATTGGCCTGATATCGCAAAAAACCAGTCCGAGACAAAAGCGGATATCGAATTTGCTCAAGCCTTTGTCTCCAAGAAGAAGGTTGTTTTTTCACGATCATTGGCCAGCGCTGACGACGGAAATACGAGAATTGTTCGTACCAACCTTCGCGACGAAATACTTAAATTGAAACAAGAACCAGGCAAAGATATCTTGGTCGGCGGTGTAGATATTCCTTCCCAGCTTATCGAGATTGGACTGGTTGATGAATATCGCTTTGTCGTTGCGCCAGTCATTGTTGGCCAAGGCAGACGGTTGATGGAAGGTATCGGCCTCCGGGAGAAATTACGACTGAAACTTGTCGAGTCGAAGATTTTTAAATCAGGAAGTGTTGCGCTTCGTTACTTGAAACAGTGACGGAAAAATCTGCCCCGCGAATTATTGCAGCGGCGCTTGCCGCATATCATCGCCTACCGCGTGAAGGACGATGCCGTTGAAATTCTGCACATCTGGCAGCCGACGCAGGACAGGTAGGGAGCCAGCCCCCAAACAACACAGATATATTCACGATTATGGTGTCGCGAGGGGTTTGTAAATAAGACCGATGACTATGCCGACGATCGTCCACTGGATGAAGTAAGCCACGGCCTGTCCCAGAGCGAGTTTCAGCCCGATGTTCAAATTCACGTAGTTGTGCAGCACAAATCCGCAAACCACGAAAATGCCAATGAGAACGCCCAAGCGCGCACCTTCGGTAGTGCCCGGTCCGCCCTGATGTATCATGGCGAAAATTATCGCGACCACCAGGATCGCCACCAAAGTTGCGGCCATTCCAACTGGCATGACACTCATCATTTTTTCCTTAGGGCGGAATACCGCGGGGTATTTGTGGGCTTCATTGATAAGAGCTGGCGCCAGCCAAAACAGTAAGAAACCGAAGGCAAAATACGCGACCGTGCCACCAAGCGCCGCCAGCCCAAGACTTGAATAGTTCATTCGCACTCCTTTACAAGTTGCGGATCGAAGTTTAGGACACTACCCGCAATTTCCTTTTTGACTTCGGAAATTGGACAGATTGTACATTCCATTCAGTTGAAATAAAAACTGGAGTAGCTGTCGATTTTCGGTCTCCCGAGCGACTATCGGATAAGAAAACGACGAGCTACGGCTCTGGGTCGCAGGGAACAAGGAGTCACCGGAAACAAGGAGGAATGGATGAAATACATCTGTTTGGGGTACTACGACAAAGGCAAAGTCGATGGCATGACCGAGGGCGAGCAACACGCGATGTTCGACACATGCTTTGAATACGACGACCATCTTCGCGCCAATGGGCATTGGGCTGGCGGAGAAGCGCTTCAGCCTACGGAAACCGCCTTGACCCTGTATTGGAAGAACGGCAAAGTCGCAACCACGGACGGTCCCTATGCGGAAACCAAGGAACAACTCGGCGGCATTCTCGTGCTTGAGGCGCGGGACATGAACCATGCTGTACAGCTAATCTCGCAGCATCCGGCCCTGAAATACGGCAGCATTTTCGAGATTCGGCCAGCGGCGGACTTGAACGAAATGATGAAGGCAAGCGAGCGGCGGCGGCGAAAGGATACCGCGCGCTGACGGCGGCCACTACAGGACCGTCTTTCGCGATGGGTTACCTCTATCGTCGGGCGAGCGATCCCTCTCGGCTCATTTCGACTTCGACGGCGGTGCCAACGCCACAGCCGATTCTGACGTTGAGATAGAGGAACGTAAACGTTTCCTGCAAATAGAGGCGGACGTGCGTGTCGGTGTGGCTCAGGTAGCCGATGGAGGCGTCCTGGCCGATGTGAAGATCAAGGTCGCCGCCGCGGGTCGTGACTACGAAAGCGCCGTCGATGGCGGGCGCCCAGATGATTTTTCCTTCAAACAGCCGTTTGACGTGTTCGAGGACCGGATAACCGTAGTCGCTCGTTTCGGCAAGCTCGGTGTAAGCGTCGGCGCCGAGCAAAATGGAATATGGGCCATTGACGCCGACAAGCCGCAACTGGCTTAAGGCCTGGGCAAAGGCTTCCGGGTACTTGCGCACGTCGGCCGGAAGCGATTTCTTGGGATTGCTGGTGCCTTGGCGGACGCCGACGATTCCCGCGGCGTTGTAGCCTTCGAAAATGGCGCGGTCTTCGGCGAAAGCCAGTTTGCGGGCGGCGTCTTTTGCCGGCTGCCAATCGGAGTCGTTTGCGCCGCGATCCACATCGTCAATCATCTGGCGCGAGAGATCGAAAGGGACGCGCAACTCGACCAGGGCTTTCACTTCGCGCTGCCGGGCGATGACGCCGTCTCCGGGCGCTTTGATTGTAGTGAGGTGACCTGTGCCCACGGCGGAGAGAGCAGATCCCGCCGGACCCTGAACATCCGCAACGCGGCGGCCCGCCAGATAGCGCTTGATGGTGCGCGAAGTTTCCTCTTCGATTTGGGCCCACGCGGCGTCAGAAATCGGAGCTAGCTCGCGATGCAGGTTATTCATGACCATCCTCTCCTTTGAGGGAACCAATTCCGAGCGAACCATTCTTGGATGGCCCGGTTGAGGGCGAAGTTACATCAGACTCTGAGACCGTGTTCTGTGCGCCCGAGGATGCCACGGGCTGGGCGGGCGAGACATCGTCGAGAAAGGTCGCGGTGGGGACAAAGAACAGGCTTCCGGTGACCGCGGTGCTGAAATCGAGAATGCGATCGTAGTTGCCCGGCGGACGGCCGATGAACATGTTCTCGATCATTTGCTCGGTGATGCGGGGCGTGCGGCTATAACCGATGAAATAAGTTCCAAACTCGCCGTAACCGGGGCGTCCGAAGGGCATGTTGTCGCGGAGGATCTTGACTTCCCTGCCGTTTTCTTCGATGACGGTTAACGCGCTATGGGCCGAGGTCGGCTTTTCGGAATCGTCGAGCTCGATGTCGGAGACTTTCCTGCGCCCGATGATGTTTTCCTGAGCTTCCGTGGAAATCTTGTTCCAGGCATCGAGATTATGGAGATACTTTTGCACGATGACGTAGCTTCCGCCGGCAAATGCGGGATCTTCGCCGCCGATGAAAACCGAGTCGGCGGCTAGCTTTCCGGTGGGATTCTCAGTGCCGTCGACGAAGCCAAGGAGATCGCGTTCGTCGAAATAGCGGAAGCCTTGGACTTCGTCGGCGGTAGTGACGGCGCCGCCGAGGCGAGCCATAATTTGCATCGCTAACTCGAAGCAGAGGTCCATGCGCTTGGCGCGAATGTGAAAAATCAGGTCGCCGGGCGTGGATACAGCGTGGCGTGGGCCGGAACGAAATTCGCGAAAGGGATGCAGTTCAGCGGGACGCGGCGGGCCGAAAAGACGGTCCCAGGCAGCGGAACCGATTCCCATGATGCAGGAAAGCGCGTCGTCGACGTTGCGAAAACCGACTGCTCGCAGCAGACCCGAAAGATCGGCGCAGAGGGAAAGCACCGCGGCGCGATTTTCATCTCCGGGATTGATGGTGACGACGAGAAAAATCGCCGCGCGGGTGAGCGGCGACGACACCAACTGCGAGATAGCTGTGGCCGGTGCAGACTCCGGCACGCTGATGGGGTCGGACGCCATTAGAAGTCAATCCTACGGGGCGGGCATGAACTCGGCTTTCGAGAACTCGCGCGCCGCGGTAAGCAATCAACGGAACCGACAGCTTACCAAAGGTGGGCAAGTGGCGTCGACAGCGAGTGCAATCCGCTAACCAGCCTCTGCCAAGGATTGAGGATTACTCTCCGACTCTTTGCAGACATCTCTCATTTGTTTCATCAGCAGGCGCTGGGCGCGAGTCTGGTAGTGGTGGCGAGAAGTAACCAGGCCGACAACGCGGGTGCTGTGTTTGCCGGAGATCGGAATGAACTTGCATCCCGCGTGCGGCTGCACCGCCATGGCCGGCACCGCTGATACTCCCATTCCAGCCGACACCATCGCCAGGATTGTGGCGAACTGGCCGCTTTCAAATACGATGCTCGGGGACATCCTTAATTTGTGACAGGCTGCGATCAGGCTGTCGCGAAAGCAGTGGCCCTCTTTCAACAGCAAAAACGGTTCGCGGTTCAGCTGCTCCAGACTGATGACCGATCGCGAGGCCAGGCGATGTTTCTCCGGAAGCACTGCATAGAACTTTTCCTCGAACAATTCCTGAGTAACGAACTCGCTTCCGGCGATGGGCAACGCCGCGACGGCGAAATCGATAGTTCCCTCATGCAAGCGCTGCAGCAGGGTGGGAGTAATGTCTTCGATGATTTTGATGGCGATGAGCGGATGCCGCGCGCTGAACTCGTTCAGCAACTTAGGCAACAGATAGGCGGCGATGGTCGGAATAAACCCGACAACGAGTTCGCCTTTTTCCTTGCCCGACATGTCGCGAAGCTCGGTGCGGGCATCTTCCAACTCCCGCAGGATGTGTTCCGCCTTGGGTAGAAAAGCTTTGCCGAATACCGTCAGCTTGGCAGTGCGTGGCAGACGGTCGAAAAGCGGTGCGCCCAGTTCCGCTTCGAGCTTCAGGATCTGCTGCGAGAGCGACGGCTGTGCGACGTGCTCCGCTTCAGAGGCGCGGGTGAACGTCCCGTGACGTGCGACCGCGCAGAAGTACCTCAATTGGTGAATTTCCACATCGGACCTCGATAGATGATTAGATGCAAATCCTATAGCAAGTATAGGAAAGATATATTTTACCTCTGACTTCGCTGAGGTGGATAATGAGAGATATGGAAAAAGAACTTGCAGCCGCAGCGGGGGCTAGCTCGCACGAGCAGACCTCCTCAACCGAAGCCAAATGCCCCTTCGCACACGGCGCTCCGAAGGTACAAAGCAATGCCGATTGGTGGCCGAACCAACTGAACCTTCAAGTGCTGCACCAGCACTCATCTTTGTCCGACCCGATGGGCGACGAGTTTGACTACGCCAAAGAATTCAAGCGTCTCGACCTGAACGCGGTGGTCAAAGACCTTCATACCTTGATGACCGACTCGCAGGAATGGTGGCCGGCGGATTTCGGCCACTATGGACCGCTGTTCATTCGTATGGCGTGGCACAGCGCGGGCACCTACCGCATCGGCGACGGTCGCGGCGGGGCGGGAGCCGGACAACAGCGTTTTGCGCCGCTCAATAGCTGGCCCGACAACGTGAACCTCGACAAGGCTCGTCGGCTGCTCTGGCCGATCAAGCAGAAATACGGATGCAAAATCTCCTGGGCCGATCTCATGATTCTCGCCGGCAACGTCGCCCTGGATTCGATGGGCTTCAAGACATTTGGTTTTGGCGGCGGGCGTCCGGATGTGTGGGAGCCCGAACAGGACATCTATTGGGGTTCCGAAGGCAAGTGGCTCGCGGACGAGCGCTACAGCGGCGATCGCGACCTTGCTAATCCTCTTGCCGCCGTACAAATGGGATTGATCTACGTGAATCCGGAAGGACCGAATGGCAACCCGGATCCGCTCGCCGCAGCCAAAGATATTCGCGAAACCTTCAAACGCATGGCAATGAACGACGAAGAAACGGTTGCGCTGATTGCCGGCGGTCACAGCTTCGGCAAAACCCACGGTGCCGGCGAAGCCACCAATGTCGGCGCAGAGCCGGAAGCTGCCACAATCGAAGAGCAAGGTTTGGGCTGGAAGAGCAAGTTCCGCACCGGCAAAGGCGGAGACGCGATTGGCAGCGGCCTGGAAGTTACTTGGACTACGACGCCAACGAAGTGGAGCAACAACTTCTTCGAGAACCTGTTCAAGTACGACTGGGAACTGACTAAGAGCCCGGCCGGGGCGAACCAGTGGGTAGCGAAGAACGGCGCTGGCGCTGGCACCGTGCCGGATGCGCATGATCCTTCAAAGAAGCACGCACCGACCATGCTTACCACGGACCTGTCGCTGCGCATGGATCCGGCTTACGAGAAAATCTCACGGCGGTTCTACGAGCACCCGGACCAGTTTGCCGACGCGTTTGCCCGCGCATGGTTCAAGCTGACGCACCGCGACATGGGACCGATCGACCGTTACTTGGGCCCGCTCGTTCCCAAGGAGCATTTGCCGTGGCAAGATCCAATTCCCGCGGTGAATCATCCGCTGATCGACGAAAAGGACGCTGCGGGTTTGAAGGCGAAAATCCTTGCATCTGGCTTGTCGGTTTCGCAGTTGGTCTCGACGGCGTGGGCGTCGGCCTCGACGTTCCGCGGCTCGGATAAGCGCGGCGGAGCCAACGGTGCGCGCATTCGCCTTGAGCCGCAGAAGAACTGGGAAGTCAATCAACCGGCGGAACTGACGAAAGTGCTGCAGAAGCTCGAAGCCATCCAGAAGGAATTCAACGCTTCACAGTCTGGCGGGAAAAAGATTTCGCTCGCGGACCTGATTATTCTTGGCGGCGATGCTGCGATCGAAAAAGCTGCGAAGGCTGCTGGGGTTGACGTGAAAGTCCCGTTCGCACCCGGACGCATGGACGCCTCGCAGGAACAGACGGACGTTGAATCCTTCGAACCGCTTGAACCGAAGGCTGACGGGTTCCGCAACTATCTCCACGGGAAGCAACGCCTCTCGCCCGAGGAGTTGTTGCTGGACAAGGCTCAGTTGCTGCGGTTGACGGCGCCAGAGATGACAGTCCTGGTTGGCGGCCTGCGCGTACTGGGAGCAAACGTCGGAAAGTCGAAGCACGGCGTCTTCACCAATCGGCCGGAGACGCTGACCAACGACTTCTTCGTCAACTTGCTCGACATGGGCACTGAATGGCAGCCATCTGCTGAATCCAATGGCTCCGGCCCCATCTACGAAGGGCGCGACCGCAAGAGCAATAAGGTGAAGTGAACCGGCACGCGTGTGGACCTGATCTTCGGTTCGCACTCGCAGCTGCGTGCGCTTGCAGAAGTCTATGGTTGCGGAGACGCGAAACAGAAGTTCGTGAAAGACTTCGTGGCAGCGTGGAGCAAAGTCATGAACCATGGCCGCTACGATCTCCTGGCGAAGAAAGTGGCAGCTTAGCAACTCGAAACGAGGGGGGACCGAAGATGCGCGCGCTATGGCGGGGCGCGCGCGTCTCGCTCTTCTTGAAAAATCTAGAGCGGGCTAGTTCCCGCCTCCTCTGACAGATCGGGAAACGTTCCCTCCGTCCGCAGATTACTTCCCGCACTTCCCCTCGGGCGTTCCCATTTTGGGAGGCACTTTGGGTCGAATGTGCGTTCCGTCACTAACCAGCATCCCTCTATTCCCGCATACTGCCTTGGTGAGACATCAGCTATCTCATTCGAGAGTTTGATTGTATGAGGCAGGAGTCCGATTTTCGTCTGCTGCGGCGGTTCAACATCTTTTCTGCGCTTGCTGGTGTCTTTTCTGTTCTGGTGGGGCTCTCCGGGTTGCTGGGCTCAGCCTTGCAGATTCGTTGGCCCACCACCTGGTTTGTCGAGCCCGTCACGATGAAGGCAAACACTGCTGCCTGCTTCCTGGCGGCGGGAGGCTCGCTGTGGCTGCTGACAAAACCGAGGAGTGTGGCCTGGAATCGCATTGCGCGCGGATTAGCAGCTCTCGTCTGCATGGTCGGGGTGCTGAGCTGGTGGGAATATTTCTTCGGCGTGGATCTCGGCGTCGATCATTGGCTGGTTCGGTCACTTGCCGACCCGGCGGCAATGCCCCATCATCCCGGCCTGATGTCTCCCATTACTGCTTTGACGTTCATCGCCGCGGGAGCAGCCCTCGTCTCGGTGGATCGGCGGACGAAGTCGAATCTCTGGCCTTCTCAAGTCTTCAGCGTTCTCGCTGCGCTGGGGGCGTCATTTGGAGCGCTGAATCTTCTGTTTCAACCTGGGCAAAACGATATTTCGCTGGCGCTGCCAACCGCAGTGACCTTCTTCTTGTTGTCGACAGGGACCTTATGTTCGCGTCCGGAGTGGGCGTTTGGCGGATTGCTGGCCAGTCCCAGCCGAGGCGCCCGCTGGCTTCGGCGTAGCGTGGCAGGCGGGCTATTGGCATTGATCTCGTTCGGCGCATTGCTCTCAAAGCCGCTGCTGACCACAGCGCACTTTACCTGGCTGGAGACGACAGCCATTGCGGTATGCGCCGGGATCCTATTGATGTCGTTCATCGGCTGGACCCGCGGTTTTGATTGACCGCGGCGAACGCCAACGCAAGCGTGTGGAGCAGGCTTTACAACTTCCCCCGGAAAAACTCGACTTACTGCTCGATCGCTACGATGAATCGCCGACGGAAGCGGGCCTCCGCCGCTGGCTCATAGCCGGCATAGGGGTCGGCCTTATCCTGGCGGTCCTGGGTGGGGTCGATTCGCTGCACAGCATTCGACAGACTTCCGGGAATGACGATTGGGTAGCACACAGCCACGCCGTCGATGCGGCGCTGGAGCTCATCCTCAGCGACGTGCTCGACATCGAGGCGGGGGCGCGGAGCTTTGCCGCGACCGGAGACTCGGTATTTCTGGAACCTGCAAGGAAGGTGCAGGCCGCCATTAACGGTGACCTGGATAATTTGCGCTCCCTGACCGCAGATAATGCCCCGCAGCAAAAGCGAGTAGAAACATTGCGGCCAGAAGTCGAGAAGCGGATCGAAAGCGGGCAAGCTGCTATCCGTTACCGCCAGCGGACCGGACGAGTACCGCCCACAGAAATGTTCTTGCAGGGCAAACAGCTCATGGATGGGGTGCGAAGGACGACTGCCGAAATGCGGGCGGAAGAAGCCAAGTTGCTCGAACAGCGCATACGTACTCAGACCGCATCGCGGGAGCGTACCGCGGCGGTCACTCTGGTCAGCACGCTAATCGGCATTGTAATGCTGATGTTTGCCGGGCTGGTGGTGATGCGCGAAGCCGGCCGAGTGTCGAGGATGCACGCACAGGTTATGGCACTTAATACGGAACTGGAGCGTCGAGTCCTGGAGCGCACGGTTGAGCTCCACGAGAGCCGGGAGCGGCTGCAGGGGATCATTGACTCCGCCATGGATGCAATTGTCACGGTCGATGAGGAGCAGCGGATCGTTCTCTTCAATCCGGCGGCAGAAAAGGTCTTTCGCTGCCCGCAGAACGCCGCCATCGGGCAACCGCTGGAGAAATTCATTCCTCAGCGATTTCGCGCCGACCACTCGGCAGCACTGCGAGTGTTCGGGGACTCCGGCACGCGGCGGCGGATGGGAAATCTTGGCTATGTTTGGGGACTACGGGCCGATGGCGGGGAGTTCCCGATGGAGGCATCGATCTCGCGCATCGAGGTTGGCGGGCGATCGCTCTCTACTGCCATTGCCCGCGACATAACCGAGCGGAAACAGTCGGAAACGGCGCTGCGCGAAAGCGAACAGCGATTCCAAGCGATGGTCAATGGGATTCCACAGTTGGCGTGGATGGCGGAAGCCGACGGACACATTTTCTGGTACAACCAGCGCTGGTTTGAGTACACAGGCACCACGCTGGAGGAAATGGCGGGCTGGGGCTGGCAGAGTTTGCATGACCCGGAGATCCTGCCCAAGGTATTGGAACGGTGGAAGGCCTGCATCAGCACCGGAGAGGGGTTGGACATGGAATTCCCCATCCGCGGTGGGGATGGGATCTTTCGCATGTTTCTGACCCGCGTGGTGCCGCTGAAAGACTCCGAGGGGCGGGTTGTCCGATGGTTTGGCACCAATACCGACATTAGCGCGCTCAAACAGGCAGAGGCCGAAGTTCACCGGCTCAATGAGGAACTGGAGAGGCGGGTGGAACAGCGCACCGCCGAGTTGCTGGCCGCGAACCAGGAAATGGAGGCTTTCACCTATTCGGTTTCCCATGATTTGCGGGCCCCGTTGCGGCACATCAGCGGCTTCTCCAAGATGTTGAGCGAAGACTTTAAGTCCGCGCTTCCCGCCGAAGCCCAGCACTACCTCGAACGCATCTCCGATGGCACCCGCCGCATGGGATTACTGGTCGACGACCTGTTGAATCTTGGCCGCATTGGCCGTCAAGAACTGCGCCTACAAGTCACAGGATTGCGATCCATTGTGGATGAGATCATCTCTGAGTTGGCCCCGGAATGCGCCGGCCGGCGAGTCGAATGGAAGATTGGCGATCTCCCCTTCATGGATTGTGACCCCGGGCTGTTCAAGCAGGTGCTGCAAAATCTCCTTGCCAATGCTCTCAAGTTCACGCGCCCGCGTAGCCCCGCGGTGATTGAGATCGGGCAGCAGGAGCGGGACGGCACTCCGGTGGTCTATGTACGCGACAATGGCGTAGGCTTCAGCATGAAGTACTGCGACAAGCTCTTCGGGGTCTTCCAGCGACTGCATCGCCAAGAGGATTTCGAAGGCACCGGCGTCGGGCTGGCGATCGTGCAGCGCATCATCCAGAAGCACGGAGGCTGCATCTGGGCCGAAGCTGAGCTCGACAAAGGAGCAACTTTCTATTTCACGGCTGCGGCAAGTGACAAGAACTCAGCAGTTGGAAAGTCCGTTTCCGTGGGAGGCACTTCGTGAAGCAACGACAAGTTGAAATCCTGCTAGTGGAAGACAATGCCGAAGACATCGAGCTGACGTTGCATGCGCTTCGCAAGGAAAATCTCGCCAACAGCATTCATGTCGTGCGGGATGGCGAAGAAGCCCTGCAATTCCTCTTTTGCGATGGCGCCTACGCGGGCCGCTCGTTCGAACATCCCCCGAGATTAGTGTTGCTGGACCTGAAACTGCCGAAGGTGGATGGTATGGAGGTGCTTCGGCGGTTGAAGTCCGATCCGCGAACCCGCATTATCCCGGTCGTAATTTTGACTTCATCGAAGGAGGAGCGAGATCTGGTTCAGGGATATGGCAACGGCGCGAACAGCTATATTCAAAAGCCGGTTGACTTCGACCAGTTCCGGGACACGGTAAAGAAAGCAGGTCTTTATTGGTTATTGATCAATGAAGTAGCTCCGGCCAGTTCCGGTTCGGCGGGGAAGTAAGGTTGGTTTTCGCTGCTTAGACAGCCCATCCGGCGGCCACGCCTGACGACCACCCCCACTGAAAATTAAATCCGCCCAGTTGTCCGGTCACGTCGACGACCTCGCCAATAAAGAACAGCCCGGGAACCTTGCGGCTCTCCATGGTTTTTGCGGACAGTTCATCGGTGTCGACGCCTCCGGCTGTGACTTCGGCCTTTTCATAGCCCTCAGTACCGGCGGGAACCACCTTCCATTCGTGAATCCCACGCTCGAATTCCGCAAGAGACTGATTCGTGAATGAAGCCGGCTCGTGCAGTTGCAGACAGCGGTCTGCGAGACGCTTTGGCATGGCTGCGCGAATTGCCAATCGAATTGCCGGTGCACTTCTGACTTTTTCTGTCTGCAGCTCCGCTGCGATGTCCTTTCCCGGCGCCAGGTCGATGCGCACTGCGCTCCCCGGCGACCAATAAGACGAAATTTGCAGGATGGCGGGACCACTCAATCCACGATGAGTAATGAGCATCTTCTCGCGGAAAGTCGCGTGGGCGAAACTCGCTACGACTTCGGTCGACACTCCGGCCAGATCGCACAAGCGGTCGCGGTCTTTTTGTGTAAAAACGAGTGGAACCAGGGCCGGCCTGCAGGGTTGGACTTTCAATCCGAATTGCCGGGCGACTTCATATCCGAAAGCGGTCGCGCCAATCTTGGGGATCGAAAGCCCGCCGGTCGCAATTACCAACGAAGCAGCGTGGAACTCTTCATCTTTCGTCTGGACAACGAATTCCGTGCCGCGCTCTACTTTCTGCGGGGTGCGATTTACCAGAATCTGCGCGCCACAAGCGCGGCATTCGCTCTCCAGCATGTCAACAATGTCGCGAGCGGAGCGGTCGCAAAAAAGCTGGCCAAGCGTTTTCTCGTGATAGGGAATGCGATGCTTTTCAACCAGCGCGATGAAATCGGCGGGCGTGTAACGCGCCAGAGCCGATTTCGCAAAGTGGGGGTTCGCGGAGAGGAAGTTTTCCGGCTGGCAGTGAAGGTTGGTGAAATTGCAACGGCCACCGCCGGAGATAAGAATTTTCTTGCCAATGCGGTCGGCACGTTCAAGAACAATCACCTTCCGGCCGCGCTTCCCTGCTTCGATAGCGCATATCAGCCCGGCAGCGCCGGCCCCGAGAATCAGCACGTCGGAGTTGTGCGTCAGAGCCAAGGAAAAAGAATATCCGGAAAGATGCGAAAAGCGTTGTTATTCTACTGGCTATGGCTCCCTCTGTCCGGTCATCCGGCGACCAGGTCCTGGTCCAGATTGCCGATAACGCATTCGCCGACGCCGCGCGAAGAAGCGGCGACTGGCTTCTGTGCAAGGCGGGATGCAGCCAGTGCTGCATCGGCGTGTTCCCCATCGGCCAGCTCGACGTAGTACGGCTGCGGCGGGGGATGGTTGCTCTCGAGGCCAATTCGCCGGAGCGTGCGGCTGCGGTGCGAAAACGAGTGCAGGAGTCCGTCCAGCGCTTGTCCGCGGATTTTCCTGGCGATCCGCAAACTGGGTTGCTCTATGAGGACGAGGGGTCGGAAAAGCGGTTCGAGGACTTTGCCAATGAGGAGCCTTGTCCGGCGCTCGATCCGGCGACCGGCCGCTGCGAAGTCTACGAGCATCGGCCAATGATCTGCCGCACCTTCGGGCCACCACTCAAAACGGAAGAAGAAGATTTTGCGGTCTGTGACTTGTGCTTTCAAGGCGCGACGGCTGCGCAAATCGCCGCTTGCGAAGTGACGCCGGACCCCAGACGATTTGGAATCGCCGCTAGAGAAAGAAGCAGAACAGGTGACCGGACGCAGCGGGCGAACCATTGTCGCTTTCGGCCTGCACGTTGATTGGTTGAGCGAAGTTGAAAAATGAAAATGGGCGGTGCTAACGCCGCCCACACCGAACGAACAAATCTAACTACGGTAGTACACGTACCCGTTCTGCCCAAACCACAGGCTGCCCGCTGCCGTTATCGAAAACCAAACCGCGTGCCACCATGTTGGCTGCGCCAGCCGATTGTAATCCGCTCAGCCCGGTTACGTTCTCAAAGATGGTCAGATTGCCGGTATTCACGGTGAATGGAGCAGCCGGCCGAGTAGCTCAGCAGCAGATCATTCTGCATCTGGAAGTTGCCCAGGTTCCCGTTAGTGATGTTCACGGTGTTCGGAACCATCGCTCCCCATACACCCTGGCGACGCAGAGAAACCATTGCTGGAGTGAATGTGTTGTTCTGGAAGGCGCCGCCAACAAAGATCCGCTGTCCAACTACCAACGACGACGCATTGAACAACTGCTGGCTGAACCAGGTGTTGAAGAAGCAGACATCGTACTGGGTTACGTTGGTCAGGTTGACGGTATAAACCGTATCGATGGGAATGGCCGGACTCATGTCGGGCAGCTGTTCGCCGACGAACATGGTGACCTGGGTTCCGTTCACCGCGAGAATGCGGCCCGAGATGAACGCCTTGTTGGTCGTAATTACTTCGACAGCCGAGGCCAGCATGCTGCCATCCGCCTGCACCGTGCCTTCCACCGATACGATGGCGTTCTGCACGCTGCTCAGAGAATTGCTGCCGTTGTACTGGGTGTTCGAGTTAACGTCGATGACTTCCTGGAATCCCCATGGCCCTTGCATGGTAAAAGTGTTGCCGGAGGAATTCACAGAGACAGTCGTGCCGGTGAACTCAGTAATCTGTCCCATTTCCTGCGAAGCGGAGACAGCCATGACAACGACGTTCGGATTCACGGCGCCGGTAATCTGACCATTGCTGTTGACCGCCAGGGACTGATGCAGGTCAAAGTCCATGTGCAGCCCAGCGAGGCCGTTGCTGCCAACCGTCAGTGAGCACGGAATTCGGGAAGGCTACGGTGACAGTCGAGTTCGTCAAAGTGCCGTTCATCGATCCAACCGACGGCGGAGTGCCGCTCATGTTCACGTAGTAAATCACGGGACTGGAGAAACTGAAGGTCGCACTGGTGTATGTGCCAGCGGGAACGGAATTGAAACCGAGCAACGACCGCAGGCCAATCAAACGTCCGAAATCAACCGTAGTTGGCGTAGAGAGCACATTCACCGAGGTTGAGCTGTTATTGAGGGTGATGCTGTTGATGGTGACGTAGAACGACACCACGGAAGGCAGAGGCGCATCTTCCCCGGTCACGAAGACTTGTCCCTGGCTGGAGGCGCTGGAACCACTGTTGCTCGACGAGGACGAGGAAGAACCAGATCCGCCGCCGCAGGCTGTTAAGGTCAGCGCCGTAAGCGCAAGCAAAACTGCAAGCAAATTGTATCGTCTCATTGCATCGCTCCTTGCTGTGGAGAGGCCGGGGAAGGCGTCTCGCATTCTAGAAAACGAAACACAGGCCTATTAAAAAAGTTTTCTCCCATTGGTACACGTCACGATAGGAGTTGAACGTTACCTCGGTAATTCCGCGCAGGATAAACTTTGCAAGCCTTCAGAAATGAAAGGTAACAGGCGAGTAACGAAATCAGACGGCGCGTTCTTATCTGGAAGAGTCGCGGCTAAAATTCGAAATATCCTGCAGGGTTGCTTTGAGGAGACCCGTCGGTTCCGGTTGCGGGCAGCAGCGCGACGTTCCCGCGAAGGTTCTCCCAGGCCGCTTCTGCGAGCGCAGGATCGGAGCCGACGAGTTCACGAATCATCTGCCATGCTGCGATATTGAGCGCGCCCTCGGGCGGAGGGCCCATGGCCAGCGAAACCGAGCACTGCGGGCAGAAGCAAATTCGTTGGGCGGAAGACTTCTGTCGCGGCCGGATGCCGACCGTCTGCGCAAACAAGTACACCGCCACGGATTTGTGTCCCGCCTCGAGTTCGCGGTTGCAGCGCAGACAACGCAAAGCTTCCAAAGTGTGATCCTTGCCGGCCAGTCGCCGCCAATACAGAATTTTGGGCGCAGAACGCGGCGACCGCAAGTTGTTAGAAAGATTCCCGTGTGGGATTTTCGCAAGATTTGGTGCCCCGAACCATACTTGCTCTAGTCAGTGGCGATGGAATACCGCACTCTATTGCCATGAGCATTGCCAATTCGAGTTTGGCACCGCCGCGGTTTCGCGGACAAAAAACTCCCATAACATTCTTCCGCATTGAGCAACTTCGCCGCCTGTGTGAGTGTGAGCAGGTTGCTGCGGTTTGTTACCGAGTCAACCAGCGCAGCATCGAATTTTTGCTGGTGCAAACTCACAACGGCCGCTGGACGTTCCCGAAAGGCAGCGCCGAACCTGGACTCACTCACGCGCAGACTGCGGCGCTCGAAGCATTCGAAGAAGCCGGCGTTCACGGTCGGATGGAGGAGGCATCTTTCGGGCGGTATTTTCGCCGCCGAAAGAATGGTCGACGGCAGAAAATTGCCGTGAGCGCACACCTGTGTGAAGTTGTGCGCCTGGAGAGGACTTTGGAGCCGAAGCGCAAGCCCACCTGGTTTTCCGCCGAAGAGGCCAAACAACGCTTGCGCAAAGATCGTGTCCCGGACTACGGAGCGGAACTGGCCCGCATCGTAGTTCGGGCTGTCGCACGGATTGAACGTTTACGCGAAATCAGCGTAGGCCCGGATCGGCCGCGGCTGGCCGTCTCCAAAGTAGGCGCAGTGAGGAACGACACACTGCTTACCGTGCCATTCACGCTTATCGAAGGCGCTCGCAAGAGTACTGGCGGAGGAACGAAGCTTCAACTTGTGGGAAAGATCACACAGCAATCCGCTTACTTCCGCCGTTCTTAAACCTTTCGCTCAGACTGGTTCGAAAATATCTCAGCGTCGGACCGACGGATATAATTGGCCTCCAGATCCTCGGGCGAGACGGTCTGGCCAGCTGGAATCTTCCGCCATCCAATACGAGCGATAGCGTCGCTTCCCGGCGCTCCGACCTCCTCGACCTGCAAACCTCGTTCTCTGGCTTGCTGTGCAATTGTCGCGTCAGGCGTGGTCAAGCGCAGATGGGCAGCGGCGGCCAGGCATTCCTCGCGACTCGCCAGCCACTCCCGCTGCATCGTGCACTGCGAATCTTCGAGTTTGTACTCGCCGACGTAAAGCTGGTTTCGTCCCGCATCGAGGGCCGCAAGCACGATGCCCTGGGAACCACTCGCACCGGCAACCGCTTCGAGCAAAGATACGGTCGCGATCGGTTTTTCGAGGACTTCGGCGAGCGCCTTGATTGCCGCGAGTCCCACGCGCAATCCGGTAAACGATCCCGGGCCAGCTGCGACTGCGAACGCGCCGATATCACGTTTGGTGAATCCATGCTTTGCCAGCAGCGCTGAAATTTGCGGAATAAGTTGCGCGGAAAACGTCCCGCCGAGGAGGGGCACAACTTCAAGTACGGCGCACACCGCTCCTTCACACTCAGCGAGTGCGATACTGCCATTCTTTCCGGAAGTATCGACGGCAAGAAGAAGCATGGGTTATGGAAATGTTCGCGGGCGTCGTTGAAGCCCGCGGAGAAATCAACGATGCTCTTCCACCAGCTCCAGCAGTACTCCGCCGGCGCTCGATGGATGCACGAACACATAACGATGCCCGCCAGCACCGACCTTAATTTCCTCGGAGATAAGCCGGACGCCGTTCTTTTTCAGCCGTTCCACAGCAGCTGACAAATCAGGCACGCGCAACGACACATGGTGCAAGCCTTCACCGCGCTTAGCGATAAAGCGCGCAACTGTGGATGTTTCCGAAGTCGGCTCCAGCAATTCCATCCGGCTTTCTCCGGCCGGAACCATCACCACGCGAACCTGCTCGCTCTCGACTAATTCCTCCGGAGAAACAGCCATCCCTAAGTTTTCATAAACTCGCTTGGCAGAGGCCAAAGATTTAACGGCGATCCCGATATGGTCGATGGTGAACATGGTTCGCTCCTAGAACTGCAGATTCCTCGCGGCTGAAGCCGACTCGGAATGACAAGAGTTGCGAGGCCTAGGTCGCGCTTCCGAGCTTTCCTACAATCTCTTCCACCAGCGTGTAAGGGTCGCGTTTGTGTTCGGCCACTTCTGTCGCGTACCGGGCAACTTTGCCATCGCCCAGTTTTTCGCGCGCTTTCTCCATTAGTGTATCGCGAAGCATTTCAACCAGGCGCTCCTGCCAGTTCTGCGCCTTGTGCTGCAGCACCAGATTTTCCTTCTGCAGATACGCCTCGTAATCCGCAATCGCTTTGGCGAGTGCGTCAATTCCCTTCGCCTCGCTGGCTACGGTCTTCACAATTGGCGGCGTCCAGCGGTCGCTGCGAGTCGCCAGGGATTGCAGGGCGCGTATTTCGCGCTGTACGCGATCGGCTCCGTCGCGGTCGCTTTTGTTGATCACAAAAATGTCTGCGATCTCCATAATCCCGGCCTTGATGGTTTGCACGTCGTCGCCCATGCCGGGGACCAGAATGACAACCGTGATGTCCGCGAGGCGTACGATATCGACTTCGTCCTGGCCGACGCCAACGGTTTCAATCAGGATCAAGTCGCGACCGGCGGCATCGAGGACCCGTGGCGACGTCAGCCGTGGCGCGCGCCAATCCGCCGAGCGAGCCGCGCGTAGCCATGCTGCGAATGTAGATTCCGGGATCGGCGAAATGGTCCTGCATGCGGATGCGGTCGCCCAGAATTGCTCCGCCAGTGTAGGGACTCGTAGGGTCGACGGCGATAATTCCGACCGTGCGATTGTGCTTGCGGTAGTGCTTGGCCAGTTGGTCGACCAGTGTGCTCTTCCCGGCACCAGGGGATCCAGTCAGCCCGATGATGCGCGCCTTTCCGGTGTGGGGAAATAACGCCTTCAGAAGATCGGGCGCCTCGGGACTGCGGTTTTCTACGGTCGAAATGGCCCGCGCCAACACGCGGGCATCCCCGTTGCGCAGTTGTTCAATCCACGTCTGCAGGCTTGGGCTCAAGACTTTCTAGTTTAAAGCACAGATGGAGGAAAAGACACACGCCGCGAGATTCACTGCGGTGGAACGAACTCCTCCACGGACTCGCGATTGACCCTTACTCCCTCAGCAACTGTCTTGCAATCACCAGCCGCTGAATTTCGCTGGTGCCCTCGCCGATCGTGCACAGCTTCACATCGCGGTAAAATTTTTCGGCGGGATAATCTTTGATAAACCCGTAGCCGCCGTGAATCTGCACGCCTTCGTTGGCGCAGCGAACTGCCACTTCGCTGGCATAGAGCTTGGCCATCGAAGATTCCTGCGTAGTTTTCATGCCCGCGTCTTTCATCGCCGCGGCGCGGAGCGTTAACAGTTTCGCCGCTTCGATTTCGGTTGCCATGTCCGCCAGCTTCCATTGAATAGCCTGGAATTCGCCGATGGCTTTTCCGAATTGCTTGCGCTGCCTGGCATATTTCAACGCCGCTTCATAAGCGCCCTCGGCAATTCCAAGCGACAGGGCCGCAATTGAGATGCGGCCGCCATCCAGAACGCGCATGGCATCAATAAACCCGTCCCCTTCTTTGCCCAGAAGACTCTCAGCGGGAATTTCGCAATCTTCGAAAATCAGTTCGGAAGTGTCGCTGGCGCGCAGGCCCAGCTTGTTCTCTTTTTTCCCCGGACGAAATCCCTTGGTTCCCTTCTCCACGATGAACGCAGAAAGCCCATGGGTGTGGGCGGCGCGGTCGGTCACGGCAATCACCACCAGCACGTCGGCGTAGCTGCCGTTGGTGCAGAACGTCTTGGTTCCGTTGAGCACCCAGGAATTTCCCTGCCGCGTCGCAGTCATGCGCGCGCTGCCCGCATCCGAACCGGAAGAGGGTTCGGTCAGTCCCCAGCCTCCGATGTGCTCTCCCGTGGCCAGCTTGCTGACGTACTTTTTCCTCTGTTCTTCGTTGCCCACGAGGAAAATGTGGTTGCTGCATAGCGAAGTGTGCGCGGCTACAATAATGCCGACCGAACCATCCACCTTAGAGAGTTCCTCGATCGCTGTAGCGTACTCGACGTAGCCCATTCCCGCGCCGCCGTACTCCGCGGGAAAAATGATTCCCATCAGACCGAGTTTGCCGAGTTCCTTGATGGTCGCGAGCGGGAATTTCGAAGCCTCGTCCCATTCCATGACATGCGAAGCAATCTCTCGCTCGGCAAATTCGCGCACACTTTTCTTCAGTTGCAGCTGTTCTTCGCTCAGTTGGAAATCCAAGTTTCCTCCGGAAAAATTGACCATTAGAATCGCGATCGATGCTGGGTCGGCATCGACACTCGATTACACCATAGCGGTGAGAGCAGAGGAAGTTGCGGGAGAAAGAAAATCGTAATCTCACGCGGAGGGGCAAGTTTACTGGCGATTCTGTAGGTCGCGCGCGGAAAACCGACCGACCGATTGGTTGTGACCTTAGACCGATTTCTCGGGTTTGGATCCGAAGATCCGGCGGGCCATCCATACCGGCGCGACAAAAACGTGGGCTGGATTGGTCAGAAACGCCGGCTTGTTCCCCTCGATCCAATGGCCCAGCCATGCCAGCGCAAACGCCGCTGGAATCAGCAGGAGTCCGATGACCCAATGAAACCAAACCACAATGATCGAAGAGAATCCAACTGGAATGGCGATCATGTGCAACGCACGGTTGACCGAATGGTTGTGCGCGCCGTCGTAATGCGAGTACAGACCCATAAGGACTCCTCGCTTGCCCATGACTTGGGCTGCCAGATTATAACTCGCACAGGTAGTGCCTCACTGACGCACTACCCTGCACAAAACGGTTTGACTCCAGGACTTCCGGCCCATATTAGACAGTCGCGACCGAGATGAACCGCTCGAACACCTCGTTCGATAAAAGTCGCCCTCGAGGAGTCAGGCGAATCATTTGATCGAAGCGCTCTAGAAGGCGCGCTTCTACCAACTCGTCGATGGTGGGATCGATTTCAGCAACCGCTTCATCCCCGAACTGGGATGTCAAATTCCGCAGGCTCACGCCGGAATTCAGCCGCAGACCGAGAAATAGCGACTCCTCCAGTGCAGCGTGAGCGCCGACCAGCGTTTGCCGCAACGGGGCGCCGGAAACATACTGTTCCAAGCTGTCTGCGGTAGCGAAGCGGAGCGCAGAGCTGCCGCCATCTTTCCCCGGCAACATCGAATGCGCGTCCACGCCAAAGCCCCAATATGCCTGACGAGTCCAATATTTCAGGTTGTGGCGCGATTCAGCGCCGGGTAGCGCGAAATTCGAAATTTCATACTGCCGAATTCCTGCGCGATCCAGGCGCTCGCAGGCCGTTGAGTAGAAATCTGCGGTTAGGTCGTCATCGGGGACGAAGTGAGCGTGATATTTCGTTCCGCCAGCGATCAATTCCCTTCCCAGCCGCGAGTCCTCGTCGACTTCGAGCATGTAGACGCTGACGTGCGGGGCCCCACTCGCGATCACTTCTTCTAACGAATATTGCCAACTCTCGGCGGTCTGGTGCGGCAAACCGGCAATCAGATCCACATTGAGGTTCGCGATTCCCGCCTGACGCAGGCGCGCAATGTCATTCAGAACGACGCTGCGTGAGTGCAGGCGCCCGACCGACGCAGCTTCGCGATCGACGAACGACTGCACGCCCAGACTCACACGATTCACTCCGAAAGACTGCAATGCCTCAACTACCGATGGCGTTAAAGTCCCAGGGGCGCATTCGACCGTGATTTCCGCTCCGGGAGCAACCTCGAAATTTTGCGAAATGTTGACAAAGATACGCTGCAACTGGGATATATCGAGTATGGTAGGGGTTCCGCCACCGAGATAGATGGAATCGGCTTCGCGCCGAAACTCGCAGCCCAGTTGATCAGCGGTAGAGCGGCAATGTGCGATGTCGAAGCAAACACGATCCACGTAGTGATCGAACACGGCCTTGGAAAAAACATCCGAGGCGAAGTTGCAGTACGTGCACTTAGTGCGGCAGAACGGAACCGAGATGTACAGGCCCACGGGCATGGAATAAATTATTACACTATCGGTCATGCCTGCATCTGAGGTGAGCAAGCGCCGCTCAAGAATTATGCGGTGAACGAGAATATGCTTCCACGCATTGTCATTACCGGGATCGGCGTAGTCAGTCCCAACGGCATTGGGAGGACTGCTTTCTGCCGCGCAGTGCTGGCGGGCAAATCCGGGGTCAAGCGGATTGCGCGATTCGATCCGGCTGAACTGCCAGTGCAGATTGCGGGCGAGATTCCTGAGTTCGATGAGCTCGCATGGGTCGATCCGCGTGAGCGTAAACATGTGTCCAGGGTGGTGCCATTGGCGGTTGCGGCATCGAATGAGGCGATTGCCGACGCCGGACTGGATCCTTTCACAATGTCGCTGGATGAAAAGCGCGAAATTGGCGTGATTCTCGGCACCGGCGGCGGCGCGCAGGAATTTTCCGAAGAGCAATACCGGCTATGGCACTCGGGGCACGTCAAGCAGGTTAGCCTGTTCTGCATTCCCAGCGGAACCATGGGTACGATTTCGAGCGAAATTTCCATGCGCTTCGGTTTCCGCGGCTACAGTCACGTCGTGACCGCGGGATGCACGTCATCCACCGACGCGATCGGTTACGCCTACCAGCACATTCAGGCTGGCGTCCAGCCGATGTTTCTCGCCGGCGGCGTGGATTCCGCAATCACTCCGGGGATTATCAAAGGCTATACTTTGCTGCGTGCGCTGACGCAATCCTGGAACCAGGAGCCGGAGCGTGCGTCGCGGCCATTTTCCGCGGATCGCGATGGCTTCGTGCTGGCTGAAGGTTCGTGGATGTTCATCCTCGAAGACTACGAACATGCGCGGGCACGCGGCGCGAAAATCTACGCCGAAATCACGGGCTACGGCTCAACCTGCGAAGCTTTCCATCGGGTGCGCATGAGCGAATCCCCGGAAGAACCGGCGAGGGCCATTACGCTGGCGATGCACGAAGCCGGCATTGGTCCCGAGGACATTCAGTACGTCAACCTGCACGGCACTTCAACGGAAATGAACGACCGCGTGGAAACGCGGGCTTTGAAGCTCGCTCTCGGAAGTCGCGCCGGCCGGGTTCCCATGTCAGGGCTGAAATCGCAGATTGGTCATGCGCAGGGGGCGTGCGGTTCGGCGAGCCTGGCCGCAACCCTGATCGCGATGGAACATAGTTCGATCCCTCCGACCATCAACCTCGACGTGCCTGATGCTGAATGCGATCTAGATTACGTTCCCGACGTCGGCCGCAAAGCCAAGATTGAACATGCGATCTGCAACTGCGTGGGATTTGGATCGAAGAATTCGGCGCTGGTGCTGAAAAAGGTCGCTTAAACTCGGTCTCCCTACTTTAGCCCCACTCCATAAAAGTATGTATAGGGTGCGTACCCGGCAATCGGCAACGCAGTTTCAAAGCTCGAGAAGATCACCGCATTCCCCTCGAATTGCACAAACACATCCTGCTGCGAACTGGCCGTCGAGGTGCGAAAGGTGAACATGCCGAACAACGGATCCGCCAGTTCATTCGAATTCCCGTTATATAAATACGGAGTGTCAGCCACGGCGGACAGCGTTCCCGTGGCCAGCGTCTTGCCCGCTTTGTCGCTGATCGTCACCACTCCGCTGGCCGAAACCGTGATACCTCCCACGCCTTCTGTCGGCGTCCCGGTCTCCACGTTGCCCTGACCAACCTGAGCGTCGGCTTTCTCGTAATAGATTGCCGTGTAGCTTCCGGCGACGCTCGCATCGAAGTTCTTCGCGGCCGCCTTCGGTAGACTGAGAATCGTTCCACTGCCCGTATCCACGGCAAAGAACCCGCTGGGCGTCCCGAAAGCATAGTTGTCCGGTCCGCCGCTATCGGTAATGGTGAAGAAGTCCCCCGACGCATCTTCCTGCACTCCGGTCGCCGGAATGCTCGCGCCACTGAATGGATTCCCGCTGAACATCTCGAACGGCGAGTAGCCGTCATGCGTAATGTCGCCCTTGGCGTCAATGGTGATTGTGCCGATTTCAGTCCCGCCATTCGCCGTGCGGAACTGCAGATAGTTGAAGTTTTGTCCGGCGAAGGTGTTGATCGTAGCCGGCACGCTCTCGATCGCCGTAATCAAGGCCGGCGTGTCTTCCTTCGGGCCGGATTTTGCCGTCTCAATCATCATCACAAATCCCGGCACTTCATACGCCGCCAACAGGTTTCCCTTCGGATCGGTGATGGTGTAGGTCCCATCTGCATTCACCGTGTATGGCACGGTGCCGGTTTCGCCGTTGGTGTAGTTCTTGTAGGTGATGGTTAGAGCGGTTGAGTTGATGGAGATGGTTAAGAAGTCTCCCACCGATGCCGTGCCGTTATAGCTGCGCACCGCAGGTTGCGCCGACGTAACCGCCGACGGGGTGGTGCCGCATCCCAAAAGCAGACAAGAAGCAAGAACCAATATAACGGTGGCGACCTTCATTCGAGACAGCCCTCCATTCGGATATAGATCGGCAGTTTGCGCCTACAACTTTAAGTAGGAGGAGCATCTGTCAGGCTGGCAATGAAAATGGGCGGTTGGAACGCTCCGCCGCATTCCTTGGTCGTCAAGGGTAAATGAGTGAAATCGGGATTTGTCGACAGTTATCTAGACAGACCCTTATATTGACTGCTCAAAGTTCTGGCGGGCAAATCGCAGGCTAAACCCCTGCTCCGCAAGCGGTGGGACGCAGGTTCGGCCGATTGTGCTGATGAGTACGCCGGGCACATCGACATCGGGCGCCACGATCTATTTCTTAAAGTGTGCAGAGTTGACCACCGTTGGGAACGGTTATCCGATAATGTTCCTTGGTCTCGAAACTCGAAACATATCCAGCAGTTAGCGTTGGAACGCCCCGACCTGCGGACCACGACGATGAGGAGAATAGATGAAATTGAACTGGTATACGAAGGCATGCGCCCTCTTTGTAGTGTTGGCAACGGCAGCGGTTGGCCTGCCTGCACAGACCTTTAAAACGGTGCACAGGTTCGACCAAACCGACGGCGAATATCCCTGGGCGCCGCCGTGTCCAAGCCAGCGATGGCAATTTTTACGGAACAACACAGAATGGCGGAAACAGTGCCTGTTCCTCCGGCTGTGGCACCGTCTTCAGAATCACTCCAAATGGCAAGCTGACGACGTTCAGTTTCGACGGGACAAACGGTTCCCAGCCCTTCGCGGGGTTGGTCCAAGCTGCCAACGGGGACTTTTATGGTGTAACACTTACTGGCGGGACTGCCAATGAGGGGACGGTCTTCAAGATTACTTTAAGCGGCACGCTGACCACCCTGTTCAACTTCAACGGGACCAACGGTGACGGGCCGACAGGAACGCTGATTCGGGCCACCGATGGAAATTTCTACGGAACAACCCAAAGCGGCGGCTCCCTGGGTCAGGGGACAGTTTTTAGAATAACCCCAAGCGGCACGCTGACCACGTTGCACTCCTTCAACGGCGGCTCGGATGGCGTCGCCCCCGTAGCCGGGCTGATCCAGGCTACGGATGGGAACCTCTACGGTACGACCTGGGGGGACGCATACCAAAACCTTAACGTTGGCACGGTCTTCAAGATTACGTTAGGCGGCACGCTGACCACGTTGCACTCCTTCCAAACGACGGACGGCGCAAACCCCCAGGGCGGACTGGTTCAGGGCAGCGATGGAAACCTCTACGGTGCAACCGAGGAGGGCGGAACCTACAATTATGGTACCGTCTTCAAAATGACCCTGGCGGGCGCACTGACCACGCTGCATTCTTTCAGTGGCGGCGCGGATGGAGACACGCCCGTATGCACGCTGATCCAGGCCACTGATGGGAATTTCTACGGAACCGCGGCCTACGACGGGCTGTACCCCAACTTTGGCACCGTCTTCGCAATCACGCCAAGCGGCACACTGACGACGCTGCACAACTTTGACAGCACCGATGGCTCCTATCCCTATGCGGGATTGCTTCAGGCCACCAGTGGAGGATTTTACGGGGCAACCTTCGCGGGAGGATCCAGCGGTGCGTGCCCGTTTGGCTGTGGTACAGTTTTCACTCTTGATATGGGCCTCGGCCCGTTCGTAGCATTCGTCGGCGCGGCGGGTAAAATCGGCCAAACCGGCGGCATACTTGGCCAAGGGTTCACCGGGACTACGAGCGTAACGCTAAACGGCATCGCGGTCGACTTCACGGTGGTTTCCGACACATTCATTAGGGCCACCGTTCCCCCCGGCGCGACCACCGGCTACGTCACAGTGAATACGCCCAATGCCGTACTGAAGAGCAACGTGCCGTTCCGGGTGATCCCGTGAGTTGAAAGTTGAAGGCGAGCGCTCATTCCGCACAGCGGAGGTCTCCGATGACGGGGGTGGAATGGATGGAAGATGGCGAGCGCGGGAATGCTAACAGGTAGTGGATCGGCAAACCTCAGCTCGCCCCCGGCCAGGAGCAACCCTTGGCCCAGCACTCCAGCGCAGCTCGCAAGCAAACCTTTTCCATCCTCCGCGGCTGGTATCCCATCTATTTAAGGTATCTTTAGCTAGCACCCCGCATGGCTCAGGAAGAAGAGGTGCTAGGAAAGGCGTATGACAGCCGCTTGATGAGGCGGTTGCTGGTCTACCTGCGCCCCTACAGATGGCAGGTGGTCGTTTCGCTGGTTTCCATTCTCTTCAAAGCTACTGCCGACGTTCTGGGGCCATATCTGGTTGCGATTGAAATCGACCGCTATCTGGCGCCCACGCACAAGCCGTCACCGCTCGACTCATTTCTCAGCACCAATCCGCTGGCCGGAATCGCCGAAATTGCCGCAATCTATGTCGGCTTGCTGATCTTTAGCTTCCTGCTGGAGTACGTGCAGACCTACTTCATGCAGTGGACGGGCAGATGGTGATGTTCGATCTGCGCAGCCAGATCTTCCGCCACCTGCAGCACATGCACATCGGCTTTTACGACAAAAATCCCGTCGGCCGCCTGGTCACGCGGGTCACCACCGATGTCGATGCACTGAACGAGATGTTCACTTCCGGCGTGGTGTCCATCTTGGAAGACGTGTTCGTGCTGGCCGGCATTATGGTGATCATGCTGTGCATGGACTGGAAGCTGGCGCTGATCACATTTGCCGTGCTGCCCGTGATCGCTTACGCACCAAGGTTTTTCGCGAAAGGTGCGCGATTCCTACCGGCGCATTCGGGTGGCGATTGCGCGCATCAATGCCTATCTGCAGGAACACGTGAGCGGCATGGCCGTGCTGCAGCTTTTCAATCGCGAGAAGCGGGCGTTCGACAAGTTTTCCGAAGTGAACGCGGTCCACATGGACGCTTTCAAAGACGCGATCATGGCGCACGCGGTCTATTACCCGCTGGTTGAAATTCTCTCTTCGGTCGCGATTGCCGGCGTAATATGGTTTGGCGGCAAGCAGGTGCTGGAGGGCGTCTCGACGCTGTCGGTCGCGCTTGGGTTCTTGCACGCGAAGCCGGATTTCGAAGTGGATTCCCACCCTGACCACGCTGGGGTGCTGGTCGCCTTCATCCAGTACGCGCAGCGGTTCTTCCGGCCGATTCAGGATTTCAGCGAGAAATACAACATCCTGCAGTCGGCCATGGCCTCCAGCGAGCGTATTTTCAAACTGCTCGACACTCCTGAAGAGATCGCTTCCCCAGCCGTCACCAGGAACGCCGGATGGGCCGGGCCGCATCGAGTTCGATCACGTATGGTTCGCCTACGACTGCGCAAATCCTCGCCCGGCGGCAGAGCATCCCATCGCTCGAGCGAGGGCGGCCATCCGCAGGCGCACGAGCCCGACTGGGTGCTTCGCGATGTCAGTTTCGCGATCAGCCCGGGAGAGACCGTAGCCATCGTTGGCCACACCGGTGCGGGCAAAACTACGATGATTTCTCTCCTCATGCGCTTCTATGACGTGCAGCGCGGCGCTGTGAAGATTGACGGCGTGGACGTGAAGGAGATGGACTTGGCTGATTTGCGCCGCCGTTTCGGCGTCGTATTGCAGGACCCGTTCCTGTTCACCGGAACAGTGGCAGGGAAACATTCGATTCGGCACGGATTGGATTCGAGGACGAAGACGTGGAGAAAGCGGCGGAAGAGGTGAACCTTGCCGATTTCATTCGCACTCTGCCGCAGGATTCAAGGAGGAAGTGCGGGAACGCGGCAGCACGCTTTCTACCGGACAAAAGCAGCTGATTTCGTTTGCTCGCGCCCTGGCGCACGATCCGAAGATCCTGATTCTCGATGAAGCTACCTCCAGCGTCGATACCGAGACCGAATTCCGGGTGCGCGAAGCCCTTAGCCGCATGGTCGAAGGCCGGACTTCGGTGATCATTGCGCATCGGCTTTCGACCGTGCAGCGCGCGGACAAGATCATCGTGATGCACAAAGGCCAGGTGCGGGAGATGGGCACTCACCAGGAATTGCTGGCCCAGCGCGGGCATTTACTACAAGCTGTACCAACTGCAGTACAAGGACCAGGAAATGGCTACCGGGCCGGCGAGTTACGGCCAGCGCCGACGACTAATGAGCCATCCCGCTCTGCCGTTCTCCCGGCCGTGCAGTTTCACTTGTGTAACGGTACTGCGGGCCGATCTTTCGTAACTCTGACCAGGCAATGCTTGCAGGCTAGAATCCGCATGTGGCGCACCACCGCCACGCGCATGAGCGCAGGAATTCAGGAAGTCAAACCAGAACAGTCCGGAAGCGATCCCGGTGCAGATGCGCCAGATCGAAGGCCGGGAATGGTGGCTGTGGGGATTTGCGGTTGCGGTCACCCTGGCGCTGACCTTGGGCATCGTCTCCTTTACTTTTCCCTGGTTTCATTGGCAGTCGGACGCCTCCTATTGGTTTGACCTGAGCGAGTGGGTGCGCGGGCTGGCCGCATTGGTGCTGCTGTTCGACCTGTACACCGTTTATCAGCACTTTCAACTTCATCGAATCCGGCGGCAACTGGCGGAGCGTGATCAGCTTTTTCAACTCATCAGCGAAAACGCCGCGGACATGATCGCGCTGGTGGACAGCGAGGGCCGCCGGCTGTACAACAGTCCCGCCTATCAAAAAGGTGCTGGGGTATTCTCCGGAAGACCTGAAAGGAGACTTCGTCGATTGAACAGATTCATCCCGGATGACCGCCCGCGCAGTGTTGCAGGCGGCGGAAAAAGCCAGGCACAAGCGGACGGGGCGAGCGGATGGAATACCGCATCCGGCATAAAGATGGCTCGTGGCGATGCTGGAATCGACAGCCAGCGCAATCCGAACGCCAAAGGGGCAAACCGAAAAGCTGGTCATCGTGAACCGCGACATTACCGAGCGTAAGCGCGCGGAGGAAATGCTGGTCCACAACGCCTTTCACGACGGATCTCACCAACCTGCCCAATCGCGCCCTTTTTCTTGATCGTCTGCAGCACGCACTGACACTTTCGAAACGTCATGCGAACTATAAGTTTGCGGTGCTGTTGATCGATATCGACGAATTCAAGATCATCAACGACAGCCTGGGGCATTCGGCTGGCGATGAATTGCTGATTGCATATTGGACAGCGATTGACCGAGTCAGTGCGGCGGGCGGACACGGTTTCGCGTCCGCGTGTGGGCGCCGCGCCGGGGCGGTTGACCAGCGATGACACATTGGCCAGGCTCGGCGGCGATGAATTTACCGTCCTGCTTGACGATATTCGTGATCCCATCGAGGCAGTTCGGGTGTCGGAGCGAATTCAGGCGGAGTTGGCGGCGCCGTTTGAAGTAAACGGACAGGAAGTCGTGATCTCGGCGAGCATCGGAATCGCCTCGAGCACCAGCTCCACACGTTCGCGCGGAGGAACTGTTGCGTGACGCGGATATCGCCATGTATCGCGCCAAGCGCACCGGAAAGAGCGCGCTGCGAGGTCTTTGATACGGGCATGCACGCCAACGCGGTGAAGACGATTGAGGCTCGGAGACAGACCTGCGAAGGCCCTCGATCAGGGAGAATTCCGCGTTCACTATCAGCCGATTATTTGCCTGGCGACTGGCAAGATCGCTGGGTTTGAGGCGCTGAGCCGCTGGCAGCGTTCCGGACGGTGTGGTCTCGCCGGCAGATTTCATCCCTGTAGCGGAAGAAACCGGGCTTATTGTTCCCATGAATCGGCAGTTGTTGCGCGAAGCTTGTGAGCACGTGCTGGCATGGCAGAAACAATTCCACGCAGAACCTCCGTCTGAGCTTGAGCGTGAACGTCACTCCCAAAGAATTTTCCCGCCCCGATTTGGCCGATGAGATCGAAAAAGATTTTGAGCGAAACGCACTTCGATCCGGCGAATCTGCATTTGGAAATCGTCGAGACGATCGCCATGGGCGATGAGGAGAAATCCGGCGGTGCGCTGGATCGGCTGAAGGCTCTCGGAGCTCATCTGTCGATCGACGACTTCGGCACCGGATATTCATCGCTCAGCCGGTTGCGGCGGATTCCGGTGGATACGCTCAAGATCGATCGCGTATTCATTTCCAACATGAATAGTGATCCTGAAAATCTTGAATTCGCGAGGGTTATCATTACGCTTGCCCACAACCTTGGACTTAAAGTCGTGGCTGAAGGGGCGGAAACGCAAGAGCACGTGACGCTGCTCAAAGAGTTCGATTGCGAATTTGCTCAGGGATACTTTTACTCACGTCCTGCCGACGACCAGGCCATGCAGCAATTGCTGGCCGAGAACTACGGGGCGCTGGCGGCCGCGGCAGCCAGATAACCTTGCCAACCTCGCGTAGATCCGGGGGCCCTCCTCCGGCAGGCTCGCCAGTACCTCGTCCGCCCTGGGTGGTTCGTGCCTAAGCCGTCCCTTACAATGCTCTCGTGCGAATTCTCGTCTCTGCTGGAGAAGCTTCAGGTGAAATGTATGGAGCGCAACTGATCGAAGCATTGCGCTTGCAGCTTCCTCAAATCGAATTCTTCGGAGCTGGCGGAAGCCGCATGCGCGCGGCTGGCTGCGATATCGTCGTCGACGCCAAGGAACTCTCGGTTGTTGGAATCACCGAAATCGTGAGCCGTCTGCCGCGAATTTATGGGCTCTTCCATGAACTCATCGCTGCCGTCGACCAGCGCCGTCCCGACCTTGCCGTGGTCATCGACTCTCCAGCATTCAACTGGCGGGTGGCGCGCCAGATGCGCAAACGCGGCATCCCTGTGGTTTATTACGTTTGCCCGCAGTTCTGGGCATGGCGGCAAGGGCGAGTTCGGCTTCTATCGAAGTACGTCACCAAGGCGCTAGTGATTTTTCCCTTCGAAGAAAAGTTCTATCGCGATCGCGGAGTGGACGCGACCTTCGTCGGCCATCCTCTGGCGGATATGCCCAAACCGCAAATCACTCGTTCCGATTACGCCGCGCAATATTCCCTCGACCCGGCAAAACATTGGATCACCCTTATGCCCGGCAGCCGGATCAAAGAAGTTCGCATGAATTTGCCGACGATTCTGGAGTCCGCCGCCAAACTCGGGTCAGGCTATGAATTTCTTCTCCCAGTCGCTCCGACCCTCGACCGAAACTGGTTGCAGTCGCTCGCTGGAAATCAGCCATCGATCCATCTCGTGAACGAGGCTCTGCCGGCGCTGGTTCACTCGCGCACAGGAATCATTGCCAGCGGCGACCGCGACAGTGGAAGCCGCTCTCATGGGAGTCCCGTTCGTTATGGTTTACCGCGTCTCTCCGCTAACCTATCTACTGGGGCGGCCGCGGGTGAAAGTCCCTTACTTCGCCATGGTGAATTTAATTGCAGGCGGACAAATCGTTCCGGAGTTAGTGCAAAATAATTTCACATCTGACAATGTGGTTACGCGGATCAACGAGATCCTGGCCAACGGCGCAGCTCGCAACCAGACGATCGAAGGACTTAACCTCGTCAAAGCCGCACTACACAGCCCGTTCAAAGGCGAGGGGGAGGCGGCGCAGCGCGCGGCGGCTGAGATTCTCAAGCTGCTGCCCCAGCCAGTTTCAAGACCGTAACATGGAGATTGTCTAACCCTTGTCCTATCAGCATCCTTTGCGTAACAATCTTCATCATAGAAAAAAGATTCTCCGGGGAGAGCCTGATGCCGTTTGAAGCTCGGCAGCTGGGTCGTGCATTCGCCAAAAGCTTGATGGTCGCGCTGCTCCTGAGCGCGCTGCCTGCGCTGGCCGCAGAAAAAGTTCGCCTGCACGTCGATAGCTACCAAATCGACGCCGAACTCACGCCGCATACACATCGCATCACTGCCCACGCCGTGGTGAAGTTCACCGCGCTCGAAGACCTCAACGCCGCCAATTTTGAGTTGAACAACGATCTGCGCGTCACGAAGGTGACGGATGCGAGCGGGAAATCCATTCCTCCCGAGCGGATCGAGCAGGAATCCACCGTGCGCGTGCAGTTGCCAACCACGTTGCCCAAGGGGCAATCGACTACGCTGGCTTTCGATTACGACGGCGCGCTGCAGACCGGAGACAACGGCCCGGTGCAGGGGCTGAAGCTGGCTTATATCGGCGACGACACCAGTTATCTGCTTTACGCCGCGCGCTGGTTTCCGGTGAGTGGCTTCGGCATCAACCGCTTTAGCGCGACCATGAGCATTACCGTGCCGGCGCACATGGTCGTGATTGGCAGCGGCAAGGAGACGGTAACGGAAGGCGCTGGCAGCAAGAAGTCCGCGAACCCAGGCATGCCAACAAAAACTTTTAGCTTCGTTTGGGACAAGCCTAGTTTCCCCGGAACGATTGTCGCCGGAAGTTTCCAGGAATTTAAGACCGACGAAGGCGGACTTGACTTGCACGTGTATTTCAAACCTGTCCATCAGAATCTCGGAACCATGTACGCGGAGACGGCGGTCAAAGAGTTTAGTTATTACGTGACTGTCTTCGGGCCGGCCTTGTCGACAACGCTGCGCATAGTTGAAATTCCCGATGACACAGTTCCCTCGGCATGGGCCCCAGAGATTGCGGCCATCGCCAGCCGCGGGATCACCGAAAAGATAAATTACCGGCTGCTCGCCAACACGCTCGCGCACCAATGGTGGGGAGTTTCGGTGAGTCCGGCGACGATCGACGATTGGTGGTTGTGCGACGGTTTCGCCCGCTATTCCGAAGCGTTGTACGTGGAAAATGCCGCGGGAGAAGCGGGCCTGGAAGAAGCGGTAAAGGATATGTCGGTGGGCGCGCTGGCGTATGACACCGTCCCTTTGGCGACGATTGGCAAGCTCGACATGTTCTCGCCCGAATTTCAGTCTCTGGCGACGGACAAAGGCGCAATGATCCTTCACATGCTGCGCTGGGTCATGGGCATGCAACGCTTTGATCAGACCTTGCGCGCATTCGCGACCAATTTTGCCGGCAAATCGGCCTCGCTTGACGATTTTCAGAGCCTCGCGGAAAAGGATTACGGCGATAAGCTCACCTGGTTTTTCACCCAGTGGCTCGATTCCACCGGCGCTCCCGAGTTCAAAACCAAGTACACGGTTTACCGGTTGGGAAACAATAAGGGTTTCCGCGTGGTTGGGCAGATCACCCAGGATCTAGATCTTTTCCGCATGCCGGTAGAACTGAAAATTGACACCGACGGAAAGACCGAAGACAAGCGGATCGAGGTGGTGGGCACGGAATCGCCGTTTACGGTGGAAACTTTCGGCCGTCCGCGGCATATTTCAATCGATCCGGGAAACTTCGTACTGCGAAATTCTCCGGACATCAAACTGCGCGCTGCAATCATGCGCGGGCAGGCGCTGGTGCAGCAGGGAGATCTGGCAGGGGCGCTGGTGGAATACAACAAGGCGCTCGAAGCCAACAAGAACAGCTCGCTGGCTCACTATCGCGTTGCGGAAGTTTTTTTCCAGCAAAAGAATTATCAGGCGTCCGCCAACGCTTACCGTGACGCGCTCAACGGCGATGGCGATCCGCGTTGGACCGAAGTCTGGAGCCACATTCAGTTGGGTAAAATTTTCGACATTACCGGACAGCGGGAGCGCGCCACCAACGAATACCGCCAGGCGCTGCAAACCAACGACAACACCCAGGGCGCGCTGGATGAAGCTCGCAAATACTTGCAGAAGCCGTTCGAGCAGCAGAAGACCAACGGATAGGCGGCGCGGTCACTTCTTGTAGACCACTCCGCCCTTCATCACGAATTTCACGTTTTCAACGACGCTGATGTCTTTTAGCGGGTCGCCGGGAACGGCAATGACATCGGCAAAGAACCCAGGTTTGAGCGCGCCGATCTGGCCCGGCCATCCCAATAGCTTGGCTCCGTTCAGCAGATCGGCCTGCAGCGCAGCAACCGGCGTCATGCCGTATTTCACCATTAGCACCAGCTCGCGAGCCTGAGTGCCGTGAGGAAACGGACCGACATCGGAGCCCACCGCCATCGGTACGCCCGCTGCCAGTTGCCTGGCGAAATCTCCGGCCTTCAACTCCAGCATCTGACGTTCGCGATCCGCTTGCGCAGGGGACGACGCATGGTTTGCGAAATATTCAAAAATCGTAAACGTCGGGACGGCGAAGATGCCTTTTTCGCGCATCAGCCGCATGGTTTCATCGCCGAGCGAGTTCGCGTGATCGATGGACGCGACCCCGGCCTGCGCGGCATAAAGTGTTCCAGGTTCGCCCGTCGCGTGAACTGCGACGTGCCGCCCGTTCGTGCAGCCTCTTGCAACCGCTGTAGCCAGTTCGGCTTCGGTGTACTGGTAAATCGTCGCGAGCTTGCCATCGCGCACGGAGTCGGGTCCGGTCTCGTAAATTTTGATGAAATCCGCTCCCTCCTTCACCTGCTCGCGAATGACGCTGACCAACTCGTCGGCGCTGTTGGCATACGAAGCGTTTGAAAGCACGTGCTGCGCAGGATTGAAATGATTGGCGTCTTCGTGCCCGCCAAGGATGTCCACGGCGTTGCCGCTGATGCGCAGGCGTGGCCCGGGAACCGACCCTTGGTTAATTGCGTTGCGGACGGCGGTGTCTGCGGATCCCGCGCCTTCGGTCCCCATATCGCGCTCGGCAGTAAAGCCGGCCATCAGGTCGTCGCGCGCCGCCAGCACGGCCGTGATGGTGCGCTGCGGCACCGATTCTTCAACCGTCTGCAAGTCTTCGGCGCCGGGATGGAGGAAGAGATGGACGTGGGCGTCGATCAAACCCGGCATGAGCGTGGTGTCGCCGAGGTCGATAATCTCAGCCCCGGTCGGATGTTTCACTGTGGCTCCAACCTCGACGATCCGTTCACCCTCGACCAGCACTTCTCCTGGACTGACAATCTTGCCGTTTTCAATGTCCAAGAGCCTCGCGGCGCGGAGAATCACGGGCTTTGGCAAAGCCGTCTGCGCCAAGGCGCTTGCCACCGCAGCCAGGAACACGACTGACACAAGCAGATGTTTTGTCTTCATGTCGCGCGATAGTAACACTTTGTGGTGCGCCACGGAACTTTTCCCATCCTTCTCGCGTAGCTATGACCGACGGTGGTTGCCGCCGTTAGTGCGCGGGCCGAGGGCCCGATAAGGAGGCTGATATGGATGGAGAGCTTGTGGGTCTGGCGGCGGTGGTCATGACTTTGGGCATTCCGATCGCTGGAATGTTTACCTACTATTGCGTGCGCAAACTGCGCACCGAAGAGCGTCTGGCGGCAATTGCGCGCGGCGTTGCGGTCCCTATGCAGCAGGAGCTTTCGCCGGCTGCCCTGTCCCGTCGGTCTGGCATTCTGCTGGTCGCAGGGGCTCTGGGTTACATACTTACGTTCGCGCTGATCTCGCGGGCTGAGCCGGATGCCTGGATTGCCGGGACTTTTGGGATTATCCCGTTCACGGTAGGGCTGGGCTTCTTTCTGGATTCGTTCCTGGCTCGCCGGGACCTGCGTAGCTCGTAGCAACGAATCAGCGGCCTGCTCCGCCATGGCGCAGGCCGCGGGATACTTGCAAATCTGTTCTTGACCCGCCTCTAACCTCGGTGTAAACTTCGTTTACGAACAGGATCCATTCCCCTCGGGACCTGACACTCAGCCTTTTACACAAGATTATGCCGCCTTCTTACCGTTCATGCTTCGCTTCCGCACTCCGCAGATGTCTTATTGCCGCCTTTTTCACCGTCAGCTTGCAAGCACTCGCCCAATGCCCTCACGCCGGGAATAGCGTCGGATCGATTCCCTATCCGCCGGGCGGGCCTTACGAGGGCGTTTCCTTTCGTTTGTGGGTGCCTCACGCGGATGCCGTCGGCGTCGAGACTCCAGTCGCGAGCCGCTCAACCCTGCTAGTACAGGAAGGCTCTACCGGATACTGGTGCAAAGACGTGCCCGGCGCTTCAGTCAACGAAATTTACAACTACGTGATCACCAGCAAGTCCTTCGGCACGGTCACCCGCCGCGATCCCAACGCCCGCCTGGTGACCCACGCCAAGAACGGACACGCCATTACTTACGATCCCAGCGCCTATCGCTGGCAGGACCAGAATTTTGTGCCTCCGCCGCTGAATAAACTTGCGATCTACGAACTGCATACCGGGACGTTTAACGGCACGGGTTCGTCTCCCGGGACTTTTCAGTCTTCGATCGCCAAGCTAAGCGAAATCGTCGATCTCGGCTTCAACGCAGTGGAACTGCTGCCGGTCACTCAGTTTTATGGTGTCTACGGAAATCCTTACGCGCCAACCGACCAGTATGCCATTGACAACGACGAATATGGCGGCCCAGACAATCTGAAGGCCTTCGTCGATGCCTGCCATCAACAAGGAATTGCCGTCATCTTCGACGTAGTGCACAACCATTGGGGACCCTTCGAGCTGGCGACTTCCGAATTCGACGGATGGCATACCGGCGATTATCCCAGCGGAATTTATTTTTACGATCAGGTGAAGTCGTCCGGTGACCCGTATGACTCGCCCTGGGGACCGCGGCCGGACTACTCGAACTCCGTCGTCAACGATTACATTTCCGGCCAGGTCGCGATGTGGTTCAACGAATATCACGCCGACGGGCTGCGCTGGGATTCGGTTTCAAACATTTACAACGCCTGGAGCGGCGGAGTCGGAAACGATCCCAACACCGGCAAGCCGGGAGTGGCCCTGCCGGATGGCGTCAGCCTTCTGCAAAATGCAAACACCACACGGCCGCAATCGTTCAAGATCGCCGAGGACATTTCTTTCAGCAAAACCCAGTCGCTGGACACGCAGCCGGTTTCGAGCGGCGGGCTGGGCTTTGATTCGCAGTGGAATGCAACCCTGTCTTATTTCGTGCGCAAGCATTTCCCGGCGAGCGGCCCCATCAGCCTGCCGGACGTGGTCTCCGGCATGACTTCGACGTTCAACAACGTCTATCTGCAAAGCGTGGCGTATATCGAGTCGCACAACGAGTTGACGACCAAAGATTCGCGGTTGTATCAACTCGTGGATCCGCAAGACCCCACCAGCCGGATCGCGCGCAAGAAAGCCACGTTGGCCGCGTCCATTTTATTTACGTCTCCTGAAGTGCCCATGATTTTTCAGGGCGACGAATTTCTCGACCCCAGCTGGTGTGACAACAAAACTCCACTAAATTGGAACAATGCTCAGACCTGGTCGGGCATCCGGCAACTTTATACCGATGTTGTCCATCTGCGGACTGACGCCGACAGCAATTCGCCCGGACTTAGCGATTCCGGGTTGAATATTTATCAGAAGGACAAAAACGCCGACGTTCTTGTCTACGATCGTTATAATCTCAGCGCGCCCGGTGCAGACGACGTGGTTGTGGTGGCCAACTTAAGCGGCGCAGCGCTCAGCAATTATCGGATCGGCCTTCCGTATGGTGGTGCGTGGAACGTGCTGTTCAATGGCGACAGCACCGAGTACAGCAGCGATTTTGGAAATATCGGGCCGGCTGCCGGCAGTACGATCACTGCGGTCAGTGTGCCATTCGCGGGTCAGCCGTACAGCGCGAGTATTTTGATCGGCGATTCTTCTATGGTGGTTCTCTCCCAAAAGCTACAAGCGAAATAGCCGGTCCGCCTCGTTAGGCGCAAAAAAAAAGCCCTGCCGAATCCGGCAGGGCCACAAGACTGCAGAATTACTTTCCTTTGTAGGTCAGGGGCGCGCCAACGCCGGTGCAGAAATCCCAGCCGGTTTTGCATTCGCTGCCACCGGTGGTGATGTCTGTCCAGTCCGCTTTGTACTCGTTGGCATTGGCGTATTCCTTGTAGAGGATGGTAAGACCAGCCTTGGTGTTCGGCCCAAGAGTACCTGCGCCGCTCATCGTGCCTGCCAGGTAAGGAGACGAAACGCTAGTGCCGCCGACCTGGAGCCATCCGTAGCCGCCGTCGAGGTCGTACATTGCAGGACCGCTCTGAGGATTGGCATCGGCAGAGATGTCGGGAACACCGCGGAAGTTACCAACGATACTCTTGATGACGTTCTGATAGGCCGGACGAGGCTCATATGCGCTCAAGCCACCGCCGCCGTCATTCCACCAGGATTCGCCGGTGTAGTTTCCGCTGGAACGGTTGATGGTGGTACCACCGGCCGCCACTACGCTGGCAAACACCGCGGGTACGCCGATGTTGTTCAGCCCGCTGTCGCCCGTCGAGGCGAAGTAGATGACCTTGGGAGTGCTGAAGTAGGTTTTTTCGTCGTTCAATTCGCCGCTATATTCGCCGCCGCTCCAACTGTTGCTGACGAAGCCTCCACCATTGGTAGCAACCAGGTTGGAAGCTACGCTCTCGGCGTAGTACAAATCGGAAAAGCTGCTGCTCGCCGCTTCCACCAGGAAAATCTTGGCTTTGGGGGCGCTAGCCGCTGCCATTTCAATGTCCAGGGCTTCTTCCAGAGACCATCCGCCCGGATTGTTCCCTGGCTTTGAGCCAGTGGCGTACACCTGCTGGAAGGTTGGCGCTGCAATGCCGAACTGGTTTACGTAGGTATTCAAATCGGTGACCGCGTCCGGGTTATCGTACGCGTCGACTAGCGCGATGGCGCCCACGCCACCGGTCGGAAGGTTCTTGCTGGTAGCAATTGGGCAACCCGAGATTGGCGTTACCACTTGGTAGACACAAGCCAGTGACGCGGGTGTCTCCCAGGTGGAACCGAGACGGCTATTGTCAGGGCCGATGTTTAGAATGATGTTGGTATGGGCGCGTACGCCAGCGTCTTCTGGACGAACAATACTCGACGCAGGCACGACAATCCGGCTGTCTTGCGCGAAGGCAACCGGCATAACACACACAATGACAAGCAACAAGGTCGCTGCGGCAATGACTGGCAGCGCAATTGAACGTCTCATGGATTCACACCTCTAAGGTTGGATTTAAGACTCGGCTTGGCCCGACAATCCGCTTTCGCCCTTCCCGGAAGTCAAAAAAACTGCCAGAACAAGACCGCCGGAAGTCTAATCGTGATATATCCACAGGTCAAGCAGTCTTTCGGCCCTATTCGGCCTCGGAGACGCCCGACAAAGGCCTTGTTTGCTACTACTTTCGGTAGCACTCACTTTTCAGTGGAACCTCGCCGGTCAATGCCGGGAACGGGCGGGTGGATCCGGCGGCCCGAAGTAGCGTTGATCAAATGCAGGGTTGGCCGACTGCAGGAGGCCCTCGACCTGTTCTTGTACGCGCTGCGCGATCAAAGCATTGCGGATTTCGTCCCGCACTTGATCCAGAGAGTCGGTGCTCTTTGCGTCCACGCGATAGACGACGAAACCGCTAAGCTCCTCTATAACCCGGGACACCTCGCCCGGCTTCAAATCCATGACGAACTCCTCACTCGGTGAAAGGGCGTCGCGCTGGGTTTTTCCCAGATTCGTGTTCGACGGGCCAGCGTGGATGCCGGCCAGCTCGAACGCTTCGTCTTGTAGCTTGTTGAAGTTCTCACCCGCAACCGCGCGCGCGTGCAACTTTTCGGCCTCGGTTTTCATCGTCTGCTCGGACTGCTGCTTGCGCGCCTGCGCCTCAGCGTCGGTCAGCTTCTGTTTCGAACGCGGAAATTGCTGCAACCGGGGAATGTACATTCGCTGCAGCTCCGCTTGTTGGTACTTCGCCAGGTTCGCGTGATAATAGTTCTCGATATCCTTGTCGGCAATTTGGACCTGATTTCGCCAGGCCTGGGAGAGCGCTTCGGAAATGATGGAGAGCCTTGCGATTTCCATGTGCTCTTCGAACTCCTGCCCTTGATCCAAGCCCATTTCATGGGCCTTTTGCGATAGCGCGACCAGCCTGCCGTAGTTGGTGGCGAACTTTTGTTGCTCCGGCCACGGCATGGCGGGTTGAATCGCTGCCACTATCTTCTCGAATTCGGCGCGCGTAACTACGGTCGTGCAATTGCCGCTAGCAGGGCCGGCATGGGACGGCTGGCAGATTCCCTTCAGCGTAATGACGGGCGCGTCGGAGCGCACTTCATCGCCAGCTCCGCTTTGATCCGGCGCATTCGCCACCGAGGGCTGGACCGGGTTCTTTGAAGTCTGGCCCAGGGCGAGCGGGCCAAACAGCAGACAGATCAGTAGACAGCGATTCATATTTGAGGTAATCCCGGAAGAATGGGGGTGAAAAAATCCTAGCACATGCGGCTCGGCAGGGCCGAGCGCCGCCTTGAATCTTGCAGTAGGCTATTCTGGCCGCTCTCAGGTAATATACCTCGGCACCCGCAAATGAACCGCGAATATCACAAAGGCTACAGCCAGCAACTGAATCGCGAAATGGAGGCCCTGGTCTTCGGTCACGCCGGAACGCCATTGCTGGTCTTTCCAACTTCAATGGGCCGATTTTTCGAGTACGAAGATCACGGCATGATCGGAGTGCTGTGGGGGAAAATCGGAGCCGGCGAACTGCAGGTATTTTGCCCGGACGCCGTGGATCTGGAGAGTTGGTACAACAAGGGGGTTCACCCGCGAGTGCGCGTGCTGCGCCACCTGCAGTACGAGCGGCACATCCTGCATGAGTTTCTTCCCTTTGTGCGCTCGAAGAATCCATCGCCTCAATTGGCGGTGACGGGCTGCAGTTTCGGCGGATATCACGCGGTGAATTTTTCCATGAAGCACCCCGACGTCGTCACTCATTGCATCAGCATGAGCGGGGCCTTCGATATTCATCAGTTTCTCGACGGCTATTACGATGACGATTGCTATTTCAATTGTCCGCAGGATTACCTGCCACAAATGAACGACGACTGGTTTTTGAGCCGATACCGCCAGATGAAGATTGTGTTGGGCTCGGCGGATTGGGACATGTGCCTCGATCAGAACGTGAAGCTGTCGCATGCGCTGCACAACAAGGCGGTGCCGCACTGGCTGGATATTTACGGCGATAATTCGCGGCACGACTGGCCGCTGTGGCAGCGAATGGCGGGGAAATACTTTTAGTCGTTGGTCGTTCGTCGTCAGTCGTTCGCCATCGCAATCGCAAAAATGGAGTGAATATGAAGAAAATCGGCATTCTCTTCGGGATGGAAAACACCTTTCCGCCTGCGGTGGTCCAAAAGATCAACGGCATGAAGATGGACGGCATTACCGCCGAATTCGTGCACATCGGCGGGATCCGCATGGACGAGCCAAAGAAGTATGCCGTCATTATCGATCGAATTTCCCAGGACATCCCTTTCTATCGCGCGTATTTGAAGAATGCCGCCCTCCACGGAACGATCGTGGTGAACAATCCTTTCTGGTGGACGGCGGACGACAAATTTTTTAACTATGCTCTCGCCGATATGCTCGGAGTGGCGATTCCGCCGACGGTGATCCTGCCCCACAACAAACATCCTGAGGGCACGACCGACCAGTCCATGCGGAACCTGATTTATCCGCTGAATTGGGCGGACATTTTTGATTACGTCGGCTTCCCCGCTTTCCTGAAGCCTTACGCCGGTGGCGGCTGGAAGCATGTTTATAAGGTCCACTCGCCCGAGGAATTTTTCCAGAATTACAACCAGACCGGCGATTTGTGCATGACGCTGCAACACGGCGTGGAGTTCGAAGAATATTACCGGTGCTATGTAGTAGGGCAGGAAAAAGTGCACATAATGAAGTATGACCCCAAAGCGCCATTTCACGAGCGGTATGTGAAGGGCAATCCGCCGCCGTCTAGCGCCAAACTGAACGAGCGCATTGTGAAAGACGCGCTGACTTTGTGTCGAGCCTTGGGATACGACTTGAATACGGTTGAGTTCGCCGTCGAGGGCGGCGTTCCCTACGCCATTGACTTTATGAATCCGGCGCCGGACGCGGACGTGAATTCGGTCGGCCAGGAGAATTTCGAGTGGATCGTGAATGCCGTGGCCGAAATGGCGGTGAAGAAAGCCCAAAGCAACGAGAATCCGGCGCGGGAACTGCGCTGGGCGGCGTTTCTGGCGGGGCCTGCGCCGACCCCTGCACCAAAAACGGCTTCCAAGAAAGGCGCGTGACCCTGCCCCGACCAACCTAAGCCATCCTGCTGGGGGCTTTCCGCTATCCTGCAGAGCTATCCGGCTTTAATTCGTGTCGCAATTCTGCGTTATTTTTCGTTGCTGCGATTGTTATACTGTTTCCCACGCTATCGCCGAGTCTGGCGATGGGATTGCGGCTGCTCACGTTCTATGCAACCTACCTTCACCATCGGGATCGAAGAGGAGTATCAAACCATCGATCCGGTCACGCGCGACCTGCGCTCGCACATCCACACCGAGATGATTGAGCAGGGGAAGCTGCTGCTGCAGGAGCGGGTGAAGGCGGAACTGCACCAGGCGGTGGTGGAAGTTGGTACTTCTGTCTGCAACAACATCAAAGATGCCAAGGCTGAGGTCAAAGGGCTGCGCCGCGACATGATCAAGCTGGCCAAAGAGAATGGCTTACGTCTGGCTTCGGCGGCAACCCATCCCTTCGGCGACTGGCGAGTGCAGGAAATCACCCCCGACGACCGCTATAAAAACATTGTCGAAGACATGCAGTTGGTTGCGCGAGCCAACCTGATTTTCGGCTTGCACGTGCACGTCGGGGTTGAGGACCGCGAGACCGCGATCCACCTGATGAATCACGCCCGCTATTTCCTGCCCCACATTCTGGCGCTATCGACCAACTCGCCGTTCTGGCTGGGCATGGACACCGGGCTCAAATCGTACCGCTGCAAAGTATTCGACAAATTTCCCCGCACCAACATTCCCGACTACTTTCCCAGCTGGGGCGAGTACGAAAATTTCATCAAGCTGCTGATCAAGACCAATTGCATCGATAACGCCAAGAAAATCTGGTGGGACATTCGCCCGCATCCATTCTTCAATACGCTTGAGTTTCGGGTCTGCGACATTCCCATGCGGGTGGATGAAACCATTGCCCTGGCTGCGCTCATCCAAGCTACCATTGCCAAGCTGTACAAACTTTATGCGGCGAACCAGGGATTCCGCCTCTATCGGCGGGCGTTGCTGATGGAGAACAAGTGGCGCGCCGCGCGCTACGGGCTCGATGGAAAACTCATCGACTTTGGCAAACAAAAAGAAGTTCCTGCGCGGGACCTGGTGCGCGAGTATCTGGAATTTGTCGACGACGTTGCCGACGAGCTCGACTCGCGCGAGGAACTCAACTACATCCATGAGATTCTCGAAACCGGGCACCGGCGCCGACCGGCAGTTGCGAGTCTATCGGGAAACCGGCGAACTGAAATCTGTAGTCGACTATATTATCGAGGAAACGGAAATTGGGCTGGAAGAGACTGACGAAACTTCCGCTAGAAAAGTAGGGTAATGACAAATTCTGTGGATGAAACCCAGCGTCCCACCCTCTCGCGCAGCGCGCGGGAAGATTGGGGCACTCCATTAGACGAACTTCTCTTCGACCCTGAACTCACTCCCGGAGCCCGCAACGCTGTCGATGTGTGCCTGCGGATCCAGCCGAGCGAGAAGGTTACCGTAATCACGGACGAAGCGACCAAAGAGATTGCTGCGAGCATCGTTCACGAAATTCGCCGCGTGGGCGCTCCCTACCGTGGGTGGATCCTGGAAGAACTGGCGCCCCGGCCGCTGACCGATCTTCCCGCGGCCGTCGCTGAGGATCTTGAGACCAGCCAGGTCAGCATCTTCGCAGTTCAGGCGCAACTGAACGAACTGCGCTCGCGCATGCAGATGACGGCAATCGTCAACCGTCGCAAGATCCGCCACGCGCACATGGTCAACATCAATAAACAGATCATGCTCGAAGGCATGCGGGCGGATTTTATGAAAGTGGACCGCATCAGTACCAAGGTCGTCGAGATGGTGCGCAAGGCTTCGCACATTGAGGCTAAGACCCCCGCGGGGCACCGATTTGGTGGCTGCGCTGGACCCAAATTATCGCTGGCTGAAGACCAGCGGGTTGATCAGTCCCGATAAATGGGGAAACCTGCCGGGAGGCGAAGTGTTTACCACGCCGGGAGAAGTCAACGGAGTTTTCGTGATTGACGGGGTGGTAGGCGATTTTCTATGCGCAAGATTTGGCGATCTCGCTCCGAATCCGCTGACCATTCAGGTGAAAGGAAACCGCCTGACCGAGGCGTATTCCGCGAATCGCGAGCTGGAAAGCGCGTTCTGGGATTACACCCATACGGACGAAAACAGCGACCGCGTCGGAGAGTTTGCGATTGGGACCAATATCGAGTTGAAGGATATCATCGGTCAGATTCTGCAGGACGAAAAGTATCCCGGCGTGCACATCGCTTTTGGAAATCCGTACGGCGAGCACACCGGCGCAGATTGGTATTCGTCTACTCACATCGATGTTGTCGGTAGAAAGTTCGATATCTGGGTGGACAGCGAACAGATCATGCGGGACGGAAAGTTCTTGATCGAAGCGTAGTCGTTCTCTATGACTCTGTGCTTTTTAGTTCTTCACCACAGAGAACACAGAGGTTCACAGGCGATATTTCTTCGCGGGCGAGGGCCCCTTCGGCTTCGCTCAGGGCAGGTTCGCGCCACACATTCATGATCCCTTCCCTTCGCAAGCAGTTCAACGCCAGTTACACGCCGCGGAAGTACCAGAAATTTCTCCAACTGATGGAAGAGCGCTGCGGCACGCCGGTCGAGTTTCGCATGGCAGAGACGCCGTGCTTTTTTCCGAAGACTCTCCTCGACCAGATGGCAACGCATGGCGAGGAACTGATCCAGCAACTGGAAACGCCCGAGTATCACGCGGCATCGGCCAAGACAATTCCGCCGCAATTCAACGTTCCCCACGAAGCCTCGCATCCCATGTTCATCCAGGTGGATTTCGGGCTGGTCCGCGATGCCACTGGCCAGCTCCAACCGAAGCTGGTTGAGTTGCAGGGCTTCCCTTCTCTTTACGGTTATCAGGCAGTTCTTTCGCAGGCCTACATCGACGCTTTCGATCTTGATCGAAGACTTGAAATATTTGCACAGCGGCCTGGACTGGGAGGGATACAAGAAGCTGCTGCGAAGAGCCATTGTCGCGCGACCATGATCCCGAGAACGTGATTCTGATGGAAATCGATCCCCTGCATCAAAAAACGCTGCCGGATTTTCTGATCACGGAGAAACTTCTAGGCATTCCGACGGTCGATATCGCGAAGATTCAGAAGCAAGGCAAGCGGCTGTTTTACGAGCAATCCGGCAGGCTGATTCCTATTTATCGCATTTACAACCGCGCCATTGTCGATGAACTGGTTCGGAAGAAGCCCGTGCTCAATTTCCGATTCGATGATGATTTAGAGGTTGAATGGGCAGGCCATCCGAATTGGTATTTCCGCATGAGTAAATTTTCGTTACCGTTCCTACGCCACGAATGCGTTCCCAAGAGCTATTTCCTCGATCACATGGAGCGTGTGCCGGATGATCTTCACAACTACGTGCTCAAGCCGCTGTTTTCCTTCGCCGGATTGGGTGTGCTGATTGCGCCAAGCAAAGAAGCCCTGGCGGCGATCCCGGCTGAAAAGCGCGGGGAATACATTCTGCAGGAGAAAATGAACTTCGAGCCGGTGATCGAGACGCCGTTCGGCGGCACGAAGGCCGAGATTCGCATTATGTACATCTGGGTAGACAAGTTGCTGCCGGTAATGACCATTGTCCGCCTGGGCCGTGGACTGATGATGGGCGTGGACCACAACAAGAATATGGAATGGGTGGGAAGCTCGGCGGGATTCTGCCCCGGCAGTTAGCGGTGCGGGATTCATCCCCAGGTTAGCGGGCAAACATCGCTCGCCGAACCTGGGGCGTTATCAGATAGTGGACTACCGGCTCGCGGGAGGAACGATGCCGTTCATCCGCAGATAAACCACCATCTGCCCGTAGTGGTCGAATGGATGCCACAGGGCGACCGTGCCAATTCCCAGCCGCGTGACTTTGCCTTCGCCGAACGGACTCTTGATCAGGTCTGTCTGATTTTTCTCGTTGATGCTGCTCATCGCCTTGTGCAGATAGGCGAACGAGTCCTTGAGAAATTTCATGATATCGGCTTTGCTGGTGATCGAATCCGGCCCATTTTCGCTGCCAATATTCACCGGCAGTTTTTGCTCGAGCACCGCGGCCCCGATCAGATAGTTGACCGCGGCCACGTGTTTGACTTGCTGTGCGAAGGTGCGAACCCCTTTGAATTCTCCGCTGGTAGGGGCGAAGGAATACTTGTCTTCGGGCATGGCGTCCGCAGCGGGAACGAACTCGTGTTCAGCCGTGCCCACGAGCCAGTCTATCCATCTGTGAGACGGTTAAAGGCTCTTTGGTCGTGAGTTGAGCCAAGGCAACAGCGGTGTATCCGAGAACGAACAGAAAAACAGCCAGACATTTCGTGTATTTCATCGCAATCTCCTCGATGCTGTGATTTGAATTGAAGAAAGCCGAAAAGCTAATCCCGCACAACCGACGGTGCCCATTCCAATTCGTACGAACTCAGGCGGTATCGGCGCACGGCGAATAATCCTAACACCAGGGCAACGGCCGACCACAGCAAAGCGTTGGGAACGCCGACGCGGGTTGCGACCGCTCCCCAGGCTGCGCTCCCCAGCGCCATGCCACCCTGCAAGACCAGCAGATAAACCGACAAGGCCCGTGCACGCAGGGACGACGGCGACATGGTCTGCGCGGCGACGTTCAGGCAGGCAAGAATGCCGATCCATGCCGTGCCGCTGGTGAAAAGTACCAGCGACAACCAGCCGAAGCTATGCAGTTCACCGGCAGCGACGGTCATGGCTGCGAAAACGATGATCGCGAAACTCACCAATCCGTCCACCGAAAGCCGGTTGCGCAGACGCGGCAGTACAGCCGCTCCGGCCAGCGCACCAAGGCCGAATGATCCCAGCAGCAACCCGTACCCGGTCGCGCCATGCGGACGCGCCACCAGCGGCAGCAACGCCAGCAAGGAACTCGCACCCAGGCTGAATGCTGCGGTTCGGATCAGCACGCAGCGAACCAGCGGCGCCCCTCGCGCGTAGCGCAAGCCGGTGAGAATGGCGTCGCGGACGCGTCCGGTTTCGACGTCTTCAAATTTGCGCCGCTTCCAACGGTAGAGAAAGAAAATTACTCCGAAAAATGACGCTGCATTGAGCAGGAATGCGAAACTCGATCCGGCGGCTGCGATCACGGCTCCGCCCAGCGCCGGCCCGACCGCTCTCGCCACGTTGTAGCCGACAGAATTCAACGCAACCGCAGAGGCATGTTGTTGGGAAGAGACGACCTCAGGCGTGATCGCCTGCCACGCGGGATCGTTCATCACCGCGCCGAGGCCGAGGATGAAGGTGAGCAAGAGCAACGTCCACGGCGTAACCGATCCGAGCAAACTCAAAATGCCGAGCGCACCCGCGGCCACGACCATCCACGCTTGCGTGATCAACAGGAAGCGCCGCCGGTCGACCATGTCTGCGAGAGCCCCGGCGGGAAGAATCACGAGAAAAACCGGGAGGGTCGAGGCCGCCTGCACCAGGCTCACCATCAGCGGCGACATCGTCAACTGAGTCATGAGCCAGCCCGCGCCCACATTCTGCATCCAGGTCCCGACGTAAGAAATGACGGAGGCGACCCACAGCGAGCGGAACAGCGGCTCCTGCAAGGGAGCCCAGGGCGAAGACGCCGGTCGTCTGGCAATGGGAGCTGTCACAGGTGTGCCTGCTATGTGTGCCATGTTAGACGCCCGGCTTAATTTGGAGGCTGTCACGATCCGGCAACTTGCACCTCGCCAACCCGCTGCCGAAAGGGCCATTCACGATGCCGCCACGCCCGCCCCAAATAAATCAGCGCACCGCTGATTAGGATCACCGCCGCATAGCGAATCTGTGTGAGTGAATTCGAACGAGAGATCAGAATGAATACGAAACCGGTAATCGCAATAAGCGCCGGCAGCGGGTAAAGCCACATGCGAAACGGCCGAGGCAAATCCGGACGGCGGATGCGCAAGATAATCAAACCAACAGCCTGCACCAGAAACTGCAGCGTGATGCGAATGACTACCAACGCAGCGATCACATCGACCAAAGAAAGAAAGCACAGCAAGGCCGCAACCGCACCCATGCTGAGCAGCGATACATAAGGAAATCGATATTGCGGATGAACGCGGGCGAAGGCGCGAAAATAATTTCCGTCGAGCGCAGCCGCGTACGGAACGCGGGAATAGCTCAGCAACACCGAAAACACCGAAGCGAAAGCGGTCCACATTACGAAGACGGTGATCAGGGTCGCGGCCCATGGCCCGTAGACGCGGCGCATAAACGTGGAAGCCAAATACAGCCCGCTGTTCGACTGCCCGGAGGCGGTGATTTCCTGCCATGGAACCACACCCAGGATGCTGACGTTCATCAGCAGATATAGACAGGCAATCAGCAAAATGGATAGCAGCAGCGCGCGAGGAATGGTGCGGGCAGGGTCTTTAACTTCATCCCCCAGGAAACACACGTTGTAATAGCCCCAGTATGTGTAGGTGGCGAGCAGCATCCCAGGGCCCAGAGTCAGAAAAAAGTGGCGCGATAGAGTAAATACGCCGGGCGGAAAGCTGAATGCCCGCGCAGAATCAAAATGTGTAAAACCGGCAACGATGATCCAGACGATCGTGCCTACGGAGCCGATCCAGAGCACTTTGGAGAGCCAGGCAATTTTTGTGATGTTGCGGTAAAGAAGAATGACTGTCAGCAGCACTACGCCAATCGCGACGAACGTCCCACCAGCCACCAGCCAGCGCAACTGCAGGGAACCAAGGAGCGGAATTTGGAGGCTCCAGTTGTGAGCCGCATATTGATGATCGAGCGCAGGCCAGAAATAGGCCGCATAGCCAGCCATGCCGAGAGCGCCGGTCGCAATCGACATAGGTGCGCTGAAGGAAAGCTGCCAGATAAATAAAAATGAAAACAGCTTGCCCCAGCGGTCGGCGCCATAAATTTCCCTCAAGTAGCGATACGATCCGCCGGAGCGTGGCATGGCTGCGCCGAGTTCAGCCCACACCAGCCCGTCACACATGGCGAAAAGCGCGCCGAGGATCCAGCCCAGGATGGCTTGTGGCCCGCCCATCGCCCCGATCACCAGCGGAATAGTAATGAACGGCCCCACGCCGATCATCTCGATCATGTTGAGGGCGGTTGCGCTCCCCAGCGTTATTCCTCGAACCAGTTGGGGCGCGGATTGAGGGGCAGACTGCATTGAGGCTTACTGTTTCCCAGCGCTCAACAGATTCACATACAACCGGATGGCGCCGGGAACGCCCGCAGGCAACTGGCGAAAGAAAGCATAGCCGGTGTAAATATACGTTCCCTTGCCATAGCTCGCGCGCAGCAAGCCGCCCTTCTGGTCGGGCTCACCGGGATCGTGACAGGCGAGCAGCGGTTTATAGTGGTCGTCCCATTTGTCCATGAAATACAAGCCGCGCTCCTGCACCCATCCGTCAAAATCGCGCTGCGTGATCTCATTCGGATAATGGAAGACGCTGTCATCGGGAGCAAGAATCTGCACCGGCGCCTCCTCGACGGAAACGCGCGCGCGGCTCAGTTCCGCAGGATATGGTGTGAAATTGCCCTGATTGAAATCACCCGGGCCAGTGTTGTACTGCACCACGAGCGTGCCTCCAGCAGAAACGTAATCGAGCAGTTTCTTGTTATTCGCGGCAACATCTTTCTGCGTGTCGTAGGCCCGAATGCCTAATACGAGGGTGCCGTACTGGCTCAAATCTTCGCTGGCCAGCTTTTCAGCGGGAATAATCTTTACATCCATACCGATCTGATCGAGGACGGAGGGGATGTCATCGCCCGCGCCGGGAATGTAGCCGATTTTCAAGTTCTTCGGAATTTTCACGTCCACGATGCTGACGTGCTGGCAGCCGCCGGCTGATAGTAATAAAAAGTATCCAGGTCCTCGCGTGTGACCACGGTGTAACCTTCGCTGAATTTCTTGCCGCTCGATTCGAATACGGCGCGAATCTGGGTGCGCGACTCCTGCAAATTTGCATGGAACACTTGAAATTTCGAGTCGAGTTTCTGTCCAAAGTGGTCGAACTGCAGTGAAACTTCGGCAGGTTCGACCCGCCATCCTACTGGCACTTCCAGATGCAGTTTTCCCTGACCGCTTCCTTCAAGCTGACTGATAACTCCAACCCTCACTTCGCAGGCTGCGTCGCCTTCGGTTGGGATTACCTGCTGGCCCGGTTCGAGCAAAACGGAAAATGCCGGCGCGACAGCGACTGGACGCTCCAGTTCGCGCCCGTCCGGGCCCTTATATTTGACCACCGCAATTGCGTCTGCACTAACTTCGCCTCCGCTAACGGAATAGACTGCGTGCGCCCGCACTGGAGGCGGCGGAAACGGAAGCGTCAGGTATTGCGGGTCATCAATCGTATTGATCGCATCGCGTTCGGGATCGTCGCGATGCCAGTAGGGGCGCGTATATTTCGCATCCGGCGGCAGCGTAATCTTGAAAGTTGCATTCGCGCTCTCGCCGGAAACGCGCTTGCTCTTCCACCCTGCAGGCAGATCCAGATCAATCTGCTTCAAATCAACTTTCGCTTTGCTCCCAAACCGCGCGACAACGTCAAAACTCTGCCCGGGAACCGCCATAAATGCGTCTTCCGCGCTCGCACCAGTTGGCACATCCGCCGTAACTCGCAGCGTAACTCCGGCAGCCAGGTTGAGGGCTTGCTCGAACTGATCTCTCTTCGAATTGAGAATCGTGAGCACCTCGTTCTTCGAGGCCTGAGTGATCGGACTCGTCTTGATCAGTTCGATCGTATGTTCTGTCGTTTGGAGGCCGGCGGCCAGTGGCGCAATCGCACCGGCAGGGTCGCGGTCGGCGGCCGCTTTGGCTTCGTTCACGTGAGTTTGAATCTCGACCAATGCGGGGCGCAGAAACGGGGCGCGAATCGCATCTCGTCCGATCTGCATCGCCAAACCGGGCAATGTCGTGTCGATCCCGTCGAAAAAGTCCTTCTCGTGGCCCGTTTCGTCGGTCGTCTTGGGCACAACCGATTCCACTAGCTTGTAGAAGGCAAAACGATCTCCTGGCTCGATCGACCAGTCTCCTGCGCCCTGCGAAAGCTGGTGCCGCAAACCCTGCATGGCGAACTGCGCGTACGACATCCCCAACGTCTGATTAAACGCCCCGGTGTTGAGCTTTACCGTGTAATTTCCTTCGAGACAACTCGTCGCTCCAAATCCGCAAACATTACCGATGTAAAACTTCTTCGGCTGCCACGGCTGCAATCCTTCTTTTATTTGTCCCGGAAAACGATTCGGATCCGCGGCCGCATGAAACGCTTCCTGCGTCAGGATCGACGAAGCCTGATGGTGACCGTGACCGTCGCGACTGGTGCCGCTGAAACGGGCGACGAGAACCTGCGGCTGAAACGTCCGAATCACTCGCACCATATCACCCAACGCGATATCGTGCCCTTGCCATTTCTGAAAGGTCTCGTCCGGGCTCTTGGAGTAGCCAAAATCCGCCACGCGAGTGAATCTTTCTTCCACTCCGTAATAGCGGTCGGCCGCGGTGAGTTCCAAAGTGCGCAGAACGCCGAGCACATCAAAAAGGTTGCTTCCCAGCTTGTTCTGTCCGCCTTCGCCCCGATTCAGCGTCAAGAGCAGGACCGCATCACCCTTGCCACGCGATTCCAGCGTCAAAACGCCGCCGTCTTCGTCATCGGGATGCGCAACAGTCTGCATCAGTCGCGCAGTCGTACTCAGCCGCAGGAGCATCTCTTGCAGTCCGGCGCTGCCAGTGTCGGCAGGCAACGGTTCAACGGGATTGGCGGGCTGCGGCGCATCCGGTGTGATGGAAGCGCAGAGAAGAAAAACCAGAAAAAGGGTCAGTGTGAATCGCATGAGTCGCGTTACCGGCCGCAGGGCCTCAGGTTCACGGCTTTTTTCTTGCATAGGTAAGAGATTGTGGTTCGACGGGGTGGGAAGCAAAGTTTTTCCTGGTCAGAACTTAACCTAACAATCCTATCCGATTTATCGCGGCGGCGGATTGCCCACGACACTTTCCTGGCACTCGTGGGCTGCGGTCAAAACTTCGTCGAATTTGGGATCGCTGCGCAGTTTTGCCAGCAGCGGATCGGAAAGCAGATTGGAATAGGCGCAGTAGTTGGTCTCGACCGCCGTCTTGAGCATGTGCAGCGCCGCTTCCTTCTTGCCGCAATAGGCCAGGATCGCGCCTTGATAATAGGAAAGCTCAGGATCGGGGTCGGACGGCAAGCTGGTTTCATCTTCATGCGCGATCTGGTCCAGCTCCGAAGCCGGGCCCAGCAGACACGCCTGCACCAGATCGCGGTGGTAGTGAGGCGCAGCGGACATGCGCTTCGACGCCTCCCGCGCCTCGGCCACTTTGCCTTCGCGCAGCAACAACTGCGGCATAACGTAATTTGCCCACTCCGAGCCCGCGTCCAACTGCAGATAATCGTGCGCCCGCTGCTCCCGTCCCAGCTCCATGAAGACGTAGGCGCAGGAACGGAAGGTGTAATCGCCGGCATCGAGCGACAACGCGGTATCGCACTCGCGTGCCGCTTCCTCAAGCATTCCGGCATAACGCTGAACATAACTCAGGGTGAAGTGCGCCTGCCCGCTTTCCGCGCGACGCTTAACCAGTGCCGTCGCCTGTTCGTACGCCTTGCCGAGTTCACCACGCTCCACGCGGTTGGTAATAAGCCGCCCAGCCGCAGCCAGGCGATTGGGATCGAGCTCCAGCGCCTTCTCGCATGCCGTATTCGACTTCTGGAATGCCTCTTCGCCGCCGCTCGAATACGTCGAATAGAGGTAATAGCGCTGGCACAGTTCCTCCCACGCGGGCGCATAGCCGGCATCCATCTTCACCACCTGCTCAAGCACGTCGATGGCGTCTTTGTTGGGACCAGAGTCGTGCGAAAGCGCCAGACTGTGGAGATAAAGATCGTACGCTTCCTGTTTTGTCGGCTGCGTGCTGGTGCTCGTCGCGTTGTTGGTGACGCCGAGCGCCGGCAACAGCCCTTGCCGAATCTTGCTCGCCAGCAAGCTCTGCAGTCCGATTGAATCCTGGCTGTCGATGGTGAAGCTCGCCTGCCACAGCAGGCGATCGTTCTTCACTTCCGTGGCTTCGAGCGTGACCAGCAAACGATCGCCCTGTTTGAGGAAATGGCCGGTGAGCACAGTGCCCACATGCAGTTCGTGCCCGACTTTCTTTGGATCGAGATCGTTATTGACGTATTTCTGCGTAATTGACGAAGGCCGCACATCGAGCGAGCGCGTGTCCATCAGCAGGTTGGAGATTTCATCGGGCAAGGCAAAGCGCAGATAATCGACGCTGAAATCGCCGTTGACGTTCTGCAGCGGCAGCACGGCAATCGCAGTCGTCGCAGGCCCACCCGCAGTCGCACGATGCTTCCACCACCATGCTCCGAACGCCGACAGCACGGCGATCAAAAGCCCGGCAATGGCGATCAACAGATACTTCACCCACGGACTCGGCCCGCCGAAGGTGTCGGTCACGACGCGCAGCGCCGCTTGCCGCGAAACCGATTTGACCGGCCCGGACTCGGTTTGCCGCCGCAAGCGTTGCAAATCCAGCTTGATCTGGGCCGCATTTTGGTAGCGTTGCGCGCGGTCTTTCTGCATCGCCTTGCCGATAATGCCTTCCAGTTCCGGCGGCAGCGTGGCGTTCAAAGATCGCGGTGGCGCCGGCTTCTGGTGCAGCATGGCATCAAGCGTGGTGACGACATTGGTGCCGCGAAACGGCTTTTTGCCGGTGGCCATTTCATAGAGCACCACGCCAAAAGAAAAAATATCGGTGCGGGCGTCGAGGTCTTCGCCGCGCGCCTGTTCGGGCGCCATGTAAACTGCGGTGCCGGGCACTACGCCCATCGCGGTCAGAGAATCTTCGTAAGGCGTCTCGTCGGTGACCGCCATCCCGTCGCGCGACAGCTTGGCCAGGCCAAAATCCAGCACTTTCACCTGACCGCTTTCGGTAATAAAAATGTTGGCCGGCTTGATGTCGCGATGGATGATCCCCTTAGCGTGCAGCGCCTCCATCGCTTCGGCGACCTGCACGGCGATGTCCAGCAGCGGCTCGATCTCCAGCGCATTGCCGCGCAGGCGCTGCTTCAGGCTTTCGCCTTCAAGCTTCTCCATCACGATGAAGGGATGGCCGTTGTTGTCCTCGATGTCGTGGATGGTGCAGATATTGGGATGGTTCAGCCGCGACGCAGCCCGCGCCTCGCGGGTAAAGCGCTCCAGAGATTTGGAGTCGCCGGCCAGATTGTCAGGGACGAATTTGAGGGCGACGTGGCGGCCCAGGCGCAGGTCCTCGGCCTCATAGACAATGCCCATGCCTCCGCCACCGAGTTTTCCCAGGATCCGGTAGTGGGAAACTGTCTGGCCAATCATGGCAGAGTCCGTCGGCGCTATGTTAGGCCGTGGGGAGAAAGTGGTCAACCGGGGAGGGGGAGTAGTTGTTGCCAGAGGCAGATTGTATTTGCAACTTCGCGTGCTCGATTTTAGGTTGTTTCAGGATTGGGGTGCCGGTGTCGGCGTTACTCCTTTACCCCAGGTGAGCTCGTAAAGAACGCTCGCGGCACCTGGGGCACCGGGCCTTATGGACCCAGCCATGGCGAAATGGCTCATTGATGAGTACGGTCTTGAAACAGTGACGACACTGGGAACCTGCCCAGTGTCGTCTTCGCAGAAACAGGCGCTCGTGGTTAGACCTTGCCCAAAGTGTAACCGCAGTATTCGAGGGAACGGATATTTTGGACATATCCCAGCGTGTCGTGGAGCAATGTCGCAGGGCGATGACGGACGGTTGGGCGTTGATCAGCGAGCAAGTTGAGACTCGCCGACTAAACCGTAGCTGTCGGGGGCAGGCGCCGACAATTCAATTGGTGTCAGTCGCCTGGGATTGTGATGCTAACCGTGCAGCTTTCTTCCTGTGCCTTTCCTGAAGCTCTTCATGGTACGACGGCATTCCCAAGTAGAGTTGCTGTGTAAACTCACATAGTTCTTGCATGTCATCCCGCATGTACACATGACGCGCGTATTCGGCCTTATCCCCATACGCCGAATAGAAATCGGTCATGCTGAATTCAGCGAATAGCTCGCGGGCGGTGAGAATTAGAACCGGATTCGTTTGCTTTCCCACGTCCATTCTCTTTCTGCCCTGCTTAGCAAGTTTCGTCAGCCCCCTAATCTCGTTCTTGTCGAGGCTGTCATTGAAACTGCAAAAACAGAGTATGGCGCCTGGGAATAGATTGGCGGCCTGTTCGGCTCTCGCGAAATCCCTCTGCTCAAACCGGTTAAAGGATTTGCATTCGCCGATTATCAAATGGGGCGAGGATGTGTGACTGAATTTGCCAGGAGCAGCAAGCATCCCGAAATCCACTTCGAATTCCTTACCTGCCGCGTCACGCATGGTAAAACTCGGCACCCAATTCGACTCCCTAGCAACGTTCTCGCTCAAGAAATTCAAAGCCGTCGCTACGCAATACGCCCCTCCAGCAAGATGCCCGGTAGTGAACGGACACGATTACCCTGTAGGCCCAATCGTTTCTTTTTGGCGGTGTACCGGACGGGAACCGAAACTTCGCAAGGCAATGTGGGCATGACATTTTGGGTGCCAAGCTTTCCAGGCTGAACCAGCTGGTATGCAAACATTCCGAGCATCTCAGAGCCATCCCCAGCTTCAGAACGTTGTCCCGAATAAGTGCATTCAGGTGTCCGCTGCTTGTCGCAGGACGCCGACGTTCACTCTTTCCAGTATCTCGGTAACTTGAGGGAGCAAGGCAAAATCTTTGTGAACGCGCTTTCGAGTCGTTCCTTCCTCATCCTCAATTTCAACTTCCAGATCATCGTGCGCAAGGCGGTCAAGAAATTTAAGCAAATCGGGCGACCTTGCCACAATTCCTATGAACTTGATCCCGCCGACGGCGGCGATGATCTGCTGGCATGTGCGGCCAGCAGGCGACAAAGAAAGTTTGTATCCTAACGATTCAGCCATCGAAGAGAAAATATTGATTGGGCTCGGAACCCGAAGGAAGCTGGTGAAAGTATGTTCACCTGCTACCACCACTATTCCTTCTCTTGATATCCACGTTTTCTTTTCCCCGAATTCCCGCGTGAGCGTGGCGGCTACATCGCTCTTCCACGGAATGATTGGCGTCTCGCCTGAAAATGACTTCAAAACGTTAGCGCAAGCGGCCATTCGGGAACAGAAACGGTCATCTTTGGCGAAATCATGCGGCTGTGTCCTCAGATGCAGTCCCTCCCCTATAACATGAGCATCGACCGTTGTTTCCGCGTGTTCAATTGTCTGCGGCTCAGCCTGGTTTGCACTGCGGCCCCACTCTTCCCATATTCGAGCCACGTGAGGATCGAGCGTCGCGTGTGTCCCAGGAACCCACGTCAGTTTCCCCATGAACTCCTGTAGCTTCTCAACCAATTGAGACTTGGCGCAGAGCATGCTCGCATGGTTATAGGCATTCGATGGAGGCGGGAAAGGCCGATATACCGACTTTATGAACTCGTTGCAGTAGTCAATGAGGTCAGGTGCCAAGCTGGCAGGCAATGGCTCGATATGCCATCCCAAGGCCCGCAGATTCCAATACTCGATCAGATCGAAGGATGATGTTTCATCCATGAAAAACAGCTTCGAATCGATGGACCAGCTGTTTCTAAAAGTGTCCAGCTCATGAAAGGTTGCGCGGAGAGGATAGTAGTATTTCTGGTTGAGTAGATTCGGAAATTCGACGGGCTTGATGGCGGTTCTCTTGCCATCGAGAGCTTTTAGATAAATATCCGATACGCCCGCCAACGGGCCCGTCTCCGGCAGAAACCCAAATGTGGCGGCAAAGAGAAGGTTATATCTCTTGTCCGTACTGGACGGGATGATCACGTCGCCATCGGCCGCGGCGCCCAGGTACGCTGTTGCCGTGGCCATAAAGGTCACCGTTCCGCCGGCATAGTCCGGATCGCTGAAATAAACGGTGTATTGCCCGTAGCTCGCCGGCGTCACGGAGCCGGAGTTGTAAGAAATCTGCCCAATGTTGGTTCCGTACTGCACGGTGAAAGCGGCAACGTCGATCCCCTTTGAAGTTCCCGACTGGGTGAGAATCGCGCCGGAGCTTGTGGTAATGCCCTGCACGTTGAGCGGGGAGGTGCTGCGGCTGTCCACCAGGCCCGCGGTGAGAGCCGAGGCCTGAGCCGCCGTCGCCATCGATTCAAGCCCAATCGTGTTAACGCTCGTGACCCAGTAGTAGTAGGTGTGACCGCCACCGGTGCGCTCTGCACGGTGATGGGAGCGCCGTCATTTTTGCCGTCATCCGGGATGGTTTGAATGACTGTGGCGCCGCTGAAGCTGTTTGAGGAATTGCGATAGACCTTGTAACACTTCATCACATCTTCGGTGCCAGCCAGGAGCACGATCTGGTCGAAGGTAAATTGATAGCCAAGCGGGGTCGCGGTCAGGTTCTGCGTGACCGTCGGAGCTGGAGGATTGGTGACCACTCCACTCAAAGTTGCCGAAACGATGGGGCAACTTTGTGGCAAGGCGCTGACCTGGTTCGCAGCCGACGCCGCCTGTACGGCGATGTTGATGGTTTCCCCGTTTGATTCGAGAGTGAAGTTTGCCGGAGAGTTCGTCGCATTCGCGTACTCGACCCAGTTGGGGTTGCCATTGTAGCCCTTGACCCAGATGTTGACATGATCGAAGTTGGGATCGTTCGAGTAGCGAGTGAAGGTGACGGTGATTTCGCTGACCGTCTTGTTCTGCACCGCGATCGGCGACTGGGCCGCGCTCACCGTCAGGACGTTGAAGGGAATGCCGACCGAAACAGGTTTGCTGCTGCCTGGCGAAGTCACTTTCGGGACGATGCGAGTGCGAAGCCCGCTGATCTGCGACTGCAGATTAGGGAAGGCGATGTCCGCCATGCCGCGCGTTGGCACCCAGGGCGAGCCGTAGCGCGTATTGAAATACAAATTCTGCTGCGGCTGCGAACTGACCGGCTGCTCGGGCAATCCGGTTGTGTGAACCTGCGGAGCCGCCTCCGGAGACAACCCCTTGCGGCGGGGGAGGCCCGCTCGGCATTTTCGGTTTGGGCTGAGTGTTCGGCATTTATTCGTGGACAGAAAGTGCTATTGCGCGGAGGAAGGTCAAGAGGTAACGTGTCGGGCCATGAAGAGACTGATTGTCCTTTGCATCCTCCTCTGCGCCTTGGCGCACTCTCAGAACGCACCAAAGAGTGACGTTGGTCGTTTTCAAATCGTCACCGTGCCTGCCGCTACAAACACTCCGGGAGGGGACACATATTTGCTGGATACCGTCACTGGCTCAGTGTGGCGTGCCGTCTACATGCACAATCTTCAAGGTCCCGGAAAACGGATTGCTGCCCAATCCCCACGTGTGGGTTGCGATGCAAAAATTGAATTCAGAAAAAGACCTAGCCGATTTCGTTGCACAGCATCCAAAGCTCAGACAATGATTCACTTCATCTTCGGAACGACCGTCCAGGTGCCGAGTCTCCGGATCAAAAACTTTGTAAGTCCTCACCTGGCCCTTGTTCGGCCCGCGCTTTGCGACTTGCGGCTGCGGACGTTTTTCGGGATGTTCTTCGTAATACTTATCGACGGCCGTCTGCCGATTTTCCTTGCTCAAAAAATCCTCAGCCTGGGCAAAAGAGATGTTCTCGGCGCCCCGCCACCTGCGCCGCCCCGATCTCCCGTTCCTTTTTCGCGAAGCGACCATCCCAAAGGCGACCCGGCCTTCTGATTAATCCAGAGTCGAGGCGGTTCGAGCTCAGCGCATCAAGCGCCCGCCGATGCCGTCTCCTGCTTTGTGGGAGCCAAGACGATGAGCGCAAGACCGATGACGGCGATAATAGCGAAGCCGACCACATCATTGCGTAGATCGTGGTATATGACACCCTGCGCAATCATGACGCCGTCATGAGCCAGCGTGGACCAGCCCGCGAACAGGATGAGGCTGCGATGCCGGCGCGGGTTTAGGGCGGCGATCAGCAGGAAGACGCCGAGACAGATATAAATACCGAGGATCATCTGGTCCTGCCGGTTGATCGTCGTTGCCACGCCGTCCCGAAGCGCGCCTGTGAGCGGGTAAACGCCGGCCAAGCAAGCTAATCCCGATAAAACCAGGAGAACCTTAAGGGTGCGCTCTCGGATCACAACGAGTCCTCCGTTTTTTGCGAATGTATTCGACTGAATTTTCTGCGAACAATCGGCCGATGGGATGCTCGCTGTCAGCGGAAATTCTACCCCACGAGCCATGCACATCGTTCTTTCCCGATTATTCTGATAATCTTACAGTGCAGTTGTTCTTCAGCAGCACTCAACCAATCAACGAAGGGATCAGGAATGGCGAAAAACCACTACACTACAAAGCCGAAGCGGCGCAATCGTTCAGGGAAGCGCAAGGATACGGAGCGCATTGCCGCGAACATGGCCAAAATCAGGCAACTCGAACAATCTTCCAGCCGAACCAAGTAGATCGAACCGCGGTGGACCTGGCCCATCTTTCATTTTTTCTGCTTGCCAAATTGAAGACGCTCTGGGAGAGGCCTGTGATGGAGCAGGCCAGCCCCGAATCATGGGCCGGGCGCGCAATTCGCGCTTCCTGCAGGAAATCCCGCGCTTCCATCCCCTAAACCCTGTAGCACGAGAGTGCCATTTACAGCTTTCCTGGTGCCGAATATCGTCAGGACTCCCCTCTCTGAAGCAGATGGCCGGTGACTAACCGACCCAAAATCCAGCTATGGCCTTTGTGAAACAGGGAGAAAAACGAATGGCAATGAAGCGATATGGTTCCATTACCGTAGGCTTCTCGGACACTTGTGCCGAAGCCGATGCGCAGCGCGAGATCAACAACTTTCTGCTGGCGCTGCATTCGTATCCGGAACGGTTTGCCGACGATCCCGGGCTCACCTTCGAAGAATACCTGTTCAGCATCATGGTTTCCGAGCAGGCGTTCAACGGCGGCCCGCACCGGGTCCGACTACGCCGCTAGCTGCAATTTCCATCCCCTGCCATCACCCAACTCCCCAGTTCTTAAAACTCCTCCACGTGAAGTTCTCAAGTCAGCGGGGCCACCGCGAGCTTTGCGATGCTCCGCGCGGCGTTATTTTCGTGTCGAGAAGTGTAGCGACCAGGCCGCGAGCTCGCAGATGGGCGCGGACGCCGCTGTTTTACGTTCTGCGCGCTGGCTCTTGGGTCAACAAACATCAACACCGAAGGTCCGGCTCCGCTCAATACGACTCCCAGAATGCCGTCCGTTCCTGATAGCTCCTGTAACGCTGGCAGCAGCGGACACAACTTCGATCGCTGCGGCTGATGGATGCGATCGTCGAGCGCGGCGGCCAAAAGATCGTGGCGGCCCTGGGAAAATGCAGCGAGCAGAAGCATCGAATTCTGAATGTTGGCGACGGCGTCCGCGCGGGAGTATTTTTTCGGCAGGACGCTGCGGGCGTGCTCGGTGGGAAGCGCTTTATCAGAAACCGCGAGCAACAGCGGCCACTTCCCTTTCGGGACGATGCGCGCCACGTGAACCTGGTCATGCTCGGCGCGTCCGACCGCGAGACCGCCCATCCAACACGCGGCAACGTTATCGAGATGGCCTTCGCGGCAGGCAGCTTCGGCGAGAATGCGAGTATCGCTCCAACGTAGTCGTCCGTAGTGATTGGCCAGCGCGATTCCGGCCAGCCGAGCCGAGGCCGATGAGCCGCAGCCCTTTCCGATAGGAATTTCGTTATTGATGTGAAGAGCTAATGGAAGGGCCGGTCGCCGTTCGCGCTGCAGAGTCTCACTGTAGGTTGTGAGAATGAGATGATTCTCGATACGGTCGCAAATCGGGGCATCGACTCCACTAGCTTCAATGGAGAATTTGTCCGCCAGTTCCGCTTTTACGGTAAGGAAAAGTGACAGCGCCAGAGCCGCCGCGTCAAACGCCGGCCCAAGATTGGCGGAAGTTGCCGGCAGCGTGATGGCAAACGTTCCAGGCGCGGAAGCTGTGCGTTTTACTCGAGCCATGAATGGTTTCGATCCGCCGACTACTTCTGCCCACGAAGATATTGGTCGGTTTTCTCGATCCAATCGGCGCGCGGAGGATGAAAGACATCGAGATCGACCGTATCTTCGAGCGCCTCCGCCTTGTGTGGCATGTGCGGCGGAATAGTCAGAACTTCGCCGGCCTTCACGACAATTTCTTTGCCATCAATCCAGAACTTCAGCGCGCCCTCGAGAATGTAAGTAATCTGTTCATTTTCGTGACTGTGCTCGGGCACGATGCAGCCCTTCTTCAGCAGCACTCGCGCTAGCATGACATTTTGCCCGACCAGAAACTGGCGTTGCAGCAGCGGATTGAGATCTTCCAGCGGAATCGTGCTCCAAGGAATGTGCTGCCTCGACTGCTTTGGGGCGGATTGCGGCGCGGCTTGACGTTTGCTCTCTGTTCTGTTGGCCATTGCGGTGATCTGATTATAAAACGCGCGCTTGCCCGCGCGACGCTTGAGCGATAGGCTAAAGCAGAAAGCAGGAGCATCCTTTGAAATCCAAACGTCGCCTCGAAACCCAGGCCGTGCGCGGTGGGACGGACCTGAGCAAGAAAAACGCGCCCCTGGCCACGCCCATCTATCAGACTTCCACGTTCGAAGTCGCCGACAACGAAGAACAGCTGCGCGTTACGCCGACCGACATGTTTTACACGCGCTACGGAAATCCAACTTGTACGGTCGCGGAAGACGCGATTGCCGAACTCGAAGGCACCGACCGCGCGTTGCTCTTTTCTTCCGGCATGAACGCGATTACCACCTCAATTCTCGCGCTGCTGAAGGCGGGCGATCACGTGGTGGCGCAGCGCGACATCTATGGCGGGGCGACGAAATTCCTCGGGCAATGGCTGCCGAAGTTTGGGGTTGAGACGACATTCGTCGACACCACCGAATACGAGCAGCACGAGCGGGCGATTCGTCCCAACACAAAGCTACTTTATCTGGAATCGCCGACCAATCCGACGTTGCGAGTGGTCGACCTACGGCGCGTGGTCGCGATCGCAAAGAAGCACAATCTCCTGACTATGATCGATAGCACTTTCGCCACGCCGGTCAACTGCCGTCCGGCGGAGTTCGGCATCGATTTGGTGATGCATTCGGGGACGAAATATTTTGCCGGACATCACGATGTGATTTGCGGCGTGGTTGCGGGGCGCAGCGAGTTGATCGAGAAGATTCACTCGACGCGGACCACGCTTGGCGGCGCAATGGATCCTCACGCGGCATATCTGCTTTTACGGGGAATCAAAACCCTTGCGGTCCGTGTGCAGCGGCAGAACGAGAACGCGTTGCAGGTGGCGGAATTCCTGGCTCGGCATCCGAAGGTCCGCAGCGTGCATTATCCGTTTCTGCAAGGCCATCCCCAACGAGCTGTGGCTATGGCTCAGATGAGCGGCGGCGGCGGAATGTTGAGTTTCGAGGTGGATGGCAGCGGCGAAGACGCCCGCAAGCTGAGTGAAGCGCTGAACCTGTTTACGCTCGCACCCAGTCTCGGCGGAGTGGACTCACTCGTCAGCATGCCAGTGCTCACCTCTCACGCGATGATCCCGGCCGAGCATCGTGAAAAGATGGGTGTCACCGACCAACTGATCCGGGTTTCTGTGGGCATCGAGCATGTGGATGATCTGATCGCCGACCTGGAACAGGCATTAGCGGCGATGAAGCCCACGCCACAACACGCGCAGGTCGGAAGCTAATCCAGCGGTGGTGCACCTTAAGGGAGGCGAGCTGAACGCGCGAATATGGTGTCGTCAAGCCGACAGATCGCGCCCGCCCCGTGGTCGTCAGAAAGTAAACCGCGCTCCGAACTGGAATTGCCGAGGCGTGTTGACGTTGTTGGTGATCGGGCCGAACGGCTGCCCCCCGGTCGATGTCAGATCCTGGAAGGATGGCTGTCCATATTGCGTCCAGTTCGCCACGTTGTAGGAGGAAATGTCGAAGCGAAGACTCTTACTTTCGCCGATAGCGAACGCCTTGTAAATAGAGAGATCCAGCTCCCGCGCTCCCCGGGTGCGAACGTTGGCGAGGTAGGCCGGGGCATCACCGGGGATGAACGGATTCCCCGCGCCCCCGCTTTCCGTGCCCGGTACGGCGAAGCAGGCATTGTTGACCCAGTTATTCACCGTACGCTGAAACCCAGCCGCCGGATTGCAAATCATATCGGCTCGCTGATTGAAGTAGCCGGGGGCTATGCCCGACGACGGTGATGCGATGGGAACACCAGTGCTGAGATAGAGGATGGCATTGGTGGTCCAGCCACCCAACACAGCATTCGAAAAACCGTTCAAATTCACCCGCTGACCTTTGCCGACTGGCAAGTCGTAAGACGCCTGCCCGGTGAACTGATACTTGACATCCTGCGGACTGATCGAGTGCTCATACTGCAGATCCCGCCAGTCCTGAGGTCCGCCGGGATTGTGAGAACCGACGAAGCCCAGCGGAGGGTACCCATCGTCCGTCATCAGCTTGCCCCAGGTGAAAGTGGTGAGCGTGGTGAAATGGCCGGTCAGTCTTTTTTGCACCTTGGCCTGCAGGGAACTGTATTCCGAATCGCCGGCGGGGTAACCATTCAAGATGACGCCGTTGCCGGTGCCGTAGCTGCCGTTCCCGTATTGCGGGAAGGGCTGGACGGTCGCCCACAGAGGAACCGTGGCTTGTCCAGTGAAGTTTGGGTTCAAACTCACTGGCCCAGTGTTGGGAACCATGCAGCTCGGTGCAGGGATCATGCACAGCGAGCTCCCGAAGTGTTGGATCTGGGCCAGACTCAGCTGATTCAGATCGACGTTGCTAAAAGGCAAAAAAAGTCCGCGGCTGCCGACATAGCCAGCGGTCACCACGAATTGATGCGGCAGTTCGTACTCCAGCGCGAAGTTGAAGTTGTAGACGGTTGGGGTGGCCTGGGAGCGGAGCACGGTGCTCAAAGTGATTCCGAAGTTGTTGGCTACGCCAGTGGGCGCCGTGGTGAAAACCGGAACAATTCCTCCCGGTGTACCGGGCGCGGTGGGAAAGGGGTTACTGAGAGAATAAGGCCCGGTGAAAGTGCCTGCCGAAGTACATGATGACCCGTTCAATCCGATCACCGAATTGCCGTCCGCGTTAAAGCAGGTCCCGTTCCAAAATGTCTGTGAGGAGAATCCGTCGGTATTCAACAGGGCGCTGCCGACATTGTGCGTGCTCGGCCCATAGTAGATGCCTGCGCCGGCCCGGACAACGAAGCGGGGGATCGGCTGCCATGCGAAAGCCAATCGAGGCCCGAAATTATGGAAATTCGTGCTAAACGGCGACCGATTGCTGCCGTTGACGTAGATTTCCGCGCCGGTAAACGAAACACCGCTTAGCGTGCTGGTCACGTTCGGGTTGAAGAACTCTTGGCGGTTGAAGCGCTCATTCCGGCCCGCGAAGATGTCCCAGCGAAGGCCTGCGGTGATGGTCAGCGTCCTGGAAGCATGGAAGGTATCCTCGATGAAAGTCGAGTAGTAAGGGTTGGACTCGGCTGCGAAGACATCCTTGGTGAAATTCGGGTAGCCGGTGTTGGCTTCGGAGCCTGGCGCCATTCCCATCCCTATGAGGAGCGATGCAAAGTCGCTGCCGCCTGCCGGAACACCCGAGGCTGGCGAGGTTTGTTGATCCGTCGCGCTGAGGTCGAAACCGTACGCGCCCGCGGGCGCTGGCGGCTGGCCGACATTGAGATAGCGTTTCATCCACTCGAAGCCAGTCGCTATCTGGTGCTTGCCCCACACCTTATTGATAGTGGCACTAGCATCGCTGTTCATGCTCGCATATCGAAAGATGTTGTAGTTGGCGGTTCCTCCTACTTGGTTGCCGGGTGAGGGGTAGTCGTTCAAGATCATGAAGGGCAGTTGGTTAAAGACCTGCTGTGCCGCGAGCGAAGCAGGAAAGCCGAGCGAGGTGATATTGATGCTGCTGTTCGCTGGATTCCCTTGATTTTCATAATGCCGGGTAAAGGAATAGCGCAAGTTTAAGACCGTGGTGGAATTGAGGGTCAGGTCGTCGGCCACAATAACGTTGCGCCCATTGGTCGTGTTTTGAGCGAAGTTGGGATCAAATCCGTTGGAGAAAACATTCGCCGTCGAGAAGATCAGCTTGTCATAGGAGAAGCGGGTGAAGATGCGCTGCCGCTCACTTGCGTTCCAATCGACGCGAACATCGAACCGGTGCGCGTTGAACGGATCGAGACCCGGCAGGCCGAAATTATTACCAACGTCCGTCGTCGCTGAATCGCAGGTGACGGGATTTGGGATATTACAGTGTGGCATCTTCGAGAGAAACAACAGGCCAATGGGATTCGGGCTGGGGATTACGTTTCCCGCAAACGCCTGTCGGCAAAAGCCCGGCGTCCCCGGAGGACAAGCGACGTCGGGCAGCATGGGGTTATAGATCGTAAAGCCCATCTTGGAAAAATCGCCGGTCCTCTCCGCGCTGGTCGGGACGGTAAACGTGTCGATCCCCTCGAACTGCTGTTGCTGGGTGTCCTCGTAATCGCCGAAGAAGAACAGCTTGTCGCGCTTGATGGGCCCACCGATCGCGGCGCCCTCCTGATAACGGTAAAAAGAGGGCGGTGTGTTCGGTAAACCTTGGCTCAACTCACTTTGCTTATTGAAGTAGTCGTTCGCCGCCAAAACATTAGGACGGAAGACTCCGAAAATATCGCCATGAATTTTATTTGTACCGGATTTACTGACTAAGCTGATGACGCCGGCTGCGCCGCTCTGATAAGTCGCCGGCGTATTCTGGGTCTCGACGCGGACCTCGTCGACACCGTCTTCAGGAATATTCATGGCCGGGATAATGGCAGCGGAGTTATTTTCCGCAACTCCGATCGGGCTGCCGTCGAGCATGTAATAGACCGATCCGACGATGGCACCGTTGATGGTGTCGGCAGAAACGTCGACCCCGGGCCGCCCGCTCGAAATGTTTTGAATCGACTGCATCGAATTGCTGGAGTTTGGCGAACCATTGACCGGAATCACGCCCGCGCTCAACTGCACGAGATCGTAAACATTGCGGTATAGCAAAGGAACCCGATCGATCTGTTCGGACGGGATGAGCGTGCCCACAGTAGAGTTGGTGGCCTCGACCAAAGCGGGCGCTGCCGTGACATTGATCGTTTCTGAAACAGCGCCTACGCGCAGAGTGACGTTGGCCGCTGTAAGTTGATCGACGGTGACCATGATCTTGTCTTGAACTACGGTCCCAAAGTCGGCGTGGCTGACAGTGACTTGATAGACAGCAGGATTAAGGGAGATGAAACTGTAGAGTCCTGCGGCGTTTGTCACAGTTTGCTGCGTTGCCCCGGTCGCGGGGTTGAGCAGCACCACTTTGGCGCCGGCAATGACAGCCCCGCCCTGGTCGGTGACCGTGCCGCTGATGCTGCCTCTGCCAGCTTGCGCGAACGCAGGCACCCCGGCAAGCAAGATTAGAAAACATGCACACAAACGTGAGAGCGAACCTACGGGAACGAAAGCCTGTGGGTTCATCAGCGTCCCTCCCCAGTTATTGATATTCGTCTTCCAGCTTGCCGCTGCGTTGCTCGCTCAACGGCGGCATCAACAAATCAGCCTATTAAAACGTATCAATACTGCGGTACGGGTTAGTTAGTAGTCAAGGAAAAACTAAGAGTCCGAGTTCGCCGGGGTTTGTGATTTTGGTCACAAAAGACCGCGGGTGGATTCCCGCGCTGCCAATTCGGGAGCGACCTTGCGGTGAGCGGCGGCAATCTCGCGCTTTTCCAGCATTCCATTGATGGCGTCGAGCGCGATGCCCGCGGCGATGGCACCCATGGCTTCCATCGGCTGGCGAATGGTGGTCAACGCGGGTGTGTACAAACTGGATGCCGCCACATCGTCGAAGCCCGTGACCGAACAATGTTCGGGCACGCGCAGGCCGGCTTTGGCCAAAGCGCGAATCGCCCCAAAAGCGGTGAGGTCGTCAAAGGCCATTAAGGCAGTGAACGAATGTTTCTGCTTGAGTAATTCTTCGGTCAACTTGCATCCCGCTTCAAAGCTCGAAATCGGATCGCGGGATTCGGGCAGGTGCCACAATCAATCGCGGATCCAGCTCAAGACCGCTTTCCTTGGCAAAACTGCGCACTCCCCGCCATCGCGGCGCGCTGTCGGCCAAAGTTTTCGGCCCGCGGATGAAGGCAATTTTGCGATGCCCGAGAGCATACAGATGTTCCAGCGCAATGTGGCCGCCGAGTTCGTTATCGACCATCACCGAGCTCACCGAATCGGTCCGCAATTCGCGGCCAATCATTACCGTGGGAATGCTGCTTTTTTCGAGATCGGCGAGAACGTCGATGTCCACGAAAAGCCAGTTGGCGAGGACGATCAATGCCTCGACCCGGCGGTCCAGCAGCATTTCCAGATAACGCTCGAAGCGGGCACGTTCGTTATGCACGTCGGTGAGAATGGGAAGATAGGATGCCTGATAGAGCGAGTTTTCGATCCCGCGCAAGACCAGCGTGCAGTAAGGATCGGTCATATCGAAGACCATCACTCCAACCGTGTGACTGCGCTGGCTGCGCAGCGAGCGCGCAAAAAGATTGGGACGATAGCCCAGTTTTTTCGCCGCCCGCTCGATCCGTTTCTTGGTGGTGTCCGGGATGTAACGGGCCAAGGGTGCGTTGTTGAGAACGATAGAAACGGTGGTGGAGGAAAAACCACTCTCCTTGGCAACATCACGGATCGTGACCATCGAGCTTTTCATTCCGAGGTGGCGTTTATGGCCGGGGCCAACGCTTGAATTCCCCGCACCGTTGCCGGACACTACAGCAGAGAGTGATACCGGTGTCAAGCGCTGTGTTTAAGCGGGTGGCGGCTATTTATCTGGCGATTTTCACGGGTTGGGGGCTGTCCGCGCAGGCTCGCCACAGCAACACCGCGGCTGGGCCGACCACTTCCTCCCTGCAAACCGCTGATCCGCAGCAACTTTTCGAGCAGGGAGAAGCTGCGCTCAAGAGCGGCGACCTCGATAAAGCCGAACATGACTTCCGCGCCGTGATTGCCTTGAACCCGCAAGTTGCGGGAGCTTACGCCAATCTTGGGGTGGTTTACATGCGCCGCAAAAACTGGCCGCAGGCGCTGGCCATGCTGAGAAAGGCCGAGCATCTGGCTCCGAAAGTCTCCGGCATTCGGCTCAATATCGGCTTGGTTTATTATCGGCAAAACGATTTTGCCAAGGCCATCCCGCCGTTTGAATCGGTGCTTCACGACGCGCCGGACTCCTACCAGGTGCGCTATCTTCTCGGCCTCTGCTACTTCTTTAATGAACGTTATGCGGAGACGGTCAGTACGCTGGAGCCGCTCTGGGAGCAAGCTTCCAGTCAACTGAATTATCTTTACGTCGTCGGAATCGCTGCCAACAAAGCAAATCGGCCCGAGGCCCGTCCCCGACCCGGAAGTCACGCAGGAACTGCAATGGGGATTTTCTTTTTGATAGACTTTGATCGTCTCATTTTGCGTCGCTAGGTCGTCCCAAGAGATACGGGCGGCGTAGTGACCGGTGTGGCTCAACTGGCGGGAATGAACAATAAGAACTCCGCGATTCCTTTCTTCATTCAAGGGACAAACTCAAACCCTCAATTCGTGCCCGGTGTAAAGGGCGTGTTGAGCAATCAGTTCAAGTCGGCCGGCCAGAACCCTGCGGGCAATCTCATGCAAGGACTTTCGGGAATCCTGGGAAAGAAGAAGTAGCGGAATGGTCCGGATCGCCTGCGATGCAATTCTGTTCGACCTGGACGGCGTGCTGATCGATTCGACCCCGGCCGTGGCTCGCGTCTGGACGCGCTGGGCAAAGGCACACGATTTTGATCCTGTAGAAGTGGTGCGTTCGGCGCATGGCCGACCGAGCATTTCGACCATTCGCGAGTATCTTCCGAACGCTGCCCACGAAAAAGAGAACGCGATGGTGGAACGCGCCGAACTCGAAGACCTGGAGGACGTGGTTGCCTTTGCCGGTGTGCGGCAGTTGCTCAACTCGCTGCCTCGTGATCGCTGGACGATCGTGACTTCCGGTACGCGGCGGCTCGCCGAAGCCCGACTGGGCGCTGCAGCCTTGCCGCTGCCCTCACGTTTTGTAACGGCAACCGATGTGGAGAAAGGCAAGCCTGATCCCGAACCTTATCTCAAAGCTGCGGCGTTGCTCGGGTTCCCGCCGAGCGAGTGCGTCGTGGTCGAGGATGCCCCTTCGGGCGTTCGCGCCGGCAAGGCAGCCGGAGCGAGGGTCATCGCAGTACCAACCACGGCGCAAGAAGAAGAACTAAGAGAAGCCGGCGCGGAGTGGATGGTAGAAGCCGTTAGCTCGATTTCCCTGCTTTCGCCGGAGGCTGACGGGCGGCTCCAGCTCTCGTTAAGTCTCTTGCGGGACTAGCTCCACCACCAGCCCATCTCCCCAACCATATTTTTCTCGCGATAGGTTCTGGATCGTTTGCACCAGCTCCGGGTCCGCTTCGGGAGGCAGGATACGCGCCTGGGCGGCAAACTGTCTTACTCCCACGCGAACCCGTACTCTGGATTCGGCGCGCACATTCTGCACCCAATTTGACGTAATGTGTTCCGCGATCACGTAAAACCGCCCCGCTCGCTCGGTGAACCAGATCTCAATCTCGCGTGGCTGGCCGCTCTTGCGCCCCCGCGTGGTCATGTACAGATAGGACTCGGGCACCAAGACCTATCACTGGCCTTTGAGTTTGAGCTGCGTCTTGTTCTCTTCCAGGAATTCGCGGAGCTTGTCGGCTGAGTCGAGCAGTCGCAGCCATTGCTCGTAGTACAAGGTCACCGGGAACCGGCCCAGGCCATACACACTTACCCCGCCTTTGGCGCCGACGCGAAACTCCACGCTGCCGGTGCGGCGTCCTCCCTGCTGCTTCTCCAGATCCGCCAACCGCGCTTTCAATTCTTCATAGGTAGGTTCAGTCATTGTCTTCCTCGATGCACAACATGATAGGCATTGGAGGCAACTTCGTCGAGAGAAATGCATTCAGATGTCTGCACGACTTTGTCGATTGACGATCTTTCGGCAATCGGGTTCGGCAATTCGGCATTGGTTTGGCAGGGATCGTCGAATTTTGTTGGCGAGGCCAATCCACACAAGCATTTTCGCGCGTACTTCCTTCGTAAGCGTTTGGCGGAAAACGTGCACTGCGCATCGCCACGGGAACCGTGCAACTTTTTCGCGGAGCCAGCCATGTTACACAAATGCGCGAATCCGACTTGTCCGAACCCTTTTCGCAAATTGAGCGAAGGCAAACTTTTCCTGGTTGAGATGGAAGACGGCGACCCACGGAACCGGCTGCGGGCCCGATCGGAGGGCAAGATTCCGCATCGCATCGAGCACTTTTGGTTGTGCAGCGACTGCGCATCGGTCTTGACTCTCAGCTTTCAACGCGACCGCGGCGTCGTCCCTATTCCTCTCCCCGAAACGGCAAAAAGGAGCGCTCTCGCTCCTCTCCATCTAACCGAAACCTTTCCCGAGGTAAACAGCCGTGAAGCGTAACCGCGGCGACCGAGTCGCGCCTGGCCGGTTGATCCTCCCGGTGTGCGGCGTCTGCGGAGAAGAGCGGGAGGCGGGACAGGTCTGGTTCTTATTGGTCGAGAGTCTGTCGGAGGACAAGTTGCGCATCCTGCAATGGCAGGACGGGCTGGCCAGTCGCGAAGGCGTCCACCGCGCTTGCTCCCCGGCGCATGTTCAGGAACTGGTCACGCACTGGATGACTATGGGAACGCTGGACTATCCCTTTGCCGACGTTGGTTTGCGGCCCAACCAGCCCTTGCCGACGCTGGGGCCGCTGCGCGTAATTCAGGAACCCGATACCTGCGGGATTCGCGAGCTAGGTGAACTGTCCGTCCACCGGGAGAGCCTGGGCCGCGCGCTCGAAGAGAACCCGGAGTCTCTTCAGATCATTCTGGATGAGCTCTCGGATGTGTTGCTGCGCGAGATTGCGGGAGCGTCAGCCCGGTTTGAGTCGCCGCCCCGTTTATCGTCCGGCTGCCTGCGGCAAATGTAGGTCAAACCCGGATCGTTCAGCGCCGCCACCATTTCCTCCACGCGCGCCAGTCCTCTTTCGCCTTCCCCGCCATTTCCTTGGCGGCGGCAGCGAGCAACCCGGACCTCAACCCGGCCAGATGGCGATGAATATCTTTCACGGCATGCCGCGTACCAAGATGAATATTGGCGGTTTCCCAGCCCATCGCAAACAGCAGTTTCAATTCATCCCGGTCTTTTGGAAGCACGGTCAGCTCGATGCGGGAACAGTGCGGAGAAAGGCGCCGCACGATCCAGTGTCCGCATAACTGCACGAAGGGATCTGGACAGCGTACCGCGGAGCGGATAATCGCCTGATACAGAATTTCTGCTGGACCTTTTTTTTCTTGCGCCCAAAAAACCGAGGACGGCACCAGCGCCTTGGCTTCCCGTGCGATCTTCCCGCCGTGGCATTCTGCGATGGCCACCAGCCGAACGTGTCCCAGGCTTCCCAGTCCGGCCACCCGGCGCACCGTTCGATAGGTTAGGCCTTGTTCGGGCATCCACTGCTCGAGGGCGTTTCGGGTACTGGCGGGAGCAGGGGACTGAAGCTTGGGCAACGCCGTCATCTTCCGCCAGAAGTGCACCGGATCGCGGAGCTCCCCGGTGGCCAACTTCCGCAACCAGGCGTGCTCTTCCTCCAACACAAACGGACGTCCGCCTGCCGTTAACGACTCGCGGTAGCCATCGAGAACAGCGGCGCAGGCATCTTTCGCCTTGAGAGCAAGATGACCTTCCTCGCTAGCAAGCATTGCGCTTGTAACCAGGCGAACCAGGTCGACGGCGTAGGGCAGAACTGCAGCCTCGTCGAAATCGTTGACTCCCCAGATAAGCCGGCCTTCGACGTCGCGCCAGGTACCGAAATTCTCCACGTGCAAGTCCCCTACGGCGAGGACACGCGGCGCTTTTGCTAATGCGGGACAGATTTCGGGCCAGATTTGCATCCAGCGATAGAAGGTCGCCCGCAGAAAAGGAAATGGCGACTCCGCCATACGCTGATGTTTCAGCCGCAGATCGGCGCGGACGAGCGGAGTGTGTTTGGCCAGCCATTCCTCGAAACGGCTTGTAGCTTTGACGATATTCATTCAGCTTCGGAGGCTCACGATAGAACTGGCTGAGATGAAAGTCAACGGCAGGACAGTCAGCAGCGGGATGGCAGTGTCGTCTTGGGCAAAAGGAACGAAGGGAGATCGGTAGCCCTCCTGCGTTCCGCCCATGATGCGTTAAGCTATCGCGAAATCTGCACGATGCTGGGCGTGTACAGCTGGCTTTCCCAGACCTTCTGGGCCTTCTTGGCGGTAAGGTGTTCTTTTCTCGCCTCACGGGCCACATCGCCCAGCGGGGTTTCATGAACCTTCGGCAGGGGTATGTCCGCCAGCGGCACTTCGCCGTGCTCGATATAAACGCCATTCCCGCCCAGAATCTGGGTGGGTGTAGCCAGCGCTGAGGTTCCGGCGTGAGATGAATGATCGCCAAACTCCAGAGGACTCATGGATGGCGAGGATGCCTGCCCGAAAGCTGCAGCAGCGACAAAGAGGAAGAGCACAATCAGGGTCGTTTTCATTGCAATTATCTCCGAATCCGGAGGAACGGAAGGAGGGAGAACTACGGCAGGCGAACCTCCACTGTGAGAAGGAGCAACTCCCGTACCAGCAGGAATGCCTCAGAATAGGCAGATTCTAAGGCGCGGAACTAAAGTAACGCCGCAAGTGTTTGCATACATGTGGAGGGATGCGAGCGGTTGAACTCACACCGTCGCATCCCGTTCCTTAAGCCATTAAACCTGAGTCGAGCGATGCGTGACTCCGCCTCAGGCCGCGTAGAACTTGGCGTTCGTCTCGATGAACTCTTTCTTGTCTTCCGGCAGATCGTCGGCCACGAAGATCGAGTCAGACGTGCACACCGGCACACAAGCGCCGCAATCGATGCAGCCGTTCGGGTCAATATAAAGCTGTGTCTCTTCCTCGAAAGCAGGCTCGTCTTTCTTGGGATGGATACAGTCGGTCGGGCAAACGTCGGCGCAAAGTTCATCTTTAATGCAAGTATTGGTAATTACATATGCCATTGGGTCAGCTCCCATAAAAAAGTAGTGACAGATAAGCATAGAAAACCTAGGCAAAGTCTTCGGTGACCTGTATCACCCGTAGAGTGTGCGCTACGTCTCAATTTTCCGGGAGATGGGCAAGAGCATTTCAGGCCTACACCTGCAGCAAGACTTCTTCTTCCTGCTCGACCTCCTCCTCGACCCCAGGCTCAACCAAACGGTCTGCGTTCTCATCGACTTTTCTGCCGATTGAGCGCCGTTGCGCCGCTAACGGGCCGCGGTGAGGATTTCGCAGTAGCGGAACAAATAGCATCATCACTAGAAATACGACGCCCATGACCCAGAACGCCTCCACAAACGCGAGCATGGATGCCTGCTGCTGCACCATGCCATAGAGCGCGCCGAGCGCCTTGCGCGAGGCCGTGTAGCTGTCCGAACCGTGGGTTTGAAACCAGGCTTGCGTTCCGCGCAACATGTTCTGGGTCTGCACATTCCCCATGCGGACGTTCTCAATGAGGCGGCTCTGGTGGAACTGCCCTCGCCGGGTCAGAAATGTTGTCATAATCGCAATGCCAAAGCTGCCGCCGATGTTACGCATCAGGTTAAAGATGCTGGTCGCATTCCCCATCTGTTCCTTCGGAATGGTTGACATGCTGGCCGCGGTCAGGGGCACAAACAGAAATGCCAGCGCCACTCCCTGAAACACTTGCGGCCAGAAAATATCCCAATAGCCGGCATTCAGGTTGAGCCCGGAAAAACTGAACATGGTTACGGCGCCGATGACGAGTCCGACGAAAATCAGCCGCCGCGGATCCGTTTTGCTGGTCAGATAACCGGCCAGCGGCATCACTGCCAGCGATCCGATGCCGCGCGGGGATAGCGCCAGACCTGCATTGAAGGCCGGATACCCCAGCAGTAGCTGCAGATAGATCGGCAGCAGCACCAGGCTGGCATAGAGCGAGAAGCCCAATAAGCTCATCAGAAAAACACCGGCGCTAAACGAACGATCGAGCAACGCGCGCAAGTCGACTACAGGGTTTTTCGCCTTCAGCTCACGAATGACCATGGCAACCAGTCCAAATATGCACGCGATGGTGAAAAACCGAATGTAGTCGGAGCCGAACCAATCTTTGCGCTGTCCTGTGTCTAAGACGATCTGTAGAGTGCCGAATCCGAGAGCCAGAAAGCCAATGCCCCACAGATCGATTCGCCCCTGACCGCGCCGGATGTAGGGCGGATCGAAAACGAAGCGGTTCATCATTAGCATGGAGAAGATTCCCACGGGCAGGTTGAGGTAGAAAATCCATCGCCAGCTGTAGTTGTCAGTGAGCCAGCCGCCGAGGGTCGGCCCGAGGATTGGCGCAAATAGAATTCCGATGCCGAAGGCGGCCATCGCTTGCCCATGCTTTTTCTGGGGGAAGGTTTCGAGCAGAATCGCCTGCGCCAACGGCTGCAACCCACCTCCAGTGAGACCTTGGAGCACGCGGAAAAAAATCAAAGGCGGGAGGGTGGTGGCAAGGCCGCAAAACAACGAAGTGACGGTGAAGCCGGCCACGCACGTCAGCAGCAGTTTCTTGCGGCCGATGTAATTTGCCAGCCAGCCGGAGATGGGAAGTACTATGGCGTTCGAAACCAGGTAAGAAGTGACCACCCAGGTGCCTTCTTCGACCGTCGCCGCCAGATTTCCGGCAATGTGAGGGATGGAAACGTTCACGACGGTGGTGTCGAGAACTTCCATGAAGGTCGCGAGCATTACGGAAAATGTCACGATCCACGGATTGATGTGGCGAGGCTCTTCCGCGACCTGCCCAACTTCCTGCACCCTTTTTTATAAGCTGGAAACCGCACAGCGAGCGGTGATCGCGGTCACAACCTTGGCGGCCTCTTCGCAGCGCCAAGCCGCATGTTTACAATGTCTTCATGGCTGACGACATTCTGCAGCTCGCGCCCCCTCCCGCCGACGCTCGCCTACCCTACGGAACCGATCGCTATCAGTTTGGCGAGATTCGTATTCCCAAGGGCAAAGGGCCGTTCCCGATTGTCATGAACATTCACGGCGGGTTCTGGCGCGCCGCTTACGATCTTTCTCATGCCGGACACTTATGCGCGGCGCTCACCGCGAAAGGCCTGGCCACCTGGAACATCGAATACCGGCGCGTTGGCAATCCGGGTGGGGGCTGGCCGGGGACATTTCAAGATATTCGCAACGCCTACCGCTTTGTGCCACAGCTTACGAAGCAATACTCTGTTGATCCCACCAAACTTATCGTGATGGGACACTCTGCCGGCGGCCAGCTCGCGTTATGCCTGGCGGCCCACGAGTCTTCACTCAAGAATGTTGTTTCGCTTGCCGGCGTCGTCGATCTGCAGCAAGCCTGGCAACTTCACCTTAGCAACGACGCAGTAGCCGATTTCCTGGGTGGCAAGCCGAGCGAAGTGCCCGAACATTACGCCGAAGCCGATCCGATGAAACTGACCGTTCCGCGTTCGACCGTACAGTGGTTAATTCACGGCGCGGCGGACGATATTGTTCCTCCATCTTTCAGCCGGAATTACGCTCAGACAAAAAAGCAGGCGGGCGAAGACGTCCATTATCTCGAGATCTCGACCGCCGGGCATTTTGACCTGATCGACCCCCGCTCGCGGGCCTGGTCGAACGTGGAAGACACGGTGCTCCACCTGATCGGCAGGTAAAAAATCGGCGAAAATCGGCAGAAAAGCCAGAGAATGACCTTGGTAATCTTCTATAAGTCCAACTGTGCGCCCATAATCGGAAGTTACCATGGGCGTGGAGCAGCGTAAAACCAAGCGCACTAAGATGGTTTTGCCGGTTAAAGTTGTCATTGCCGGAACCACCTACCTTGCCCACACCTTTGACCTGACGTCAGTCGGGGCGCGCCTCGGCGGCTTGCACGCCAGCCTTAAAAAGGGACAGACCATAACCCTGCAGCGCGGCGCAAAAAAGGCCCAGTTTCAGGTCATGTGGGTGCAAGAGATTAGCCCGAAAGAAATTCAGGCGGGCATTCAAGCAGTGGAACAAACCAACAACTTCTGGGGCATCGACTTTCCTGAGCAGGAAAACGAAGGAAAAAACGCTACAAACAATGCAAAGGACTTGGCCGCGATCTTCGCGGCGGCAAAGAAATAAACTTTCCTTCCGACTAGTCGCAATTTCTCAGCACCAGCGCCGAATTCTTCGATCCAAAAGCGATGCAATTACAAATGGCGTGCTCGATGGTTTTCTTTCGTCCGGCGTGGGGAACATAATCCAGATCGCAGTCGGGATCGGGAGTTTCCAAATTAATCGTCGGAGGGATTTGTCCGTTCCGCATCGCCACCAATGTCGCGGCCACGCCAGCGGCCCCACAAGCGCCTTGGGGATGCCCGATCTGCGACTTCAACGCCGACATCGGAACCTGCCTCGCGTGCTCGCCGAGTGCGAGCTTCAGTGCGCGCGTTTCGATGCGGTCGTTAAGCTGGGTCGAGGTGCCATGCAGGTTCACGTAGTGCACGTTCTGCGGCGAGATTCCCGCTTCTTTCATCGCCAGCCCGATGGCCCGCGCCGGCTCTTCGCCGCACTCCTGCAGGCGCACGCGATGAAACGCCTCGCAAGTGGAACCGTAGCCCGCGATTTCGGCGAGGATGTTTGCCCCGCGTGCCCGCGCGTGCTCGTATTCTTCGAGCACCAGCATCCATGCGCCTTCGGCCAGCACGAAGCCATCGCGATCGACAGAAAAGGGCCGTGAACCTCGCTGCGGAGAATGATTCCACGAATCAGTCAAAATTTTCATCAGGATGAACCCTTTGACGATTCCCAGCGCGATGGGCGCGTCGGCGCCGCCGCTCAGGATCATGTCTAAACGGCCAGATTGAATCTGGCGCAAGGAATATCCAAGAGCGTCGGTCGAGGAGGTGCAGCCAGTCGTAATCACGTGGCTGGCGCCGCGCAGGCCGAAGCGCACACTCAATTCGCTCGATAGCGTGCCCATCACTCCCGTAGGAACGCAGAACAGGCTCATCTGTTTGAATTGCTGGTGAAAAAAGAGCCGGTATTGCTCCTCGGTAAATTCCTGCGAGCCCCCGCCGGAGCCGAGAATGATTCCGATGCGGCGTTTTTCCTCTAGTGAGAGCGAAGCGGTGTCGATGCCGGCGCTGGCGAACGCCTCTGAAGAAGCTGCCAGAGCCAGCGGCAGCACACGAGAAACATGTTTGCGTTCTCGCTTTTCGACCCAGGCGAGTTCGTCAAAATCCGTAACTTCGCCGGCAATCTGAACGGGAATCTCGGCGGGATCGAAGCGCGAGATCCGGCGTACTCCGCTGCGGCCTTGGAGAACGCCGTCTGCGAACGCAGCCGTGCCCACGCCATTTGGGCTGACCGCGCCCAGGCCGGTAATGACTACGCGCCGCTTTGCGTTGTTCCCCACAGTTGCCCCACTCTCGAAGCGTTAGATGCAGTGTAGCAAGCAATGGGGACAGTCGCAGAAACGCGGTTGTCAAAGGTGTGTCAAGAGAGGATGCATTCGGGTTTCTTCGCGTCCTTTGCGAATGATTAGCGTCCTTCGCGATTAAGAGCTTTTAACCGCAAAGGTCGCAAAGACGGCTGAGGAGTGTCTACTGCAACCTTCGCCTGGCGGCTTACGCGGATGCCGTCAGCCAGTTTCTGCGCTCCACAATCATCGGTGGCTCGTAGGTTTTGCCCGCGGCGAGCCTCTTCTCTTCACGCCGCGTAGTCCACAGCAGCACTGGCCCAAGAACTCGTGCGGTGACTCGCGCGGCCACGCCAAACTCTTTTTCTACTTCCCGGCGCAGCAAGTGAATCTGCTCGCTGACTCCGCGATTGATCTTTCTGAATTCTCGTTCCATGGTTCACAGAGCGGCGTTGTAGCCGCTGCCCAGCTTGCCCATTTCGCGGGTGAAGCGCTCGCGCACCCGGGCGTCGGGATAATCTTTGTAGCGCTTCCAGCCTTGCAGCATGGTCTGACAAATCCGGTACAAGCTAGGCCCGTTGCGCTCGAAATCGCGCCAGAAAGCCCAATCGAGAAATCGTTTGGAGTCGTCTTGCGAAATGGCCTCATGCCGGAAGTTGAACTTGTACTGCCCATGAATGTCAGCCAGATCGACGCCATCCAATAACCGGCCTTGCTCCGACATCTCTTGATAGAGCGGCGTTCCCGGCACCGGCGTGTACAGCATGAATTGATGAAAATCGGTGGCATGAGCGATGGCGTACTCGATTTCGCCGACAATATTGTCGCGCGTATGGTGCTCCAGGCCCACGATGGTCGACCCCAGCACGCGGATGCCATGTTCGCGCAACTCGCGGGTCAACTGCCGCGTGTCAGCGCCTTGCAATTTGGCGTAGCTGGATCGCGGCGACTCCAATCCCATCCATAGCCAGGAAATGCCCAACTCGACCAACTCCTTCATGCTGTATTTCCGAATCGCATTGGCGGAGGCGAACACCGAAAGCGCCCAACTTTTGTCCGCCGCCTTCATGCGTTCCAGCAGGCGCATGGCACGCGTTCGATGAAGCAGGAAATTCTCGTCCATCATGAAAAAGGCGTGCGCTCCCGACTCGGCCTCCACCTGGCACATCACGTCAAACAGTTCGTCGCCGGTTTCGTAGAAATTGACGAACTTGCCTTTGCCTCCAAAGAAAGCTGACGTCGTACAGAAGTTGCATCCCATGGGACAGCCAACCGAAGGAATGATCGTAGCTGCGGTTGTGCCGGGCCCATCCGGCAGATTTACCCCCATGATGCGCGAACCCAGCGCAGAAACGATGGCCGGATGCCGGATGGGCGCACGGTCGTCTTCGCCGAGGTAACGCCGCATCCACGAAATGCCTTCGCCCTTCACAATGTGATCGGCGTCGATCATCGTTTCCAGGCCCGGGACAGCCGCCACATGGCCACCCACTATAATGACCGATCGCGGCGAAAGTTCGCGCACCATGCGGCACATTTCGCGCACCTTGCCGACGTTCACGATGATCGAGGATAGGCCGACGACGTCGTATTCGTTGGCAGTCAGTTCGCGGGCGAAGTCTTCGCGCGTGGGAAAATCCAGCAGCGTGCACGGAGCGGAAATATTTGCCTGGATCAGCATAATGCCCCAGGAGCGATGAAACATGCGCAGCGAGAACGCGCCCTGCGCCCTCGTCACCTGGTTCTGGTACAACTCCATCGGATTGATCGCACGGCTGCCAAATTCGTCGTCTTGCGCATACGGCCCAAACACTGAGCTCAACAATACTCGGGCGCGGTTTCCCTTGGGATGAATTTCCATTCTGCTGACCTCCACTTCCAGCGTAGAAAGACGCGCGGTTGCTGAATGTGACAAAGGAACGAAATTACAAAAGAATTACATTGCAAGTTCCCGCCACGGTACGTCTCGCTGGGCGGCTTTTCCTACCGTATAATCACGTTTCGCGGAGGAAATTTGGCGTACGACGATCTTCGTCAATGGATGGCCGCGCTCGAGCGTGCCGGCGAACTGAACAAGATTCGCAGCGAAGTCGATCCTATTCTTGAAATCACAGAGATCACCGACCGCGTGAGCAAAAAGGCTGGTCCGGCGCTGCTTTTTCAGAACATCAAAGGCCATCCGGGACAACAGGTTCTCATCAATCAATTCGGCTCGGCGCGCCGCATGAATCTCGCGCTTGAGGTCGATTCGCTCGACCAAGTTGCCGACCGCATTCGCGCCTTCATGGATGTGAAGTCGCCGCAGGGTTTTCTCGACAAAGTCAAAATGCTGCCCATGCTGGCCGAGATGGGCAAGTTTTTTCCGAAAACGGTTTCGACTGGGCCGTGCAAAGAAGTCATCCGGCGCGACAATTTTTCCCTCGACTGGTTTCCCATTCTGCAATGTTGGCCGAAAGACGCTGGGCGATTCATCACTCTTCCCTGCGTCATCACCCGCGATCCCAATACCGGCAAGCGCAACGTCGGATGCTATCGCATGCAGGTCTACGACTCGGGGAGCACAGGCATGCACTGGCAGCGGCAGAAAGTTGGGGCCGAGCATTATCGCGAAATGCTGCGAGCGGCGGCATTAGGAAGCGATGTAGGCGCGGGCGTCCTCGCCCGTGCGAATGCCGTCGATCTTATGGCTCGCACTTCGGGCGGGTCAGCGCTGGTGGAAGCGAATCAACCCGGCGGCAAGATGGAAGTCGCAGTCGCTATCGGCACCGATCCGGCTGTCACTTTCTCAGCCATCGTTCCTGCCCCGCCAGACGTCGAAGAATATTTGATCGCCGGATTCCTGCGCCAGAAGCCGGTCGAGTTAGTGAAATGCGAAACCGTCGATCTCGAAGTGCCAGCCAGCTCGGAAATCGTTCTCGAGGGCCACGTGCATCTCGACGAACTGCGTACCGAGGGACCCTTCGGCGATCACACCGGCTTTTACTCGCTTGAAGATCTTTATCCAGTGTTCCATCTCAGCTGTATCACGCACAGAAAAGATCCGATTTACTCGACGACCATTGTTGGCAAGCCGCCCATGGAAGATGGTTGGATGGGCAAAGCGGTCGAGCGAATTTTCCTACCGCTGATGAAACTAACCATTCCGGAACTGATCGACATCAATCTGCCGATCGAAGGCGTCTTTCATAACCTGATGATCGTTTCGATCAAGAAGTCCTACCCTGGCCAGGCGCGCAAAGTCATGAACGCGATCTGGTCGCTCGGCCAGGCCATGTTTACTAAGTGCATTATTGTGGTCGATGAAGATGTCAACGTGCAGGACATCGGCGAAGTAACGCTCAAGGCGCTGAATCATATCGACCCCGAGCGCGACATACAATTCACCCTCGGTCCAGTCGATTCGCTCGACCACGCCTCGCGCCTGCCCAATTACGGCTCGAAGATGGGCATCGACGCCACGCGAAAATGGCCCAGCGAGGGCTTCACGCGTCCCTGGCCGGACGAAATCCTAATGGACGAGAAAACCAAAGCGCTTGTGGACAAGAAGTGGAAAGAGTTGGGATTGGATAAGTAATGTAGGCGCGTCGCGTCCGCGCGCGTGCAGGCGGAGCGAAGGTCGGCAGGTTTTCTGTGTGGGGCGGACACTCTTGTCCGCCGCCTTTGAATTTGATCTCCGATAGGACCGCCGCTCCCAATCCTGTCATCCTGAGCGAAGTTGTCGTTCGCAAACGCGAACGACAACGCAGTCGAAGGACCTCATGCATGCGCCTACTGAGATGAACCCGGAGAGGCATTCTCTCGATGCTGTCGGGTTACCGGGGAGAACTCCCTGAAGCGATCGTGAGAGGTTTAAGAGCGCAGGGGTCCTTCGACTCTGTGGCCGCTTCGCTTCGCGAAACGTCCACTTTGCTCAGGATGACAAGTTGATTGGTAGGCAGTTTAGATTGCGCGCGGCGACCAGGTTAATCGGTGAGCCATTTTCCGAGCCGCTGTTCCGCTTCCTGATGCGAAAGCGTGCCACTCGTTCGCGCCGCTTCCAGCCCGCGCTGCACCTTCTCCGGGACATAAAGGTGATACTGGATGTCTTCCAGCGAACAGTTGTCAGGCAGCTTGTGCAGCAACGACTCCACCTGTTGTTTTCCGGTCATAGGCTGCTCCGATGTGAGCGCTTTAACTCGGTTAGCCGCGAACGTGCCGCATCGCCGTCGATTAGTTCCCCGCGTTCTGCGGAGGCATAGCCTTCTTCAATCGTGGCCGCCATCTGGGAGCGATTCCGGGCCAGCCAAGCTTCCTGTTCATGGAGCATGGAAACGGCGCACTCCACGAATTCGTCGACGGTCTCGTAAGACCCGCGTTGAACGTCCTGCTTAATCAGGCCCTCAATCTCGGGCCGTAGGTGAATTTGCATAATGGTTATTTTACTCTAGCCTCGCTTTTCACAGCGTTGCCTCGCACTCCTAGCGCAAAGAACGCGCCAGGAATGGGGCACCCCGAGAGCCAACCGCTCATTCCATGTAACCTTCGCCGCTTTCCCCTCGTAAGCGTATATAGGAGAGCAAATGGAATCGCGCGCATGCTCGCTTCGATCCCCGGCGCAGTTTCGGCGCCTGGGCGCGGCGGATCGCAACCAACGCGGCGCTGGATTACTTGAAGGCGTCGCGGCCGGAGATTGCGCTGGAACAAGACTTCCCCGCAACCGAGGCCGCAAATCCCGGGGTGCAGCGCGACATTCGGGCCCGGACTCGTCTGGCATTTGAGCGATTGCCGCCAAAACTGCGGGTCGCGGCGGCGCTGGCGTTGATCGAGGAGCAGCCGTATCAGGAGATCGCCGACGCGCTCGGGGTTTCCGTCGGTGCGGTAAAGCTGAGAGTGTTCCGCGCCACGCGTTTGTTGCGAAAAGAACTGAAGAACATGGGGATTGAGCCATGAATGCAGACGAACGACTTCGAGATCTCTTAAAGCAAGCCGCACCGCCCTCGCAAAGCGAACTGCAGCGCGATCTTTGGCCGCAGATGCTGCAGCGCATGGCTGCGCAACCAGCCGCCGCTGTGCCCTGGTTCGATTGGGCTTTGCTGGCTGCGCTGCTGCTCATTCTTTTGCTCGCACCGAGATCGATTCCGTTATTGCTTTATCACCTGTAAAGGAGGACCTATGAATACGCATCCTTATCTTCGAGCTTATATGGCGGGAATTGTTGTGCCGACCATTGTGCTGCTCGTGATCTTGACGGGCTTTATCGTGCTCCGCTTCGCCTGCCACTTCCCCGCTCCCATCGAGCGCGTAATTATTTTCCCCATGGCGCTGGTGCCGAATCTTTTCGGCTTGTGGAACATGTTCTATCTCTCGCTGCGGTCGCGGCCTCATCTGCCGATTGGGCTTCACGGCGCGCTGCTGCCGTTTATTCTCGTTCCTCTCGGATACATCATTGGAACCAGTCTGGGCGTCATCGCGCTGGCGCCCCAGGGCATTCTCTATTTTCAGCAGATCACGCTTCCCTACGGCTACTTCGCCATCGGCTTTGCTTTCGCGCTGGTCCTCTATTACCTGGTGTGGAAGTACCTGGTCGGGTTCTTCAACGAGGTCTTGGGGATTGCATAAGTTGGTGTCGAGGCGGGTGCTGATAAGGCGACCAGCTGGGGTGGGGTAATTTGACACCACTTCTCAAGCTTCCTAGACTGTGCCTATGGAAGTGCCCCTTCAACCCGACAAAGAAGCCCGGCTGGCGCAAATCGCCGCTCAGAAGGGCCTCAACGCCGACGAACTGGCGCAGCAGGTTATCAGCCGCTACTTGGAAGATGACACGCGCTTTGTCGACGCCGTCAATCTCGGCCTGGCTGCGGCGCAGCGCGGAGACTTCGTCGACCACGAGGATGTCGGCAAGAAACTAAGGCAAATCCTTGGAGGTTGATGCGCCTGTACTGGACCACCCCCGCCGCCGAGGATCTTTACCGCATTTATTCAAGAAGACAATCCCACCGCGGCGGCCGATGCTGCCAAGACGATCTACGATGGTTGTGGCACGCTCGAGAACTTTCCTCGCCGTGGCCGCGGAGGCCGGATCCCCGCACCCGCGAGCTGATCTTTTCCGGTCTGCCGTACATTGTCGTGTACGAAATTAAAGAACAAAATGTCGAGATTCTGCGAATTTACCACGGCGCGCAAGATTGGCCGTAGGCGTCGCTTGCCAGCAGCTTCCCCTGCGTGGTCGCGACCGCCGGTGCCCTCAACTTCTGTGGTAGGCTGGCCGCAGGGTGAAGGCCAATTTGCTCCAGATTTTTCGGGAAACCTGCCAGGAACTGCGTCCGCGCTCGCCGGTGCCGGAGTTGAAAATCGAGTTTTACCCTTTCGCAAATCTGAACAACAACATCCGCCTGCGAGAAGGTAAGCTGCTGGTCCGCATTTCCGACCTGCTCGAAGGTGCGCCCGAAAACGTGTTGCGGGCGATCGCCCACATTCTTCTCGCCAAGATGTATCGCAAAGCGATCGCGAAGGATCACGCGTTACGCTATCGCCAATACGCTTCCCGGCGCGACATTCGCGAGAAGGCGCACCTGTTGCGACAGATTCGCGGCCGCAAGCACATCGATACGGCGCATGGCCGCGTCTACAACCTGGAAACTATTTTTGACGAATTAAACACGCGCTATTTTCATGGGCTGCTGGCCCGTCCGCAGATGACCTGGAGCCGCGATCACGCCCGCAACAGCCTCGGGCATTACGATCCGGCGCACAATGCCATCGTGGTGAGCCGCGTGTTTGACCGTTCGCAAGTGCCGCGCCACGCGGTTGAGTACATCGTTTATCACGAAATGCTGCACCTAAAGCATCCGGTGAAGGTGCGCGGTGGCCGGCGCTGCGTGCACTCGGCAGAATTTCAGGCAGAGGAGAAATTGTTTCCGCGCTTGGAGGAAGCGCAGCGGTTTTTGAAGCAGATGTAAACAAAGAGAAGGCCGCTGTCCCCTAGGGCGAACACACGGCGCAACCACGGAATCGTACGAGACGCGTGCTGGGAGTGCCAACTGTCGCCCCTTGTCGACTATAATTGCTGCCCAAGATGACCGTTACCTCTGGCACCAAGCTTGGGCCGTACGAAATTCAGTCGCCGCTGGGCGCGGGTGGGATGGGCGAAGTCTACCGCGCTCGCGATACTCGGCTTGACCGCACGGTCGCGATAAAAATCCTTCCCACTCATTTGTCTTCGAATCCGGAAGCCAAGCAGCGGCTGGATCGCGAGGCGCGGGCGATTTCGTCGCTCAATCATCCCAATATTTGTACTTTGTACAACGTCGGCCATCAGGACGGGACGGATTTTCTCGTCATGGAGTATCTCGATGGCGAGACGCTCGCGGATCGACTGGCAAAAGGCCCGTTGCCGCCAGAGCTGGTGCTGAAGTATGGCATTGAAATCTGCGAAGGACTGGAGCGGGCGCACCGCACCGGCGTGATCCATCGCGACCTGAAACCGGGAAATATCATGCTCACCAAGTCCGGGGCTAAGCTGATGGATTTCGGACTGGCCAAGGCGACGATGGCGGGCGCAACCCCAGCTTCAAGCTTGACGATGACGGTTCCCTCGACGGATCAGCCGCTGACGGCGCGTGGGACGGTGATTGGAACGTTTCAATATATGTCGCCCGAGCAGGTGGAAGGCAAAGAGGCGGATGTGCGCTCCGATATTTTCGCGCTGGGAGCGGTGCTGTACGAAATGGCGACGGGAAAGCCGGCGTTCAAGGGCAAAAGTCAGGCGAGCATTGTAGCGGCGATTCTGGCGTCGGAACCGCAGCCGGTTTCGAGTTCCCAGGCGGCCATGCCGCAGGGATTGGATCGCTTGATCCGTAGTTGTCTGGCGAAGGACCCGGATGAGCGGCTGCAGACGGCGCACGATGTGAAGCTGCAATTGCAGTGGATTGCAGAAGGAGGGTCGCAACCGGAGGCATCGGCGACCGCTCCCCGCAGCCGGAAGCGGGAGCGATTTTTGTGGATTGCGCTCGCCGCGCTCACTCTCCTCGCGCTGGCTCTAGCGACCGTTTATCTAGAAGAAGAGCCGACACCGCGATTGCTGCGCGCAACGATTATGGCGCCGGACAAACAGTCGCTCGATCCATTCAGTTTTGCACTTTCGCCGGATGGCACGAAGTTAGCATTTGTTGCTTTCAATGCCGAACAAGGAACGCAGTTGTGGGTGCGTTCCCTGAGTTCGTCTTCGGCTGAGCCGCTGGCAGGGACGGAAGATGCGAGCTTTCCGTTCTGGGCGCCGGACAGCAAATACATTGGGTTCTTTTCGTCAGGAAAATTGAAGACCATCGACGCGGCCGGCGGCGCCGCATTGACTCTGGCGGATGCGCCCCTCGGCCGCGGCGGGAGTTGGGGGCCGGATGGCACGATTTTGTTTGCCCCGGCCGCGGCGTCCTCGATTTTCCGTATTCCGGCGAGCGGGGGTACGGCGAAAGAGACGACGGCGATTATTACCGGCGGTCCTACTTTACAGCGCTGGCCCTATTTCCTGCCTGATGGCAAACATTTCCTTTTCTGGGCAATCACCGTGAATAACGGCGGATTGTATCTGGCTTCGCTCGATTCGCCCCAGGCAATGCCCATTACAACGTCTCCAGTGCGGGCGGAATATGTCAATGGATACCTTACGTATGTCCGTGACGGAAACCTGATGGCGCAAAAGCTGGATTTGAAAAAAGGACTGGTGGGCGAGCCGGTCACAATTGCCGAGCAGTTGGCGATCGACGATCGAGGGGCGGCGGGATTCACCTTTTCGAAAGATGGAAAGCTGGCATTCATCGGTGGTGGAGGGTCGGCTTCGATTCTCGGCGTTTATGACCGTGACGGAAAGCTGCTGAATGCGGTCGACACCGGAACATTTGTCACGGGATATTTCTCGCCCGACGGCAAGAAAGTAGCGGCGAGCCGGAACAATCCCGGCAAGGGCATGGAGATCATGCTCTATGATCTGACGCGGGCGACCAAGACGCAGTTTACCTTTGCCCAGTCACGCGACGATGATCCGGTGTGGTCGCCGGACGGCAACTCGATTATTTTCGATTCGGCGCGCAGCGGGAAGACCGACCTCTACACGCGTCCTGCGAACGGAAGCCAGGCCGAGCAACTTTTCTATCACGACGACTCGGACAACTACCCTTCGAGCTGGGGGCCGGACGGGAAGTACGTCGCCTATGAACAATTGCAAGGCCGGGACATCCATATCTGGGCGATCCCAATGACCGGCGATCACAAGCCGTTTCCGGTGTTGACGGAGAAATTTGCAACCCGGCAGCCGGCGCTTTCGGCTGACGGAAAGTGGATTGCCTATTACTCGAATGAGTACGGCAAGTGGCAGATCTACATTGCATCGTTCCCCAAGCCGGGCGGAAAATTCATGGTTGGGGATGGAACGAACCCGCAATGGCGGCGCGACGGAAAAGAACTCTTTTATATTGATTCGAGCAACCGGATCGCGTCGGCCGAGGTCACGGCGCGGGGTGATAGCCTGGAGATTGGACAGCCAAGACCGCTGAAGCTGCCTCTGGATACTGGCAACGTGTTTCACGTCACTGGCGACGGGCAGCGGTTTCTGATGGCGATTCCCCCGCAGCAGAATGCCTCCGGATTGAACTTGGTAGTGAATTGGCAGGAGCAGTTGAAGCGGTAACTGCTTGGGCAGGTCGACAAATCCAGCTACACAAAATCCGAAATACAGAAGGAGTTATATCCAATGAAAAGAATATTAGTGTGGGGCGCGGTGGCGTTGCTGTGGTTGATGGCCGCAGCACAAGCCAAGGACAAAGAAATGGCCAGCGGCACCGAACAGGCGGTCGCCGCAGCTGAGCAAAAGTGGGTCGATGCGGCGAAGGCCAGTAATCCGGACATGCTCGCTCCCCTTCTGGCGTTCGATTTTGTCAACACCAGCAGCGATGGAAAAGTGTCCGGGAAAACCGACACGCTTGCGCACATCAAAGCACAAAAGTGGGAGACCAACCAGATCAGCGATGTGAAGGTAACGGTCTACGGGAAGACAGCCATCGCCACCGGAACCTGGGTGGGCAAAGGAACGGACGAGAATGGAAAGGCGGTCGATACCCGAGAGCGCTGGACTGATACCTGGATCAAGACGGTTGGAAAGTGGCAGTGCGTCGCCAGCCAAAGCTCCACCATCAAGATGTAGCGACGATTCAAGGAGAGGTGTAGATGGCAACGTTGGGACTGATCGAATACAAAGATGCGAGTCCGGAGGTGCGGGCGGTTTACGACGATATTATGGCCACGCGCAAAACCGACTGGATCAACAATTTCTGGAAGGCGATTGCGCACGATCCGGCGACGCTGAAGCGCACCTGGGAAGACATCAAGCAGATTATGGCGCCGGGCGCGCTCGATCCGCTGACCAAGGAGATGATTTATATCGCGGTAAGCGTGACCTCGCTGTGCGACTACTGCATCGCCTCGCACACGGTTTCCGCGCAGAAAAAAGGCATGACCGACGCCATGTTCAAAGAATTGATGGCCGTGGTTGGCATGGCGAACGAAACCAACCGACTGGTCGCGGGATATCAAGTGGAGATCGACGAAGCGTTCAAGGCGGAGGGCAAGAAGTAGGTATCGGCGCAAAAGTGTTTCACGGGGCTAACGGCTATTTCGGCAAGGCAAAGCCTTTCATGCATACCACCGTACGGTCAGCCTCCTCGGGAGTGGCGTGGGTGTAGCCGAGGTTGGCTGTACATAGGACATCTCCTTTGAAAACCAAACTGGTGTTGTTATCCAGCGGCGCGTTCTGCTTGGTGGCAATCAGGATGCGCTGCGAACCGTCCGGCGAGAGCACCCAAATCTGGTTCAGTATGGGCTCGGACACGTAAATGTTCCCTTTGGCGTCCAGTTCGATTCCATCAAATGCCGAAAAACCGTAAGGCAGAGCCACAGGTTCACCAGCCGCCCCGTCGTCTTTGATTGGGATCCTGAGTATCAGCGGGTCGCCATCGGTAACGGCATAGATGTTCTTCTGTTGCTTATCGAGTACCAGATCATTGACGCCCAGCGGAAATCCCGAATAAGGCTTGGGCGACCAATTGAGCAGAGGGTGTGCAGACCAGAGATCAACTGTTTTTCCGTCAGGAGAGATCTTCCAAATTCCCGAGTATGTGAGGTCGGTCATGTACACGTTGCCGCTCGAGTCGATGGCAACATCGTCGGGATAGCAAAATGGCCAACCCTCGGCTTTGGTCGCGAGCGGCGTCACCTTTCTGGTTTTGGCGTCGATCTTATAGACCCCGGAGCTGGTAACAGTCGCATCTCGGCAAGCGGGATGAAAGGGATTTCCCAGGTCTTTACGAAAGTCACGTTTCGAATGGCCTGTATAGGCAACGTAGATGTTGCCAGATTGGTCGAGATCGAGCCCGATCAAGTCTCCCTTACCGCTCTCTTCCTTCGACGGCACCCACGCGATGTGATCGTAGCTCCCATCATCCTTGAGCATGACGACTTCCCCGATATGCATCAGTGTCGTGTAGAGGTTGCCGTGCGAGTCGACTCCGAGACCCTCCGGCGTGTCTGGGAGTTTGGCCATGACCCAGGCCTTAAACTGTGCCTCTGCACGCGGAGAAGCGGCTGCGAAAAACCAAGCACAACCGATCAAGCAGACCAGTGTAGTCAACCCTCTCGCGCTCCGTTTTCCCGATTTGACCATACTGTCCCTCTGTCCATCATCGTCGAAGAGCAGTTAGTTGCCGACGCTGGCCGAGGCTTTCGCCAACTCCTCTTTTACATGCTGCGGCAGCCGGTTGCTGCGCCTGATGTAGCCGGCGAGCGCCCAAATATCTTCGTCGTCTTCGGAGAGGCCATTCGCGGGCATACCTGCCCAGCGGATGCCATGCTTGGCCACCCAGAAAATCTGTGATTCGGTGAAATCGCTCGCCATGGTATGGAGCGGCGGGGCGGATGCGTCTTTTGGCTCGGCGCTGGGGGCTCCGTGACAGCGGGCGCACTGCTCCACATACATGCGGCCTCCGGTAATGAGATTGAACGTCGGTAGGCGGCACCGGACTGCGAAGCTCGGGCGCGTTGTGGCGGATGGAAGAGTGGACGGCCGTGCTGACGACATAGCTTTCGAGCTGCGAGGAGGGCTGGTCGGCGCGCACGTCGGCCAGGCCCATCCAGATATAGGCGAATCCTCCGGCCGCGAGGGCCAGCAAGGTGAAAATCACACCGAGAACAAAACCTTTCATAAATCTATGAATACACGGCGACGGGCGCGGCGCAAGAACCGAGTCAGGTTCGGGGCTTCTTTGCCGGCTTCCTGACTTTGCGGGGGAACTTGAATTCGTGAAGTTTCATGTCGACGCGGCGGCCGCGAAAGGTGACGCCTTCGGCTTCGAGGCGGAAACGCTGCTCAAGAGCAGACTCGCCGCGGAGTTTGATTTCTCCGCCGGAACCGAGAACGCGCTGCCAGGGCAGTCCGACGGACCGGCGCAAGACGCCGACGACTTGGCGGGCGGCGCCGGGATGTCCAGCAGCACGGGCGACCGCGCCGTAAGTTGAAACTCTTCCGCGCGGGATGCGACGGATGGCGGCAGTGATCGAGGAGTGGAGGGACATGCGGAGATTTTAGCGTTAGAAGCGGGTCTCTCGACTTCGCGGAAAGATTCGCCAAGCGAATCTCTCCACTTCGCTCGAGATGACAAATTTTGCAGATGCGGACTTCATCGCGGGGCGGGGCGCCCGCCGCAAATAAAATCGGCGGACAGGAGTGTCCGCCCCACACGAGGCCTGCCTACACGAGCTTATGCGGCCGCGCCTTTGCGGAACGATTCGACCGCTTCCTCGTCGCTGTTGTAAACGTCGAAAATCGTCACCAGCTTGGTCACCTGAAGCAAATCGTTGATGCGGTGCGTGAGGTTGGCGAGCTTGATGCTGCCACCTAGATTGCGCGCGCTGGTATAGAGGCCGACAAGCGTACCAAGCCCGCCGCTATCGATATAAGTGACACCCGAGAGATTCAGGACCAGGCCGCTGCGCTCGCTGAGCGACTGCTTGATGTTGTCGCGCAAGTAAGCCGACTCCTCGCCAAACACGACGCGTCCAGCGCAATCTACGATCAAGACCCCGTCGATCATCCGGTTGCTCAGTTTGAGTTGCACGCCACCCTCCTTCGTTTTCGCCGCTAAGAAGCGTACCTTGGAACGAAGGCTGTAAGCAAGGATTTCCTTGCATCCGCGCGGGGTCGCAGGGTTTGCAATCACGTATAATCGAGTTTTCCGCACATGAGCTACCAAGTCCTGGCGCGCAAATACCGGCCACAAAAGTTCTCGGAAGTCATAGCACAGGAGCATGTTACGCGCACCCTGCAGAATGCGATTGAGCAGGCGCGGACTGCCCATGGCTACATTTTCAGCGGGCACCGCGGAATTGGAAAAACCACCGTGGCCCGCATTCTGGCGATGGCGCTGAATTGCCGCTCGGCCGACCACCCGGTGCCGGAGCCTTGCGGGGTATGTGATTCGTGCACCGAAATTCGTGCCGGCAATTCGGTGGATGTGATTGAAATTGACGCCGCCACCAACCGCGGCATTGACGAGATTCGCGAGCTGCGCGAGGCGGCGCGATACCGCCCGGCGCGCGACCGCTTCAAGATTTACATTCTCGACGAAGCCCACCAGATCACCGACGCGGCGTTCAATGCTCTGCTGAAGACGTTGGAAGAGCCGCCGTCGCACGTGGTGTTCATGCTGGCGACTACGCAGCCGGAGGACATTCCCCAGACCATTCGCTCGCGCTGCCAGCATTTCAGTTTTCGCGCGGTGCGGTTCGAGGAAATCTCGCGGCAATTGAAAGATCTGGCCGGACGGGAAAAGATCGAGGCAGATGACGATGCCCTAGCCCTGCTTGCCGAGGCAGGCGATGGCTCGATGCGCGACGCGCTTTCGATTCTGGATCAGGCGATCGCATCGGCAAGTGGGCGGCTGACGGCGGAGAAGCGTGCGGCAATTGGTTGGAGCGGCGCCGTCCGGCGTGCTCGAAGAAGTGATGCAGGCGGTGGCGCGGGGTTCGAGCGAGCAAGTGTTGCAGTTGGTCGACCGGCTGATTAGTGAAGGGCACAGTCCTACGCATTTTGCGCGGCAGATGGTGCGGTTTTTGCGCAACGTCGTCGTCGCCAAAGTTGCCGGATGGGGAGTCTTCCCTGCTGCAGATTTCCGGCGACGAGCGCAAGCGGGTAGTGCGCGTGGCGGAGTTATTCAGCGAAGAAGACCTGACGCGGCATCTGCAGATCATGCTTGCGCACGCACGGCGAGCTGGGATACCGGCAGGAGCAGCGGTTTCATCTGGAGCTGGGATTGCTGAAGATGGTCCATGCGCAGCGGTTGCTGCCGATCGAGCAGTTGTTGAGCGAAGCGGCTGGCTCCTGGCGGGCGCAGCGAGAGCAAGCCGACGGTGGTAGCGCTGAAAGCCGGAGATTGCCCGCTCCGGCGAGCCGGGCGAATTAGCTTTCTCCGTTTGCGGCAGATTCGGCGCGGAAGGCAGGATCGAAGCCCAAGCTCGCGGTGGAAGAAGAATCGTTGCCGCCGCCGCGGGCGGCCGCGGGAGTTGCGAGCACTCCGGTGGTGATGGGAGCGGCGGCGCCGGCAGTGGCAGAGGCCGTGCCTCGATTAGCAGCCGGAGATGATGAATCAGCCGGGCGATTTGCGCGAGGCGGTGCTGACATGCGCTGGCGCAGGCGGCCACGCATGTTGGTGTCGCTGCTGGAAAGCGGAGAATGGAGAGTTGAAGGCAACGAGTTGGTCGATCAAAGTGGCAGCCTCGCGCAGACGATGATCGAGATGTCGCTGGGCGCGGAGCGCGAAGCGCCTGGTGATGGCGACCGCGAGCGGCGTGGCTGGGACGGCCGTTGAAGCTAAGAGTGGTTCCGGGCGCGAGCTGGAAGGCGCAGCCAAGCCGGTCTGCCACGTCGAACGGTGGCGGACGGAGCCGGGCGGAGCAGGACCCGATCGTGCGGCGGATGAAGGAAAAGTTCGGAGCGGAGATTCGGACGATCATTGACTACCAGGAAAAACGATAAACAGCATAACCTCGAGATCGCCGGGAATCGCCAAGGGAAATCCTACGCTGCGCTCGGGACGACAGAGATAGAGAGGGCGACAGAATGGGTGGATTCAATTTGCAGGAAATGATGTCGCAGGCCAAGCGGCAGTATGAAGTGCTGCAGAAGAAAATGGAGAGACCGTGGTGGAAGGCACCTCCGGCGGCGGCAGCGTCGTGGTCAAGATGGACGGGCGCAAGCAGGTATTGAGCATCAAGATTGATCCCGAGGCGGTGAAGAGCGGCGACGTGGAAATGCTGCAGGACCTGGTCGACGGCGGCGATCAACGGCGCCAGCCAAAAGGTGGACGAGGCGATGCAGTCGACCATGGGCGGAATGCTGGGCGGGATGGGGATTCCAGGAATGTAGAAATTGTGTAATTTGGCAATTTTGTAATTTCGCGTACGCATACTTTCACGGCGAACGAGTGCCGATTTTCAATTACACAATTACCCAATTCCTCAATTACCAATTATTCCTATGTCTAAATTTGCAGAGCCGATGGCGCGGTTGATCGATGAATTGAAGAAGCTGCCGGGAATTGGCAGCAAGACCGCGCAGCGGCTGGCGTTTCACATCCTGCGATCGAGCGACGAGGACGCCGAGGCGCTGGCGGCGCGGTGCGCGACGTGAAGGCCAATCTCCGGCTGTGTTCGCATCTGCAACAACATCACCGACGTCGATCCTTGCGTGTATTGCACGAGCGCGACCCGCAACCAGCGGCTGGTGTGCGTGGTGGAAGAGCCGACCAACATTGCCGCCATCGAGAAGACCAAGCACTTCAACGGCGTGTATCACGTGCTGCATGGATCGATTTCCCCGTTGCACGGCGTCGGGCCGGAGCAGTTGCGGATCTCGAACCTGATGCGGCGGGTCGAGGACGGCGATGTGGATGAAGTGATTCTGGCGACCAATCCCACGGTCGAAGGCGAAGCGACGGCGACTTATCTTTCTGGACAATGCGGCGCGCTGGGCTGAAGGTCACGCGGATCGCGACGGGCATTCCGGTGGGCAGCGACATCGAGTACGCCGACGAGATCACCATGCTGAAGTCGATGGAAGGGCGAAGAGAGTTATAAGGCAGGGCGTATCAACTACGCAGATTCCGTCTCCAGGAAGCTGTTGTTTTCCTGATCGGATGGCAGGATTCCTTCCGGCAATGTGCCGCGATTGTACTCCGCCATTCGATTCTTCCACTTGAGAAATTCGGTGAGAGTTTGAGGCTCGATGCGCACTTCAACGCGGCGCAGGCTGGCCAGCAGCAGATTCATCTCGTGGCGAAAGCCGTTGGCGGTGCGGAGATTTTTGGCCGCAGCTTGAGCCATCGTGATTTGGCGGTTGCGATATTCCAGCAATCCCCAGCCCTGGGGTAATTCTTCGGGACGCAGCAAGCCGCTTGGCACAAGATAGTATCGTTCGCAGCCCATGCCCAGGTGAGATTTCTGCCGAAACGGTTTTTCGCGGTCGGCAAGAAAGTCGGCACGCGAGATTTTGCACTCCACCAGGACAGAATGGCAGGCGCGTTTCCATCCGATGGCATCGGGCATTTCGCCGCTGGCGCAAGATTGCTCGGATAAGATCACGCCGCAGCGGTAACTCCGCATCCATTGCACAGCCTTTTCGACTAGTTGGGCGTGGGTCACGGTAATGAAAATAAGAGAAAGTCGGCCCTGCGGGAAGTATCAGCGAAGTTTCGCGGAATGGCGGAATTCCGTCGCGCGCAGGCCGGACCAAGAACCTCAGCTAATGAGCAGTAAGATGAAACACTGTCCCGCAGCCATAGGTGCAATCGCCTCCGCCGTTACTCGCTCCTCCGATGAACATACTGCCGTAGACATCCTCGGCCGAACCGAAAACCACGCCCATCGGCGTAGATCCATCCGTGCTTTCTCCCTCGCCTTCAAAATCGTAAAGGTCGGTTATGTTCCCTGCCGTGTCGATTCGGAACAGGCATCCCCCAGCCCTTCGCGCAATTGTTAGATTGTTCCAAGCCGTACAGGTTACCTTTCGAGTCTTTCATCAACTGGCTGGCGTACACGGGATTCCGCACCTGGCCCTCAGTGCACGGGGGCTCATTACACGGGGCGAAGGTGAACAGCACGCTGAAATTTCCACTCGTATCCACTTTGAAAACCGTTCCCAGGCCATAGAGGTAATCGCCGATGATATCGCCACCATTTCCGCAATGCCATAGAGGTTGCCATCGGAGCCGATAGTCACCCCCAGAGGAAACGACCCATCGCCCTGCCCGCCGAAAGTGTGGAGTACGGTGAAGTTGCCGCTGCTATCCAACTTATAGATGGTTCCACAGCCTTTTTCAAAGGGTGGACCGAGCCGGCATAGTCGCACGAAGGTCGCCGCCAAAGTTGGCAGAGCCATAGAGGTTGCCTTTCCCGTCCAGCACCACTCCTCCCTCGGGCTGCATTCCGTCGGTTCCGTAAAACGTGAAGCACGGTGAATTTGCCGCCGGGGCTTAGTTTGAACAAGGTTCCGCAGCCCAGATCGTTACTATTCCAACCGCAATTGGGCTCGCCTCCGAAGGGCGACATGCCGTAGAGGTTGCCTTCGCATCCAGGGCAAGAGGCGAATCAAAGCAGCAGGCGTTGGGCCCGGCAATATCAAGACTGGTCTCCTGGCCATTGGGATCGACCTTGAACACTACTGCGGCGCCATCGATGTAGCCGTTGCCCTGGGTCGTGCCGTAGAGGTTGCCGGCGGCGTCCTCGGACCAAACCAGCGTCCGGGTTAGTTCCATTGCCGCCGCCTTCGAAGCGGTAGAGTATGGTGTAGTTTCCCGCGCTGTCGATCTTGAACACCGTCCCACAAGTGCCTAAGCCGCACGAGGGCAGGCCACCATCCTTGGTGGTGCCGAAGAGATTGCCTTGTGCATCCCGGATAATCGGGTTAGGAAGCGCACCATCCGGCGCAGCCGTGAAGTCATGCAGGACAGTGTAGGTTTGCGCCTGCGCCGGCCGGGCGGCAACCGCCGCTGCCAGAAGAAGCGCGAGTAGAGAGATCGCATAAGTGTTGCGAACGTGGATGGAAAATCGTTTTTGAAGCATGATTGACCCCTTGGTCTAACGTGTGATGGAACACTACGGCGTAAGATGAAATACCGATCCGCAGCCGCTGGTGAAGCCTTCGTCGAAACATTGGGGTTGACCGGATCCACCGATGGGCGTGCTGCCATAGACATCGCCGTCCGAACCCAGCACCAGGCCCATCCCAATGACGAATGGTGCCCCGCTTTGCTGCTCTGTAAAGTCGTAGAGGACGGCTAAGTTCCCTTTCGTATCTAGCCTGAACAAGCATCCCCCACCCAGGGCGCAGTTGTTCACTTCTTCGATGCCGTATAGGTTGCCTTTCGAGTTTCTCGCCAGATGTAAGGCGAAGACCGCGTTCCGCACCTGCCCCTGGGTGCACGGGGGCTCGGTACACGGGACGAAGTCGAAGAGTACGCTGTACTTGCCGCTCGTATCCACCTTGAAAATGGTCCCGACGCCATACTCGAAATCTGACTTTGGGATGACGTTACCGCCGCCTGCCGCAATGCCATAGAGGTTGCCGGCAGAATCGATGGTCAGGCCTAGAGGGGTGGAACCGTCCTCCGGCCCAGTAAAAGTGTGGAGTACGGTGAACTTGCCACTGCTGTCCAGCTTATAGATCGTTCCGCATCCTGGTTGAGCGCCCTGAAACTGGCCAGGGTATTTGCAGGAAAGTTTGCCACCAAAGTATGCGGTGCCGTAAAGGTTGCCTTTGCCGTCAAGTACCACGCCTCCCTCGGGCTGCATTCCGTCGTTTCCATCAAAAACATGGAGCAAAGTAAACTCTCCGCTGGGAGAAAGCTTGAACGGGCCCCACAACCCAGCCCGTCATTGTTCAAGCCGCAATTGGGCTCGCCCCCGTAGGGCGACATGCCATAAATGTTTCCTTGTGCATCGACGGCGACTGACGAGTCCAGACAGCAACCCTGGTCGATGTTTCCCGCCTCGAATAGCGTGGTCTCATTGCCATTGGGATCAAGCTTGAATACCACGGAATCGCCGCCGACGGAGCCGTTGCCTTGGGTTGTGCCGTAGAGATTGCCGGCCGCGTCTTCCACCAAGCCAGCGATGGAATCGGAGCCATTGATCCCGCCTTCGAAGCGGTAGAGCACCGTCTCGTTGCCGGCGCTGTCGATTTTGTATACGGTTCCGCACGTGTCTTCGCCGCAGGAAGGGTTGCCACCGAACTTGGTTGTGCCATAAATATTGCCTTGCGCGTCGCGGATGATGGGGCTAGGAACCGCGCCGTCCGTCCCAGCGGCGAATGCGTGCAGGACAGTATAGGTTTGCGCTTGCGCCGGTCGGGCGGCAACTGTCAGCCAGAGAAAGGTGAGCAAAGCGATTGTACGAGTGTTGTGAACGTTGAGGGAACATTGCCCTCTAAGCATGACGGACCTCCCGGGTCTAACGTGTATGAGACACTCAGTGCCTGTTAATAAAGCGCATCGCGAGAAAGATAGTCCAACTCTGTGCGGGTATGTCATAAGGATGTAAACAATGTGTCAAAAGTTGAGTTTCGCTTGAAAGTCGTTCAGGCGGCTACGCGGTGGGCGCGCGGCTTGGAGTCGGTCTTGCGGACGACCAGCGGCTTGACCATAATCGGCCGGCGGGAAACGGTTTCGAGTAAATGGCGCGCGGAGGCAATCTTTTGGGCGTTACGGCTGCGCGCGTTGTAACCTTGGGCGAAGATGACCCAGATGCGGCCTTCTTCGTGGACTTGCAGTTGCTGGATGCGGCCGTCGCGATCGGAGTCGAATGCGTTCGCCAGCCGGAGAATTCCGGCAAGTTTGAGTGTGCTCTGACGTTGCGCGGGAGTGAATCCGGTGAGGGATCGCTGTCCGGCACGCGGAAGCGCCCCGCGGTGATAGCGCGCCACGGCGCCGGCGATGCGTAACTTTTCTTCACTCCAGCCGAGCGGAGGATGAATTTTTTCAACCAACCGCAACGTCGTCTTGTGATGGCCTTTCGCTTTTTTCGAGAGCCCGATGTCGTGCAGGAGCGCCGCGACCTGCAAAATCGCGCGCTCTTCCCTGTGGGCTTCGTCGGGAAGTTTCTTTGACGGCAGCGCATCATAGAGCTGCAGGGCGAGGCGGGCGACATGCTGCGAGTGTGCGAAATCGGGATCAAGAAGCGAGGCCCATAATTTCAGGCGACTGAGCGCTGCAGCATCGATCTGTTTGCCGGATGGCAACTCGGAGCGCCATTGCTGCCAGAGCGAATCGCGGCCCATGGTTTTATCGCGATAACTCTGGATGCGGTGATCGCGTTCCGCAATGATGCGCGCATGCCAGATGGCGCGCGAATCCGGGTCGTGGAAAACATGGATTTCCAGGGCCGCGGACCAGAGTACGTCAAGGTCGTGGACTTCGCCCAGCAGGGCCTGCAGGCCCTTGAGTTCGCCGATCCAGCGTTCGTGGTGCGCGGGAAGAAAATTCTCGATGATATACCGAAACCGCTTTATCCCGATGCGCAGGCTGTGCCATGCAGTTTGCGAGCGGCTGCGCAGGGCGTGGCGATGGAGAGCGCAGGCTTCCGTCCAGCGCTCGAGCGCGAGATGTTTGAAGATCGCGCTTCCGGTGCGCACTCGGGCTGCGCGATGCGGCAGCTCGCGGCACCATTTCTTCCATTGATCGCGGTCGAATTCCTGTAACGCTTTCGCGGCTTCGCGCTTGAATTCATTCTCGCGAACCGCGGTGAATTGCTGCAGCAGGATGGTGACCGCGTCATCGGGTTCACCGAGCTTCTGTATCCACTCCTGCATGACCTGTACGTCGCGAAGTTGGCCCAGGCGGCTGAACAGGTCCTTACCCGCCTGCTTCATTTTCTTCCAGGAAGGGTCGGGATCCATGGCCCTGAAACCATCGGCCATAGAACGGCAGCGGCGAAGCGCAACACGCAGGTCATGCACCGGATCGGGTTCAAAGTCGACAGCGGCGCGTGCGCATTCTTCCAGCACCTGCAGCATCCAGAAGGCGAGGCCGTGCTTTGTTCGCGGTTTGGGACGTGCTGGCTGAACTGCAGTGGCCATGAACAGCTTGAGATTACAGCATCTTTCGCAGGAGTGCCACAGCCGGAGTTGTGGCAGCGGATGCATCCGGCGAGCGAAGCACCGTGGGCCCATGCACTCTCGTAACCTGCGCGAGCGCCAAGATTCACCCATCGTATTGCCAACTATTACCTGCGTAACATGCGTACCTCTTACCCTCTGCACTAACCTTTTGAAAGTAGGCTGAGGAGTGCCTTATTCAGACCGGCGCTACAACCAAGAAGGAAGAGCGCAGCGCATCCGCGCGCGCGTTCATTCACAGCCTTAATATTCTGGTGAAGTATGTGCGCCTCTATGGCTTCACGCATAAGCGTACGGAAGCGCAGTTCGAGACCACGTGGAAAGAGCTGCAAGAAGGATTGCCCAACGGCGCCGAAGGCGGATTCCTGCTGGGAGTTTCTGAGAACAAGTTACTGCTTGACGGAATGCTGCTCGAAACCGGACAGGCGGAGCGCAGCTTCGCGCAACTCCTGACCACCGCGGGATTGGCCAGCATCAACTTCTCCAATCAGGTTAACCTCGACGATTTCTCCAAGCTGGTGCGGGCTTTTGCCACCGGCGGATCGAAAGCTCAGGACCTGGGTAAAGAGATCAAGCAGATTTTTGGCGACAGCAAGCAGTCGACCATCAGAATCAATGAAGTTAGGTTCGTCGCCGCCGACCCCAGCACAGGGGAAATCAGCGTGGCCGCGCAGATCGCCGCGCAAACACTGGGGCCGGAGTTCAAGGAGTGGCTCAACGATCCGCAGAAATTACTGCAACTGATCGCTGCGGCTGAAGGGGCCCGATGTCAGCGGAGCAGCGGGCAACGTACCGCTAGGGAACGTGCCTGCGCGAAGCGGCGGCACCAGCAGCGGTGAAGGTGGAGCGCAACCCGTGGGCGTTGTCCCGCTGGAAGAAGAAGAAGTGGTGCGCGCCATTCGCCTGCTCACCAAAGTTGGCGAAGCCAGCACCGATCCGGGGGTCACGCCGGAATTTCTGCAAAGAGAATTCAGTCAGGCCGACAGCAATACCAAAGTCAATTTGCAGCAACTGCTGGAAGCGCTTTCCTCCAAGTTCGCCAACGAGAAGACCGACACCCCGCTGCTCATGAAGGCTGCCGAGCAGATGGCGATCCGCTTCGCCATGGAACGCTTCCAGAAGGGCGATGTGAAGGTCAATGCCGTGCACCAGATGATGGAGCACATGAGCCGGCAGATGGACAAGTTGCGGCAGATTTTGCGCATTCAGGAAGACAAGATGAGCCGCGCCGGAATTCTGGTTGACTCACACGCCGACATTCTTGACCGCATGTTCTGGGCGGAAGTTCCCGAGGACGGCAAGAAAAGCGTTCTGCTTTCGAATGAAGCGCCCTGTGTGCCGGCGCGCAACGTTCGCCAGTATGTGGAAGTTCTAGTTGAGCGCGGCGACAAGGCGATAGTCCGGCAAATTCTTGAGAACTACACCCGCTGCCTGCAACTGAAAGAAGCGGAGCCCCGCCGCAAGACCGCCATCGGATTGAGCCAACTGGCAGACCTTTTCGCCACGCCGGGCGTCGATATGCTCGAAATCACGATCCGCGAAGTGGGCGAAAACCTGGGCAAGGAATCGGATTCCGAAGTGCAGACTCTGTTGGGCGCGGCCTTTGTGCGGTTGAGCGCTGAAGCCAATAACCGCAAGCTGTATCGCGCGTTGATTGAGGTTTGTTCCGCCCTGGACCACCTGGCCACGGCTCGCCCGACTGCAGCCAACGATCTGCGGCCACGAGTGGGGATCGAGAACCGGCTGCCGGAGTTTATTGAAGAGGCGCTGCGAGTTCCGCAAGTCCCGGCAGATCTGCTGGCCCTGTTGCGACGCAATTCACAAGCTGCGATGGAGCACTTTGCCGACCGCTTTTTCCGCTGCATGCGGCGGGAAGAATGCGATCGCATGGTGGATCTAGCGACAGAACTGGGCTCGGGAGCGACGCAGCAGATGGGAACGATGCTGCGCGAAGGCCCGCCGCGTTCGGCGGCGTCGGTGATTGGGTTGTTGAGCCGGCTCGACGTTCCGGCACTGCTTGAGACCCTGCCGGCGCGCCTGCGCGAGTGGAACCGTTTCTATCACGATGTCACCGTGCGTCAGGTTGCCTACGGCGCCGCTCACGATCGCGGCCGAACCCTGCTGGAAATTCTGGAGCTTCTCGATCCATCCGTTTTGCCGCAGGCAGTCGATGAAATCGGCATGAGCGGGGACCGCTCGACTGTTCCTCCGCTCATGGTCATGGCCGAAGCCGGAGAAGCGCAGGGACGCTCGCCTTTACTCCAGGTCAAAGCGGTGGAATCACTGGGCAGGCTGCGCGATCCTGAGTCTGTGCCGATCCTGCGGAACTTGCTCGAAGCCAAGAAAGTTTGGAAGTGGGTGAATCACCGCGAACTGAGAATCGCGGCCGCGCAGGCTCTGGCAAAGATCGAGCCTCGATACGCCACCCAGGTTTTGGCGGAAAGTGGATTATCTCCCGGAGAACTGGCCATCGCCCCGCTCGATGCCGCTCCCGCATGTCCGTGGGTGAGGCAGCGGCGTTATGAGCGCATCGTGCTGCGTAAAGCGCTCTCGGCCACGATCAGCAGTTCATGGGGAAAATCGAACATCCTGATCCGCGAAATGAGTCTCGGCGGCGGAATGGGCACAAAAGAAGATAACTTGCGTATCGGCGGCGAGGCCAACATCGACATCTCGGTGGGTGTTCGTCATATTCGCGGACAGGTGCCCTGCTGCGCCGGGCGCGGGCAAACGAGGTTGGATTTGAGTTAGTCAACACCGACCTGGACAGTCGCTATCGCTTACGCACTCTTCTGATGGAAACCCTGGAACGCGCTCCTGAGATGAAAGAAGCCGAGTGGGACGGGCAACGAAAGCTATAGGCTTTTCGTGATGCTCAAAAGCCCCTGCGAAAGCAGGGGCTTTTCGGTTTCTGCTAAAGAGGAAGCGAGCCAAGCGCACGATTGTTCCGCCGCAACAAGCGCGACAGTTCGCGCGGCTCGCCCAGATCCCTCGCTGCACAAAAAGCGTTTGCTCGGGATGACAACAAGTCTTGCTTACTTCACTTTTACGAAAATGATCACCAGCGTATACAGCGCGAGCGACTCAATGAACGCCAGACCGATGATCAGGCCCAGCTGAATGCCGGGGCGGGCCGCTGGATTGCGCGCCAGTCCTTCCATTGCGGCTGCGGTGGCTTTGCCCTGGCCGAGACCGCAGATTGCGGAAGCGAATGCCATGGAAAAGCCGGCGGCAATCGCGACCCAGTTACCGGCGCTCGAAGCGGCTTCTCCGCCTTGTGCGAATACTGGCATGGCAAAGCACATCACCGCCAACGCCATAAAGATGTAGCTCAACGTACGACGCATTGTGTTTCTCCTTGTATGAATTGGGCCTATCGCGGCCCTTGCGTTTGCCGCCAGTGGGTGGTTGACGTCATCCCGTGCAGACGCCCTCACGCTAACGACGAAAATTTAGTGCTCTACTGCCACCGCTCCCTGCAGATAAATCATGGCGAGGAGCACGAACACATATGTCTGGATCACCGATACGCCGATGTGCAGCAGCATGAACACAATCGGGAGGCCGATCGGGATCAGAGAAAAGAAAACCATGGTGACCATATCGCCGGCAAACATGTTGGCGTACAGACGGACTGTGAGAGATAACATGCGGGCCAGGTGGCTGACGATTTCGATCGGGACCATCAGCGGCGCCAGCTACCGGCATGGGGCCGGCAAAATGTTTCAGATAGTGAAAAATCCCCTGCCTCTTCACGCCTTGATAATGGTAGTAACAAAACGTCAAGACGGCGCAGCCCAGCGGGACGACGGGAAATCCGGTGGGCGAATCGAAGCCAGGAATCACTCCCAGAAGATTGCAGAACAGAATGAAGAAGCCGAGGGTGGTCAGATAGGCGGTGAACTTTTCGCTGCCGTGGCCGATGATTTCATGCGCCTGGCCATCGACGAAACCGTGGGCACCTTCAAAAAGATGCTGCAGCGCGCCCGGCTTGTCGACTGAGAGCCGCATGCGCACCAGAAGGAACAAAGCAAACAGGAAAAGTACCACCAGAACTTCCATCGCGGCAGAGTTGCTGATGGGCGCGTCAGGATATTTCGGCTGGACGTGCACCATCTGCATGAGCGCGGTGACCGGCCCGGCAAACAGATGATTCAGAATTGCGGTAAACCAGAGTTGTTCGTGCATAGAAAGCGCTGTTAGCTCTTAGCTCCTGGCTTTTTGCTAAACCGCAGCTACATGCCTCGCACGAAAGCCGCGTAAACTTCGTATGCGGCTTCGCAGGCAATTCCCGCAACGGGTAAGAACAAACCCGCAAACAGCCCATAAAGACTGGCGCGAGAAACACTAAAGATACCATAGGCTACGACGGCCATCAAAAAATAGCGAAGCAGAAAACGCAACACCACTCCCCTGCCCGATTCGCTTCGTCCGCTTTGCGTAACGCGGTCGGCTAGTCCGCTGACCACGCGCTCCAGCCAGTAAAAATTGAGGTAAGCGATGGCACATCCGCAGGCAAAGCCCAACGCAATGCGCCAGCCGAATCGCAGCCATGCAGCCGCGGAGAGAACGACAGCGAGAACGAGCATGAATCGCGGAATGCGCGAAACCGCCCCGGCGTAGAACGCTTCGGATTGGGTTTGCACATCGTTCATGTCACTTGAAATCCGAGGAACTGACCAGCCGGATCAACTCGACAAATCCGGCGACAATGCCGACGACTAGCCCGACAATATAAAGCCAACTCGTATGGAACCAGTGATCGAGCGCCGCGCCGACGAGCCATCCCACGACAGTCGCGGCGGGAAAGATGAAGGCGATCTGGCTGTACTGAGCCATTTGCACGAGAAGGTTCTTCTTGTTGGGATCGGCGGGCATTGCTAACCAGTTGTCATGTCGAGCGTAGCAGGATTTTCCCAAAGCGAAAATCCTACGGAGTCGAGACACCTGCTGTGGGCCGTTCAGGGCGGGAACAGAAGGTTCCTCGACTGCGTTTCACCATCCGCAAGCGGACGGCAAAACTTCGCTCGGAATGACAGTTTGAAGAGGAAAGCGTCAGGATAATCCCAGACCCCAGGTCACCAGGCGAATAAATCGCTCGGGGAAAATTCCGATGAAGACGGTGGCGAAAGCGGTCACGCCCAGCGCGGCTCGCATTGCGGGGCTGAGCGAGAGGCGAGTCTTGTCCAGCGCGTCGCGCATGAACATCGCGTTGGCAACGCGCATGTAGTAGTAGAGCCCGAACACCGCGTACAGCACGGCAAGCGAGGCCAGCACATAGTGGCCGCTCTCGATCAGGCTCAGGAAGATGAAATATTTTCCGTAGAAGCCGGCCAGCGGCGGAATGCCGGCGAGCGAGAGCAGGAATATGAGCATCAGTACGGCTTCAGTGGGAGCGCGAAAGAACAATCCGGCGATGTCGTCGATTTCGTCGCCGATGACGTCGCGCTGGCGCAGCGAGGCAATCACGGCAAACGCGCCTAGATTCATGAACGTGTAGACGAGCAGATAGAGCAGAATGCCTTTGAATCCGTCAAAAAATGCGGCATTGGGATAGGTGACCGAAGCAAGCGCGACCAAGCCGAGCAACATGTACCCGACGTGCGCGATCGAAGAATAAGCCAGCAGGCGTTTGAGATTATTCTGCGTGAGCGCGGCCAGGTTGGCGCCGGTCATGGTAACGATAGAAACAAAAATTAACAACGGCACGTAGACTTCGTGCAGCGGGTAGAGTCCCCAGATGTAGATGCGCAGCAACATTGCCCAGGCCGCGGCCTTTACCGCAACCGACATGAATCCCGAAATGCTGGTGGGCGCACCTTCGTACGCATCCGGCGCCCATTGATGAAACGGGATGGCGGCAATCTTGAAGAACAGTCCAACGGAGGTTGTCAATAGCGCGACGACAAGAAGTGGCGTGGCATGGCCTTGTGTTTTCGGTCATGATACGACCGACACCGCCGGCGATGTTCGCCAGGTTAGTGCTGCCGGTGATCCCGTAAAACAGAGACAAGCCGTAGGCAAAAATGCCCGACGAAAATGCGCCGAGCAAAAGATATTTCAACGAAGCTTCATTTGATCGCCGATCGGTACGCAGAAAGCCAACCAGTACGTAGGTCGAAATCGCCATCAGCTCAAGGCCGATGAAGATGAGCACGATGTCATAGCCCGAGGCCATGCAAATCATGCCGACCACGGAAAACAGCATGAGCGCGTAGAACTCGCCGTGGTGCTCGTGCTCGATTTCGAGATAACGCGCTGACACCAGAATGGAGACCGCTGTCCCGGCCAGAAAAAGATAGGTGAAGTAGATGGCGAAATGGTCGATCAACATGCAATGCATGAACGCCCATTCCACCAGCTGGCCGTGACGCGCGAGTTCGGCCTGGGCAAACTGGATGCGAGCCAATCCGGCAGCGGCAAACACCACGCCGATAAATGCGGTAAGGGCGTTGGTCCACTTCCATTCTGGCGGGATCATCAAATCGATCAGCAGAATGCCCAGCCCAAACAGCGTCAGCAGAATCACCGGCAACGAGAGCAGATAATCTGTGCCCGTGAAATATTGCGTGGCGCACGCACTATTTGGCCCCCTTCTCAGGCTGCACGCGCGAGCCTACATTGTTAGCTGCCGATTGCACGGGCGCGATGCTCGTATCATTTGCGGGGGTCGCAGCGTTTACCGGAGCGCTTAACCCGGGATAATCCGGCCGGACGGTCAACACCAGTTGGTTCACCGGCTGCTGCAGGATCTCGAAAAATGGTTTGGGATAGAGTCCGATCCAGAAGGCCATGATGAGCAGCGGCGCGAAAGTCAGCACTTCGCGCGGGGTCAGGTCGTGAAGCTTTTCATTCTTGGGATTGGTGACGGTGCCAAAGAAATACCCGCTGGTAGAGCCAGAGCAAATAAGCTGCGGCCAGAATCACTCCCGGCACAGCCCAGGCCGCCCACCTCCAGTTCTCCATGAAACGTGCCCTGCAGGATGGTGAACTCGCCGACGAATCCGTTCAGCAGCGGCAGGCCCATCGAAGACAGAAACATAATCATGGTGATCGTCGCGTAGAGCGGCATGACGTTCGAGATCCCGCCATATTCGGAGATTTCGCGGGTGTGGCGCCGCTCGTACAAGAATGCCGACGATCAAGAACAGCGCGCCGGTGGAGATGCCGTGGTTGATCTGCTGCAACACCGATCCGCTGATCGCCGCCGGATTCAACGCGAAAATTCCCAGCGTGCAGAAGCCCAGGTGGCTGACGGAAGAATAGGCCACCAGTTTTTTCATGTCCTTCTGCATCAGCGAAACCAGCGCGCCGTAAATAATGCCGATGATGGAGAGCGTGATCATCCAGGAGCGGACTTTGGGATGCATGGCCACGTCGGGGAAAAACGGCAGCGAAAAACGGATGAAGCCGTAAGTCCCCATCTTCAGCAGAACGCCCGCCAGAATGACCGAGCCAGCGGTTGGCGCTTCCACGTGGGCATCGGGTAGCCAGGTGTGGAACGGGAACATCGGAACCTTGATGGCGAACGCGAGAAAGAATGCGCAGAACAGCAGGATCGCGAAAGTCGCGCCATAAGCCGGGATCGTGGAAAATGTGCGGCGCTGTGCGATAAAGCGCGGTGATGCTGAAGGTGTACTGTCCGGTGACTGGTGGAAGTTGTAGAAGTAGAGGAACAGCACGGCGAGCAACATCAGCACCGAACCGAACAAGGTGTAGAGGAAGAACTTGATAGCGGCATAAAGCTTGCGCGGGCCGCCCCAGATGCCGATCAGCAGATACATGGGGACGAGCATGGCTTCCCAGAAAACGAAGAAGAGGAAGAAATCGAGCGACATGAAGACGCCCAACATGCCGGTCTGCAAGAATGAGAAACCAGATGTAATATTCCTTGACACGGTTCTCGATCGCGGTCCAGGAAGAGAGGATCGAAATCCAGCCGAGCAGCGTGGTCAGCATGATCAGCAGGAAAGAAATGCCGTCGATGCCGAGGACGTAGCCTGCGCCGATGGATGGAATCCAGTTGTTGGGCGTGCCTTCGATGAACTTGAAGCCCGGCTCAAAGCGCTGTGCCCAGAACCACGGCACCAGCGGGATCGAGACCAGCAGGCCCAACACGGCGAAAACGTTGGCGATCACAGCGAATGGCGTATTTGTTCTCTTTGGGAACAAACAGCAGCAGGATCGCGCCCACCAGCGGCGTGAACAAAATGATGGAGAGAATATGGCTTTGCATAAAAGTCAGTCGTCCACGTTCGCAACTGCAGATTCCTCGCGGCTAAAGCCACTCGGAATGACAATTAAAGAAAAATCATCGAAATGCATAATAGGCAACGAACCCACCAGTCCACGGACCATGACCAGCGCATACCACTGCACCAATCCCCACTGCAACATGCGCGCGGGATAAGAAAGGATTCGTGACACTACCGCCGGACCGTTAACCATGAGTCCGTCGATGATCCACTTGTCCCACAAACCCGAAACAGTGCCCGCGAAGCGTGTGAGCCAACCCGCGCCGTTGACGTGCCATCGATGACGTGCGAGTCGACCCACCATGACGCTTCCCCGAGGCCCATCGCGCCCAGACGCACATCGCCGACTTTGCGCCGTCCGGTGAAGGCGTAGTCGTAGGCTTCGTCGACGTAATATTTGTTGAGCAGGGTAAGTCGTAGAGCGGCGGCGCGCGGCTGCGATGGGCTCGACGTATCCCTTGTCGGCGTTGCGATATGCCTTCCAAGCCATGCCCCAGCCCACAGCGGCGGCGGCGACGAGAGGCCCATCAGTAGGTATTCCGAGCGCACTGGTGTGCTCTTCTTCTTTCTCGCCCGGCGGCCAGTTGGGCGGGTTTCTCTTCATTCAAGAACCGTAGCCTCGCGCGCGAACACCGGCTCTAGAAATTTTCGCAAAGCGATCCGAACCGCCGAGACTATGCGGCCATCCCAGCCATCCGGCGGCGATTGCGCCAATGGCAAGAACGATCAGCGGAACCGTCATCGATTTCGGCGATTCATGGATATGGTGCTCAACCTCGTGGCTCATGCGCGCGCGGCCGTGAAAGGTCAGAAACATCAGGCGAAACATGTAGAACGAGGTCATCAGCGCGGTGGCGTAACCGATGAACCACAGTACGCGGTACGCGCCGCCTTCCGACGACCAGGATTGCCAGAGAATCTCGTCTTTGGAGAAAAATCCGGCGAACGGCGGAATGCCGGCGATCGCGAAGGTAGCGATCAACATCGTCCAATGGGTAATGGGAATGCGCTTGTGCAAGTCGCCCATGTTGCGCATGTCCTGTTCGCCACTCATGGCGTGGATGACCGAGCCGGCGCCGAGGAAGAGCAATGCTTTGAAGAATGCGTGGGTGAATACGTGAAAAACTCCGGCGGTGAATGCGCCGACGCCGAGCGCGAGGAACATGTATCCAAGTTGCGAGACGGTGGAGTAGGCCAGGACGCGCTTAATGTCGTTCTGTACCAGGCCGATGGACGCGGCGAAGATCGCGGTCAACGCACCGATGATGGCGACCGTCTTCATGGAAGTCGGAGCCAGCACAAACAGCGCATTCGAGCGCGCGACCATATAAACGCCGGCGGTGACCATGGTCGCGGCGTGGATCAGCGCGGAGACAGGCGTGGGGCCTTCCATGGCGTCGGGCAGCCAGACGTAGAGCGGAAGCTGTGCTGACTTTCCGCAAGCGCCGACGAAGAGCAGCAAACGTCGCGGCAGTGATGATGGGGTCGCCGATGAGCGAAGTGGCCGGTGCGCGCGAGGTGATTGATGTCGGTAAAGCGCAGCGATCCGAAATACCACGCGATGGTGAACATGCCGAGCAGAAATCCAGCGTCACCGATGCGGTTTACGATGAACGCTTTGTTGGCGGCGGTGCTGGCGGAGTGCCGTTGGAAGTAGAAGCCGATCAGAAGATACGAACACAAGCCCACGCCTTCCCAGCCGACAAACATGAGCGCGTAATTGTTCCCGAGGATCAGCGTGAGCATCGAGAACATGAAGAGGTTGAGATATCCGAAGAAGCGGTAATAACCGCCTTCGTGCGCCATGTAGCCGACCGAGTAAATGTGGATCAGCATTCCCACGCCAGTCACAAAAAGTAACCAGATGGCGGAGAGCGGATCGAGCAGAAAACCGGCGTCAGCCTGAAATGGTGCCGGCGTGCCAGCGTGCGTAATGTAGGTGAGCGGGGGATGGGAGTCTTTTTGCACCGGCGGGACGCCCCCGGCTACATCGGGTGTGCCGACGCCGTTCGTGCCAAGCCAGGTATAAAGAATGACCTGATAGGGTTTGCCGGGATTGTCGCGCGAATAATCGCGGTACTGCCACACTGCGAGACACGTAAAGAGAAATGCCAGCACGACCGCGCCGACACAGACCGCGCTGACCGTCGACTTCTGCAGCCTGCGGCCGAAAAAAAACATGATCACGGCGCCGCAGGCCGGTAACAGCGGAATCAGCCAGATGTGGGATAAGAAAAACATGCTTTTAGCTTTTACTCTTAGCTCTTGGCTTTTAGCTAAAGGCTAATAGCTAATAGCCAAAAGCTCTCTACCACTTCAACAAATCCACTTCATCCACATTGATCGTTTCTTTGTTGCGGAAGAAAGCGATCAGAATTCCCAGTCCGACGGCCGCTTCGGCAGCTGCGTCGGTGATGACGAAAATTGCAAATACCTGGCCATGCAATCCCCAGACTCGCGAGAACGCGACCAGGTTCAGGTTGACGGCGTTCAGAATCAACTCGATCGACATGAGCACGATCACTACATTCCGGCGGGTAAACACGCCTACCACGCCCAGCATGAACAGCGCCGCGGCGACGACCAGATAATGAACTGTGGTTATTGGGGCCATTTTCAGCTTCTAGCTTCTAGCTTCTAGCTAAGAGCCAGAAGCCAGCAGCTAGCAGCTCAAATCCTCTTCTTTGCCATCACTACCGCGCCGATGATCGCCACCAGAAGCAACAGCGAGGCGATCTCAAATGCGAACATGTACTGACCGTAAAGCATGACGCCGATCTGCTGCGTGTTGTTGTTCTCCGATGGCTGGCGCATGGTGTTGCGGGAAAAGTTGCCCTGCCCTTCAGTGTAAACGGCAATGAACAGAGCTCCCAGCGCGCCCGCCGCCAGAAGCCCCGCGAGCCATTGCTTGTTGAACTTGCTCTTCTTTCTCGCACGCGGTCGATGATTGACCAGCATAATGACGAACAGGAACAACACCATAATTCCGCCGGCGTAAAGAATGATCTGAACGCCGGCGACGAACGGAGCATAGAGCATCAGGTAGAGGCCGGCTTGCGCGAGCAGTCCGAGGATCAACGCCAGCGCCGAATGCACCGGATTCTTGCGCGTAATGACCAGAATGCCGCTGATCAGCGTCAATCCCGACAGAAAGTAAAAGAAAAATGTTGTGGCAACCGGTTGCATATTAAAAGACCACGCCCATGACCGCGGTCAAAATTACCACGCCGATCGCGATTGGCAGCAGAACTTTCCATCCCACCTTCATTAATTGATCGAATCGGTAGCGCGGGAACGTGGCGCGATACCAAATATACAGGTACATAAAGACGCCGACTTTGGCGAGAACCAGAATATATCCTGAATGCGGTCGCGCACCGGCGGTAAGAACAACACCAGACCGATGAGCGCGAGCACTGCGCCGAATCCGGCGAGGCCGATGGTTTGAATCTGAAATAAGGATGCTTCGGCATGCGGGCGACGCCGACGAATGCAATCGCCGCCAAGCCAAGAAACAAAAGTCCGGGAAAAAGAGAGAACACGAGATCCCAGGTGTCACCGGTCAGCAGGTGCGGAAATGGACGCATCCATCCGCCGAGCCACAGGGTCACTGCGATGGATGAAACTGCAATCATGGCCGCATATTCGCCCAACATAAATAGCGACCAGCGCAGGCCGCTGTACTCCGTATGAAATCCGGCGGTCAGTTCAGATTCGGCTTCCGGCAAATCAAAGGGAGCGCGATTGGTTTCCGCGACCATGGCGATTGCAAAGATCACGAACGCGATAAAGCCCAGCGGGAAGAATTTGAACAGAAACCAGATTTGCTGCTCCTGCTGCGCCTGCACAATGCCGATCATGCTCAGCGTGCCGGTGCCGGCCTTGTTGAGGCTGGTCATCAGGATCGCAGAGACAACGGCCATGCCCATGGCAACTTCGTAGGAAATCATCTGCGCGCTGGAACGCAGCGAGCCGATCAGGGATAGTGCGAGTTCGACGCCCATCCGGCCATCACCACACCGAGAACGCTCAGCGAGGAGACGCCGAGCATAAACAGAATGCCAATGTTCAGATCGGTAATGGCGTGCGTTGGCCCGAACGGCACACGATGTAAACCGCGAACGAGGCGCACAAAATAATGAGCGGCGCAATCCAGAAGACGAACTTGTCGGCTTCCGGCAGGGATGATATCTTCTTTGGTGAGAAGTTTGAGCGCATCGGCGATGGGCTGCAGCAGGCCGTGCGGGCCAACGCGCATGGGGCCGAGGCGAATCTGAAAATGGGCGAGCGCTTTGCGCTCCAGCCAGTTCATGGCCATGACCGCGACCGAGATTCCGCCGAAAACGATCAGAATATAGACCGTGGCCCAGAACACATTCCCCGCCTGGCCAGGCGTGGTGTTCATGCCGAGATACGAGGTGATGTAATCGAGCATCAGCGGTCCACCTCGCCGAGAACGATGTCGAGCGTGCCGATAACAGCGATGACGTCAGCCACCAACTGGCCGCGCACCATGAGTCAAGCGCCTGCAAGTTCACGAAAGACGGCGGGCGAACCCGCACACGATATGGTTGCGTCGAGCCGTCGCTGACGATGAAATATCCGAACTCGCCTTTGGGCGCTTCGATCGAGTGATAGATCTCGCCGACCGGCGGCTTCATCACTTTGGCGACCTTCGCCATGATTGGGCCTTCGGGAATGCGCTCGACCGCCTGCCGAATGATGCGCAGCGACTGCCGCATCTCCTCCATGCGGACGAGATACCGGTCGTAGGTATCGCCGTTGGTGCCGATGGGAATTTCGAAATCGAATTCGGAATAATGCGCGTAGGGCTGGGCTTTGCGAAGGTCCCATTTCACGCCGCTGGCGCGCAGTACCGGGCCGGTGACGCCGAGGGCGATGCAATCGGCAGGCGGAAATTTTGCCCACGTCGCGTGGTGCGCTCGACCCAGATGCGGTTGGTGGTCAGCAGTTCTTCGTATTCGTCGATTTTCGGCGGGAGGAAATCGATGAATTTCTTAACGTCCTGCTCAAAGCCCTCGTAGGTCTCATACAGGCAGCCGCCGATGCGGAAGGCGTGAGTGGTCAGGCGCGCGCCGCAATATTTCTCGAAAATCTTGAGAATTTCTTCCCGGTCGCGGAAGGTATAAAACAGCGGCGTCATCGCGCCGATGTCGAGCGCGTGGGTGCCGAGCCAGAGTTGATGGCTGGCCAGCCGGTTTAGCTCGGTCAAGAATGACGCGAATGTAATTGGCGCGCGGCGGCGCTTCGACGTTCAGCAGCTTTTCAACCGCTTCGCAGTAACCCAGTCCGTTCGAGACCGCGGCCACGTAGTCCATGCGGTCGACATAGGGATTGAACATGGTGTAGGTGCGGTGCTCGGCGATTTTTTCCACGCCGCGATGCAGGTAGCCGATGACGCATTCGGTGCCAAGAACTTTTTCGCCGTCGAGCTTGAGGATGACGCGCAGCACGCCGTGGGTGGCGGGATGCTGCGGGCCCATATTGATGATGAGTTCGTTGGAATCGAGGAAGGTTTTGTCGGGCTGGCCAAGCTCCAGATGCGAGATGTAGCTGGCCGGATCTTTAGTGATCTGGTCGGTCATGTATTGGCCGCTCTCGATTCCCAGGTTGATCTGCACCCATTCCTGATCTTGTTGAATGATGCCGTAATCTTTGCGCAGCGGATGGCCCTTCCAGCCGTCGGGCAGCAGGATGCGTTTCAAGTCGGGATGGCCGTCGAAGCGGATGCCGAACATGTCGTAACACTTCGCGCTCCAGCCAGTTGGTCGTCGGCCAAATGGCAACTGAGCTGGGGAAACTGGCGCCGTCGGCGATCATGGTCTTGACGCGCATGCGCTCGTTGCGCGGCGAAGGAATAGAGAATCCAGATGAGCTCGAATTGTTTTTCGCGCTGGGATAGTGAACGGCGGTGATATCGACGCAGTAGTCGAATTGCTTCTTCGTTGCGCAGGATTTGCAGGACCTCGGCGGTGATGGAGGGATCAAGGACGAAGATAATTCTGGCCGAGATAGGTGTTGGCCTCGCCGATACCGGAGCCATATTGGCTTTTGAGCTTGGTCACTAACGGTGACTCCCACGGAATGGGCGCCGGCCCGGCAGGTTTGGCGGGTGCGGCATGAGCTGCGGCCTTCGCGGGAGCTTTTTCGGAGGTGGATTGAACGCTGGCGGGAACGGGCTGCCCGGCCGGCGGTTTCGGCTCTCCGCTAGGAGGCGGCGGGGGCGATTTGGTCTCCTCAGGCATAGCTGCTACGCAACAAACCTCCGGCCAGCAGACAATTTGGAGGAACCAAAAGTTCTAACAGCAAGGCTTGGGCGGTGTCAACGAGGGGCAAGTGCAATTCACCACGGAGACACGGAGGTGCATCAAGGGACAGTCTGTCCCTTGGTGTAACTTCGTGACCTTCGTGGTTCATGTGATTGCCGGCTTAGCTCCGCCGCACGGCCGTCTGATATCCCTCAATCAAATCGCGGATACGCTGCGCGTCGGCTTTGCGATGGCCGTGGCTGGTGATCGGGTCGGTGCCGCCGTTCGATTCAATCACGATATCCGACCAGAGCATTCCGGTGGAAATATGAACCGAAGCAACCTGCGTGATGCCGATGCTTTCTTCGTTGCTGCCGAATAATCGCGGCTTGATGCGGCTTACGTGTTGATAGTTGATCGTGATGCGAGTGGGAAAGAGCAGGTTTCCTTTGGTCCAGCGGCTGGCGATGAAGATTTCGCTCTCGGAGCATCGCAACGCGGTTCTTCCGCTCCTCCGGAGCTGAAAACGTTTTTGGCTTTCACCCACAGCTTGCGCTGTGGGCTGCACTAACGGTTTCCTACACCCACTCCAGCGCGCCTTTTTTCCAGATCCATATATATCCGACGATCAGGATGCCGAGGAAGATCAGCATCTCGAGCAGGCCAAACATGCCCAGCGCTTTAAACTTCACCGCCCAGGGAAACAGGAAGATGGTCTCGACGTCGAAGACCACAAAAAGGATGGCCACAATGTAATAGCGGACGGTGTAACGGCCGCGCGAGCGCTGCAATGGGATCGATGCCGCACTCGTAGGGCATCAGCTTGACGCGGTTAGGGTTGTCAGGGCGCACCAACTTGGCGATGATCAGCGTGAACGGGATCAGAACCGCGACCACGGCGACAAAGATGAAGAGAGGGACGTAGTTTTGCGGCATGGAATTTTTCTCGACGAAGAAAGGTCAATAGTAACTCCAGGCTGGGCAGAGTTCAACGGCAAGGGATTAAGCACAGAGCACAGAGTTTATAATCGCTGTTCTATCTTTCAATCAAAGGACTCCATTGGCACTCGACGAAAAAATATACGAACTGCGGCGCGAGAAGCTGAAGCAGATTGAAGCGCTGGGGCAGCGCGCTTATCCGACGAAATACGAATTCACGCACACCATTCCCGCAGATTCTGGCGGAATACTCGGCGAGTCGGCGAGGAACTGGAGAAATCGCGCGATCAACGTGCGCGTGGCCGGACGCATCATGGCGATCCGGCTGATGGGCAAGGCCGGGTTTGCGCACCTGCAGCAGGGCGGGCAGAAGCTGCAGATTTACGTGAAGAAAGATGCCGTCGGCGACAAGGGATTCGAGCTTTACAAGCTGCTCGACCTGGGCGACCACATCGGCGGCACGCGGATATCTATTTCGCACCCGCACCGGCGAACTCAGCGTTCACGTGGAGGAGATTACGTTTCTTTCAAAAGATCTGCTGCCGCTGCCGGAAAAGTGGCACGGGCTGACCGATGTCGAGTTGCGCTACCGGCAGCGCTATGTCGATCTGGTGATGAATCCCGGAGGTGCGCGAAGTTTTTCTCAAGCGCAGCAAGCTGGTGCAGTCAATGCGCCGATTTATGGACGCGCATGGCTTCATCGAAGTGGAAACTCCGATGATGCAGCCGATGGCGGGCGGCGCGGTGGCGCGGCCGTTTGTCACGCACCATAACACGCTCGACATGGATTTGTATTTGCGGATTGCGCCGGAACTTTATCTCAAGCGGCTGATCGTCGGCGGGCTGGACCGGGTGTATGAAATCAATCGCAACTTTCGCAATGAGGGTCTAGGATGGCGATGGAATCCCGAATTCACCATGCTGGAGTCGTACCAGGCGTACACGGATTATCGCGGCATTATGGAGCTGACACAGGCGCTGATTATTCAGGGCGCGAAAGATGTGTGCGGAGGGACGAAATCGAAGTGGGGCGAGCACGAGATTGACTGGGCAGACTCGAACTGGCGGCGCATGACCATGCGGGAAGCAATTATTCATTACTGGCCGGAAAAGGCGGGAGCCAAGCCGGGGATGAGTGACTTTGCGTCGCACGATTCGGTGAAGGCGCTGGTAGATCGGTTCAACGCGGCACATGCGCACGTTGCATACGATCCGGCTGAGCCTGTGGGAAAAACGATTGCGAATTTGTTTGAAGCAGCCGCTGAGGAGCAGTTGATTCAGCCGACGATTATTTACGAGTTCCCGACCGCAGTTTCACCGCTCTCTAAGCAAAAGCCGGACGAGCCGGAGTGGACTGAACGCTTCGAGATTTTTGCCGGGCAAATGGAGATTTCTAACGGCTTCAGCGAATTGAACGATCCCGAAGATCAGCGCCAGCGCTTTGAGGCGCAATTGAAAGAGCGGGCGCGAGGCGACGAGGAAGCTCACCAGATGGACGAAGACTACATTCGAGCGCTTTCTTACGGAATGCCGCCGACGGGCGGCGTGGGCGTGGGCGTAGACCGGTTGGCAATGCTGTTGACCGATTCGCATACCATCCGCGACGTGATTTTGTTTCCGGTGCTGCGGCCGGAAAAGAGCTTCAACACAGAGGACACAGGGGACACAGAGGGTTCGTCTTCTTAATAGATTTGTCATCCTGAGCGGAGCGACTGCTTCGCGCAGCGAAGCAGTCACGCAGTCGAAAGACCTCGTGCCCGTTGGCACCGTGAATGTCGTGAAAAGGCATCCCCTCACGATAGGTGGAAGTTGGGAGCTGGTAGAAAGGAAAGCCTCGACGAGAGAATTCCACGATACGGCGCCGCTAAAGTTTGCTTACACGGGGTCCTTCGACTGCGTGGTCGTTTGCTCCGCAAACGACCACTTCGCTCAGGATGACAATTCTTCAATGTTGATTTCAGTGCCGCCAGGGTCGAACTACGATCAGCTCAGGATGCTGCTGGCGGAACGATTCGACCACCGAGCAGTTCCAACACACCGGACGGGCTGAGGCGAACTGCTGGGGGAGCTTCTCCGCCGGAATGCGGCCCCATTCGAGAATCTTGCCATCAAAACCGACGAGGCCGGGCGGATGGTCGAGATGACTGAGAGGAGTGATGGGACGGCCGCAATAGAAGCAGTCCTTGCCGTCGTACCAGTGTGCGGCAATCGACCATACGCCGTGTTCTTCCGGATCCGCCTTCAGTTCCTCGAGACACTCCTGGATG
>CAWKDJ010000009.1:0-54974 GCA_963848325.1 uncultured Acidobacteriaceae bacterium
GTTATATCCCAAGTTTCAGGAGTATTTCCGTACGAAGCGTCCGCCGTTACTGGCGTGCTGGGGCAACGGCGATCCCTTCTTCCTGCCTCCTGGCGCCGAAGCCTTCAAGCGTGATAACCCAGGTGCGGAAGTGCACTATTACAACACTGGCCACTTCGCGCTTGAGACCCATGCTCAGGAAATTGCGAGTGCGATTCGCGACTTTCTGGGACGCAAACTGAGCCAGCAAGTTTCGGCGGCGTGAAACCGCTTTCGCCGGTTTCGTCGCCGAGCGTATTTTGGCAACTTCCCAACCAAGCACGGGGCTCAAAGCGCGATTGCCCCGCTTGAATCAGCGGAAAGGATTCGAGACATGCCGGTTTCCGGGAACATTACCGTAGTTGCGGTTCACGGAGCGTGGGCCGATGGCTCGAGTTGGAAAGACGTAATTTTCGGCCTTGAACGAGAGGGCTGCGAGTAATCGCAGCTCCGATTCCCTTGACCTCACTATCCGATGACGCTTCGGCCTTGAAGCGCACAATGGCCCGCACGGAAGGCCGGCGATTCTGGCCGGTCACGCCTATGCTGGCGCCGTCATCGCTGCGGTCAATGACGAGCGCGTGAAGGCGCTGGTATATATCTCGGCACTGGCTCCGGACGAGGGCGAAACAGTTGCTCAGGTTTTCTATCGAGATGAAAAACACCCTCAGTCGCCTCAACTCGCCCCGGATGCCGACGGTTTTATCTGGATGCCGGAGGACGGTTTCAGAAATGCTTTCGCACAGCATGCCACCGCAGAACAGATCGCATTATCGGCAGCTGTGCAGAGGCCAATCTCCGTGAAGTGTATTCAAGAGCCGGTTCCCAAACCGGCTTGGAGAGTCCAAGCCTTCCTGGTTCCTGATTGCGGAAGAAGACCGCATGATCAGTCCCCAGAACACAACACTTCATGGCGAACGAATGGGAGCCACGACGCGGTCGTGGCCGTCGATCACACGCCGCTGCTCAGCGCCGCCACAGAAAGTCGTGGACATCATCCTGGAGGCAAAGCGGCGGTCTCCGTCGAGCATAAGCGCAATCGTGAGAAAGGAGGCATCATGAATTCCGTCGCAATTGTTACCGGAGCAAGCCAAGGGATCGGCCGAGCTACCTCGATTCGATTGGCTCGCGACTTCTCGGCGATCGTGCTGGCTGCGCGAAACACCGGAGGCACTCAAAGAAGTGGCCGGATGCGGTAAAGACCGCGGGAGCGGAGCCTCTTATTTGCGATCTCGATTTGAGCAAGGTCGAATCTGCCCAGAGAACTCGTCAAGACCGCGCTGGATCGCTTCGGCAGAATTGATGCACTGTTGAATATCGCGGGCGCAGTGCCACAAATTGATTTGTTCGAGATGACGGACGAGCAATGGCGAGCGGGGATGGAACTGAAGCTACACGGTGCGCGACGGTCTAACGATACTGGCATGGGAAGCACTCAAGAAGTCGAAAGGCTCGGTCGTGTTTATGTCGGGCAGCGCGTCTCTCGATCCTAAGCCCGCCTTCGCAGCGGTTGCCGCGATGAATGCAGCCATCACCGCACTTGCAAAAGCGTTCGCGGAACAAGGCATTAAAGACGGAGTACAGGTCAACAGCATCGTGCCTGGGCCGGTGATGACGGGACGTCGTCGATCCTTCATGGAAAAGTGGGCGCCGGCGCACAACATGAGCGTCGAAGAGGCAACGAAGCAGTTTCCCGAAGAAGTCGGGAATTAGTCGCTACGGTCGTCCGGAAGAAATCGCCGATCTGCTCGCATTCATGGTTTCGCCTGCGGCAAAATGGATGACCGGTACATCCGTCCGCATGGACGGAGGCGAAATAAAGGGCATTTGATTCGTTCGCTCCGCCCGATGTGACCGGCAACTATAAGACCTGCCTTAGCCGTCTGAAACCCTCCGGCGGTTAAGGAAGCTATGGAGGCTATGGAAGTCGAGACGCTCCCCGATTTTTTGGCGAAATTGCGTGGGCGACGTGTCGTCCTGCACTTGTTCCTCACGAGCGGAACAACGGTTGCAGACCCAATGGTTCCTGTTCTCACCCTCCTGGGGTACGAACCTCCGGCATGATTGCGGTATACACGGTATACTGAAGCTACTTAACCTCGAAGCCAGCGCTAAAGTACATGCGCCTTCGCGATTGAGAGATCGAGAGGCGTATGTTCGCGCAGTATTTACCCCCTGGCCAGGCACTCTACTCCATGACGGGCTGCGATGGCGGGCGAAAGGGTGCAGCTTGACGCGCCTCATGACCCTGATCGCGATGGCCACCCTGGCGGCAGCCGTATTATTTCGCTCTCCATCCGATTTCAGGATGGGAGTTTGCATCATTGTGTCAGTGGCCGCGATCGCGCTGATCGTTCGCGGTCTCTTCACCGGCCAGTTCCTGTGGGCACTGCTCTTCCTGGGAGTTCTGGGCGTATTCACCCCCTTCCATCCCACGGAGTTTTCCCACTTAGTCATCTCCATACTCGACATGGCGACTCTGGCACTCCTAGCGGGTTCGTCGATAATCCTTGGAAAATCTGCCCATCCGTTTGTGCTTAAGCAGCCGGAAGGAAGGGTTGTGATCACCCGGCGCTAGCCGCCGAAATGACAGGAGTTCAAGATGTCCGCACTGAATGGAGACAAGTCCAGATTTAATCGGGAGCGCAAGCAAAACATCGCTCGGCGGAAGCGCACCCGCGAACTGCTGGAGCGCGTAGCTAAGGCACGCAAGCCAGCCGACAGCTCATCCCGCGCGCAGCCACGGTCGGTGCCGGCATGAACACGCCTTTACTGCCTCCGGCGTCACTGCTCGCCGCGCCCATTCCTCGCGACTTCAAGAAGAAGCGAGTGCTGCTGGTCGATACTTCGCAGCCCAAGCGCGAATTGCGCGCCGAAGTGATGAGAAAATTCGGCATGGATGTTGACTGCGCGGCCGATATCATGGAAGCTCGTTCATGGTGGAGGGCTGCCTTATACGACCTTGTCTTGATCAACATGGAAAAGGGGCTGGGTTACCGGGACGAATTTTGCAATGACATTCGCGGCGCGACACCCCCGCAGCGGTTGGCGTTTCTGGTAGGCAGGCCAGAAATCCTGGCGGATTTGCCCAATGCGGATATCGAAGAGTCGCCGCTGCGGAACGCTGACGACCCAATCAACGACCAGATCATGGATGACTTGAAGCCCAGCCTCGCAGCCGATCGTCCAGATCTGACCCAGCGCTGGGGCATCCTGGAAGCTTCCCGGAGAATCTCCGAAGTGCGCTCCGCGGCGGTCGCCCGCAGCAAAGCGATTCGCGCCCTGCCCGCTCCGCCACGAGATTCGGAAGCACGTCCGTTGAAACGAACCCCGACAGCGACCAGCCTAGATGACTTACTCAGAGAGGAATTGCGATGAAGAACCTGTACGTTGGAAACCTGCCCCACAGCACCACGGAAGCCGAGCTGCGAAACCTCTTCGAAGCCCACGGCACGGTGGAAAAAATCACGCTCGTGACCGACCGGGATACGGGCCGCTCCCGGGGTTTCGGGTTTGTCGAAATGACCAATGCCAGCGAAGCCGACAAGGCGATTGCGGCGCTCAACGGGACCGACCTGGGCGGACGAACCTTGACCATTAACGAGGCCAAAGCCAAGGCAGAGCGTCCCCGGGGGGGTGGTGGCGGCCAGCGTTTTGGCGGCGGAGGTGGGGGTGGGCGAGACGACTATCGCGGCCATCCACGGCAGCCGCGCGAACCGCGCTGGTAGCTTTTTTGAACCCAATGGTGCCGGCGAGGGGTACCCGCCGGCTCAGAATGGAGGATAGGTATGCCTCGAGGCCGATCAACGTTTACAAAACGCCAGAAAGAACACACACGGCAGCAGAAACAAAAAGACAAAGCAGAACGCAGGAACCAACGAAAACAGGAGAAGCCGGTGGAAGACGGCGCCGACGAGATGGCCGAACTGCGCGAACATGCGGCAGCACAGGCGGCGCTATTCAACCTCGGGGTGGAAGAGGCTGACAGCGCGGAAGAGTCCACGCCCGATGGCCGAATCGGCGAGTGAGGTGGTTGCAGGTTTTGCCGGAGCCTAATGCCGTAACCGCAAAATGATAAGGTATCGTAATAATCCAGTGTGGGAGGGAGAGAGTGGCAGAAATTCGATTGCAAGAGGGTGAATCCCTGGAGAATGCGCTCCGTCGATTCAAACGCAAAGTTCAGTCGGAAGACATCATTAAAGAGGTGAAGCGTCATTCGTACTACCTCAAGCCGGGCGAGAAACGCCGAGTGAAACAGGCTTTAGCCAGGAAGCGCGCGCGCAAGAAGAACCGGAAAGAAGGCTCATTTGCGACGGACACGCGTCGGGAAAAATGATTTTGTAGAGCCACCCGGTCGCAAGCTGCCGTGCGGCGCGATGTGTGGTCGCCGGAACTCGACCTTGCTGGCCAGCGTGGGCCGCTCTTAGTTCTTGCCGTTTCGTGGCTGGCCAGTTTCCATGTCCTGCATTGCTTTTTCGCACACGTTAAGCGGTTGTTCCATGGCATCGAGGGCGGCTTGCGCCTGATTGACTTCAGTCAGTATCTGTCCCCTGTCCCCTGAGTTCCGTGCCGCTTGCACGGCGTATCTTGCATTGTTGTAGTGTTTCAAAATGACCGGCAGGGCTGCCCGGCAGTCTGTAATCTGCGTCTGCGGGTTTTCTTGCGCAGGAGGGCGATCATCTTGGCCAATCGCCGCTGCCACGATAACGGACACCATCGCCAGGACAGTCCCTACTTTTGCTCGCGGTATCTGCATTGTGTTCAGAACCTCACTAATCAACGTTCACGATAAGACCCGAAAATCCATGTTGACAGGCGCTTTGGCGGCAAGCCGCACCCGGCCACTGCCCTGCCGAAAAAAACCGGCCTCGTCCCAACGCTAAAATTGCGAAGGAAGGTCGAGGTTTTTCACCAACGCTTCGTCTGCACTAAAGAAGCAGGTTTCCGATCCCCGAATATTATGTCAATCTAGACGGGTGCCGAAAGCCTACAGAACTGACGTACTCAGCAATCCGAAATTTCAAGCGGAACTTGGACAGTTCAGGACAACTCGAGGATCGGAGCTTGTGCGATGCCCGGTTGGCGGTTGCGAATGTAGCTATGAAATGTATGGCGTCCAGTCGTCAAGTCGCGACCGTGACATCGCGACTCTTCGACAACGGCTTGAACGAGAACATCCAAGTCACACCAGCGAAGTGCTGGCGGTAAACGCATTCCGCAGAGGCCGGGGATAAGAGCGCTTTCGGGGTCTAACGCCAACTGACAGCTCCCGTTGCGACTCTACACAAATACCTCTCCGGGCAAAGCGGTCAGAGTGCGCGAGGCCAACGTATTTTGAATCATTCGCCTGGGTGAGGGGTTCATCGCCATCTCAGTCCGCTTGCGTTCCATCTTCAACTTGAGTGTGCGTTCAATCTGGCGCAACTGCAGCACTTCAGCACCTGCCGCCAAGGTCGAGGCGCGCCCTTGGAGGCCGGCCCTGCCTGTCCGTCCGACTCGATGAATAAAGTCCTCCGCAATTTTGGGCACATCGTAGTTAATGACATGGGCGACTTCATCCACGTGCAGGCCACGGGATGCCACGTCGGTGGCAACCAGCACCTGAAAACGGCCTTCCTGGAACCCGTTCAGGGCCCCGTTCCGCTGCGATTGTGAGCGATCGCCATGGATCATGGCAGCCGCGAAACCGTCGCGCACAAGTTCCTTTGCCAGACGCTCGGCGCCACGCTTGGTGCGTGTGAAAATCAGCGTCTGGCCTTTTTCCGCATAGAGCAACTGCCGGAGACAGTCGAGTTTCTCCCCCGGCCGCACTTCGTAGGCCCCGAGTTCTACGCTCTCCGCGGGCTTCAGTACTGAGCCCAAAGCGACCCGAACTGGATTGCGCAGGTACTCATTTACCAGGCCGGCAACAGACTGTTCCATCGTGGCCGAAAAACATAGTGTCTGGCGCTGCGCGGGCAATGCGGACAAGATGCGCCGGATCGCCGGCAAGAATCCCATGTCCAACATGCGGTCGGCTTCGTCCAGCACGAGTATTTTGACGTTCTGCAGATTGGCCAGCTTGCGATTCATGAAGTCCTGCAAGCGCCCGGGAGTGGCAATGATGAGTTTCGAGTCAGCGCGCAGACTCTGGATCTGCGCCTTTTCCGACATACCGCCGATCACCAGCGACGCGCTCGGCATGGCTTTGGTACGCAGTTGCTCGTATTGTTCTTGAACCTGTATGGCGAGTTCCCGCGTTGGCAGCAACACTAGTGCGACCGTATGACGCGCCGACTCCTGCTGCAAGGCCTCAATCAGCGGGATGAGAAATGCCAATGTCTTGCCGGTGCCCGTCTGGGCGGTGCCGATAACGTCCCGGCCTTCAAGCGCAGGAGAAATGGCGCGTTCCTGGATGGGGGTAAGGTGAGTAAATTGAGCTGCCGCCAGCTTCCGCTGCAACGCAGAGGACAGGGGCAGTTCTGAAAATGTGGTCATTCGAATTTGTTTCTTTCTGGAGGGGCAATCTGTCACGCACACTCCGACACACGTCGAGAGCTGTAATGCCGCTCACATTTCAATTTGGGTTTCACGCAAATCAACGGTGGGCAGGAAAGGCGGAGATAAATCTAGTCTGAAAAAGCGACTACCGCGTGACGAGCAAACCGTAATAAGTAGCGTCTGTTTCAGTATAGCAGAAGAGACGGCCGGCACTGGTTACAATGGTCACTCTGAGCCGAGCCTGAAGGATATAGAGCACTCGCGGATCCGTCTGCCGGTTAGTGAGACCGGAGACGCTACGCTGGGACAACCGTTAAGCCGATTCCTTTTTCCAGGTCGCGGTATGTTTGCGTATGAGGTCGTAACACTCACAGGCGGCGTCTTCCAACCGGCCGCGGTGCTCGATCTTGACCGAGCCCCGGTTATATGTAATGAGTCCCGCCTTCTGTAATAAGCCCGCGGCCACGGTAACACTAGAACGGCGGGTGCCAAGCATGTGAGACAGCAATTCGTGTGTCAGGGGAACAACGTCACTCTGGATGCGTCGTGGCTCATCAGCAGCCAGCGGGCCAGTCTTTCCTCCACTTCGTGCAGGCGGTTGCAGGCGGCAACTTGGGCACACTGCATCGCCATAACCTGGCTGTATTGCTGCATCCGCTTTTCCAAGACTGGGGATTGCTGGAGAATCTTCGCTAAACCTTGGCTGGAAACGCGGAAAGCCGTGCCTGCGATCTGAACCACGGTGCGCGAGATACTGGTCTTAAGGCCGACCGCCATCGGCAACGCGGTGCATCCTTCTTTGCCGGATATGCCAACCTCCACGCTCTTGCCGCCCTCCATAATGTTCAGGACAGAAACCAATCCGCTGTCGACAAAATACCCGTACTTGATTGGTTGTTCAGATTCCTCAAGCACATCGTGGGTGCGAAGCTCAACAAATGTAAGTTGGGGAAAGATGGAATCGCATTCCTGCGATGGAAGGCCGAGCAGAAGCTCGTTCCTGACCGGATTGCCTTCGATTTCAGGGACTGGTTTTGCGGAGCTCGTGGAAACGGGCTTATTGGCCAAAATGGCTCCTTGCGCAGCGAGAACGCTGTCTGATTTTCGCAAGGAACCGTCGCCCAATGGGCGCGGCGGGCAGGTTGCTAGAAGAGACTCTTTCAGTATACGCCAGTAGGCTTACATTTATCGTAAAGCACCGCACCGACTATTGTGCGATGCCGTACAGTGTTGTCTGTATTGTGCACTTGGTATTTGCGGACGCAGAATGGTATCTGGGCGTAACCGTTCCGCCGGGAATCTGGGCTATGTGAATCGCGTTCTAATTGCCGACGATAGTGCTGTGGTTCCGGAAAACTTTGCGCGAGTTGTTCGAGCAAGCGAGCTGGAGCGTTTGCGGCGAGGCTTCCAATGGTCAAGAGGTCATCGCGAATGTGCAGGAGTTTAAGCCCGACGTTATCGTGCTCGACCTTTCGATGCCCGTAATGAATGGCCTGAGCGCCGCTCGCATCCTGAAAGGGATTGTGCCCAAGACGCCTTTGATCCTGTTTACGGCCTTTGGCGGGGTTATCAATTCCGACGACCTGCGAAGCGCTGGCTTTTCTGCATCGATCGACAAGAGTCAGGCCGGAAAGCTCGTAACCACCGCCCAAGCTCTGGTCAATGCGTCCGCGATCCCGTAAAGATTCCAGAACTATCCAAGGCTGGGCCAGAAGAACAAAACAATCCCGCTCCGAGAATATGGACAAATCACGGAAGATGTTCAGAAGCTGACCTGCAGTCCAAACTCGATCTGCCGCGGTGCACCCAGAGCATAAACGCCCGTTCCAACGCCCACACGGTCGATATTATGCCCGTTGGCATCCGTGCCGTTGATCTGGCCGACGCCGCCGGTCAATAAGCCGTTCAGCGTGTTGCTCGGCAAATCAAAATTCGCAAAGTTCAGCAGATTAAAGAGACCGACGCTGGGTTGGAGGGTCACGCGTTCGTAGAACGTGCGACTCCACGTGAGTTTCATATCCAATGCGCGTAACCAGGAGAGATTCACTTGTCCAGCCGGGGCAGTCGGCAGCATCGGAGCGACGCCATCCCCCATTTGCTTGAGTTGCGCCAGCGTAAATAGGCCGTTATTAATGAGAACCTGTCCTGCAGGAGTCGCCTGGCCGGCGTAGGTAGCGTTGTAGGCGTTAATGATGTTGTTAATGTTGCCCGCATCAATACCGCGGTCAAAGTTTCCCACATGCGTACCGGGCACCAGGCCTGCACGGTACCGTCGCCGGTGAAATCGGTGCGGAAGATTTCTCCCGGGCCGAGATTGGTATTGGGAACCACGAGCGAAACGGCTAGCGGGCTCCAGAAATGCGCGATCGTGCCGATTTGAAATCCAGCCGGCAGAGTCGCGTATCCGCCAAAGGAAAGCTGATGGGTACGGTCGAGTACGGATGGCCCAAAGTAGCGATTCGGTTTTTCGTTGTCGAGCGCGTTAATAATAAAGTCCTGATCGGAGGCAGCCGGGCTGTCTGCTGAGCCTCCGCCCGTGTTGTCGAATCGCGACAGAGAATATGCCGCCTGGAAGTTGATCCCGCGAATTCCTTTCAGCGGATGCTTCACATTTTGAATGAATTTCAACTGCAGGCCGTTGTACACAAACCGGCCGATGGATTGCAAGAAGGGCAGCGGAGGAGCATTGGGATTGATACCGGGAAAAGCGCAGGGATATCCAAAGACCGCGCCACAAGGCTGATCGAAGTCAGCGGAAGAAGTTAGACCGTTGCCGGCATAGGCGGCCATGGTCGCGCCCGCATTGATCGAACATTGAATACCGCCAACACCTCCAGGACAACCAAATTGCGCATTGGTAGCGTTGATCGCATCCAGCGCGCCAGTCTTGTTGAAATAATGAACGTCGCCGGTGTGGTTCTCGTCAACGCCGAGCAGGTAGTGGGTCTGCACGTTGCGCACGAAATCCGCGCTGATCACCATGCCGGGACGAATCTCGCGCTGGATGCCGCCATTCATCACCACGGAGCGAGGCGAGTGATACCGCGGATCAAACATGGAAGCCCCTAGGCCAAAGCCGAAGCCTTCGTTCAGCAGCGTGCCCACATAGCTTGGGTTAGGAGCATGACTGTTAAAAGGAGAATCGGCGATATATTGCTTCTGAAACGCGGCTATCTGGTTGGCTACGGTGCCAATGGCGACCGGGTTGCCGGCAGCATCGCTGCAGAAAGTCGGACTCAGGGCGCCCCCAGGAATCGGCACGGGTTGTGGAACGGCAACGCCGTTACAAGCCGTGGGGAACTGGCCAAAAGCGCCGCTTTGCTCACGGTCAGGAGCGTCGAAGGCCACGTTATTCCAGATGGCATTTTCGTAGAAGAGGCCAATGCCGCCGCGAATCGCCGTTTTGCCATGTCCGGACGGATCCCAGAACCACGCCAAGTTGGGGAGCAAAATTCAGATTGGGTTGCTTAACGGGATTTCCCAGGCCTGGCATCAGCGCATTCAATTCCGGGATCGCAGGCAAGGCGCTGTCGGTGCGGCCAGTGTCGCGGACGTAACGCAAGCCCAGGTTTAGCGTCAGATTGCTCTTTATCTTCCAATCGTCGCCAAAGTAGGCGCCCACGCGGTCGTCCACAATTCCTCCCGCAGGTAAGCCAAATGCTGGAATCGTGGTCGAATATCCCAGACCGTTGCCCAGGTAAACATACTCCACCGGGTAGTTCAAAGGATTCGAGATTCCACCAGGGAACGGACGGCGGCCGCAAAAGACGTTTCTAAAGGACTAATGTTGGTGAATAGAAGCGGCGCGATGCTGTTAAAGTTCGCGAATCCGCCGCCCAGAAGATGATTGTAATCGACACCGTAGCGGAGAATGTGCGGGCCCAGGGCCTTGCTGCCGTCGTATTTGAGTTGGTGGTCGCTCTGCATCGTGCTTTGAGGCGCCAGATAGTTGGGTCCGGTGACCAAGCCGGTGCTGCCCAACTGTAATTCCAGTGGAAAGTTCGCCAGCGGCAGGCTGCTGCCAATCGTCGCATCCACGATCTGATTCTGGAATTTGAGATATTCGAAGCGGATGCTGTGGGTGTAACTTCCAGTGTTGAAATCGATGCCAATAACCTGGTTCCGGGTGATGTCCTTGTTGTCGTAAACCGAGAAGCCGAGTGCGCCGTTGGCCAGCAGAGAATTCTTGAAATAGCTGAAGCGATAGAAAACGTGCGCCGACTGGGTTAGTTGGTAATCCGCTTTCGCCATCAGGTTGTCTTCGATAAAGGGCGAAGTGAAGTCTCCGGAATACTGGGCAAAGGGCGCTCCGACCAGCACCGGCGACTGCTCATGCTGCAGGGTGCGCTCGGCGTCAAGAAAGTAGAAGAACTTGTTCTTAATGATTGGCCCACCGACTCGTCCCCCATACTGCGATCGTTGAAACGGTGCGCTCAATCCTGGGGGCGTGGGCAAAGCGGCGGCCAGAGAGCTGTCACGGAACAAGCCAAACGCTTCGCCGTGGATGTTATTGGTTCCCGATCGAGTCGTCACATTGACCGCGCCCGATGAGGTCAACTCGCTGGAAAGATCCATGCTGGATTGACTGAGCTGAAATTCCTGAATTCCGCTGGCAGGAATGTCCATCGTGGTGGTCCCGACGGTTTCATCGGAGACATCGACGCCGTCCACCTCGATACGGGCGGCTCGCCCGAACCGTCCTCCGAAGGAAATCGAGGAGAAGCCCGCCTTGGTGGGATCGAAATCCTGGCCGTCCTGGATTTGCACCCCCGGTTCCAGTTGCGCCAGATCAAGAAAGTTCCGCCCATTGACGGGAAGATTCTCGATCTGCTCGGCATTCAGAACCCCTTGCACCGTGGCTTGTTCGGTGTTCACCTGCACCGCGGACGCCTGCACCTCAACGATTTGGTTCTCTTGCCCGACTTCGAGTTTGACGTTGCCATTCGCGGTATTGCCCACGAGTACCGTGAGCCGCAGCTCGGTCGAGCGAAAGTTCTTCGCGGTCACCAGGATTTTATAGATACCGGGAACCAACGCCCCAGAGTTGTATGCGCCGGAAGAATTGCTGCTGAGATTGATAATCCGGCCCGTGGCCAAGTTAGTGATTACGACCTTAGCGCCAATGACCACGGCCCCCGAGGGGTCTGCGACTACGCCCACGATGCTGCCCGTGCTCACTGTGGTCTGAGACAGGCCGCTGGAGAGAAGAAGAAACAGCAACAACAGAGGGAAAACCAGCCGAAGCAGTGATATGGGGCGACGAGAAGATGCTTTGGGAGTAAACATCTTTCACGACCTTTCTGGGAGCCGGCAATGCTGGGGCAAATCCAGTCAATCGGGCTCGATGGCCCAACACAATACAGCAATAGACAAAATGTTTTCAAGACAGTTCTGGGGGCTAACCAGGGCCGGGGACATTCTTTTGTGCTCGAGCGCGTCGATAACTCGGGAGCCTATCGCATCCCGTTCGGAGACCGGCCTTCTTGTCCCATCTGTTTTTCGCCAATTCGTGAAATTCCGCCTTGACCGCCCGGTTCCGAAGGCTGATAATGCTTGCCACGCGATCAGCAGCCGTTCGGTTTAACGCGACGGTTAGCCAACTATCTTTAATTGTCTCTGGGGTGAGTAAGGCCGTGCGGAGTCGCGTGGGGTCTGTCACTTCGCAGTCAGGTATTCAAGCCGGAACGGATGTAGGAGGTCAGTCATGATTCGGAGAATTAGCAGATTCTTGTGCACGACTGCCGTGATGCTTGTTGCAGTAAGTGCGTTTTGCAATGCCGAGCCGCAGTCGCTGCTCACGCGTCACGTGCGTGAGTTCGTTCTCAACGGACAAACGCCTTTTGTGCGTACGTTGCCGGCAAACCAATTGCTGCGCGTCGAACGTCGTGCTGGCGTTACGCGACCCGGCTGGGCTGGAGAAGTTTTTGCGCGATGTTTACGATCCCTCACAGCCCCTTTATCGGCAGTTCCTGACCGTCGCGGAGTTTACGCAGAAGTTCGGTCCCAGCCAGGAAAATTATGACGCCTTCAGACGTTTTGCCACAGGGAAGGGTTTGGCCATAGTTGGCGGGTCGCGCGACGCAATGGATGTGCAACTGCAGGCCCGTGTCGCTGATCTAGAGGCCGCTTTTCACATCAAGGTGAACGTCTACCATGACCCGGTCCAGAACCGCGATTTCTATGCTCCGGATCGAGAGCCCGCAGTAGATCTGCCTTTCCGGTTATGGCACATTTCCGGTCTGGATAATTATTCGATACCGCGTCCGCAATTGTTGCGTCGGCCAAGCGACGTGCCCAATCCTGGCCCGCTTGCCCAAACGGGATCCTGTCCCGGGGAGGCGTTCTGCGGAAGTGATATGCGGGCGGCATACTACGAAGGAACATCTCTCACTGGCAAAGGCCAGAATATCGGATTGTTGGAGTACGCCGGATTCGATATCGCAGACTTAAACACCTATTACCAAAATGCAAAGCAAACCTTGATGGCGACAGTCACAGGCGTTTCGACCGATGGGTCGCCATTGCAATGCCTCGCCGCGGAGGGCTGCGACGATACGGAACAAACCATCGACATGACTCAGGCCCTCGGCATGGCCCCGAATGTGACCACGCTATACGTTTTTGTGGGCTCGACGGATACTGCGCTGCTGGGCAAGATGTCGTCCTATAAGCCCTTGCCATTAAATTTGAGTTCGTCGTGGTCGTGGGGTCCACCAGAACCCGACCACGGATGATCCCTACTTCCAGAGGATGGCTGCCCAGGGCCAAAGTTATTTTCAAGCCGCTGGAGATGGCGGGGCATGGGAGGGAAAGAGGAATTGGTGGCCTATGGAATCGCAGTACGTCATTTCCGTCGGCGGCACCGATCTGACGACCAAAGGTGCGGGCGAAGGCTGGGCCTCGGAAACGGTTTGGAGGTCTGGCGGCGGCGGGATTTCTCCGGACGGGATCCCGATCCCTAGCTGGCAGCAGCTTTCGGGAGTCATCACCAAAGCGAACGAGGGTTCCACTACTTATCGGAACGGACCCGACGTATCGGCCAACTCCAACTACACCTTTTATGTCTGCGCCGACCAAACGAACTGCACTTCCAACTTGTATGGTGGTACCAGTTTTGCGGCGCCCATGTGGGCCGGATATTTTGCTTTGGCCAACGAACAGGCTGTTAGTAATGGCGATGCGCCGCCGGGTTTCATTAACCCGGCAATTTACCCTTTGGGTCTTAGTTCTGGATATGGCGCCGCCTTCCACGACATCACTGAGGGCAGTAACGGTTTCCCTGCAACACCGGGCTACGATCTTGGTTCGGGTTGGGGCAGCCCCAACACCGACGGCTTGATTAATGCACTGGTGCCTTGAAGCTGATGGTTTTGCTCAAGTGGGAAGAGGTCTGAACACGACACTTGTGCCGAGTTCTCAGAGGCACGACAGAAAGAAAGTTAAAGCTTTGAAGGTGGTGAACCATGCAAAACACAAAACATGCTTTCTTCGCCGCGACCATGGCAGTACTTTTAGGATTCTTGCTGTCTCTTCCTGTTTATGCCGCGAGCACGGAGCAGGTGCTCTACAGTTTCGGCACCAACTCGAACGACGGAGCAGTTCCCTATGCCGGACTTATTTTTGATCAAAGTGGGAACCTCTACGGCACGACCTATTCCGGTGGCCTCTACGGTGGCGGCACCGTATTCGAACTGACCCCAGGTTCGAATGGTACCTGGAGCGAGCAAATCCTGCACAGTTTTGGTGAGGGTGAGGACGCAAACTCACCGTACGACGGACTCATTTTTGATAGCAGCGGGAATTTGTACGGGACGGGGGTTGGAGGCGGCACCTCGGGCGCAGGCGCAGTATTCGAGTTGGTGGCTGGTAAGAATGGCACCTGGACGGAACAAGTCCTCCACAGTTTTGGCGCTGGTCAGGATGGACAATCTCCATACTGCACTCTCGTGTTTGATGCGAGCGGAAATCTCTATGGCACGACGATCGAAGGCGGGATCTACGACGACGGCTTGGTGTTCGAGTTGACGCCTGGCAGCAAGGGCGTGTGGACTGAGACGGTAATACACAACTTCAAACCCAATGGCAAGGATGGACTTTTCCCTGAAGCTGGGCTGATCTTCGAGAGCGGGTACTTACTCGGTACCACATTTGAAGGTGGCGCCCACAACGTCGGCACAGTATTCGAGCTGGGCCAAACCAAAAAGGGTGCATGGGCAGAGACGGTACTGTACAGCTTCGATCACAATGGGAAAGATGGATATGCCCCTGAAGCCGCACTGACATCGGATGCGTCGGGAAATCTGTTCAGTACAACGACCGAAGGCGGTGTCTACAATAACGGCACAGTATTCGGCTTGCGGAGAGCTAAGAGCGGAGGGTGGGAAGAGGCCGTACTGCACAGCTTCAATGGCGCCAGTGATGGGGGCTCAGTTCCATATGCGGGACTTATCCTCGATAAGAGTGAAAATTTGTATGGCACGACTGCCGTGGGCGGGCAATATAGCTTCGGCACTGTATTCGAATTGACCCGTGGCAGCAACGGAATATGGACGGAGAACGTACTTCACAGCTTCGACCCCGGTCAGGATGGGTTGGAACCGGCCGCGGGAGTCATTTTCGATAGCAAGGGCAACCTGTACGGCACAACCGGCGTGGGCGGCACAGACGGAAGTGGAACCGTATACGAAGTTGTACCGTAATCGTTGTGCCGTAATCCAGGATCTTTCAAGGATGCCTGGTACCCGGAAGGGTCGGCTGTCCATGTGGAAAGCCATCTGATTAGTCTTTCTGCCTGTCTTAGTCACTACCTTGCCGGAAGAATTGGGCCTTCCGCTTCTACAATGGCAGCCGGGGTTCGATGCCAAGCACGCGCGGCAGATGCACGAAAATGGAACCAGGCGCCCGACGGCTACGCTACTTGTATTCTTCTGCTTTTATCCTTTGGCAAAACCACGGGCTCGGGCGATGCTTTCGCCACCAGCGCACCTGCAACGCTGTGCCGTCAGCTTGTAAGTTTGCATAAGAGCCTCCGGCATCGCCCCCTTGCCTCCCGGCCCGCGCGACGTTGAACAGGGACTCACCAGTTAGGCCAAAGGCCTTTTGGTGATACTCCCGTCAATGTTATGGTGTCTGTGCTCAGACATCATTGGGTGGAAATCGTTTGCGTATTTTTTTCGCATAAGAGTCCGTCGGACACGATCCCTCATGAACATACTTGATCTGGTTGTCGGCAAACCCATCAAAACCAGCGACGAACGGGCGGAGCAGATCGGTCCCACTCAGGGCATCCCGATCTTTGGGCTCGACGGACTTAGTTCGGCCGCATACGGGCCGGAGGCCGCGCTCAGCCTTCTGATTCCTCTGGGCCTGCTGGGCGTTCACTATATCGTTCCCATCAGCGCCGCCATTATCACGTTGCTCGTAATCGTATACTTTTCGTATCGCCAAACTATCGCAGCCTATCCCTCCGGCGGTGGCTCCTATACCGTGGCCCGGTTCAATCTCGGCGCACCTGCCGGCTTGCTTGCAGCGGCCGCACTGCTCGCCGATTACATCCTGACGGCCGCGGTGGGCATTTCCGCTGGAGTAGGAGCCTTGGTGTCGGCCGTTCCTTCCTTGCTGCCGCACATGGTTTCATTGTGCCTGGGCATTTTGATCGTCATCACTATCTTCAATCTCCGTGGCGTGCGCGAAGCCGGCACTGTTTTCGCAATTCCCACCTATTTGTTTGTGGGGACGCTGCTCATCACCATCTTCGCGGGCGTTGTCCGTGTGTTTCTCAGCGGAGGACGTCCGACCCCAGCTGTTGCGCTTCCCCCGCCGCCGGCCGTGACACAAGCCGTGAGCTACTGGTTGCTGCTCAAGGTGTTCGCCAGCGGCTGCACCGCTTTGACTGGGGTCGAGGCTGTAAGCAATGGCGTGAAGGCTTTCCGCGAGCCGGCTGTGAAAAACGCTCAACGCAGCCTCACCGTAATTATTTTTCTATTGGCGGTGCTACTGGCGGGAATCTCCTATCTCGTCAAGATTTATGGGATTACTGCCACCGATCCGGGCCAGCCCGGTTATCAGAGCGTTCTCTCCATGCTCACGGCAGCGGTGTTTGGCAGGGGAATGTTTTACTATCTCACGATCGGTTCCATTCTCGTGGCCCTGTCGTTGTCCGCGAACACCGCCTTTGCCGATTTCCCTCGGCTTTGCCGTGCCATCGCGCAGAACAACTACCTTCCGCATGTCTTCGGCTACCGCGGGCGCCGTCTGGTTTACACCTACGGAATTGTCGTGCTGGCCGCACTTTGTGGCGGCGTTCTGATTCTTTTCGGCGGCGTCACGGACCGGCTCATCCCGCTCTACGCGGTTGGCGCTTTTCTCGCATTCACGCTGTCCCAAGCCGGCATGGTTATGCACTGGCGAAAAAACCGCCGGTCCGCACTGGCTGAAGAGCGCGTTAGTCAATGGACTTGGTGCGCTCGTCACCGGCATCACCACGGGCGTCGTGCTGGTTGCGAAATTTGCGCAAGGCGCGTGGATCACGCTGCTCTTCATTCCGTTAACCATCGTTTTATTCTCCGTCGTGCGCCGCCACTACCATTCCGTGAAGGTGCTCACGACCTGCAAGGTCCCCGTCGACGCGGCAGGTCTTAGCCAGCATCCGATCGCGGTGATTGCTATCGATCGATGGAGCAACATCACCCGCCAGGGAATCGAGTTTGCGGCGCGGCTTTCGCCGGACGTCATCGCCTTGCACGTCGATCCCAGCGAGCATTCTGAATTGCTTCAAGACGACTGGGAGCAATACGTGGAAAGGCCGTTTCGCGCGGAAGGCAAAGCGCCACCTCAACTCCGCATCCTGCCCTCACCTTACCGCTTCGTCATCGTTCCCATAGTTCAGTTCGTTCTCGACCTTTCGAAAAAGAATCCCGCTCGCAGCATTGTGGTGGTGATACCGGAATTGGTAGAGGACAGATGGTACGAATACTTCCTCCACAATCAGCGTGGCCGCCTTCTGGAATGGGTGCTTCTGGCCCGCGGCAATCATCGTATCTTCACCGTCAGCGCCCCCTGGTACGTCAGCCAACAAAACCTGACTCTGCCTGGAAGGCCCGTCGGTGACGAAGGTCCAGGCTTCCACGGGTAGGTTGGGCTGAAAGCCAACGCTAACGACGGATCGCCTGTAGGCGGAACGAATAGCCGATCCCGACGAGGTGGTCCACCGCGCCTGATGACAAGCCCACCCCGACGTGAAAGTCAATCTGTTGCCGCTTAGTGATCTTTAGAGCGGTTCCGAAGTGTAGTAAGTGCCGCGGCCCTCCATTTTCCGGAAAGTCGCCCGCATACTCGACAAACGTATCCCAAGGTTTTGTCAACTGCCGATCTAACAGAAACGTAAACTCGCCGGTCACGTTTCGCGTGTGGCCCTGTGCGGGCCAGTAGACCGAAAGCATTCCGGCCGCCGTCCAGTTGGCGGACAGTGCACGCGACCATGGCACCTGCAATCCCGGATCGTAGCCGCCGCTCGACACAGTGTTGGCGCCCGTCGGACAACTGAGGAATAAGATCACTGACACGTCAAATCCACCCGGCGTGGGCCCAACCTGTTCTTTTACCCCGAAGGCAAAGTCGCCGAATCCCGAGCCGGGGCCACCAGTGTTCAAGTTGTAGAAATAATCCGGCACCGTGAACCGCAGCTCAGTCCTTTTGGCGATACCAAAGCGGAGTAGGCTTTCCGGGCCGTCCACGACACTCTGCCCTTGGCTGCTAGTTTCCAGGAAGCCGTTCTCCGCCTGTACCCTGCCGGCCGGGACGACCACGCTGGAGTTCGTAATTGCCGCGGTGTGACAGGGGCGGTTCAGAGACGCTTCGGGGCGGATCGATGGGCCAATTGTGGGGTCATTGTGGGGTTTTTGCACCCACAAAATAACCCTCAGTTCGACGTGTCTTTTTAAGCAGAATTTAAGCGGCCTCGATTGGATTTCCCTGGTGCCAGGCGTTCACCTGGTCAAGGCGCTTGGTGGCGTGGCATCCCTAACCACCCAGATTCCATCCTCAAAAGGATTCGAAGCATCACACGCTCAGAACGGGAATCGGCACCGCGCAAATGACTGCGTAGCCGTGGGTCCGCAGGTTATCGCCATAAGGGTAGCACCCGGTAACCGGCAAATCCGCCTTCGTCTGGTTCGCTGCTTGGCTCAGCACTTTCGGCACGCCACCACTGCCGATTAATACGTCCGCCTTGGTGCCCATGTCTCGCTGAAGTTCTGCGAGATGTTGAGAAGCGTCGCCGACCAGCGCCTCTTTCAACTTAGGATTGACCTAGCTGCCGCCAGAACCCCACAAATACACCGAGGCGGTCACATGGACGAGCGTAAGGCCGGCACCGAACTCCGCCGCCATTTGTGCAGCCCATGACATAGTTTTGTGACTACGGGGACCAAATCGACCGCGCACAGAACGTTGCGGATTGCAAACTTCTGCTGGCGCCTTTTCCACGTGGGCACCGGTCCATACCGGGCACTGGCTCCCGTGTACCACCTTCGCTGTCACCGAACCCAGCAGAAACTGCTCGAACGTGTAGCCATGGGAAGGCATCATGATCAGGTGGGTTTTTTCCCCACCTGGGCCGCCTGCACAATTGCCTTGGCGGGGTCGCCTTTGAGCAACACGCGTCGAATGGCGAGCCCTTTAAGCTCGGCCCCGAGAGACCTGTCCAGGTTTTTCTGGGCCTCCGTAATGAGTTTGCCGGTCCTGAGTTTTCTTTTCTTAGTTCGTCTAAGTGGTAGCTGGCAGAACGGGTCTTGTCGGTCGGCTGAGGAATTGGCTTGCGAGAGGATTCCAGCAGCACGTCAGAACCCTTTTTTCGCCATTGTCGGGCCGCGACGGCAGCAAAGAACATGTTGCCCTAGCAGGCCGCTGAAAAACTAGCGACGGACATAGTTTTCTTTCCGTCTTTCATTGTTTTCGTCATTTCTATGTCGGAAAAGTTGATTCTCAGTGCTTTTCTAGCCCCCAGCGCTCTCTTTTCGCGCTGCGGGACACACTTCGGCCTCGACTTACACCGCAGGAACTGCGGCTGCGAGGTTTCGCATGCGCACCAGATTGTAGGCCGCGCAGGCGAAGGTGAAGATCCAATCCACTTTGCATACTCCACGGTGCCGCAGCTTGCGCATCAGCGCAATCGTCTTGAGCCAGCCAAAACATTCTTCGATTCGCTTCCGCTTTCTTTGGCTGACGGCGTAACCGGGGTGCCGCGTCGTGCGCTCATCAATCGCGCTCCCGCCACGCCGTTTGTGGTTCTGCGCCACATGCGGCGTCACCCCCATATGCCGGCACTCGACCACGAATCCCTGCGTGTCGAATCCTTTATCTCCCCCTACCGTCACCGGCTGCGTTCCCCTCAGTTTCTCCAACATCACCAGCGCCGCGTCGCGCTCCGCCGTACCATTAGCCTGGAACACTTCCGCCGCCACGATTAAACCGTTGCGGTTCTCCACCAACAGATTCCCGCTGTAACTCAACTTCGACTCCTTGCCCGGCCCCTTGCGCGCCAGCTGCGCCTCGGGATCGGTCGTCGATTCGTGGGTATCGTTCGGACCGCTCCTCGCCGTGAAAGTCTACCGTAGGATTGCCCGGATCATCTGGCGGAGGCCCAGCTTTCTTCTCCCTGGCTTGAAAGCTCTTCACTCCCGCCCAGGCTTCCAGCAAGGTCCCGTCTACCGTGAAATGCTCATCCGAGGTCAAGCCTCGAGCACTCGCCTGTGCCACAACCCGCGCCAAGAATTCCTTAGCCACGTCGGCTTGCAGCAACCGATCCCGATTCTTAGTGAACGTGGTCGGATCCCACACCTCGTCATCCGCATTCAAACCCACAAACCAACGGAACAGCAAGTTGTAGTCCATCTCTTCCATCAGCAAACGCTCACTGCGGATGGTGTACAGCATCTGCAGCAACTGCGCCCGCAACAGCTTCTCCGGCGGAATCGACGGCCGCCCAACCGTGGCGTACATCCTGTCAAATCGTGGCGACAACTGGGCGAGCACCACATCCACCATGAACCGGATGGCGCGCAGCGGATGATCCTTGCGCACACGGTTTTCGGGAGATAAGTAACTGAAGATATGATTCTGCTGCTGATCGGTTCCGCGCATGCTTTTTCGTAACATACCCGGCTGTGGATTAGCAGTACTTTTTCAGCAGCCTGCTAGGGGGCATTTTCAAGCAAACCTAGAAGCCCGGAGTCTATTAGGCTCAACGAGTGCACGGGGCTTGTTGGTCGTGGCGAACCTGCGATGGGTGCAGATTCGCCTTGTGCGACTGAGTCTTGCCCGCCGAACAACCGCTTTTTGCTGCGTCTGTTCCCTGCAGCAACACAGAGTAGCCGATGATGTTAGGGGTAACCAGATCGAGCATGCCGCTGCCGGTGAGGTCTCCCGAAGTAAGCCCTCCCAGCGAGATGGCCGTTAGTTCAAAGGGAACGGCGGATTGAAAGGTTCCATCCCCATTGCCAAACAGAATGAAAACATCCTGGGACGTATTAGCAACGGTGGCAATATCGAGTTTTCCGTTCCCATCGAAATCCCCCGCGACCAACGATTCCGTGAGATCAGCGACCGGATAGTCCTGATGCGGGGCGAAAGTGCCGTCTCCGTTGCCCAGCAGCACAGATACTCCACCACCGAATTCATTAGCGGTGGCGAGGTCGAGTTTGCCGTCTCCGTTGAAGTCAGCTGCGACGGCCAGGAACGGCCCGGACCGGTCGCGTAAGGAACCGCCGCTTGAAAAGTCCCGTCTCCATTCCCCAGCAGCACGGCAACCTTGCTCGAACCACTGTTGGCAGTAACGAGGTCGAGTATGCCATCGCCATTGAAGTCGCCGGTGATCACCGACGTGGGGCCGGACGAGGCGCCGGTCGAATATTTCTGCAGAAGACGAAGCTTACCGGTACCATCGCCGAGCAAGATAGCGACATTGTTATCACTTGAATTTACAACCGCCACATCGAGCAAGCCGTCTCGATTAAAGTCGCCGACCGCAACGCTGTATGGAACGTTGCCGGTATTAATGCTGAACGGTGCGCCGAAAGTCCCACCGCCATTGCCCAGCAAGAGCGACACAGTTCCATCTATCTGATTGGCAGTAACCAGATCAATGTTCCCATCCCCATTGAAGTCTCCTACCGCAGCGGCAATCGCACCGTTTCCCGTGGTAGCCGGCATTCCCGGTTGAAAAGTCCCGTCTCCATTCCCCAGAAAGACGACGACATTCTTCCCATTTGTCGGGATGACAAGGTCGAGAATGGCGTCGTTGTTGAGGTCGCCAGGAGCGGAAATCCGACGCCCGTGCTGGAGGTGAAATCGCTTTCACTCAGCGTGAAAGATGTGTTCTGCGTGGTCACAGGGAGGAAAGCGGCATTCGATGTCTCCTGCGCCGCACTCGGATTTGTCACAGTTACCGCCAAAGTAGTCGGAAGAAAAAAATCATCCGGTAGATCCAGAAGATTGACGATGACCTGATTGGGTGCGGTGCTGGTCGGAGTAATCTGGGAATAAGTGTTGATCGGATAGCCGACTTCCTCGAGGTTCACCAGCGCACCGTCGGCAAAGCCCGCGCCGGAAATGATCAGTTCCGGAAGTATCTGCGGAGCGGCGGTAACCGGCTGTACGGAATCGATGAAGGGCAGTGTGTTCCCGCGATTGAAGTTCAGAACGAGCGTCGCGTCATTCGCCAATGGCACGGCAACCGGATTCCGGCCGCCGCCGCTCAGGCCGACCACTCCAACATCGGGCGGGCCTTCGCTGACCATGACGTAGTACTGTGTGTTGGGCACCGGCGTGAAAGAAACATTCGACGAGGACTGGCCCAAGCTATCGTCATACTGGCAGGCCACGCTCACCAGAACCGTTCCCCGAGTTTGTATAAACCGAGAGTACCGTGTTGTAGCGGCTGCCGTCGGTGCTAATGTTCACCATTCGATTGTCGGTGGGGGTAAAGGTGTACCAAACGCTGCGAAACACGCGGTTAGCGGCGCCACCAAAATAGGTAGCGCACGTAGGAGGATCATTCTGGTTGACGGTTTCGTTCCCGGCACCGGCCCCGGTTAAAACCTCCTGAGGAAGAGTCTGGGACGTATCGATAAAGTCGGAAAACACGTCGGTCGTGATCGGAGTCGCATTCGTGATCAGATCATTCGTGGCCAGCGGAGCAGTCTTGAGCGTTAAGTTCCCGGCGTAGAACTGGTTTGTGCCGTCTGTCGCCGCGGCGAGAAACGAAGTTGGTGTGCCGCTGCCACCAGGCAGGAAGAGATTGTTCACACAGGGGGAACTGTCGCTCGTAGCACCGTAGTCGACAACAAATTCCTGGGGAATGCAGTCGACCGTGAGCGTCAGCAGTTTGCCACTCCCTCCCGAAGGGGCCGTATCGTTGTAAAGGTCCCATCGTGTATTGGCAAAATCAGCGCCCGTGACCGGATAAGGCTGCACTGCCTCGTGTCCGTTTCCGCTCACGCCTTGCACGATCAAAGGCGGCTGGGTACAAAACCGGTTGCCACTGCCATCCTGAAGAAGGAAAGGTGGCGCTCCACCCATCGATGGGAAATCGGCACAGACGACGTACTCGGCGTTGTTCAATGCGGCCCCAATCACGAGGTATTCTAGGGTTAACGTTTTGGACGATTTCAGGTTCTTGAAATTCATGTTCAAAACGGTATTGGTCTGAAAGTCGCCGTCTTGAAAAAAGTTCTCAAAACCGTTCATCCAGATGGCCGGCGTAAGGGTGACGGTGAAGGTCTTGGCGGGATCCGTCAAGGTGACGACGCGATTCCCCAATGGGACGTCCGCATTACACGACAACGCGCTGCCGTCGAGCACCGCGAAGTTCGGGGTATTGAAGGGCTCCGGACAATTGGGCACTGCCGCGGTCGCGCCGTTCCCCGAACTACCGGAGTTCTGCTTGCGGAGCGCGAACAATGGCAGCGCTGCGAACACAAGAACAAACACAAAATTCCGTACAATGCCTCTGGGAGTAAGTGGCATGGGCCCCTCTCAAAATAAAGTACGGTAGAAACAGAACTCCGGATGAGTTCCTGGGGGAAGGATTTACTAGTCTAGCTAGTTTCTGGGAGGGGTCAAGCAATTTCGATGATAAAAAGCCACGAAGCCGTGGCAGCCATCAGATATCCCATTGGTTAACAGGTATTTAGGGGTGAATCGCGGCGGCTTCCTGAGTGAGCAAAGTGAAACCCGCGCTGCGGGCCGCGGCCCGGATGGAGGCCAGTTCTTGGGCGGCGTCGGGTGGCGGCTTCAAGCTGAGTTGCAATTTCAGCAACGCCAGCCGAGATTTCAGCGACACGAAATTCATACCAGCACTCTTGGCTTCTTTCGGAACCGGCATAAGTTGTCCGACCGCGTCTTCGGGTTTGCCCATCGCATTCAAATATTCCGCGACGCTTAACCGGCTATCAAATTGCGCTTCGCGATCGCCGGTTACGATTGTTTGCAGCCGGTTGACATAAGGCCCAGCCTCTGCAGTTTTCTTCTCGGCGAGAAGCACACGCACCAGCAGCGAGGTCGCTTCGGATTCAGAATCCGAATCCTGGTCTTCGTGAAATGCGTTGACGGACTGTAACGCCTTTGCTTCTGCATCTGCCAATTTTCCGCGCTCGAGATCAACCTCAGCCAGCGCGAGCCAATCATGGGCGAGGGCGTCTTTATCCTTTAACTGGGTGTCGATTCGCAGTGCTGCCTGATAGTTCTTCTCCGCCTCGCCGAGCTCTCCGCGGCGAAAGAAGACATCGCCCATATTGGTGAGACAGGTTGCCGTGCCGGACTGATCTCCACTGCGTTGCACTAGACGTAAGGCTTCAGAATACGTGGCCAGCGCTAGGCGCGAGTCCGTCTCTGACTGATACTCGGCAAGATTGCCGAGAGCGGTAGCTTGCAAGAAATCATTCTTGATCTCTCGCGATAATTGGAGAGCTTGTTCTTCTTCGTTTTCTGCTTCCGAAAGACGGCCCTGCTCAGACAGAACAACTCCGCGCTGGATGCGGGCAAGAGCCTCGTCATACTTATCGCCAATGGGACCAGCAACCGACAGCGCCTTGGCGATGTAGTCCTCGGCGTCTTCCCCTTTGCCCATGCGAGCCAGGGTTCGGGCTGCATTGACATAGGCGCCTGCAAGATCCTTCTGCGCCCCGGCGGCCTTATTCGCCTGAATTACGCGATCGTAAAGTTGCTTGGCTTCCGAGTAACGGCTGCGATCAAACAGCCAGGTCGCCACATCATTCAGCGCCACCGCGGCGCTGACGTTGTCTCCGAATGCCGAGAAGAGATTTTGCGCCTCATTGCAAGCAGAGTAGGCCTCGTCCACATGCCCCAGATTGCGATGCGCCCAGCAGAGTTCGAGCTGGGCGCGGGCTTGCATCATTCGTGCGTTGCGCTTCTTCGCCTCATCGAGGCCAACCTGCGCAAAGCGAAGTTCCGAAGCATAGTCATTCATCGCGAAATAGGCCTTAGCCCGCATCATGGCAATGCGGGGATCTGTACCCATGGGAGCGGGCAGTTTGGCCAGGCTATCGAGCGTGCTCAGCGCGTCTGCGGCATGAGAACCTTCAATCTGCGCCGCAGCCAAACGAAGCCCGTAACTGAGATGCTGGGGAAACAGGCGAAACAGGGACTTGTAGGCGTCGATCGCAGCCTCCCACTGCTTGCTCATTTCTGCGGCCCTTCCCTGAGCGAGCACCACATACTCCTGAGGAAGTGAAGCATTACCAGCCAAGGCAGCCGCCTTTTGCGCTTCGGCCGCGGCTTCCGGATCGTGTTTCAGTTGCGCCCAGGCATCCGCGAGGGCCCAATGGATCGAGACGTTGTTGGGATCGCGCTCGGACGCCCGCTGGAGCAATGGCAGGGCTGCAGTGGTATCAAACGAGCGCAGCTTGTCGAGTCCCTGAAAATAAAGTTGAGAAGCCTGCGCATCGGCTGGATATAGGTTCTGCAGTTGACTGGCTTGAATATCGGAGAGCCGGTTGGTGCCGAGCTTCTGCCGAACTTGGGCAGCGACACTGGTGATGAGATTACGATAATCTCCCTCCTTGCCAGCTGCATGGATATTGGCTGCGGTGTTGCCCTCCGAATCCTGCAACAGAACATTAACGTCCAGCGTTGAGTCCTGAGGCACGACTGCATACCTGCCCAGCAAGAGGTAATTCGCGCCAAGCGCTTCGCGCACACTGGATAAATCCTCGTGCTCGAGGCTCTGATTTTGCGCAACCGAAAGTTCGGTTTTTATGCTGCTAACTTCGTCGCCTGGCACGGCGTGGATTCCCTTCGATCCACTCATTTCCGTGGTCAGCGTCTCAGCCAGCTCGGTAGCCAACCAGTCGTAGTTGGGATCGCCTGACTCATTTCGAAACCCAACCACAGCCACCGTAGGTTCTCTGGACATGGCGTGGGACTTGCGCCATTGGTATCCGCCGACCGCGCCCAGCACGGCGAGCAGCAGAGCCGCAGCCGCCGCAAAAGGCCAGCGGCGTCGCGGAGGCTCGAGTGCGGTAAACACATCGAGCGCATCCCCGAATCGTTCTTCGGGTGACTTCGCCAGGCAGCGAAGGATTGCCCGCTCGACCCGAAGCGGCAACTCCGGAGCATACTTCGAAGGTGAGGAACCGGCGGCTGAGAGAGCTTCTTCGACTGCAACTCCTCGACGGTTCTGGCGTTGTAAGGCCAGTGTCCGGTGACCAGCTCGTACAACACGACGCCAAAAGCATAAATGTCGGTTGCGGCTGATATGGCACCACCTTCGATCTGCTCCGGCGCCATGTACACCGGCGTGCCGCCATGCTTGCCGCCCCGTTCGAGAGCGCGAACATTGCGGGCGAGCCCAAAATCGGTAATGATCGCCCGCCGCCGGCCGTTTTCGTCCGGTTCAGTGACCATTACGTTGCTTGACTTGAAATCCTGGTCGAGCCACTCCCGCACTGTGCGCTGCATGCAGTCCCTCCGCCATCTGGCGTGCAAGACTCATCACCTCTTCCAGCGGAACGCGGCCCAAGTTTTCGACATGATCCGCCAAGGTGATGCCGTGGAGCAATTCCATGCTGAGGAAGGCGGTTGGTTGCGAGGCCCGTGGGTCGTAAACGAGATCAAAAATGCGGCATACGTTGGGATGAGTGACTTTGCGCGCGAGCTGGATCTCCTGCTTGAACTGCTCAATCACAGTCGGGTTTGCCGCGATGGACGGCAAAATAGTTTTGATGGCGACATGCTCGCGCAATTCCAGGTGCCTTCTGCTTCATACACCTCGCCCATTCCCCCCTTGGAGATAAAGCGAAGAATCCGAAAGCGATTTGCCAGCAAACTCCCGGGAGCCAAAGAAGGCAGGGCAGCGGATCTGCTGGTAGTCGCCGGAGAGTTGGTAAGTTCCACGGATTGCAGGTGCGGCGGGAGAGACTCGTCTAAGGTCGAATCGGATGGATTCGGGCCGGCCTGCGACGGCAGTTTGGAGTCCCGATCAGTCATTCCAAGTCGAGCGAACGGACATGCATTATCCCATAATCAGGCGTGAGCCGCACACGACAAAGTGATCTTGGGACTTGTCGAGGTTAGTTATACTGCGGGTCTACAAGGATGAGCACCTTGCGCCATGGGTGAGATGAATTTGTCTGCGGGTACGAGACTTGCCTGGCAGGTGGCGGGCGATCTGGCGTTCCATGAAAAGGACGCGTTTATCGAGCCCAGGCATCTACTCTTCGGAATCTTTTCCGTAGGGAAACTGGCGGGAAGTTCAGGGCAAAAAGGCAGAACCGATGAACTAGCCGTCGCCGCGAAACCAGAAGCCGATCGGCTGGACGCCCTAGCCGCGCGCCACTGTCTGGACCTGAGCTCGCTGCGGAGGGCAGCATCCGCAAGGGCTCCGTGAGTTATGTCGCGACCAGCCCGATAGCGGGCCCGCCGGGCGTGAGAGTGAGTCGCTCCGCGGCCACTCGTCGCGTCTTTGAAGGTGCCGCAGCACAGACCTCGCCCGTCGATCTGTTTTCTCTCCTGCGAAGCCTGCTGAATGCTCAGAACCCTCAAGTTGAGGAGATCACTGCGGCGATGCAGCCCGCGCTTGCGGCGATACTCAAGGAACTTCAGGAGACCGAAACCCAAACCTCGCCCTTAACGGTGACCATGGACCAGCGCCTGCGCGATCTGGATGCGACCGTCAGCGAATTCCGTCCGACACCGCGCGTGGCCGAATCCATCGATGCGAATGTGGCGATCCGTCCGGAGGCTGCTCCCGATCTGACCGAACGGCTGGCTTTTCTGAGTGAACTGACGTGGGAATTCGGCACCCCCGGCTTGCTGGATCCCATGCTGCGAAAAGCGGTCGAGCAATTGCTGAGAATCGTGAGTCAAGCGGAGCGCTGCGCCATTCTGGTGAAGGAAGCAGGCGGGAACGAGCTGTTGCTCCGAGCGCATGGTCCTGTGGGGACTACGCCCATGGTGAGCATGACATCGGTTCGGCGCGCGATGACGGAGCAGAAGGGTTTCATTTGGACGCGTGGCGACGACCTCTCGCTAAGCCAGAAGGAATCGGACGTTCGAGTCCGGCATGTACGTGCCGATGGTGGTGAACATGCAGGGGATCGGGGTAATTTGTCTGGATTGCTCTTGCACGCGGCACAGTTTCACGCGCGATGATCTTCTGCTGGTTAGTTCGCTATCTCATCAACTGGCCCTGGCCATCGCTAATCATGAGCTTCAACGCAGCTTGCAGCAGAATGCGGAAGTGCTGCAACGGCTGCTTACTAATTTCTCGCCCCAGTCCGCACCCGCCTGCTACAGCGCGCACGAATGGGCCGATTGGGAGTGGGCGGCGAGAAATCCGTGGTTTCGATTCTGTGCGCCGACATCCGGGGGTTCTCAAAGCTGGCCGCCGAGTTGGAGACCGAAGATATCGTTTCGTTATTGAACGAATATTTTGCGGCGCTGGTGGAATGCATCTTTCGCCACGACGGCGCCGTGGACAAGTTTGTTGGCGACGCCATCCTGGCGGTGTTTGGCAGTCCGGAAGCAGACCCCCAGCACTGCCGCAAGGCGGTGGTCGCTGGGTTCGAGATGCAGCAGGCAGCGAATGAGGTCAGTCGGCGGCGGGCCGCCAGAGGAGATCCAACCTGCCAGATGGGAATTGGAATTCACACCGGCGAAGTCCTGCATGGATTTATCGGATCTCCCGAGCGCCTGGAGTTTACCATCATCGGCGATGCCGTGAACCGGGCGGCGCGTTATTGCGATGCAGCCAAAGGTTCCGAACTGCTCATCAGTCCAGAAATCCAACAGTGGGTTTGGACTCTGACGGAAGCGGAGCAAATTGTCATCCCTACCAAGCACGAGGGTGAATTTCGGGCGTATCGCGTAACTCGTCTCAAAGGCCGCGGCTGAGGCACCGGTGGTCCAATAATTCCATCCGGACGGTCTAAGCAGTTGAGAAGTTAACCTTTTTGACTTGAGGGGCTTTCAGGGTGCACTCAGGACAAGATTTTCTGTTCGTCTTCCGGCCAGACTGGTTGGTACGCTCCGCCTAGCCATGATGCATCGATTCCGATCCCCGGTTTCTCAACTGTGCCAAAAACCTCCTCGAAGAGAGTCTCCAACCCGTTGATTCGTCCCATGCAGGATGACCGAAGTTGAGTGGGCCCAAACCACATAGTTTCCACACGCTAGCTCAGTTCTCAGAGAGTTGGTCATCCGTCTGCAATCGCCTGGCTGTCACTGAAAGCGCAATTTCCGCGAAGCCGACTTCTGGCCGGCGTCCAAGCCCGGGATCACGTGTCGCATTCGCTCCGCCGCGACTCAGGCAGAGGCAGCAATCGCCACCTCTCTCCATCGCTATCGGTAAGCACTATCGGATTTTGTCGTTATTAATCCGACTGCGGGGAGATCAAGAAGCCTTGAAGCGGTGCCGGTCTATGCCAGCTTCCTTAACTTGGATTCGAGTGTCTGTCGGGGAATGCCCAGCTTAACGGCCGCGCCGGTGTCATGCGAAATCGATCCTCTTTTCGCCGCCCGATGTAGCCATTGAGCACCTTTTCCCGCCTTACACGCCCGACAAAGTACGGGAACTTAACCAATGGTTTGGGTACTAGAAGGCGATGGTGCTAGCGATCACTAAGCATCGCGATCTACGACGATCGATAGAAAAGAAACAGTCCATGGACCTGTTACACGCCCTCTTTACCCAAACCCTCCTGATGTCAGGGGTAGCAATTGTCGGCTATATTCCTCGGGCCTTTCGTCTGAAACAGGTGGATGGGAATCTCTTCTTCACGGAGGAGAAGCGGCAGGAGTATCGCCGTCGTGTAGAGAGTGTGACGCCTCATTCCCCGCGTCAGTGGGGGACCATGGAGGTTGACCAGATGCTTCACTACCTCAACCTCGTGCGGAGGCTCACTGGGTTTCTACAATCTCCCGGACGAGAGTTACCTGACTTCACGGACGTTCTTTAGGTGGATTCTCGTCGATTGGTTTCCGGAGCAACCAGTTGGACTAAGCGGCCCCTGCGGGCTTCAAAATCCCACATTCGCAGAGATTCGAGTTCGCGTATGAAAAGGCCCAACTGCTGAATATCTTAGAGGCTGACTGGAACGCGAGAACTGGCGATGCCTGGAAGCCGCATCCTATGTTCGGAAAGATGACGCCAAAAGAGTGGGGCAAGCTCTTGCAGATTCATGTGGACTATCACCTGAGACAATTCGCAGCTTAACTTGGTCGTCAATGTCCTCATTCTCGCAGTCCCCGGGTGTCTTGAAAGCCTCTTCTCAGCTCCCCACGGGCCCTCTTATTGTGGGGTTGAGTGGGGTTGAGAATCTGTAAGTGGTTGCGGGGGGTGGATTTGAACCACCGACCTTTGGGTTATGAGCCCAACGAGCTACCAGACTGCTCCACCCCGCGAATTAATCATAGCAACCGAGTTTGGGAGCGTCAAACCACCACGTCACAAAAGCGTGTGATCGCGCTCAGTTTTTCAGCTTCGGGCGCTGGCAGGCATCCACGATCTTGGTGGGATCGATGGCTGCGCTGTCGATTTGCTCCTCCAAAATTTTGCCGTCTTTGCCGATCAGAAAGTTCACCCGGCGGGCGGCCTTGTATTTGTCGAGGTAGATTCCGTACTGGCGGGTCACGTCGCCGCCCCAGTCGCTGAGCAGCGGGAAGGTCACTCCAATTTGTTCGGCAAAGGCGTGGTTGGCGAAGGGGCTGTCCATGCTCACACCCAAAACTTGGGTGTCGGCCGCTTCCAGCTTCTGCAGGTTCTGCTGGAAGGCCTTCATTTGCTGGGTTCAACCACCGGTAAAGGCAAAAATATAAAACGCGAGCACGACGTTTTTCTTGCCGCGGTACTGGCTGAGGCTGACTTCTTTCAGATCGCCTCCGTCGAAATAGTTCAGCTTAAAGTCGGGGGCAACGTCGCCGACCTTCAGCGCCGGCGGCGTCGTCGCGGCTTTGTCGGCTGCTCTGGCAGTTGGGGTTAGTACCGAGGTCGCCAAAAACCACGCGGCCAGCCCGGCAAGGATGAGCTTTTTCATACGATTTTCTCCGTGAACCACATGGTGATTGTAGCGTAGCGATGCGGACGAGTTGTCACCAGCGAGTTGGGGACTTCCCCCTACGAGCAAGCCACGCATTCCACTGGTAACGCTGTGCGGCTCGAACACATTGCCTTCCCACCCGCGAATTCATTAGAGTTTGTGGAGAAGCCAACTTGCGCACAGCCCCAACCTCCGAATGAGCCTGCGAACTCTCAACGACATTCTTTTCACCGTCGCCGATCGCGATGAGCGGGTTGCAATGATGCACCGGCAGGCCATCCAGTGGGTCTCGATTTCTTCGCGGGAACTGTATCAGAGCGTGGCCGGGGTCGCGGCGCGGCTGCGCGAATGGGGCATCGCCAAGGGCGACCGGGTTGCCATTCTCAGCGAAAACCGGCCGGAGTGGACGATCGCGGACTTCGCCTGTCTTGCAATCGGCGCCGTGGTCGTGCCGATTTATGCGACGCTCACCGGCGAGCAGACGGCGTACATTCTGCGCGATTCGGGCGCGCGGGTGATTTTTGTATCGAGCGAAGCGCAGTTTTTGAAAGTCGATGGAATTCGCAGCCAGAACCGGCGTCGAGAAAGTTGTAGTCATGGACGCGGTTGAGACGGCGCACGCGTTTCACATGCAACGCTTGATGCACGACGGGCCGAAGGAGCGCGACCCGCAATTTGATTCGCTGGCGCGAACTGTCCAGCCGCAGGATGTGGCCACGATCATCTACACTTCGGGCACGACGGGAACGCCCAAGGGCGTGGTGCTGACGCACGCGAATATTGCTTCGAACATCGATGCCTGGCTGCCGAAGTTTAATTTTCAGCCCGGCGACATCAGCATTTCTTTTTTGCCGCTTTCGCACATCACGGCGCGCAACGTGGACCTGGGAACGCTCTATAGCGGAACCACGCTGGCGTACGTGCCGTTCATCGATCAGCTTCCGCAGGCGCTGCTGGAAGTGCGGCCGACGATATTTGTCGGAGTGCCGCGCGCGTATGAAAAGCTGCACGTGAAAGTCGACCAGCAGGCCAAGGGATTTCCCAAGGCACACTTTTACAAGTGGGCGTTGCGCGTGGGAAAGGCGCACCGGGAGGAAATTCTCGCTGGAAAGATGCCGAGCGCGATGGGGTGGCGGCTGGCGGACCGGCTGCTGTTTTCGAAGATCCGCGCGGGCATGGGAGGACGCGTGGGACTTTTCATTTCCGGCGGTGCGCCGCTCGGGAAAGATTTGGCCGCGTGGTACGCGGACGTGGGCATTCGCATTCACGAGGGCTATGGGCTGACGGAAACTTCTCCGGTGATTGCGGTGAACACGCCAACCGCGCACAAGCTGGGGACGGTGGGAAAACCGCTACCGAACGTGGAAGTGCGGATCGCCGGCGATGGAGAAATCCTGGTGCGCGGGCCGTCGGTGTTTCAGGGATATTGGAACCTGCCGCAGGAAACGGCGAATGCCTTGTCCGGCGGATGGTTCAAGACCGGGGATGTGGGGAACGTGGATGCGGACGGATTTTTGTCGGTGACCGACCGCAAGAAAGATCTGATCAAGACGTTCGGGCGGAAAATTTGTGGCGCCGCAGCCGCTGGAAAATGCGCTCAAGCACAATGCGCTGATCGCGGAAGCGGTCATGATTGGTGACAAACGGAAATTTCCCGCGGTGCTGATTGTGCCGCATTTTCCGCTGCTGGAAGATTGGGCGCGTGCGAACCAGGTGGCGTTTGCCTCGCGAAGGGAACTGACCACGCATCCCAAGGTGCGGGTTTTGTACGAGGGCATTGTCGCCGACTTGAACGGCGGGCTGGCGCGCTTTGAGCAACTGAAAAAAGTGCTGCTGATCGCGGAGGACTTTTCCGTGGAGAATGGCGCCCTGACCGCGACCATGAAGCTGCGCCGGCGGGTGGTGGAGGAGCGGTATAAAGAAGAGATTGAGGGGATGTATAAGGAGTAGATTCCCACTCAAGGCAATGCCGGGGTTGAGTGGGCACACGGCCCGCCGTCAGTTTCTAAGGCCACGCCTCAAACACGACCCCGCACCCGTATGGGCCACAGTTCTCTTCACTTCCGCCACCGAGCGCAGTAGTGCTGTAGAAGGCCCCGTTGTGCCAAACCAGCTTTGCCTGCGGATTTTCTTCACTATGGCTGAAGCTGTACAGTACCTGCAGTCTGCTATCCGCCTGCGGCGAGGTGCGGGTCAGACTTACCAGCGTACCGCCGAACGACAGGCCGCCTTCGATCGCCGTGGTATAAAGAGTGTCGTCACGCAGAGTGACAGGCCCGCTGGGAGCGTTGCCATCTGCTTGGTTAAGGAATTCGTAAAGTATTTCCTCAACCCAAGGTTGTCGCTCATGCTGGGGCCTCTTTAGCTCAAAAATCAATCCATTCTCGAGATTTGGCGGACCAATCGATGCTGTCCCATAAAGGTTGCCATGCTTGTCGAATGTCAATCCGGCCAATGGACTTGCACCGTCGGTTTTCTGGAAGGCATGGAGTATTTTCTCTGTCCAAGGATCTCCCTCATTTGTCGGCCGCACTAACTCAAATACTGTGCCGCACGCTCCAGCACACGAGCCGATACCATATCCGCCAACTAACGTGACGCCATACAGGTTGCCCTTGGCATCAGGAATTAGGCTCCCAACAGGCATGGCTCCATCGCCAATTACTGCCCCGCCTCCGCTACCTGCAAAGCTGTGAAGTACTTGCTCTGTCCACGGACCACCGGGCTTCGGCGGGCTCAGCTCAAAGATCGTTCCGCAATTTGGGTAGAAGGGATCACACGTGTCCCCAAGCCCGCCGCCAAACTGCGTTGCTCCATAAAGGTTGCCCTGAGAGTCTAGAACTAGATCGCCTTGCGGAAAATACCCTTGCTCGGCAGTCGGGAAGCTGTAAATGATTGTTTCTGTCCACGCACCACCCGGCTGTGCGGGCGGAGAAAGCTCATAGACGGTTCCACACCCGTACGAACCGCCGGCCAACGTGCAATTTCCGGTTCCCCCATATGAGGTGACGCCGTACAGGTTGTCTTGCCCATCCATTACAAGGCCACCCGATGGAATGTTCCCATCGCCGGTTAAGTAAGACTTGAAGGTGTAGAGCACGGTCTCAGTCCAGGGATCACCATTGTTCGCAGGAGGCGTTAGCTGAAAAACCGTGCCACAGCTAAAAACGCAGGCGCCTATTCCGCCGCCTGTAGTCGCGCCATACAGATTACCGGCCTGGTCGAATACGATTGTGCCGATTGGCCCATCGCCGTCGGTGCCGCCTTGGAATTGGTAAATGACGCTCTGATTCCATTGCGCGAACGACTGAGGCGCGAATGCGAAAACGGCGAGCAATCCGAGGAGATAGAATTTGCGGAGCATGGAAGCGATTCCTGTTAAGCGCCCTGGGTGGGGCACGCGGACTCGGCGATAGTAGCGCGGATTGGGGGCCGTGTCCATGACGGTTTGCAACAGCGGATTCCTCGTGGCTAAAGCCACTCGGAATGACGAGGGTAAGAGGGGGTGTTTTCAGAGCACGGGCGGAGTGCCCTTCATCGAGGCAAGAGCGAGGCGATCAGCGAAAAGCAGGTTTCTCGACTGTGTCGGATAGTCCGCCAAGCGGACCATCCAGCTTCGTTCGAAATGACAGAGAGGTTCGGGTCGGGAAATCTGCCGAGCTGCGCTCGGCTCGGACGGGCGAGGGCGCCCGTCCCCACACGAACAAAAGCAGATTCCTCGCGGCTAAAGCCACTCGGAATGACAAGGGTAAGAGCGAATCTTTCGAAGCGCGCCAGCGAGCGTCCCACAAAGGCGGGGCGACCATGGAAATGCAGGTTTCTCGACTGTGTTGGATGGTTCAGCTTCGCGAACCATCCAGCTTCGTTCGAAATGACAGAGAGGTTCGGGTCCGGAATCTGCCCGAGAGGCGCTTTTCGGCGACCAGCGACGCAGGACGAACGCCCGATTCTGTTTCTACTGCCGCAATCCCATCCATCGCTCGGAGACCACCATCGAGTTCCCTGGATTTTGCGGATCGTAGCGCACCGACGTGGGCAGGCCGAGGCGGCAGGAATGCAGGTTGATCAACTGCCGAAGGTAGGTGACGTCCTGCGAGGCCTCATAGGAAACGCCGGCCACGTCGTAGTGAAAAATCAACAGGGTCGCAGATTTGTGATCGGCTTCGGGAAGTTCATGCACGTCAACCACGGTGCCGTCGGTGATGCGGCCGACTTGCTCAAGCCATTCGCGGCGCAGCCGCTCGATTTCTTGCGGCGTTTTGGGCTTCGGGCGCAGCAGCAAATAAAGCGCAAGCAGCACGCCTGAGCCGCCCAAAACCAAAGTATAGAGACGGAGTGGACTCATGACTCAAAGATAGGACGATGATCGCTCTTCTCCACCAGCATACGGCTTAATGACTCAGCGTGGAAGAGCGGCCGAGTTGAGTTAGGCAGGACTTTTCTTTGCGATGGCAGCCGCCACCGCCGCTCCGGCTTTTTCCCAGGGACGCTTCTTGCGCTCATCGGCTGGTTTGTCGCGGCCTTCAATCCGGTCGTAGTGGTAGGATTCGCTCACCGTTCCCAGCGACTCGTTATACAAAGTAGGCAGGCCGAGACCTTCCTTCAATTCTTCGGTGAACTGCTGCAGCGCTTTCAGGTGGTCGGCCGTGGCCGGGACTTCAGTTTTGGCGGTCTTGAGGAACTGCTGGTATCCCTTGTTGACCAGCTTCGAAATTTCGCTGCCAATCATGTAACCGGGATAAGCGAAGATCTTGACCCCATCGTCGCCGTTCTTTTGTATGGCCGCCGAGCAGTTGTACTTCTTCAGAAATACGCGACCGTGTGTGCCGGGCGCCTCGATCAGATCGAAACCGTGGTCGCGCAGCCAACTGAGAGCTTCGTCGTAGGTGCGTTGCTGTACTTGAGTTGCCATCTTTTAACTTTCTTCTCTCTTCTCTCTTAAACTTAGATGCCGTAGCGAGGGAAACGTCCCACATCTTCTCTGGAACCGTGTAACCCTTCTTATAATCTAACGAATAGCACCGTGCACTTGGATTTGCCCCCGACGGCCATTACGTTAGTCACGGCGACAAAGCCCGAACCATGGAAACGCAGTCCACCAAAATGGCGCAAGTGTCGAGTTCTGCACCAGATGCGAAGCCTGATCCTCGCGAGGGTGCGTCCGCCAGTTCCGAGATCGGACAGCGCAGTTTGGATCGCATCGGCAATACTCCGCTGCTTCGGCTAGCCCGCATCGCGCAGGAATTTCCCGGCGTCGAAATTCTCGGCAAAGCCGAGTGGCTGAATCCCGGAGGCTCGGTCAAAGACCGCGCCGCCGCCAACATCGTCGCCCAGGCTCGTGCTGCTGGCAAGTTAACATCCGGTAAAATTTTGCTCGACTCGACCAGCGGAAACACCGGCATCGCTTATGCGATGATCGCCGCCGCGCAGGATTTTCCCGTGACCTTATGCATGCCGGAAAATGTTTCCGTCGAGCGCAAGCGCATTCTGCACGCTTACGGCGCGAACATTATTTACACCAATCCCGACGACGGATCGGACGGCGCCATTCGCATGGCGCGCGAGCTTGCCGCCAAGCATCCCGAGCTGTATTTTTACGCCGACCAATATTCGAACGACGCCAACTGGCTGGCTCACTACCATGGCACAGCCAACGAGATCTGGCAACAAACCGAAGGCCGTATCACGCATTTTGTCGCCATGCTTGGCACCAGCGGCACGTTCATGGGTACGGCACGCCGATTGAAAGAACTGAACCCGCGCATCCGTTGCATCTCGCTGCAGCCCGATTCGCCTTTTCATGGTATTGAAGGGGCCAAGCACATGGCCAGCGCTATTGTGCCGAAAATCTACGATCCCGCGCTCGCCGATGCCGATATGGGAATCGCAACCGAAGGCGCGTATGCGATGGCAAAACGTCTGGCGCGCGAGGAAGGCCTGCTGGTGGGAATTTCTGCGGCAGCGGCGGTCGCCGGTTGCGTGCAACTTGCTCGGCAATTGAAAAAAGACGAACGCGCGGTATTTGTGACTATCCTGTGCGACTCGGGCGACAAGTATTTGAGTGAGAGATTTTGGCAGGAGGACGAAAATCAGAAGTGAGAAGGGAGAGTGCAGAAGTGGGGAAGCCCGACTGCAGTCTGACTTCTTCCTTTTGAATTTCCATAATGCTGAAGATCGGCCAATCCGAGTTCGAAGCGCTGCGGCGGCATGGGGAGGAGACGTATCCCTTTGAGTGTTGCGGTGTTCTGTTGGGTCGGCTCGAGGACGACGGAAGCCGCGTGGTCACTTCGATCGCACGATGCGGAAACACGTGCAGCGACTCACCGCAGAACCGCTACAATATCGACCCTCGCGAGTTGATCCGCATTCAGAGGGAAGGCCGCGAGCGCGGCGAAGATATTGTCGGCTTTTATCATTCTCATCCCGACCATCCGGCGCAGTGGTCGCCAACGGACCTGGCTGAAGCGCACTGGTTTGGCTGTTCGTATGTGATTACGAGCGTGGACAAGGGAAAAGTTGCGGTGACGAATTCGTTCGAACTGACTGGGACGGACGAGAATGACAAACAATTTGTGGAGGAGACTGTCCAAACAGAATGAGATCAGAAGGTGTGGGGCGGACACTCTTGTCCGCCAAGCCCCCGCCGTCAGCGATCACCAAGCTGATATCTCAAAGCTCGGATCTTTCGACCCACAGCCAGGCATAATCCTCAGGCTTCTTAACGAGGCCTCTTCTCACTGGATTCTGCCGAATGTATTCAACTTTCTCGTCAAAACTCTCCTCGCTGCGCACAACGTGATCAAACGATTCTTCCTGCCAAACCGGGCCTCCGCTCTCCCTAAATTTGTTTATGCTGCGTGCGGAAGTTCCTTTGAGAGCCTTTAATATGGCCGAGAGTGAGAGTGGCCAACCCTCGGCGTCTCTCAGCGGAGTAAGCACAAGATGAACGTGATCGGGCATCACGACTACGGCGTGCAGTTGGATTTTTCGACGGTGATCGTAAAAGCAGTGTTGGAGAACTAAGTCACGTTCTGCAGCCGAAAACGGGTCCCGATTGTGTTTGCGGAACGTGACGAACAGCGGTCTGTCCGCTTTCTGATAGTGAGGAAGCTTGCGGTGGTATTCGTATTTCCTGGACGAAATGGGCACGGCGACCCTCTGAGGAGAGCCTCCATGCTTAAGTCAGATCAGCTTTCTCGTCAGTGATGGTTGGACATCGAAAAGATGACGGCTTTTGTCGGACAGGAGTGTCCGACCCACACAAGTCTGGAACCCACAGGTGCTGCCTGAATCCTCAGCTAGGGGCGCGGCATCTGCTAAATATGAGCAAAATCCATATTCCTACGCCACTGCGACAGTATGTCGGCAAGCAGGCTGACGTAGCGGTGAGTGGCGAGACCATCGGCGCCGCTTTGTCTGATCTGGTGAGCAAGCATCCTGACCTGCGCCGCCATCTTTATACCGAGGACGGTAAACTGCGGGCCTTTGTGAATGTTTATCTGAACGAAGAAGACGTGCGCTACCTGCAGAAGGAAGCTACTGCGATTAAAGACAGTGATAATATTTCCATAGTGCCTTCGATCGCAGGAGGCCGATAAAACCATGCTTCACCGAACGACAAGCCGCCGAATGCCCCGCCACGCGCCCTGCTGTTGTTGTCGCTAGCAGCCGCCTTTGCAGCTCCAAATCAATATTAAAAAACGAGGATCTCATGGCCACTATTACCCAACCGAAACCCCAAGCCGCAACCCTAAACAAAGACGAGATTCTGCGCTATTCGCGTCACCTCATCATGCCCGAGGTCGGCATGGAGGGTCAGCAAAAGCTGAAGGCGGCGCGAGTGCTGTGCATCGGCGCGGGCGGGCTGGGATCGCCGCTTGCACTATATTTGGGCGCGGCGGGGGTGGGCACGCTGGGGATCGTCGATTTCGATGTGGTCGACTATACCAATCTGCAGCGGCAGATCATTCACTCGACTGCCGACGTGGGCCGGAAGAAGCTGGATTCGGCCGCGGAGAAGCTGAAGGCCATCAATCCGTTTCTCCACATCAAGACTTACGAGACCAGGCTCACCAGCGAGAATGCACTTGCGTTGTTCCGCGATTTCGATATCGTTGCCGACGGCACCGACAATTTCCCCACGCGCTACCTGGTGAACGACGCCTGCGTGCTCACCGGCAAGCCCAATGTTTACGGCTCGATTTTCCGCTTCGAAGGCCAGGCGAGCGTTTTTGCCACCGAGGAGGGCCCGTGCTATCGCTGCCTGTATCCCGAGCCGCCACCACCGGGACTGGTTCCTTCGTGCGCGGAAGGCGGAGTGCTCGGCATTTTGCCTGGCCTTATCGGCGTGATTCAAGCGACGGAAGTGATCAAGCTGATCCTTGGCATCGGCGATCCACTGATTGGCCGCTTGCTTCTGGTGGACGCGCTGGGCATGAAATTCCGTGAGCTGAAGCTGCGCAAAAACCCCGATTGCCCCGTCTGTGGCCCGCACCGGACGATCACAAAACTGATAGACTACAACGAGTTTTGTGGAATTCGCGGTGAAGAAAAAAGCCAGGAGAAGCCCGTGGACGCAGGCATTCCCGAGATGCAAGTCGAAGAACTGAAACGGCGGCTGGACAAAGGCGACGATGTGTTCGTCCTCGACGTACGCGAGCCGCATGAATACCAGATCTGTAATCTGGGCGGGCATCTGATCCCGCTGAACGATCTGCCCAAGCGGATCAACGAACTGGACTCGAGCCGGGAGATTGTTGCCCACTGCAAGATGGGTGGCCGCAGCGCCAAGGCGGTGCAGTTCCTCCGCCAGGCGGGATTTCAGAAGGTGTATAATCTGACCGGGGGAATTATTGCGTGGGCGGAGCGCGTGGATCCCAAGATGCCGAAGTATTAGGCACCAGCAACTTCTGAATCGCAGAGGACGCTGAGTTCACAGGGGGCAGGAAAGTAGCGGAGCGCGCTTTCCTTCCGCAAAACTCGGACTGAACACCGGTTAACGTGTCTGCGTGGAAATGCGGAAGCGCTCCGTTGTTTTCAAACCTCCGCGTCCTCCGCGGTTAGAGGTTTTCAATCCCGACATTCCTCTAAACCTTATAATCGCTGCATGGCGGGCACCCCGCAGCTTTCTTCTGATGTACGCACAAAATACGAACCCGTGATCGGGCTGGAAGTCCATGTTCAACTCCTGACCGTGAGCAAGATTTTCTGCTCATGTTCCACGCGGTTCGGGAATCCTCCGAATACGAATGTTTGCCCGGTTTGCTTGGGCATGCCGGGCGCATTGCCGGTGCTAAATCGCAAGGCAGTAGATTTCGCGGTGCTGGCGGCGATGGCGCTGAATTGCCGCATCAACGAGACCTCGATTTTTGCCCGCAAGAACTATTTTTATCCCGACCTGCCCAAGGGCTACCAGATTTCGCAATACGACAAGCCGCTGGCGGAGTTTGGCTGGATCAACGTTCCGGCGGAAGGTCAGCGGAAGAAAATCGGCATCACGCGCGTGCACCTCGAGGAAGACGCTGGCAAGAGCCTGCATGAGGGCTTTCCGGACTCGGCGCACACAACGGCAATCGATCTGAACCGGACGGGTGTGCCGCTGATCAAGATCGTCAGCGAGCCCGACATCGCGACTGCCGACGAGGCCTATGAATATCTCACTCGATTGAAAGAAATCATTCTTTACACCGGGGTGAGCGATTGCAACATGGAAGAAGGCTCGCTGCGCTGCGACGCCAACGTCAGCGTGCGGCCGCGGAGGCAGAAAGAGTTTGGCACGAAGACGGAAATCAAGAATGTAAACTCGTTTCGCTTTATTCGTGAGGCGCTGGAATACGAAATCGACCGGCAGATCGAGATAGTTGAGTCCGGCGAGAAGATCTTGCAGGAAACACGGCTGTACAACTCGAACGAAAAAAAGACCTACGGCATGCGATCGAAAGAAGAAGCGCATGATTACCGTTATTTTCCTGAGCCGGACTTGTTGCCGCTGGTTGTTGACGAGAAGCATCAGGCTGCGATTCGTGCGACATTGCCGGAACTGCCGGAGGCGCGGCGGGAACGCATGGTTGCGCAATACGGAATCACCGATTACGACGCGCAGGTGCTGACGTCGACGAAATCGCTGGCCGATCAGTTTGAGGCGGCGGCGAGATCGGCGAAAAATCCCAAGCGGGTTGCGAACCTGGTGCAAAGCGAGCTGATGGGCCGGTTGAAGGGGAAAAATCTTGAGATCGAGCAGTCGCCGATTTCGATGGCGGGTGTCGCGATGTCGGCGGATCTGGTGGAGAGCGGAGCGATTTCCAGCAAGATGCTCAAAGATTTGTACGATCTTTGCTTCGAGCGTGGGCAGGATTTCGCAGCGGTTTACGAGAAAGAGAAGCCGCAACAGATCACGGACACGGCCGCAATCGAAAAGATGATTGACGAGGTGATCGCTGCCAATCCCAAGCAGGTTGAGCAATATCGCGCCGGGAAAAAGACGGTCATGGGATTCTTCGTAGGCCAGATCATGAAGGCCTCGAAGGGCCAGGCGAACCCACAGTTGGTAAATGAGTTAACAGCGAAAAAGCTGGGAGGGTAAGGCTTCTCACAATCTGGTACACCGTCTTTCGTCATCTGCGAAGCTCTCCCGCCCTACCGCTACCATTAAGTAATCATGAAGAAGTGGAAGCTCGACCGCATTATCAGCATCGCCACGTTGGCGAGTTCTCTGATTGCGATCGTTCTGGTCCTCAAGCGGCCGCAGCCGGTGGCTGCACCGATGACTCCCGCCAAAGCTGCGGAAAAGGTGCAGTCGTTTCAGGAAAAACTCCAACAGCTCGATCAGCCGAAAGATCCAGGCAAGCCGAGTCCTGAAGTGCACCTGAGCTCCGACGAGTTGAATGCGGCGCTGGCCCAGGCGGTTGGCGCGGTCTCCTCGCAATCCGGCGGCTTGCCAACGACGGTTCCGTCCTCGCCGGATGCCGCGATTGCTCCCGGTTCGCCCGAGGTTAAGGACTATCAAGTCAGCATGGACGGCGACATCGCGCGCGGGCAGTTTCTCACCCAGATCGCCGGGAAAGATGTGTACGTCACACTTGCCGGGCATCTCAATTCGAAAGATGGTTACGCCACGTTCGATCCCACCGAATTCAAAGTCGGCGATCTCGACATTCCGGTTTCATTGGTGAACGACGCCCTGCAGAAGAAGCTTTCGGAGCAGCGCGACCGGCTGAAACTGCCGGACGGCGTCAGCGGAATGAAAGTTGAGAATGGCGAGTTGGTCCTGACCGAAAAGTAAGCCGCGCACGAGTCACAAATCATTACAGCGTGCCCTGAAATAGCGGGTAGAGTTGGTCTCCAATCACTCGGTAGATCGCAAACGCGCTGCTCGTGTCGGAAATCTCGCGGAAGAGAAGTTCGCCACGGCCGTCGCCATCGGCGTCGACCGCATCGATGAGTTCATAGCGGGGCAGCACATCGAGGTGATCGGCGTCGGTCACTTGCGAGAACGCTTTGTGAAAGTCTCCGTTGATGTCCTCTCGCGCGACCAGCGCGATGGCGTAGCGAGGACTCACGGCAGCGTTGGCTGAGGGTTTCGGCATCTGCGCGTTTGCGGTCAGTACCAGTACAGGTTCATTGCTCAGAGACAAATCAAAAATGCGGAGTTGCACGTTCTGAAAATCGGGCTGAACCGGCGTGGACTTTTTCGCGCGGGTGCGCGGCGTCGGTGAAGGCGCCGATTCGGGAGCAAGCTGCTTGGCGCGAGTGGCAATCTCGTCTGCGGCCAGCGCCAGCATTCTCTTACGCAACTGTTCTTCCTCTCCGGGCTTGAGATCGTAGCTGTAAGGGCGAGGCTCGGGGCCGTCCGCATCGGAGATTGCGGGAAATACCTGGACTGTTGGAGCAGACGTGGGAGCTTTTGCCGTAGTCGCGACGCCCGATGGTCTCGAAGTTGTTTTCGAAGCTGGCGTGGGAGGCGGAGTTAACGCTTCAGCTGGCTTCGGCGCAGGTTTTCCGCGGCGCAGCACCGGCGCGTTGGGGTCTTGCTCCGACGAGCCATCTGCGGGCGCTGGCGACGCCTGCGTTGTGGTCGTTGTGGCCGGACTTGGCTGCGAGGGCGGCGGTGGCGGAGTTTGTTGCGGTGCGGCTTGCACTGGCGGACTCGCTGTCGAAGCCGATTTCGTCGCATCCGGTGCCGGAGAGGCTGGCGTCGGCGGTTCAGGCTTTTTGTCTCCAGAGTGGCGCAGAACCGGCGAACCGGAATCGTCGTCCATCCCGCGTGGAACTGAGGACTCATGTTTTTTCGCGATGGTCTTCGGAATCGACCCTGCCGGAAGCCATGTGCCGTCGGCGATCCACTCGGTGGTTTTTGGATCCTCGACAGCCTGGTTGACCGTAAATAGTCCCTGCGAAATACCACTGCGCACGCCCTCGTAGACCGTCTCCGGCCACAGCGCCATGGGTACCGGATCGGCCTTGTAGGCACTGGCGTCGTAGAAATCGCCGTTCACGAGAATCGCAATCGGCACGAATTGTGGCCTGCCGTTGGCAGGGAGTTCGATCAACCCGATCGCGCGCGGCCCCTTGTAGGGCTTTCTTGCCTGCGAACTCTGGCCCATCGTGGCCTGTACAAACAGAACCAGGATGACGAACCCAGCCGCGCTGCGGTATAAAGTTGATCGAGAAGGAGAAACACTCATGCAAGACAATGATAAAGCGCCCGAGTTTACTTTGCCGGACCAGGATGGCAAGGATGTGTCGCTGAAGCAGTTTCGCGGCAAATATGTGGTGCTCTATTTCTATCCCCGCGCCGACACCCCGGGATGCACTATCGAAGCCTGCGAGTTTCGTGACTCACACAAGAAAGTCGAAAAAACCAATGCCGTGGTTCTGGGCGTTTCGCCCGATACTTCCGAAGCCCAAAAGAAATTCGAAGAAAAGTTCAGTCTGCCGTTCACCCTGCTCGCCGATGCTGATAAGAAAGTTTGCAACCTGTACGGCGTGATTCAGGAAAAGAATATGTACGGAAAAAAAGTCATGGGGGTGGTGCGGACAACATTCATCGTTGGCCCCGACGGAAAGATCGAACATATTTTCAACAAAGTGAAACCGGAAGGCCACGCCGAACAAGTGCTGGCTTATTTGAAATCGGCTGCTTAGAAGTGGCCGCTCACTCACTCAAAAGACGTTCATTCCGAAGCCCCGCGTTTTCACCGGCGGGGCGAGGAATCTCACGACAAGCGTTTTCAGTTAAGCGATCCGCTTCCTCGCGAATTCTATGATCGCGATCCGCGCCGCGTGGGCCGCGAGTTGCTCGGCAAAGTTCTGGTTCGAAAAATTGGCAGAAGAGTTCTCGCTGCGAGGATTGTCGAGGTCGAGGCCTATCTTGGCGCGGACGATCCTGCCGCCCACTCATTTTCCGGACGCACCGCGCGCAACGCGGTGCTGTTTGGTTCTCCCGGTTACGCGTACGTCTACTTCATTTACGGAAATCACTATTGCCTGAATGTTTCCTGTCTTCCTGACGGCACGGCGGGAGGAGTTCTTTTCCGCGCGGGTCGAACCGCTGGTTGGAATTGAGGAGATGGCGCAGGCTCGCGATCTCACGGTGAATGGCGACGGCGATCTGCGGCTTTTAACGACCGGCCCCGGACGTTTGGCCGAGGCGTTCGGCATCACTCGCGGACGCGACAACGGGAAAGACCTGACCAGCAAGGCTTCTGACCTGTTTATCGCCAGCGATGGCTACCGTGCGGGCAAAATCCTAGCCACTCCGCGGATCGGGATCACAAAGGCGGCGGAGCTGCCGTTGAGATTTGTGATTGCAGGGAATCGGTTCGTTTCCGGCCCGCGAAAGTTGCGCCAGGCGAGTTAATTGGGTCCGGCTCAGTCTGGGTTATTCTTCTACGATGAATTCCGCGAAACCCGACTACGGCATCGACGCCCCCGGAGTCGTCCGCGCTCTGCTGGCAATAGGAGTCGTCTTGCTGCCTCTGGGATGGTTTATGCCCTCGTTTCGTATCGGGCCGGTGACCTTCATCCTTGGCAACGCGGGCTTGTACACCGGCAGTGCGCTCATCCTCGAAGGAATCTTGATGGTCCTGTACTCCAAGTGGGGCAAGTTTCGCCACAGCGACCGCATGTTGAACATGATCGATTGGAAGGGAAGTGAGAACGTGCTCGATGTGGGCACGGGACGCGGACTGCTGATGATTGGCGCGGCCAAGCGCCTGAACACCGGCAAAGCGGTCGGCATCGACATCTGGAGCGCAAAGAGCCTTTCCGACAATACGATCGTTGCAACCATTCGTAACACGGAGATCGAGGGCGTGAGGGAGCGGACCGATATTCAAAACGGCGATGCGACCGCGATGAAGTTCGCCGACAACACCTTCGATGTGATTCTTTCCAATGCCTGCATTCATAACATTCCCGGCAGAAAGGCGCGGGACAAAGCCTGCGGGGAGATTGTGCGGGTGCTCAAGCCAGGTGGAAAGGCGCTCATCTCGGATTTCATTCACACCGGCGATTACGTCAGAGCATTCAAGGCTGCGGGGGCCACGGCTTCCCGAACGGGAATGAACTTTCTGTTCACCTTTCCCTGGATGAGGATTGTGGAAGTGACGAAGCCCGCCAATTAGGCACAGCTAACCGAGGACGATGTTGTCGATCAGCCGCGTGGCTCCGACGAAGGCGGCCACAGCGACGAGCGTAGTCTTGCGGATTTCTTCGACTGGATCGAGCGTGTCGGGATCGACGGCTTCGAGATAATCCAACCGCGCGCCGGGTTCTTCGGCCAGCACGCGCTTTCCGGCCTCAACGAGCTTGGCAGTCGACCGCTCGCCTCGCTGAAAGTGTTTCTCGATTTCAAGTAGAGAACGGTGCAGCACGAGAGCCGATTTGCGCTGCGCCGCGCTCAGATAGGCGTTGCGCGAACTCATTGCCAGGCCGTCGGGATCGCGGACGATGGGGCAAGAAACGATCTCGACGGGAAAATTCAGATCGCGTACCATGCGGCGAATGATCGCAACCTGAGCGGCGTCTTTTTGGCCGAAAAACCCGATATCGGGTTCGACGATGTTGAACAGCTTGGCGACCACCGTTGCTACCCCGCGAAAGTGTCCCGGCCGCGACCGTCCGCAGAGCTTTTCGCTCATGCCTTCGACTGTCACGTAAGTAATGGCCTTCTCGGGATACATTTCTTCGACCGTGGGCGCAAAAATAAAATCCACAGATTCTTTCTCCAGCAGTTCGCGGTCGCGCTCGAAGGTGCGTAGATATTCGGCCAGGTCTTCATTCGGTCCGAATTGCAGCGGATTGACGAAAATGGAAACGGCAACCGCATCGCACTCGGCCTTCGCCGTGCGCACCAGCGACAGATGTCCCTCGTGCAACGCGCCCATGGTGGGCACAAAGCCAAGCCGCAAGCCTCCGAGCCGCGCGGCCCGCGAAGCAGATTGCATCGCTTCGATAGTTCTGCAGATTTTCATGATCTATGCCGATGGCACCCAGTTGATGAGAATGTGCAAGCTCTCGAGCGTTCCGGCGACGATGCCGCGGTTCTTGCGGATGAGAGGTTGGTCGCCCGGCGATTTCACGCTGTCCTCAGCGACCGCCACAACCCGCCCGTACGGCCACGACGATGGCGACAGGCGCGCCAGCGCATCGGGAAGCTCTTCCGTTTTGAGTAGTCTTTGCTCGTTGTTAGCGAAATCGAATAGGGCGACACCGTCAGTTCGCACGATCAAGTAAGGGTTGCGCCACGACTTGTAATCGCGGAAATTTTCAAACTTGGCAGCGTCGGCCGCTGGAATGCTATGCAGCCGCGTGAAGGCGTCGGGCTGAGGCGCTGGTTTGGCAGAATTCGCGGCACAGCTCACAAGCGCGGCGACGACGAGGGCCACGCCGCTCAGTCGCAAATATCTCATCGAGATTAATTCTATCGGCGCGACCGCCGTTTGTGTTCCATCACGGTTTCAAGCGACTGCTGGGTCTCTCGCGGCAGATGGTACGATTCGCTATCGGACGGATACTGGTGCGACATTACATCGGCGCGAAATGCCTGCACCGCGCCGGTAATGACTGCGGCGGCGTCTCCGTATCGGCGGACGAATTTCGCCGGCGTCGCGAAGGTCAAGTTCAAAATATCGTGGAACACCAGCACCTGGCCATCGCATTCGGGCCCGGCTCCAATGCCGACGGTCGGAGTGGCTACTTCAGCCGTGATCATGGCCGCGACCTCGCGCGGAATGCCTTCGAGATAGATGCAGGCGACTCCAGCGCGGTCGAGCGCCACGGCATCGCGCATAAGTTGTTCAACCGCCGCCAGCGACTTTCCCTGGGCCTTGTAACCACCCATGACATTGACCGACTGCGGGGTCAGGCCGATGTGGCCGGCGACGGGAATCTCAGCATCGATTACGCGGCGGATGATGTCGGCGCGCTTTTCGCCGCCTTCCATCTTCACCGCCTCGGCTCCGCCCTCTTTGACAAAGCGCATGGCGTTTCGCACCGCATCCTCACTCGTAACATGAAACGAGCCAAACGGCATGTCAGCGATCAGAAATGCGTGCTTTACTCCACGCCGGACGGCGCGAGTATGGTGTAGCATTTCGTCCACGGTGACGGTGAGCGTGTTCTCATGCCCGAGCATGGCTTGGGCGAGCGAATCGCCAACCAGGATGATGTCGATCGCGGCCTCATCGACCAGGCGCGCGCTCGCGTAGTCGTATGCGGTCAGGCAGGTGATGGGTTGTTGTAGATGTTTCTTCTCGCGAAGGGTAGAGACGGTAATTTTCTGGCGTGGTTCGCCAATCGGCGTCAGACTCACGATGTCCTCCAGTGCCCCTCCGGCTTGCCGGATAGAGCCTGTGTGATCCTGGGGATATTGTAATCCCTGGCGCAATCCCTGCGCAGGTGGATCGAGGCCAGCTTGATTTATGTGACAATTGGCGCTAGAATTACCGACAAATGGCAAATGAGATTCGTGCGGTAGTTCGAGAGCTGGGCGGGGAGCGGGCCTTGGGGCGCGCGCTTAGAAACGACGACGACCTGCGCCAGGCTATCCGCGAAGGTTTTCCCCACGCGGTTCTGGTTGAGCTGCTGCGGGCGTCAGGACTGACGCTCGCCGAGCTGGCCGAGGCCCTGGATCTGTCCTCCCGCAGCCTACAGAGGCGGCGCCGTGGCCGGCTTGCCCGGTTTGAATCGGATCGACTTTACCGGCTGGCACGTGTCCTGGCGTTGGCCCGGGAGAGCCTTGGCGACGAAGCCCGTGCCTCGCGATGGCTCAAGCGTACCAACCGCGCTCTCGGTGGAATAGCTCCTCTTGCCGCCATTGACACCGAACTCGGGGCGCGCCAGGTGGAAAACCTGCTGGGGCGGATCGCCTACGGCGGCATTAGTTGATCTCAGTATTTCGCGTGCTGCGCGCGGCCTACGCGCGCGCCCCGTTCGACGGGGAAGGGGCTTACCGCTATGGCGGCCGATGGTCCAGCCCAGGTACCCGTCTCGCCTATGCTTCCGAGCACCAGTCGCTGGCCATGTTGGAATACTTCGTTCATCTTGACCCGGGGGATTCTCCGGAAGATCTGGTTCTGGCCATTGCTGAGGTTCCGGAAGAAATGTCCCGTGAGCGAGTGCCAGTGGACAAGCTGCCGGCCGATTGGCGTGAAACTCCAGCGCCTCCTGAGCTTGCCCAAATTGGCGACGATTTCGTGAAGAGAGACGAGAGTTGCGTGTTACAGGTCCCCTCGGCGCTGGCGACAAGCGAGTACAACTGGCTGATCAATCCCCAGCATCCGGAATTCCACAGGATCGTGTTACGTTCGCCGGAACCGTTGCATTACGATCCGCGCATGTTCAGCCGGAGCCGGCGTGGGCGAAAACAGTGAGATGGCGCTGGATTGTCGGCCGGTCACTCTGCCAAGGCGCGGAGCGTGTCAGCGCAGCGCTCGATTATCAGATTGGCCTTTTCCATCTTTTCCTGGAAGCTGGATTCCTTTGCGGCAACGGGTGCAGGTTTTCGCCCGCCTCGCCTGATCTTTGAGACCCTCACCTTCTTCGGCATTTTGCGGGATCCCACAACAGAATCGCAGCAGACAATTGCTGATTCGGTTCCGGCGGACAAGAGTGTCCGCCCCACACACACTCCCCTACGCGCTGGCGGCTTCTTCCCGTCCCAAGGGCAAAAAGTATTGTGTGCCCTTGATGGGTTCGGCAACCTTGCGCAGCAACTCCTGCAAATCTTCGTTGCGCTCCACGAAATCGATCTCCGACGTATTCACGATCAGCAGATCGGATGAGGTGTAGTGAAAGAAGAAGTGTTCGTAGGCGCGGATGACCTCTTCGAGGTAATCGTCGCTGATGGCTTTCTCGCCGGGGGAATTCTTCTTTTTCAGACGCTTCTTCAGCACCTCCGGCGTCGCCTGTAGATAGATGACCAGGTCGGGGGTGGGAAGCTGCTCGCGGAAATGATTGTAATAACGGTTGTAGGTGTCGAGTTCCTGGTCGCTGAGGTTCAGGCAGGCGAACAGCTTGTCCTTTTCAAAGATGAAGTCGGACACGATCGTTCTTTGCGAGCGCGGCCCGAGATCGAGGGCCCGCAGCTGTTCAAAGCGCCGCATCAGGAAGGCGAATTGCGCCTGGAACGCGGCTCCGCCCTCGCCATTATAGAAAGCGGAGAGGAACGGGTTGTCTTCAACTTCCATCACCCGTTGCGCGTTCAGGCGTTCCGCCAGGATGCGCGCCAGCGTGCTCTTTCCCACACGGATTGGACCTTCTACCGCAAGATAACGAGGCAGTTCAAAAAGATTGGCCATGGGCTCCAGACGGCAGTGCTGCTTCGCATGGCAGAATAACGCGAGACCCGGCACTCTGCAATTGAGGAAAAGGTTAACAGCAGGGAAAGTGAGAAGTCAGAAGGCGGAAGTAGGAAGTAAAAACCGGATGGTGTCGAGAGGGCTTGGTTCTGACTTCTTACTTCGAAATTCTGACCTCTAACTTCTGATTCCTCAATTCTGGCTTCCATTTAGAATCCATCCATGCTTGTCCCCGTTTTGGGTGCGCTGGGCTTGACCGCGGTGGTGTCAGCCGGGTATCAGTCCATGGCGCCGACGGGCCAGTGGTACGGACGAACTTTCATCGGGCTTGCGAGTGGCTCTCGCAAGCTGGCCCTGACCTACGATGACGGTCCGAACGATCCCCACACGCTTCGTTTGCTGGAAGTACTGGCAAGGCATGAAGTGAGGGCGACATTTTTCCTGATCGGCCAGTATGCGCAAAAACGGCCTGACATCGCGCGGGAGATCATGCAGGCAGGCCACGAGATTGGCAATCACACGTTCAGCCATCGCAATCTCATTTTCCTATCGAATGGTCAGACTGAAGTGGAACTGCAGCAATGCCAGCGGGCGTTGTCAGATGCGACGGGGACGCTTCCGAAGTTTTTTCGCCCTCCGTTCGGCGGACGCAGGCCCGGCACTTTGCAGATTGTCCGGCGTCTGGGGCTGGAGCCGGTCATGTGGAATGTCACCGGCTACGACTGGAGGGGGAAGCAGTCCGAGTACGTGGTGCAACGCGTGCGCGGAAAAGTCCGAGGCGGCGATGTGATTTTGCTGCACGACGGGAGTCACGCCAGCTTCGGTGCCGACCGCTCGCAGACGGTGATCGCAACCGATCGCCTCATCTCACAATACAAAGCCGAAGGCTTCGAGTTTGCGACGGTCCCAGAAATGATGACAAAGTGACCGGATCGCGGTTTCCGACTCACTTCTGGGCGAACGTCTGCCTTGCTGCGGCAATCGTCTGTTCAATGTCTCGTTCGGTGTGCACGGCGCTTAAGAACGCGGCTTCAAACTGCGAGGGAGGCAGGTAGATTCCCGCATCGAGCATGGCGCGGAAGAAATGTCCGAATGCTTTGGTATCCGACTTGGCGGCCGAGGGCCAGTCGGTCACAGGGCCAGAGGTGAAGAACCAGGTAAACATCGAGCCGACGCGATTGTAAGAAAGCGGGACTCCGGCACTCTTTGCCGCCTCGGCAACTCCGGCGACGAGTTTGCCGCCGAGTTGATCCAGTCGCGGATAAATCTCCTGCTTGTGTTCGCGCAGATAGCTTAGAGTCGCGATGCCAGCCGCCATGGCGAGCGGATTTCCCGATAACGTGCCTGCCTGGTACACAGGCCCGAGAGGCGCGACCAGGTCCATGATTTCGGAAGGCCCGCCGTAAGCACCAACCGGCAGGCCACCGCCAATGATCTTGCCCATGGTGGTCAAATCGGGCGTGACGCCGAAGAGTTCCTCCGCTCCGCCATAAGCCAGGCGAAACCCGGTCATGACTTCGTCGAAAATCAGCAGGGATTTGTGCCGCTGTGTGATGGCCCGCATGGCTTCAAGATAGCCCGCTGCAGGCGGAACGCAACCCATGTTGCCGACGACCGGTTCGACAATGACGCACGCGATCAGGTGCTTGAATTTCTGAAATGCCGCTTCCAGAGCGTCGACGTCGTTGTAGGGCAGCGCCAGAGTAAATTGGGTGAACTCCTCGGGAACGCCGGCCGATCCGGGAATGCCGAGGGTGGCAACGCCCGAGCCGGCTTTTACCAGGAGGGCATCGGCGTGGCCGTGATAGCAGCCTTCAAACTTCACAATGTATTTGCGTTTTGTATAGGCGCGGGCCAGGCGGATGGCGGACATGGTCGCTTCCGTGCCCGAGCTGACGAATCGCACTTTCTGCATGTGCGGAAACGCCGACAGAACCAACTCCGCGAGGTCAGCTTCGGTCGGAGTTGAGGCCCCGAAGCTGGTGCCGTGGCGGGCGGCGGCAATCACGGCCTCAATCACCCGCGTGGCCGCGTGGCCGAGGATGAGTGGTCCCCAGGAGCCGACATAATCGATATATTCGTTGCCGTCCGCGTCAAAAATGCGGGAACCCTGGCCACGCACGATGAATGGCGCTTCGCCTCCCACCGAACCAAAGGCGCGAACGGGAGAATTCACGCCGCCGGGAATCATCGATTCGGCGCGCTTTTGCAACTTCCGCGAGATTTCAGTTTTACGCGTCATGCGATTTGAGGAAATTCCGCTGCCAACATCCTACCAGTGCTTCTGCGGCTGGCTTTCGACGAGCGGACTAACCCCCGACCGCAGCAGCCAGATCACCGGTGGAATTTACCTGAAATTCACAATTTTGCAACACTGCTGAAATACCACGCCGATATGCTGTCTCCAGTAACGCCCTTCTAACCGGGAGGGTTTTGGGGACGGTCTTGGGGGGCTCCAGGCCGTCCCAAACTTATTGCGGCGAGGTTTTTCGCCAGCTTCCGTGATCATTTCAGGTATGCCCGGACAAGACTAATCAGGTCCTCCGTTAACTCCTCCGGCGATTCAGTCCTGCGGTTGGGATGAGCGATGTGCAGCCGGACGTGGTCCTCGAGGATCTCGGCCATCAGACTGTTCACCCCGCCGCGAATCGCCGCCAGCAGCATGAGAATGCTCGCGCATTCTTCGCCTTCCAGGACCGAACGTTCCACGGCCACGATCTGGCCAGCCAGCCGCCGGATGCGGGAAAGCAGCTTTTGTTTCTCTTTGTCGACCTGCGAAGGTTTCTCCGTCATGGGCTTGACTATACCATAGGGGGGTATGATATAAAACACGAGGTTTGCCGGCATCGCGGCCTTGATAGAGGAGCGCCCGAAAAGAGAGCTGGCCTAACAATTTCTGATTAACTATAGTTAATACTTTAACGTCTACTTATGTTAACTAGAACGCGCCCGGGATTGGGAAGGCCGTTGAGTTGTCAGCCACGTGCAGTGCGCAGCGACTCTTAACATTCTGTTAACTAAAATTGCTGTAGGCTTGAAAGCTTGCTCCATACGATGAAGAAACGGTTGCAGTCCGGGTGCCGCTCGCTGAGTTGGCTAGTTTATCTCTTTTGTCTGCTGGCAGCGGCTGGATGGGGCAATGGGGCATTTGGGCAGGAAACTGGCGCGTCCGCGAAGCCCGAGTCCGCGACCGAAACCACTCCCGACGCTTCGGATCCCGATTCTGCAGGCCCGCCTGAGCCGGAGCGCATGTTTCCGGAGATCAAGGACACTCGTTTCTGGGTGTCCGGCCAGGCGAACTTCATTTTTCAGACCCATCCTCCGTTTTTTGCCGAATACAGCGGCCCGCACAGCTTGAGTCCAAATTATGAAAAGGCCACTTCGCGCGTGCTGACGCTTTATACCGGGGTGCGACTGAGCAATTCGTTCGAGATTCTGGCCGACGTTGAGGAGGCAGGTGGCGCGGCGCTGAGCACCGGTTTTGGCTTGGCAGGTTTTACCAACCTCGATATCGTTCGCAATCCGCTGTTGAGCAAGGCGCCGTATTTGGCGCGCGGCATGGTCCACAAAGTCTTTGCCCTGAGCCGCGACAAAGTGGAGAACGATCGCAACTATCTTTCGTTGTTCGATCAGTTGCCGCGGCGGCGGATTGAAGTCCGCTTCGGCAAGTTCGGCATGCCCGATTTCTTCGATCAGAACACGGCCGGCTCCGATACTCACCTGCAGTTCACCAATTGGACCATCGATAACAACGGTGCTTACGACTACGCTGCCGACACCCGCGGCTACACGGTCGGCGCGGTAGTCGAGTATGACGACCGGAACTGGTCGGCGCGCTTTGCCGAGGCGCTTATGCCGAAGGTGGCCAACGGAATTGACCTGGTCTGGAAATTCTGGCAGGCGCACGCGGAAAATTATGAGGTTGATTGGCAGCATGGGTCCTGCCTAAAAAAGCCGGTGTCGTCCGCTTCCTCGGTTGGGTCAACCACGCCAATATGGGCGTTTATCGCGAAGCCATCGCCCAGTTCGAAGAAGGCATAACGCCAATCCCTGAGATCACCGATCACCCCTGGCGCATCACCGAAAAATATGGCTTCGGCATTAATATCGAGCAAACGATCGTGCCGGACGTGATCGCTTTCGCCCGCTGGGGATGGGACAACGGCAAGACTGAATCGTTCGCTTACACTGAAGACGATCTGACGGTCCAGACGGGCGTGGGTTTTTACGGACGGCGATGGCATCGCAAGCATGCCGCGCCGGAATTGCGTTTGTGAGCAACGGCATCTGCAAACCTCATCAGCAATACTTAGCCGATGGAGGTGAAGGTTTCCTGCTCGGAGATGGCGGGCTCAGTTATGGACGCGAAACAATTTTTGAAAGCTACTATACGGCCCACGTCTGGCGGGGAATCTATCTTGCGCCCGGGGTGCAGCACATCAACAATCCCGGCTACAATCGCGCCCGCGGGCCGGTGACGGTGCCGAGCTTCCGCGCGAACGTAGAGTTCTAGGTAAGGCTCTCAAGCTTCTTGTCGCCCCGGGCAAAGCGAGGGATCTGCAGTTCACCCTAAATTGCTTTTACCTATCACGCCATTTAGATTTTTGCCATGACCGGCGCTGCAGAAAGAGTTGTGGTTGATGAATTGTCCGGCGCTCTCTTCAACGGTCACTCCATGGTTGGCCGGCCCCAGCGCGTGATGGTTTGTTCACCACTCGCGGCCGGCTGGAACGATCCCGGGCGCGTTGCTCGCTGGCGCGATCTTGGTTTTCTGCGCCAACCGGATTTCGAAATTGCACAAGCCCAGCACGATTCAATGTGCTGCGAATTGCAGGCAGCCGGCGCCGAAGTCGTGGAATTGGCGCCGTCCGACGATCTCACACTGGACGCCGTTTACGCGCACGATGCTTCTCTTGCGACAGATTTTGGTTTGATTCAGTTGCGTCCCGGAAAGCCGAACCGCGTGCCCGAGAGCAATCTTCATTCTGAATTCGGCCACGGTTTGGGTATTCCGACGTTTGGCGCAATCACGGCTCCAGCGACGGCCGAGGCTGGGGACATCGTTTGGCTCGATGCGAATACGCTTCTCGTCGGCAATGGTTATCGGACGAACGCTGCTGGA
>CAWKDJ010000010.1:0-278613 GCA_963848325.1 uncultured Acidobacteriaceae bacterium
CGCAAAAATCTCGCCGAGGAAGACGCGACAAGACGCCACAAACTTCCAGCTCCTTAAAAGTGGCAGTGGCAAGGGCTGCGTCTCGCTCTGGCCAATAGCCGCTGAACGCAATCCAAAGATTGGGAAGTCGAAGAATCGAATTCAACCGTTCGCTTTTGTAGGTCACCGTTCCCGCGGCTTGGGTGGGCCGGTTCCCACCGGGTAGCCAGCAGCGATACCGCTCTAAGCCTTCCGCTCGTAGATCGACGTTAAATTTGCGCGACGCATAACGGCTAGTCAGTAGAGCGGGATCATGCGCAATGGGGCACTTCAGCAAAAAGCCGTCGTCGGCAAGCATCAAACCGCACTGTGGACAACTCAACTGGTAGTGAACTTGTGCGACCGGCGCCGGCATGCCTCTCGTCTCCGCCGTTAAAGGCAGGGAGACGCACACTGGCGACCGCTGAATAGTGATTTGAGGTTCCATGAGAATTTCTAATAAGGGCACACTGCCGTGACTGGGCAAGAATTCTCTCATGAGAATTTCTAACGGTCACGACGAGGTTGACTCAGTCCCTGCGTCCTTTCGCGACTGTCTTCCGCGATAAACGCCGTTTCCTCAGGCAACAGGAGCAATCCAGCTTCCGCCCGGACAGATTTTCAGCGCAAAAGTTCCTGACCAAGCTTGCGGAACATTCGGCCTTCGAATTGCCCATCTGTGGCCGGACCGCGATTCGCTTGGCTATGGTGAATCATCGAACTGCAAAACAGGATGCTGACACGCCTGTAAAGCGCACTTTGGATTTGGGACGCAAGATCGTGAAAGACACTAAGGCTTCGGCGCATTGCAGCACTCTCGCAGACTCTCCCGAGAAATGGGAATCGAATCTGCGGGAGATGGAGCGGCAATTGGCAATCGATCCGAATTCGTTCCACCTGCGCTTTCAAAGAGGACTGTTTCTCGCCAAGCTCGGCCGGCTGGTCGAGGCCCGCAATGACTACATGAAAGTGCTGGAGCGGCAGCCCCATCATCTGGCGGCGCTAAACAATCTAGGCTGCATTTTGGTTGCTACCGGTCACCGCAAAGCAGCCCGCATTGCCTACAACGAAGCGGTTCTGCGACACCCGTATGATCGGACGAGCCGCGTGAATCTGGGCAATCTTCTCTTAGAAGAAAGCGAGCGCCTCACAGCCCATGGAGAAGAGCAAGAAGCGTTTCAACTGGAGCGCGAAGCCGAAAAGCATTTCACCCATGCCTTACAGATAAACCCAAACGACGAGAAAGCCCATGAAGGCTTGTCATACGTGTTTGCGCGCCGCGGGGATGCCGAAACTGCGGAGCGGCACCGGCGCGCCGCGTTTCAAAACCGAAGCATAATTTCAGTTCCCTTTCGCGGCACAGGCACGCCACTGCCGGTGTTGCTCATCGCCGCCACGACTGGCGGAAATGTGCGATTGCAAAAGTTCCTGGACGACCGCATTTTTCAGAACCTGCGTGGTGATTCCAGAGTTTCTTGATGCCACGACCCCTTTGCCCCCGCACCGGCTGGTGATTAACGCGATTGGCGATGCGGAGACCTCGCCTGAAGCGCTCATGGCTGCTCAAACCATGCTGACGAGGACCACGGCGCCGGTCATCAATTCTCCCGCCGCGGTTATGGCCACGGGCAGGAGCAACAATGCCAAGCGGCTGTTGGGATTGCCCGGAGTAATTACCGCCATTACCGCAACCCTAAAGCGGGAGCAACTCTCGACCTCGCAGGCAGCGGCCACGCTGGCACGCCACGGTTTGGAATTCCCCATTCTTTTGCGGACGCCGGGCTTTCATACCGGCCTGCATTTCTTGCAGGCGAAGAACTTTGCGGAACTGGCTGTTGCACTGGGCGAGCTGCCTGGTGAAGAAGTGATCGTCATGCAATATCTGGACGCACGCGGTCAAGACGGGAAAAGCCGCAAATATCGAGTGATGATGATCGGCAACGAACTGTATCCGCTGCACTGCGCGATTTCCAGCCACTGGAAAATCCATTACTTTACCGCCGAGATGGCGGAGAGTGCCGAACACCGCGCCGAAGACGCTGCCTTTCTGGCAAACATGCCGGAGGTGCTTGGTCCAATTGCGATGAGAGCGCTGAGCAGCATTCAGTCCACGCTAGGTCTCGACTACGCTGGAATCGACTTTGGCCTAAATGCAAAAGGCGAAGTTTTATTGTTCGAAGCCAATGCCACCATGGTGGTAAATCCTCCAGACGCCGAGGACCCGCTGGAAATATCGCCAGCCGACCTACGAGCGCATTCGGGAAGCGATCCAGAAAATGCTGATCAGCAGAGCTTCATCTCAAGCAACCTTGCCGGATGCAGTCTCACTCGGATAGTTGAAGAAGAGTTGATTGCCGTCGGGATCGTCGACCACCAGAAGCCGGTAGCCCCACGAACCCTCCTTGACCGGAACGCCCTTGGCCTCGAGTTCCGCGCGCAGCCCGTCCAACGCGGCGATCGCGGCATCGCGCGACGCCGGCTCGACGTTCAGGGAAATGAACATCAGCCCCTTGCCAATCTTCTGCGGCCACGTGTCCGCCAGGATAAGTGCGCAACCCTGCCGATCGACCTGTGCGACGTGCGCTCTGCCGTCTTCTTCGTAGCGCCAGGGGCTGGTGAAGCCCAGACGGTTAACGTAGAAGCTGAGGGAGGCCTCAACATCGGTCACGTGCAGGACGGGCCGTGCGAACCAGTCTGTCATAAGCTATGTACCCCCACATCTCGCAAGTATCGCACATGGGATCTCAAGTGTTGACAGGCGTTGACACTCGAAATCCCTGTCGGGTCAATGAGCGTAAACGGGGTTTGAGCAAGCAGCTGGTGACTGTTAGAATTATGTTTTAGTTAAGCAATTGACTGAAAAGAGCGCCCTTAGCTCAGTTGGATAGAGCGTCTGGCTACGAACCAGAAGGTCGGGAGTTCGAATCTCTCAGGGCGCACCATCTCTTCTTAAGCCCGACCTGCCACATAATTCACTTTGAACGTTTCGTTGCTGCGCTTGTCCGTTCGGTGTGGGTCTCGGCATCTGGTGTTCCCGATGGCGAACCTGGTGGCGACAGGTCAAGTCAAACTCGGCGATTTCATTCGCGTCGATCTGGGCAGCGAAAACGCTCTCACTTTCGTGAAGGAAGCGGAGAACGCCATGGTTCCGATGTTAATGGAACGTTACGGATCCGCGGCCGCCGCACCACCGATCGCAGCGCGCGCCGTGCGTAGCGCGAATCGCCGCGAGTTTGGCGCAAGTCCGAACTCGGAAATCAAATAGTTTTAGCAGTCTGCAGACGAAGAAGGCGACGGCCAACCAGCCATCGCCTTTTTTGCTGCAAACGATCGAATCCGGGAGGTGCCAGCAGCGTGAATGTCCGACGCTCACGAGCAGGGAATCGTATTGCTCAAGGTGGTGAAAATGTAGAACGTGCCCGTGCCACTGTTTGTGCATTGAGAGCCCTTCCACGTGCACTGCTCTCCTCCGACATAGACGTACCCGTTCGCCACAGTCGGCACGGAGAACTTCGTCGCCGGCGCGATGCGGGCCCGGTTTGGACACGTGGTGCTCACATACAATGGCGCGGAACTGACGTTGTCCGCGTCGAAGGCGTACAAGAGGCCGGGTGATGTAGGAAGCGGGCTCTGTGAATCGCCGGTCGCCCAGATCGCCCAGACGATTGCATCTGTGTCGGTGGAACTTGCCGCAGACACGGCGGGCGTAACCCCGGTGGCGAAAGTTGCGGAAGTCGAAACAATTTGCTCGTTGCTGCACGTCGTGGTGTCGATGGAACCGGACGCCTGAGTGCTATCGCACAACGGGTATTGGGTGAGCGCGCTGCCGTAAGGTGCCCCGTAGATGTAGCTCTTTCCGGGAGAGGGCCGCTCGAGTTCCCAGAATGCCATGCCACCCCGCATCACCTTCACCGAGAACTGGCCACCGGCTCCCCAGTACGTCTGAACGTTGTGGTCCGGGTACGTGCTCTCGGGACAATTGCACAGATCGTGCGGGGGGTCGCAGGCATTGGTCCTGCTCGGCATGGGCGTGGTGCGGTTGTAAAACCAAATGCCGCCCTCTTTCTCGCCGTTCACAGCCAGATATGGCCAATTGGTCAATTCGCTGTCGGGAATCAGCATTACGCCGCCGACCCCCACGTCCTGATCCCCTCCGGCTGGGTACTCGCCCTTCATCGCGGGACACGCCGGTTGAGTGGCGCTAGACCACGCCGACCGATACCACTGATCGGCCGGAGTGAAGTAACCGTTGTTGCTCGGGATCGTTAGCGTGGCGGGATTTAGCTTGATGAAGCTGTCGCCCCAATTCGAACTGGCATCCCACGTGCCGTTCGCTGTCGTCAGGAATATCCAGTTGCTGCCGTTCGCGTCTGGCCCGAACGCGGGGGCTGCGCCGCTCATCCAGATGCCGCCTCCGTTGGACGTGGTGGTGTTGTACCCGACGGAGCTTTGGAAGTACAGCCTTCCGCTAGTGTCGCTCAGGCTGGTTGCGTCGTATCCGACCAGGACTCCGTTTGGAAAATATGGCGGCGTGGTGCCGTCCATCATTGAAAACCCGATATACAACGTGTCGTAGGTCAGCCCGTTCTTTCCGGCGGGAACATAGAGCAAGCCAGGCCGCTGAATGTGGTCGGACGAGAACTGGCTTGCCGAAGGGTAAGAGCCACACTTGTTCGCATCGGAGCAAATCTGGATCGGCGCACCGTAGTTTTCGTTCCCGACCCCCTCGCTTAGAGTTGTAATATCGAGGGCGTGCAGGAAATGGTAGAAAGTGTAGACACCGCTGTTTACCGACTGTGTTTCAGCGACGATGTACAGGGTTCCCGCCGTCTTATCGCTGCTAACGCTAATTACCGGCGTTCCCAAGACGCCAATGATTGGATTGACGGGAGAACAACTTTTCCCTCCGACCTTGCTGCAGTCCACCGCTGTCATTACCGTTGCGCCCTGATTCGGATTGTTCTGCAGCAGGCTGGCGCTTCCGAGTACGTTGCAGTTGGTTCCGTCAATCGCGTACACCGTGTCGTTCTGGGTGACTACGTATGCGATGGCGTAATTCGTCCCAAAATTCTTCCAGTTCACGTCGGTTACAATCAGAGGCTGAGCGTACACCTGCCCATCCAGTACAGCCGAGCATTTCTGCCCGAAGTTGTCGCTCGTGATCGAGCTGTACGTTATTGAGGACTCGCTAAGATTCTGCCCGGTGCGATAGGAATAACCGCTTCCGACGTTTGTCCCCGTGTCCTGCTGCCAGGTGGTTACGCAGACGTGACCGCTCTGACACAGGTTCTGCGCAGCAGCGTTGGTCGGAGCGGTTACGACCCCGAGAAACAGGATCAAAGCAATCGTCAGAAAACCTGCACAAACACGGGATCTCCCCATAGTTCCTCCTCGTGACTTCACAATTTAGAAAGCCCACTGCCCCCTAGCAGGCCGCTGAAAAACTAGCGACGGACATAGTTTTCTTTCCGTCTTTCATTGTTTTCGTCATTTCTATGTCGGAAAAGTTGATTCTCAGTGCTTTTCTAGCCCCCAGCGCTCTCTTTTCGCGCTGCGGGACACACTTCGGCCTCGACTTACACCGCAGGAACTGCGGCTGCGAGGTTTCGCATGCGCACCAGATTGTAGGCCGCGCAGGCGAAGGTGAAGATCCAATCCACTTTGCATACTCCACGGTGCCGCAGCTTGCGCATCAGCGCAATCGTCTTGAGCCAGCCAAAACATTCTTCGATTCGCTTCCGCTTTCTTTGGCTGACGGCGTAACCGGGGTGCCGCGTCGTGCGCTCATCAATCGCGCTCCCGCCACGCCGTTTGTGGTTCTGCGCCACATGCGGCGTCACCCCCATATGCCGGCACTCGACCACGAATCCCTGCGTGTCGAATCCTTTATCTCCCCCTACCGTCACCGGCTGCGTTCCCCTCAGTTTCTCCAACATCACCAGCGCCGCGTCGCGCTCCGCCGTACCATTAGCCTGGAACACTTCCGCCGCCACGATTAAACCGTTGCGGTTCTCCACCAACAGATTCCCGCTGTAACTCAACTTCGACTCCTTGCCCGGCCCCTTGCGCGCCAGCTGCGCCTCGGGATCGGTCGTCGATTCGTGGGTATCGTTGGACCGCTCCTCGCCGTGAAAGTCTACCGTAGGATTGCCCGGATCATCTGGCGGAGGCCCAGCTTTCTTCTCCCTGGCTTGAAAGCTCTTCACTCCCGCCCAGGCTTCCAGCAAGGTCCCGTCTACCGTGAAATGCTCATCCGAGGTCAAGCCTCGAGCACTCGCCTGTGCCACAACCCGCGCCAAGAATTCCTTAGCCACGTCGGCTTGCAGCAACCGATCCCGATTCTTAGTGAACGTGGTCGGATCCCACACCTCGTCATCCGCATTCAAACCCACAAACCAACGGAACAGCAAGTTGTAGTCCATCTCTTCCATCAGCAAACGCTCACTGCGGATGGTGTACAGCATCTGCAGCAACTGCGCCCGCAACAGCTTCTCCGGCGGAATCGACGGCCGCCCAACCGTGGCGTACATCCTGTCAAATCGTGGCGACAACTGGGCGAGCACCACATCCACCATGAACCGGATGGCGCGCAGCGGATGATCCTTGCGCACACGGTTTTCGGGAGATAAGTAACTGAAGATATGATTCTGCTGCTGATCGGTTCCGCGCATGCTTTTTCGTAACATACCCGGCTGTGGATTAGCAGTACTTTTTCAGCAGCCTGCTAGGTGTTCTACAGCTTGCCAACCTTGTTGTTGTTGTATCCCGCCACCCAGATGTTGGCCCCATCAAACGCAACCCCGGTCAAGTTAGTCCGGGGAGCGTTCCAGTACCCCTCGACCTGCCCGTCTGAAGCCCGCAACTCGAAGACCGAGACCGCACCTGAAACCCAAATATTCTGCCCATCAAAGGCGATGCCGTACGGCGATGTGCCCCCAGTAAAGGTGCCCACGACGCTCCCGTCGCTGGCACGCAGTTTCGTAACCGTGTTCACCCCGTTGTTCGCCACCCAAATATTCGCGCCGTCAAAGCAGATGCCGATGGGCCCTCCGCCGACCGCGAATGTGCCGAGTGCCGTACCATCGCTCGCCCGCAGCTTCGTAACGCTGTTGCCGCCTAAATTCGTCACCCAGACGTTTGCGCCGTCAAAGGCAGCCCCCAGCGGCGTAGGCCCGACCTGAAAATTGCCCATATTCTTGCCGTCGCTGGCACGGAGTTTCGTCACCCACCCGTTGCCCCCAGTGCTCGGATTCGAGCTCGGCACCCACACGTTGGCACCGTCAAACGTCATCCACCAGGGCGTTACGCCGGGCAGGGGGAAAGTGCCCAGCAATTTGCCGTCGCTGGCCCGCAGCTTACTCACTGTGTTATCGGTGCTGTTGCTTACCCAAACGTCAGCACCGTCGAAGGTCACTCCAGCCGCCGCGTTTCCCGAACGGAAGCTTCCCAGAAGTGCGCCATCATTGGCTCGAATCTTGGTAACGGTATCGCTTCCATAGTTCGCCGCCCAGATGTTCACGCCGTCAAAAGCCAAACCCACCGGACTTGGCCCAGCCGGGAACTCCGTGGGCACGGTATTGGCGTTGTACCATTTCAGCAGCGCCACCTTGAGCGGGTTCGAGAGCGGCGGCGCTCCGGAGCCTGCTGGCGCGGTTTGATTTTGAGCTTCGACCTTCCTTCGCGCTGCCGAAGGCAGCAACACTGCCATCGCTGCCAGGATCAAACACGTTCCAATCACTACACGAGTTCGCATATGCTTCTTACTCCTTATTTAGTTGTCCCAGGGAATGGCAGGCGGTCTTGCTTATGAATTGGGTAAGAGTGGAATCTGCCGGGTCCACGACTACCGTTATTGATGAACTGCGAAGATCCCAACGTCACGCTGCCTTGCCGGGGCAGCGCTCCTCAACGCGAAACAACCGCAACTTACACCCACGCGCCTTCACTGTCAATTACAATCGGGTTAATTTTTCGTGACTAACCCTTTTCACCATTTACTGAGCACGGAAATCGGTGTACTCTTCCGGCGCGTCTTTCAGGTCAAGAAAGGGGGCTGGCCCAACTTTAATTCTTCTCGCCCTCTCAGCGCTATCGGATGCCCCATGCTTCGCGATTTTCGAAGCATGGGCACCACGACTTCAATGTCGGTTTAGAAAAATCTCCTGATACCGTCATTCGAATTGCCCACGCTTCGAACACCACCCTTCGACTTGGCTCAGGCCAGGTTCGCGGGCGCAGCCTCTGAGTCGATAGTGGAAACCAAAGCGGGGCCAGCTCCCCCGACCCCATTTAATTCACTTTGAACGCTTCCTTGCTGCGCTTGTCCGTTCGGTGTGGGCCTCATCGAGGCGAGCGGCGAGCTCATCGAACGCCGGAGTCGGGCCTTTCCACCGCAACTCCTCCGTGTCATCGAACAGAGCGATGTCTGTCCGAAGCGTCGCTAGCCTCCGAAACAGGAGCGCTTGATCCCAATCGCGGCTCAGCGTAGCTGCGAGCGAACTGGCATTCATCGCGTTGACCCGCCATTCACGGCAATCTTTGGGAATAGATTCCAGGTGAAGGAACTTCGCCAGAACAGCAGCGGACGACTTAGCTCCCCAGCCCTGCAAACCGGGATATCCGTCCGCGCTATCGCCCACGAGCGCCAAATAGTCAGGAATAGATAGCGGTGAGACGCCGAACTTCTTCACGATGGCAGGTTCATCGAGCGTAGTGCGGGTTCGCCGATTCAGCTGCACGACTCGCGAGCCTGAGACGCACTGTGCGAGGTCTTTGTCCGGCGTGCAGATAATCACTTGCTCGACGCGCTTGTCTGCAGCCGCCAGCTTTGCCCCTGCGGCCAGAGCATCGTCAGCCTCGAACTCGACCATCGGCCAAACGACGACACCGGCGGACATCAGCGCTTCTTCGAGCAAGGGGAATTGCGCCAGTAGCTCCGGTTCCACCCCTTCGCTCGTTTTGTAGCCCGGCCAGAGCTGGTTGCGAAACGATTCGATTACGTGGTCAGTCGCCACTGCGACGTGCGTAGCTCCTGCTTTCATCATTCCGAGCACTGACGAAAGTACACCGCGGACCGCAGCGACCTCACGGCCATCCTGGTCGCGGGCAGAGGGTAACGCGTAGTAGTGTCGGAACAGCTCGTAGGTGCCGTCTATGAGATGAACGTTCAAATCAACCATCCAACCAGAAGAAATCGAATGTGTCGAATAACTTCAAACAAAATCAAAGCGCGGCCACTCTCCGCTGTACGAAGAGGAAATATAGAGCCATCAGAATCAGAACCAATCCGTTCACACCAAGCACGATTGGCGCTGTGAATATGGGAACGAACCATCCCGAGAGCAGGTTGCCCATGGGCATGCCTCCCCGAAACGCGCAGTTGTAGACGCTCATTACTCGTCCCCGCATTTCGTTGGTTGTAATCAGTTGCACCAGCGAAGTGACGGTGGCGAACACAGCCATCATGGAAGCACCCACAAGCACCAGCATGGCATAGCTGAACGGCAACCATCGGGAAAAGGAAAACCCTGCGATCCCTGCGCCGAGGCTGACAAGCCCGATGATGGCAACCCGTCCCTTGCGGCTTATGTTGCCCATTCCCGCAATCATCAGCGAACCGCAGATCGAACCGATTCCCATCAGCGAAAGCAGGTTCCCGTAAGTTTCCGGGCCGCGGTGAAAGATGTCTTTGACGAAGACGGGAATGTAGGTGCGCATGGGCATGCTCAAAGCGGTCATGCAGAACGCCAGTACGATAAGTGCCTCCATCGATCCTTGCCGCCGAACGAACGCGATTCCTTGCTTCAGGCTGTCAACAATCGACTCGGTGGTTTTCTCCGGCAGGTATCGCGCCGTGATCATGGAGAGGGAAATGACTGGGGCAAGGAAGGAAAGCGCATTCAGGCCAAAGCACCAGGACTCGCCCAGCCTTGCCAGTGCCTGTCCGGCCAGCGCAGGCCCGATCGTCACCGCCGTATTGAACTGGATCGAATTTAGAGCGATCGCATTCGGCATGTCCTCTCTGCTGACGAGAGTGGGAATCAGCGCCTGGTATGCAGGGCCGCCAAAGGCTTGGGCCAAGCCGGAAACGAACGAGAGACAGAGCATATGCCACACGTGGATCCGTCCGGTCGCCACCAGCACTGTCAGCACGGTCGCGCAGGCCATCTGCACGTACTGGGAGCCGAGAAGGATCTTCCGGCGCTCCACCCGATCCGCTACCACGCCGCCAATTAACGAGAACAGAAAGATGGGGATGCCGGCGAGAAACTGATCGAGCGCGAGCAAAAAGGCTGAATGGCTCAACCGATAGATTAGCCAGCCCTGCGCCACGATCTGCATCCAGGTGCCAATGCTCGACATGCAGGCACCGAACCACATCAAACGGAAATCTCGATATTGAAACGCCTTAAATACCCTGCCAAAAGTCGCCGAATCCATGTGCTCCCGCGTCTACCTGGTGTCTGTGTGCCTGGTGTCGGATTCTATCTTCGCATGGACGTGGTTTAGCACAGGCTTGCACCGTCCATTCCGCCTCCCGGCAAATGTCCTCAATTCTCTTAGGGAACTGCGCTGGCGCAAATCGCCTATCTGAGCGCCGGGGGTCGAGAATGTGGACCCGCGACGGCGGTGCTGCATCCGCCGGGAAACTGACGCCTAGCTTCAACGATGCAACTCTGACAAATCTCTATACCCAAGAAAAATGTCATTCTGAGCCGCTTCAGCGGCGAAGAACCTTACGACAGATTAAAGCTCCATTGCTGTTATGAGGATCGTGTCGTTCCTATACACCGCAACGGTGATCCCCGGCATTCGTAGGTGCCTTCGGCGCTGAAGCTCCTCAGGATGACAGGGGTTAGCGATTCTTGAACACTTTTCGAAACAGACCAATCATTTCCGCGAACGCCTGGTCGGTCGCTTCCGGATCGAAGCGCGGGCCTTCGTCGCGAGTGAAAGCGTGCTCAGCGGGATAAAGAAGAGTCTTGTAGCGGACTCTCGATTTTTTCAGTACCCGATCAATCGTCTCTCGTCCCGCATCCGGCACGTGCGGGTCTTGCGCCCCGAAGATCATCAGCAGTTCGCCGCGAATTTCTCCGGCGCGCGCGAGTGAGCCGGCATCGGCGTCGTGGCCAAGTTTGCCATCGTGCAGACCGGTTGCGTAATAACAAACAGTCGCGCGGACGTTCGGGCTGAAACGCGGCGCGAAAGGCAAGATGCCCGCCGATGCAGAAGCCCACAACGCCGATTTTTCCCGGCGCAACTTTGGGATGCTTAGAGAGCCAGTCGAGGCCTGCGCGGCAGTCGGCATCGAAATCGGCCACCGGAGTTTTGGCAGCGTCTTCCAAACCGCGATTGCGCCCCGCGTCGTCAAACGGAATCGCTGTCCCCGCCGGTTCGATGCGCCGATAAATTTCCGGAGCGGCGGCAACGAAGCCATATCCCGCGAGCCGCACACAGTTGCGGAGCATAGGCGGCGTGAGCTGAAAAATATCGGAGTAGCACCAGACGCCGGGATATCGGCCTTCGGCTTTCGGAGCGGCGACGAAGGTCCGCATTGGCGAACCTGGCAGTGGAATGTCGGAATACGATGTAGTGACGATCATTTTTCGGTGGAGCGGGTTTCAATGGAGCTGGCGCTCGGCTCGAGCGTCAGTTTACAACAGCGGTGAGGTGGGAGGCATCAGCGGGATTTCTTGGGCAGTTTGCGCTGGTTTTTATCGTACTTCTTCATTGTTTTGACGTATTGCTTCGACTGTTTCCTGGCGCGCTTTTCGCTGGCTTTATGTTCCTTGTTGGCGGCTTTCTGCGCCTTGCGGGCGCTGTCTGGGCCGGTAAAAATCTGGGCCGCCGCGGGCACAAGCGACGTGCTCAAGCCAACCAGCAGCACGAATGCATAAATTCTTTTCATTGCAGCCTCAAAGATTGGGTGCTTTGTCTGATCTTACACGACGACGCACTTCTAAACAGCCGGATCCCCGGCGTGAATCGTGACCTTCGTGCAACCTTCAGGCGGGCTCGCCGTATCCAACCTCAATAGCTGACCGTTACTGAGGTTATATTCTGGTTATCCGTGCTGTTGTATAATCCCTGCAAACCTTCAAAAGATGCGATTTGCCTCTAACAGAGCGAGTGTCCAACCTTGGCGTAGCCTGCTGATCATTCTTGCCGTCTTTTGTTTGACGGTGAGTGTGGCGACTCGTTTTGCCATTCCAGCCACTTCGCAGGTCCATGCCGTCAAGTCGGTTTCACCCTGCGTTGTCCAGCCTCATGCGCAGCGACTGAATCGCGATGCGGCGCAGTGGAGCGCTCCGGTGGTAGTTGCTGCCTTTGAGCCGGCCATCGTTCTCTATGTAGCCCCGGCACCGACTGCTTCCCGGCTCACCAGCCGTCCTTTTGAAGAAATCCCTTACAATCGTCCGCCGCCCCCAGGTTCGCTGATTTAGTTGCGGTAGCATCTAAAGGTTGCACTGCAACTGATTCCGTCTGGAAGTCCGTGCCGTTCGCATTCGGAAAGAAATTTCCGTGAGTTCGTCGGTTTGAAGCCGATGAATTCTCAGGAGGACTTGGATGTCTCCAGAACCATCCGTAACTACAAGTGACCTTGAGGCGCTGCGGCATCTGGGCACGTGTACGGTATCGAACGCGATTGAAACCTTTGACATCCGGCTGCGGAATGCAGGGTTCGCGGATTCGCGCATCCGCTGCATGTTTGAAGATTTGCCGCCGATGGTGGGTTTCGCCGCGACCGCCCGCATGCGTAGCGGCGAACCCCCGATTGCCGGCCGAATCTATCATGAACGCGGCGAGTGGTGGCGCAGCATTCTCGAAGTCCCCGCGCCGCGAATCGTGGTCCTGGAAGATGTCGATACGCCTCCTGGGTTGGGGGCATTTTTGGGCGATATGCACGCGGCAATTCTGCAGGCGCTGGGATGTGTTGGCTATGTCACCAATGGGGCGGTTAGAGACTTGCCAAGCATACACCAGATGGGACTGCCCATATTTGCGGGAAATGTGGCCGTGTCGCACGCCTACGCTCATATCTTCGACCACGGGCACGCGGTTCAAGTCGGCGGACTTGAAGTGAAGCCCGGCGACTTGTTACACGGCGACCGCCATGGATTGCTGTCCGTGCCACCGGAGATCGCAGCAACCATTCCTGCGGCGGCGGCGCAGGAAAGGCACAACGAAGAGAAAGTCATCGACTATTGCCGTCGCGAGGACTTCTCCGTCGAAGGCCTGTCGAAGTTAATGAAGGAATTGTTTTGAGCAGTCGATATCTGAGGTATTGAGCTAGTGACGACGCACATGGACAACCATCTTCAGCCACGAATTGCCCCGCCGCGGAAGCCAGCGAAATTAGTCTTTGCCTGCACGATTGCGGGATTGATTGCCGCGTCGATGATCGCGCTGTCGTCGTGCTCAGGCCATTCCAGTGCAGGCGAAGGCGAGAAAAAGCAAGTCACCGTCGGGGTGGTGAGCGTGGTAAAGAAGACCCTCGGCCGCGAGCTCAAGCTCTCTTCTGAATTGGTACCGTTCCAGGAGATCGACGTTTACGCCAAAGAATCAGGATACGTGCAGAAGTTGTTCGTCGATTACGGCACGCACGTGAAAACCGGGCAAGTCATGGCGACCCTCGAAATTCCTGAATTGCAGGCGCAGATTGAAGAAGACCAGGCGCAGATCAAGAGCGCGTCCGACCAGATGCTGCGTGCAGAGCATGAATTGAAGCGCGACCAGGCGCAGTACCAAGCCCTGCACCTGGAGTACACGCGACTCAACGGAGTGTTCCAGACGCAGCCGGGGATTGTGGCGCAGCAGGAAGTGGACGACGCGCAAGGCAAAGACTTGGCTGCGGAATCGCAAGTCGATGCCGGTCAGGCCTCGCTCGAATCGGCGCAAAGCCAGCTGGTCGCCGCCAAAGCGAAGCTGCTTCACGACCAGGCGCTGTTCGACTACTCGAAAATCACCGCGCCATTTTCTGGAGTTGTCACCGAACGTTACGCCAACCTTGGGACCCTCATGCAGATGGGCACCGGCTCAAGTACGCAAGCTATGCCGCTGGTGCGGCTGTCGCAGGACGACCTGTTCCGCCTGGTCATTCCTGTGCCCGAATCCTATGTGCGCTACATTCGCATCGGCGATCCGGTCAACGTTCGCGTGCCCGCGCTCAATCGCACCTTCCCCGGCAAAGTGGCGCGGTTTTCCGTCGATGTGAGGGCCGACACCCGCACCATGCACACCGAAGTCGACGTGCCCAATCCCGAGCGCGTCTTGTTGCCGGGTCTGTACGCGGAAGCTGATCTCGCGCTCGACCGGAAGGACAATGTTCCCACGGTGCCGGTTCAGGCCTTGAATCACGAACGCGACAAGACGACGGTTTTTGTGGTCAATCGCGAAGACAGGTTGGAAAACCGCGACGTGCAAGTGGGTCTTGAAACCAGCACGGATGCCGAAATCCTTTCGGGATTGAACGAAGGAGAACAAGTGGTGGTCAGCGACCGCAGCGGGTTGAAGCCGGGACAGAGTGTTCATCCGCAAAAAGTCGCCGTCCTCGAGTACGAATCGAGTTCGCAGTGAGAGTTTTGTCGCGGGCTAACTCGACTGGATAAAGCTTATGCCTGGTTTTGCAATTCGTAATCCGTATTTCATCATCGTGCTCTGCCTGGTGTTGCTGGTGATTGGCGTGACCAGCTTGTCGCGCATGCCGGTCGATCTTTTTCCGCCCATCAATCTGCCGGAAGTTGTGGTCGCGACTTTTTACTCCGGCATGCCGCCCGAGGACATTGAGACCGACATCACCGATCCGCTGGAGCGTTTCTTCACGCTCGCCTCCGGCATCGATCACATGGAATCGCGCTCCATGCTCGGGGTGAGCATCATTCGCGTGTACTTTCAACCCGGCACCAGCCCCGACGCAGACGTCACCCAGCTTTCCAACCTCGCGCTCGCTGATTTGAAGCGTCTGCCCCCGGGAACTCTGCCTCCGGTGGTTTTGAAATTCGACGCTTCCAGCTTGCCGGTCGCGCTGGTCACCGTCAAAGGCGAAGGCCTCACTGAGACTCAACTCCACGACTACGCTCAATTTCAGATCCGCAATCAGATCACGACTGTCCCTGGTTCCTCGATTCCCGGCGTCTTCGGCGGCATTTATCGCCAGATCATGGTCTACGTCGGACCCCTACAAATTGCTCTCGCGTCAGCTCAGCCTCATGGACGTGGTGGGAGCGGTCAACGACTCGAACCTGATCTTGCCCGCTGGCGACGTGAAGATGGGACCGTACGATTACTACGTCTACACCAACAGCCTGGTCGATAACATGGACCAGTTGTCGCAGGTGCCGCTCAAAGTCCGTGGACATTCCTGGGTGACGGTCAACGATGTCGGCAAGGCCGAGGACGCGCACGGAATTCAGACCAACATCGTGCGCATCGACGGGCAGAAATCGGCCTACATTCCGATCATGAAGCAAGGCGGCGACACCAACACCATCGCGGTCGTCGATGGCGTTCGCGAACTCATCAAGCATCTCTACGACATTCCTAAGCAGATGGTGACCAGCATCGTATTCGACCAATCGCGATACGTGAAAGAGGCAATTCACACGGTGCTGCACGAAGGCGCACTTGGTCTGATTCTGACCAGCCTAATGATTCTGATTTTCCTGGGCAGCTTCCGGGCTACTTCCGCGGTTTTGCTTTCCATTCCTCTCTCGGCGCTGGCCGCTTTCGTGGTTCTCGCAATGATGGGAGGGACGGTCAACACCATGATTCTCGGCGGCATGGCGCTGGCGTTCTCCCGCGTCATCGATAATTCTGTAATTTCGCTGGAGAATATTTACCGCCATCTGGAGATGGGCGCTGCGCCGATGGTTGCCGCGGAAGTGGGCGGCGCGGAAGTGAATCTCGCCGTACTGGCCGCCACCCTGGTCGACGTAGTCGATTTCTTTCCCGTGGTTTTTCTTTACGGCGTGGCCAAATTTCTATTCTCAGCGCTGGCGTTGGCCTTCTGCTTATCGCTCCTGGCTTCGTTTGTTGTGGCCATGACTGTGATTCCCCTGTTCTGCTCCCGCTTCCTGAAAGCCGTGCCGCACGCGGCAGAGCACAAGGCGAAACATGAGACTGAAGAATACGAAGTTGAGCCTCCCGGTTCCTCCGATCTTTCCTGGATGGATAAGTTCAATGCCCGCTTCAATGCCATGTTCAACCGCATTCTGGACTACTACGAACACTGGGTGCGGCGCGCGCTTAAGCGGCCGGGGCTCACGGTCGCGGCTTTGAGCGGAGTCTTTGTGCTCAGCCTGGCGATCTATCCGCTGCTCGGCCTGGCATTCTTCCCGAAGACCGATGCCGGTCAGTTCACCATAAACTTGAAAGTTCCGACCGGCACTCGCATCGAAGTGACGGATCAATATGTCGCCAAAGTGGAAGATCTGATCCGGCACACCGTCGAGCCCGCCGACCTTCGCAGAATTGTTTCGAACATCGGCGTGGTGCCGGATTTTTCCGCCCTCTACACGACCAACACTGGCCCTTACACCGCGACGGTCCAGGTGCAGCTGAACCAGGACCATCATTTGAGCAGTTTCGCGTACATGGATCGCGTGCAGGACGCCATGGGACGTCAATTTCCGGAGATCCGCACATTTTTCTCCAGCGGTTCGATGGTCGACGCGATTCTGAATATGGGCATGCCTGCGCCGATCGATGTGCAGGTGAGCAGTTCGAACCTGGACCAGATTTACGGAATCGCGCAAAACCTGGCAACGAAGATTCGCCAGGTGCACGGGGTTGGACAAATCTACATTCCGCAGGACATGAATTACCCCGGCCTGCGCCTTGACGTTGACCGCGTCCATGCCGGCGAGATGGGCCTGACGCAAAAAGACGTGGTGAATAATGTCATCACCGCGCTCAACTCGAATTATATGATCGCGCCCAACTATTGGGTCGATCGCAAAAGCGGCAACGACTATTACCTGACCGTGCAGTTTTTCGAAAAAGGCCAGGCCTCGATCCATGACATGGCGGATCTCGGACAAATTCCGTTGCGCGACCCCGGCGATGGGGCCGGCATGAATTGCGGGCCTGCAGGACCTCCGCGGCTGGGTAGCGACAAGCCCGCATGGACCTGTGCCGGCGGAGAAACTCGCCCAATCACGGTCCTCAACAATGTCGTGAACGTAAAGCAGATTCAAACTCCGACTGAAGTCGATCACTACCAGATTCAACGCGCAATCGACGTTTATGTCACACCATCCGGCGAAGACCTTGGACGTGTGACCGATTCCATCCGCAACATTCTTGCCACCACCGACATCCCAGGTAATGTGCGCGTAAATTTACGCGGCATGGTGCAAGGCATGGAAGCTTCGTTCAAGAGTTTTGGGCTGGGCTTTCTGATCTCGTTCCTTCTGCTGTTCTTGATTCTGACGGCGCAATTCAAATCGTTCGTCGATCCATTTCTGATCATGCTGGCAATTCCCATGGGCTTCGTGGGCGTGCTGATTATTCTTCCGCTCACCCACACTACGCTAAACGTAATGTCGCTGATGGGAGTGCTGATGCTGGTTGGCATCGCCGATTCGAACAGCATCCTGATCGTCGACTTCGCACACAACCTTGAGCAGCAGGGATTGTCCACCGAAGACGCCGCCATCACTGCATGCCGCGTGCGCCTGCGTCCGATTCTGATGACTTCGCTGGCGACGATCATTGGCATGGTTCCCATGGCACTGCGATTAGGCACCGGAGCCGAACAGTACACCCCGATGGCCCGCGCCATCATCGGCGGCCTGACTTCGTCAGTGCTGCTGACAATTTTCATCGTTCCAGCGGCGTATTTGCTGGTCTACGGGAAGAAGAACAAGAAAGCCGCGGAAGGTGCGACGCCGGCGGAATGAGATGTGAGCAATCATGAAAAGATATTTTTACTTCGCACTGGCACTTTTTCTGATGTGGATGGCGACACCCGGCCTGTTTGCTGCACGAAATCGAAATCCAGAAATCGTTCAGGGAACCGTGGTCGCGGTGCAGAAGTCGAAAGTGCGATCGCCGGAGTACACCATGGGTGGAAGCAATCCCTCCGACGCTCCGCTGACGAGCCGTTACTACACGTTCGAAGTATCGATCCAGGTGGGATGCGAAACCTATGTCGGGCGCTACGAAACGCCGTTGAATTATCTGCCATCGGCGTTCACCGCAGACCGGCCGGTGACGATGCGGCTGACCAAGCATGTGATGTACTTCGATCTTCCCGACGACCCTGATATGAGGATAGGGATTGTCCGCCGCAAATTGACTTGTACTACAGATCGCTGAGCGATCGCGCGGACGATTTTTCGCGAAAGGCAACCGCATGAGCAGAAGTATTCATTTCGCTTTTGGCGCACTTGCGTTAGTTGGAAGTGTCATTCCATTTAACCCGGTGTGGGCGCAAACATCCGGGTCGCAACCGTTGCCCGCTGCGCCCAGTTCGCAGGTGACGCAAGATTTCGCCTCTCGAGAAGCCGGCCTTACGCTTTCCGCCGCGTTCCCTCCGCAATCGGCTGGATCGAGCACCGCCCAGAACGCCACGACAAATCCACCGAACGGAACCATGCGGCTAACCCGTACGGAGGCGGAGCAATTAGCCATTAAGAACAATCCCCGAGTCAGCGTAGGACGGCTGCTCGCGCTGGCGCAGCATCAGGTTTATCGCGAAACCCGCGCGGCCACGCTGCCCAGCTTTAACGGCGCACTTACCGCCGTAGACGCGAATGAAGGCAGCCGCATCGGCGCCGGATCGCTTACCGCATCCCGACTGTTTGAACATGCGGGCGCCGGGGTTACGCTCAGTCAACTCATCACCGACTTTGGACGCACAGCTAATCTGATTTCGTTCTCGAAGCTTCAGGAAAAAGCGCAAAATGCCAACGCTTTGGCCACGACTGAAGACATCGTTCTGGCCACAGATCAGGCTTTCTACAATGCGCTGCAGGCGCAGGCCCTGCTCAAAGTAGCGCAGCAAACGGTGCAGACGCGGCAATCGGTAGAACAACAGATCAGCGAACTGGCAAAAAATAAATTGAGGTCCACCCTCGATTTATCCTTCGCTCAAGTGAACCTGTCTCAGGCAAAACTTCTGCAACTCGATGCGCAAAACAACGTTGAATCCACCCTCGCCGCGCTGAGCGCCGTCCTCGGCTTCGACAAGCAATTTCAATATGAACTGGTCGAACAGAACAAAGAACTGCCGGCGCCACCGCCGGACATTGATGTACTCATCAATACCGCGTTGAAGCAGCGCCCCGACTTGCAGGCGCTTACCTACGATCAGCAGGGAGCGGAAAAATTTCGCCAGGCGCAGCGCGACCAACTTCTGCCTACCATCAGCGCCCTTGGTATTGCTGGCATTACCCCGGTGCGCCCCGACTGCATTGACGGATGCTTCCCCAACTATTTCATCTCCAGTTGGTACGGAGCCCTCGGCGTGAACATGAACGTGCCCATCTTTAATGGATTCTTGTACACCTCGCAAGCCTCAGAGGCGAATTTCAGGGCAAAAGCTGCCGCGGAGAACACCCGCGATTTGCGCGACTCGGTAGTCCGCGACGTACGCACTGCCTGGCTGTCGGTCAACACGGCGTTTCAACGAGTAGCGGTTGCGGAGGAGCTTTCGAAGGAAGCGGAGCTCGCACTGAGCCTTGCGCAAAGCCGTTATCAGCTTGGTTTGGGATCGATCGTGGAACTCAGCCAGGCGCAACTGCAGCAGGCGGACGCCGCCATCGGATACGTCGCTGCTCAGTATCAATACCGGCTGGCGTTTGCGAGCTTGAATTTTGAGATTGGCGCGCAGCCATAAGCGTGCTTCTCAAACCCGCAAAATCATCACTTCGGTCGCCTTGATCAGCGCGGCCGCGGTCTGCCCCGGCTTCAGTTGCATCTCGCGCGCCGAGCGCGAGGTGATGATCGAGGTGATCCGCTGGTTCCCGATGGACAAAGTAATTTCCGCCATCAGGCCGCTGATCCTCACCTCTTCCACTCGCCCCACCAGTTGATTTCTGCCGCTCACGCGCCGCATCAGGTCGTCGCGCTCAGGGGCGGTTTTACCTCTGGTTCGGTAGAGCAAGCGGTCGACTTCGCTCTGCGGAATGCGGTGATGTCCGCCCGGCGTTTTCACGCTACGGATCTTGCGTCCATAAATCCACTGTTTGATGGTTGGAAAACTGATCCGCAACTGCAGTGCGGCTTCGCGCGGCTTGAGCGGAGGTGAGTCTTCGCGCTTGGGCAGCGCCGATTTCTTCTTCATAAAGCCCCCGGCGAAATCCTACTTCCAGGTATGGATTCTGGTCAAAAGCGGTTACCAAGACTCCCCCGCCGCAACGGTAACCCCCAATCGTATAGGATCTGCCCTGCTGTCGACCTATTCTTCTGAGCGCAAGCGCCGGTTGGCGGCAGTACAATAACAGCATGATCGATGCACTGGTAATTGCAGGCCGCGCCTTCCGCTCGCGCCTGATCGTTGGCACGGGAAAGTACAAATCGTTTCAGGAAACTGCGCGTGCGCTCGAGGCCAGCGGCGCTGAAATGGTAACGGTTGCGGTGCGGCGGGTGAACCTCGACCGCAGTAAAGAATCGTTGCTCGATTACATCGACCCAAAAAAATATTTTCTGCTCCCCAATACGGCCGGTTGTTACACCGCGGACGAGGCCGTCCGCGCGGCGCGGCTGGGGCGGGAAGTCGGACTCTCCGATTGGGTGAAGTTGGAAGTCATCGGCGATCAGGCGACGCTTTATCCCGACGTGCAAGCCACGCTCGAAGCCACGCGGTTGCTTGTAAAGGAAGGTTTTACCGTTTTGCCCTACACTTCCGATGACGTGGTGTTCGCAAAACGGCTGCTCGAAGCCGGCGCCAGCGCGGTGATGCCCTTGGGCGCGCCCATTGGAAGCGGACTCGGCATTCAAAACGCCGCCAACATCCGCATTCTGCGCGAAGTGATTATTGGTGTGCCCCTGATCGTGGATGCGGGAGTTGGAACCGCTTCCGACGCGGCCATCGCCATGGAACTCGGAGCCGATGCGGTGCTGATGAATACCGGCATTGCCAACGCGCAGGAGCCGGTGCTGATGGCCGAGGCGATGAAGCACGCCGTTCTCGCCGGACGCGAGGCCTACCTCGCGGGACGCATGCCAAAGAAACTCTATGCGACCGCCAGTTCGCCGCTCGAAGGGGTGGTTCGCTAGCGGTTACGGCCGCAGCGACACTTTCAAGCAAGCTGGATTTTTCAGATAATCGAACGCTTCGACCGCTTCTTCTAAAGGGAATACCTTCGAGATCATTTCTTTCGTTCGAATCGCGCCACTCTTGAGCAGCTCGAGCGATTTCTCAAAGTTCCCGCACCGCGAACCTAGCAACGTAATTTCGTCCACGACCAACTTTGCCGTATCAAACTGTGCCGGTTGATGAAAGGTCGATTTCATCACTACCGTCCCGCGCGGCTCCGCCAACCGCAGCGCCCCCTCCAGCCCATCTTCCGATCCTGTAGCCTCGACGACCAAGGGAAAACTCTTTGCGGCAAGCTCGCCGCGCGAAGCGGAATCGGATGAAATCGCATGTAATCCCCAAGAGCGTGCGAGGTTCAGCTTAAGTGCGCTTCGCCCGACGACGGTCACATCGCAGCCGGCATGAAGTAAGACCTGAGCAATGAGCAATCCCAGTCTGCCTGCGCCGATGACGGCAGCCCGCATCCCGGCTGCCGCTGGCAGTTGCTCCAAGATTTCGCAGGCTGCAGCAACGGGCTCGGTGAACACGGCAACTTGGTCGGGAACGTTCTCAGGAACTTCATGCAGGTTGGCAATCGGCAGGGTTATATATTCCGCGAATGCTCCCGGCCACTGGATAATTCCCATGACCGCGCGGCTGGCGCAGTGCCGCCCCAACCCGCGCTGGCACCACGGGCAGTGGCCGCAACTGATATTAATTTCTCCAACCACCCGCTTGCCAACCCATCCGCCAGCATCGCACTCGACGACTTCACCGACGAATTCGTGTCCGGGAACACCTTGGAATCCGGCGTAGCCCTGCAGGATCTGGCGGTCGGTGCCGCAAATTCCCGCCAACTTCACGCGAACCACCGCTTCGCCCGGAGCGGCGCGGGGCGCGGGAATTTCCTGCACGGAAAGTTGGCCATCGAAGTAAATCGCCTTCATCGCTGGTCTCTCACGCTTTTGCTACAAAAACAAAGGGCGGCTTGCCGCCGCCCGTTGGACATCAGTTCATCAATCTTCACATCATCTTGACGCTGTCCACGTGAATGGTATCGCCTTTGATCTCGCCGGTCACGGCCACGTGGTGGCCTTCGTGGCCCTGCAGCGCTTCAGGATTGGCGACGTTCAGGCAGCTTCTGGTCACCGTCGGTGACCACGACGTATTTTGCGCCCTTGGAAATGCACTTGGTCACGCAATCGCTGTGGCCGTCTTTGGCTCCCTTAACCCCACACATGGAGTCGCTGACGTAGCCGTTGACCGTGGTGTCTTTGGCGAACGACGGAACCACGGAAAGAATAAGAGAAAGAGCCAGACAAAACAGAACCAGTTTTTTCATCGAAACCTCGAATTAGCGGCCAAGCCGCAGATCATTGACTTTGGATCTCGTAAAACTCCGCTGCACGTGCGCTGAGTTCGTACCCCGGCAGGGAGTCTCCGCACCCTGCATATTTTGGTCGGAATTCCGCCACTATATCACAGCCGTCTTGAGAAAGAGGGCGGTCGGCTTCAGCTTATTTTCGCGCGGAGTTCGTTTCTGGCCGCCGCGGGTTCGCAGGGGTCTGAGGCGTTACATACACAACTTCCCCTGGCCGGGCATAGTGCAGTTGCTCGCGGGCTTCCTTCTCAATGGCTTTGGGATCGTTTTGCAGGGCGTCGATCTGCTGGTTGTAGCGTTCGTTTTCCTTCTTCAGGTCGCCGATCTCGTGATCCAGGACCTGGTACTCGGCTTTCTTCGCGCGGTAGACGACCATGCCGTTGGCGCCGAACATTACATGCACAAACAGCCACACTGTGAGGATAGCCACGGCTCCGGTGGCTAAGCGGCGACGAATCGAATAGAGCAATGCGGCCGTGGGACGCACCTTCTCCTTCATGCGATCAGCCCACGCTTCCGCCTGCGGAGCACGCTCCACCAGCGTTCGTAAACTTTCTTCCGGATTGGCTAGAACCCGCAGCTTTGGGGATTGCTTTACTTGAAGATTCATTGCTTGGCCGCCGCGCTCAACATCTGCAACTCCGGCTCGCTGTCGGCTTTCGGAATAACCTCGAACCACCGGCTCAGTGCCTGACAGCCTTGACTCCATCGGTGCGCACGATCTGTTTGACCTCACGGCCAAAGAACTCTAAGGGGAGTCTCCAGTTTCTCAGTGAAATTCGCTTTGACTTCCGTCGTCAAGCGAAAATTGTCGCGTTGGGATAAAAGGAACCAACTTTGTCAAATAAGCCGTGCATTTGGGGGTCAAGGGCTCGCCTCAGCGGGTCACCATCTCACCACACACATGGGATCACCGGCGCGTCCGACATTCCTGGATTTCCGGCTTCAACTGCGTTCGCTTGGATGCCGTACACTGAGAAAACGTCCGAAGGCTGATTCTAAATGACCGACAAGAGACTCGTCCTTACAACCTCCGGTTCGCGAGACGAGGCGCAGCGCATCGCCGAAGCGCTGGTTGATCGCAAGCTGGCCGCCTGTGTGAACATCGTTCCCGGCGTCTTGTCGATTTACCGCTGGAAGGGCAAACGCGAAGATGCGGAAGAGTGGATGCTCATGATTAAGACAACCGCTGCTAACTTTACAAAAGTCCGCGACGCGATCCGCGAGATGCACTCCTACGATCTGCCGGAGTGCATGTGCCTGGCGATTGAGGGAGGCAGCCCACAATATCTGCAATGGCTGGAAGATTCTGTTGAATAGCTTCACGCCGGTCGCGTTGCAGCAAGATTCAGCCGCCAATAGTCCAGCGAATATGGCGGATCGTCCCTCTCCGCCAGACGCGTCAACTCGATTACAAACTGTGCACGCAGTTCCGGGTCAGGGATTTCCTGCAGATGACGCCGCAGAACCGCGACGCGAACGAAGTCGGAGAAACTCTCGGCATTTTCGAAGGTGGTCAGCGCCGATTCCACAGTGGTTTGCACTTCCACAAATCCCGCTTCTCGCAAAAGATTGGCCGCAGTCTCGGTATTGTTGAAAACCCAGGGATCGCGAAAACCAGCAAAGAATGGCCGATATTTTGGCGCCGCCATCAGGGCTTCCATGTGCTTTCGCAGGTTTGCGAGATTCGGTTCTCCGCCACACTGGGCTAGCAACCACCCATGCGGTCGAAGTGCGTGAAACAAGTTGCGGAATAGCCGAGCTTGATCCGGCACCCAGTGAAACGCTGCGGTGCTGAAAATACCGTGGAAAGCCTTTTCAAAGGGGAGATTCTGCAGATCAGCAGCGACAAAGCGAACTCGATCGTGAAACTGTGGCTGCAAGTGATCCCGCGCCGAGGCCAACATGTTCTCGGACGAATCGACGCCAATGACGAAACCGTCCGGCAGGTGCGCGAGCAACTCACGAGTAAGCCTTCCTGTACCACAACCCGCATCCAGCAGGACTTCGTCACCGCGAAGCGTCAGTCTGGAGAGGAGCTTCTGGCCCCAACTAACCTGTGGGCCGGAGAGATGGTGGTAAGCGTTGGCGTCCCATTCGCGGCTGCGCAATGGATTCTGTTCACGCAATTGATACCTGTGGTTTACGCCCTGTCCAGATACGCGTTGACCCGTGGAAATCCCTGGCCGATCTAAATCGCTGCCAGCGCCTGGTCGAGGTCGGCGATGATGTCGTCCACGTCCTCAATCCCCACCGAGAGCCGCACCATGCCGTCGGTAATTCCGATGGCTTTTCTTCCTTCTACACCGAGCGCGCCGTGGGTCATGGTTGCGGGGTGAGAAATCAGTGTCTCGACTCCACCAAGCGATTCGCCCAGAGAGCAAACCCGCACCTTTCGGAGCATTTTATTGGCGTTCGAAAGCGATCCGGTCTCAAATGTGATCATCGCGCCGAAGCCGGTCATCTGCTGCTTCGCCAATTTGTACTGCGGATGGTCGGGCAGTCCAGGATAGTAAACTTTCTTTACTTTCTTGTGACGCACAAGGAAATCGGCCACTTCACGCCCGCTACGGTCGTGTTGCTCCATGCGCACCGCTAGAGTCTTCACGCCGCGTAAAACCAGCCAGCACTCAAATGGCGAGAGAATCGCGCCCGCAGCCTTCTGCACAAATCCCAGTTGCTCGGCCTGGTCGCGCCGCGTGCAGACAACAACCCCGCCCAGCCCGTCGCTGTGCCCGTTGAGAAACTTGGTCGTAGAGTGGACGACCATGTCCGCCCCGAGCGCGATGGGCTGCTGGAAATACGGCGACATGAAGGTGTTGTCGACCACCAACTCAACATGCTTCCTGCGGCAGAGATCGCTGATCGCGCTGATATCGCTGAGCGCCATCAGCGGATTGGTCGGCGTCTCGACATAGACCATGCGGGTAGAGGGCCGCAGCACGCGGGTCACGTTGCGTACATCAGAGGTATCCACGTAAGTAAACTCGATGCCATAGCCGCTCAGAACTTGATTGAACAGCCGCGGCACGCCGCCGTAAAGATTGTGGCCGCAAACCACGTGATCGCCGGACTTGTACATGGTGCAAAGCGCGTTGATCGCCGCCATGCCGCTGGAGAAGACGCGCGCCGCCACGCCCCCCTCGAGCGCTGCCAGGTTCGTTTCCAGCCGGGTACGCGTGGGATTCGAGACGCGAGCGTACTCGTAGCCTTTGTTCTTGCCGATTTCCTGCTGAACGTAGGTCGAAGTCGCATAGATCGGAACGGTCACGGCGCCGGTTTCCGCGTCCGGCTCCTGACCGACATGTATGGCGCGGGTAGCGAAACCAAGATTGCGATGTCTGGGCATGATGTTTTGGAGTTATTTTGCGTTGAAGTGAACTTCTGCGGCCAAAGCACTACCTTACCATGAGAGGAGCAGGGCGATGCATGCCGCTCAGGACGACATAGTTTCGGGGTCATTTGTGAGGCAAAGCGCTTCCCTAAATGCCGCCCTCAAAAATCTTCTTCGACAAATACCGTTCGGCGGAATCGGGAATCATGGTCGCAACGCGCTTGCCTGGGCCCAAGCGTTTGGCTACTTGGACAGCGGCAAAAACGTTGGCACCGGCGCTCGATCCGCCTAACACGCCTTCCTGTGCGGCAAGTTTTTTTACCATGCCGAAAGCATCGACATCGGTAACCATCAATACTTCGTCACAAACCGAGGGATCGAAGTTCTTCGGCATGAAACTCGCTCCAATGCCCTCAACTTTGTGCTTGCCAGCTTTTCCGCCTCCCAGGATCGATCCTTCGGGCTCGACCGCAAACGCAAGAACCTTGGGCAGGTGGTCTTTCATGTATCGTGCGATCCCGGTAAATGTCCCCGCGGTTCCCGCCCCAATCACGATGGCGTCAACTCGTCCCTCCATTTGTTCGAAGATTTCGGCAGCTGTGGTTTCGTAGTGGTAATCAGGGTTGGCGGGGTTTTCGAACTGCGACGCCATGAACGCGTTGCTGTCGCGGGCCGTGAGATCCTTTGCTCGATTAATGGCGCCTTGCATGCCCTCGCCGTCTGGAGTGCGGGTGACCTCGGCCCCGAGGGCCCGCATAATAATGACCTTCTCCTCGGAAAAACGCTCCGGCACGAACAACGCCACTTTGTAACCACGGTTCACACCGATCAGGGCTAGACCGATGCCGGTATTGCCGGCGGTCGCCTCAACGATCGTCCCGCCGGGTTTGAGCCGGCCATCTTTCTCAGCCCGGCGAATGATCCCGATCGCGGCGCGGTCTTTCACGCTTCCGCCGGGGTTCAGGTATTCGAGCTTGGCGTAGACTTCGGCTGCGCCAACCGGCACAACGCGCTTAAGCCGAAGCATGGGGGTTTCTCCGACGAGTTGAGTGATATCGTCGGAAACTTTCAGGCGGGTAGGCTCAATAGTTTTCTGCACATTACAGGTTACGGAAGCCGGGTGGAAGGCGTCAATTGCACCAAAGTTTGGGTAGTGGTTCAGTTTGAAATTCCACAGGCTAGCATTCGGCTTCGGCCTGTGGGAAACTGTCGGCATGGCAAACAAACCCAAGATGTACGTCATCAAGAGGGACGCGAGCGGCAACGCGATTTCCGGCAATTGCTCTACGTGTGGACGGCTCTTCCTGTTTGAAGATACGCCAGAAGGCAGACGGATAGAAAAAGCCTTCGAGACGCATGAATGCAAGCGGCTGGACGAAAGCCAGAACGCCTTGCGCGTCGTGAGAGAAGCTACCGAGGACTAATCAGCAGCTTTTATCGTTGGTAAGTAAAGCCTCAGTTGCACTGGGGATTTACCGTACATCTCGGCCATTTTGTCGCGCAATTCCCGCATTGTCTGGCAGGTCTTAGCGACACCAATTAACGTGAAAATGTGCTGGACCAGCCTCCGCAAGCCGTACTGCTCCGTCAGCCATTGATGCCAATTTCGTCCCTTTTGCGGATGTGGTTTATTGTCCTTCAACCACTTGCAAACATCGGCGTCTAGGTACGAATAAACAAGCTCCGTAACTAGAATCCCCCAGTATTTCGGTCGTTGAGTCACTGTACCTTTCCAATTTGTCAGCCTAGCAAATTCTATCCAAAGCTCTTGCGGGAAGGTGCTTTCCCAGTCTCGCATTTCCTCCGCCAAGTAAGCCTTTAACTTCACGCGCAATGCATCAACCGCCCTGTCGTACTGGTATCCGGTTGCTTCATCAATAAGCGCATCCAGCCCGACCTTCGCGCAAGCTGCCAGAAGAAAACTTGCACGCATGGCCATTTGCTTTTGACGGTCAGTGAGCCTGACCGCATTACCCGTGAGACTGGCTTCCATCGCGGTGACGAACCCACGCCATACCTCGATTGCAAGATCGGCTGGCAGACCTTTAACGTCGCGCTCGAGTCCCTCTACTTCCGGCAACGAAAAGGCCACCATTCCCTCGAGCACCATGTCTATGTTAATAAAGGGTTTAAGGGATGAAACCCCAAGATATTTCTCGAGGTCACCACCGCCTTTGATTCCTGTCAGAGATTCGGTATATGCAGTTCTCCCGATTACGCGCTGCCCGGTGTCCAGCACATAGCAAGGAATCTCCGAACCGACCAGAGGGAGTACACCTTTGTAAAGCGCGGTCGGAAGTTTATGTTCTGGCAATCGAACTAACTTGCCCTTCCGGTTCTTCCATCTGGCCGATGCAGCCTTTGAAGCTCGAGCACTCCGCTGTTCCGGCGTCATCGACTCCGCTAGAACAATAGCTCCTTTTGCCTTCCCGGTAACTTCTTCCATAGAGCCTCACTTTCTATCCCTATACTTGCATTTTATGCTTGCATTGTCAATAGAATACTGCTAGCATCCATGCATCATGAATCGGCTTGCTACCGACAAACGCACCGCAGTAATCGCCGCCCTAATCGAAGGCACCTCGATTAACGCCACTTGCCGCATGACAGGCACCGCCAAGAACACAGTCTTGAAACTCCTCAAGGAGATCGGTTGCGCGTGCGCCGCATATCACAATGCCCACGTCCGCAATCTCCGCGTTCGCCGGGTTCAAGCCGATGAGATTTGGAGCTTTGTATATGGCAAAGATAAGAACCTAACGCTCGAGCAAGTCCAGAGCGGCTTGGGAAGCGTCTGGACGTGGAAGGCGATTGATGCCGACACGAAGCTGGTTATCTCGTACACAATCGGAGATCGTGGAGCGGATACAGCGAAAGCCTTCATGCAGGACATTGCTTCGCGGGTCATCAATCGGATTCAACTAACCACAGACGGCCATCGCGTCTACGCCGACGCAGTCGAAGATGCGTTCGGCTCTGAGATCGACTATGCGATGCTGGTTAAAATCTACGGTGCATCGAACGAAAATCCCGAATCGCGCTACAGCCCCGCAACCTGCATCGGATGCCGCACTGGAGTTCTCGCAGGAAACCCCGACCCAGACCACATCTCTACTTCATTTGTGGAGCGCAGCAATTTATCAATGAGAATGGGGATGCGCCGATTCACCCGCTTAACAAACGGGTTCAGCAGGAAAGTGGAGAACCACGGTCACATGGTTGCGCTGTACTTCATGCACTTCAACTTCTGCCGGGTGCACAAAACCCTTCGAGTTACCCCAGCAATGGAAGCAGGGATAGCAGACCATGTGTGGACGATTGATGAACTTTTATTTCTGCTCGACAGGAAGCCCCAGTCTGATTCGCATGGCGGGTAGCGATACTTGCAGACGAGCAGCTAAGCTCTCTGGATCGCGGATGCCAGCGTCTAGCAGCTGCTTAATCAGCGGAAGAGGCATAAGAATGTCCGCAGCAAGCCGATTGGCAGCGGTTTCCTCCTTGCTGGTCAATCCGCTTCTGTACATAGCGTCGTCGATCAGGTCTCCGCTTTCGAGTTTGCGGCGATGAAGAATGAAATGAGCAATCTCGTGAGCTACAGTAAATCTTTGACGGACAAGAGAGTGGGATTCATTAACGGCAATACTGAATCCGGTAGTTGGACCGCCATTCATCGGATCGCGAAAAATCTTCCCAGACACCGAGTCAGGGAGAGATTTTTTCCATACGTTTACACCGAGATCACTGGCAATCGCTACGACATCCACGGGAGCTTGGCGTTGATACTTGGCAATGATCTGACCAGGCGTCAAAACTTCAACTGGATTTTCCGTCGTCGCGGGCATCCTTACTCCCCTCTCCCGGATACTTTGCAATAGGCGTCGCTTGCTGATCCACTGATTCCAAGGGCGTTTCCACGATACCCCCTTGTACACCATGTTTTGATGCGGTTTCAACTACCTTCGGTTCAGGGGCGGTTACCACCTGATTTCTGACCTGATCCAAGAAATCTGCCTGATCCCGTAACCGCTGCATTGTCTTAAGCATATCGGCTGCATCAGGATATTTCTTGAGGGCTTCCTTCATGGCCTCGTCAACCCGCTTTGCAGCGGTTTCCTTCAGGGAGTCTCGAAGGCCGACGTATCCCCAGATGGCTAATGCCGCAATTCCAAGAGTGACCACTGCTAGCATAACGGCGAGCGCCGTTAGAATTATTGTAATGGCACCTTCAAAGGACATGTGCTGGACAGCATTCGCGGCATGATAGAGTCGTTCACACACGCGAAGAAACCATACACCCTAGTGAGCCGCGAGGGCAATCGGATGCCCACTCTTGCGTGGGGGCAACCTTCAAACTGAACCACTACCAAAGTTTGGGGGCAATAATCGCTCTACTGTGAATTCTCCTGGCCCGGGAAGTAGCCGGTACGAGTGCGCACGGTCAGGTTCTTATATCCCTTGGCACGGGCTTCCACGCGGATGGTGCGGTATCCGCCGACGCTGCGCGGTGTGGTCGGCTTGTAGCCGAGAGTGTATTGGCTGCGAATATCGTGGGCAATTTTGCTGCTGATCTCATCCACTTCGTCCAGTGTCCTGGGGAAAAAAGCGATTCCTCCCGTCCGCTGCGCGAGAGTCTCAAGCGCCCGGTGCGCCCGCCGGGCGCGTTCTTCGCCCAGCAGACCGATGGTATACACCGTCGGCCCGTTTTCCTGCTGCAGGCGCTGAACGGCTTCCTCCAGCGTCTCGCGGCTGGTGTTGTCTTCACCATCGGTAACCACGAACAGAACTTTTCTCTGCAGCCGCGCCTGCTTTTTCTCGTAATCGGCCGAAGCCACGATCGCGTCGTAAAGGGCCGTTCCTCCGCGGGCTTCGACTTTTTCCAGCGCCGATTTCAATAAGCTGATTTTGTCAGTGAAGGACTGGTCGAGATAGTACTCGTCATTAAAGTTGACCACGAACACCTGATCTTGCGGATTGCTCGAGCGGACGAGATTGAGCGCGGCCTTGTTGACCTTGTCGCGCTTTTCACGCATGGAACCGGAGTTGTCGATCACAATGCCCATCGCCACGGGAATGTCTTCGTGACGAAATGAGCTGATGGTCTGCTCCTTGTTGTCTTCGAATACCGTGAACGCGCTCTTGTCGAGGTTGATTACCAAGCGATTGTTCTTGGTGTCGAGAACGGTGGCGTGCAAGACCACTTCGGAGACTTCTTTCTTGAAAACGAAAACCCCATTGTCATTGGCCGGAGCTTGTTCCTGAGGCGGCTGATTCTGGCCCGGCTGGGCCTGCCCCGCTTGTCCCTGGTCCTGCGGCCGGCTCGGCGCGGGAGTAGTACCATTTTGGGGCGCAGTTTGCGGCGCGGGCTGCGACGGCGGAGTTAAAGGTTGATTTGGCGGAACGCTGCTCGCAGGCGCGCCAGACTGGCCCGCCGCTGGCGGAGGCGCGGTGTTCTGCGGCGCACTTGCTCCCTGCACCGCCGTTCCTGCACAAATTAAGAAAAAGCAAAGCAGCGCGAGAAGAGGTTCATTCCGAAGGCGCATAGTATCCGGTCTTGGCGTACACCCGCAGTGGCGGCAGTCCTTTGGGCGGAAGTAACTTCACCCTTATCTTACGCCATCTGCCATCGTGCCCAGGGTGCTTTGGACGGTAACCGATCACATATTGGTTCCGCAATTCGATGCCAATTTTGGTGGCAACGTCAGCCAAGTCGTTAGGATTATCTATGGTAAAAGCCCGCCCGCCGGTGAGCTCGGTAATGTCGCTGAGCAACCCCGGCCCCAGGCGTTCTTCTTCCGTGGGGAAATAGTGGTCGTAGATGCCGATGGCGTAGATCAGCACGTCGGCCTCTTTGACCCGCGACTTGATCTCGCCTTCGGTATAGCGGCTGTGATTATCGCCGCCGTCGGAGATGATCAGCAGCGCCTTCTTGGTGTACTTCGCCTGCCGCATTTTGCTGATGCCCAGGTAAATCGCATCCAGCAACGCGGTACGCCCTTTGGGCACGGTGTAGACCAGCTTACCTTGAATGTCTTCCACCGACGAGGTAAAGTCGGAAACTTCTTCGGGCCGGTCGGCGAAGGCGATCATGAAAAACTCGTCCTGCGGATTGGCGGTCTTGAAGAACTCGCTTACCGCCTCTCGCGCCCGTTCAATTTTGCTGCTCATGCTCCCGCTCATATCGAAAATTACACCGATCGAGACGGGAGCATCTTCGCTGGAGAACGTTTTGACTTCCTGCGCTTCCTTGTCTTCGAACACCTGGAAGTTATCTTTGTCGAGTCCGGTGACCAGGCGGTTCATGGGATCGGTAATCGTCACCGGAACCAGCACAAGACTCACATCCACTTTCATCGGCTTGGTGTGGGTGCGAAGCGAGGGATCGACGGTGTCCATGATATCCGGCTTGGCGGGCGGCGCCACGCGCGGAGAAATGTGCACATCATCGACGGAAACCTGTGCGATTGCGTGTTGAGGCCCGCAGACTAAAACCATGGTAAACAGGAATGCGAGCGCCGAGACGCAAGGCGCGAAACGCACAGAATTTCTCCAAGTCCGGGAAGGGCTTGAGCCGAGACCACAAATGATCTGGGGGCGGGATGACCCGCGCCCGAAGCGGGTCATAAGTACCTCAACTGGCATGATCGTACCACAGGTTTTGCCCGAGCCAAGGCATTTTTCGCAAGTGGCCGCCCTCGAATGCCCTTCTATGGGATTCTGATGATTGCGCCCCAGAGAACAGTTGTCAGATCCTTGTCAAAATTGTGTTGGCCGCGCATTTGGTTGGAAGCGAGCCGTCCATGGTTACATCCGAAGCCGCCTTCCCGCGCTCTGCGGCTGGTTTTTGTATGCTCACAATTCAAGAAGTTCTCCCCTGTGCCCGGGAGAATTCCCCGTCGGGCTGGTGAAACTCCGCAACCTGGGTGGGGTCCTTCGACTCCGGGTTACATGGGCCTCTAGAGGCCGCTTCACCCTCCGCTCCTTGCTTTCTCCGCCGCCCGCAGTACCGCCTGCGCTTTGTTCATGCACTCCTGAAATTCTCTCTCCGGATCGGAATCGGCCACAATCCCCGCGCCTGCCTGCAAATAGGCATGCTTGCCTTTCATCAGCAGGGTGCGAATGGCGATGCAGGAATCGAGGTTTCCGGCAAAATCCGCGTAGAGCACCGACCCTCCGTAGATTCCACGCCGCACCGGTTCCAATTCTTCAATGATCTGCATGGCGCGAACCTTCGGCGCCCCGGACAACGTTCCAGCCGGAAAACACGCGGCGAACGCATCTAGCGCATCCAGCCCTTCGCGCAGTTTTCCTTCGAGCGCCGACACAATGTGCATGACGTGCGAATAGCGCTCGACATACATCAAGTCACGGAGCTTGACCGAACCATATTCGCTGACCCGCCCCAAATCGTTGCGGCCCAGATCGACCAGCATGACGTGCTCCGCGCGTTCTTTTTCATCGGCAAGCATGGCTTTTTCCAGCTTCTCATCTTCACCCTCGTCGCGGCCGCGCGGGTGAGTCCCGGCAATCGGGCGATATTCCAGCTTGCGCTCCGAAACCCGCACCAGCATTTCTGGGGATGAGCCCAGCACATGCACATCTCCCATGCGGAGAAAGTACATATAGGGTGACGGATTCACCGTGCGCAACGCGCGGTAGATGTCGAACGGTTTGGCCTGCGGCGTGAAATCGAGTCGCTGAGAAAGTACGACCTGAAAAATATCGCCGGCGGCGATGTACTCGCGGCAACGCTCCACAGATTTCAGAAACCGTTCATGACTTGTGGCAGCGTGAGCCTTTAACTTTCCCTTAGATCGGCTCGCCGCTCTTCGCCAGGCACTGTTCCGCACTCCCGATTCCAGCTTCTTCTCCAGGCGCTCGATGTCGGCCACGGCCCGGTCATAGGCACGCCGCGGATTTTCATCCCTGACATCGGCGCTGGCAATAATGTGGATCTGGTGCAGCAGGTGATCGAAAACCAGCAGGCGGTCGAAGAACATCAGCACGCAATCGGGGAGAGAAAGATCGTCTTTCGCATGTTCGCCGATCCGCTCAAACTGGCGGACCGCGTCGTAAGCGAAGTATCCGACCGCACCCGCGGTAAATGGCGGCAATCCTGCAAAGGTCGCCGGACGATGTTCCCGAAGTAACTCTTTCAGCACGGGTAAGACGCTGCCTTGCTGCCGCTCAACCCGCTTGCCGCGATGCAAAGCGATCTCCTGGCCGCGAGTTTCCACCCACATGTAGGGCTTTGCGCCCAGAAACGTATACCGTCCGATTCGCTCGCCCCGCTCGACCGACTCCAGTAGAAAGGCCTGCGCCTCATCCTCGGCTACGGCCAGAAAGGCTGAGACTGGGGTTAGCAGGTCGGCCATCACCGACTTGACCACTGGAACTAGCGTGGCCTGCCGGGCGAGGCTGGCAAATTCTTTATAATCAGGGCGAAGCATGAGATTGAGGCCGTGCTCCCGTAATTCGTGCTCATTCTATCGGGATTTGTGAAAGGCTGCCGGCCCAAGCCACTGACCAAAAATGATCGCGGTTTACAAACTATCGTAACGCTTAGGCGGTTGACTGATCATCTAACAGGCTGCAAGATGGCTGTTTAGGTAGAAATCCGTCTCTGAGGAATGTATGCGGATCAAGTTCTGGGGGGTTCGCGGCTCAACGCCTTCACCCCAGCCGGAGAACATGCGCTATGGAGGCAATACCTCCTGCGTGGAAGTGTCGATCGGAGACCAGATGTATGTCTTCGACTGCGGCACCGGGTTCCGAATGCTTGGCCAGGCGCTGCGCCGGCAGTCGAACGGACATCCTATATCCGCCCACGTTTTCGTCTCGCATTTTCATTGGGACCACATTCAAGGCCTGCCTTTTTTTGGCCCGCTCTACGACAACCCGGAGAACCGTTTTCAGTTTCATTGCTCCAGCCGGACTCGCCGGCTGAAGCAAGTGCTCGAAGAGCAGATGGCCGCGCCGTTTTTTCCTGTGGGTTTGAACCAGATGCGGGCCCGCCAGGATTTTTATGATCTGGAAGAAGGCAGCGTCGATCTGGGTAACGTTAAGTTACAGGCCAAGTGGCTGAACCACCCCCAGGGATGCATGGGATTCCGGCTCGAAAGCAAAGACGGCATTTTCGTCTACGCGACCGACAACGAGCCGGGCGACGAGACTTTCGACAAGAACGTGCGCGCGCTCGCGGCCGGGGCCGACGTGCTCGTATACGACGCGCAGTACTTGCCCGAGGAGTATGAAGCCCTGCGCCGCGGCTGGGGACACAGTCACTGGCGCGAAGCGGTCAATATCGTGATGGAAAGCGGCGCCAAAGAATTGGTCTTATTTCATCACGATCCCGATCACGACGATGCCTGTATCGACCGGGTGCTCAAAGAGGCACGGAACTACTATCCTCGCGTTACGGCGGCTGCCGAAGGCATGCAGATCGAAATACCGGTTCGCCGTGCTGCGGTACGGTAAGGCCTACTACTTTCCTGAAACGGTTTAACGCTTTCTTCTCTCTCGGCATCTGGGAATCGTTACAATTAACTGGAGTCGCTCAGTCCGGTTCGAGTCATCTTGAAAGGTCTATCGTGATGCCGCTTGCAGCAGCATGGCCCCGAGTGTCGGTGATTTCGGTCATCGACATTCTGCTGGTTGCAATCATTATTTACGAGTTACTGGCATTGATCCGCGGGACACGCGCCGCACTCATGCTGGTGGGAATCGCTGCGCTGGTGATCGCCTTCTACGTGGCGCGGCTGGGCGAACTCACCACGCTGAATTGGGTCATCTCCACTCTGCTGCCCTACACGGTTTTCGCGTTGATCGTGGTCTTCGCGCCTGAGATTCGACTCGCCCTGACCAGACTTGGCCGCAGGCTCTCCCTGACTCGAGGCTCGGCCTCTGAAGACGCGTATGACGATATAGTCCTGGCCGCAAATCTCTTTTGCCAGAACCAGACCGGCGCGCTGATGGTAATTGAAGGGGAAATCGGCTTGCGGACCTACATCGAAAGCGGCGTGCCTCTCGATGCGAAACTTTCTTACGATTTGCTCGCCAGCATTTTCCGCCCGAGCGCTCCCTTGCACGACGGCGCTGTGATCATTCAGAAAGATCGCATTGCGGCTGCGGCATGCTTCCTGCCATTGTCGATGAATCCCGTGCTCTCTACCCAATTGGGGCACCCGCCATCGGGCAGGAATTGGAGTCACCGAAGAGACCGACGCCATCGCCGTTATCGTGTCTGAGGAAACTGGCAGCATCAGCCTGGCACTCGGCGGAAAAATCGAGCGTGACCTGACCGTCGATGAATTGCGAGAGCGGCTTGGCCAACTCTTGCGGCGCTGGGTCCCTCCGGTTACTTTGCCCACCGCCATCACTAACGGGGCGGATTCCTCGGAATCGATAGAGTCGCACCGGACCATGTCGCGCACGGCCGACACGCGCGTCAATCAGGGGGCCGACCGCTAACCTATGCGCGACTTCTTTCGGCGCTTCGTGCTCCACAACCTTGGCTTGAAACTGATTTCGCTTGCCCTGGCTGTCGGACTGTGGCTGGCGGTTTATCGCGAACCGCTCTCAGAGGTCGCGATCGACACCGTGATCGAGTTCGAGAACATGCCGGCAAATCTCGAAATCAGCGCAGAGAGCATTCCCAAGGCGGAGGTCCGGCTTCGCGGCCCGCAGCGGGTCGTGCGCCGTCTGCAGGCGTCGGAAGTCTACGCGGAAATCAACCTCGAAACCGTAAGGCCCGGCGACCGGACTTATGACCTGACGGCGCAGGAGATTCATCACCCGCAGGAATTGGAAGTCGTACAGGTCGTGCCCAGCCAGATTCACCTTTCGTTCGACACTCGGATCACTCGCCAAGTGCCGGTACGTCCGCGAGTCATTGGGACTTTCGCGACCGGTTATCAGATCGGCCACATCCAAATCGATCCGCCGAACATCACGATCATTGGCCCCAAGAAGCGAATCGAAGCGGTGGAAGCGGCCACCACCGATCCTATCGATGTGACTGGCGCAATCAGCCGCGTCACCTTTACGCGTCATGCGTACGTTTCCGATCCGCTGATTCAAGCCACAAGTTCCGATCCGGTGCACATCACAGTTATTATGGAGAACGCCGCCACTCATGGGCACTAGCACACGATCTGCAATGACTTCTGCCTCACGACAACTTTTTGGTACCGATGGAATTCGAGGCGTGGCCGGCGAATTCCCTTTGACCGCCGAAAGCACGTTTTGCATTGGCCGGGCCTTGGGACATGATTTACTCCGAACTCAGCCGCGGCCAAGCGTGGTGATTGGCCAGGACACGCGCGAATCCAGCTGCTGGATCGCCGACCGGGTCATGCTTGGACTTTCCTCCTGCGGCTGCGAGGTGCACAGCGCGGGCGTAATTACAACGCCGGGCGTTGCGTATCTTGCCCGCTCGCGGAAGTACGCGGCTGGCGTGGTGATTTCGGCGTCTCACAATCCCTGGATCGACAACGGCATTAAAGTCTTCTCCGGCGACGGCTACAAACTGCCCGACGCTCACGAACTGGCAATTGAGAAAGAAATCTTTTCGCTGCTGGGGAATAGTCAGACGAACGGATCTACGCCTGCAAAGCCTGCTGCCAGTCTTCCAGGCGAAGCCAGTCTACGGCGCGACTACATCGAGTGGCTTGCACACAGCGTGAAAGGCGATTTGAGCCGCTTGCGCGTGCTCGTCGATTGCGCCAACGGGGCGGCGACCGCGGAAGCGCCGGAGTTGTTCAAGGAATGCCGCGTTCAAGCGACATTTCTGAACGCCTCACCCGATGGTAAGAACATCAATAAAAATGCGGGTGCGCTGCATCCGGAAGTGGTGGCAAAGGCGGTTGCGGAAAGCTCCGGCAAATTCGACCTCGGAGTCACATTTGACGGCGATGCCGACCGCGCGCTCTTCAGCGATGCGAACGGCCGCGTCGTCAACGGAGACGCTGTACTGCTGCTCACCGCCCGCGATTTTCAATCGCGCGGCATCTTGACGGGATCGACCGTGGTCGCAACCACCATGTCGAATATGGGTCTGGAAATTGCTCTGCGCAAGAGCGGCATTCGCATGTTGCGGGCAAATGTCGGCGACAAATATGTTCTGGAAGAGATGCTGAAGACCGGCGCAGTTCTTGGCGGAGAGCAATCCGGGCACATCATCTTTCGCGACGGCGACGCCACCACTGGCGATGGACTCCTCACCGCTCTGCGCGTCATGGAAATTATGGCCCGAAGCGGCAAGCCGCTGGCCGAGTTGATCGGCGACCTGAAAGTTTTTCCTCAGACCATCCAGAACATTCGCGTGCGCGAGAAAGTTCCGTTTGCGCGAGTGCCGGAAATCCAGCGATCAATCGAGGCCGCCGAGCGCGAACTTGATGGCAACGGCCGCGTGGTGGTGCGCTATTCGGGAACCGAGGCGCTGGCGCGCGTAATGATCGAAGCCGAGTCGGAAGAAAAGATGAACGCCCTCGCCGCCAGCATTTCGGGCGCAATCAAGAGCGCGCTGGGCGCGTGAAACTCACCTTTGTCACCGGCGACCAAGCAGGCGCTACAGAAGTTTTGTCATTTCGAGCGGAGCAAGATTGGCCGCTCGCGCGATGCTCAACATTGTCATTTCGAGCGGAGTATGATTGGCCGCTGGCGGCCAATCTGCGAAGTCGAGAAACCTGCTGTTGTTAACTCGCAGAACGCTCTGTATCTATGCGCAATTTCCTCAATAACTTCGCGGCACTCTGGAACCTCCTGCTGCTCGGCGCCACTTTTGCCACCCTTGGCGCCTTCATCTATTGGTTCGTCCTGCGCCGGATCTGGAGGGCGAGAAGAATTGCGGGAGTTCGCGACCGGCGAATGCTCAGAGAAGCGGCGGAGCGTGAAGTTGAACGCCGCTGAATCAAAACCTGCTTGACACCACGCCACCCCCGGGATGCTGTAGCGAACCGGGCCCGAATTTTAGTTCTGGAGGTTCCTCTGTGCGCGCCCGTTCGCCGCTTCTCCCCTTGTTTTTTCTGTCTCACCAATTCATCGTGCACCTGCAGTGTCATCTTTGATTGCAACCGGCGGGCCAGGCCGATCAGCGGCGGGTGATCGAGTTCTATGGCAAGCAGGTTCTGCCTAAGGTCAAATCGGCTTGAGATTCGCTCGCGGAATTTCCAGCGGACCACGCAACCTCGAGGAAAAGTCTGCGCTCTAAGCGGCAGGAGGTACGACATGCCTGCCATGAAACAATCGAGTCGTCGCAAGTTCAGCAAGGGCGCATCGAAAACCGTTGCTAGCGCCATGCGCCGCAAGAAACATGGCACTCTGCGTTCCGGGAAAAGCGGCCACGGCGGAAAAGTAAAGAGCCGCAAGCAAGCTATTGCCATCGGACTTTCCGAAGCGCGAAAAGAGGGTGCGAAAGTTCCAAAGAAAAAAGCGGCATAGCGTCCCTCGGTCAGACTCTGCGCTCATTTGACAGATCGCGCGCCGCCGATTGTGATTGAGGAACCGCTATGGACGCGAAGCGCACTGTCATTGTGATTGGCGCGGGAATCTCCGGATTGGCCGCCGCGTCGAAACTGGCTGACTCCGGAGTGCGCGTATCGATGCTCGAAGCCCGCACCCGGATTGGCGGGCGCATCTTCACGACCTACGACTCGACCGGCCATGCCGTCGAGTTGGGAGCGGAGTTCATTCACGGCATGCCGCCGGAAATATGGCTGCCGCTGCAGAACGCGAATGTCACAATCTCTGAAGTGGACGGTGAAAGCTGGTGCGTAACGGACGCGCTTAGGCCGTGCCAGTTCTTTTCGCAAATCGAATCCATCCTCAGCAAAATGGACGACTCACAACCCGATGAATCGTTCCTCTCGTTTCTCGAGCGGGAGTTTCCGAATCGCAACAATGATCCAGTGATGCAGGAAGCGAAGCGGCGCGCTGCAGGCTATGTGTCGGGATTTAACGCCGCCGATCCGAATCTGGTTGGAGTTCACTGGCTGGTCGAGGGCATGCGCGCGGAACAAGAAATCGATGGAGAGCGCGTCTCTCGGGCGAAGGGCGGATACGAAACGCTGATCGAACTTTTTCGCCAGCGGCTCGCAAAGTCAGATGTAACGGTCCGCGCCGGAACCGTGGTCGAGCGGGTGCAGTGGAAAGCCGGCAGTGTCGAGGTCTCGGCCCGCGATGCGGAAGGCTCTGTGGCTCTTAACGCCGAGCGCGTGCTGATCACGTTGCCGCTAGCCGTGCTGCAAGCGCCGGTTGGACAAGCGGGCGCCGTAGCGTTCGTTCCGTCTCTGCCCAAAGAAAAAGCCGGGGCACTCGACAAATTAGAAATGGGAAAAGTCATCCGCGTGGTTCTGCGCTTTCGGCAGCGGTTCTGGGACACGATCTCTCCGCCGTCAACCAACGAAAGTCTTTCCGGAATGAGTTTTCTTTTATCGCAGGACGAATGGTTCCCAACCTGGTGGACAACAATGCCAGAGAAATTGCCGATCATCACCGGCTGGGCGCCATTCCAGTGCGCGGAGAAACTTTCTGGCCAGGATTATGGTTTGGTTGTGCAGCAGAGCTTGCAGACACTCGCAAAATTGCTTGGCGAAGATGCTGGCAAGCTTGAAAACCAGTTAGAAGCTGCCTATTTTCACGATTGGCAGTCGGACCCGTTCTCGCGCGGCGCGTACAGCTATGGAAAAGTAGGCAGCGCTGGCGCACAGCGAGATCTCGGCGCGCCCATCCAAAATACGTTGTTCTTCGCCGGAGAAGCTACCGACATTACCGGACACAACGGAACCGTGCATGGCGCCATCGCCAGCGGCCATCGCGCGGCCGACGAAATCCTACAGAGTTTCCGCTAAGAAAACACGGCAAAGAACTGCTCCATCGGCCCCGGCCTCAGGCAACACTGGCCCCTCAGTTCGCACCTAATCCCCGATTTCGATTCTGTCCCAGAAACAAATCTGAAGAGGCTTCGCCAGAACTAGCTTCCGAAACAAATATGGTGATTCAAACTCAACCCATTGTTTGGCCGGGGAAACCGTATCCGCTGGGCGCTCACTGGGACGGCGAAGGAGTGAATTTCGCCCTGTTCTCCGAGCATGCCGAACGAGTCGAACTGTGCATCTTCGACAAGAACGGACATCGCGAATTGCACTGCGTGAACGTCACCGAGCAAACCGATCAAGTTTGGCATTGCTATTTGCCGGAAGCGCGGCCGGGACTGATCTATGGCTATCGCGTCAGCGGGCCGTACGAGCCCAACAAGGGCCTGCGTTTCAATCATCACAAGCTACTGCTCGATCCTTACGCGAAGCAAATTGTCGGCGATTTGAAGTGGAGCGATTCGCACTTCAGCTACCGCATCGGGCACAAGCAGGCGGACTTGTCGTTCGACCGGCGCGACAGCGCTCCGGGAATGATCAAGTCGATGGTGATCGATCCGGCTTTTACCTGGGGAAGCGACCAACCGCCGCGCACTCCCTGGCACAAGAGCATCATCTACGAGACCCACGTGAAAGGCTTCACCATTCAGCACCCCCAAATCCCGACACAGTTGCGCGGAACCTATGCCGGGTTGGCGACCGCTCCGGTGATCGACTATCTGCTGAAGCTCGGCATCACCGCAGTCGAGCTGATGCCGGTGCACTATTTCATCGACGACCGCACGTTGGTCGAGAAGGGACTGCGGAATTATTGGGGATATAACTCGATCGGCTTTTTTGCACCGGCATCGCGGTACCTGGCTACGGGATCGATCAGCGAATTCAAAACCATGGTAAAGACCCTGCATTCCGCGGGGATCGAAGTTATCCTCGATGTGGTTTACAACCACACGGCGGAAGGAAATCAGCTTGGGCCGACGCTGTCGTTCCGCGGCATCGATAACCCCGTCTATTACCGGACGGTTGCCGACAATCCGCGCTGTTATATGGATTACACCGGCACGGGAAACACGCTGAATATGCGGCATCCGCGAGTGCTGCAGCTGATCATGGACAGCCTGCGTTACTGGGTGCTCGACATGCACGTTGATGGCTTCCGCTTCGATCTGGCCGCAACCTTGGCGCGTGAGCTGCACGAAGTCGACAAGCTGGGCGCGTTTCTCGACATCATCCATCAGGACCCGGTCTTGTCGCAGGTCAAGCTGATTGCCGAGCCATGGGACCTGGGCGAAGGCGGATATCAGGTGGGAAAATTTCCCGTCGGATGGGCGGAATGGAACGATCGCTACCGCGATGTGGTGCGCTCCTATTGGAAGGGCGACGGCGGACAAATTGGAGAACTCGCATATCGCATCACCGGATCGAGCGATCTCTATGAGCGCAGCGGCCGGCGGCCATACGCCAGCGTCAACTTCGTGACCGCGCATGACGGTTTTACGCTACAGGACCTGGTGAGCTACAACCAGAAGCACAACGAGGCCAACGGCGAAGAAAACCGCGACGGCACCGACAACAATCACAGCTGGAATTGTGGGGCGGAGGGCCCGACCGACGATCCCGCCGTCAATGCGCTAAGGGCGCAGCAGAAGCGCAATTTCATGGCGACCCTGCTGCTTTCGCAAGGCGTTCCCATGCTGCTCGCGGGCGATGCCATCGGGCATACTCAGAACGGAAACAACAACGCCTATTGCCAGGACAATGAGATCAGCTGGATCAACTGGAACAAATCGGCCGCCGACCGGGAACTGATGTCGCTGGTGCAAAAAGCGATTGGGTTGCGCAAGAACCACCCGGTTTTCCGCCGCAGGAATTTCTTTCTTGGACGGGCGATCAAAGGCGCGGGCATCAAGGACATTCTCTGGCTGCGGCCGGACGGCGCGGAAATGACCGATGACGAGTGGAACCAGGAGCACGCCAGGACCCTGGGCATGTTTCTTTCCGGATCGGCGGTTGATGAAGTGGATGAGCGCGGCCAAGCGATAACCGACGATAACTTTTTGCTGCTGATGAACGCGCACCACGAAGAAGTACCATTTCAGTTGCCGACCGCAGCTTCGGAGATGCGCTGGATCGCGCTGATTGACACCTCTTGTCAAACCTCACGCAGTCCGGGGATGCAGTACGAGTCGGGAATGCCGTACCCGCTGCAGGCGCGCTCGCTTGCCGTGTTGGTGGAACGGCAACGTGACCAGATCCGCCAAGACCGCCGGCATGAAACGTAGCCACTCCATGCCCTTTGGGGCACAGGTACAGAAAGACGGCAGTGTTCGCTTTCGGCTGTGGGCGCCGAAAGCGGAGCGCGTCGAGCTTCGCCTCGAGGATCACGAGCAGCGGACAATCGCGCTCAAAAGTGCCGGGCACGGATGGTTCGAGCTGGTTACCCCAGAAGCGCACGCCGGCTCGCACTACCGTTTTCGCATTGATGAAAAAAGCGAAGTTCCCGATCCCGCGTCACGCTTTCAACCTTACGACGTTCACGGGCCCAGCGAAGTCGTCGATCCTCGCGGTTTTGAATGGAAGGACGACTGGTGGCATGGACGTCCGTGGGAAGAAGCGGTGATCTATGAGCTTCACGTCGGAGCTTTTTCGTCAGAAGGCTCGTTCGCAGCGGTGGAGCGCAAACTCGAGTATCTGCGCGATGCGGGAGTCACCGCGATCGAACTTATGCCTGTGGCGGATTTTCCCGGTTCACGAAATTGGGGTTACGACGGCGTTCTGCCTTTTGCGCCAGATAGTTCTTATGGGCGTCCGGAGGAGATCAAGCAATTGGTGCAGGCCGCTCACGCGCAAGGATTGATGATTCTGCTCGACGTCGTTTACAACCACTTTGGCCCTGAAGGCAATTATCTGCGTCTCTACTCGCCGCAATTTTTCACCGACCGCTATCACACGCCGTGGGGCGAAGCCATCAACTTTGACGGCCCGGAAAACCGCGTGGTGCGCGATTTTTTCATTCACAATGCACTCTATTGGCTGGAGGAGTACAACTTCGACGGTCTTCGCCTGGATGCTGTCCATGCCATTGTCGATGACTCGAAGCCGGACATTCTTACCGAACTGGTGGAGGTAGTGCGCGAGCGATTTCCTGGCGACCGGCACATTCATCTCATCCTTGAAAACGGAGACAATGGGGCACGTTATTTGCGCCGCGATCAGGGGCGCCATGCGGTCCTGTACAACGCGCAGTGGAACGACGACATTCATCATGCATCGCACGTCCTGATTACGGGTGAATCGGACGGCTACTACAGCGACTACACGCGGCAGCCGGTGCAGCAATTGGGACGCTGCCTGGCCGAAGGGTTCGCGTTTCAAGGGGAGTACTCGCAGTTTCACGGCGCGACTCGCGGCGAACCCAGCGCCGGGTTGCCTCCCTGCGCGTTCGTTTCTTTCTTGCAGAATCACGACCAGGTGGGAAATCGCGCATTCGGAGAAAGGATTCTGCAGCTAGCATCGCCGGCAGCAGTAAGAGTTGCACTGGAAATCTTGTTGCTCGCCCCTGCACCGCCATTGCTTTTTATGGGCGAAGAATTCGGCGCGAAAACGCCATTCCTTTTCTTTTGCGACTTCCAAGGCGACTTAGCTAGAGCGGTGACTGAAGGACGCAGAGACGAGTTCTCGCGCTTTGCCAAGTTCAGTACGCCGGAAATGCGCGACCACATTCCCGATCCCAACGCCGAAGCGACATTTCTTCAGTCAAAACTGGACTGGAAAAGCCTGGAAGACGAGTCTGCGAAAATCTGGCTGCGGTTTTATCGCGAATTGCTTTCGCTCCGGCGGCGGGTGATCGTTCCTTTGCTGCGAGGGACGATTCGCGGTGAATTTCACGCCGGCAAGGGCCGCGGTCTTTCGGTGGATTGGGTGCTCGCGAACGGAAAACGGCTGCAACTCAGCGCCAACCTTGGGCCTGAAGAAATCGCACTGAGCATGGGGCATTCTGGCGCCCCGTTTTATTGCAGCAACCATGAAACCACGGCTGCGTTTGAACAAGGCAAGTTGCCACCCTGGTCGGTGGTGTGGTCTCGGGCACGGATAAGCTGACAGCTTTCCTACAGTATTTTTACCAAGCGCCTGCGGTAATCGCCTGATGGGGTCTGCACGAAATTGCAAATTAAGGTGAATCGGGAATCTACCACTGGCGGGCTGCACAGTGGCCGCGGCCTGTTCCTGAACCATCCAACCCCACAACATTTATGGCGGGCGTGCCCCAAATACGGACGGCGACCTATCGCTTGCAGCTGAATCGCACGTTTACTTTCCGCGACGCGGCCGTGATCGTTCCTTACCTCTCTGCTCTCGGAATCAGCCATTGCTATGTCTCACCCTATCTGCGGGCGCGACCCGGCAGCATGCATGGCTACGACATCATCGACCATAACTCGCTGAACCCGGAGATTGGCAGCCCAGAAGACTACGAATGCTTTGTTGCGGAACTTCGCCGCCACGGCATGGGACAAATCCTTGACATTGTTCCCAACCACATGGGGGTCATGGGAAGTGACAACTCGTGGTGGCTCGATGTTCTGGAAAACGGACAGGCGTCGGAATACGCCGACTTTTTCGACATCGACTGGGACCCGATTAAAGACGAATTACAAGGGAAAGTTCTCATCCCCATTCTCGCCGATCAGTATGGCAACGAACTGGAGAAAGGTGAACTGAAACTGGTGTTCGATGTTGAGCGCGGGGAATTCAGCGTTCAATACCATCAGCACCGCTTTCCCATCGACCCCGCGGAGTATCCCCGGATCCTCGGATTTCAACTCGACCAACTGAAAGAAAAGCTTGGCGCGACCGGCGAAGATTTTCTCGAACTGCAAAGTATTGTGACGGCATTCAGCCATCTTCCGGCGCGGCGCGGATTGAGTCCGCAGCAGCGAGCGGAGCGCAACCGCGAAAAAGACGTACAGAAACGGCGGCTGGCGGGGCTGTGCGCGCGATCGCCCGAAACCAGGGATTTTCTGATTGCAAATGTGCAGACCCTCAACGGAAAGCCGGACGATCCTGCCAGCTTCGATAATCTGCATGAACTGATCAAAGCGCAGGCGTACCGATTGGCGCAATGGCGGGTGGCGGCGGACGACATCAATTACCGCCGCTTTTTCGACATAAACGAGCTCGCGGCGCTGTGCATGGAAAACGAAAATGTCTTTTGCAAGACGCACCGTTTCGTTCTTGATCTGGTGGGCCAGGGAAAAGTGGATGGGCTGCGCATCGACCATCCGGATGGACTGTATGACCCGACGAAATATTTCCAGCAGTTGACCGAAAAACTTCGCACGGAGCTTGAACCACAGGGCCGGCAGGCCTACGTGATCGCGGAAAAAATCCTGACCGGGAAAGAGCAGCTGCGAAAAGACTGGCCGATCCAGGGAACAACCGGTTATGAATTCGCCAATTTGGTTAACGGTCTCTTCGTCGACTCGAGCGCCACCGACAAAATGGAGCGGATTTACCGGTCGTTCACCGGCAGAACAACAGAATTGTCCGATTTGGTTTACGGCTGCAAAAAACAGATTCTCAAAGTCGTGCTGGCCAGTGAACTGAATGTGCTGGCGAACCTGCTCAGCCGGATTGCGCTGTCGAACCGCCATACCTGCGACTTCACCCTGAACAGTCTGCGAAGCGCCCTAGGAGAAATTATTGCCAGCTTCCCGGTTTATCGGACTTATGTGAGCAGCGCGGAGGTTTCCCCGGACGACCGCCGCTATGTGGAACAAGCGGTAGCCGCAGGACGAAGACGAAGCACCGCTGCCGACCTGACGGTTTTTGATTTCATCCAGCGCGTTCTGCTGATCGAGGTCAACGGCACGCAGAATGGCTGGTACAAGCGGGCAGTCACTCGCTTCGCCATGAAGTTCCAACAAGTGACCGCTGCTGTCATGGCAAAGGGAGTGGAAGACACCGCGTTTTATCGATATTACCGGCTGGTTTCCTTGAATGAAGTTGGCGGCAATCCGAGCAAGTTTGGCGTCCCGCCGGAGGAGTTCCACCGCGCAAATCAAGAGCGGCTGGCTTGTTGGCCGGATTCGATGCTGGCTTCATCAACTCATGACTCCAAGCGATCGGAAGATGTGCGAGCTCGGATCAATGTCATCACTGAGATTCCCGCTCTATGGCGGCTGCGCTTGCGGCGCTGGCGCGACTGGAATCGGAAAAAGAAACAAGTCATCGAGGCGACTGCCGCGCCTTCGCGAAACGATGAGTATCTTCTTTATCAGACGCTGATTGGAGTATGGCCCGACGAAGCGCTCGATGATGCTGGTTGGAATGAGTTTGTACGACGCGTGAACCATTACATGTTGAAAGCCGCGCGAGAAGCCAAAGAATATACCAGCTGGGCGAATACAAACTCTGAATACGAAGGCGCGCTGTCGGGATTTGTGCGCGCGATTTTGGAGCGCGGCGGAAAGAATCTGTTCCTGACAGATTTCGAGGACTTTCAACGTTATACTGCGCGCATCGGCTGGCTCAACGGTCTATCGCAATGTCTGCTGAAACTGACGTCGCCGGGAGTACCCGACATTTATCAGGGGAACGAAATTTGGCAGTTCAATCTGGTCGATCCAGACAACCGGCGGCCGGTGGATTACGAGCAGCGAAAAACACTTTTGGCGGAATTGCCAAATTTCACCGGCTCAGAAGTATTGAACGATGGCCGGGCCAAACTGTTTCTCACCGCGAAAACATTGGGCCTCAGAAAAATGTATCCAGCCCTGTTTCAGAAGGGCCGCTATTTTCCGCTTACGCCAAGCGGGCCGATGGCCAAACACGTCATCGCCTTTGGGAGAGAATGCCAAGGGCGGTCACTGATCGTCGCGGTCCCCCGACTATGCGCAGGATTACTAAATGAAAATCTGACGATTCACCCCGAGGAGTTCTGGCAAGATACCGTCCTTGAAATTCCAGCCTCGAACACTACCTGTTATCACAATATTCTCACGGGAGAGTGCATTGCGGCGGGACGCGATGTGAGAAACATAGCAGTCACGAAGTTGTTTCACCACTTCCCTGTGGCGCTGCTGCTGAGCGAACCGATAACAATCGATGAATGACGCATGCGTTGGAACCAGCGAAGGTGACAGCTTGCTTTCCAACCAAGGATTGCCGGGAGAACTCACTACAGAAAGTAACGCGGGCGACTAAGGGCCGCACCGGATGGCTGGCAGCGGCGAGGTCACTTATTCTCGCAGAGTGATTTCGCCCTCAAGAATCCTCCACCCAGGCAGGCGCCGTCTGAAAAGATAGCGTCTGCCTCTCGCCTTTTTCGAATCTCCAACAAACAAGATAGGCCGGTGACGCGTTCCACGGAAAAGTTCCACCAGTGCTTGCGGCAAATCACGGAGCAGAGGCTTTGACGGCGAATTGCTGTCCGGTCACCGGCGTGAGAAACGGAATGACATAAGACTTGATGTTTACCGGCCCAGCGGCGCTCGCCTCCACCCACAGGTTGTATTTGAAATCTCCGCGGCTGAATGCCTCGTCGCTCAACCGAAAAGTGACCATTTGATTGGCAGAATTGTGCAGTGAAACCTGTCCTGCAGCTTCGTTCCTGAGAATCAGAAGAATCTCCCCGCTGTGCTTTTCGGTTCTGTCTTTCGCTCCGGAATTTTCTTCCTGATCTTCACGCTCTCGGCCTGGATCGCGTTCTTGCTGGGGAAGCTGGAACGCGGGAATAAATCGGCGGGCACTGGCGAGATTGGTCGGCGGAAAATTCCCCGACCGCCAGGCCGCGTCGGGGATGTCGCTCGGGCCGGCGAAACTTGCGGAAACGATCAGGAAGTCGCCAGCTTTCAACTCGCGTCCGTTGCCCTGGATGCTCAACTCACCAATCGTGACCGGAAGCGCGATCAGATTCGGCCCTTCCTGCAAGAACAAGGGCCGTGCCCCAGGCAGGACATCGTCGGGAACGCTCAGGTAAAGCGCGCCCGTGGTTTCGGCCACGATTGCCGCAGGACAGTTCATCGAAAGCTGCAAATATCTTGTGGCTGTCGCCACCGAACGATCCTCCGACCAGGCAAAGCTCGCCCTTCATGCACAGCACCGGCGCTTGAAAGAGGTTTGAGGCGCCATGAGATTTTGCCTGGCGCCCCAGAACAGGCAGCATCGCGGAAACGGAATGTTCCGGGTCGACCGATTGCTGAAGCGTGATTCTAAGCTGCGCTCGTTTGCGTGGAATGATGAAAGTAATCGGGCCATCGGCTGGTTGCGCCGTTTCCCCTTCCACCTCAACTTGCAGACTGGACAACTGCAGCGCTCCGAATTCTGAGGGAACGGTAAAATGCACGACTTGAATTCCCGGCACATCCGTGAAGTTCTTCGCGTCAGCCACTACGGTGCCAGACACTCGCTCACCAGGACGAAGTTGCGCTGGCAATAACAAACCGATGTCCGGCAGCGTTGCAAGGTTCGAGTGGACAAACTGCGCGTGGCCAGTGCTTAGTCTTTTTCGCGCCCCTTCGAGATTCTTCATCACTTCTTCATAGGTGAATTTTGGGCCCTGCTCACTTCCGCCACCACTTTCTTCTTCCCCGGCGGGACAAGCGACGGATCGATATTTTTGAAACTGGGCGTTCCAGTCAGCACAACGATAGACCCCAGTCCGAGGATCGTGCGTCAGCTTATGTCCGTCGACTTGTTTGCCTGACTGATCGAAAACCTGAATGAACTCACCGATGAAATTCGTGCTCTCGTCGTAGGTGTGTCTCACAATCTTCTGGGCCTTGCCTCCGGGCCAATATGTGGTGTCGGTTTGCTGGGGCCCGTAATGGCCGCGAACATATTCGTAATCGGATTTCTGTTGAATGCCGCCGTCTGGCAGCCAACGGTGCGCATTTCGGTGACTTTGCCGGCTGCATTGTAGTCGGTCTCGATCCGTCCCCCAACTCCGTTCTTTTCAACTACAGTCCGCTGGGCGAACGCAATTACGGAGAGCGTGACCATGGCGAATAGTATGATCGCGTGAGATTTGCAGATCGATATACGCAGCTTAGGTTGGAGGTGCTGTCTGCTGGGCAAGCTAGTAGTCTACCGCACTGCCGGATACTGATCCACGACTCAATAGACTACGGACCATCAGCTTTCATTCATACTTTCATCTGTTAACTACGGCAATCTGAGAAGGTAAGTGAAACGAGGGGCGGTTTTGGCCATCCCTTATTTATTTATCCAGAACCCGCTGCTTGCCAATGTCGATGCCCAACTGCTCTGCTTTTTTGTACAAGTGGCTCCGTTCCAGTCCAAGAGCTTTGGCAGCATTCGTGATATGAAAATTCTGCCGCCGCAATTCTGCCAGGATAGTTTCGCGTTCAAATTCCTGCACCCGGTCGGCCAACGGCCCTGTGCTCTCCGAGCGAGACTCGCCGGCAGGCAAGGCCGACTGGACTGTGCTTGACGAGACCTGATCATTTTCCGCAAGCAGCATCAAGCGTTCCACCATGTTGCGCAGTTCCCTTACATTCCCAAGCCACGGAGATTCGGTCAACAGGCGAATTGCCTCGGGAGAGAAGGAAATGAGCTTCCAGTTGTTCTGGGCACAAATCTGGCGCGAGAAATGTTCGATCAAGACCGGGATGTCATCGCGGCGTTCGCGCAACGGCGGCAGTAAGATCGGGAAGACATACACGCGATGAAAGAGGTCTTGCCGAAACTTTCCTTCGCGCAGCAGAACTTCGAGGTCGCGATGGGTCGCGACGAGCACGCGGGCATTCACGGCAATGGGCTTGTCGCCGCCAATACGCTCAATCTCGTTTTCTTCCAGGACGCGAAGCAGCTTGGCCTGCATGGCGAGCGGCATATCGCCGATCTCATCGAGAAAAATCGTGCCGCCTTCGGCCTGCTCGAACTTGCCCTTATGGCGACCCGCTGCGCCGGTGAATGATCCCTTTTCGTGCCCGAAAAGCTCCGATTCGATGAGTTCGGCTGGAACTGCGGCGCAGTTCAGAGTGATAAATGGCCCGTTCGCCCGTGGACTGCGCTCGTGCAACGCACGGGCAATGAGTTCCTTGCCCGTCCCAGTTTCGCCCAGGATGCACACTCGCGATTCGCTGGCTGCAACCCGCTCCACCTGGGCCATGATTTTTTTCATGGCGTCGCTGACCCAAACAATTTCGTGCTTGCCGAGACGCTGTTTGAGATTGCGATTCTCCGCCTCCAGGCGCTGGAGTTTGAGTGCGTTCTCCACCGTGAGCAGCAGCCGGTCGGTCGAAATCGGTTTCTCCAGAAAATCGAGCGCGCCGAGCTGCGTGGCACGCACCGCCATCTCGATGTGGGCCTGTCCCGACATCATTACAATCGGAATCTTCACTTGCTGTGATCTCAGGTCTCTCGAGAAAAGAAAGGCCATCTTTCCCGGGCATGACCACGTCGGAGAAGATCAGATCGAACTCTTGCGACTTTGCCAGCTCCAGCGCCTTGGCTGCATTGTCACAAATGGTTACTTCGTGCCCGGCCAGCCGGAAGGCGCGAGAAAGCGACGCCAGGGTATTGGCTTCGTCATCGACGACGAGAATGTTGGCTCTCAATGGCAGACTTTTTCTTGGCGGCTATGATTGAAACGTAGAAGGGGCCGTCTCCGTCTGAATTTTGTCCACGTTCCGCGGTAGTTCGATCAAAAACGTCGTTCCCTCGCCCGGCTTGCTGCTAACTGAAATTTTTCCACCGTGATCAGTGACAACTGACTGCACAATCGCCAATCCTAGTCCGGTTCCTTGCTTCTTAGTGGTGTAATAAGGAGTGAAAAGATGATCGCATTCTTCCGGCGTCAATCCGGTTCCGGTGTCGGAGACGTTCAGGAAGGCGCGTCCACCTTCTTGCCGAGTGCTCAACGTGAGCGTGCCCCCATTCGGCATCGCATCGATCGCGTTCAAGATCAAATTTGAGATCGCGCGGTGCAAAAGCTCCGGGTCCGCAGCAATCGGATCGAGCGGCGAAGCCAGCTCCAGTCTACATTGGATCGGCGGGCGTTTTTCCGCGCTCAACTGGGGCGCAAACAAGCGCGCGGCTTCCTGCACCACCTCGTTTAACTGCACTTCCTGAAACTGCGGCTGCGGCATTTTGGAAAAATCGCTGAAGCGCGAGACGATCGCCTTCAGGTTATTGATCTCCGCCAGGAGAGTCGACGCGCTTTCGCGAAACGTCTCCTCGAATTGCTCCGGACTCTGCTGCCGCGCGCGCAACAGATTTTCGACCGTCAACTGTAGAGGAAAGAGCGGATTTTTCAGTTCGTGCGCCAAACGCCTGGCGAGTTCCCGCCACGCTGCCACTCGCTCCGTTTGCACCAATCGTTCTTTTTGGCCAAGCAGCTCGCGAGTCATCTGATTGAACGATTCCGCCAACTCTGCCAGTTCATCGTGGGAGGCCACGGTGACTTGCGCGTTCCAGTTGCCTGCGGCAACCTCGCGCGCGGCCTCGGCCAACTGTTCGACGGGGCGAGTCACTCGCGAAGAAGCCCAGCCGCTGACCGCGAACGCCAGCAGCATCCCGATAGCAGAGGAAGCTAGCGCAGCAAAACGAATCTGTTGTCGGAGTTCGACATAAGAACGCCGTGAACTCGCCACCAGCAAAATACCGATGACCTGGCGATTCACCCCCATAAGAGGAATCGCGTCCACGGTTTCATCCTCAGCCGGGTTTAAGGACCAGTGGACCAACTCAGCAGTCTCTGTTCCCTGCTGCTGTACGGATTGAATCAGCGGCGTAAGCAGAGCTGCATGGGCGACCGGGCCGCTGGCAGAAATCAGAAATTCCGCAGAAAACACTGGCGCGAGATTCTGATAAAAAAACGCTCTCATGCCCGCGGGAGGATCGAGGCTGGCGACGAAATCGCTATCGATCTTCCGGCCACCGATCACGTAGAGTTCGGAGTTGTCACTGGGTACCTTGCGAACCGCACTCAGCGACAAAGCCGTGCCATCGGGCAGCTGCTCCTGGATGAGGAAGGGCGCGTTCTGCATGGTGCTAAATGGAATGGTCTTTTTGTATCCAAATTTTGCCGGCCATTGCGCGGAAGAAATAATGATGCCATCGTGGTCGATGAATTCCAGGAAGTCGAGTTGCTGGGCTTCGGCAATAGTTTTGGCCTCGTCGAGGTACGCGGCATAGTCGGGAGGCCCCTGGCTTACGCCAGCGGCCATGCGAGCGGCTGCTTCGCTTTTCGCTATGTTCTCGACACGGCGGGCAACGTCCTCTCCGCGGCGGTCAAACTCACGGCGAAACTGCGCCACCAGAGCGGTGGTGCGTTGCTCGTCCGCTGTTTCGAACGATCGCCGGGCCAAAGCTGAAACCACCCACGCTACTGTCGCTACGCAGAGGAAGACTGTTGCCACCAACACCAGCAAAAGCTTGCGACGGAACTTCATGGCTTCGCCGCCCCTAGCCAGATGTCGGGCAATTTCCAGCTTCCATCATGCGTGTCCTGCCAGTCCCTAACCGTTTTAGACACCGCCCAGGCCGTTCGCAGATAAAGCAGCGGAATCACGCGCCCCGATGTCACGATCGATGACTCCGCCTGGTATAAAGCGTCGGCGGAGTCGCCAGAGAAATTAGGCGGCGGAAGGCCGAGCGATCTGGCGAGTTCCACCAGCGCAACCCGCGGATCGAGCGACTCGAGTGGAATTCGCACCAGGCGAATGTCGGGATTGCCCTGATTGCCGAGTTGCAAGCGAAGGCCGGCGTCGCCCGCATTGAGCGCAATTCGCTCGGCGATCACGTGGGCGAGCGGATCGCTCGGGTCGAAATCGAGATTCCACAACGCAGCTTGTGGCACCTCGGCCCGCAACTGCTGGGCGCGAGTCAGATCGGCATTGACGGCGAACAGAAAACCGTATCCCGTCAGCCAATCCGGCAACAACCCGCCGGCAGGCTCACCTCCGCCCTGCAGGACGACCCGATTCAGCAGCGCCCGATCGATGCTGAGCGAAAGCGCCTGCCGTTGTTTCGCCTCTTCGGGCGTTTGAACCTCGCGAGTGAAGAGCAAAGCAACTAATTCGATCGGTGCCGATGGACGCAGTTGCCGCGCTTCACTGGAGTGGTGAGCCTGGCCGCGAGAACTTCAATGAGCTGCGATTGACCGAGATCATACGCAATCGTCTGCTCACGACAATTCTTGCCCATTTGGATTTCGACCGAATCGAGAAATGGACGCCCGCCCCAGTAATCATCGCGCGCCGAGAGAACAAGTCTTTTTTCGTCCCACTCAGTGATCACAAACGAGCCCGTGCCAATCGGCTTGCCAGCATCGACTTTCGCGATGCTATTGCGCGGCAAGGCCAGTTCGGCGGGCAGGTCAGGCGAGGGTGTATCCAACTGAATAACGATTGCAGTATCGGACGAAGTGACCTTCCAACTCGGGTTCACTCTGCGCAACGAGGCAGCGACAGCTTCCGGCGTCATCGGACTTTGATCGGAAAATCGGACGCCCGGTCGCAACACGAACTGCCATCGCCGATTGCCTGGATCCGACTGCCACGAGATCGCCAAGGCCGGTCGCGGTTGGCCGCGGTCGTCCAACGCTACCAGCGTGTCGAAGATGAGCGCAAAAATGTTGCGCGAAGCGAGCGTGTATGACCGATTGCTCTCCGACGGATCGACCGTGCTGATGCTTTCAGCTGTTTCAATGTGCAGAGTTCCGCCGTAGTGCGGGCGCGTCGCCGCTACCGCCGAGCCAGCCATCAGCAGACTACTGATTGCAATCGATTGAAAGCTTGTAAGCTTCATATTTGCCTGTTTCGACGTTGCGCGAGATCGCCATCGCGCTGCCAGACTCTGTGTCGCTCCACAAAGCGGTAATGGGGCCAAGAAATTCCACGGCGGCACTGACCGGGACTGGATCGCGATCCGGAATTTCGAAAGCCTTCACATTATCGGCGGGACCAGCTTCGTTCGATGTGACCAGAAGTTGCCAGCCGGCGCCGCAACCGCTTCGCAAGCTGGCAACGTTGCTGCCCCAGCCCAACGGAGTAAAAGCGCGGTTTGAAACACCATCCAGCAGGTGCACTTGACCATCGACGGAGGCGAAAGCCCACAGCGTATATTTTTCTCGCGGCATCGAAGCTGCAGAATAAAACGCCGGCGCGATAGTTTGTTTTTGGATTCCCGGCGAAAGTGCTCCGGTAAAGAAATTTCTGGTTGACGAGAAAAAGGCATTGAGCCCGTCGGCGTCTCCCGTCAGTGGCCAGGGATCGTCCGAATCGTTGCAGCTCACACTCAACGGTACAGCGGCACCGCTGCGGCAATACACTCCGGGCAAATAGGCGTCAAACAGATGGTCTTTGCGAAGCAACAATCGACCGCGCAGATCGCGTGGCCAAGGTCGAACGTGGACCAGCGGCAGCACTTGCTCGAGTTGCCAATGATCGTTTTGCAGGCGGTTGAGAATAATCTGCTCCGGTTCAAGCACGATCATGGTCGGCGGATTGCTATTGACCACCGCCAAATCGAGGATGCGATTTTCATCGCTCCACAACAGCGCCTTGTGAATGGAGAGCGGAGTGGAAGAACGCAAAGGCGCAGGCCCGCCCGCTCCCGGCAGAGAAACCATCGCGATTTTGATTTCGTTAGTTCCCTGATCGGCATCTCGGCGACCCATAGATAGTTCCGCAGATTTTCGGAAAGCGTGATCTGCACGGTTGCGACGGCTTGATCCGAGGTCGCAGGCTGTATACCGAGGGCGTTGAGTTCAGTCAGCAGCCGTCGGCGAATGTCCTCTACTTCAGACGACTTCAGAGAAGAACGATTGACGACCGTGACCGAAACCGCGCCCGGGCCGGTGATAGAAGAAATCTTCCGCGCCAACTCATCGCTCGGCGCTTGCCAATCTCTCGCTCGGGAGACGCTCGCGAACAGCAACACCAACATTACGCACGAAGCCGCTCGCCGGACCCCAACTGAAATTCGCATCGCGGGAATGCGCGCATTATAAACCGGATTGGGGCGGCCGCTGCTCACGGATTCGGTTCTCCCTGTCGGACTCTGCCAACCGTTCTCAGGTTGAGCTGTGGCGCGGACAAGAGTTGAACCTAGGTTCGCGCCACAGCCCCTGACTCGCTACTTGGCTTCGTTGTCTTCCGCCTGACTGCCGTGGTTGGCCATGCTCATGCTTCGCAGAACGTCATTGGCGAAGAAAAACTTTCCATCTGACGGCACCATCATGATCTGCAGCTTGTCAGACAGCCGCTCGGCGACAATTTTGTTGATCAGCAGCGGATTCTGTTTCAGAATCACGCCTTCTTTCTCCATGCGTTCGGCATCGGCGGATGCAGTCACGCGGATGCGTTCGGCTTCAGCTGTCGCCAGCAGTTTGCGCCGCTCGGTCTCAGCCTTGCTGTCGATGACTTTGGCTTCCGCCTCTGCTTCGGCATTTTTCACTGTCGCTTCCTTACGCGCTTCGGCCTCGAGTTTCGATTGCTCAATCTGCTTCTGCTTCAGCGGCAGGGTGTATTGCATGGCGTCGGCTTCGGCTTTCGCCTGAAGCACCCGCACCTGTGCCTGGCCTTCCGCTGCTTTCACTTGCTGCGCTTTGGTGGCTTCCGCTTCCAGTTCTGAAATTCTCACCTGCTTGGCCTGGATTTCGGTCTGCACTCCCATTTGATCGTTCTCCTGCTCCTTCAGCAGCAGCTTTTCCAGCCCCTTGGCGTACTCCGGCGGGAGCTGGATGTCACGAAGCATGACTTCCTTCACCAGGATGCCATCGGCCGCGAGTCGCCTGCTAATTTCGTCCGACGCACGCTGGCGGGCCTCTTCCCGCTTGCTGGCAAACACCTCACGCACCGTGTAATTGGGAACAAGTTCGCGCCAGGAACTGGCCACGACGGCGGGCACGATTTCCTTTTCCACCGGCAGCGGCAAATTGCTCTGAATATGGTCGAGCCGCCTGGGATCAAGCCGGTAGCGCACAGTGATCGCCAGTCCCAGAGTGAGCCCCTCTTTGGCCTGCACGTTCAGCGGCTCGAATTTCTTCGCCGCTCCAGTGTTGCCGTCTTCAGTGGCGCCGGTAGTGAAGAGCTGATCGCGCGTGTCGAAGAGGGAGACATTTTCCGCCAGCGGCACTACGAAATGCGCCCCGGGATAAAGCGTTCCGGGAAGGGTGCCGCTCGTCTGACTGACAGCCACTCCAGCCATTCCGCTCGGCACCACTACAATGCCGAGGGCAAGCAGAATTGGTCCCCATGCGAGCATCGCCAAAGCTAATGAGATTCGCCAGCGCAACTGCGGCGCGGGCAAGATTGCTTGTCCACCTGCGGCGAGCACTGCTTTGTAGTGCCACTCGCGGCGAAGATCGTAAATCAGAATTCCCACAGCGGCGGCCATCATGGCCAAACCGCCAAAGATCAACATGTATTTCAGAAACAGCATACCTGCCTCCTTGCGCCTCAACGTTTTTGTTCGGTCAGTGACTCGCACTGCTTGCCGCGCGAACAACGGGACGAGCACTTTCCCGAAGATAAGTTCTTCGGTCAGCAAGGCGATAGCGAGCGAAAAGCTCATTCCTGCCAGCACAGTGATCAATGTCATCAGAGCTTCCATCGCACTTGCCTCCCGCCGCCGTTCGCCGGCACTTATGCAAATGGCAAGTGGAGGGCCAAACGAAAATGATTGAGTAACAGTCGTTTACTGGGTCCGAGCGTCGAAATGAACGTGTCAGGCAAGCCACAACGTGTGCGGTTGGACACATAGAAATGAAAACCGTTGGAAATAACTCAAGCCGAATCAGCAGCGCGCTCACGGCGTGCGGCTTGCTTGGAAAGCTTCCAGCTGCGATTGCAGCAGGAGGTGAAAGACATGAAAAAACTGAATTGCTTCAACTTTGCAGGAAACAACGGCGGCTTGCGGCTGGGCCACGCTCCCTGGATCGGCGGTATCTCAGGTTTGTTGATCGGATCTTTGCTCGCCGTGGGCTGCTCTAAACAAAAGAATCCACAACCCACAAGCACGGAAATGCAAGTTCCTACCAATCAAGCGGTGCTCAACCAGCCTGTCGTGCCGGCTCCGGTAGCAGCGGCCGAACTCACTCCGCCGCTGACTACCAAGAAAGTTGTGCATAAGAAGCCGTCCACCGTCGCATATAAAGATGATAGCTACGGAGTTTCGTTTCGCTATCCGCGGATCGCCGCTTTGAAAAAGGGCGGCACCAACGATGACGACTCCACTGACTTCGCCCAACCCGGTGGAGTGACCACCGTCTCGGTCGAACTGCCGAAAGGCTTGTACCCCAATAGCGACCTGACGTCGGCGTTCTTCCGCGTGAATGTCAACCATGAACTGACGGAAGCCGACTGCGCTCAATTTGCTTTGCCTCAGGTGGTAGCTTCTGAAAAAGCGGCAGTTCAGCCTTCGAAAATGGAGATGGGAACACTGGAATTGCAAGAGATTGAGGACATCTCCGGCGAAGACGCGAAGCAGACGGACACCAAGTATTACCACCTCTACCAGAACAAGTCGTGTTACGAATTCGCTCTCGGAATGTCCACGGAAAGTCCTGGCGATGACGAAACAATCCGGCCGGTGAGCCGTGAAAAGGTCTTCCGGCGACTGGAAACGATTCTGGCGACGGTGAAAATCAAGCCGCAAACTGCGACAAAAGTTGCATCAACCGATGTAACCGCAGCGCCAGCGCAAACCGTTCCAGCTGTAGCCGACGGCGCAAACAAGTAAGCACCGATCAAAATCAGGGCCGCGTGTTAAGCGCGGCCCGTTTTGCATTCGTTACTTGAACGTCAATGCCAGCGCCTCCCGGGCGACCTCTTGGGGATTCCGCCGAATCGCCGCTGCCTGCGGCCCGATTTCTTTCTCCATTTCCTTGATCTGGCGGGTCACGGGATGCCCGTCGCTCGACCCAGAAGGCATCGAACCCTCAGCCTTGAGCAGACTCGCATACACGAACTTCGGCGCGAAATGAGCGGCACGCAGGAACGAGGCGAACAGATACCAGTCGACAGTTTCGCTGTGCCGGCCCTTGAGTCCGGCATCCAGGCGTAATGCCGTTTGATACAGCCGCAACGCGTTTGCTGCATGACCCTCTTGGGCCTCGAGCCCTGCCTGCGCGACTGCCGCGAAACTCTGCAACTTGTCTTCCTGGGTTCGCTCTGCCAGAGTGCCCGCCATGACGTAGTATCGCAGCGCTTGATCCGGATGTTTGGCACGGCGGTCGCAATCGGCCAGCTTCAAAATCACCGTGATCAGTCCCGCCGCCGGCGGCCGTTCGGAGACCGGTTGCTGCGCCACTTTGGTCAGAAAGGCCTGATAGTGCGTGATCGCGCCTTCGAGGTTCCGTCGCTGATCCAGTGCTGCGGCCAGGTAAAGGTCGGCAACCACCTGGGATGGATCAAGCTGCAAAGCTTTTTCCCAATTTTGCTCGGCTTCGTCAGGGTGACCGAATTGCTGCGCCAGCAGGCCATGATTGATCAATAACGTCGCATCTTTCGGCGAGAGTTTAAGCCAGTTGCCGGTGAGTTCATAAGCCTGGTCCAGTTTTTTCTGTTCTGTGAGATACAAAAGAAAAGCCTCACGCGGCGCTGGATCGGCAGGGTTTGCGCGGATCGCATATTCCCAGGCGGTGACTGAATCTTCGGGTTTCCCCTCCTGCAACGCTTCGCGGGCCAGGCGCGTCTGCAATGGCGTGTCGTAGGGGACGAGGGAAGCGGCGCGCTGCAGAGCCGTAAGATCGGTTTGGTGCAGCGCGAAATAGTAATGCACCTGGTCAACTCCAGCCCACACCAGCAAGGCAATCGCTGCCGAGCCGCGCAAGATCCTCGCAGCCCGGTTTCGTCCTGCCATCCAAAACAGGATTTCGGCCGCACGATTTCGCGCCCGGACCGTCTCGCGCTCGATTCGTGTCCTGGAGTTCACTAGCAGCCCGGCGATTCTTCCATCGCGCAACTTCCAGATCGCCCCGTCCAGAATGAAGTGATGGATGTTTACCAGGGCGGTGAAAATCAGGAAGCTGCGCGTGAAATCGAAGTGGAATACCACGCTCGAGAGCCAGGGGCCGGGAACAAATAGCGCGATGCCACCCGCTATAAGAAGACCGAAATACGCGAACGGCCGCCACGTTTTCGAGCTAGACATGGCTTCGCGTTTCGCGTAATAACTCGTGACCCATAAATATTGTGCCGAGTGCATCACTGCCAGAACACCGGTGCTATAGCGGCTTTGTGGGACCCGGAACCGCTCCACGAGCGAAAGCAAGGTCGGCAACAAAAACCAAACGCATTGCGTCGAAAACAGCGTGAGCGAGGGAACTAACTGCCGAACCCGGGCACCAGAAACCAGCCGCCACAAACCAAAGCCGGAACAAACCACGAACCCAATAGCAAGAATGATCTGCGCCCACGCACTAAAGGCCGGTGGAATGTCCAATGAAATGAACAGAGGATCGGTGGATGGCCCGGTGTGGAAGTTGAGAAATAGAATTGCATAGGAAATGAGAAATGCGGCATAGATCGCACGCTGCTCGACTTTCGACGGCTGAATTCCCGCCCGGCGCGCAAACATCATAAAGAGCCCGTAATTTTGTCCGCTGTAGTGCCAGGGGCTGGCGGTCAGGTATAAGGTGAAGATCCACGGCAGCGACTGCACCCACAGATGCGATAACACCACCGTCAGTGCGACCAGCAACGTGATGTGGACCGTAAAAATCCGGTATTTCTGAAAATCCTCCTCCCGGTGATAGGCGCGGTGGAGGGTCGCCATGTAATGCGGATAATTAAAGAAGAGCGCGAGAAAATAAAAGACCGTCGACCACGTCAGCGTGCTGGCCGCAGTGGACACATAAGCCAGCCCCATCAGCGGGAGTGACCAGGCCCCGCAGCCTACAATCAAGTCGAGCCACGGACGATAGATCCAGATCGACCCATTAACGCTCGGATTATGTTTTGTTGAGGACAACGGCGAATCCCCTCACAACTTGGACCGATGGGAAGATTGTAGGTGCCCGCCAACACTGCTTCGATATGCCGGAAGTAACCTGAAACCCACTGGACAATCGTGGTGCGAGGCCATCGTCCGGAACTGGATCAGAGGAGCGGACAATTTTACAATTCCCTGCCCCGCAGCTTTCTTCTACTTGCTAGAATGGTGGGTTTGCCACACTGCCATCAAGTAATCTGTCGCTTCCGGCACTCGTAAAGGAATTTGGTCGGTAATTTCTGTTCTCAAGGAGAACCGTTAATGTCATCCGTCCGCAATTGTGTTGCGTTCGTCCTCTTCTTCTGCGCCACCCTGACTTTCTCGCAGCAACTACAGGAAGGCCGGCTCATGCGCTTTCCTGACATCCGTGGCGACAAAATCGCTTTTGTTTATGGCGGAGATATTTGGCTGGCTTCGGCCCAGGGCGGCGCAGCGCGCCGCATCACTACCGCTCCCGGCCGCGAGTTGTTTCCCAAGTTCTCGCCTGACGGCAAGTGGCTCGCCTTTACCGGACAGTACGACGGCAACTTCAATGTTTATGTCATGCCTTCCGATGGCGGCGGCCAGCCGCGCCAGCTCACCTTTTGGCAGGGTGCCGAAAATCAGCTCAACGACCGCATGGGCATCCACAACCAAGTGATCACATGGACGCCGGACAGCAAACGTATCCTCTTTATATCTCGCCGCGACGCCTCGAACGGCTGGATCAAGCGCCAATTTACCGTCTCGGTCGACGGCGGCTTGCCCGAGCCTTTGCCTCTCGACCAGGGCGGGCTGACCTCGTTCAACGCCGACGGCACCAAAATCGCCTACAACCGCATCTTCCGCAACTTCCGTACCTGGAAGCGCTACACCGGCGGCCTGGCGCAGGACATTTACATCTACGACATCAAGAACAATATTTTCGAGCAGCAGATTCCGCACACCGACTACACCGATACCTTTCCCATGTGGCACGGCAACACCATCTACTTCACTTCCGATCGCGGCCCCGAACATCGCCTCAATATTTATTCCTACGACCTCGGTTCGAAGCAGATCGATCAACTCACCCACTACACCGACTTCGACGTGATGTGGCCGAGCCTGGGCGATTCTTCCATCATTTTTGAAAATGGCGGATATCTCTACGTGATGGATTTGTCCTCCCATCAAGCGACCAAACTCTCTATCACCTTGCCTGGCGAGCAGGACGCAGCCATGAAGCACTGGGCCAGCGTGAGCAAGCTCATCACTGATTTCGATATTTCGCCCGACGGCAAGCGCGCCGTCTTTGCCGCTCGCGGCAACGTCTACACCGTTCCTGCCAAAGATGGCCCGACCCGTAACCTCACGCACTCTCCGGGCAGCCGTGAGCAGAAAGTTGCCTGGTCGCCGGATGGGCGCTGGATCGCCTACGTTTCCGACCGCACCGGCGAAGATGAGATTTACATCACGCCACAAGATGGCATGGGGAACATCGACCTGGGCAAAGCGCCCGAGGCCAAGGATAAAGACAAAGAGAAGGACAAGGATAAGGATAAAGATAAAGCAGCCGCCGACAACCAGCGCGGCAAGGACAAAGAACAGCAGATCACCAGCGGCTACAAGGGATTCAAGTTCGGCCCGCAGTGGTCACTACGACAGCAAGAAAATCGCATGGGCCGATAAGGACCTCAAACTCTGGTACATCGATATCGACGACAAGAAGCCGGTTGAGGTCGATCGCGGCAAATATGCCGAAATCACGAATTATTCCTGGTCGCCCGACAATAAGTGGATCTGCTACGACAAGCAATTGCAAAGCGGCATCAGCGTCGTCTATCTATATTCGCTGTCTGACAAGAAAATCACCGCCGTTACCAGCGAACTCGCCAACAGCTACGGATCGCTCTTCGATCCTGAAGGCAACTATCTTTATTTCCTCTCCGATCGCGACTTCAACGAAGTTCTCGGCAACATCGATTTTGAATTCGCCAATCCGAAAACCACGCGACCTTATCTCGTGACCCTGAAGGCCGAGACGCCGTCCCCGTTCCCCGCGCTGAGCGACGAAGCCGCTGTCAAACGCGAAGCGCCCGCGCCGGAAGCCTCGGAGTCGGACAAGTCGAAGAAAGACGACGACAAGAAGAAGTCCGACGACAAGAAAAAGGAAGAAGCAAAGCCGGACGAGAAGAAAGAAGCCGCCGAACGTCGCGAAGAACTTTCGCATCGATCTCGACGGCTTGCAAAATCGCATCGTGGGATTGCCCGTGCCTCCCGCGAGCATTGTGAGCATTCTGCCCGCGAAAGGCTTTCTCTACTATCTGACCCAGCCGGTTCAAGGCCTTTCCGGCCCAATTCCCGGCGAAGAACCTGCGCTTCATTCCTACGATTTCAAGGAGCGCAAAGAGAAAACGGTGATCGAAGGCGTCGATCACTTCGCCATCTCCTTCGACGGCAGCAAGATTCTCTATCAGGCAAAGGGCCCGGTCTTCGGCATCATCGACGCCAAGGGCGACGCCCCGAAGAAGCCGGGCGATGGCGCGTTGAACCTCGGCAATCTGCGCGCTGAAATCGATCCTCCGGCCGAGTGGAAGCAGATGTTTAACGAGGTCTATCGGCAGGAGCGCGACTTCTTCTTTGAAGCCGCCATGAACGGCAACAACTGGGACGCCATTCGCGACAAGTACGCGCCGCTCGTTCCTTACGCCGCCAACCGCTACGACCTGACTTACATTCTCGGCGAGATGATCGGCGAACTTTCTAACTCGCACACTTATGTTGGTGGAGGCGACCAACCCGATCTCCATCCCGTGAACGTAGGCTTGCTTGGCGTGGATTTCGAACTCGACGCCACCAGCGGCCTTTATCGTTTCAAGAAGATTTATCCCGGCCAGAACTGGGACCCGGCGCTGCGTTCGCCGCTCACCGAGCCGGGCATCAACGTAAAGGAAGGTGACTACCTGCTGGCAGTCAACGGACGGCCGCTGCACGCGCCGCAGGACCCCTACGAACTCTTCGTCAACACCGCCAATGAGACCACGGCCATCACCGTGAACTCGAAGCCCAGCGACGAAGGCGCTCGCACCGTGCCGGTGAAGCCAGTCTCGGACGAAGGCGCTCTGCGCGAATACAACATGGTGGAAACCAACCGCAAAAAAGTCGACGCCGCCACCGGAGGCAAGGTCGGTTACATCTACATCCCGGATATGGGCGACGCCGGCCTGAACGCATTCGTCAAACAATTCTTCCCGCAGATTCGCAAGCAAGGCATGATCATCGACGTCCGCTACAACGGCGGAGGCTTCGTCGATCAACTGATCTTCGAGCGGCTGCGGCGCATTCTGGTCGGCATGGGTTCGGCGCGAAACTGGGAGAGCAACACCACGCCTCCGATCGTATTCCACGGCTACATGGCCGCCATCACGAATCAATACGCTGCATCCGATGGTGACATCTTCAGTGAATTTTTCAAGGTCTACAAGCTGGGTCCGCTCATCGGCGAGCGCACATGGGGCGGAGTTCGCGGCATTCGCGGCGACCTTCCGCTGATGGATGGCGGTTATATCACGCGGCCTGAATTTGCCGAGTACGATCTCAACAGTAAATGGACGGTCGAGAACCACGGCGTCGCGCCCGATATCGAAGTGGACAATCGTCCCGATGACGTGGTGCGGGGAAAAGACGCGCAACTTGATCGCGCCATTCAGGAAGTGATGAAGCAGATCGAGGCGAATCCACCGACGCTGCCGCAGCGGCCTCCGGATCTTCCGGCTTATCCGCCGGGCCCGGCAATGTAAGGAGGAGAGAACCACGTAGACCCGGACGCCCTCGTCCGGGTGGGCGAGCAACGGCTCGCCGGAAATTGGAGCTTCGCTCCGCCAGGCGGACGAGGGCGTCCGCCCCTACGTAATTTCGGTAGAAAGGATTTACGCCATGAACATGACTCCAACCTTCTCCGGCCGCATGGTCGCTCACAACATGGTCACCACGCAGTTCGAACTCGACGGATTCCGCGTCGTCCGCACCCTCGGCGTGGTGCGCGGCATTGTAGTTCGCTCGCGATCGATTTTCGGGACCATCGGCGCTGGATTGCAAACTCTGGTCGGCGGCAACATCACTCTGCTTTCGAATTTGTGTGAGAAGACGCGCGCGGAAGCTTTCGACCTGATGCTGCAGCACGCCGCCGAACTCGGAGGCAACGCCGTCGTCGGCGCACGCTACGACGCAACTGAAATCATGCAGAGCGTGACCGAAGTCCTGGCCTATGGGACCCGCAGTCTTCGTCGAGCCAATCCGATAATCCGACCCCTTGTCATCCCGAGCCAGCCTCTTTTGCGCAGCGAGGAACCTGAGCGAGCCGCGCGAACGGTCACGTTTTCTGTGACCGCTGAACGCGCGCCTGGCTCGCTACCTTATTAGTCGCCATTAGTCGCCGTTGTGAGAAGGAAGTCTCTCTTGACACCTTCTGTGACAACGACAATAATCCTCGCACTCGGCCAACTGCATGTTTGTCCCCCCTTGCAGCCAGCCGGGCCGGATCCCTGTCTCTCGCGTGTTGAGGCCGCGAATATTTCCGCACGGAGGTATTGAATGACGAAGCTAAATGGACTGAGAATTATTCCCGCCGTACTCTATCTCTGCCTCGCGACTACGATCACCACGAGCGCCCAAGGCTTCAAAACCCTGGTGAAATTTGACGGGACCGACGGGGGATGTCCGAATGGGGGCTTAGTGCAGGGCCGCGACGGCAGCCTCTACGGCGCAACTTATTGTAACGGAGCTGACGGCGAGGGCACGGTGTTTAGAATGACCCCTCGCGGCGTGATAACCACCCTTTATAGCTTCTGTTCCCAGTCCGGGTGCCCTGACGGTTATGGTGCCGCGTGCGGGACTGGCCCTCGGCACCGACGGAATCTTTTATGGAACGACGACCCAAACCGCGAATGTTGGCACAATCTTCAAGATCAACGTGAGGGGAGAGCTTACGACTATTTATCGATTTTGCTCCGTGAAGAATTGCCCCGATGGCTACACTCCCTATGCGGGACTCGTCCAAGGTACAGATGGGAATCTTTACGGGGCAACAGAGTTTGGGGGAGTGCCCGAGGGAGCTTGCAATTTTGACGCCGGCTGCGGAACGATCTTCAAAATTAGTCCGGCGGGCAAACTGACCACGCTGCACAACTTCGAGGGGGGCGACGGTGCCAACCCTACTAGCACTCTGATCCTAGCTACTGACGGCCGATTCTACGGCACCGCGGGATCCTACGGAAATCCCCCATATGTGGGGACGGCATTCGCAATTACATCTCAGGGTGAATTTGCCACACTGCACAACTTTACTTCAGCGGAGGGCTATCCGAATGGGGTGATTCAAGGCAACGACGGCAGCTTCTATGGGAACCACATTCGAGGGCGGAATTGGCGGGGGTTCGGTGTTCCGGATGACGTTTGAAGGAACAGTGACGACCATCTACAGCTTTTGCGCGCAGGATGATTGTCTCGATGGCAGCCTTCCCAGCGACCAGCTAGTGCAGGCCACCGATGGGAATTTCTACGGCTCTACGCGCTTTGGGGGCAATTACGACCGTGGAACCATTTTCCAGCTCACGCCCGCCGGGATTCTTACCACCCTTCACAGCTTTTGTAACCCCCAATCTGGGTGCGGTGATGGTGCTTTACCCGAGGCCGGGTTGTCTCAGTCAACAAATCGGACCGTTATACGGGACAACCAGCTACTTCGGTAGTTCGCTTGGAACGATTTTCGGGGTAAATATGGGTCTCGGCCGGTTCGTCTCCTTCGTTATGCCGGTCGGAGCTGTCGGGCGGTCAAGGTTTAACCGGCACGACCGCGGTGGCGATCAACGGCGTTCCCGCGAACTTCAAAGTCGTTTCCGATACATATCTGACCGCAACCGTTCCCCCCGGCGCTACCAGCGGCTACGTCACCGTCACCACGCCCATCGGCGTGCTAACCAGCAACGTGCCGTTCCGGGTGATCAAGTAAATTTGCAGAAATTTTGAAAGATGAAAGAGGCATGCCGTGACAAAACTTAGCTTCTGCAAAACGACACTAGCAATCATCATTCTGGCCGCCTTAAGCTCACTTGGCTTGCAGGCGCAGACCTTCACAACCCTGGCAGAATTCAACGGCAACAACGGCTTCGCTCCAGTGGGGAAGCTCGTTCAGGGCACAGACGGCAACCTCTACGGCTTTGCCGGTGCGAACGGAGCAGGTAACTCCGCCAACGGCACAATTTTCAAGGTCACACCCAGCGGCGTCTTGACCACTATTTACTCGTTCGGCGAACCTGTTGAAGGGGCGCTGACCTTGGCCAATGATGGAAATTTCTATGGGCCCCAATCCGGCAGTTTCGTGAATGGGGATTATGGAAGCGTCTTCAAACTGTCTCCTCAGGGCGATCTTACGACCCTGTACACGTTCTGCACGGTTCCGGGATGCCCGGACGGAGAGTATCCCGCCGGATTGACTCTGGCCAGCGACGGCAATTTCTATGGGACAACCATTGGCCCCCCAGCCACCATTTTCAAAATCACGCCTGGGGGTCAGCTGACGACCCTCTACGTGTTCGAGAATACCGATGGGGACAACGCGCCATCGAGCGGCGTAATCGAGGCGAACGACGGGAACTTCTATGGCACCAACCTTTACGGAGGCCTTTCGTGCGGTTCCTTCGGCTGTGGCTATATTTTTGAGATCACGCCTGGGGGAGTCTTTAGCACCGTCTATGAATTTAGTGCCGCCCCCTACGCAGGCTTTCAGCCGCTTGCCGCCCTGGTGCAGGCGTCGGACAGCAGTTTCTACGGCTCGACGACATCCGGTGGATACCGCTGCACTTTCGATCAGCTCTGCGGCACACTGTTCCAAATGACCCGCGACGGAAAAGTATCAACGGCCTTTTTCTTTGATCGGCTGACCACTGGGTATGATCCCAGAACCACGATGATCCAGGCCACAGACGGAAACCTTTACGGGACTACGTTGATAGGCGGTGCGAACGGTGGTTGGGGCACAATTTTCAATCTGACGCTTGGCCGGAGCTTCACGCCCTTACACACCTTCGACCTGACTGATGGCTCAGCGCCGAATGGCCTTATGCAAGCCACCAGCGGCATGTTTTATGGGACGACTGCTGAAGGAGGTATTTCGTCCTGCACCCGCAACGGTTGCGGCACCATCTTCAGCCTGAACATGGGCTTGGAACCCTTCGTGTCATTCGTGGTTCGCGCCGGTAAGGTCGGTCAAACCGGCGGCATTCTCGGCCAGGGTTTCACTGGCACGACCAGCGTCGAGATCAACGGCGTTCCCGCGAACTTCAAAGTTGTTTCAGACACGTATCTGACCGCCACCGTTCCGCCCGGCGCGACCACCGGCTACGTCACCGTCACCACGCCCAAGGGTGTGCTGACCAGCAATGTGCCGTTTCGCGTAATCAGGTAGAATGCGTGCTCCAGGAGGAGACCGCATGTCCAAACTCAGCTTCAGAAGCCAGGTTTCACTGCTTGTATTGTTTGCGGCCAGCGTCGTGGCCGCGCCCGCGCAAACTTTCACCCGCTTGCACGTGTTCCTCGGCCCCGAGGGCGCCAATCCCTACGTCGGGCTCACTCAGGGACGCGACGGAGATTTCTACGGCACCACGATCGACGGCGGGGCTTACGGTTCGGGCAACGTTTTCAGAATGGGTCCAGGCGGTGGGGTAACTTCGCTTTACGACTTCTGCGCGCAAGCCCTCTGCCCCGATGGGCAGTATCCCGATAGCGTGCTGGCGCTGGGCAACGACGGCAACTTCTATGGCACCACGCAAAACGGTGGCACCAACGGCGGCTATGGCACGGTGTTCAAAATTACGCGGGACGGCGTTCTGACCGTTCTGCATAGCTTCGACGCTGCCGACGGCGCATCGCCTTACGGTTCGCTGGTGCTGGCGTCTGACGGCGCGTTCTACGGGACGACGAACGTAGGCGGAACTTACGGCGGCGGCAACGTTTTCAAAATCACGCCCAGCGGAAATCTCACTACGCTGTACACATTCTGCTCGCAAGGCGGTTGCAGCGACGGGCAATACTCGGTCGGTTCGCTCATTCAGGCGAGCGATGGCAATATTTACGGCACCACCCATGCCGGCGGCAACACTAGTTGCACCGACGGCTGCGGGACGATTTTCCGCATCACTCTGGGCGGCAACTTCGCCACTTTGTATCGCTTTGATACCACCGACGGCGAATATCCTTACGGCGGAGTGGTGGAAGGCAGCGACGGCGCGCTTTACGGAACCACGGGCGGCGGGGGGACGGGCGGTTTCGGCACGGTTTTCCGCTTTGACGGCGGTAGCAAGCTGACGACCCTGCACAGTTTTCAGGGGAGCGATGGGGCCACGCCTTACGCGCTCATGTCCGCCAATGACGGAAATCTGTATGGCACGACTTCAACCGGCGGCAGCCGTTCGCGCGGCACCATTTTTGAAATTACGACCGCGGATGCTTTCACCACGTTGCATAACTTTACCGGACCCGACGGCGCGCTCATCTACGCCGGCCTGCTGCAAGCGACCAGCGGCGCGTTTTACGGCACGGCGTACTTTGGCGGACACGCCGACGATGGCAACGTCTTCAGCCTCAACAACGGATTGGGCCCGTTTGTGACGTTTGTCGTTCCGGCGGGCAAAGTCGGCCAAACCGGCGGCATTCTCGGCCAGGGATTGACCGGGACGTCGAGCGTCTCGATCAATGGGCTGCAAGCGGCGTTCCACGTCGTGTCAGACACTTATCTGACGGTCACGGTTCCGGCCGGAGCGAACACCGGCTTTGTGACTGTGATTACGCCCAATGCGGTGCTGACGAGTAATGTGCAGTTCAGGGTGATTCAGTAAGGAGTGAGAGCGCGTGGTGGCCTTCGCTCTTATCGAGGGCCACCTAGCAAACCACGAGTCACGCCACACTCACTCCGACTCCCGCCCGCTCGCCCGACTCACTCCGTGGCTCACGGCATAAAGGACGAGTTCCACCCGCGATGAAACCCCAACTTTATCGAAAATTCGAAACAGATATTTCTTGATGGTGTTTTCGCTGAGGCCAAGTTCGAGGGCAATGTCGCGATTGCTCATCCCTTCGGCAACCAGCGCGACCACTTCTTCCTCGCGGGCGGTGAGCAGTTTCATTCCCTCACTGTTCACCACGCGCAGGCCGGGCGTCAGCGTGAATGCTTCGAGCAGGTAGGCAAGCTGTTGGTTGCTCACCCAGATCTCTCCTTGATGAACCCGGTGAACGCACTTGCAGAGCAGGCGGAAGGAGGAATCGGCAAGGCGGAACACTCCTCGGGCGCCGGAGCGGAAGGCATTGACCACGGGATCCGGGTCCGATTCCTGAAGCAGCAGCACCTTGGCAACCTGCGGATGCGCAAGATGGAAGTTGCGCAGGACGTTGTCATCGTTGGTTTTTATGAGTGCAACGTCGATTGCCCCTTGGGCGATGGCGTCCGCCATGGCGTCGATATCAAGCGCGCAGGAGGTCACATGAAATTCCGGTCGGCGGCGCAGCGCTCCGACCAGCAGTTTGCAGTGCATGAAGTCTGAATCAGCCACCAGAATGCCGATTGGTTGCGGACTTACCGCCGGACGCGTTGCCCATAGATTCCCAGTGTGTAATCGCCAAGAATAACCCTCCCAGCTGTCTTTTTCTGTGACCGTTCGACATCGCCGAAAACCATATTCATGTGGAAAAGTTTTGGCTGCGCCCGCGTCCCGTTCCTGCACTCAATGGCAAGCGCTGCGTTTCGGGGTGTGAGGAGATGTTTTCCTCCTGAGGGCAGAAAATGCGGCAAGTCTACTTTGCTGAGCCCACGAAAGTAGTGCCCATCGCCATCAAGTGCTATCCACGCCGGTGGATCACCCTTTCCAAGTCTTGTGAGTGGCTGGGCTTCTGACTATTCTGCGCAGGTACTTGGAAATTGAACCGCAGATCAATGACGCGCAAGCAAGCCATTTTCGTAGTGATTGTTCTCTGCTGCATAGGGCAGCGGAAGCTGGTGGTGGCCGCGTGCCAGGAGCAACAGCCTGAGACAACTGTTGCGCCAGCACAGACAGCAGACACCACAAAATCGGAAGCGGCGGACGGCAAACAGAGTCCAGCCCTGACGGGAGTGCGCCGTCCGCTCTACCGGTTGCGAAAAAGCGATGTGATGGACATTGATTTTGCTTTCTCTCCGCAGTTGGACCAGACGGTCACGGTGCAGCCGGATGGCTTTATACCGCTCAAGGGAGTGGACCCGGTTTACGCGGAAGGATCGACGGTGCCGGAGTTGCAGCGAGCCATTCGGCAGGCCTATGCCGGAGTTCTGCACGATCCGGTGGCCACGGTGCTGCTGAAAGATTTCGACAAACCTTATTTTATTGCGGCCGGCGAGCTTGGACACCCCGGCAAATACGAACTGCGCTCCGACACGACGGTAACGGAAGCAGTAGCGATTGCCGGGGGGTTCACGCCGCGTTCGAAGCATTCCCAGGTTGTGCTGTTTCGTCGGATTTCTGACGACACCGTCGAATCTCATCTGCTCAACGTGAAAAACATGGTGAAGGCCGGCACCCTGGGCGAAGACATGCACTTGCGAACCGGCGATCTGTTGTTTGTTCCGCAAAACATGATGTCAAAGATCAGGCAGTTTCTGCCCGCATCCAGCCTTGGTCTCTATGCCAATCAATTTTAGGGGGAATTAGCAGCTGCAACCGTTGATGGAAGCGTATGCATCGTCCGGCGAATTAGGATTGTTATGGCAGAGAATCTCACCCTCGTCCCGAAGCCACCGCAGGAGCAGTCCCCGACTGTGCGAGATCTGTTGGCGGTTCTCTTCCGGCAGCCGCGCCTGGTGCTGATCTCCTTCGTCCTGACCTTCCTTGGCATTTTTGTCTATGGACTGGTTTTCCCCCCTTATGAATCGGAGATGAAGGTTCTGCTGCGCCGCGGACGCGTCGATCCCGTGGTTACGCCGATTGGCAGCCAACCCGAATTCGAGCGCGAGGAAGTAACCGAAGAAGAAGTGAACTCGGAAGCCGAGTTGTTGCAGGACGATGAGATTCTCCGCACGGTGGTCCAGAACGCCGGCCTGATCTCAGATGGACAGTCATGGTTCTGGAACATGGTTGGGGACACTCCTGAGCGGCAACTGGCACGAGCGGTACGACGAACCCAAAAGCGGCTAACGGTGGAAGCCGTGCGCAAAGCTGCTTTGATCACGGTAACTTATGGCTCTTCCGACGCCGAACGCGGACGCAAGGTCTTGCACGCGCTGGCTGACGCCTACCTCGAGCGGCACCATCAGGTGCATCGCCCGTCGGGGGAATTCAGCTTCTTCGACCGGCAAGTGGAGCAGTCGCGCCACTCCCTGGAAGATGCCGAGCTTCGTCTGATGGCGTTCTCTCGCGATCAAGGTGTCATCTCCGCGGCCCAGGAGCGCGACATGGCGCTGCAAAAGCTCAACGAGGCCGACGCGGACGACCGGCAGACGCAAGTTGCGATCGCCGAGAACTTAGAGCGCATGCGCGCTTTGCAGGAGAAGCTCAATTCCCTGCCGGAACGGACCCTGACCCAGATTCGCAATTCCGACAATCCGCAACTACTGGAAAAAATGAAGAGCCGTTTGCTTGACCTCGAGCTTAAGCGGACAGACCTGCTCACGCAGTACGAGCCCACTTATCGATTAGTACAGGAAGTGGACCAGCAGATCGAGCAGACAAAGGCGGCGATCGCCGGCGAAGAACAGGCTCCTGTCCGCGACCAGGCAAGCGATCTGGAACCAAACCACGAATGGGCTAAGTCTGAATTGGTGAAAGCCGAGGTCCAAGCCGTCGCCATGGCCGCGCACGCGCGAGCGGAGTCTTCCCTCTTAATTCATTACCGCGAAACTGCACATGAACTGAGTGACCGCGCTACCCAACAAGAAGTTCTTCTCCAACAGCTGAAAGAGACGGAAGACAAGTACTTGCTGTACGTCAATAAGCGCGAAGAGGCGCGGGTTGGCGACGCATTAGACCAGGGCGGAATTCTGAACGTCGCGATTGCGGAACAACCTGTTGTTCCCGCGCTGGCCAAGATTTCTCCCATCGGCTTTGGATTGATCGGGCTCGGCTGCGCTGGCGTTTTCAGCATCGGGCTTGCGTTTGTCACCGACTACCTGAATCCAGCATTCCGCACACCGGACGAAGTCATCGCGTACTTGCATGCTCCGGTGCTGGCTTCGCTTCCGCGCGGAAGCGGCACTCACCTGGACGATTTCCAGCCGGGAGAGACCGAATGAGCACCTTCATCCGTCTCATGCCCCAGGCTTTCGAGGGCGAAACCGCCGAGGCAACGGCCAAACCGCAACCGCAAGAAGTCGCAGCGTCCAGGCCGGTTGTACGGGAGATGGAGTCGTTCGCCGATGAGCAGATCGCCGGGCTGGTGCGGCAAGTTTATCTCACAGGTGCGAAGCCGGCGCGACAAGTTGTGTTCAGCGCTGTCGACCGGGAAACGAAAATCTCTGGTCTTTGCCAAAGAATCGCGGGAGCGTTGAGCGAGCAGGCATCCGGCACAACCTGTTGGTTGAATGCGAACTTTCAGAATCGAGACTCGCAGCTCGCCGAAGCCCGCCGGTTTCAGGCCGGAGACGATCTGAAACGGTTCGGCGGCCTGCGCGATGCCTCACAGCAACTTTCCAACCAGCTTTGGTGCATGCCTGCTGAAGTTTTCCTGGGGGAAGGTAATGGATTATCCGCAACCTGGTTGCGCGCGCGCCTGGCTGAATTGCGCCTGGAATTTGACCACGTGGTGATTCAAGGCTCTACCTGCGGAGCAACCAATCAAGACTCCCTACTCGCCGGCGTGTGTGACGGGATGGTTTTGGTTCTGGAGGCGAATGTCACGCGCCGGGTCTCAGCGCGAAAAGTCAAAGAAACGTTGGATGCGGCCCATGTGCGGCTTTTGGGCACCGTCCTCAGCGAGCGCAGATTCCCGATTCCGCATGCGATTTACAAGCGGGTATAAGGACAAGGTGAATTCAGGTGGCAACCGCAATCTTCGACAATTACCCGCCGGATGGGCGAAATAGGTTTCCTTCGCGATTAATTCCCGGCGCACACGCGTTCAACGGAGCACTGCCTCGCCGAAAAGCGGCCTCCGCAGCTATTGAAGCGAAAATATGGGAGTGGCCGGGAGACCTCTTCCGCCCACCCCGGCTTTCATTGTGGCGAAGGATCTTCGCCGCGGTGTTGCCGCAGCCCGCGACTCGAAATCTGCGGCTGGGGTTGGCGATGGCTGTAGTTAGCGACTTCTTCATCATTCTTGTCAGCTTTCTGACGTGCGGCATCTGTTTCGCATTTTTCCGTTCTTCCCCGCTCTCGTATTCCGCAATTTTTCCACGCGCCGGTCTCAGCACGCTACTTTTATATGGCACAGTCTTCACTTTATTGGGGTATTCCGAACGTCTTTATCAGCCGGAAACGATTCGGTCGCCGTCTCGAGAATGCTCGCTTCTTGCCAAGGTAGCTGCCTGGTCGACGGCGATGGTGGTCGCGATCTTTGCAGTTTCCATGACCCCTGAGGTGCCCGGTTCTTAACCTGGCCGCCAGTGCTCCCCTCAGCTGCCTGCTCATGCTTGGAGCCAGGTATTGGCGTCGCAGATCGTGGAGAACAAGTAGAGCCGGAAGTCACGTCAGGAACGTGCTGATTATCGGGGCTGGAAAAGTGGGCCGCGACCTGGCTCAGCGCTTGCAGCAGGACCATCCGCGACAACGAATCGTTCGCGGATTTCTCGATGACGAGTTTCCGACCGGTGGCGATATTCACGGCTGCATCGCCGATCTGGCCCGCGTCTCGCGCCATCACTTCGTGGATGAAATCATCCTTGCCATCCTCCCGCATTCTCAGGCGGCAAAGCGAGTAATTTCCGAGGCGCGGCGCAACCGGATTGACGTAAAAATTGTGCCTGACCTACTGGGGTTTGATCCGGCCGGGGTCTCATTCGAAAACGTCAACGGCATTCCCCTGCTCACTCTTTGTGAAGAACCGGTGCCAACGGTGGGCCTGCTATTCAAGCGGACAGTAGACGTGATCCTGTCCACATCCGCATTGGTACTCTTTGCTCCGCTCTTCGGAGTGATTGCCATTGCGATCAAACTGGACTCGCGAGGAGCGGTGCTCTATCGCGCAACGAGATTGGGCCGTAAGGGTCAACGTTTCGAATGCTGCAAGTTCCGCACAATGGTCGCCAATGCCGACGCGATCAAAGAAACACTTCGCGCTCTGAACGAACGGCAAGGCGCGTTCTTCAAAATCTCCAACGATCCGCGAGTCACCCCAGTCGGCCGGATCCTCCGCCGCTACAGTCTCGACGAATTGCCCCAGCTTTGGAACGTTCTTCGCGGCGAGATGAGTTTGGTCGGTCCGCGGCCCCATCCGCTGGACGACTTCGAGCGATATCGAGTGGAAGATTTGCAGCGCCTGGAGATCACGCCCGGGTTAACGGGATTATGGCAGGTCATGGCACGGCGCGATCCGTCATTCGAACGCGGAATGATGCTCGACCGCGATTACATCGGCCGCTGGAGTCTCTGGATGGACTTCAAGATCATGTGCCGGACAGTGGCCGTCGTGTTGCGCGGAGAGGGAACATAGCGATGCCGGCGATCGAACAAACCGCGCCACGAAGTCTTGCCTGCGATTTGGTCGCTGGGACGATCTTAAGCGGATTTCGCCCCCTTCAAGCAATGATCGCCGCCCCGCCAATTTTGTTCATGGCGGTCATGGGATTGATGCTTTTTCATCCTCCTGACTACCGTTTCCCCCCCTATGACCGGATTGCGTTTCTGTTGCTGACGTTCATCGTCGGCTTGCGCACCTGCATTCTGAGAAAACGGGTGGTGGTTGGCGGGCCCGTGACCTGGCCCATGCTTGGGCTGGTCGTGCTGGCACTCGGCGGAGTTTTGGCCCAGCCCTACGATCCCGAAACCTGGAGCATGTTTGCCGCCAAATGGTTCTTGCCATTCGCCCTGTTTGCATTGGCCGGCCATATATTCGACAGTTCGTCGTCTCTACGGCAATTCGAAGTTTTCTCCCTGATCGTGCTCGGGTATCTGGGTCTAATCGCGATTTTTTTCCTGATCGGCACCAAACAGTTGATCTTTCCGCGTTACATTTTGGATGAAGGTCTGGGCATCCATTCGACCGCGCGCGCGGACCTTTTCTACAGGCGGTTGCCAACGGAGTAGCACTCAACATTCTGGGATTGGTCGCCCTGGATTCATTCCGTCGAAAACGCCTGCGCAGTGTACTGGCTCTCCTTTTATTGGCCGGATTGCCGCTCGCGATTGTCGCCACCCGGACGCGAGCAGTCTGGCTATCGTTTGCAGCGTCGATTCTCGCCCTGTTGATGTTCAGTCCAAGCCGCCGCTTGCGCCGCGCTTGCCTGGCCACTGCTCTCGCGGGAATTTTGGCCGTTCTTCTTTTGGCTGCGTTTGGAGACGGGCATCGGTCGTTGAGCGAGCGGCTCGAGGATAGCAGTCCGGTCAGGTTCCGCATGGCGGTCTACGAAGCCGGATGGGAGATGTTCCAAAAGAAACCGCTAACTGGATGGGACGCCAAGGCAATGCAGGCCGAGCTTGCCAGCCGCATCAGCGAATTTCACCAGGAGCAGTATTACTTCCACAACACTTTCCTTGAGGTTTTGGTGCAGTACGGGGTAATCGGATTGGCTCTCTATGTCTGGTTGGTCGTGGACCTCTTTCGCATTGGACGACTGCTACCTGGCGCCGCCGAACCGGCCGGGAATTTTCTCGACCTGCGGTTCCGTACAGTTTGGCCAGTAATCCTGATGGTCTACGTCGTCAACAGCATGTTTGTGGTGATGAATTATCAGTTCGTCAACGGTTTTCTGTTTACCATGGCGGGAATGCTGGCGGCGCAAAATCGCAAGCATTGTGGAGAGCAGAATGCCGTCCGCTGAAACTACCTTGCCCCAACCATGCTCTGCCAAAGCAGAGGCCGTCCTGCGTCCAGAAAGTAGCGCTGCGATCTCCAGCCAAACCATGCGTGGAGGCGTTTACCTGGCGGCGCGATATGGCCTGGGCGTGCTGGTCAGCATCGCAAACATGCTGGTTATGACCTGGTGGATCGGCCCACACGCTTACGGATTATTCGTTTCAGCCATTGGCATTGCGGCGTTTCTCGCGACCCTCGCCCGGCTGGGAATCGACACGTATCTGGTACGAACTGAGAGAGCCCAGACGCCCGGATATACGGGACAGCCGCAACCCTCATTTTGGCCGCGTCCCTGGTGTTGGCCGTCGCGGGCGCAGCGGCGACACCATTGTTGGTTCGCTGGTTCGGTAATCGGGAATTTGTTTTTCCGTATCTCATCTTGCTCCTGACGATCCCCGTGACCGGGCTCACCGGCGTGCCCATGGCACGACTCGAGCGCGCGTTGGATTTTCAGCGGATTGCCGCCATCGAACTCTGCAGCCAGTTTGCCGGACTGGTCATGGCAGCTTTGCTGGCATGGCGGCACGCCCAAGTGTGGGCGCCGGTCATGGGCCAGGTTGCCTGGCAGGTATGCACATTGCTTGCGGTGCTCGCCTCTGCGCCCCAACTGTGGCGGCTTCGCTTCAATCGGGAAGAAGCACGCAAGATGCTTGCCTACGGCATGAGCCTGACCACTTCGCTGCGCACCTGGCAGTTGCGGACCTTGGTGAATCCCCTGCTAGTTGGCCGATTTGCGGGGGCTGAAGCCGTGGCGTTCGTGGCCCTTGCCATCCGCATTGCGGAAGCGCTCGGCACCTTCCGGCTGGCCGCGGGCAGAATGGCGATCGCGGCGCTCGCTCGATTGCAGGCCGTCGCACCGAGTTTCGCAAGGCGCTCGAACAGGCACTCTACTTGCAGGTCATTACGCTAGGCCGCTCCTATGCGCCTTTGCTCTGTGCGGCCCATTCATCGTCCGGCACTTCATCGGCGTGCGCTGGATGCCGAGCCTGGCCATCTATCCATTCGTCGCCGCCGGCGTTCTAGTCAACTCCATTTACAACCTGCAGGCTTCAGCTCTGTTTGTCATCGGAAAATCGCGCGTTGTCACGAAAGCTTACACCGCCCATGTTCTGATACTCGCTCTGACTACCATTTTTTTTGTGCCGAAGATCGGCATCGCCGGTTACGGCTGGGCTGAACTGGCCGCTTGTGCCTCTTATCTCGTCATCCATGCAGGTCTCGCGCGCGACTTGACGATCTCCTATCGCAGGCTCATTCCCTGGATGGGCGCCTTCGCCAGTTGCCTGCTGGTGGCTTCCAGGTTCCGTTTAACTGGTCTGGTGGGGTGAGGCGCACTTCGCTATGCCAGCTATCGCATATCTCGCGAATTTGTTTCCCGCCGCCAGCGAAGGCTATGTAATTGATGAAATTCGCGAACTGCGCCAGCGCGGAATCACGGTTGTCCCTTGCAGCGTGAGGCGAGCGGCACCGCAACTCGATCCTGCCCTCAAACCGTGGATCAACGGCACCATTTATCTTTACCCGCTTCGACTGAACATACTGTTGGCGGCGACGTGGTTGTGCATCGCCAAGTTGGGAGTGTTGAAGCCATTTCTTGCCCGCCTGCTGCTCCAAGGAAGTGAATGGCCGCTCCAGCGGGCGCGGGCGCTTGCTCACACTCTGCTCGGTGTTTACTACGCGGTCTTGTTGCGGCGGTTTGATCTGAGCCATATTCACGTGCATCACGGCTATTTCGGATCGTGGGTCGCGATGGTCGCCGCGAAGCTCCTTGGCGTTCCGTTCAGCGTTACGTTGCATGGATCGGACGTGCTGTTGCATCCCGCATATCTCGGCATCAAGCTGGAACATTGCCAATTTTGTCGCACGATTTCCGATTTCAACCGTCAGCACATCCTCAATTGTTATCCAAACGTTGATCCTCACAAAATTGTGGTCCAGAGACTCGGAGTGGATTGCACCGAGAACTGCCCTCCCGCATTGCAGGAAAAACACGCTCCGTCCTCATTCGTCATCTTTTCCGCGGGACGGCTGCATCGGGTCAAGGACCACGAGTTTCTTGTCCGTGCGTGTCGCGAATTGAAAAGACGTGGCGTGAAATTCAGCTGTCGAATCGCCGGCGAAGGCCCGGAACAGCAATCGCTGGAACGTTTGATTCGCAACCTCGGGCTGCAAAGCGAAGTCCAGTTGCTTGGCGAAGTCCTTCACGCGCAAATGCCCGCTTACTACGAGATGGCGGATCTCGTCGTCCTTACCAGCCGGAGCGAAGGCATTCCCCTGGTGCTGATGGAAGCGATGGCACAGGGCAAGGTGGTGCTCGCACCGGCCATCACCGGCATTCCGGAGCTGATCAGCCACGCAGAAACAGGCTTCCTCTACCGCCCGGAGTCGCTCGATGATTTCGTGGCAAAGGTAGAAATGATCCGTGACACGCGCGCAACCCTCGGTCAACTACGGCATGCAGCGCGCAAGCAGGTAGTCGAACATTTCAATCGACAAACCAACCTGGCAGCATTCTGCGACCACCTGATCACGCGACTGCAACCCGGCCCGCCGCACGAATTGAAAGAAACGCCCAGCCAGCGAGAAATTTCCTATGAAAATCCTGTTTTGCAATAAGTACAACTTTCCCTTCAGCGGCACCGAAGTTTATCTCTTCGAACTGATGGGCCTTTTGCGTTCACGTGGACACGAAGTGGCTCTGTTCTCCATGGCCGACCCTCGCGGCGAAGCCACGCCCTTCGACGCGCACTTTGTTCCTCACGTTGACTTCAAAGATTCGACTGCGAGCTGGACCACGCGGGTCAAACTCGCAGCCCATGCCGTCTATTCAACGGATGCAAGAGGACGACTGCGGGCCCTGCTCACGACATTCCAACCGGACATTGCGCACGTTCGCAACATTTATCACCACTTGTCGCCGTCTATTTTGTGGGAGTTGAAGGCACAGGGTATACCTGTGCTGTACCATCTCAACGATTTCAAGCTGCTCTGCCCTGCCTATAACCTGGTGACCAACGGGCGAGCCTGCGAAAAACCGTGTACGGGAAAGTTTTGGAAGGTCCGCACACAAGGCTGCTACGAAGGGGCGGCAAGCACGGCGGCGGTTCTGGCGGCCGAGGCTTTCTTCCACCATTGGATGGGAACTTACCGGAAATGCCTGGATCACATTCTCACGCCCAGCCAGTTCGCGAAACATTTCTTAGCAGAACACGGTTTCGACGGTCACAAGATTTCCGTTCTGCCTCATTTTCAGAACTTGCCTGCCTCGTCGCCGCCCCCTGTTGCCGAGGACGCGCCGATTCTCTACTTCGGCCGGCTGTCGCACGAAAAAGGTGTAGCCGACCTCATCCATGCGATGCGCGCATTGCCGCAAGTCCGGCTGCAAATTGCCGGGCGTGGACCGCAGCAGGGTGAACTCGAGCGTCTGGTCAAAATTCTGAATTTGCAGAACGTCGAGTTCCTCGGCCATTTATCAGGTGAGGCTTTGGAGCAGGCAATCGCGACTTCGCGCTTCACCGTTTTGCCTTCGCATGCCTACGAAACCTTGGGCAAGAGCATCCTCGAGTCCTACGCCTGGGAACGCCCGGTTGTAGCGTCCGATTTAGGCTCGCGCCGCGAGTTGGTGCCGTCCAAACGAAACCGGACTTCTGTATGAACCCGGAAATGTCGAGCAATTGGCGAAAGCGATTTCTATCCTGGCCGAGCAGCCCCAACTCGCGGCGGAGATGGGCAAGGCCGGGCGGAAGTTCGTCGAAGCAAATCACAACCCGGAAAAGCATTATGCGCAACTGCTGCGGCTTTACCAGCAGATGACCGGGCACGCCTGCAGTCGTTCACGCCGTCAGCCAGTGCGGGTTGCCTTTATCGGCGGGCGCGGCGTCATCTCGAAGTACAGCGGAATTGAAGCGTATTACGAAGAAGCCGGCCGCGAACTCTCAGCCCTGAACTATCAGGTCACCATTTACTGCCGAAACTACTTCACTCCGCCGATCACCAAGCACAAGGGGATGCGGCTGGTGCGGCTGCCGACTCTCCGCTCGAAACATTTTGAAACCGTGATTCACACTCTGCTGAGCACGCTGCACGTAATGTTCAGCTCGAACGACATCGTGCATTACCACGCGCTCGGTCCGGCGCTGTTTTCTTTCCTACCCCGTCTCGCCGGGAAGAAGACGATCGTTACCGTGCAAGGCCTCGATTGGCAGCGCAAAAAATGGGGACGCCTCGCTGCCTTCACGTTGCGCCTGGGCGAAATGGCCGCGGCGCGGCTGCCGAACTCGACCATGGTCGTCTCGAAAACTTTGCAGAAGTATTTCCGCCAACGCTATGGCATCGACGCGGCTTACATTCCAAACGGCGCCGTGCTTCGTGAGCGGAGCAGCCCTGCGTCTCTTCCTAAGTGGGGACTCGACGCCGGCAAGTACGCCCTCTTCCTTGGTCGCTTCTCGCCCGAGAAGAATTGCCACTTGCTGATCGAGGCATTTGAAAACCTCCAAACTCCGGCCAAGCTGCTGCTGGCTGGCGGATCAAGCCACACGGACTCTTACGCTGCCAACCTGCGGCGACACGAAAGCGGCCAAATTCACTTTCTCGACTGGCTCTCTGGCGATGCCTTGAACGAAGCTCTGACCAACGCCGCACTATTTGTCTTGCCCTCCGATCTCGAAGGGCTATCGCTGGCGCTGCTGGACGCAATGGGTGCCGGCGTCTGCGTCCTGACGAGTGACATTCCGGAAAACCGCGAAGTCGTGGATGGCGCGGGCTTCACGTTTCGCGCCGGCGACGTGGATGACCTGTCCCGGGTGATGAATCGCCTGCTGGCCGATCCTGAAATCCGTGCCGCTGCCGGGCGTAGCGCGCGCGATCTGATTCGAGAACATTATCTCTGGCCGAACATTGCTGGCCAGATCGCTCAGGTATATGAAGAGGTGCTAGGCCGTCCGGCAATGGGTGTTTCTAAAATGAAATCGAAAGCCACTTCGGCCGATGCAATCGCTGGGAAATCCAAGCGCGTGGCCTAGGTGAAACGCAAAGGGGGATCGCTCAATTGGTTCGCAGCCAAGGCCAGTGCACCTGCACCGTTCGCGATTCCCAGAGCACGTAGACGATCAGCAACAGCATTTCCGGCTCGATCAAATGCTTGTATCTCGCGTATGGGCTCACAATGTAATAAGGCAGCGGATAGATCAGCAAGAAACACGCCAGCAGGTACGCCGCCGGCTTGCCCCGCTGATACGTCAGCCATAATCCTGCAAAGGCGAACGCAGCTTGAAGGAAATAATTCATGTGCCGCGAGATGTTGAAGTCGTAACCGGCAACGATTGAGGCCTGCGGCGGAGAAATCCAGAAATATAAGGCCCGCTTCAGCGTGAACTGCAAGAACCTGCCTGGATGCTCGCGAATAAACTGCCGCGCCTGCTGGCCTTTGTCGGCCATAAAACGCGCCTCGCCCATCTCGTGAAACTTCTCCATCGCCCGGCGGTCGTTGGCGGGATGTTCCTCGCGGTGCCGAGAAGCCGGCCGACTCTTCGTTATTCGACATGTAAAGTTCGAGCGGCAGATTGTCACGAACAAAAATAAACTTGCCGAACACGCGATAGTTGCGCACCAGCCACGGACTCACCACGGCAAAGGCAATGCCAACGCACAACACCGAACTCACCAGCCAGGCGGAGCGATTCGGCGCACGATATAGCAGCCACAGTAGCGAACACACGAACATTGTAGTTAGCGAAGGATTGGTAAGAATGATCAATCCCCACAGCAGACCGAACTTAACCCAGCGGGCGCGGGCCGGACCCTCAGCCAACTCAAGCGTCCAGAGCAAAGCCAAGCTGAGCAGGAAAGCGCTCAGGCTGGTGTCATACACTACGCGCACTGGCCAATAAATAAGGTAGGGAAAAACCGCCCAGGTCCCACGCGGCCGCGCGAGCTACGCCAAGCCCATAAATCTTTTCGCCGATGCGGTAAACCGTCCAGCAAGTCAGCGCGCCGAAAACGCTGTTAAATGCCAGAATCATCCACGCCGAAGTCGCGCTGTACACCCCGAATACTCTGAAAATGCCAGCGAGGATGTAGGTATAAACGGGAGGCATCCAGGCAGTCGGGCCGCCAGGAAGATCGGTCGGCGAACTGAAACCGCCGCCAGTGGCAATCGACCGCGCGATGCGGCCAATCTCCCAGGCAAACTGGAAGTGATCGCCACGCGGTGTGATGCGGTAGGTGTGCCCGACGGTGATGACCGCAAGCCGGAGCAGCAGCGCGACAAGCAGGATAAACCAGATCGAACGTCTCAGCGGCCGGCGGACTTCCGAAATCCCGGATGCATCCTCGTTCGCCAGTCCGCTCTCGATCCGCCCATTCATCGAGCCGACTATAGCACGGCCAAACTGAATGCACGCCGCGCCGCAATCCTCCCGGCTTGCAAGTGAGGAGGAGCGGAACGCACTTCTCTATCGCCAGCGTTAATCTTTTTAAGAAATTGTTATTCCTGCCGCCAGATAGCGAGACCGCTATTACCTAGAGAGAGCGCACCCAAGCCAGCACCGATCAAGGCCTGACTCTCGTTGGGTTGGTCAGGGTCGCGACCGCTGGCCGGTGTAATATTGGCTGCCTCGCCCGCAGCGATCGGCTTGTCCGCGTCCGTCTCATACGCGTAGCCGGTCATGACGCGCCTGTGCAGTAGCTGCTAACATTCAGGCGCGCCCATCCATAGTGTGTGGCTCCGTCGATGAGAAACTTGAAGCCGAGATATCGACGGGTGGCTCCGAGCCAGGGCCAGAGCCCCCCCTGCTCGCCACCCTGGGTGTTATTACCAAAAGCGGAGAAATCTGCCATCATCTGCTTACCCGCCTGAAACGCAGCCTCGGGACCGATGAGTGCTCGTGGGGCGAGGGCAGCCGCCCAGGCGCGTCCTTTCACTACAGCGGACTCCACCATGTTTGAGGGTTGAGCTCCGATTGCATACACACGGCGGTACAACAAAAATGTTCCCTCCAGAGGCTTGGTTCTAGGACGCAAATTCCTGTAGGTGTAGTAATAGCTGATCTGAAAATCCACAATTCCATCGTGGTTGAGGTCGATGTTCAAAACCGTATTGGCGTTTATATGTTTGTGCACCGGCGTGTACAACACTTCTGCCTCAGCCGGTTGGGTGAGTGCCAAGACCCCGACGCCGGCTGCTGTCGCCGCAGTCGTGTATGCATTTAGAAGGCGCTGCAGTGAGTGGGAGACCTTCTTTGGGCTGGGTGAGAGAGAGGCAGACAAGTTCATAGCATGACTCCATCTGAAAAAACGTATGGCATCTTTTTAGTCCAGACGGGGCAGGATGTCAGTGACGCTTGTGGCGTGGTTCTGTGACGGGGAACAGGCTGGCCGCTCGCCGGGCGCGAGTCACGAGAAGCGACTGAGTCGGAAGTGGGGAGGGCTGCAGCCGGTACTGTTTACCGGTTCAAGTCCGCCGCCAGCATGTTGGCTTTGTTCGCAAGATTGTAAGCGCGCTCCACGTCGCCGCTGCTTGCCGCAGCCCTGGCCTCGTCCATGTAACTTCGGATTTGCTTCACTGTTACCTCTTGGCTGGCATTGAGGCCGCGAACCGCAACATCTTTCAGGTTGTTGTCTGCTGCGTCGAGCAACCGATTCGTTTCCTCGATGCGCGAGGCCTGCTTCTGGTCTTCGGCCGAAGAAATCGCAACCGTCGGCTGACCGCTGCCGCCGTCGCGCACCACCTTCTTGCTGGGACCGTCGTCGTGCGGCTTTTGAGCGCTGTGCGCTTGGGGCTTTTTCTTGGCTGGTTTCGAAGCGGTGGCCTTGCAATCTGATTTAGCGTTTGATCCGGATTGTGACGTGTCTGGACGTTGCATGTCCGAACAAGGTTGGGAGGATTTCTGTTGCTGGTTACCCGTGGTCGAACTTGGCTGGGCACTCTGCGCCGGGCCGGACTGCCCGGCATTCGGGCCCGCTTGAGACGACCAACCCATTTGCGCGGGAAGCAGGCAAAGAGCGGCGACAACGATTCTGGCCAGAGTCATAGTAGTAGCTCGACTAATGCTTTCGTAGGATTGCCTACATTCTATGTCAAAGGCCCAGCAGTTGCGCCGTTCAGCCTCGCGGCGATCCCAAGGCTTGGACAACAGGCCGGCCGCTTCCATTTGCTTCTTCTTTCGGCTCCGCCACTGGCAGGCGCAACCGAAACGTCGTCCCTCCCCCCTCGACCGATTCAAAATCGATTGAGCCATAATGCCATTGCATTACCTGGTAAGTCTGCGCCAAGCCGATGCCGCTGCCGTCTCTTTTTGTCGAGAAATAAAGTTCGAAGATTTTCTCCTGCACATCGGCGGGAATCCCTCCGCCGTGGTCCTGAATCTCCGCCACCACCGTGTCCTCTTCGCGATGGGCGGAGATCGCCAGTTTTCCGCCATCGGGCATGGCCTGAATTCCATTGAGCACAACATTGAAGATCGCCAGCTTCATGGAATCGATGTCCGCCCGCACGCGCAGCGGTTCCGGCGCAAGCTCGCGTGCAATTTCAACCCCGCGTTGCTCTGCCTCGGGAGAAGCCAGAAGAATGACTTCATCGAGCAATCCCCGCAGGTCGATTTCTTCCACGTGCAGGTCGCGCGGACGGGTGAAATCCACCAGAATCTGCACCACGCGGTCCAGGCGATGAATCTCGCTGTCGATGATGTCCATGTGGCGGCGCGCGTCGGGATCGCTCTGCTGCAACTTGCTGCGCAGGAGTTGCAGGTGCAGAACGATTGCATTGATTGGATTTTTTACTTCGTGCGCCACGCCTCGTGTGAGCCGTCCGCTGGCAGACATGCGGCGCGACAGTTCGATTTCATCTTCGATCCTGCGCGCCGATTCCGTGTCGCGCAGCGTGAGCAGGGCGCCAATCGGCGTCCCCCGCTCCTGGATGAAGTCAAGCGAAACTTGCGCGTGCTCACCATTCCACACTTCCACCTCGCGCTGGTCGACCGCTTGCCGGTTCTTGAAACCTTCAAGCACCAGCGCGCCCAGGCTTGTGTCGGGGGAAAAAATGTCTCTTACGTTGCGCCCCAACAGTTCGCCGCGCGGCCGCCGCAGAAATTGCTCGACCGATGCGCTGACCAGAACAACTTGCGCCTCGCGGGTAAAGAGCATCAGGCCATCCTGCAAATTGGCCATGATTTGATCGACGTTGTCTTTCAACGCCGAGAAAATCTCCTTGGCATCGCGCACCTGACGGCCGAGGTCGGCGATCTTCAGACTGATCAGCCCGTATTCGTCGTGCGCGGCCTGGTCTTGTTCCAGGCTTTCTCCCGCGCTGGCGCTGTCCAGCGTCCGGTTCAGCTGTTTCAATGGCGCAAATGCGATGTGGGAAAGCCCAGCCGCAAGCAACAGCGAGAGAAAGATTGCGGTACAGGAAAATGCAAATGCGTGCCGCAGCTTGGGAGTAACATCGTCGCGAATAAAGACGGTCGAAAGACCAAGCCGCACGCTGCCGAACGGCACTCCATTCAAATTCAGCGGCAGGCTGAATTCGTAAACCGTCGGCGGGTTGTAGACCATCTTCAACTGCTGTCGAAAACCGGCCTTCTGCAGGGTTGCAAAGTCGGGCCGCGGGCTCACCACTTTGCCCACCATGTCCGGGTTGCTGTGAAGGATCGCCTGCCCGTTCACATCTACGATGGAGACGTCGTAGATATAGTGCCAACTGCCGACCACGGAGTCGACAAGATTATTAAGGTCGGTATCGGTCGAAAGATAGTAGGCTACCGCGCGCCGCACCGCTTGCGGATCGTTCGTATTCACCCGGGTGCTGGTGAGGTCGGGAATCGCACTGTTGGCCAGCGAGGCAAGTTGAGAAGTAAGAAAGTAAGCGGTGTCGTAGCCGGACTTGACCTGTTGCCGCAGGGCCTGGGAAACGTAGATGTAGGAGAAGTACGAAACCAGACACGCCACCATCAAAGTGATGGAAAGCACGATCTGGGTCTTACGCCGCATAGATCAATGAGAGTGGCTCACTCCGGAGGTTCGTCCTTATCGGCCTCGGCGCTGCCATATTCCTTCAACTTATTATGAAGCGTCTTCAGGCTAATCCCGAGGATTTCCGCCGCCCGTGTCTTATTATTGTTGGTCGATTCCAGCGTCTTCAAAATCAGCAACTTCTCGGCTTCGCGAACGGTTGTACCCACGCCCAGGTGAACGGCATCCGGATCCTGCGCTGAGCTTCGCGCCGAGGAACGTCCGAAATCCGGCGGCAAATGCTTCGTCTCAATCACTCCGCCGTCACATACAATGACCGCCCGCTCCAGCGTGTTGCGCAATTCCCTCACATTTCCCGGCCAGGAGTAACCTTGAAACACATTCGCAACCGCCTCGCTGACCGCCGCAATTTTGCGGCCGTGTTTGGCGTTCATATCTTTGAGCAGCAACTCCACCAGCGCGGGAATATCGTCTTTATGCTCGCGCAAGGGCGGCATTTGGATATTGAATACATTCAACCGGTAGTAAAGATCGTTTCGTAGCTCACCGCGCGCCACCGCCTCTTCCGGCACTTTATTCGTGGCTGCCAGGACTCGCACATCCACGGTGGTTTCGACTTTGCTTCCCAGTCGCCGTAGCTTGCGGTCTTCCAGCACGCGCAATAGCTTCGCCTGGGTCGCGACCGGCATTTCGCCGATTTCGTCGAGCAGCAGCGTCCCGCCCTCCGCCAATTCGAAGCAGCCCGTACGGCGTTCGAGAGCGCCGGTGAAAGCTCCCTTTTCGTGGCCAAAAATTTCGCTCTCAATCAATGTCTCCGGGATGGCGGCGCAATTGATCGGAACGAAAGGCTTGTTGCGCCGCGGACTGAGTTCATGGATGGTGCGCGCCACTAACTCTTTCCCCGTCCCGCTGGCGCCGGTGATTAAGACTGAAGCCGTGCTGGGCGCGACCAGTTCGGTGAGGCGAAAAATCTCCTGCATTTTGGCCGAGCTTCCCACCAAACTCCCCAGCGACCCCCCGTCCCGCAGCTTGCGGCGCATCACCTCTTTGTCGACTTTGTCGTGGTGGCGCTCCGTAGCATTTTGCAAAATCGTGCGCAGCCGGTCGGTATCGATCGGTTTTGTAATGTAATCGTAGGCACCGATGCGCATAGCTTCTACCGCGCTGTCGATCGTTCCTTGCGCGGTGACTACGATCACGGCGAGGGTCCCGCTGTCACCCGCGATCTTTTTCAGCAGTTCCATTCCATCCATGCGCGGCATTTTTAAGTCGGTCACTACCACAGAGGGCGACCAACCCGTCACTTTTTCGTAGCCCTCGACGCCGTCGCGAGCGGTTTCGGCGCGATACCCCCAAGAGGAAATGATTTCGGCCAAACCCGTACGCGCGTTCTCTTCGTCTTCTACGATAAGTATTTTTTCCTGGCTCATGCCCTCGCTCAGTAATTCAGGTTCGGCATTGCATCGCCGCGCGCAAAAAACAGTGTACCTTGCCGGTCAGGGTCGAGGCGGAGTGTCAATCTGAGACTGCCGGTTAGCGAAAACTGGACGGAATTGTGTCGTGCCGAGTATCATGTTCTACGCCGCTATCATCAAAAGCCGACCTGCAGTTTTTCAGCAGGGTTTGTAGAGGTTTTTCCATGCCATGGGTTCCCAGTCTGTAAAACGCGCATGGACATTTTAGCTGACAAGCTGTTTGGAGGAGACATGCCAGGTTACTGGAAGAAAAGTATTGGGCGTGTGCTTACGCCTAGTTGCTTGCTCATTTTGACTGTGCTTGTGCTCTCTGCAGGCGTCTTCGCCCAGGACGAAGAGACTCCCAAGTACGAAATCTTTGCCGGATATCAGTGGCTGCACCCCGGCGCGACCATCCCCGCCCCGGGCAGCAATCCCAACGCTCCCACACCTTTCACTCTTCGAGATATGGGTGACGGCGCGGGCGGAAGCTTCACTTATAACTTCGCCAAGCACGTAGGCTTGGTTGGCGACTTTGGCCGCAACTGGACCGATAACGCCAGCGAAACTACCTTGTCGGCCGGCCCCAGGCTCTCGACTCGGGCCGAAGGCGTCAATATGTTCATAAACACGCTGCTCAGTTGGAACCACCTGGACGTCTCCGGGTCTGGGCGGCCACAACGGGATTGGCGCGATTCTCGGCGGCGGCATGGACATGGGTATTACGCGCCACTTCGGCATCCGCCTGATCGAAGCGGACTACGTCTGGGCGCACCAGAATTTCTCTAGCGATGTCTCGTCCAGCTTCCCTGGTTTGCGCCGGCCCAACTTCGACGGTGCCCGTCTGCGTACCGGTCTCGAATGGTACCTCGGCCTGCCTCCGCAAGCGACGCCGACGGCCAGCTGCTCGGTGCAGCCTTCCGAAGTCATGGTGGGCGAACCGGTCACGGCGACGGCCAGCGGGAAAGACTTCAATCCCAAACACACGCTGAATTACTCGTGGACCAGCACCGGCGGAAAGATTGCCGGCAAGGACACCACGGCCAGCATTGATACTAACGGCATCGCCGGTGGCACTACACTGCGACCGCCAACATCTCCGATCCCAAGATGAAGAAAGGCGGGACGGCGACCTGCTCGGCCACCTTTACTGTGAAAGAACCGCCGAAGAATCCGCCGAATTTGTCCTGCTCGGCCAACCCGACTTCGCTGCAGGCGGGCGGCAGCTCGACTATCACCTGCACTTGCACCAGCCCGGACAACGTTCCGGTCACAGTGGGTGACTGGAATGCAACCTCCGGCACGATCAGCGGCAGCGGTACCACAGCTACGCTGAACACCACGGGCGCATCGCCGGGCCCAATAACCGTAAGCGCAGTCTGCACCGATTCCCGCGGTCTGAAGTCGCAAGTGGCCAACGCGCAAGTGACGGTCGAAAACCCGCCGCCACCGCCGCCGCAGGCCAGCAAGCTGAACCAGTGCGACTTCCCCAACAAGGTGAAGCCGTGGCGCGTGGACAACACTTGCAAGGCCATCCTCGACGACGTTGGCAAGAACCTGCAGCAGAATGCTGACAGCAAATTGGTCATCGTCGGCAACGCCGAGCCCACCGAGAAGGGCAAGAACCTGGCGGCAGAACGCGCCGTCGATTCGAAGTTCTATCTGACTAGCGGCGAATCGCAGTTGGGCATCGACCCGAGCCGTATTGAGACCCGCACCGGTAGCGCGGGCAGCAAGACGGCCGAGTACTGGATCGTTCCCGCCGGTGCCTCGTTTACCGGTGAAGGAACGCAGGCGGTGGATGAAAACGCGGTGAAGGCGGTTCCGGACCATCCGCATGCCGCTGCGAAAAAGAAAGCCAAGGCCACCCAGTAGTACGGGAGCCTTCAAAACCAGGCCGGTCGGGCGCAAGTTCGACCGGCTTTCTTATCTACCGCAACCCGTGAAAGGCTCGTTCAGGCCGCAAGCGGTGTCGAGTATTCAGCAGATTTGGGTTTAAAAGGCCTCTGGCAGTTGCGCTTTCGAGCACTGTTTCACGGCAAGGTGAACGGCAGGGTGGAAGTCTCAGCGTCCTTTCCCTTCGGTAACTTGCCCGCCCCGTGCTACCCTGTCACTCTAGGCGACTGACGGGATTTCTATCCTGTAGGGGCACTGAATCTATGACTTTTCGCAATGACAGCTTCGTCACTCGCAAGTGGTTGATTGCGTTGTCGGTTGTGGTGTTTTGCGCCAGCGCCTGGGCCGGCCAGTGGACAGCGCTTGGTTCCGGATGGCGGCGATGTTCGCAGCCTCACCTATGATCCCAAGAACCCCGACCGCGTCTTCCTCGGCACCAGCACTGGCACGATTTTCGTTTCCGCCAACGGCGGCGTCGACTGGACCCGCTTTGCGCACCTGGGCAACGGCCAGGACTACGTGATTGATCACATCGTGATCGATCCCAAGAACCCCAAGAAAATGTACGTCGCAGCCTGGAGCGTCGAAAATCAGCAGGCCGGCGATCTTTTCCGCACCGAAGATAGCGGCAAGACCTGGGATGAAATTTCGGCGATGCACGGCAAGTCGGTTCGCGCCTTGGCTGTTGCCGCATCGGACACCAACCTTCTTGTGGCGGGCGCGCTCGATGGGGTGTACCGCAGCATCGACGCAGGTTTGAACTGGACGCGGATTTCCGCCAGCGGCCCCGAAATTAAGAATGTCGAGTCGATCGCCGTCGATCCGGTCAATCCTAACGTGACCTATGCCGGAACCTGGCACCTGGCGTGGAAAACCGCCGACGGTGGCGTGACCTGGGAACATATTAATAAGGGCATGATCGACGACTCCGACGTGTTTTCCATCATCGTCGATGAGTCCAATCCGTCGGTCGTATTTGCCAGCGCCTGCTCGGGAATCTACAAGAGCCAGAGCGCCGGCGAGCAGTTTTCCAAAGTGCAAGGCATTCCTTTCTCGGCGCGTCGTACCCGCGTACTGAAGCAGGACCCGAGCAACCCGACGGTTGTCTACGCAGGAACCACCGAAGGTCTCTGGAAGACCATCGATTCCGGCAAAACCTGGAAGCAGATGACCAGCCCGGAAGTGGTGGTCAACGACGTAGTGATCGATCCTCGCAATTCGCAGCGCGTAATGCTGGCTACCGATCGCGCCGGCGTTCTGCGCAGCGATGACGGAGCAGTTCGCTTCGAAGGTTCCAATCACGGATACACCCATCGCTATGTCACCTCCATCCTCGCCGACAAGAACGACCCTCAGACTGTTTACGTCGGCGTGGTGAATGACCGCGAGCATGGCGGCGTGTTCGTCTCTCACGATGGCGGTCAGCGCTGGACGCAGAAGAGCGCCGGGCTTGACGGCCGCGATGTGTTCACTCTGAAACAAACTTCGACCGGCGAGCTCGTAGCCGGAACCAATCGCGGCATGTTCGTTCTGACGCATGGTGCGGCAGATTGGACTCCGATCAACGACATCGTTCAGGAAAAACAGGAAAGAACGGCGAAGGGCCGCAAGGAAACTGCGCTCATTCATTCGATCCTGATTGCCAAGGTCAGCGACATTTCGATCGGCCCCAAGCAATGGATCGCAGCGACCTCAGCTGGATTGTTCACCAGCACCAACAGCGGCAAGACCTGGGCCGGTCGTCCGCTCATCGGCAAAATAGATTTCGTCTCGGTTGAAGCCGATGGCGACTTCGTTGCCCTGGCTACGCATAACAACGTGATGGTCTCGACCGATAGCGGCAAGACCTGGCAAGAATCGAACGGCTTGTCGCAGTCGGTGAGCTTCATTCGCAGCGTCACGGTCACTCCGGACAAGCAGATTCTGGTTGCCTCCCGCGAGGGCGCATTCCGCAGCCCCAACGGCGGTGGCGGCTGGGAGCACATGCAGAATGGGCTGCCGGATAAGAACATTAGCTCGATCACCTACGACAGCGACAACAACCGCTTGCTGGCCACCAGCACCGAAACCGGCGTGGTGTTTGAGAGCACCGACGGCGGACAGAGCTGGACGCGCGGTCCGGATACGGGATACCCGCTGCGCCGGGTCAGCATCGTGCACGGCCGGTTCTATGCGGCGACTCCGTTTGACGGCGTAGTCGAACAGCCGGAAAACGAGGACCGCTCAGCCAGCGTGGGCGCCGGCGGTACAACCAACTAAGATTCGACCGGACTACTTCTTCTCGAGTCCACGGAGGGGCGGGTTACACCGCTCCTCCGTTTTATTTTGCGGGAAAATTACTTCTTTGCGACCTCGGCTGATGGCGGTTCATCTTAGAATCACTGTTCGAGCCAACCAGGGAGATTACGCCATGGACAAAGTGAACATCGCCGACAAGTTTGCCCAAATCAAAGAGTACTGGAAGCCTTACGTTGCCGCTGAACTCAACGGCCAAATGGTCAAACTCGACAAGATCAAAGGCGAGTTCGTCTTTCACCATCACGAGAACGAGGATGAAATGTTTCTGGTGGTCAAGGGCCGCTTTCGCATGGAATTCCGCGATCGCCATGTCTGGGTCGAAGAAGGCGAGTTTATCGTGGTACCGCGCGGGGTCGAACATCGCCCTGTGGCCGACGAAGAATGCTGGTTCCTGCTGTTTGAACCGGCTTCTACGCTGAACACCGGGAATGTCGTGAACGAGCGCACCCATCACCAACTGGAGCGTGTTTGATGGAAGTCACCGTATACTCTGCGTTCTGGTGCCCGGATTGCCGCGTGGCCAAGCGTTTTCTCCAGCAGCACAACATTCCCTTCAAAGATATCGACATCGAAACCACACCAGGCGCGGCCGAAGAAGTCGTCAAGAAAACCGGCCTGCGCGCCATTCCGCAGTTTGTGATCGACGGCGAGTGGGTGCAGCCCTACCGTCCCGGCGAAGGCTTTCTCTACAAAGAGATGGCCAAGCGGCTCGGGATCTCCGAACCGTAGCTTCGTCCGTCCTATCGTCTGCACTTCAGGACATCGTCCTTTCGTACCCTAGAGTTCTGGCCGTTAAACGCGAGAGCATGGGAGGTCAGGGAGTTGCCTGGCCGTGATCGATTCCCCTCCTGGGCAAACGCAGTATTGATGGCTGAGAACGACCCAAAAATTCTGGAAGAACCTGTCTGCAGCGCGTGGGAGAAGACCGTTCAAAGTGCGATCGGCCTGTTCCTGCTCGCCACGCTCGGCTTCACCGCTCATTACTATCATTCCGCCGTCAGCAGCGATCTGCAGTTACAAATTCAGAAACTCGAGCGCGAGGTCGCAGCAACTCAAGCAGGAGCAGGCCATGCCCAGCATGGTCCTGAACCGCTATCGCAATTCCATCTCCTACATTTTTGGCGTCTACCAGGTGGGATTTCCCGGTCGTCCTCCCGCTTTGCGCGCACGCATTTCGGGATCGGGTTTCGTGGTCGCCGAAGGTCTATTGGCCACCAATCGCCATGTTGCCGAACCGTGGTATGAAGATCCTGATTCGGCAGCGCTGGTGCGCATAGGCGCCAAGCCGCGGCTCGAAAAACTTCTTGCTTTCTTTCCCGGCCAGCCAGAGCCCGTGAACATAACGCCCACTGCCGTCTCTGCCGAGGGAGATTTGGCTGTCCTTCGCATCGAGGATTCTGCGCTGGCGCGCCGGCTTGCGCCATTGCCGTTGGCAGATGCGTCACCAAATCCGGGCGAGTTGGTCTCTGTCGTGGGATATCCCATGGGAGTTCTCGGAATGGTGGCGAAGTCGCCGCCGGCAATCTATGAGCGGCTGGCGTTTCGACACGATGATATCGACTCGGCCAATGAACTCGCGGCGCTGTCACTGATCCGCCCGTCCGCAACCTGCGGCCACCTTGGCGACGTAGTCGGAGATAAGCTCATTTACGACGCGCCCACCGCCCACGGCGGAAGCGGCGGCCCAGTATTTAATTCGCAGGGAAAAGTAATCGGCATTAACGCAGCGTATATCGATGGATTTTCCGGCGGAACGTTAGGCGTTTCCGTGCGCGTGCTGAAACCGCTGATCGCGGCAGCGGAAGCCAATCGAAACATCGTCGCATCCTCCGCACGATAGATCAGATCGGGCCAACTTGATCATCTCTTGCGTCGGCGCCTGGGCCGCTGGATGTTCGTCTCCACAGATGCGCAGGCTCCTGCATCTCTTGCATGTGTTCCCAATCTTTTGCTTTGAGCAAATCAAACGCAGTCAGCATTCCTGCGAGTTCACCGGTTTGGCGATCCAGAACCGGACAATGCCCAAGCTCTTCTTGAACAAAACGTAGGGCGACGTTGTGGACGACGTCGTCCGTATAGACAATGGGATGATTTGTTTCTGCGAGCGACGCCGCGGTAGCTTCGGGACTCGCAGTAAGCAGCGCATCCCGCCGGAGCAAACCAACCAGGTGCGCACTTTTATCCACCACCGGAACAAAAGCATGTTCCATCACTTCGACGCGGAAGTCGGCGACTTTCTCCTCGGGCGTTACCGTGTCCACCTTTGCACTCATCACGTCGCGGACCCGCATCAGACGCATGGGATCGACGGTGTATGCATCTGGAACCAGAGTGCCGCGCCGCACCAGGCGTTCGGTGTTGATGGTGGTTTTCATGAAGTAGTGCACCGCGAGGTCCGACACTACGGCCACTAGAAAAACCGGCAAGAATGCGTTGTAAGCTCCCGTGACTTCCAGCATGAACAGAATTGCGCTCGGCGTGGCGCGATACACACTGCCGAACAAGGCCGCGGTCGCGACCATCCCATAAAGACCCACCGCTGAGGAATTGGGTACGAACATATGAACCAGTTTTCCGTAGGCCGCCCCCAGACTCCCGCCGATCATCAGCGCCGGTGCAAAAGTGCCGCCAGACGCACCCGAACCAAGCGCGGCGGCAAACGCCACCAATTTCGCTAACCCAATTCCGACCAACGTGTGCAGGGAGTGTGGCTCAGTCAGCAGGTCGGCAATGACTGAATAGCCGGTTCCGAGAACCTGCGGATAAAAAAGCGCGATTGCGCCCACGATCAATCCGCCCAGCGCGGGCACAAGCGGGAACCATATTTTGAGTTTCTCAAAGAACTCCTCACAAAGGTAGAGGGTACGCGTCATCAGCCAGGCCAGCGCGGCACAGGCGACGCCGAGCAGAATGAAAAACGGCAACTCCGGCGCGTGAAAATGGTAGTTGGTCTCGAGCGGAAAAACCGGCTGGCCACCACGGAAGCCCATCGCAACCATCGCTCCCGTCGCCGACGCCAATGCGATGGGAATAAACGAGCGGGCGCGAAATTCAAACACGAGCAACTCGATCGCCATCATCGCGCCGGCAAAAGGAGTTTTGAACACTCCTGCGAGACCAGCCGCGGCCCCGCATGCCAGCAACGTCCGCCGCTCCGCAGGCGATGAGGGAATCAATTGTCCGAGTATGGAGCCCAAAGCCGCTCCAGTTTGAATGATCGGCCCCTCCGCTCCGAACGGACCACCGGTGCCGACGGTGATCGCGGCGCTTAACGGTTTGAAGAAACTCACCCGAGGTTTGACAATGCTTCCGCACGTTAGCACCACGGCCATAGCTTCGGGGATGCCGTCGCCTTTGATCTCTGGCGAAAAATACTGCACGAGAAGGCCGACTGCCAGGCCGCCCGCAGCGGGTAGGAAAATCATCCACCAGTGGTGCGGGGCCTCGTTCGGGGGAAGATAGGCGCTGCTGAGCCGGCCGAAGAAGAACAAGTCGGTCAAAAAGTTGATGGCGCGCAGCAGGCCTTCCGCGACCAACCCTCCGGCTCCGCCAACCACCACACCGAGCAACGAGATGACCAGCAATCGCTCACGAGGTGCAGAATGTTTTTTCGGAGGGACCGGCATAGTTGGTGAAATATTCGCTGCGGTCAAGTGACGCGTCTGGCCGAGACTCATGTATCGAGACTTAACTTTCGGCGACGCTCTGCCGCCGCCTTCCCTTCTTTGCTGTTCCGGCTCATCTGCACGGCGCGCCGCAGGGCCGCAACTAAGGCCGGGCCGCGCAGGCGAAGTTCCGAGCGGTGATGCAAAAAGAGCTTGCGCAGCACGGTTTCTCCACGTGGAGTAAGGGCGAGCAATACCTCGCGGCGGTCGCCGCCGTCACGATGCCGGCGCACATAGCCGCCCTTGGCCAGACGATTCACCAGTTCCACCGTGCTGTGGTGCTGGATCTGCAGGCGCTCCGCCAGTTCCCCAATCCTTGGCCGCACTCCCTTGGGAAGGCCTTTGATGGCCAGCAGCAGTTGATACTGACGCGGCTCCAGGCCGGCGGCGCGCGACGCCTCTTCACTAAAATGAAGATAGCGGCGGATCTGATACCGCATCTCCGCCAGCGATTCATAATCCGCCGAAATGAGACGGTGCTTCATGCTGGTAATTTATGTCGTATCAAGATACTTTCAGGCTGTTCCATCGTATCACGATATATATAAGATTAGTACCAGCGCGAAAAGGATGCGCCCTTCTGTGGCCGCGCGCCCCAGTGAGCTTCTGGCCTTCCGGGTTCCGCTCCATTTACAATCCCTAGTCCGCTGAAGAAAGGTGGCTTAAGTGATTCCACGCTATACCCGCCCGGAAATGGGCCGCATCTGGAGCGATGAAAACCGCTTTCGCACCTGGCTGACGGTTGAGGTCGCGGCGACCGAGACCCTCGCCGAGGCCGGCATTGTGCCGAAAGACGCGGCCAAAGCCATTCGCGAGCGCGCCGACTTCAACTTGCAGCGCATCCAGGAAATTGAGGCCGAGGTGCGCCACGACGTGATCGCATTTACTACCGCGGTGGCGGAAATCGTCGGCCCGCATGCGCGCTGGTTCCACTACGGCCTGACTTCCAATGACGTGGTGGACACGGCGCAAGCCCTGCTGATCGCGCCAGGCGTCAGCGATCATTGCCGCCGACCTGGAGCGGCTTGTCGGACGTGCTCGAACGCCGGGCGTGGGAGTTCAAAGACACTCCCATGGTCGGCCGCACCCACGGCGTCCACGCCGAACCGATTACTTTTGGATTCAAACTCGCGAACTGGTATTCCGAAACGCAGCGCAATATCGAACGCTTCCAGCGCGCCGCGGAAGACATGCGCGTCGGGAAATTTTCCGGGGCGGTGGGGACGTTCGCCCATCTCAGCCCCGAACTGGAAGAGAAGATTTGCGCCCGCCTGGGATTAAAGGCGGCTGCGATTTCTTCGCAGGTCATCCAGCGCGACCGTCACGCCAATTATCTGGCGACGCTGGCGGTCATTGCCTGCACGCTGGACAAGATCGCGACCGAGATTCGCCATCTGCAGCGAACTGAGGTCCGCGAAGCCGAAGAGTTTTTCAGCGAAAAGCAGAAGGGTTCGTCCGCCATGCCCCACAAACGCAATCCGGTGACTTGCGAGCAAATCAGCGGACTGGCGCGCGTGGTGCGCTCCAACGCGCAAGCCGCATTCGAAAACGTCGCTCTGTGGCACGAGCGCGACATTTCCCATTCTTCGGTGGAGCGCGTCATTATTCCCGACTCCACCACGCTGGTCGATTACATGCTGCAGAAAACGGCCAATCTGATCGATACCATGTTCGTTTATCCGGAACGCATGAAGGCCAACCTGGAAAGCACCGGCGGCCTGGTTTTCAGCGGTCAGTTGCTGCTGGATCTGGTGGAGCATGGAGTTTCGCGCGAGGACGCTTACCGCCTGGTGCAAGCCCACGCCATGCATGCCTGGAAGGAAGAGCTGAATTTTCGCGATCTGGTGCTGCAAGGACAAAGCAGATCACCAGCCGTGTGCCGCGCAAGCAGATCGAACGCGCCTTCGATCTGAAGCGGCAGTTGCGCAACATCGACAAGATTTTCGCGCGTGTGTTTTCGAAGAAAGCGAAGGCCCCAAAGACGCGGCGCGCCGAGCGCTGAAACCGTCGACCCAGCTTCTATCCGGTCTTGCTGCCAAGGGTATCGACGCCTAAGGCTCCAGCGCCGCTCAGCATCAAACAGATTGTGGCGGCCAGCAATACCAGGGGCAATTCGAATCCACCCTTGTTAGCGAAGAACCCGTTCTTGAGGTGCACAGTAACAATCGCGATCGCCATGTCGATCGCAAGCGCTGCCGCGGCGTAACGCGTCAGCAACCCGACAATAAGCGCGATTCCGCCGAGAAACTCGACCAATGTGAGCACAATCGCCGACAAGGTCGGCAACGGAATGCCGAGCGGCGCTAGAAATCCGGCGACGTTGTGAAATCCCATGGAGAACTTCTGCCCGCCGTGCATCAGAAATATTATCCCAACCACAATCCGCAACAACGCCACTCCCCACGACCGCATTCCTGATCTTCTCCATTGCTCATCGCATTCTCCTTAGGCAAATTTATGCAGCCGCACCTCCCCAGCCCTTACGATAATTTACAAGAAATACGAATCTTTACGATTTTCGGCAACTCGCCGCTCATCGAATTAATTAACTAACCAGTTAGTAAAACTATTGGAGGGCGTCAGGGTTTATAGCAGTGAAGGGGAGGATGGAAATGAAAAAATCTCTTCGAATTCTAGGTTTAATACTGGCCCTGAGCGTTTCCGGGCTTGTTTTCGCCGCGGAAACGGCCAGCGCGGCGCGCTACGATACGGCAATTCAATCGCAGGCCACGCAGAAATTGGCCGAGAAGAAAGAATTCCAGAACGTGCAGGCGGCGACCGAGGATGGGATCGTTACCTTGACCGGCGACGTTGGCCTTTACCAACAAAAGCTGGACGCTGCGAATAAAGTGCGGAAAGTCGCCAACGTGCAAGGTGTGCGCAACCTCATTGAAGTTGCCGGCGCCACGGTGCCCGATCCGCAACTCGCGGCCCAACTTGGTCGCAAGCTGTATTACGACCGCATGGGCCAGGGGAACACATTCAACTTCGTGACCGCGTCCGTGCAAAACGGAGTTGTGACGCTGAACGGCGAAACTAGAACCGACGTTGACCGCGATTCCGCGCTATGGCTGGCTTACAACATGCCCGGCGTGAAGGACGTAGTGAACGCTATCTACGTCGCTCCGGTCTCGCCTTTTGACGACCGCATTCGGATCCAGGCGGCACGAGTTATTTACCGCGACCCGGTACTGAGCCGCTATGCCATCGATCCGGCGCGACCGATTCGTATCATTGTGAACCGGGGCAAGCTGGCTCTGTATGGAACGGTCGCCACGAAGATGGACAAGAATGTCGCCGGAATTCGCGCGGGCCAGGTGTTCGGAGCGTTCAGCGTGCAGAATAATCTGCAGGTGGCAAGCAAGTCGTAGCTGATGTGTGGTGGTCGGGGGTGAGGCGCGGCGCAAGCCGCGCCTTTTTTTTACAACCAGGCTTCGCTTGGCCTGGACGTGCGGGGACGCGCGGCGAACCTGATCGAAAAGCTTGCCGCGGGATTCGGCGTTCAATGGATTGCTCGAAAGGAAGAACTAGATCAGCGCTTCGGAATAGGCCGTTCGAAATCGAACAGCAAAACTGGAATTAGCCCCGTACCGAAGCACAAGGTTTTCTTCGGCTCGACGTGACCCGCTTGACGATCTCTTCCAGCACCTTCCATGCTTCGCCCGGGCTCTCCATGTGGGCGAGAAAAAGCCGCCGCAGCGCGGTGCGACTGACGCTGCCACGCAGGTAAGCGTCGTAGAGTTCGCTGCCCAGCCGGCAACCTAATTCCTGCGCGGATGAGTCGAACTGTTCCCGGTCTCCACGCAGCGCCTCCCGCATGAATCTCTGGCAGAACTTGGGTGAGAAGCTGCAGCCGCGCTCGTTTCGCACCGCCGGACGCGCCGGGTAAAGCACGCGCGAACCGAAGTACGCGAGTACATGCTCCACCGACCGAACATGGAAGCGGTGCCACGGGATCGATAGTCGGAGGAGTATGGCCATTCTTGCGCCACGGCAGCCCCCGGCAAGCGTGATGCAGGAAGCGTGCTGCCTCTTCGGCTGCGTACATCATCTGGAAATCGCGGACATAGATCGCGTTGATCGTCGGCAGATAAACCGTGCCGCAGGCTTCCACCTTCTGCAGCATGTTTGCGACCTTCTTGGGCTCAACTTGCGCTCGTGCCAAAAGCTGCCGCAAACGGGCATCGGACGATCCGCTATAGACTTCGGGCAAGAGATCGACGAGAAACTTGGGCTGCGTGGTGTTATGCGGCGAATAGCGGTCGATGCCGAGAAAACACAACAGGCTATCGATCAAGTTATAGATCGTGGGCACAAGGTCGGGCTGTCCTGCCTCGCCTTCGCACTTCGATAGATAAAGGCGATAGCTTTCGTACTTTTCCAGCGGCGTCGAATTGAAGACGCACGCGACATTATCGTTGACCCGCACAGCTTCCACGCGCTCCTGCCGCTCGCCGGTGGCACGCCAGTAAAGAGCATCGACATTTTGCAGCACTGTCAAAACCCGCTGCTGCGGCAAGCATTCTTTGAGGAAACGCGGCAGGTGCGAGGGCGCGAAGTGCGACTCGCCGAAGAGCACGAGAATTACAGCCGCGGGATGGCGTTCGCGAATCTCGGCAATTTTGTCGACCGCATGGCGGTCGCGCGCCCCGATCTTTCGCATATCTTCGCGAGGCATGCAGTCCAGCCCGTAGATGGCGTCCGCGTGGTCACGCGCAGTCACCAGTAGTTCATAAAATGGCAGCCAGTCGTATCCCCAGTCGGTGTCGAAACGGATACGCTCGCGCAGTTCGTGCTCGTCGATTTCCCGGCGCCACCATCCGTCAAGAATGTGTTGATGGCGGGCGAAGATTGTTTCCATTCCCAGCACCAGCGGCCGGTCGCCGGGCTGGGCGCGTTCTTCCAGCAATGAAGCGGCATAGCGCTGTGCCGCCGGCAGCGCGTGATAATCGCCGACCAGGATAATGTCAGCCGAGTTGAGCATCCCGGAGAGTTGTTGCGAATCGATGATGGAATCGTAAGACCGGAACGCCTGACTGAAATCGCGAACGTACTTGAGACGCCCGGTCGAATCATAGCTGCGAAGTTCGCGCTCCACTCCCGCCAGCGCGTGCAACTGCGCCTCGTTACGCCGCGATCCGAGAGTGTTACTGACTGCCATAAAAACCTTGTGCGTCTTTCCTCGTGCGTCGACGGCCCAGCCGCTTCCGCTTGACTTGTCCTACGCGGCCTCCCTATGCTCAAAATTCGTCAGGGAGCTGCCTTGCCCAACCATCCGCCGCAAAATCTGACTATCGCCACAACCGGCGCCAGCGGGGCCATGTTTCTCAAACACCTGCTGCTCACGGTCGAGGGCGATCACCGGGTCAAGATCGTCAACTTCATCGCCTCCGACAGCGCTCTGCGAGTGCTGGCCGAAGAGCTTGGCCTTCGCGGCCGCAACCGGCTCGTCAGTCAGATCCTCAAAAAAGCCAGCCGCAAGATTCACGAGCAGTCCAACGCCGATATCGGGGCCAACATCGCCAGCGGTTCGTACCCGTCGGACGCCATGATCGTGATCCCCTGCAGCGTCGGAACCCTCGCCCGCATCGCCAACGGAATTGCCTCCTGCCTGATCGAACGCGCGGCCGACGTTTGCCTCAAGGAAAAGCGTCCGCTGGTGCCTTTGTGTGCGCGAAACTCCGCTGAACAAAATCCATCTCCGCAATATGTTCCGTGCCGCTGACGCCGGGGCGACCGTCTTCCCTCTAATCCCGACCTTCTACAATCGGCCGTCCACATTAGATGACGCAGCGCGCGAGTTCGCTTTTCGCGTGCTCGCCCACATCAGTCTTCCTCAATCCGATGCTTATCGCTGGAAAGCTTGAAAGATCAGATACTTAGACGGAGCGAGCCGTACTTGCGGGGGAAACCTTAGTGTAGGAAGTTTTGAGGTTTGAAGGACAGATGACGAAAGACTATGCCCGGCAGAGGGGAGTCCTTGGGCTCTACCGCAGCGTCCATTCCCAAGCGGGCCCGCCCCGGCCTCACCCGAAGCAGGCCCGCTTTTCCTCAGGAGGATAAGTCGTTAGCCCGCAGCAACTCGAGACTCCCGGAGCTGCTGCTTAACCGCAACCGACAGGCGACGGATGCCTTCCCGGATCTGGTCCGGCTGCCCAAACGAGAAGTTCAGCCGCAAGTGCCGCAGACCTTCGTGCGCAAAACCATTTCCCGCGTAGAAACAATCTCCCGGAACAAATGCGACATTCTCTTTCAGGGCCACGTCAAAGAGTCTGTGGCAATCCATTCCCTCCGGCAGCGTGATCCACAGGAACAAACCGCCCTGCGGATGCGTCCACGTCACCTCTGACGGGAAGTACTTCTTGAGCGCCTCGAGCATCACGTCGCGCCGCTCGCGATAAACTTTGCGGATCAGCTTGATGTGCTCGTCGAGAAAATTGTCCTTGGCTACCTCATAAGCGACCACTTGCGTGAAAGTTGAAGTGTGCAGCTTCGCGCCCTGCTTAAGCTGGACCAACTTGGAGATCACGTCCGGTGGTGCAACGATCCAGCCCAGACGCAAGCCCGGCGCGAGGGTCTTGGAGAAGGTGCTTAGATAGAGCACGTTTCCGATGGAGTAGCCATCGTCGCGTCGGAGGTTTTCGCGATCAATCACAACCAGCGGCGACAGGTGCTCGCCTTCGTAACGAAGTTGGCCGTAGGGATCGTCCTCCACAATCGGAATGCCGTACTTATCGGCCAGGAGCACCAATTGATGCCGGCGGCCCTCCGAAAGCGTGGTGCCTCCCGGGTTCTGGAAATTCGGCAACACATACATGAATTTGGGCCCGGCGCAACGGCTCTTCCAGAAATTCGGTGCGCAGGCCGTCCTGATCGCTCTCCACGCTGATGTACTCGGCTCCGTAGACGCTGAACGCCTGCAGCGCTCCCAGATAGGTCGGCGCCTCGACCAGCACCCGGTCGCCAGGATTGATGAACAGCTTCCCGATCAGGTCCCAGCGCCTGCTGCGAGCCAGCGGTGATGAGAACATTCTCGGTTTTGACCTTGATGCCGTAACGGGTCAGGTGCCGCGCGATCATTTCGCGCAATGGTTCATAGCCCTCGGTGGTGCTGTATTGCAGCGCCTGGTGGCCCCTCAGTTCGAGCACCCGGCGGCAGGCTTCCTGGAAACGGTCCAGGGGAAACACATCCGGAGCGGGCAGGCCACCGGCAAAAGAAATCATCTCAGGCTTTTCGGTGAGTTTCAGCAGTTCGCGGATGGCCGAGCTCTTAAGGCTCTTGGTACGCTGCGCATATCGGGACTTCCACGCTGTGGACACGGGTTCCCTCCTGTACCACTCTTGAAATTACGGGATTCCGAAGTGGATAGCAGTGATGGCCGACACTGACCTTGTGCCGAAAATCACCTCCGCATGTGACCATGGCCCCCGAAATCGCCTCAGAAGACCTGGAAGGAAACGACTCAGAAGGACCACCAGTGACTCGGAGCCAAAACAGCTTGTTACGGGCTGGACATTTGAAACTACTGCTCGCCGATGAGCAGCGAAGGGGCAACCACCGTGCTGTTGAACGTCAAGAAGCGTGTCGGAGAAATGAGGTAGTAGATATCTCCGCTGGCGTCAGTGGCGCGTCCACTGCCGGCGATGTTCAGCGCGAATACCTGATTGACCCCAGTCGAGAGCATGCCGTTTGGCTGGCTGTCGTCGGTCGTTGCCGTGAGCGTGCCGTTTCCGGCAGAAGTTTCTACTCCAGAGCTCACGGTGCCCGCGGTTACCGCCTGCGATTCCGCCAGGCCGAAAAAGTAGCTGCCGGAGATGGAGGAGTTGTTGAATGGAGAGGAGGACTGAGGTTCTAGAAAACCAATGTTAACCTGTACTCCTTCGTCCATAATGAAAGCCGTGTTGGTATCGACAAGATAGAGATCCAGGATAGGGCCGGAAGAATGACCATCCGGGGCTCATCTGGCAGCGCCACCCGGAAGGTGGCTGCCAATCCAGTTATCGACGCGGGCTTCCAGCATGTCGAGTGGCAGGCTTCCTCCGCTGAGAATTTCATCATGGAAATCGCGGATATCGAAACGGGTGCCAAGCCGGCGCTGGCTGCGACTACGGAGATCGAGAATCTTGAGCTTGCCGATCTGGTAGCTAAGGCCCTGCGCCGGCCAGGCAATATACCGGTTAATTTCAGCCTGGATCGTAGGCTCATCCCCAGCGCCGCTTTCGCGGAAATAGGCGACAGCCTGTTCACGCGTCCACCCTTCAGAGTGAATGCCGGTGTCAACCACCAGGCGAACCGCGCGCATCAGCTCCAAATTGAGCCGTCCATAGTCTGACGCAGGATCCTGGAAAAATCCGATCTCCTTCCCCAGCGCCTCCGCATAAACCGCCCAGCCTTCGGCGTATGCATTGTTGACGACGTGCAGGCGAAATTCCGGCAGGCCCGTGAGCCGTTGCTGAATCGAAATCTGCAGATGATGACCGGGGATGCCCTCGTGGTAAGCCTGGGTTTCGTCGGAAAGCAGCTTGCGGTGTGCGTAGTTGGAGGTGGCAACCACCACGCGCGCCGGCCGACTGCCATCCGGCGTTCCGAAAATATAGTGCGTGGGATTGTTAGGCTGCGAGGCAGGCGCAGCTTCCACCGTCAGCGGCGTCTTCGGAAACACTCGGAAGAGTTCCGGCAGACGGGGCTGCATTTGGTCGACATAATGGCGGAAATCTTCGACGATCTGGTCCGCAGATTTTGGAATGTATTTAGGTTCGCTATTGAGGGCAGCGCGAAAACTGGCCAGGTCTTTGTAGCCGGTTTTGATAGCAAGATTGCTGAGTAGGCCATTGATTCGCTCGACCTCTCGAAGTCCGAGCGCATGAATCTCCGCCGGGGACATGTCCGTGGTCGTCTGCTCTCGAATAGCTTGCTGATAGCGGCGGGCGCCGTCGGGCAAGCTGTTAAGTCCGATGGTAGTGCGGCCGTGCGGAGCGTACTCCTTGGAGATGAATTCCGAGAAGCGGCGATAAGCCGGCAGGACCTCGGAATTTACCGCTTGCTCGATCTCTTCCGTCAAGCGCTTCTGCGTCCTCCACCGCAATGGAAGCGGGAAACTTCTTCGTCGGGGCCAGGAATGGATTTTCGGCAATCGTGCCTTCGCATTGGGCCGGGATCTGCTCAAGGAGTATCCGGACCGGCATCAATCCATCTTTTTCTCCCTGGCGGAGCACCTCGATGGTTTGATCGAATGCACGAGGGATCTGGTGGAGACGCGCAATGTAGTCTTCGTAATGCTTGACCGTATCCAGCGGCACGGAATTCGGAAGATCCGCGAGGCTGTTGTGGATGCCCTGCATTTGCGAAATGGGCATCTCGTAGTCTTTCAGCTCGAAGTCCGCTATGCGATTGTCCAGAACATGAAGCAAGAGGTCGTGCGAGAGACGATCCTGCTCGGGAAAACCCTCGGTAGAAATGGCCGCGAGCTTGGCCCGATATGCGCGATCGACCCCGTTTTGTTTCACGCTGGCTGCCAGAGAGTAATCATCCAGCAACGCGTTATCCCGGTAGTCTCCCCTGGCAGTCTCGCTCTCCGGGGAAGCCCTGAGCTCATCTTCATACTGCCGCTGGAACAGAGCGTTTTGAGCGGCAAGACGATCGGCTACGGACTTGGCCGTTTGTGGCGAACCAGTAATGTCCGCGCGCAGCGTCTCTTTGATCGGCGGCATTGCCATTCCAACCACGTTTTGCAGGCATAAGCAGGCCAGGCTGAAGGTCAAGAGCGACTTCGCCAGCGAGCAAGTTGGACTTCCGGGATTGGCCTTCTTTGGACGAGATTGGATCATATGGGCCTCACTTGTCAGTGGTTGCCGAACCGCTGGCTAAACCTTCCACGATGGGCAAAGCAAAGTCAAGCAGTCCACGGGCTGGACGCAGGTAAGTGACCGCCGAACTGCCGCCGCAAGCTATAATTCGGCGTCATGGCTTTAGCACCGGGAGTCAAACTCGGGCCTTACGAAATCCTCGCCTTCATCGGCGCCGGCGGGATGGGAGAAGTTTACCGCGCCCGCGATTCCCGGCTGGGGCGCGAAGTCGCGTTGAAAATCTTGCCGCCGGCGCTTGCGTCCGACTCCGACCGGTTGAGGCGCTTCGAACAGGAAGCCCGCGCCGTCGCTGCACTTAACCATCCCAACATTCTGGCGGTTCACGATATCGGACAGTACGACGGGACGCCGTTCATGGTGTCCGAGCTACTCGAAGGCGAGACCCTGCGCGCAATCCTGTTGCGCGGCATTCCGCCGCAACGCAAAGCCATCGACTACGCGATACAGATCGCGCAGGGACTGGCCGCGGCCCACGGAAAAGATATCGCGCATCGCGATTTGAAACCTGAAAACGTATTTGTCACGCGCGATGGCCGTGTAAAGATTCTTGACTTCGGATTGGCGAAAACTGTGGACAGCGCCGACGCTCGCGGGCAGGACGCCGCCACAGCAACTTTATTGGCGGCCAACGCGGTCACGGAACAAGGAACCGTCCTCGGCACCGCAGGCTACATGTCGCCGGAGCAGATTCGCGGCACGACCGTAGATTGCCGGACCGATATTTTCAGCTTTGGCGCGGTTCTATACGAAATGCTTAGCGGCAAGCGCGCTTTCAAGCGGGACACCACGGCGGATACGATGGCCGCAATCCTGCAAGAAGATCCGCCGGAGCTCGCCGAATCGGGGCGGCAGATTCCTCCGGCTCTCGATCGCATCGTGCGCCACTGCCTGGAAAAAGCTTCCGAGCAGCGTTTTCAGTCGGCAAGAGACTTGGCGTTCGACTTGGAGTCGGTGACGACTCTAACCGGCACGGGGAGTTTAAGTGCCGCGAAAGTTAAGGAACGTCCGCGGTGGTGGTACGCGGCCGGACTTGCAGCGCTATTGGCGATAACAGCTGTGGGCGGCTGGAAAATCTCCGCCGCTCTGCGGTCCGCCTCGGGATCGCAGTTCCACCAGGTCACCTTCCGCCGGGGAAACCTGGGCAACGCACGCTTTACTCCAGACGGTCAGAGCATCATCTATACCGCAGCGTGGGAAGGCTCGGCACCCGAACTCTACACGGTTGCGGCGAACGCTGTGGGCGGACACGCGCTCGGCATTCGAAATGCCCGGCTGCTGGCGGTTTCCAAACACGGCGAGATTGCGGTCGCGCTCTCTCCAACCGAGTTGACGATCCTGCTCACGCCCGGCACTCTCGCCCGCACCACCGATGCCAGTAACGCCCCCAAGCCGGAAATCGAAAACATTCAGGCAGCCGACTTTACGCCGGATGGCTCCGCGCTCGCGATTGTGCGCTACATTCCCGCGGACCAGACGTGCCAAGTCGAATATCCGATCGGAAAAATTCTTCACCGGAATTCGGCCGTTGATAATCTTCGTTTTTCACCGGATGGGCGCTATCTGGCTTTCATCACTCACGACGCGCCGGGCGACGACCGTGGTAGCGCTGTCATCCTTCGGTTACCGGGGAAAAAGTAGCCGCCAGCGAAATCTACGAAAGCATACAAGGGCTCGCGTGGAATCCTTCGGGACAAGAAATCTGGCTCACTTCGCCGTTGGAATCGGGAGAGATTCGCACTCTCACCTTGTCGGGAAAGAGCCGTGCACCGTTTTCCGTCCCCGGGCGGATGCACATTGAGGATATCTCCTCCAGCGGACAACTTCTGGTCGAGCAAGGCATCGCTCGAAGGGGAATCGTTCTCTCCACGCACGGGAGTTCTGAGCGCGATCTCTCGTGGCTCGATTTCGGCTATCTGCGCGACATCAGCCGCGACGGCAAGACCATTCTCTTCGAAGAGGAAGGCCGAGAGTCGCAGAACTATCAGATATTCATGCGCGATGTGGATGGCTCGCCCGCAATTCCGATCGGCGAAGGTTACGGTCTGGCCATCTCGCCCGATAAACGCTGGGCGCTAGGACAGAAGTTGGCGCGCCCTGTGGACGAAATGTGGCTGCTCCCCGTCGGCCCGGGACAGGCGCGCCGCCTCACTCCACCGAATCTTGCGCCGTACGTCGGCGCAACTTTTCTTTCCGATAGCAAACGCGTCGTCTACATCGGCGCCGAAACCGGTCATCGAGTAAGGGCATGGCTGCAGGACATTGACGGCGGCCCTCCCCGTCCGCTCACCCCCGAGGGCCTTGGAGGCTTCGTTGTTTCTCCCGACGATAAATGGGTGATCGTTGGCGAAAGGATCATCGCCGGCGACTATCGCAAGATTTCTCTGCTTTCGTTGGAGAACGGGACAAAGCAGGATGTTCAGGGAATGAAGCCGAACGAAATCGTTTTGGGATCGAGCCAACGACGACCAGTTCTACGTCGGCTCACTCAATGGCAACTCCAGTTCGATCCACATCGACAAGGTGAATCCGTTTTCAGGAGCCCGCGCGGCATGGCGGGATCTCGCTATTCCGCCAATCGGGGGCGTTCAGCCGGACCCTCCGATCATCACCGGGGACGGCACTGTCTACGGATACGACTATCGTCTGCGGCTTTCGGCACCTTTACACCGTCAGCGGCGTGCATTGAGATCGAACTAATCCGCTGCAATCTTCACGCGTTGCGCCCCCGCTTTCAAATCCGCCGCCAGCTGCCGATGGAACAGATGTTCGCCCGCTTCGCGGCGCGCTGAAAGCCTGCCTGCGCCATAGGCCCGCGACTTCAATCCGCGCTGCACCGCTTCGCAGATTCCCAAGTCTTCATCTTGCACGCGGGCGCCGACTGCGACGCTTTCTTCGTTGTAGGAACGGCGCGACTCACTGATATCGGCGAAATAGAAATCGAAAATCACGCGGCAGTGATCAACATCGATTGGCAGCACGAGGTTCGTATCCATGTAGCCTTCGTAGCAGTTGATCATCAAATTGGGATACTGCCAGAAGTACCATGCCCGGTCTCCTTTCCGGGTGGCGCCGGTCGCGGCGTCTTCATTCGAGGCAACCATCGGGCTGGACTGCAGACAGTATCGGTCTTCGTTTTCGATGGTGTACTGCTTGTAATCGAGAACCGAATTTAAACCTTGGTGCAGATGCGGCACGTGATATCCACCATCGAGATAGTTATCTATAAATACCTTCCAGTTGCACGCGATGTCGTAAACCCGGCTGTCGAGATAGTGCAGCTTGCTTACGTTCAGTGGCGCCACGCGCTGCACCAGTCCGCCCAGGAATTCGCTTAACGGAGCAGCCTGCGGATCGAGGTTGACGAAAACAAATTTCTCCCACGTCTCAGCCTTCACCGGAACCAGGCCATTTTTCTCGCGCTCAAAGTTCTTCACTCCCTCAAACTCCGGCATGCCCTTCAACGAACCGTCGAGTCCGTAGTTCCAGCCGTGGTATGGACAGTGCAAAATCGAAGCCTGACCGCATGGCTCGGTCACAACCGCTGCCGCATGGTGACGGCAAACGTTATAGAAGCCGCGCAGGACACCATCATATCCGCGCACGACGACGATCGGCTCGCCGGCGACGTTGGCCGTCACAAATTGGCCGGGCTTTTCTACCCGGTCAACCCGCCCGACCATCTGCCAGGTATTACTGAAGACGGTCTCGGTTCTCCAGTTCCGCAATACGCGGGTCAACATACCAGGGCGCAGGAATGGTCGACGCCTCGGAAAGTGGCGCCGAATCGTTGTAGCTAGTGAGAATTTCCGGAACAGACAGTGCCATGGATCGTCCTTCTTTGCGATCAATCCCAATACTCGCAGGAACATTTTACCCGTGCTCAAGCTAGTCTGGGCGCGATTGGGATTAGACACAACCTAAAGACGCAGGCCGGTGCAGCAGCCCGCCTGTGGAAGAAGGAACTTTTCGTTAGGGAGCGAGGTCCCGGCGACCTCTCACCGGGAACGGGCCAGCAGCGGATCACCCGTTCACCTTTCCGTAAGTCTACGGTCCGAAGCGGCGGGAAATTGTCACGCAGATTTCACGCATTTGTAAATTTTTTGTTACAACTCGCCATATGCCGACTGCTCACGGATGCTCATAAGCCGGATTTCCCGGCGCGGGCGGAGTGTAGTCTTTCCCATACATGTTTTTGTGCGGCGGAGCGGGAGTCGCGGCTGGCAGGCGCAATACTCCCAGTGTAGAGTTCGCGTCGGAGACCCTTACGTCTCTCCTCAAAGCGTTGAGTGCTTCCTGCGGAACGCCGTCGTACCACATGTGGAGCGTGTAGTGCCCGGGGACGACGTTGGGAATCACCAATTCGCCCTCCGCGTTCGACACCGCGTAGTAAGGAGTGTTGACTGCAATCACCACTGCGCTCATCTCGGCGTGAATGTTGCAGAAGATATAAGAGACTCCCGGCTTATCGAATTGCACATAACGGGTGCTGCCCGCTTCGTAGAGACCGAGGTCGAAGCGCTTGCCCTCAAACAACGAAAATACATTGTGAAAAAACGGGTCGCGATTAGGAAACTCGACCTTGGCCCCCACTTTCACCACCAGCACATGCGGCTCGAAGCTCTTGTTCTTTTGCACCAGGCGTGGATGCACATCCGAACCTGCCTGTGCCGGCACGACCGTTCCTTCCGCCGGTATGAGCCAGATGGCGGCGTTGCCGGCATCGCGGGCCTGGCTTTTTTCGCTGCAGCCACGCTCACCCGCGCCGTGACTGTCACGTCTTGTGCCCGCGCAAAAGTGCAGCACATCACTATCGCCAGACACACCGCGTGGCACCGACACAGCTTCATCATCAGAATAAGACTCCCATCATTATGTTGATTTGTTCGGCGTCGTTCGGCCCCTGGTAGAGAGGAAACGATTGCAGGAACCGGTATTCCGACGAGAACAGCAGATTGGAACGTGGCCGGTAAATAAAGTTTACAAGCCCGCTGCGGTTCTGCGTCAGAAGCGGCCCGATGTAAGCCTGGCTCGCGGCCCCGGCGCGGAGTTCCGACGCGGTTGGATTGTCCAGACCGAACGCTGCGTTAAATTCCCATTTGCTGTTCAAGCGAAATTTGAACTGTGACCAGCCACCGATCGAATCCAGTCCGCGAAGGCTGGTGGTTGGAAGCGCCGGATTACCGTCAAACACCACGCTCTGACTGATCCCGCCGCCAATTCCGCCGATAGCGCGTCCGCGGTAAAACTCGCCAGTAAGCGCGAGCCGGTGCGTCAGCGGAATTTCCCAGTCGGCCAGCCCTGCCCACCCGTCCGCATAGCGGTCAGACCCCCATTCCTGGCGGCTATAGTAGCCAGCCGTGCCGAGCGTCAAAGACCGGCCCAGAAAACTGGTCGTCCAGGAAGTTCGCACGCCATACGCGGGTTGGCTCGATTGCTCACCTGGAACCGGGCGCGCGGAAATACGAGTTCGCCGGAAACTCTCCAGCAAGGTTGTCCAGAATGCCGCCCTGAATCATGATCGATTGCTTGTCCGCAATATCGAAGCGGTGTTCGACCCGGACTTGCGGCGTCCACGCCCACAGATTTCCAGCGTAATTAAAGGCCGGAACGGCAAGAGAAGCAAAAGATGTCGGCGCAAGCGGCGATATAAAGAGATCATCCTGCCCAGCGACAATCGAAGTGTGCTCCCAATCGAGGCGGGCCGAGGCAATACGTAAGCGGAAAATCCCGGAATTAACGCCGTTCCATGTGTCGGCGAACCCACCCGAGAAATCCGCCTGCACATCGGCCGAGGTGCGGGCGCCGGCGAGCGTGGGGCCGAAGGCTTCCAACCCAATTTCGGATTGCCGCAACGTCGCGCCAAAATTTCCTCCGACGTTTGGCCCGGTCACAAAGCTGGGAAAGTCCTGATTGTCGGTTTGTCCTCGGTTGCTGAAGAGATTCATCAGCACGATTCCGGAAAGTCGCAACCGGTATTTGGACGCGCTCTCGACCTTGGTTTGGTATTGATCATTCAACTTGCTGTCCAGCAAATCCGTTGTCTCTTCCAGCGAAGCCACGCGTTGCGCCAGCGATTTCGGTGCTTCCTGCGGCGTTGCCGGCGCCGCTTCGGGGGCGGCAGCGACGACGCCCTCCGCGGCAGGAGCGGGCTGCGCGCGCATGGCTTCCAGCTCGTGCCGTAATTCCGCCGTTTCCGCACGATATTGTGCGGATTCCGACCTCACCTCGGCCACCGCTTCCTTTAACTCCAGGACCTGCCGCTGCAATTCCTGCACGGTTTCGACCATGGCGTCACTAGTTGAAGCGGGCGCTGGCGCGGCCGGAGCCTGGGCCCACGCCGGAGCTATTGCCGTCAATAACAGCACCAGGGCAAGCGTCGTTCTCAGCCAAACTGGCAAGGTGATCCGCTGCATAACACGTGCCTCCCGAGGAAGACTGTAATACTGGAATGACAGCTTACTTCAACCTGGGACAGTCTTGGGGCACGGATTTTTCAACAAGCCAACTCCCGGAGCAGCCAAATCAGCCAGTTTCTTGCGCCCTGGTATTTGGCCAGCCGCGAAAACCGGTTAGCGGGACTCCTTCTGCGGAGCGAGTGGCGAAGATTCCACCGGCTTCTCCTTTGGCGCCTCGACCCGAGGCGACGAAGCAAGCGGCAGTTTGATCCGAAACACCGTTCCTGCTGCGGATGTCTTTTCTACACTAACGTCCCCCCGCGCTGCTGAATGATCTTTTGTACGACCGTCAATCCCAGGCCCGTACCATTCTCCTTGCCGGAGCTGACAAATGGCTCAAAAAGTGTTTCGCGAACCGGCTGGGGAATGCCGCGCCCATTGTCGGCCACGCGAATCTGGATTCCGCCGGGATCCTGCGCAAGCTCGATGTTGATCTTTCCGTCTTCTCCCGAAACTGCCTCGCACGCATTCAGCAGCAGGTTGTACAGCGCGCGCTCCAGCTTTTTGGTGTCGAACCATCCCGAGCAGTTGCCCTCCTCGCGAATGGAAATCCGCACTGGCTGGAACCGCGGATGGCTGCGGATGGCCTGCACCATCCGCTCGACCGATTCTTTGACATTCCCGAAGGTCGGCCGCAGCGATTCCCGAGTCCGCGAGAATTCCAACAGAGAGTCGATCAACTCGGTCATCTGATTGACCGCGATGCGGACTTCCTGGTAAAGTTCTTCGCGCTGCTCGCTCGATAACCGGCTTTCCAGCAAAAATTCCGCATTGGCCACAATCGCAGCCAGCGAATGCCGCAAATCGTGGGAGATCGAGCTGGCCATACGACCGATCGTCGCCAATCGCTCGGCTTCCAGCAATTCCTGCTGAGTCTTGAGCAGACTGGCGCGCATTCGATTGAACGCGCCGGTCACTTCGGCCACTTCGTCTCCACCGCGTGCATCCAGCGCGTAATGGAAGTCGCCCTTTTCCAGTGCGCGAACGCCCGCAACCAGGTTCCCGAGCGGACGAGTGAACGTATGGGAGATGAAAAATACCAGGGCGCTGCCGCCGATCACTGCCGCCAAGCCGAGAGCCAGCAGCAGACGATTCAGGCTGTCGAGGAACGCGGTCGCCTGGTCGTACGATTTAAGCACGGTGAGACGCGCAGAAGGATGATGGCCCGGTTCCAGCTCGAGCGACGTGCCCGAGAAAGCGCTCATCTCCAAGTTGCACTTCTTCGGGATCCGTCACGCCTGGCATGGCGAGCACCGGATGCCTGGCTAGGTCGGCCTCGTGGGTTGGATCGAGGGTGCTACGCACGATCGTGTCGCCATACCAGAACGCTACTTGGCTGGCGGCAATTCGGCTGACCTGCGAGGCCACATTGTCGTCAATCTCGTAGCCAATCACCAGAAATCCCAACAGACGGTCTTCCGAAGCTGGCCCGAAATAGATGGGCTTAAGAAAAACCTGATAAAGGTGCTGCCCTCCGAACCACCATTGTGCATCGAGATTGGGCGGCATCCCCAGCGATTGCTGCGCCATTTCGCGCGAAAAACCCGGCGTAGTCGTGTGTAGGGCCGCGATTCTGCCGTCGCGATCGGCGAGGACAAACAGGTCGCTTCCGGCCAGCCGCCACAAATCGGTCGAAGCGTCTTGGATGGTTGCCTGATCATGCGTGGTCATCAACGCGCGAAGATTGGGCAAATCAGCCAGCAGATCGGCCGAGCGCGTCAGGGTCAACTCGCGCTCACGCTGGAAATTCTGAAAAGTGCTGACGGAATTGTGCAGGTCGGAGAAGATTTCTTTCTTGACTTGCGACTGGACACTGCGGCGCACCAGCAGAAGGCTGGTCGAGGTCAGACCTGCCGTGATCAGCAGCATGGAGAGCAGAAACTTGGTGCGCAGTCGAAGATTCATCAGGCTCCGCTCTCTTAATTGTTAGCGCACAAATTTGTAACCCATTCCGTGAACCGTGCGGAAATGTGTGGGATTGGCCGGGTCGCGCTCCAGTTTCTGCCGCAGCTTCAGAATGTGATTGTCCACGGTGCGCGTCGACGGATAATTCTGATAGCCCCAGACTTCATTGAGCAGCTCATCCCGCGAGATCACCCGCTCCGCATTCTGCACCAGAAACTTGAGCGTCTTGAACTCCTGCGCAGTTAAAACCACCAGCTCACCGTCGCGGCTGACTTCCATTTTCGTGAAGTCCACGGAAATGCCGTCGAAGCTGACCACTTCGTCCGAGTCTTTGCGCACCGCGCGCCGCAGCGCCGCACGCACTCGCGCCAGCAATTCCCGCGGGCTGAACGGTTTGGTGACATAATCGTCGGCGCCCAATTCGAGCAGCAGAACTTTATCGGAGACGTCGGTAGTGGCGCTCAGCACAATGATCGGGACCGAGGGAGATTGCTGCTTGATTTCGCGGCAAACATCGCGTCCGGACATGAGCGGCAAGCGCAGATCGAGCACGATGGCCGAAGGAACCGTGCGGCGAAATGCATCGAGCGCTGCCTTGCCGTCAGGACTAATCTCCACGCTGAAACCTTCGCTTTCAAACAGGCGCTTCAGGGCCTTCTGCACCGCGTGGTCGTCTTCGACCACCAGAATCCGTTCCATCGCACTCGATCCCTGCGTCACCTTCGCGGGATCTTTCAGCAAACTACTCGGGATTCGCTCGACACTCTCACGGCTGGTTTCAACGTGTATCACTTGAAGCTCCTTTGCGCCGCAACTCCCGGCAGATACCCGATCAGCTTACTATCAAGATGCCGCATATTCGCGAGGTTATACGAAATGTTGACAATGATTTTACAAATTGGAGACATTCGAGGACGACTCGCGGCAGCTCTTCTAAATGCTTGATTGCCAGCCAGTTCTGCGGCATAATGCGAACTCATTATCGGAGTGACACAAGGAGGCGCGCCGTGCTGCTTTCATTGGATACGCGCGGAGTTGGACGAGTGACGGTGATCCGCTGCAGTGGACGGATTGTCGCAGGAAGCGAAACCGACCGACTGCGCGCCCACGTCACCGGCATGATGCTCGAACATAAAGAGTTTGTTCTCGATCTGAGCGACGTGGGATTCATCGACAGCAGCGGCCTGGGAACGATGGTTCGCCTTCTAACCAGCACTCGCCAGCAACGCGGCGATTTGAAGTTGTGCAATGTGCCGGAACTGATCCACAAAACTCTCAGGATGACGAACCTCACCACACTTTTCGAGACCCACGCATCGGAAGAGAGTGCGATTGCCGCGTTTTACCAGCGCAAGTCGGCTCCGCAACAAGCTGCGGCTTCGGGAATTCCAGTTCTGTGCATCGATCAGAACGCCGACGTTCTGGCTTATTTACGGGAGATGCTGCGGCAGGGAGGATACGACGTTCATACCAGCAGCAGCCTGCACGATTCGTTGATTCTTATGCGGGTCGCGCGTCCCTCATTGTTGCTGGTCGGCCCGAACCTGAAGGCAGCGGCCGCAGCCCGCGAATCCTTCGACCGGGCTTGCGCCGCGGTTCCGGTGATCGAACTTGGCAGCGATTTTTCGACTCTGGATGCAGGCGAGGCCGCGGTTCCAACTGTTGGCGAATATTCAGGCGCGGTTGCAGTCGAAGACGCAGATGGATTCGTGAGCGGAAGCTGGAATTCTTACAGCTCGATACTCCGGCCATCTTCGGCGATCTCCCAACCGGCTTCGCGCACCGCGCGATATTCTGCCCCAGATTCGTCGAGCATTGGATTGGTATTGTTCACATGAACGAAAATCTTTCGCTGACGCGTCAATCCCGCCAGTTTCTTCAGTGAACCTTCCGGGCCGGAAACCGGCACATGCCCCATCTCGCGCGCCGTAGCGCCGCTTCCCTGTACCTGGATCAATTCGTCGTCGCTCCAGAAGGTGCCGTCGAAGAGCACCACATCCGCCGAATCCAACTTCTCGATCAATGCCTGGTCGATCACCGGAACTGCCGGCATATACGCCAGCTTGCCGCCGGAATCTGCCGAGACGATCGCTCCCAACAGTGCCTCTTCCGCTTTGAGTTTCCCGGCGCGCTGATGAGAAACATACTGGGGATAGCGGCATCCCAGCGAAAACAGCGCACAAGAAAGTCCCGATTCGCGGTTCTCAATCGTCAGCAAAGGGAAACTCTCCGTGGCCGCGATTTCCGTCCACAAAACCTGGCCCTCCACTCGGTTCAGCATCCCAAACACCGAGTTGTCTTCCTGTAAAATCCGGCGCAGCGCAGCGGTGCAGTAAATTCGGAAAGGCTGCAACTCGCGCAGGGAGAGCAAACCCGCGACCTGATCGATGTCGGCGCTGGTCAACAACACTCCGCTAATCGGTGAATCGCGCCGTCGTTCACGCGGGTACAGGCAAGGCGAGGCTTCGATTTGCAAGCGCAAATCCGGCGAGGCGTTGAGAAGAAACCAGGAACCGCTCTTCGAAGAATCACTAACTGCAACCTGAGTTTGCGTACGAGCCTTGCCGCGAAACGTGCCGCTTCGCACTGCATGGCAGTTGCGGCAATTGCAATTCCACTGCGGAAAACCTCCGCCCGCGGCTGAACCGAGAATTTCGATGCGCACGGTCTACATCTTACATCGTGGCACGCGACGCACGATTACGGATTGCCTCGGCGCCGGATCAGGCCGCGCCCAACGCTCCGCCCAGGCTGGAGACAATCAGAAAAACAAAGAACATGATGGCCAGCCCCAGGCCCATCATCAAGGCTAATCCCGGAGGACTTTTCAAGTATTCCAGCATTTGCTGCGCCTGCGGCTCCGGACTGCGCGCCGCGGATTGCTGGATCGCCTGGAGCAGGGCCGCGCGCAATTCCCCGCCACTATGGAAGACCAATACTTCTACCGCGGTGAAGATGGCGAAGATTCCAAATCCCAGAGCGCCGCTAACGGCGCCCAACCGCGCTCCCATGCCGGGCGTGATCTGCGCCGCAGGGTTGCGACGGTGATAGAAGAGCACACAGAGAATTCCTCCCGCAGCCATGCCAAGACCGAATGCCCCCAGCGGGATGAACATCAAAAGCGCAGAGATCACTCCGGCGAGTGAGGCCGCGGGCAGCGCCTGTGACCACTGAATTGCGGTGCTTGAAGGAACGGCGAACCGGGGCGATTCAACTCCGGGAGGCGACGGCTCATTGTCGCCGAATCCTACGCGGATTTGCGGGGCATTGCACTGCGGGCAAAAAGCGGTTCCCTCTTCAATGACCGCCCCGCACTTGTAACATGGATGTTCCACGCAATCTCAAGTTAACGCAGCGATTGCGTAGAGAGCAAGGAGGGCAAGGTCACTTGCCCACAGCATAGTTCAAATGCACCACCCCATCCTCAAACGCCTTTGTCGAAATCAACTTCAGCGGAATCGAGCGATGCCTCGGCTGCACCAGTGGAATTCCCTCTCCAATAAAAATTGGAATGACGTGAATGCTGAACTCGTCGATCTCTCCCAGGTCGAGAAAAGACGCAATGATCGCCGCGCCGCCCATCATCCAGATGTCCTTCCCGGGTTGAGCGCGCAGGCGTTTAGCGAAGTCGGCGACTGGCTCCTTAACGAATTCAATGCCCGCTGGAGGCTCCTGAGGTGGGTTGTGCGAAAAAACGTAATTCTTCACCCCGGGCCCCATCCCCAGGTTGTCCCCGCCAAATTTCAAACCGATTTCGTATGTTTTTCTTCCCCAGAGAACCGTGTCAATCGAGTTGATAAACGCCTCATAGCCGTAATGGTTCGGTGGATGGGGGCAGTCCAGCCACGAAAAATCTCCATCCGGCCGGGCAATGTACCCATCCGCGCTGGTCGCGATGTAGGTGATAATTTTGCGACGCGAATTCATGGGCCGAACTAAATATCGCCTTGTTTCCCGCGTGAGCGCACATACACCAAATCGAAGGTCGCCCCCCGCCCCGTTTCAGCGGGTTCGACCGCCACAATGCGCTGGTTGTCCTCGGTGCCAACTTTCAATTCCGTGACCGGACCGGTGTTGTCGCCTTCGCACTTGAGTTCTTTCGACTTGCTGGTGCTCTCGTCATCCTCGGCGTGGGTACTGACATCGCCGCCATGCTTCTTGGTGCGGCACTCAAGAACGTTGCCGTACTTTTTGAGCTTGTCGCGGTAATACGCGACCAGCTTTTCTGGAGCGTCATCGGACTCGTAGCTCACAGCCACTAATTTGAATCCAAAGGCCGAAGTGAAGAGGGACAAATTTGCATTGTTACTGTTTTCCTTATCGTCCTTTTTCGGCCGCGCCCCCGGATACAACGGCAAACCCACTTCTTTGGCGCTGCCGTCGCTGCCCAGGTGCATGTCGCCGACGGTGGTGTGAGCGTCGAAGCTCTTGTTCTTGTCGTCGTTCGTATCCCCCGATTGAGCAGCCGCCCGCGACATCGACAACGCTGCGAGCACCGCGAGAAAAGCGAATGACCACAATAGACTCCGTCTCATAAGCCTCTCCTAAATCGAGCCTTCCTTGCCACGCGCCCGAATGTAGACCAGCGCAAAATCGCTGCCTTTCGCGTCCGGCTCGACCGACACCAGCCGCTGATTATCTTCCGTACCCACCTTGAGTTCGACAATTTTGCCGCTGTTGTTGCCTTCGCACTTCACTTCTTTCGACCCCTGATTGCTAAGCGACACCGAGAGGTCATTGCCATGCTTCTCGGTGCGGCACTGAACTACATTCCCGTATTTCTTCAATTGATCCTGGTAAAAAGTGATGACCTTATCCGGCGAATCATCGGACTCGTATTCGATCGCAACCACTTTCAATCCGAAAAAACTGCTGGAAATATTCACGTTGGCATTCTTGCTGTCGTCGTTGGTTTTGGGTTTCTGCCGTGCGCCGGGATAGACAGGCAGGCCAGTGTCGCGCACGTCGGCTTCTTCATTCACATGAATTCCGCCCACCGGCGTTTCGATATCCACCTTGTCGTGGCCCGCCTGATCTTTGTCCTTCACGTTCACCGAGCAAGCCAGGATGGTGAGCCATCCAGCGAACGCCACAGCGATGAGCAACTTGCTCTTGTTATCCAGAACTTTGGGGATCATTGATTTGTCCCTCCTGGTGCGGCCTGCGCCGGACGCTCGATTCCCGCGCCGCGAGCGGCAATCCCCGGGATCGTCACAGGCAAATGGCCGTGGATCGCAATCTCTCCAAACAGCGCTTTCACTGCGCTCACCTCGGAGACTCCCGCGTTCGAAAAGGCGCACAAATAATTTTGCACTGCCGGAAATTCCTGTGCCACGTACGGACTCCCCATCGCCAGCATCACTGTCTTATCGGACGCCTGATCCAGAATTCTCTCCAAAAGCACCGCGTTCGCATCGGCAACCGCAACCGAATTGGTCAATCCGCCGGCGGCCGCCGCAACTTTGCCCGCCACCGGAACAACATACACTGCTGCGATCACCGCATTTGCCTGGCTGACCGCTTTGAGAATGTCATCCGCCATCGCTGCCGCAATGCGGGTATCGATCTCGAACAGGTCAACGTCGGGTACGCGCTCGCGTAGCTCGCGCTCCAGCGTCCGTCCGGCGTCGGTACGAATGTCGTCGGAGAAGATGACCGCAACCGTATTGTTACGCACCTCCTCCATCTTCTGATACGGAAGCGCCGCCTTGGCAGTTCCCGAACTTTTCAGGGGCAGAAGTTTGCCATTATCTCGGACTAGAGTCATAGCGTCATCCGCGATCTTCTGGCCCGTGGCCAGGTTTTCGGGTCGGCCAACCACCTCTGACAACTTATTCAGGTCCACTACACGATTCCTCTGCAGATTCAGCGATGCCTTTGCTTTCAGTATCTTCAGCACCGAGGTATCGATCTGCGCTATTGAAATTTCGCCGCTGCGGACCGCCTGCAACATCGCATTGTAGGAAGCATCGAGGTCGGCGGGAATGATCAGCAGATCGTTGCCAGCCTTAAATGCGTCGACTGCGGCGCGCCCGATATTGTCAGCGTAAAGCCGCGTCAGCCCAGCCATGTCCAATGCATCGGTCACGACGATTCCCTTGAATCCGAGGCTTTCTTTCAGTAGCCCCGTAACAATGGCCGGCGAAGTCGTGGCCACGTGGTTCGGCTGCGGATCAAGCGCCGGGACGGTCACATGTGCCACCATCACCGCGTCCACGCCCGCCGCGACCGCTTCGCGAAACGGCGGCAGTTCGACCGACTCCAGGTGCGCCTTGTCCCCATTGACTGCCGCAAACCCGAGATGCGAATCGGTGGTGGTATCGCCGTGTCCGGGAAAGTGCTTTGCGGTGGTCAACATTCCGTTGGCACGAGCGGCGCGGATGTATGCAGCCACGAGTTCGCCAACCTGCTTGGGATCCTCGCCGAATGAACGCGTATTAATGATGGGATTGGCAGGATTCGAGTTAACATCGGCGACCGGAAAAAAGTTCCAATGCACGCCAACGGCCCGTGATTCCTGCGCAGTGATGCGGCCAAAAGCTTGGGCGTAGGTTGGATCGCCCGCTGCCCCGAAGGCCATGGCGTGGGGAAACTCGGTAGCCCCGTTCAGCCGCATGGTCACGCCGCGTTCAAAATCGGCCGCGATCAGGAGAGGAAGGTGCGAATCCTTTTGCAGGCGGTTGAGCAGCACGGCGGCTTCGTAAGGCTGGTTCTTGTAAAGAAACGGCGGCTCGTAACGCACCGTCATGGCGAACGAGCCGAGGTGATACTTGCGCATGGTATCGCGGAGCTGGCGATAGTCCGGACTGTCCACATTCATGAACTGCGCGCGAACCTGGATCATGAACAGCTGCCCGATTTTTTCTTCGAGCGAAAGTTTGTGCAGAGTTTTCTCCGCCCATTTTTCGCCCACGCGATCGAGATGAATGGGGCCGGGTGGGGAATGCTTATCTGCGGCGAAGCAGGCGGAGCAAAGCGCGAGGACGGCGAGCAGGCAAGCAAGATGACGGGGCATCAGCAGAAGATAGCATGGAACGTCCCGATCACCTCGAGACGACATAAAGCTCACTTAAATGGGAAGGATACAAAGTCAATCGTCCACAGCGTCAAGTACAGGATGAACGCCAATTTGCAGCTAAATGGCAGAACCCGGTCGGCGTACATGCCCTGATATTGGACGCGCCAGTCTGCGGGCTTGGATTCCCACCAATACAATGGCCATTGTTGATGAGGAGGACGCCGCCGATTGATCATTGCGATCATGCGTCTCTGCGCTACTACGGCGAAAGCGAGACACATTAGACCTGCCGTGAGTAGGACGAAATCAACTGTCTTTGCAGCCATTCATGTAGTCTCGTTTGAAAGTGAAATCCTCGTTTCGGGATGCTTCAATCGTCCAACTTTCTCCGCCATTTCCAGCAGCTTCTGCGCCGTATTCAGATTTCTGCCCGTCCCTGGTTTCTTGAGTTTTCGTGAGATCGCGGGCCAGAATTTCGACTGCCCCATTCCATCGGGAAAATAAATGTAGATTTCGCGACCATCGATGCGTACTTCTTCCGTCGCCGGCTTGATCGCGAGAATGGCTTCCCGCATCTCTGCGCTGGGAGCTTCCGTCAGAAAATTAATCAGCAGCTTGCCGGGTTCGATTCCGGCGCGCCTGGCAAAAGGATTCCGCTTCAACGCATCTTTCATCTCGGCAGCGTTGCGAACAACCACCTCGGGGCGGAATCCAATTTTTCCCTCAATCGCGTCTTCGATCCGCTTGGCGAGCCGGACCGGATCGTGCTTCTCAACTGCAAACACCACATTTCCGCTCTGCACGTAAGTTTGCGGATCACGCAGCCCAAGAGACGAATAGAGAGCACGCAGCGCTTCCATCTTGATGAGGTTATGCCCGCCAACGTTGACCCCGCGGAGCATGGAGATGACGACAGCCATCTGAACGAGTTTACGCGAAATTCTCGAGGGACAACTATGGTTCTGGCGACGGCTCGTTGGGCTCGGCCGGGGCTAACGGCAGCCTGGAAGCGTTGTCGAGCATGTTCCGCTCTTCCGGCGAGAAATGGCTTTTGAACTCGGGAGAGTTAATCGCCCGCTGACGCGCATCCGGAGGCATGGCGCGCAAAGATTGAATGGCATTGTGTACGGCGCGTTGCCGGTCCGGCGGCAGCGCCTGCATCTGCTGATGAAACGCTCGCGCCTGGGATTTCTGCTCCGGCGTCAAATGCTCCCAGGTTTCCATCCGGTTCAGCACGCGCTGCTGCTGCTGCGGAGGCATGCGGTTAAAGCGGTCGAGTTGATCGCGATAGCGCTGCTGTTGCTGCGGCGGAAGATTGCGAAAGCGGGGATCGTTCTCCAGCGCCCGCCTTTGCTGCTCCGGAGGCATACCCTGGTGTTGGCGCAACCACGCTCCGGCATGGTGCTGCTGGCGCTCCGCCTGCGGCGCGCGGCGAGGGCCTTCCTGGCGGCGGCCCTGGGCCACCGACGGCAACGCGGCCAGCAGCAACATCATGGTTGCCGCCGCCAACCCCACCGTTATGGACTTGCCCCGCAAAGCTTCCCTCGTTTCCGGGTTCCAGCCCCAGTCATGGTACCTGCCGCCATGCTTAAGGATTCGCCGTCACGTCCTGCTGCACGCTCAAATCATCCAGCAAATCAAAATCTGAATACACTTCGCCGTTCTTGTCCAGCGCCTGAAGGTCGCCGACCGCCGTGCCCGGCTCGCTGATATTGGCCACATCCGGCCCCGGATGCACACCCCGAGCGCTGTAGTCGGTACGAATCAAAGTCGCACTCATGACCATCAACAAGCCCAACGACACAGCCAACGCCGGCTTGCGCAACCAATAGAGCCAACTCGTCGGCCGGGCCTGTTCTTCGCGCACCCGAGCCATCACCCGCGTGCTGAAGTAGGGAGACGGCTCCGGCGCTTGCCATTCATCGAGCAACGCCATGGTCTGGCGGAACTCCTGCAACTTGCCGGCACATGCCGTGCAACTTTGCAGATGGCTTTCAACCTCAGGCGCCGCCGCTTCGAAACCCGCGGCCAGTTCGGGCATCAATTCGGAAATTTCATTGCATTTCATAAATCACCTTCACACAAACTCTTTCAATTGCACGCGCAGCGTTTCATAAGCGCGGAACAACAGTGACTTGGTGGCGGACTCGCTCAACTTCAGCACTTCCGCAATCTGCCGGTAATCCATCTGCTGATACTTATGCATCAGCACCGCGACCCTCTGCCGCTCCGGGAGGGCTTGCACCCGCTGCCGGATCGCCGCCATCCGCTCCCGCCGCATGATCTTTTCTTCCGCCGAAAGCGAGCCATCGGGAACATCGACCGTCAGCCCGGTTTCTTGATCCGGCTCGTCGATGCTGACCGTGTTCTCCGGACGCTCATGCCGCGTGTCGCGCGCATGATTCACTGCCAGGTTGGTCGCAATGCGGTACAGCCAAGTGCTGAACTTCGCACTCGGCTCGTAATTCGCCCGCGAGCGGTAGACGCGCAGAAAAACTTCCTGCGCCAGGTCTTCGGCCGCGGCGGCGTTATGCGACATGCGATACATGAAACTGACCATGGGGCGGCGATACTTCTGCACCAGATACTCGAAGGCGCCGTCATCGCCGGCTTTCACCCGCAACATGACTTCGGCGTCGTTGGTCGCTTCCTGAACCGGAGCGAAGACAGGACTAGCTTCGGCCCGTGACACTGAGCCGGTCATGGCGAGCAACCCGCGTTCGATGGCTACGCTGCCCACATTGGATTGAACCCGCTGGCGGGCGGAAAGTTGCGTCGGAGCGGCGCCAGACGCAGCACCGGAACTCCCTTGATTTGAATGGGATACGGACTTCTTGTCCGGGATGGATGGGCCGGGCATCAGTCGGGCACGACAAGCCGCCTTAGGAGCTTGTGAAAACCAAGGCTACCACGGACGCGCAACCCGGCGAAACTTGTTTCGGGAAGACCGCGACAGACGAGCGATTGACGCGCGACCGCAAGAAATCCGGCGAACGACGGCGGAGCGAGTTGCAGGAAATTGGGCCTGATGATTGAATGGAAAACAGTGGGCGCTTAACTCAGCGGTAGAGTGCCATCTTCACACGGTGGAAGTCATAGGTTCGAATCCTATAGCGCCCACCATCATTTGACTGTCCCTCGCCTGCGCTCGGGATTTCGTCTGCGGGCTCGCGCTGCGCTCACGCCCGCAAACCGGCTCAAGTTCGAATCCTATAGCGCCCACCATCGTTATCCTCATATCGCACAGCCGCTTGAGGGTGGCTGCCTGAATTCCACACCGGGATTTCAGCCCGATGCCAGCCCGACGATGTCATTGGGTTGACTCCGAAGCGGGCTTCATCTTCAGCGACTGTTCCATGTACACACGCCGGGCGTCCAACGCCTTATCGAAGTTCCCGTGTTTTTACCAGTCAGGCAAAAGAGGCTTCTTGCACCGTACGGGTTATGTCGGATCGAGGATCCTGATGAAGCACGGAGGAAGAAATAGCGCCGGTGAAGAAGTTTTCGATGGTACCGTCCGAAGCGCTTCCCGTAGCCCGCAGCTCCCTGGCCATAGCCGGGTTCGCTGTTCTCCGCCTGGCTCTCTCCCGCCAGCAGACCGTACCAGGGGATTTGTATGTAGTCGAACGAGCAGTATCGCCAGCTATGTGTTTGAGAGCAGCGGTTTCGTCTCCTGAGTCGAAAGGCAATGGGTTCGTCTCAGTTTCCGCATCCCAGCTCCGAGTTGATTCAAAGCGGGGGACAGCAACCGTTGCTACATCCCCGAGTGGCTGCCTAAGGAGTCGCAAATCCGAGTAGATGAGTAGGCACTGCCCGCTCCCTGTCTACGATATCCACTGTATTGTCGGCCTCGAACCAATCATCCTAAAGTGTTTCTGCACATTTCATGGATGGTGGTCATGGGATAGCTTCGCTGCCAGCGACTTTCGTCCCTCAGGCCACCTTTTTTCTGACCGGAATGTTTGCGGTGAAATATACCAGCGTTTAATCGTGCTGGTTGTGAAGCGTCTCAATTAAGCCTGCAATCTCCTTCTCTCTCGAATAGTATTCTGCCAATTGCGCCTTAGACATCGCTTGCATTCCGTCGCGCACGGTCTCTAACTGTCGCACAAGCAAGTTGCGAATTCCGGTTACCATCTCAGGCACGACTGCACTCCATGAGTGGAAGAATAAGCGTGGGCATTGAGCCTGCGGTACTAGGGCGAAGCCTAGTTTTATAATGATTGATGACCGCGGGCGTAACAACCGCTCACTCGGTTGTCGCGCTAGCGCCAGCCCGTAGCCGATAGTCCCACGGCCGGACCGCTGCTCATACATTCAAAAGAGGAATCGATCACCCGAATGTCAGCCACATTCGCACGGCTTAACGGAGACACGGAAAGTCCGACCCATCCGCTGAAAGGCCCGGACGAATTGCTGGCGTTTGCATTAAAAAGTACCCCCTGAAAAATGCCGTCGTAGGTCGCAATCGTGCTCGCGGAATTCTGGTCGACGATCACACCCGTGCCTGCTGTTCCCGCAGCATTCAGGGAAATATTGTCCACTTCGAACCCAAACACTCCTTCCATATCAATCATCGTGCCGCCGGTTTTTCCGGCCCAGACAAATCGTGTGCAATTGCCTGGAAGGCCGCAACGCGCCTGGCCATCAATGGTGAACGAAGTTGAGTTATAGATTCGCCAGGTGGTTGCTAGCTTCACCAGGCAAGGCGTTCCCGGAGTGCCCGCAGGGAAAATCAGTTTGACTCCTACCAGTCCCCCTGCAGCAGTAAACGCATTCAACGGACCTGCGCTGTCGTTGTTTCCGGAACAGTCCACGCCGATATCCTGCGCGGAAACCGCTTGCCCGTAGTTCACAAAGTTCGTCGGCGCACGTCCCGAAGCGGAATTCGCGGCACCAGCCTTTGCCGAGGGCACAAAGCCGACCGAACCCAGCACAAAAGCAAACGTCGAAATCAACAATTTTCTATGCTTCATCTTGCTCACCTGGGCGTTAAACGTACTCCTCCGGACTGCGCGCGAATCCGGTTACGACATTCTATCCAGCAGGTCAATCAGCTTTTTCTGTTCGAGGTCCCAGCAAAACCTGGCTCTCGCAGCCTGCCATGAAGCTTGCTGGGATCTTCGGAGTCTGCCACGATCTTTGATCCATTCTTCAAGCGTTGATCGCAGAATGTTCGCTTCTCCTGCCGGATACAACGCTCCCGCTTCCGGCACCTGGCTTAATACCTCGCGCTGCCCGGGGGTGTCGGTGGCCAAAATCGCCAATCCTGCCAGCATATACGTGAACACCTTATTCGTAACGGTGAGACTGTAGTTCCGATGCTCCGGTCTCTCGAGAGCTAACCCCACGTCATATCCTGCCATTGAGCGAATCAATTGATCGTGATCTATGCGGGGATGAAACTGCAAGCAGGAGGCTACGCCAAAGCGGTTCGATTCGTTGAGCAGTGCAGTCCGATTCTCTTCCGATACCTGTCCGCGCAAATGTATTTCGACGTGATCAGTCAGACCAGAGCACGCGGCAAACACATCCTGCAAGCCGCGTCTGCCCCAATGGTTTGGCTCACCCAATGAAGTCGCAGACGCGGATAGGATGGACGCAGGTTTGGCGGGGAAACCCCTTCGGCCAACGAAAGAGGAAACACGTTATACAACACTAAGGGCTCCGCCACGGCGTAGTTTTCTACCAGGAAATTCGCCATTTGCTGCGAGGTCGCGGAAATGTAATTGCACTTCGCAAGATATTTGCCTTCAATCAGCCGGATGGCTTCGCAAAACTTGTCGCCAGTCTCCGACAGTAGATCTTCGCAGTCAAAACCTAGCTTGGCATTCCATCGCTCAGCGGCAGACGCGGCCGCTGGCAGCACCGGTTGGGTGTGGGCGATAAACCAGTCTGCGGACTGCGCCGATGCAAGTTGGCGCAGTTCGTCCAGGGTCGCACAACAACTGTTTTCCGCTAGCCTAGCTGTTCGGAAGTAGGGAAATAGTTCCTCGGCAATGCGACGTCTTCCCCGGACAATCACTGACCGGAACCAATCCGCGCCCCCGACCTCCGACTTTGACCAGTCCGCACGGGCGCTCTGGTCTGCTCTAGTTTCCAGGAATGTCCAGCCAAAAGACGCCCGTCGGCGTCCGCTGCCGCGCGACTTGACCCCGCGCATACCACACGAACTTCGTGCTTTTGCGAGAGCAAGTCCGCCTCCCTAAGCAATCGGGGATTATTCGACGGATTTGCTGCTCCTATGAGACAGATGCGCAAGCCAATCCTTGTAATGGCATACCCATCCTTCGGGAAGGTTCGTTCTGATTCTCGCTTGATGGTCAGACGATACTCATGGCTGGCCGGACGCAAAAATCAGCAGATAAGGCTCTCACACTGGCAAGCTTTTTCACAACCATGAGGCCTTACATCATTCGGGTGGTATGAAATTGCGAGCCGAAACACGGGCCCAGGGGTATAATGTGCCTGCTCCGGAAGTCAGTGCTTCCGGGGTGCTCTTTGCAGTGAGCTGTATTCCCCCACACTGCCGAGTTATAAGCTAGCCAAAGATCCCGGGCGAACTTGCGTCACTAGCAGCCGACGATAATGCGCAAGCTATGGAGAGGCTCAGCAGTTCCGTGCACACCGCTACAAATGTTGTTGACCAAACCTCTGGACCAGGAGTGGGCGGATTGAAGCACCCGGGATTTGCCCCCCTACAACCACAGGGTACCCGTCCACCACTGTTCTGGGTCGACGCGGGCCCTTTGTTTTTGCTGACTGCGAATCGTCTGGGGCCGAACCAGCCGGTGCTGGGACTGCGCATTCCAACTTCGGAAGCAGCGAGATTTCACGTCCCTTACAAAATTGAGGAGGGGGCGGGCGAACTTGTTCGATATCTGCGTGACCTGCAGCCAAGCGGACCGTATTATCTGGCGGGTCTGTGCGTCGCGGGGATCACCGCGTATGAAATGGCTAGACAGCTGTTGGCGACCGGCCAGCGCGTCGCGCTCCTGGCAGTCTTCAACGTCCCCGGCCCGGACGACCGAAACACATTTTACGAAAGTCGCTTTTCTTCCGCTCGCCCGAAAACCAAGGTGGAACTCCTGCTTTCCGAGCTGTGGCAGGGAGGAGTCACGGGTTTCCCGCGCTTCGCTTATCGTCGCTCGACCGCAATCGCGCGACGATTGAAACTTCTCCGCTGGCGCGCTCAGCAGGCAATGGGTGTGGAAGTGAACCGCAACCGGTTATTGAATGATCCCGATGCCATTGAGAACACCGCATCCTATTTCTCCATCCCAAGGCACTACACCGGTCATGTTGTGTTCCTGCAATCCGATGATTGGGCCGGCCCCAATGAAGCCTGGCGCGCGCTGCTGCGAGGAGGATTTGAGGTTCATCGCGTGAGCGGCGGTCATCTTTCCATGTTCGACGAGCAGCATGTGGATTCAGTGGTCAATTGCTTGCAACAATGCCTCGCCCGCAGCCAATCGAGGGCTGCCTAATTTCTTATCTGTATAATCTTTCGCCATGGGAACCGAGACCGCGCCGCACAAAACCCACGAAACCAGCGCCGCTCAAGGCCTTTACCTGGACCTGCTGAAGCGCTGTCTGACCGGCTATCTCTATCCGGAAAGCAGCAACCAGGAGGTGTATCCGGATCGCGCCATGCCACGGGCAGAAAGCGGGTGTTGTTCGAAGCGCTCAACAAACGCGGATACAAAATTCTGCGCACGGCCCCCTTCGATGCTCAAGCTCGAGCCCTCGGCAAAGATTGGCCCAGCATCGGCTACTCCATGGTCGGGCTCAAACGTCTCGACAATCTGCAATCCTGCGTGGAAACCGTTCTGCACGAAAATGTGCCTGGCGACCTTCTCGAAGCCGGAGTATGGCGCGGAGGCTCCTGCATTCTGATGCGCGCCATTCTCAAGCTCTACGGGGTCACTGACCGCACCGTCTGGCTGGCCGACAGCTTTCAGGGATTGCCCGCGCCCTCGCTCGAAGCCGACCGGCGGTACGACTTGTCCGCGTCCGTGTTTCCCGTGCTCGCCGTCTCCCAGGACGAAGTGGAGGCCGCGTTCCGCCGCTTCGATCTGCTCGACGATCAGGTAACATTTCTCCAGGGCTGGTTCAAAGACACCCTGGCCGGCGCTCCAGTTTCAAAGCTCGCGGTGCTACGCATGGACGGCGACCTCTACGAATCCACCATGGACATTTTCAATGCCCTTTACCACAAAGTTTCTGCGGGCGGCTTCGTGATCGTCGACGACTACCATGCCCTCGACCCTTGCAAACAAGCAGTCCATGATTTTCGCAATCGTGCCGGGGTCACGGAGCCGATCGAAGAGATCGATGGCACCGGCGTTTTTTGGAGGAAGTCGAGCTAAAATCCCTCGCCATGCCATCTCAGAACAAATTGAAAGCGGCGCGTGCCGGGATCGCAGCGTTCATGCGCGACCGTTCCCGCAGTCGCGCCGGCAACGCCTACGGTACTTGGTTTTACAACAATGATCTTTGGAAGCAGACGACCTGGCTCGGCGTCCCTATTCAGAAGCTGCCGTTCGATCTCTGGAACTACCAGGAAATTCTCACCGAGCTGCAGCCCAGCCTGGTGGTTGAGTTTGGCAGTTGCTTCGGCGGATCGGCGTTGTATTTTTCTCATCTGCTGTGCGCGCTGGGCAAGCCTTATCACGTGCTCTCGGTCGACGTTGATCACAGCCGCATTTTTGAGCGGTCGCGCCAGGACGCAAATATCGAATTCCTCACCTGCTCTTCGACCGAGCAGCGCGTGGCGGAGGCCATTACCGAGTGGCGGCGCCAGCTGCCCGGCCCCGTCTTCGCCATCCTCGACAGCGATCACACCAAAAAGCACGTCCTGGGCGAGATGGAACTGCTCCGGCCAGTTCGTCACCAAAGGCGACTATCTCATTGTTGAGGACGGCTGCATCAATGGGCATCCGCTGCTGCCGGGATGGGGCGAGGGGCCGTTCGAGGCGATCGAAGAATATGAGAAGCGCCATCCGGAAGATTATGCGTGGGACTGCGAACGCGAGCAGCGTTTCGGTTTTACATTTGCGCCGAAGGGATATCTGAGGAGGCGGTAGAACGCGGTCGCATAGAAGTCACGCACTTGATCGAAAAGATATTCACAAGAAGGCCGCATCCGCGCGGGAGAAGACAACATCAATTTGCTCTGCCGGCACTTCATGGAGCCTTCTGGGCCTGCCAACCACCCCAGAAAAATACGCTGGTTCTGAATCGTGAATGACGTAGGGCAGAAAGCCCCACCGACTGAATATATCCAACACGTCTTGGACGGTCTTTCCCAAGCTTTGAAGTGCCACCGGCGTGAGTTCCAGAATTATCTCCACGTCGTCGCGTAGTTTCGCAACGTCTGGCCCCAGAACCGGAAATGACCTGCCATTCCGCGCCCTCGACATCAATCTTGATGATCCGAGCAGACCGCAGTTCTTCGGGTTCGACGATTCTCCCTAACGGGGCCGCCCGAACTTGCACCTCTTTCGTAAGCCGCCATTGCTTGGCCCAATCGTGTACGGCAGTGGTCACGACACCAAACTGCTCCAATTCTGAGTACAGGCTGATGGCCTCCTCCCTGGCCCCACACCGCGCAGTTGACCGGACGCACATTGCCATTCGCATTCAGTCGAATGTTCTCTTCGAGGCAGTAAAACGTTGCCGGCATCGCCTCGATCGCCACCACTTTCCCAGATCGACCAACCAGTCTGGAGGCCAAGAGGGAGTGGTAACCGATGTTCGCCCCTACGTCGATAAAAGTGTCCCCCGGGGCAAGGCGACGTGAGATCCAGCGGGTTAGATTGGGCTCCCACACGCCGAAATAATGAATGCGCCTTCCGAGCATGTCCCAGGTTGTAGTGGAGAGTTTGACGCCAAATGACGTCGTGGTGGTGAAACGACGGTTCGGCGGCTCCAGAACCGTAGAAGTGCGTGGCGGGAATACTCCAAAAAATCCTCTTCGGAAACCACATTGGGGCATAGCGAAAATAACTGCGGACGGCGGGCACAACAAGGTTTCCCATAAGCCACATAACAGCGGGGGAGCTCTTTATGCGTCGCTTAAGCTCTTTCTTGTCCAGACTTTTTCTCCCTGCTTACGCTGGGCGGCTTGGCCGCCAGAGCGCGGACACTCCTGAGTCCTGCAAACGCCGCACTGCCAAGGCTTAGTAGTCCACTGAGGCAGATTTGGGAACGGACACGATAATCCCAATCCGTTCGCAGCGAGAGCGCGAGTGCATGCTTCCCCCAAGTCCAATCGAGGCGCCGGGAGTGTTTTGTCCGATCAATAGGGGCAAAATTGTTAATGCCGTAAAAGCTATCGCGAAGTTCGCGAAGCAAATGAAATCCAGACAGCACCTGGCTACCGGGCAGATCTGGGAGTTGCCCGGCCGGAGTGAAAAGGAATGCTTTCAATCCCTCAAAGCGAAATGTGAAATTCGTACCCTCGGCTGCGCTAGTTCCGCGATCCGCGGTCGCCGACAGTTGGGCAAGCCTGTAAATGTTCTCACGCACATTCGCATCGCATGCTTGCATGGCCTTCTCCCGGTTCTTGATCGACGTAGCGCCGCTATGTCGTCGCCACAGCACGAGCCTGTCCGGAAGATTGATGATGGGGTGCCGCATTGCAATTCGCGCCAGTGGATCCCACGCCTCGGCGAAGCGAAGATCGGGGTTTTCGCTGTAACCGCCTATCTCGACCATGGCCGTCCGCCTGACCATTACCGCTGTGTGATGAATAGGACACGCCCACAGCAGTTGCCACTTGAGCTCGATCTCCTCAGTAGGCTGCGGAAAGTCGCCGTAAGCCACACCCTGATCGTCGATCAGCGTCGCGGCCGAACTAACCAGTGCAACCTCTGGATGAGTGTCTAAGTAATCGACCTCCGTTTGCAATCGATGTGGGCGCGAGATGTCGTCGTGGTCCTGCAGGGCGATGTAATTGCCGGAGGCCGCCGCCAGGCCTTTGTTGGTCGCCCCGGCAATGCCAAGGTTGTGTTTGTTATGGAGAACCGTCAGCCTGTCATCCTTAAACTCGGTGAGAATCGCCGGCGTCCGATCGGTTGAACAGTCATCAACGACGATTAATTCGAAGTCGATAAGCGTTTGGCTCAGGATACTCTCAATTGCAGGTCGCAAGAAACGTTCGCCGTTATAGGTCGGCAATACGACGGAGACCGTCGGGCTTGGGCCACCCGGCTTTGGCGCGTTGCAGCTCATGTCTGGGCGAATTGTTCCTCTGCTGGCCGCCCGCGCGCGACGGCCTCCGCAATGAACCTCTCCAATGCGGTGGCGCTTTCCTCCCAGCTGAACCGCACAACATAATTGTTGCAAGCAGTCGCAAGCTTCTGGCGCATGGATTCGTTCCCCAAGAGTAGACAGATGTTCTCTCCGAGGGCCTCGGGCCGTCCGGGTGGCGAGAGCAGACCCGTCACGCGGTCCTCGATATACTCGCTTGCGCCCCCATTGTCCGTACTGGCCAAGGCGCATCCGCAGCACGCTGCCTCGGCGCTGGGCAGGAAGAAGCCTTCCGATAAACTGGGGCAAACGAAAACAGACGACTTGTTGTAAATCTCACTCACAATGAAGTCTTGGGAAGGCGTTTGGTGGTACTCCACCCAGCCGGGAATCGAAGGTTGCCGCGCCGGCGTACCAAAAAGAATGGCGCTCGCTCCCGGGTATCTCCTCTTCGCTATCTCCAACGCTGCGATTCCGTCACGAGAGCCCTTGAACGGGATATGTGAGAACATCATTGACATTCTCCGTGGACGACCCTCGATAGGTTCCAGTAACCTGTATCTACTCCGATCCATGCCGTAGGGTATGTAGGTTACATCCCGGCAGCCTAACGACCGGCCGACGCCCAGCAGCCACTTCGCAATTACGACCTTGTAGAGGGGAGCCCGCCAAGTCGCGTCCACCACCGCGCCCGCGGCCTCCCAAGTTTCATAATGTTGGATCAAATAGCACTTCGTTCCCTTTTCGGGTTCACTCTCCAGAACGGCAGAGACGGTTTGCCACGAGGTGGCGAAAAGCGCGTCGGCTCGTGGAAAATGGCGCGGGCTGTCGGTCGGAACAAAGAGAAGCTTGACGCGGGTGTTTATTTCTTGCCAGTTGATCGTGGGCTTTGTAAGAACCTCGGTAAGCCGTTTTTTGGCTTGGCGGGCGAAATCGAGAGCGCCAGCAGCCCTCTGCGGTGGCGTGTGTCGGGTTGCCCGTGGGTGCACCACTACCACGTCGTGTCCGCGGGCCGCGAGCCAGTTGGCGTACTCGTAGACAGCGCGGAACCCGCCTATAGGGGCGACGGGGTAGCAGGGTAATACAAAGGTCACTCTCACTCGGGTCTTCCCGTGGGCGCTGGGATGCCACCGTATGCCGCGACGGACAACATCCGAGCGCCCTCGAAAAAGATCCGTCCCCTGGCAACCAGGCCCCAGCGCGCGCGGATCGCGAGGGCTAACGCGTGCTTGCCCCAGGTTCTATTTAGCCGCCTACGAAGTCGGGCTGCAGCCGTGCGCGAGCAGTCGCTACTTCGGCAGAAGGTGTCCTGCAGATCGCACAGAAATCGCAGGCCAGCGATCACTTGTTCGGGAGGAAGTCCTGGGAGTTGGCCTGATGGCGTACAGAGAAACGCACGGCTTCCCAAGTAGCAGTACTCTCGATCCGATTCCTCGGCTGAACTTTCTTCCCGCGATCTTAGCGCCACGATGTTCCGTAGTGAAACGTCTTCGACGCCGGATCGCAATCCCGCCTCGTTGGAAATCATGCTTGCCCCTGGATGTCTCCGCCACTTCACCAGAGGCTCTGAGAGATTTGCCACTTCGTAATGCATCACTATGCGCGACAGCAGGTCATAGTCAGAGGCAACCTTCAGCATCGGACTGAGCGAGTAACCCCCTACCTCCGACAGCACGCGGCGCCGGATCATCACGCTTGTGTGGCTGATGGGGCAGCGGAAAAGAGCTTCCCACTTAATATCGAGGTGCCTCCGTGACCTCGACGAATCTGTCATAGGCCACGCCGTTCTCGTCAATCAACGTCGCAGCCGATCCGACCAGAGCGATCTCGGGATGGGAATGGAGAAACTCCAATTCGGTTTGAATCCGGTGAGGCAGAGAGATGTCGTCGTGGTCTTGCAGCGCCACGAACTCGCCGCGGGCGGCGGCGAGGCCACGATTGGTGGCAGCGGCGATTCCCAGATTGCGCTCATTGGTGAGCACAAGAATGCGATTGTCGCGAGCGGCAAATTCACGCAGGATTTCAGCAGTTTGGTCGCGCGAGCCGTCATCGATGACGATCAGCTCGAAATCGCGAAAAGTCTGATTGAGAATGCTCTCGATGGCCGGGCGCAGGAACCGCTCTCCGTTGTACGTCGGCATTAAAACGGAGACAACGGGAGCTGCGTCGCGCGCGACGGCGGGCGATTCCTTAGGCCGAATTTGCGTGTCGGTCGTCAAGAGGGCCATTTTACAGGCATTCTGGCGAATTGGAACCCCTCAAAAGTGACAGATGAGCCGGCATCCGCTGCCGCGGGTAGGGTCAAAGGTATACAAGGCCAATGCCGAAACCGTCCTGTTCGGGGCTCCTCGATGAATTCCGAGGTCTTGTATTGGGTCTTGATTTCCTGCCAGAACACGGGGACGCCTCCGGTGCACGACGCAGTGGGTTTGCCGTAGCGAGTGGTGAAATCGGGAACAATATCATGAAAGGCGATCAGGCCGCCGGGGCGTACCAGCGGACGGTAATTCTCGAAGTCAGCTTTCACGCCCTGGTAAGCGTGGTCGCCGTCGATGAACACGAAGTCCAGCGACTTGCCATTGAGTATCGAGCGCACGCGCTGAAGAGTCTCGGGAGCACCGGAATCTCCCGGCAGGCAACGAACTCGCTGTTTCTTTCTCGCAAAGCGGGTGTGAATCAGGCATCGTTCCTGGGACAAGGCGAGATCGACGCTGATCAGGATTGCATCGGGCGCGCACACCTGGCTGAGCAGGTATAACGGCCCCTCCAGATGCAGAGCCGATTTCACATACGGATTGAGGAGGGTTTTGCTGAAGCATTCGCAGCAGGTTCAAAATTTCGCTACGCTGCTGGATGGCGCCGAAGACTTCGTGGCGGCGAATCAAATCCACCTTCTCGTCGAGCGACCGGCAGGCCACGGCCTGCTTGTTTAGAGCAGCCAGCTCGCGGCGCAGTTTGCGGTAATTCTTGAAACGGTTGACGGTGGACGCCAGACGGTCGGCTGAGGACTTGGGCAGTGCCTTGCGCGCGATGCGCCCGGCGAGGGTCATGCTTGTTTACCCAGGCCATCGATCTGCCATTGCGACCTCACTAGGACGGAGCCGAAGTCCTGGTTCGGAGGAACGCGTCCGGTACCGAAGTAGTCCGATTCGTGGACATCGAAGGAGGCCACATTGAGCAGGAGATCGAGGTTCCAGTCGTAGGCGGTGCCGACACATAGCGACATCGAATACCTCCCGGGCTGGAGGCATAAATCAGGAATCGTGCAGACTACGGTAGTGGGCCGTTCGAGGGCCGGGAGTTTGGATTGCGAATATTGGCTGCTGATGGTAAAGATGCGCCGTCCCATAATGTCGTCGATGGCGACGAACAGGATGGGGGCCTGTACCGGGAACGGAGGATCCAGATCGAGTTCCACCATCATGTTGTCGCCGGAAAGATAGGCCGCGGTGGTGGCGCCGGCCCCGTTCTTCAGCCGCAGCGCAGAAAAAATGCTGGCCTTGCCGGAGCGCGAGATAGCTGGGGATTGCAAATCGACCACGCCCCCGGTGATCTGCTTCTCGAAACCGCTCAGATAGAGTCGGGTGACGTTGAGTGGCTTTCCGTCGCTGACATCGCGCCCTTGTTCCAAGAGAATGGCACGGCCACAGAGGGAGTGGATCGCGGCCATATTGTGGCTTACAAGTAGGACCGTCCGGCCGTCGCGCGCTACATCTCCCATCTTGCCCAGGCATTTTTTCTGAAACTGCGTATCGCCAACGGCCAGCACCTCATCCACAATCAGAATTTCCGGCTCCAGATGCGCGGCAACGGCAAACGCCAGCCGCACATACATGCCGCTGGAATAGCGTTTCACGGGCGTGTCGATGAATTTCTCCACTTCGGCAAAAGCCACGATCTCGTCAAACTTGCGGATTGATCTCCGCCTTGCGTCATGCCCAGTATCGCGCCGTTGAGGTAAATATTCTCCCGGCCGGTCAGTTCCGGATGAAATCCCGTGCCGACTTCCAGCAGCGACCCCACGCGTCCGCAGATATCTGCGCGACCACGCGTAGGCTCGGTGATGCGGGAAAGGATCTTTAGCAATGTGCGATTTCCCCGCCCCGTTCCGGCCAATAATTCCGACCGCTTCTCCACGGTGGATTTCGAGCGAAACATCCTGCAACGCCCAAATGGTTGCCGGGTTTTGGTGGCCATCGCCGAACGGACGTTGCAAGGCGGAGCGCGCTCGTCGAAAAGGGGAAACTAGCGCACCGGCGATAGACTCACGAAGCGTCTTGTACTTTTCCCGTTCTCCGATCTGGTATTGCTTTGCGAGTCCGTCGCAACGAATAGCGATTTCGCTCATCAGTTACACCACATCTGCAAACGTCTTCTCCATTCGCCGATAGTAATACAGGCCGCTGACCAGAACGAAAGCCACGACCAGCAAGGAGACCACGAACATAAATCCGGGCGCCGCCGCCTTACCCAGCAGCGCCCAACGAAAGCCTTCGATGACGCCCGCCATCGGATTCAGTCCGTAAAGTGGCCGCCAGCGGGCCGGAACCAGAGTGCTAGAGTAGGCGACGGGAGAGGCAAACAGCCATAACTGAACGACAAAGGTCAGCGTATGGCGGACATCACGATATTGCACGTTCAGTGCGGACAACCACAGGCCCACCCCGAAGGCAGTTGCCACTGCAAGAACCACGAATAGGGGCAGTGTCAAAACCGCTGCGGTCGGCTTGACTCCGTACCACACAAGCATGCCGATGAGAACGACGAAGGCAATTGCAAAATCAACCAGCCCAGCAAAAACACTGGCCAGCGGCACGATAACTCTCGGAAAGTAAACCTTGGTGATAAGGCGCTCATTTACCACGACGCTATTGCTGGATTCGGTCAAGCCATACGCGAACAACTGCCAGGGCAGCAAAGCGGTGTAGGCAAACAACGGATATGGAACCCCGTCGGAAGGAACCTTGGCGAAACGTCCAAAAAAAACCGTGAAGACGATCATGCTGAAAAGCGGCTGAATGATTGCCCACGCTGCGCCCAAGACCGTCTGCTGGTAACGGACTTTGATGTCACGCCACGTCAGAAAGAAGAGCAGATCACGGTAATGCCATATTTCGGCAAGTTCCAGCTTTACCCAGCCGGGGGAGGGCTGAATAATAGTGTGAGGCAAATCGTGAGATAGCGGCATGGTCGCTGAGGCAAGGCTTGCTTGTGTTTCCGCTGAAACGACTGACTCCCCCATTCAATCATCCTTAGTCCGGAATTCCGTTCTAACCTCAAGAGCCTGCGGTATTGTACCTCCATTTTCCTTTTTCTTGATCCCGCGTAACCCTTAATCTCCCACCCCCGTCTCCCGCCCATTCGCCCATTTTCTGAAACTCCAAAGCAACTCGTCCGATTCGCGCAGATGCTTTCCTTCCATTTTCGGCGACAAGGTCATTCGCCGTTTGATCGGAACCCGGTCTGTGCAGGGCAGCCGTCTCGGGCCGCCCGTTGGTACTGGGTCAGTTTCCTTTTCCACAGGCAAAGGCTATGGGTGGACTCGTTGGGCAACCTGTATGGGACGGGCTTCACCGGTGGTGATATAGGATTCGGTGCCGTGTTTGAGCTCACGCCGTAGGTATGGCAAGACAAAGCAGATATCGAACTGAAGGAAGCAGTGCGGGCCTCCTCTCGAAGGAGCCCTGAAAGGCCCACCCAGAGCCGCGAATCGCAGCGATCGCACGAGCCCGCCAGCTGTTCGATGCTAAGGTTCGCGGCTAAAAGCCCACTAATTTTTGTGTGTGTCCGCTCAAACCGGTGGTAGAATGCTCCATTCCGAACTGGGCCCCTCGTCCCCCGCGAAAACCCAGACGCAGCACGGACAGCGGGACATCCCTATGCAGTTGCAGCCAAGACAAAAGGCACAAGCGGGAGAGATCGAGCGCGTCGAACCGCAGGTCATCAGCGGGTATCGCTATGGCTACCCGGGAATCGAAGAACAAAGTGCTCTGTTGCATTACTGGCAGATCCTGCAGAAGCGCATCTGGTCGGTTCTGGCGACTTTGGTCGTACTCTTTGTAGGTTCGATTCTGGTGTGCCTGTTTACCACCAAGACGTATCGCGCCTCCTCCCGCATCGCAATTTTTCCCGAGAACCCCAACATCCTGGGCTTGAAGGACACCGAGACGACATGGTCGGAGACAGACAACGATCTGGCGCTGCAAACCCAAGCTTCGATACTGCTCAGCAATAGTCTGGCGTTCAAAGTTATTAACGGCATGCGCCTGGATCAGGATCCTAGATTCACCGCCGTTGAACCAAGGCGAACACAGCGCGCAACCTCTGCACCGGTGACTGATGACACCGCGATGGTGCCTTTGCTGAGTCAGTTTCAAAGCGGATTAAAGGCTCAGCTTGTACCCGGCACGCGAATCGTCGAAGTCAGCTACACCCATCGCGACCCGCACCTCGCCGCTGCCATCGTAAACACGCTCGACAACACGTTCATTGAAGAAAATGTGCGCACGCGTTACGAATCCGTCTCGCAGACTTCCGAATGGTTAAGCAAGGAATTGGCCGAGCTGAGATCGAAGGTCGAGACTTCAGAGGAAAAACTGGTCCAGTACCAGAAGGAGCACGGAATTCTCGGGCTTGATGAGAAGCAGAACGTGGTCACTGCCAAGCTGGATGAATTCGATCGGGAGCTGACATCCGCGGAAGGCGACCGCATCGAGAAGGAATCGAATTACAAACTCGCGACGGCCGGGGATCCAAACACGCCCGAGAAGGGTTCTCCCGTCGAAAGCCCGCTGCTCGACAAACTCCTGGAAAAAAAAGATGATCTCGACACGCAATATGCGCAGTTGAGCACGCAGTTTGGCCCCGCGTATCCCAAGGTTGCGGAAATCAGCAACGAACTCAAGCAACTGCAGGACGAAATTACCGCCGAACAGGCCAGAACTCTTCACCACATTCGCGGCGAGTATCTTGCGTCTGCGCAGCGCGTTCAAATGCTGCGGTCGGCCTTCGAGCAGCAAAAGCAGGAAGCCAACCAGCTCAATGAAAGCGCCATTGAATACGCCGCCCTCAAACGGGATGCGGATTCCAACCACCAGCTGTATCACGACCTGCTGCAAAAACTGAAGGAAGCCGGCATCACCGCCGGGTTAAGGTAGAGCAACATTCGCGTGGTCGACATGGCACAGGTGCCGCTCAGTCCCGTCACTCCGAACATTCCGCGAAATCTTGCATTCGGATTTATTTTTGGTCTGGGCGGGGGCATCGCACTCGCCCTGGTGCGAGAAAACCTTGATACGACGGTGCGAAACGTAGAGGAGACTGGAGTAGTTTCGGCGCTGCCCACTTTGGCCGCAATTCCATTGCAGCTTCCAGCCATGAATGGAAACGGCCGCAAAAGCCTCGGATTGCTTCCGGCCGCGCATCAGAACTCCGAACTCGCTTCACTGTTTTCCTATACGCAACCGCGATCCCCGGCCGCGGAGTCGTTCCGCGCGCTGCGTACTTCGCTCCTTTTATCTAATCTCGGGAGCATTCCTCGCGTCATTCTGGTGACCAGTTCCCTGCCGCAAGAGGGAAAAACCACGGTCAGTGCCAATGCTGCTCTGGTGCTGGCTCAATCGGGAAGCCGGGTTCTGTTGATCGATGCCGACCTGCGCGAGCCGAACATTGCAAAGACATTCGGCATCGACGGCAGCAGCGGCTTGAGTACATTGATTGGGGGCACCCAAACCTTGGATGAGGTTGTGATTCAGGCTCCGCAACTCCCCACTCTCAGCATTTTGCCCGCAGGGCCAGTCGCGGCCCAACCCGCTGAGTTGCTCAGGGTCCGACGCGATGAAGAAATTTCTTGCCCGCTGGAAAACTGAGTACGATCACATCATCATCGATACGCCGCCCTGTTTGTCGTTCACCGACGCGGTGCTGCTGTCCCGCGAGGCGGACGCAGTCCTTCTGGTCGCGCGCTGGGGACAAACCACCAAACCCGCGCTACGCCGCGCCAGCGATCTTCTTCTGCAAGTCAATGCCAGCATGGTCGGGGTTGTGCTCAATGGCTACGATACGCGCGTGGTTCCCCTCGGGCACGCTTTCCGCTCGCAATATTTCGTGAATGCAAGCTAAGGCGTTCGAAAGGGATTACCCGGAGGACTTCCCGGTACCGGAATTATCGGAAGGGATGCTTTTCGAGTCTCAGACTGCATTGCCTCGAAACGGGTGGCGCGCCAGTTGGACTGTTCGCTGATTCGGAATATGAGGAGGGTTCCGTCAAGCTCGAAACCGGTGATTTGGTGATCGCCTTCACTGACGGACTCATCGAAGCGACAAATCAGGACGGGGAGGAATGGGGGGTTCAGGGCTTATTGAAAGCAGCCGCCTGCGGAGCGCAATGCTCCCAAGACGCCGGAGATCTCGTCAATTTGATCTTCAATTCTGTGGATGACTTCTCCAAAGAGCACCAAACCGATGATGCGACATTGGCAGTTGTGCGAGTGATCTGAAGGCCGGTCATTTGCTGGATGACGGGCAAACGTGAAGTAATCCCAAGGTAAAGGTTTGCCGACTACTCGGGAGCTATCGCGTCCTGGCTCGAATCAAACCGCAAGCGACCACTTCTCTGGGTAGATTAGGATGAGAAGTCTATCCCCCGATCTCGGATCGCGTTATGCTTTCGTTGATCGACCCCCTCAAAGGCGCACTCGTAGATGTTGAGATCGTCATCCGGTCGATTCTGCTAGTTCTTCAAGAGTCACCGCGTGACTGGCTTTGCACTGCAGTCCGCTTTGTCTACGACTGGCGCGACGATTCCAACAACCGATTCCGGTCGTACGGAAACGAGAACTGGAGTTCGATGAGAAGGGGCTCACCCGCTTGCGGATGCCTGCATCAATGACCTACCCACCAGGAATCGGGGGGAAAATATCGTTGGCCGCCAGGGTCGTCCCGACGATCATCCGGGGTTGAGCGAATTGGGTCTCTGGTCCGTCGCTTCGCGGTCAAGTGGACGCAGGTTTAAAACGCAGGACAGCCGACTTGCTGTTCCTAGTCCGTTCGACCTACGCTCTGTTCTGACCAGACGCGGAGCAGCCTCGCCCGAGCGTACCATTGGAGAAATGTCCGCCAACGCCGACCGCGAACGCTTTCGAAGCGGCGCCGAGAAGTACGCTGCTTACCTTGAAACACCTGAGGGCCAGTTGCGCATCGACCTCGCCTTTGCCAACTTGCAGGAGTTTCTGCCGCAGCCTACGGGATCTTTGCGCGCGTTCGATCTTGGATGCGGCACCGGTGCAATCGCTTTGCGCCTGGCGCGCCTCGGCTTTTTCGTCACCTTGCTGGACTCGTCTCCAGCAATGCTGAATTTTGCTGAGCGCGCTGCGCAGGGGGCTGGACTTTCGGGAAAAATGCTGTTGAAGCAAGGCGATGTCGCGCAATTGGCGGATTTGTTCCCTGCTGCGTCGTATGATGTGATTCTTTGCCACAATCTGTTGGAGTATGTCGAGAACCCATCGGCGGTATTGCGCGAGGGGAGTGGCGCGTTGCGAGATTCATCCAGCATACTTTCGATTTTGGTTCGGAACCAGGCAGGCGAAGTGCTGAAGGCCGCGATCAAAGACGGCGACTTAGAAGCGGCCGGGCAGAACCTTACCGCAGAGTGTGGGCATGAGTCTTTGTACGGTGGTACCGTGCGGCTGTTTACGGCGGAGGGCTTGCAGGCCATGCTGGCAGCGGCGTCGCTCGCGGTAGTTGCCGAGCGGGGCGTCAGAGTGGTGTCGGATTACTTGCCGTCAGGAGTTTCCCGCAGTGATGAATACGGCCACATTTTCGAGCTGGAGAAAAAACTGGGCAGGCGACCTGAGTTTGTCCGAGTGGCACGCTACACGCATTGGCTGGCCCATCGCGCGGGTGCGGTCGTGAAGGACAATGCATGAACGATATTCGCGCCCAGTCCTCGTCATCGCGAATTCGCGGAGTGGCACCCGATGCTGGCATTGCGCTCGGCCTCGGGCTCACCAACGAGTGCAACCTCAGTTGCTCTTTTTGCTATCGTGATCCGACTCGCGCCGATCGCCTCTCCCTCGAGCAAGTGAAAGCCGTCCTCGAAAGTTTGCCCGTTCGCGCAGTCAATCTCGGCACCGGTGAGAACGGCATGCATCCCGAGTTCAAGGCGATATTGACTTACCTGCGAACCCGCCCGTTCAAGCTCACCATCACCTCGAATGGTCACAGTGTTGCCGTTCTTGAAGACGATGACCTGCAGGCGTTCCATGACATCGAGTTCTCTCTCGACTATCCAACCCAAGCGGAGCAGGATTCGCAGCGCGGCCCCGGCAACTGGGAACTGATTCATCAGCAGGCTGAGCGGTGTGTACGGCTCGGCGTGCCCGTGACCGTCATTGCGGTAATGATGAAGTCAAATTACTTGCGTTTGGCGGAGGTCGCGCGAGTCGCGAAACAATTCAATGCGCCTTTGCGGGTGAACGTGTATCAGGCGGTGCGCTCGGATGCGTACGCGCTGAGTTACGAACAGTACTGGGAAGGCTTCGAGCGGCTGTTTGAAGAAACGGATGTAATCGCGATCGGCGAACCGCTGGTGCGAGCCATGGCGGGACTTCCCCCGCTTCGATCCGGTTGTGCTGTCAGCACCGTGCGAGTAACGCCCCGAGCGACGACGCAACCCTGCGTCTACTGGCCCGGATTGGGCGAACCGCTGACGCACACGATCTCGATCGGAGCCGACATTCTGAACTCGGCACCGTTTGAACAGGCGCGGACGCTGCCGGAAGCTTGCCAACCATGCGAGTTTCGCGAGACATGCCACGGCGGGTGCGCCGGACGTCGACGCCTGCAAGGGGCATTAACGCAACCGGACTACTATTGTCCGATCATTCGCGGCAAGCGCCCACGACTCGAAATTCGCATGGCCGCAAATCGCGATCTGCCCAAGTTCAGCAGTTCCTGCACCACGGTCGTGATCGCCAGATGATTGCTGTCCCTTACTTTGCCTCGATCCACTTGTCCGACCCCGTCAGCTTCACCGCCAGATCAGAAATGAAGATGTGCAGGGGCTTGCCGTCCGCTGTCCCGCGATGCTCGGTTGAGATGAGCAGCGGGCCAGCCTTTTTGTAGCCCGTCCAGGTTGCCTTGACGAGACTCGGCTTCTTTTCCCCGCCGTGGCGAAAGACTAAATATTCGACGCGGTTGTCTTTCCCGACGTAGAGGTCCCAAGTGTCGCCGGGGGTGTAGCCACCAGTTCCGACCCATATTTCACGGACACCAAGGTTTCGGAGCCGGTACCCGCCGGCAGTTTCTTCATGCCCTCATCGGTCACGGTCGCGCTCGTGTCCCAATACGCGTGGAGCGGAAACAGGAGCCAATAATTATCGTTGGTGAACCCTGCATCGGTTTGCTTCTTCACATCGTCGTTGATTTTCGGACCGCATGTACGTCACCTTGATGGGTTTTCCATCTTTATCGGGCCCCTGGTAGGACACCTTGCCAGTCTTGGGCTCCCACTCCCACGCACGAGAAACTTTAAAGAGCCCGGTGATTTCGCCGTTCCAGGTGTAGCGGATCGCCTCCACTTGAGCGAACGAATCAAGACCGTAGGCTCTGGCGATTTGATCGAGAATGGGCGCGCGCGTCTGCGCCCAGGAGGGCGCAGTAAAGGCCGGCACCAACACCGTAAAAATTAGCACACGGATCGCACCGAGGCGATTCGAATTTGTCATAGAGGTCACTCCTCGTTAAATTGAACGGATGCGGAGAGAGATGACGAATTGCGGCTCAAGGATACATCAATCTGCCACGGCGTTTACATTCACGTAATTCGTCGGTCGTGGCTCAGTTCGAAAGCGCGGCCCTTACAAAAAGCAAATTTCAAACTGAGCCACTACCAATTCGTCCTGTGCCTGAGGCACGGGGTGTCGTCGGACGGGCAAGTCGGGACAACACGATCACTGCGGCGGCGATCGCCATCGATCCATATTCCAGCAGCATTACCCAGCGAGGGAGGATCCAAAGATGTCCCGCGGCACGCAAATGCCAAACCAGGTAAGTGGGCACAATGCTCACCGTCCAAATCATGATCGGCAGGGTTGAGGCGGATTGCAGGAACGGCAGCATCCACAGCAGATACCAGGGATAAACAACTGGCGCGCACAAAAGCGTCGCAGCTATTGGCCAGGCAAAGTTGTCAGGAGAGATTTCGGCGGAACGCTTTCTCATCCAGATTGCAGTCAGGAAACCGACGAGGACTGCCAGCGCGGCCGCAAGGCGCGGCGTCATTCCTCGTTCGAGGATGGCGAATACTGGATCGTTGAAGCGAAAACTTTGGACGTATGTGCCGAGCGAGCCAAACGGGCCCCGTCCGTGGTTGAGAAATGGCAGGTACAGGCACCGCTACCAGTGCGGTAGCCAGCGTGGCGTCGCGAATGCGAATACGCTTCCAGTAAAGCGGCAACAGCACGATGGGCAACAGTTTCACCGCGACCGCCATGCCAAACGCGACGGCTGCGACTGCGCGCCAGCCGCGCAGGAGCGCGGCGAAAGACACCAACAACAGCAGCACGCCGACAATATCAATGTGGCCGCTGCCTGCGACTTCAATGGCAAGCAGTGGGTTCCAGGCGAAGGCCAGACCAATGTTCGCCTTGCCGTGTACGGCGCAATACATCGAGCAATACGAAAACCATCGCCAGATCGCAAAGCATGAATGCGATTTTGAACGCCAAGATGGATTCGTGAATCGAGGCCACGACGCGGAAGAAAAACTGCGCGCCCGGTGGATAGGGACTTGGCAAGTCCGGATGGTTCAGCGTGCGGGTTTCGGATGTCTGCAAACCGGCGAGAGCAGGATCGCTGGGAATGACCAGATAGGGGTTGTGGCCGAGCCGCTGCACACGGCCATCCCAAAGATAGCGATGAATATCGTCGTCTGCGCCGGGTGGCAGGCGGAGAAACTCGACATGCCAGACGGCAGCGAGAACAAGCCCAAGAATGATGACTCGTCGGGAAAATCCGGGCGTAGCAAGAAATTCGCGGATCGTGAGCAGGTAAATGAGGCCCGCAATCCCCAACGAGGCGAGGAAGTGCGGTCCCCCCGATCGGCGAAGTTGCGTGAACAGATGGTGAGCGCCCCGCACAACCCGGTGCCGAGAGCACAGACTCTCCACGCGGGCTTCATGGTTTGCCGGTGCGCGTGCGTAAGTGTGTGGCTGCCGCCTCCCAGGCTTTAAGCCACGCTGCCGTGCGTGGCGCCCTCGCGGGATGGAGACGCAGCTCCGCCGCCAGGCGAGTCAGGTCGTCGGCCACATCAATATCGTAAAAAGAATCGGCGAACCCGACCGACAACTCAAGAGTTCTTGCTCGTGACAGAAGACGGTCAAAGGCGCTGCTGGTACCCATTCCGTCGTTGGCAAAAAGCGTAGGATGCGAGGCCTTTGCCCCGACGAGGTAGTAACCGCCGTCGTGCGTTGGGCCAACGATCACGTCATGCGCACTCAAAGTTTCGAATGCGTTTTCGAGCACCGACGGCGGAAGATGAGGGCTGTCGCTATTGAAGGCAATGGTGCGGCGGGGAGGATTGTGTGCAAAGTGGGCAAACACCGAAATCAAGCCGGCAGCAAGCCCTTCCCCTTTTTGCGCAATTACACTCGCTTGGTTGCCGGCCAGCTGCGCAAGTTCGCTGACATCCGATTCTGGACACATAATCGCAACTTCCACATCGCCTAATGACCGCGCGAGCGCCAGCGTGTCGTGGAGAAGACAGCAGTAAAGATCAGTGACAGGGTCCGGGAGAAAGGCCGGAAACCAGGCGGGTCTTGACCGCGCCGAGCCTGGGGGCTTTCGCCATGATTACCAGCACGCGGTCACTTTTTGACGAACGCGCCTCCATCTTGCTTGGAGATTTCATAGCTTGTTGGGCAATCATATACGATGGGTGCGCGAGATGTTCCTGCGGAAATGCAACGTCATGGACATGGGGCCACTGAGGATGATCTGCTTTAGTTAGACCATGATTCTCACCACGCAAAAACAGGGAAATCTATGAGCAAATCCGTGAAACGGATCATAGCAATGACCTTGATAACCTTGGCCCTATTGATGATAGGGGCGGGAGGGTATAAAGACCTGCTGAGCATGTTGTTTGTAGGAGCCATCGCCATTTTATGGAGCATACCAACTACGCTTCTGATCATGGGATTCCAGGCTCTAGAACGCGTATTGGGGGAACGAGGGCCTTATATCATTTCTACGATAGGCTTAGCTCCGCTCATGCTTGTAATAGGCTTCGGCGGCCGGGGCGACCACGTATACATGGCAGTAATAATCTTTTCTGGTTTGGTATGGTCGGCGGCATGGATCGCAACGTTTAATCATTTCTTGAAAGGCCCCAAAGAGCAGGAGCCCAACAAAAGCAGTTAAGGAGGGCGGCGTAGCAAGCATAAGAAACTACCGGGCGTGCTGGATGAGGAATCTCAACAGCGATTCGGAAGACGCGTGGCCCAGCTTAGTGCCACATGGATGAATCAGGTGTGTGCCACTCTGCACTCTCTTTGGGGTGCGATGCAAATTAGTCTGCGGGAACGTTCCGGATTTCCCCGAACTCTTTCTGGCCGTGGTGCTTTCGTCATGATTACCAGCGTGCGGGCCCGATTTGGCCGACTCCCTGCGGTCTGGCTCGAACCAACAGAGTCTTCCATTCGGAGACAGAACCCCTTGTAGGCATACGACCAGTTCGAGCCTCTTCGTGTTACTCGCCAGGGAGATTCAGGGTCAATCACCATGTTATTGACTCCTTTACGTTCTCTCATGCGAGTCTTCACCAGTTCCACATCAAAAGTCTCTGGTCGTGCAGATTATTGCTGAAAAATCGCCATCGCGCCACTAACGCTAATTGACGGAGGAGTTTTGGACCGTCAAGCGGACCGCGGCATTCCAGCCCTTCCGCGCCGAAAATAATAGCGCACGATCAGGCTGAGGATGAACCAACCGGCTCCAACCGTGCCCTTCAGCGTGCCGCTAATCTTCGATTTCCCAATGCGCGGATAATAACTCACCGGAACTTCAACAATGCGGAATCCAGCCAGCGCGCCTTTCAGAATCATCTCAACCGCCCAACCGTAAGTAGGCTGTTCGAGGGCGAGCGAACGGAGCGCATCGGCGCGGGCGGCTCGAAACGGACGAGATCAGTGATGTTCACGCCATACAAAAGCCGGATCAGAGCGGCGGCGAGGCGATTTCCAAACGCCTGATGCCAAGGCAATGCGCCAGCACACCGTTGATTATGCAGACGCGAACCGAGGGTGATGTCCGCGCGCCCTTCGAGGATGGGAGCCAGAAGAATCGGCAGTTCCGAGGGGCGGTCGCTGTAGTCGCCATCGAGAAACACAACCACGTCCGGAGAGTTTGCAGCGGCCAGGCCGGTCAGGCATGCGCGTCCGTATCCCCGGCGAGGTTCCTGAATGACGCGCGCCCCCATTCTTGCGGCAATCTCCGGAGTGCCATCACTCGACTTGCTGTCGACAACGATGACTTCTGTCGCGAGATCGGCCGGCAGATCGGCAATTACGCGCTCAATCGCCTGCGCTTCATTGTGAGTGGGAATGACAACGGAAACTCTCACCTGGTCCGGTCACCACCACGGGGATGAGGGGAAACGCTGGGCGAGGAACGCGTCAACGCCCCATCTCCGGCCGGCGCGTCCAATCGCGAGAGCAAGCGAGGCGAGCACCGGCACGAGCAATTCCCAGATCCATGCGGTCCCCCATTCCGAAATCCAAAGGCTGCCGAGATACAGAAAAGCGATAAATGCGGCAGGGCGCGTAAGCAGACCGGTCACAAGCAAAATGCCCAGACCGATTTCGGTTATGGCCTGCATCGGAGCTGCCATCGCCGCATGGCTTGCCGCCAAACCCATGACCGCCTTCCATGCGGCGGGCGAATGACTGTTCTTTATGTAGTAGTTAATCAGGCCTGCGTAGCCCCCAGGAGTGTAGAGTCCTTTCCCCAGATTCTCAAAGAAGACCCATACGAGCATAGCGCCGATCGTCACTCGTACCAACGCCAAACCGTTGGCTGCTTGCGCTTCGTGGTCCACTCTGCTCACCTCAGTTCGCAACCGGGTTGCGTTAGTCTGTACCTCGCACCTACAGATGCTACACGAGATGAAAAAGTTACGACTGGCGCTTTGGATTCTGTTCCCTCCAAATCTTTAGTTACAGCCCAACAGGCAGGCGCGGCTCTTGATAGAATCTCGTTCTATGCCGGACGCGACAACTCGATCAGCCACGGTCGCACACCTCGTTACCGTCTGTACGCGCCGTTTCCAAATTTCAGGGTCAAGCATCCAATCCGAAAGGAGTCTACCGTGAAGCTGCGCATTTTCGCTTTCTTGCTGCTGCTCTTAATTTCAACATGTCTGATGGCTGAGCAAACTCCTTCGGCCACGCGGAAGTTCAGCCCGCCAAGCCGGACGTTCCACTTTACCTACAGTTTCACCGTGAAGGACATTCCGGCGGATGCGAAGCTGGTGCGGGTGTGGGTTCCGGTGCCGCCATCGGACCATCACCAAACGGTGCGCGTTTTGACGATCAAGGCTCCCGTCAAGACCCGGACGACGCACGACCCGGAGTACGGCAATCGTATTCTGTACGCGGAAATTCCCAATGCCGCCGCGGGCAAAGCCGAGTTCTCCGTTGAATACGAAGTTACGCGCCGCGAATATTCGCGCGGCGATTATGCAGAACTCGCGCGCACCGACCGGAAGCCCGCAGTTGTGCCCGCATCGATGGACCGATTAGTTGCGCCCGACATTCTGATTCCCACCGACGGGAAGATCAAGGCTTTGGCCGTCGAAGTGACGGGATCGCAGGTCGGCACAATCGCAAAAGCCAAAGCCGCATACGACTACCTCTTCACCAATATGCGTTATGACAAAACTGGAACAGGCTGGGGGCGCGGGGACGCGGTCTGGGCCTGCGACAGCAAGCGCGGCAACTGCACCGATTTCCATTCTCCGTTTATCGGCATGTTGCGGTCTGATGGAATTCCCGCCCGCTTCGATATCGGCTTTCCTCTTCCCGAAGACAAGGACAGTGGAAAGATTGCAGGCTATCACTGCTGGGCGGAATTCTATGCGCCAAAAAGCGGCTGGGTCCCGGTGGACATCTCGGAGGCATGGCAAGCGAAAGAGAAAAGGGACTATTATTTCGGCAGCGTCGACGCCAATCGCGTGCAGTTCACGAGTGGCCGCGACATCCTGCTCTCTCCTAAGCAGGACGGGCCTGCGTTGAATTACTTCGTCTATCCCTATGTCGAAGTGGATGGCAAGCCGTATGACAGGATCGACAAGCAATTCAGCTTTGAGGCAGTGAAACGTTCGAAATAATCGGTTGAGAATTGGACCAAGGCGCCGCACCATGCAAATGAGTGCTCACTTTAAAATTCTTCAAATCGTTGTCATCGCGGGCACGATCTCGTTTGTGCCGGTGATGCTTTCAGCGCAGCAGGCGAGCTTGATTCACCCTGAGGAGTTGGTCAAAATACTTCAGTCCTCCCACGGTGAGAAACCGCTTTTGGTTCAGGTTGGCTCTCACGTTCTCTACTCCCAGGCACACATTCCCGGCTCGGAGTACCTCGGCCCTGCCTCCGATGCAAACGGCCTGCAGCTACTGCGTCACCGGGTGGAACCGCTTTCCCGCAAAGCGTTCATCGTCATTTATTGCGGCTGTTGTCCCTGGAGTCATTGTCCCAACATCAAACCGGCACAAGACCTGCTTCAGGGCATGGGTTTCACGAACTTCAAAGTCTTGTACCTCGCCAACAACTTCGGCGCCGATTGGGTAGACAAAGGCTATCCGGTGGCCAAGGGCGATTAGGTCACGATACCTCCGTGAGCCGGAAAATACTGCTTATCGCTGCTCTGGTACTCGGTGCCCTGTTAGGCCTGCACTTCCTGGAACGATCTGGTGGTCCGCACGATCAAAGCGTGACCGCCCGCGGAACGATTGCTCCGGATTTCTCGCTTCCCCAGCTTAACGGCAAACCTTTGCAGCTCTCAGGCTACCGCGGAAAGGTCGTTCTGCTGGATTTCTGGGCGACCTGGTGCGATCCGTGCCGCGAGGAGACTCCGCGATTTGTAGAGCTGCAGAATAAATACGGAGAAAAAGGCTTGCAGATCATTGGAGCTTCAATGGACGACAGCGCGGGTCCGGTACGCGATTTTTATCAGCGATTCAAGATGAACTATCCCGTGGTGATGGGCAATGCAAGAATCGGCGAGCTCTATGGGGGAATTCTCGGCTTGCCGATCGCGTTTCTTATCGGGCGGGACGGACGGATTTACGCCAAGCACGTTGGCGCAACAGAAATCTCTGTGCTTGAAAGAGAAGTTGTAAATTTACTACGGGAAAGTCAGTGACACCCATCTGTCACAACGCACTGCTTGTCTTCATACGTCCTTTGTTGGTTCGACGGGGAGGTTTTCCTTCTTCCCTGGTGCCGACGAAAAAACTCCCGTACGTCGACGGCCAGGCATTCGAATGCCTCACCGCAATGAATCTCACGGATCTCAGTCTCGGTACGCCAGTGCGTGCTATTTGTTCGCTTTTCACGGAGTCCATGAGTGAAATCGAGATTTATCGCCGACTGTTGAGGGGGTATAGGCGCGGGCGCACGAGGTGACCCGATTGAAACTCAAGACCGCTCTATCACTGACATTTCAGATCGACTTCGCAAGATTTACGCTGCATTGCCGGAGAAGATCATCCAGGGCGCAACGATAGCGGCGGCTCATGCTCAATTGCGTACGGTCGCGCAACACGACGCGGTAATCGCCTCCCAGCATCGGTTGGACTTCGAGTATTTCGTGAATATTCACAATGGTGGAGCGGTGAATGCGCACGAATACAGCTTGATCCAGCCGCTTCTGAATACCATTCATCGTCTCGCGCACCAGGGACGTACCTTTCAGAAGATGAAGTCGAATGTAATCTTTGTCGGCTTCGATCCACCTGACCTCCGACATTCTCAAGAAAAGCAAACGTCCTTCCGATTTTACGATCAGCAACTCGCGGGGCTGGTGCGCGTCGACAAGCTGTCGAATCGCAGCCTCACGGCTGTCGCATTCGATATTACGGCGAATGTGGTCCTTGGCCCGCGCCAGCACGTGAAAGAATCGCGAGCGTTTAAACGGCTTGAGCAGGTAGTCAAGCGCACATGCCTCGAACGCAGGGATGGCATAGGTCGGGTGCGCCGTAACAAATACGATAGTCGGGAGCACGTCGAGCGCGCGCAAGACTCCAAATCCGTCTACCTCGGGCATCTCCACATCAAGGAACACCAGTGACGGAGTCAGTTGCTGGATGGTTCGGATCGCTGATGCACCATCCCTGCACTCTCCGACAAGGCTGACCTGAGGGTCAATCTTCAGCAGCGAGGTGATCCTGGCGCGCGCTAGTGGTTCGTCATCCACGACGAGGGCGGTGATTGGTGGATTCCCAACTCCATTACTTTTCATCCGGTTCGTCCTTCGAGAACGGGAACTCCAATTCAACCGTAAAACCCGCGCTCGAACCGTCAACTCGCAGGGCGGAATGCTCACCATATAACTTCTGCAAACGAGCCAGTGTGTTCTTTAATCCGATCCCGCGATTTGTAGCGGAATTGTCAGCCATGCCCGGCCCGTCGTCCGATACGCGTAACAGAAGATTTCCATTCCGGGATTCCGATTGGATGCGCACCATCCCGCCGCTCGCACGTTTTGAGATTCCGTGGCGAAATGCATTCTCCACCAGCGGCTGAAGGGCCAAGTTGAGGCACTCGCGCATTCAGAGTTTTCGAATCAATGTTCAGTTCCACCGTCAATCGATCCTGAAACCGGGCCCGCTGGATATCGATATATAACTGGAGAGTCTCTAATTCCTGCCGCAGTGGAACCTCGTGCGTGCCATTACTTTCCAAGCTCCGGCGCAAGAGGGTGCTAAGGTCGCCGATCATGTCGTCCGCGGCATCCACGTCCGTACGCATCAATGCGGAAATCGAATTCAGAGCGTTGAATAAAAAGTGGGGTTGTAGTTGCTGCTTCAGAACATCTAATTCCGCCCGCGCTAATTGGCCTTCCAACTCGGCAGCGTGGATCTGAGCCGCACGCCCGTCCACATAATAGTCGATGCCATAGACGAACCCGACGATTGTCCAGTACAGCCATAAACAGTAGTCCAGAGTCTGCACGAACTGAAGTTGGACGAAATGAAACGAAGCGCGAGGGATTCCAAACAAGTCGGAATCTGGCGGTTGCGGGAAGGGAATCCACCCCACCGCCCACAAAATCATCACCAGAAAAGCGAACACGGTGTGCGCAGCGAGCCATAGAACAATGCTGAGATGAAGCCGTTTCAGCCAGGAAGAGAATGCGACCACCAAAGGAATGAGGAAGGTCCAGATGATGGAGCTAGCAAACGGGAAAAGAGCGACATCGTGCCAGGAAGAGGGCCTGCCCATATCCCGTCTGTAGACGTATGTCGTCAAACAGCCAAAGATCGAAAAGAAGAGCCAAAATCCGGTGATCATGGCGCACCGTTTGGCGATGCTCCAACTCGCCGGCTGCGGTTTGTCTCGATTTGACGACATCGTTACAAGACTCGTATTCATGCGGCTCTCACTCGACCAAACCCGCCAGGAATGCCGATGAACACCTACTGCGCGTGTCGGGCCCGTCATGAGGTCGAATCTCCGCCTGACCCTAGTCGAATCATATCGGATACTTTCTGCCACAGGTCGCTAATTTCCTACCGCTCGTCGCAAAGACAATTGGATTTCCCCGATAAAACCCCAATATTCATGGGTGAGGTACGTCTCCAAGTGCTGCCCTCACAGCAAGAAGATCATGAAGTCCGACAACCGGACAAAGACAGTTAGATTTGCACCCAAGCGAGAGAGCGGATTTCGAAACTCGGAGGATTTTCCCATGACCACGCTATATCGAAGTCTAGTAAATTCCATTCCTACTTTTGCTTTTGCAAACTTTCCGGCGCCAGTCCGCCTGAAAACAGCGCTGACCCTTTGCCTGGCCCTCTGCACGCTGGGCTTTTCCGCTTCTGCTCATGCGCAAACCATCACCACGTTCGAGGCTCCAGGCGCAGGCACTCTCTCAGGTCAGGGTACTGAAGCCATAACCATCAACCCGTTGGGGGCAGTCGGGGGGTTCTATGCTGACTCAAACAACCTGGCTCACGCCTTCCTTTGCGTTTCGGGCTGCGCTTCCTCCCACACCTTCACGATCTTGGAGGCTCCGGATGCGGGCACGACCGACAACGGTTCTGGCTGTCTGGCCGTCGACAGTTGCCAGGGCACGTACGCTTTTGCCGTCAACCCGTTCGGGGTGATTTCGGGTTTTTACAATGACTCAAATAACGTCGGCCACGGCTTTGTGATTGCACCGCCTTACACGACCTTCACCGTCTTAAACGAACCGTCCGCCGGTCAAATCTCCGGCACTGGCACTTTTGCGGAAGACATCAACCTGCGAGGGGAGGTCACTGGAAGCTACATTGACGCGAGCGGTGTGTCTCACGGCTTTGTGACCGCGCCTCCGTACACAACTTTCACCTCATTCGACCCCGAAGGTTCGGTTGCCACTTTTGTCGTACCGGCAAGTGGCATCAACCTGGAGGGCGCAGTCACGGGACTTTGGGTTGACTCGAACGGTGTGTTCCACGCCTACGTGCGCGCTGCGAACGGCACCATCACGGAATACAACGTAGCGGGCGGAGGCACCGGCTCAGGCCAGGGCACCAACGCCTCAGGCATTAACGACTTTGCGATGGTTACGGGAACCTTTACGTTGATTCGAACGGTGTGAATCACGGCTACGCCCGTTCTCCGTCCGGTGAAATTACCACGTTCGACGTTTCGGGAGCGGGCACCGGCTCCGGCCAGGGCACCGTGCCTGAGGACAACAACCTGGAAGGGGAGATTACCGGGAACTACATCGACGCCAGTGGCGTGAATCACGGCTTCGTGCGCAGTCCTTTCGGTCAAATCACAACTTTCGACGCGCCGGGGGCGGGAACAGCTGCCGGCCAGGGCACGATTCCGCTCACCCCAAACCTGCTCGGGGCGATTACCGGAGAAATCATCGACGCGAACGGTGTTTTTCACGGCTTCCTGCGGAAAGCGTTCTAAAATCGCAAATAAAATACCACGCCGCCTGAGGTCTGGGCGGCCTTTTCTTTGCATCACGCGAAACGGTTGCGACGTAATTTCTGATATCAGCGATAGCGCGCAAAACCACCAGCCAGTACTAACATGCCCCCTTGCATAATCCAGGCATCCTGCCGTAGTTCCAGTCCTGCGGCATGAGGAGGCCGTCGTTATGGGCAAGCACAAGGTTAAGCCGAATTACCGTCGCCGGTTGCTTCGACTGCCGGACCTGGATCATTGCAAGCTACCGCCCTTACCGCGGCGCGTCCCTTTCGCAGCATTGGATCGGCGATCCAATGCTGAAAGAGAGGGCCTTAGGAATCAACGTCGTGAAGTTACGGTTGCACAAGCGTTGCACGAACGTATTGGTTCAAACCCTGCCTTTTTTGTGGTCAGAAGTGTGTCGAAACCTGCAAAAGGGATTTCGGCACGACCAGGGAACGGTTTTCGGCGATGAAAAAAGTTCTAAAATCGTCTGCCAGGGCCCACCATCGTTCGGGTCCTTCGGCTCGCTTCGCTCGCTCAGGTTTTTCCTCCAGATCACCGCCTGACTTGCAATTGTCTTATCTAAAACCACTACACTGGTCAGAATTGACCATCTTTCGTCGCAGCACACTCGCATCATGCATTCATGAGAGTGACCGAGAAACAAGTCCTGGCTGTGCGCTGCCCCACTTGCGGCGCTAAGCCGGGCGAGAAATGTGAGCTTAGTACCGGGCAGCCGCGTACTGATCCCCATCGAGACCGGCGTTTGGCAGCTTCCGAGAAGTGAGGTTCCCGGCGTGCTCCAATCAATCCGCTCCAATGCGTGCCGCTAACCCCCTTGCAATGCTTCCCGGATCGCGGCTTGCACGAAATATCCAGTGAAACTGCGCTTTGGGGAACTATACTTGAGGACAATGGCTACGGTTGCAACAGCTAAGAAGATCCGCGGATTCGATCCTGGCTCGTTCCTCGCGACCATTGGCCAGGGCAGGAAGAATGTCGTCCTCTCCAAGAAACAGGCGGTCTTCACGCAAGGCGAGGCGGCCGACGCGGTCTTCTATATCCGGAAGGGCAAAGTGCGGCTCTCTGTGGTGTCAACCTCCGGCAAAGAAGCCACCATCGGCATATTGAACGAGGGGAATTTTTTTGGCGAAGGCTCGCTGGCAGGGCAAACCCTCCGTATGGGATCGGCAGCGGCCATGACCGACTGCCGGCTTCTGCGGATCGAGAAGCGGGCGATGATGGACGCGCTTCATCGTGAACACGCTTTTTCCGATATGTTCGTGGCCTATTTGCTGGCCCGCAATATCCGGTATGAAGAGGACCTGGTCGACCAACTGTTCAATTCCAGCGAAAAGAGGCTGGCCCGTGTTCTTCTCATGCTCGCTCATTTTGGCAAGGACGGAGTGCCAGAGACCGTGGTTCCGAAGATCAGTCAGGAGACCCTGGCAGAGATGGTCGGCACGACTCGTTCCCGGGTAAGCTTTTTCATGAACCGGTTCAGGAAATTGGGCTTCATTCATTACGCCGGAGGGGTCGAAGGACAGCTACAGGTTCACAGTTCGCTGCTTAATGTTGTTCTGCTTGATTAGCACCTCTAGGTTACGATTCGTTAGATAGAGCATCCGCGCGCTCACTGATGCCCATTCCATCGCAGCAAACATCTAACCGAGCTTTGCCAACACGGTCAATATTGACCAGTAATCCAGAGGCCAACGCACGATACTAAATATCGGATTGTTCCTGATGGTGGGCGGAATTCCCGGACCTTCCGCCATACAAACCTTTCTTGACCGATCAGCAAGAGTTTTCAGAATTCAACTCACCACCACACGAGCCGCGGGGAAATGAAGGAGAGAAAATGACCATACTAATAGGTGCAGGGCTGGTCTGCTTAGTGATTGGCGTGCTGCTGCTGCGGGCCTTCTCCAAACCAGAAGCTAACTTAAGTCTCGATCAACCGACAAAGTAATGCAGAAGTCGGATGGGTGGGCCAGCAACAGATGAGTCGCGTAGACCTGCTTCTTTTTGACTGCGCTTGCAGCAACGTGTCTATGCCTAATTGTGAGCAATTTGGAACAGACACTGAAGAGCCTGCTTTTGTAGCATAACTCAGCGAGCACGAACCTATGGCGCCCCCTTCGAAACGTCAAATCCTGGTGGTGGATGACGACCCGAATGTCCGCCAGACGGTTGCCAGGTCACTGATATCGGCGGGATACGACGTGGCCGCTGCCGATGATGGCTTTGGCGCGCTCTTACAGCTAAAAAAGATGTTGCCTGACGTGATGGCTTGCGACCTTAATATGCCGCAGATGTCAGGTTATGAGCTACTCTCCGTCGTCCGGCGACGTTTTCCGCAAATAGCCACAGTGGCGATGAGCGGCGACTATCAGGGCGACGCCGTGCCCGCGGGAGTGATTGCCGACAGATTTTTTGCCAAGGGACAGAGTCCGAGTGTTCTTCTGGCAATCATTGCGGCCCTGGTTTGTACCTCCGAGACTTGGGTAAGTGCCCATCAGAAAGATCTCGCTCCAGCTTGGGTCCCGCGCAACGGAATTGAATCCCGTGGAACTCCCTTTGTGATGCTGACCTGTGCCGAGTGCCTGCGAGCATTTCGGATGAGAGTGGTGGAAGAGACTACTGGACACGTGTTGGAAATACCGTGCTATTTCTGTCCAGGCACCAGTAAGTACATCATTCAACCAGCCGCCGACGGCCTGCTCAAACTCGCATGAGTCTTGCGCTGGTTTTCAACTCAAGCCGCGTTAAGTGACTTGCCGCACTCCAGGCATGTCCTGTGGCGTGGTGTGATTAAACCGCAGAACGGGCAAACCCTCTGCGATCGAACCTCTTTGGCCTGCGGCTGAAGTATTGCAAGCAACTTCGCCAAGAATTCGGCGACGGAAGACAGCCGTCTACCAAGCCGATTGCGGAATGGACGGCCGCCGGGTTCCATGAATTCACCTTCGCGCTTTCCCCCGGAGTCTTCAGAAGAATGGTTTGACGCTTGAAATCTCCGGCAAGTGTAGGATGTCAGACTCGGGCAGACGATTCTGTGCAGGATTGCTCACATTACGCGAATGCATGATGGATTGAAAATCAGTTGACCGTGAGCAGCCCTGAACTTTATTCAGGCACCACCAACCGGTCATCCAACCTGTACGGCGACCAATTCCGGGTTGCAACGGGAAGTTCGGATGGAGCGGACTGCGTCTTCGGCCGTGAATCTTCCCATCACCAGTGCCTGCTTACGGTTGGATGTCATCTGGATGGGAGTCCGATCAATCCGCTCCACATATACCGCGCCGGCAGTACCGACCCGGATCGCTCTTACCACAAATTTCAGGTTTTTCATGATTCCTCCAAATCACTCGGTGTGATAAAGAAAAGCTCGACCGCCTTCACATTTCTGTCACCGGTTACTGGTCTCACGCGGCCTTCGCGTAAACCTCCGGCCCTCTTGGCCAGGCAGACCTTCAGCCCGCCCTTGTCAGGTGGACGCTCGGATGGGCTGACTTAGTTCAGGGAACCTGAAAGAGTAAGAAGAGATAGCTTGCTCAATTTTTATGGTAGGCCTTCTACACGACCGTTGTCAAACTTCGATTACGGCCGCTTTGGTGGTGCTGCACGTCAAGCAGCAACTACATTCTCCATTCACCTTGAGCAATAGCGAACAGATTTCACGCTCTTGCGCTGTCATAGTTCGGGCTGGGACTTAGCTTGATGGTCCGAGAATGACGGCAAGTCGCCGGGGAGGCTAGAAAAATGTCCACAGAAAAGTCAGTTGTCGCGGTATATCGCAGCCATACAGATGCGGATCAAGCGGTGAAGGAGCTTCAGCGTGGCGGAGTCGACATGCACAAGTTATCAATTGTCGGCAAGGGCTACCACACCGACGAGCAGGTGGTCGGCTACTACAACACTGGCGACCGCATGAAATATTGGGGCAAAGTGGGTGCGTTCTGGGGAGGCTTCTGGGGACTTTTGTTCGGATCCGCTCTATTCATGATTCCGGGTCTCGGGCCAATCTTAGTGGCTGGACCGCTGGTGGCCTGGATCGTAGCAGGGCTGGAAGGCGCGGTGGAAGTGGGAGCATTGGGTGCTTTGGGGGCCGGTCTCTACAGCATTGGCATTCCCAAAGACAGCATTGTGAAATACGAAACAGCGCTCAAGACGGATCAATTCCTGCTGATCGCCCACGGGACCGCTGCAGAAGTGGCCAAGGCGAAGGACATCATCGAAAACACGCATCCAGCCTACTGCACACTGCACACAGCCGAGGCCGTGGCGGCGTAGCTGAGGCAAAAATGCAGTGCGGTCAATATTGACCAGTAATTCACTGGCCAATGCACGATACTGGCCATCGAACAACCCTCCACGGGTTAGAAATATCGCCGGACTTTCCGGCTGTTGACCTCTTGTGCGCCGACAACATAAAGAGTTCTTCGAGAACCCCTTCACCGTGTGAGCTAGTCGGAGAAACTTCACGGCCTGCAAATCGCGGCAGCCTGTGCGATTGCTGCCGTGATCGTCGACTACCAGATGCCCGAGATGAAGGGCCATGAGGTTGCGGCCGAAATCAAGCGCCTCAAGCCAGGAGTTCCAATCGTGATGGTCTCCAGCGACGACCAGATTCCGGAACAGGCCTTGAAAGTAGTGGATGCCTTCGTTCCGAAGGACGAAGCTTCCAGCCGCTTGTTGCCGGTGATCACCAGAATGTGCGGTGAGACTTCTTTCGGATCGCCAGAAAGCGTCTGAGAGTCAGGAGGAATTTGGACAGAATTGTAAGAATTTCGCGTATATACCCGACCGGCCTGACTACCAGCGGCACCCTGCTGTGTATTCACCCGGACCCGGCTCAATTGACTCTCTTGCAAGAACGCGGCTACGAACTGGTCACTGCGGCCAACGGTTCCGATGGCCTGTGCATTTTAATGTCGCGGCCCGTGGATGCGGTTGTGCTCGAGTACAATCTGGGCCGGTTGGATGGTGCCGCCGTTGCGGACGAAATCAAGCGGGTCAAGCCCAAGATCCCAGTCGTCATGCTGGCCGACTACCCGCAATTGCCTGCGGGCAGGTTCAAGTCCGTCGACGCCCTCGTAAACAAATCCGACGGGGTCCACTTTCTGTGGGCGACCGTCCATTTTGTATGGACTGCGCAGCCGGCGAAATGCTTTGCGGCAAAAATGTAAGAGCGAGGCGTGCCCCAGAGTATTGTCATTTTCTGCGATGCCAGGGCATCGGCTTAGATGCCCTTGTAAGGCTCATAGGGAGGCGCAGCTACACCCGGCTTCTGGGCGTAAGGCTTATATTCAGTCGGCGCTGGCTCCTGGGTATAAGGCTTGTATGGAGGCTTCGGCAACGCTGGCTGCTGGGCACGATCCGCGTCGGGCGTTGCTCCTAGATAGGCCAGCGGCGGCTCGAGGGGTTTGCTTGCCTTGCTAGCCGAGCGGCGAACCATGATATGCCTCCAGGAATGAGCCGAGCGAGGGGCTGCGACGATCCCCTGCCTCAGTTTCGCCGTGACAACTTCCAGCCATGCGCGTCCCATCTGCATTGATGGTGCGCCTTACAAACGTCGTGTGAATGGTCACAATTGCTCAGTTCTTGAAAAAAATTCCGCATGCCGAAATCTTGCGAATCGCTGGCGAGCCGGCAGGGACTGGCAATCCTAATTCAGAGGAGCAGTGGAGGGGTCGGTCAGGGCGATTAATGTCCCCGGCGGATAGTCTTCTTGTCGAAGGGGAGTCTCGGGTTCAGGATTGATGATGGTGAGCACCTGACCGCTGAGGATTCCCTGCATCAGCAGGCGGTCGCCCTTAACGGCGACAACTCTATACCGTTCTTTGAAGATTGAGTTGTCATCATATTTCATATGAGGATTGGATGCGCAACTTCGTAGGCGCGATTCTCGGTTGTTTCACCCGAGCCACTACGTTCCAAGTGAGCCCGATCAATGAGCACTCAGAATTCAGGCCAGCGCAGGCCTGGTAAACGTTAAGCCAAGCGAGTCGAAAGCCTGGTTCACCGACACCCCGGCGGCTGTGCTCTCCTGTTCAGTGGGGGTAGAAATCTGCAGCAATCCTTGCCGGCCATGGTTCACCGGGAGCGCGAATGAGTTCTGGTGTTGCATAACAAGTTCTAAAATGTGGGCCAGCCCGTCGGATTGATATCCCTTCTCGAAGCAGACGCCGCTGTGGTGCAAGGTAGAAGCTGACATCCAGTACTCACAAGCCAGCAGCCAATGGCCCCGGGTTATGGAGGACCAGAACTTCAAATAGTCCAAAGTGCCAGCCGGAGCGAAACCGTATTCAATGTGCATCACGCCAGATGGGGCGCCATGCATCAAGTCTGCCCAGAACAAAACCATCGCAGACTCAAGGATTTGATCAAGACTTTGGTTCTCGTTAGGTTTCATAAGTCCTCAATGAAAGTCGGGCAGTCGAACTCGAGGCTCGCCCCGACATGGTGCCTCGACTGGAAGGCGAAACGGTCGCGGACTCCGGATGATGAACCTCCGGCTTGTCTCGCGAACCACCTTGTCCGGGCAAGCTCGGCCCCGGAAGCGGGCCGCCTGGTTTGACGAAATCCACTGCTCTCTAAGGGCGTCCTCAGAATCGCTGATTGGCGTCCAAAATACTGTGCAGAATGGCTCACTTCTGGATGAACGCGCTCGAGGAAATGTTGCCGCACTAGGGGCAGTCTAGCGAACTTGTTGAACCTATTCTCAATGGGACCTGAAGCGACTCTCCGGAAGGCTACTCATAGTTCCGGACGATTGAGGGCTTTCGCGTATGCAGTCGCCAGGCGACTCGCGTCGATTCCTTCCCCAGGTTCCCATTCTACCGGCGCACAATAACGGACAAGGGCAGGCTCGGTTGTTTGCCTTTGCCGATGGGCGCAAGACAGGCAGATTGCTCCTATCTCCCTGATATCGGTCTCATTCGATATTTCGTTTTCGCGTACGGCGAGCGAACCGCTGATGACCGGCCCGTTGCAACGATCGCAGCGATAGGCGGAGAGACGAAGATACTGCCTTTTCATTAGCACCCCTCAAAACGGGAAACCGCTCAGAGACAGGTTAGTCGTTCGCCGCTTTAGCGTCTGGTCACAATTGCTCCCTTCCGTGAGTTTGTTCCGCGCAGAGAAGAGCGGGCAGAGACAGTCCCGGATTCGGTGTCGCACGGACGCTTTCAAATGTGATTTGCTCGTCGAGCGTCTCCCTTGGGTGCGAAGTGAGCAATTCAAACCAGCTATCGGTGCGGGTCTGAGCGATCATGGATGTTAGAGAACGAGCGTTACCTCTCTCTTTCAGGTCCCCTGAGCTAAGTCAGCCATCTGAAGTTCTCTCCTCTTAGCTCTGTAGTCAAAAAGGATCAATTCATGAAAAAGACAATTTCACTGTTGTTGATGGGCTTTGTGGGTTTGCTTGGAACCTACGCGTGGGCAGGGTCGGACCGCGAAGATACGGTCGAACGCCTGCAAAAGTCCGTGGATGTTATGCACGCCATCATGGCAACTCCGGACAAAGGCATCCCGGAAGAAGTGTTGAGCAGTGCAAAGTGCATCCTGGTGGTGCCCGACCTTATTAAGGGTGGCTTCATTTTTGGCGCCAAGCATGGACGCGGTGTGGCCACGTGCCGCACGGCTAACGGCTGGAGCGCGCCAGCATTCGTCTCAGTGGGTGGAGGAAGCTGGGGATTGCAGATAGGAGTCGAAGGCGTGGACCTGGTCCTGTTGGTCATGAACGACCAGGGTTTCCAGCATCTGCTCTCCAGTAAATTCGAACTCACCGGCGAAGGGTCAGTTGCGGCCGGCCCAGTTGGCCGTCATGCCTCCGCGGGAACTGACTGGAAGATGAACACGGAAATGCTGACCTACTCGCGCTCCAAAGGCGTGTTCGCCGGCTTGACCTTGGAAGGCGCGGTCGTGGAGCAGGACAACGACTCTACTCGCGCGATTTACGGCAGGAAGAGGACGTTCCGCAACATTCTTTCGGGCAATGTAGCAACCCCGAAGAGCGCGGCCGCCTTCATGAAGGCCGTATCCGATGCAGGCCAACAGGCGCGGATCGCAGAAGCGAAAGTAGACACGAAGTAAAGATGTGTGTGGAATCGCGAGAATTGGATTTCTGCTGGCCGGAGGAAGCGCTTCCGGTCAGCCCGCGAACAAGGAACTACAGTGTGATTCTTCTATCGCCGGAAAGGCGGTGCAACATGAAACTCAGCTTACGAAAGGTCTTTTGGGTACAAGTAGCTTGCCTCAGTCTTTGGCCTATGCTGGCATTTGCTCAGTCCTCTGATATTACACAAAATTTTGAGGCCTGTAAGACCGGCCAGGAAACCTGTGATCGCTCGAAGTTGAGTCCCGCACAATCGGCTGAAGTGGTTCGGGCCGACCAACAACGCAATCTTTCGAACTGCAGAGATGGCCTCGACTCCTGTGATCGTTCGAAACTCAGCGAGCGAGAGGCAACGGCGTTGGCCGTGGCCGACCACGAGCGGAATGTCTCCAACTGCAACAGCGGCATGGGCTCCTGCGACCGGTCGAAACTGAGCCAGTCCGAATCTCGTGCAATGGCCGTCGCGGAGCACCAGCGCAACTTTATCGACTGCGAGGACGGAATGGGCGATTGCGATCGCTCCAAACTGACTCAGTCGGAAGCCGGGAAAGTAGAGGTTGCCCAGCACCAGCTCAACGTCTCCGATTGCAGGATGGGATCCGAGGCCTGCGATCATTCCCAACTGACGGCTGCGGAAACCAAGGATGTGGCCGCCGCGGAACATGAGCACAACGCGCAGAATTGTGAGAACGGCTGGGATGGATGCGATCACTCCCAACTCAGCCCGGCAGAAGCGAGCCAAACCGCCGTCTCCGAACACCAACGCAACCTTTCGGCTTGCACGGACGGCAAGGATACCTGTAACTACGCAAAACTGACCGTTCCTGAGGCCAAGGGGCTGGCCGACGCTGAGCACAAACGCAACTACACGGCTTGTCTGAAGGGTGAAGGTTATTGTGATCGCTCTCGTCTAACGCCATCAGAGGCCAAAGCGATTCCAACCGAACAAAAGCCATCTGTCCGGTAGGGGTTCTTAGGCGGTGAATCTATGAAAACATCGTTGAAATCGGTCATTGAAGCACTCAATCGTGATGCCAATCAACTGGAGCACCACGCCCAGAAGCTGAAAGCAATCTCCCCCAGCCTTTCTCTCAATCTTGAATCGGACGCCGAGTTAATTGATCAGAGAGTGGCGTCCATCCGAAAGCAAGTCGAGATTTTGGAACGGTGGGAATAACGCGGCCACACGGTTCCGCCACGACAAACCAATAACCAATAACGAACTGGAAAAGGAGAACGTTAATGATGACGACGCTAAATGAGCAGAGCAAATGCGCCCACCTACCATGCCACTGCCCGGCACCTCTGGGCGACAAATACTGCGGCCAGGCCTGCAGGGAAGCGGGATCCGAGGAGGTCGAGATTGCGTGCCAGTGCGACCACGGACCTTGCCCGCTTACCGTGTGAAGAACCAGGAGAAGGTTGCCACTTAAAAGAGGAGAGGGAAAAATGTTGAAACCAAGCACGACAAATCGGGCCGAGGGCAAGCTCCATGAAGTGAAGGGGAAAATCAGACAGGAAATCGGAAAGGCGACGAACGACCCCAATTTGGAGGTTTCAGGGAAAGTGGAAAAGAATGCCGGCAAAGTTCAAAAGTGGATCGGCCGGGCCCAAAAAGCCGTAGGGGGATAAAACGCGCATCAACGCTGTCCACAAAAATACCAAGGAGAAATCATGTCACAAACCATACTGGAAAAAACGGCTGAGCACATCGCCGAATCAGCTCAACAGGCTTCGCGTGCAACCTGCGCCGTAGCCGATGCAATCGAGGATGGCGTGAAAGTAGTAAAGCGTGCCGCAAAACAGGGCGGCGATGCTGCCGAGGAATTCTTGGATGACACAACGCAGCGCCTCCAGCGCCACCTCGTGCTGACGATTGCGACGACCTTTGCCGTGGGCCTCACCGCAGGAACATTGATCGGCTGGATGATGAAACGAAGGTAAGACACAACAGGCGAGTTGATATCGCTCCGGGCAGTCCAGGAATAGGTCGCGCAGAAAAGCGGCTTATTACATGCTCATACTTCACCCGCTCTTCTTTCGTCTCAGCTGTGACAACTCAGGAGGTTGCGTGACTAGCGCCGACATTGGAGCTCTTCAGAAACCCCACACCCAAGCATCGGGTCCCGGTAATTCTGCGCGCATCCGGTCACCCTCCGAGAGTTGTGCAAAGATTAAGACCCTCGGATTCACACCATCTAGCCACATAAAAATGTACGGCGAACGCTTTGAGATAGTCTCAGATCCCTTTATTGAGGGTGATTGCATAGCAATTCACGCGATCCGCCGAAATGATCCAGAGGTACGCACCCTGCGGCTTCCGATAGCAATTCTCCTGGGTTCGGCAGATCGATTTCAAAAAACCAGGGGATTGGTCGGGCATTAGGACTTTACAGTTTGGTGTAAGGTGCCGGGCAGCCTCATTAAAGTTCCCAGCAGCAGCTGTTTATCTCGGACGCGCGATGAGGAGCCGCTATTCCGGCAACGATTCGGGGCTCTGATTCGTGGGTAACCCGGTCTCCACCGCATTCGCATTCGCCTCCAGAATCAGCTGGCTTCGATACAGAAGTGTTGCAAGCTTCACTCGCTTGATTCCGTCGGTGATTCCAAACCGCAGGAAAAGGCGGTTGAAGTGCGCTTTCACGGTGCGCCGGTTCATCTTGAGCAATTTAGCAATTTCTACATTGCTACAGCCTTGTAGCAAAAGATCGGCAATCTGCTGCTGGCGCGGACTGAGAAGAACAGACTCTTCCGTGGCGCTGGAAGAATGCAACTCTGAGTGGTTCATCGAACTCCGATCTCTCGTCGCCGCCCAGCATCGTTGGTACTTGGGTGGATTCGTGGGGGCGACCCGTTTCAGCCGCGTTACTTCCATACGATTCTATGGTGGAAGGAATCCGGAGGAATGGTCAGAAGTGACCGTTTCGTTAAGTCGGTTCGATCCGATCACTGCTGGAGCTCATCGGAATCAGCCGTGCTTCTTGCATCGCCGAGGGTGTGCACTATTGAACAGATTTATGAGAAGTCGAAACGTAGTATCTGTACTCAACAATGCTCCAAACGCGAAAACGGGCTGTCATGGGTTAGCGTCAACTCGACATTCGACCCTCACGACAGCCCTTTCTTACCTCTGGTAGCGGTCCTCAGCCTTATGAACGGCGTCAGGAATTTGGATTCCGTTGAACGGCGCGGGCCCACTCCACACACATGCTTCTCGATGACTTGGACGAAATTATGAACAAACGTTGGTGTTTGGGCCGTTCTGTGGTCCTTGCGGTATTCCTGATGTTGTCTGGGTCTGGGTTTGCACAGAACGCAACTGAGAAAAAAACTCTGGTGCTGAATGGACACGCAGCCGATGGGGCAGTGGTGCAGATCGCCGGCCATTCCTACGTCGAGGTCGACGCCATCGCGAGGATGCTGAATGCCGCGATAAGCTTCGAGCCCGGCCGCGTCATAATCACGGTTCCGCCCGCCGATGCTGGCGCCACGCCAGAGCGTGTCGCGCCGGGATTGTCAAAAGAGTTTGCCAGGGCGGGGATCTCCGCATTGGCGGAGATGTGGGAGTGGAAAGGTGCGATTGCATCGGCTATCAGATCGGGAGTTGCCGGGGGCAATTGGCTCGCTCCCTGGCTAAAGGACCACCGCGCCCGGGCGGAGGAGAGCCTAAGTCAAGCGTCGCTGGCGGCGAAAACTGACGCCGATCAAAAGGCTCTGCAACTGATCAGGAATGAGTTCGCGAACCTGGCGCAGTGGGACAGCAATACCCAGGCGACCATTCTCTCCCTGAATGGCGAGCAAACGGTCAATCCGGCCGCAGCGCAAAACGATCCGCTTCTGGCGAAGATTTCAGAGTGCGGCAGTTTTCTAAACGGAATGCTGGTTGGCGTCGAGTTCACCGACAGTCCCAGTTGCCACTGAACCGGTAAAATTACCCGGTTGCCTTGACCTACTGTTCCAGCAGCACTCCCATGACGTCACCCTCGCCCCAGGCTTTGACGTATTGCGCTTTCCCAATTGTCCCGGGGCCGTTTGGCCCCATCTCGTAATAGACCTTGGCGTCTAAAGGGAACTGTTTCAATGCTTCCATCAGGTCTTTCACGGTCCGATTCTTTGTCAGCCATATTTTCCTCCGATCACGCGGCCAAGCTGGACGGCGCGTGTCGTGCCGCTTCCGCCGCCAGTTCCCGTTCAGCTTCCTGCAGGAGTTGGGAATTGAATTGCGCACCGATCAATGTCACGAAGCCGATCCAATAAAGCCACATGCTGAAGGCGAGCGCTACTCCCAGGCTGCCATATCCCTCGTTGTACGCGGAGAAATCTCGAAAGTAGATTCCGAGCAGGTACGACAATCCGATCCAGCCGCCAACTGCCATCAGCGCACCGGGCAGCGTGCTGAGGAATCTGTGTTTCACATTCGGCGCAACGAAGTAGAGGAGTTCAACCGCGAGAACCGTGCACACAATTGCTGCCGCCCATCGAACATAAGGCCACAAAGGTCCCCATGCCGAAGGTTGCGGTCAGCCAGGCGCTCAGGCTCAGCACCGCAAGCAGCAAGCTGAGGGCAACGACGAGCAGGAATCCAACCGAGAACGTAAGGCCCATGGCGATAGCGCGCGTCTTCCAATAGCGCCTCGTCTCAGCCACGTCATAGGCGGTGTTGAGCGCTTCGATTAGAGCGGTAAACCCGCTCGATGCCGACCACAGGGTGAACAGCGCGCCGAAGGTAAGCAGACGACTGTGCCTGGACAAAATCGTGCCCCTCATCAAAATCCTGAGCGGGCCCATGCTGGCGGCGGGGCACGACTCGAGCGATCAATCCCATGACCTGGCTGAAGAAGTCCGGGAGTGGCAGATGGCCAACGACTGCCGAAAGAAAAATCAGAAAAGGAAACAAGGCCAGAACGAAATAGTACGCCAGCGCCGCCGCAAACGCCGTGGTGTGATCCTTTTCCATGTCGCGAACCACATTGACCGCAGCGTTCTTGAAATGGAGTAACCGCACGTGGATCACTGTGCAAGCTTCGCCTCAGCACAGTTCTTCAAACCGCACTTCGTCGTCCGCTTAGCAAGTTAATAACCAGAATCACCAAGCCAATAACCAGTAGCAGGTGAATGAGGGCTCCGCCGACATGCAAACTGAAACCTAGAAGCCACAAAACGATAAGAACTACGAAAATCGTCCAAAGCATGGTAAACTCCTTCGCTGATTTTGTGAGTAGTGCTGCTTTCAATAGCTATCTTCGCTGAGTTCCTTCCGTATTGCTGTGCAGAATTGCTCGCTTGCACGAGAAGTACGCTCGTCGCGATATCGTGCCAGACGGGGGTACAATAAAAAAAGAGAGAGGCTGCTTAGGCAGGAGGAGGTGCCTATGTCTCCAGCTCGACAACTGAACGATCCTTCAACCCCGATCCAAGCGAAACTCCAAACCAAGCGTAAAGCCGTGGGTTCAAGTAGAGATGTCAAGAAGAGGGTTGATTTTGATCCTCAGATATTCCTCGCAACCATTGGCGAGGGCAGGAAATCTGTGCTTTTCCAGAGGAAGCAAACAATCTTTACTCAAGGAGATCCCGCTGATGCGGTGTTCTATATCCAGACTGGCAAGGTAAGACTCACCGTGGTCTCGAATGCTGGTAAAGAAGCAACCGTCGGCATATTCGGTGAGGGAGGTTTTTTCGGCGAAGCCTCGCTTGCCGGCCAAGCACTTCGCATGGGCTCTGCAACCGCCATAACGGATTGCGCGGTTCTTCGAATCGACAAGAAGGCCATGATGGAAGCGCTTCATAGGGAACACGAATTTTCCGATCTGTTCGTGGCCTATTTGTTGGCGCGGAACATCCGTTACGAAGAAGATCTGGTTGATCAGCTTTTCAATTCCAGCGAAAAGAGGCTGGCCCGGATCCTGTTGCTGCTGGCTCATTTTGGCAAGGAAGGCAAGCCCGAGAGTGTAGTTCCCAAAATCAGTCAGGAGATGCTGGCGGAAATGATCGGCACCACTCGCTCAAGGGTCAGCTTCTTCATGAACCGGTTCAGGAAATTGGGTTTCATTCACTACAACGGCGGGCTGCAAGTCCACAGCTCACTGCTCAACATTGTGCTCCACGACTAGCCCTGAAGGTCGGGCATGGCGAAGGAATGGCTTCCGATCAGAACTGAGGGCGTTGATTCTTGGTGGATCGAGGCTATAAAGAAGGCAATCAGGAACGAAAAATCAGGGGCTGGGAGAGCGCTGTCTATTTCAAGCCCAGTTCGCCGTTGTACTGTTGGGTAATCCCGTAGCACTCACAGGCGGACTTTTCAAGCTTCTTGCGATTCACAATCTTCACTGCGCCTCGGGTGTACTCGATGAGTTTCTTTTTCTGCAAAACACCAGCTGCCGAGCTCACGCTAGGCCTATCTGTCCCTAACATGGTTGCGAGAAAATCATGAGTAACGAGCAGTGACTCTGAGTCCACTCGGTCCTGGGTCATTAGCAACCATCGTGCAAGGCGCTGCTCAATACCGTGCAGTCGATTGCACGCGGCTGTTTGCGCAACCTGCATTCCCTGAACTACCGCATAGCGGCTCAATATCAATTGCAGCTGTGGAGTGGATTCCAAAATGTTTTGCAGAGCTGTGACTTCTACCCGAAACCCATCCCCCGTGATTTGTACCACCGCTTGAAGCGGGCTCCTGCTCAGGCCGACCGCTGCCGGTGTTCCTGTAAAACCCTCATTGCCAACTATGCCGGCTTCGGCAGTCCTTCCGTCCTTCATTACGACTACAAGAGAAATCAACCCTCGATTTGGGAAATACGCAAAATCCAGCTTTCCGCCCCCCTCATGAAGGACCATATGGTTTGGCAAGCTGACATATTCGAGATGGGGACGAAGTGCGCTGTAGTCGCTATCGGAGATCGATAGCAGTATCAGGTTGCTGACTGGTTTCCCTTCGGTATTCGTCCGCTCGCCCGACTGCACGACTTGGAGGCCTTTGCTTTCCACAAACCATCCTTGACAGACGAGGATCTGAACCGAGAAGCCTCGCAGATACGGGGAGGAACTCCCTTGTCCCTTGTGCGAAGCCGGAACCTTTACTTATCAACCCTATGCTGGATACGACCCTGATACTGAGCAATACGGACCGCTCGAGAACGCACGAAACGTGACGACACCTAGGGCGATTCCGCTCGCTGCAAACGATGCCGAAATCAGACGTTCGCACGAACAAAACTTCTCCCTCTGTGTAGGATGCCCTACAAACCATCCAAATTGGCGCATGTACACTTCGCCCGTCTCTATTTTTATGCATCTTCAGCACGCCCAGACTGGTGACGGGGGCGCAGTGACGGAGGCGACCATGAGCCGGAGGCTGGTATGGATCGAGCAACCGCGTTTTCGGGGTTTTGGTTGTTCCGAATGTGGCTGGCGGTTCAACCCTTCTAGTACGCCCACTGGCAACTCTTTCGATGAAATGATGCGGAACTTTGAGTCGCAGCGCGACCAAGAGTTCAAGTTGCATGCTTGTGCCGATTACCTAAAGAGCCAAGAGCAAAAGAAGCAGGAACGCTGAACAATTCCAACTGCCAAGATTGGAAAAACCTCTACCGCGCCGCAGCTCCAACCGGACGGTTCCTGCATCTTGTTGTTGATCTTTGCGCGCAAACGGAGCTTTACCTTTGCTAACGCCAGATGCCCGACACGGCTTCGTGTCGCCTCAATGCGCGGAGTTGCCCGCGACCGTTGGAGCCGGCGCCGCGGACTTTAACTGGTCCAGAGCCGTTAGCACGGCTTGCCAGCGAGCCCGGTCCTTCTTCGTCTCAATCGGTACCGAGAGGTCGGAATAGAACTGCAGGATGTTCTCGCGCAGCTCCGGCGAGGTCTGATCGAACTTCCGCTCCGACAACTGGGCCAGCAATTTTGCGTAGGTGTCGTCGGTGAGCGAATATTCCGCTGCCTTGGTATGGTTGCCGCTATCAAGATCGCAGTTGGGAAGCACCAGAGTGTCCGTGCGGCCACGCTTCGAGAAAGGCCCGGTATTGATCGACCGTGGTGTTGATGCTCTTGATATACAGATCCTCGGTTTGCGGGGTGGGGTTATTGAACCCCAACTTTTTGAAGGGACCAATCTTCGGCATGTATCGCAGCAGGGTTGACAAAATCCGCGTGCCCACGCCCGGCTTCACGTAATCCTTTCCCCACTGCCTTTCATAATCGGAGCGCGAAAGACGATACAGGAACTTTTGTTTCGCGAAGTCCGGCGTTTCTCGCATCAGCTCTTTCTTGTGGGTTTGCAGCGCGACTTGGGTCATCTGCGGAATCATCCGGCTGACCGCGAAGCGATACGAACCCACCGCCAGATCCTCGTGGGTGAGCACGTCTTTCAACTCCACGCCGTACACGACCGGGAAAACCCGCTCTAGCAAGGGCTTCGACACTTGGAATCCGATGAAATCGTGGTACTGCTGCGAGGCGTAGCGGTTCTTCGCGACCTGCACCGTGTCGAACCCAAACTCTGTTTTCAAATGCGCCGTCTTGTCCTGGGCATAGCGCACTGACTTGCCGAACTTCGCTCGCAGCTTCGGATACTCGATGGCGACGGACTGGTTGACGGCGGGGTGGCCAGCAATATCCGATGCGTAGTGTGACAGCGCGCCCAGCGCGAAAGCGTACTCGTTGACATCCTGGCTCTCGATCAGCAACTCGCGAACAAAGTCTCCGCTGCGGACGTAGTGCACCAGGTTGCTGAATTCCTTACTGCCGAATGGATAGTAGCCGAGATCCTGGATGACCGCGCCTCCGTAGGCATAGGCGTGGGCTTCGCGGACCTGGTCGTCTGAAGTCCCGGAAATCGCTTGAGCAGGAGCGGCTGGATCTCATCGGTCCAGAGCAGGTCGACGATTTCTTCATGCGTCAGAACGGAGTAGGCCGACATGCCGCCGCTGCACAGCAGCACCACGAGAAGAACCGCTGGTCGCACGGATGAAAGCAGGCGCCAGCCCTTGGCGATGGCGCCTGGTATGCTGACCGGCCGTGCATGGCTCAAATCCGGCCGAGAAGAAGCAAAATGACAACGATCACAAGGATTATCCCCAGTCCTCCGGTCGGGGCATAACCCCAGTCTCTGCTGTGCGACCACCTGGGTAGCGCACCGAAGAGGGCTAACACCAGAATCACGATCAGCATGTTTTGCTCCTTTTCCCTGCACCGGGACGACCTTGAAACGTCAAACCCGCATGGGGAGGGTCAACTGCGGTTATAGGCTTTCCGCCGTTAATTAATGGTCAGAACTGCTCATGTGTGGAAGGAATAAGCGGTTCGCCTCTTTGTCGGTCCATCGCACAACAGCGGGAATGGCCATCTCCATAACGGCGTCATCAGTTCTATTGCCGCGCAAACCAGAACAAATGGCGCGGATCCGAGAAGTGAGCACCGCGCCGAGATGACAGTGAATCGCTTTTTCTTTACGCCGCGAGCGGGCTAATGCGATCCGTCGCGGTCAATCCGCTAATTACGTGGACGCTCTTCGCCAGCTGGCTTCTGAGCGGGCGCTCTGTTCTCCGGACGAGCCTCGGGTTTAGGTGCGGAGCGCGGAGCAGGCTGGGCATGAGCCGTGCTCACCGGACGAGCCGCAGACGGCTTAGACTCCGTTGGCGGACGTGGGGCGGGCTGTGCCGCTCTCGCGGGCGCCTTGGTTTCATTCGTGCGGGCCGTAGCTGGCTTAACCGTAGCGGTCTTATTCTCGTTCGCACGGGTTGCCGCTGCTTTATTCGCAGCCGCTTTGTTCTCATTCGTGCGAGCTGCAGCCGCTTTGTTCTCGGCAGCCTTGTTTTCTGCGGCCTTGTTCTCGGTGGCCTTGTTTTCAGCAGCCTTGTTCGCAGCTGCTTTGTTTTCGGTGGCCTTGTTCGCAGCAGCCTTGTTTTCGGCTGGTTTGCTCTCGGCAGCTTTATAGGGTGCTCCCGCTGCCTTGGCCGCTACCACACCCTTCCCGGTGAACTCTCCTGGCTTGGATGTTGCCGCGACCGCCGGCCGCCCGTGGTTCACGGACGCCAGGAGTGCGTGGTTGGTACTGGCAGCGCGCACATGCTGGGTTTGCAGCGCGGTTGGCGGCGTGTGCTGCTCATGGGCCGCGGTCTCTTCTTCTGCGGTTGGACGCGCGGTAATTCCCCCCTCGCCGCCGTTGTAGCTGACATGGTTCACCGTCGTGTTGTTGATGACGGTCTTGTTGTAGACGTTGGTAATGTTCGTGGTGTTCACGTTGTTGACCGAGCGGTTGTAGTTGAAGGCTCCGTTATTCCAATACCCGCCTCCATAGCCGACTCCACCGTAGCCAAAACCGTAGTTGACGCCACCGTAGAAGCCGACATGCGGCCCCCAGTAGCCGCCATTCCAGGCGAAAGCGTTGCCGCCCCAGCCCCAATAACCGGGGGTCCAGAGCAGGCCAACTGCGGGAGGCTGTGCCCAGGTGCCCGGCACCCAGAAGTAGCCTTGATCACCATAAGCCCAGTAGCCGGGCGTCCACAGATAGCCGGCAGAAGGGACCATGGGTTGCGTGTAAACAGGTAGCGCGGGTGGAGCGATCCCAATAGATACGACGACCTGCGCGTACAAGGCGGCCGGTATGGCCAAAATCAGAAGTGCTAGCAACAGCAAACGGATGGTACGCATTTGATCACCTTGCCAGATCATCCTTCGATTTGCCCGTTTGACAGAGTGCGGTCGTGGGCTGCGCGGAGTGAGAGGCGACGTTCATCCGTAAGGATTCCACGGATGCCCTGCCCAAGTCTGAGCACTTCGGCTCACTTTCGTGAATGGCGCAATTTGAGTCTGGGAACTCGATTTTGCGGACGGGGCTTGCTGGCGGGCAATGAAAAGCGGCGCGGGCCCAAGCAGTGGACTCGCGCCGATGGAAGTTAAGCTGATCGCGCCTGAAGCAACGCCAGATAGGCCGCTATAGGGAGAAGCTAAGCGCAATGTTCACGCCAGGATAGGTCGGGTTGCACAGGTAATAGACGCCGCCGATGTCGACAACAAAGACGTTCTTGGGTGTAGAGCCAGTTGCTCGGCCACGCCCCGGCGAATCCGAACCAGTAACCACCGTATTGGAAGCGGCGGTTCCCATACTCAGCTTGGCTGACACGAAATGTGTGTTCGCGTCCGAAGTTGGCTTTGTAACGGTCGTCGGGAATGCGAGCCGACTGTCCGCCCTTGGCCTGCTGTTCGTTTTTCTCTGCTTTGGTGTTCTTTTCCTGCTGCTGCGTGTTCTTCACGTCTTGCTTGTCGTTCTTTTCCTGCTGCTGCGCATTTTTGTCCTCTTGCTTTGCTTTCTCGGGCTGCGCTTTGTCTTCTTGCTTCGGCTTGGCTTCATCCTGGTCCCCGCGCTGCTCCTGTGCGTACACCGGAGCGGCGATTCCGAGAACCAAAGCCAGAACTGCTGTGCTGATAATTCCAACTAGTTTCATGTTGCCTCCATCATCGAATCGTTCCGTAATCCGTTCTACTGCATGCTTCCGGTGGTGGTGTTGACCGGGGTGCCAATGGCGTCGCCGGAAACCAGAAGCTCGACTCTCCGGTTTTGCTGACGTCCCTCCGCGTTATCGTTTGTGGCCACCGGAAGAGTGTTGCCGAAACCCCTTGCGCTGACTGAAGCTGTCGACACGCCCTGCTGCACTAGATAATCCCGTACTGAGCCGGCGCGATTCTCCGACAGTTTCTGATTCATGTCATCGTTGCCCACATTGTCGGTGTAGCCACCAACCTCAATTTCAAGCCCTGGATACGCCAGCAGAATTCCAGCGACTTTCGCCAGCTTCTCCCGTGCGCCCGGCTTCAACGAGTATTTTCCGGTGTCAAACAACACGTCAGACATGCTGACAATCAGCCCACGCGCGCTATCGCGAGTCTGCAGAATGGAATTCAACTGCTCAGACAATCGCGTGCGCATGGCGGCTTTGTCGTTGTCCGCCTGCTGGGCAGCTAAACGGGATTGATCGGCATCGGCCTGGGCCGCGGCGACCGCCGCTGCCGATGCTGCTTGATTTGCGGCCATGTCGGATTGCGCCTTTGCCGCATCCGCCTGAGCTTGCTCTTTCTGCCGGGTTGCTTCGTCGGCTTGCGCCTGCGACTGGGCTTGCGCCTTGGTGGACGCCTGCCGTTGGTTCGCCAGACGCACCTCATCCATCTTTTTGACTGCGATGGCGCGCGCATCTTCGGCAGTCTGGACTTCCTCTCGGGAGACTGCAATCAGCGGTTTTCTCTCAATGTGTTTTCTTGTGGCATACTCGTCGGCGTTGTTCATTAACCGCAGCGCGTGTTGATAGCTGTCGCTGGCGTATGTTTCGGCCCCCTCGGATTGAGCGATGCGCAGGGCATTCCGCGCTTCGAAGAATTCCAATGGCAAGGCTGGCATTCAGAACCACCGGATCGAACTTGTAGCCAGTGGGAATGTAGCCACCCCGTTCCATGAGTTCATACTTTGCGTTCACCGCTTCGGTCGTTCCTTTAGTGTCCGCGCGAACCACGTTTTCGAGCACTACCGCGTTGCTGGGTTGCCGCACGGCATAATACGGTTCCGCAGTGACGATCAGTGCGAAGGCCTGAAGGTCGGTGGTTACGGTCAGTTTGCTGCGATGGTTATCGCCTACTAACACCTCACCCAGGTTCACTGCCCGGCCCTCGGGCGAGATCGCCCACAGGACGTAGGTGAGATATTCGTTGCCGAAAGCTGTGGGATTCTGCAGGTTGCCAAATTCGGCCTCGATTTCAATGGATCCACGCTTGCTGTTGATCTTGGCTTCTCCGTTCGCAGAAGGCATCAGGTCCGTGCCCGCGAAATCCAGCTTCGTAGCTCCGCTGCGATGCTCGTACTTCACCGCTTGGACGGTGCGGCTGATTACATTGACCTGGAACATTGGCGTTGCGGCCACAGGCTCGGCGGTCAATGTGTTTTGAGAATTGCTTTGAGCCATGGCAGCCAGGCTCAATACGACGGGGAGCGCTAACGACAGCTTGATCTTCATTGGATCTCCTACTGGCAGAGACTCTGCCGAGGTTACTTCCAGATTTTGAGTTTCGTGGTCTGGTGTGTTTCCTGAGTAGCCTCTCGCCAGATCTCATCCACCGACGTGGATATTCGAAAGCGAGTGAAACAACCCAAAAACATTGAGCAGCCACAACACCACGACGATGACTACGACGCCATTCAGAATCGACTTGATGGACGACTGCATGGGGATGAAGCGGTTCACCAGCCACAGGAGGACACCCACCACGATGAGCACTTCGAACAGTTGAACTAAAGGCATGACCTTTGACCTTTCTTCTTGGGTGGGCAGCGACCTAAGAGCAGAAACTGGGAATTAGCGGTCGTTGCTCTCTCGACACACTCAGGAGAACAAAGAATGACAGGTGTGGGACTGCAGTGTCTGAGCAAGATAGCTCACATGAGAAGAATCAGCGACGCCGGCAACCGGGGAATAAGAATATACAGGTGGAAATTTACAGATGAGATCGAGGTAGCTCACACCACGCAGGTCAGGACGCTCGTTTGATGGCCGCGGTAAATCGGCCGGTCACGTCCGACAAGTCGAATTCGCCTCCGCAATCGATGCAGACTCGGTACGTCCGGCGTTTGATGGTGAACACGCGAGTAAGATGACGGTGATGGCATCCAAAGGTAAGTTGGAAAATCCAAAGCAGCGGGTGCGTCACTCCTGACTGCGCTTTCTCTCACGACTTCCATTGGCATCCAGCCAACTCTAGCAGAGCGCGGACGCTGGCCCGAGCCAGGGCGATCGAGCAATCCGCGGCTCCATAGTAGATGTTGAGGGTGTCGCCGTCCGGGTCCATGGTGTAGCCGCAGGGAAATACGACGTCCTTTACATCGCCATTGCGCTCATAGTCGGCCTCGGGTCCAAAGATCCAGGAGTCGCCGCGCAATAGGCATTTTTCCGGATTCTCCAGATCAAACAGAGCCAGTGCCCAATCGATACAGGCAGCCCGAGGGCGTATGCCGTACCCCGTGATAGAGCATCAGCCAGCCTCTGGAAGTCTCGATGGGCGGTGGTGACAACCCAATCTTGTTTGCGTCCCACCATGCGCCGCGACGAGCTTCCAAGATCAGTCGGTGCCGCCCCCAATGGCGCAGGTCAGGTGAGTAAGAGATCCACATGTGGGACCCGAGCGGAGTCATCGGCCGGTGAATGAGCGCCCAGTAGCCGTTAATTCTCCGCGGCAAAAGCGCGGAGTCCTTGTCATCGGGCGGCATGATGACGCCGTAGCGTTCGAAGGTGCGGAAGTCCTTGGTCAGAGCCAGGGAGACTCCGGGGCCGCCGCGCGAATAAGACGTGTAAGTGACCACATACTGTTGCAGTTCGGGAACGAAGGTGATGCGAGGATCTTCAATGCCCCAGATCTCCTCTGGATAGTCCTTCGGGCTCGGCATCAAAGTCGGCTCGCTATCGATCTGCCAGCCATCGCACGCCATTGCGTGAGCGGGCAGCGCAAAGATGAGATAAGCCGCGGCGATCTTCCACCCGGCAGAGCAGCAGCGTTGAGCCGTCTTCCAGCAGCGTCGCACCGGCATTGAAGACACTATTGATCGAGTAAGGCCAATCCTTGCCGGTCAGGATCGGGTTACGCGGGATGGCGAACGAGCAGAGGCTCGTAACGAGTTACTGCGGCAACGGCTCATAAGGATTTCACGGACAACGACGAAACCAGTTCAAAGTACATGTTGCGGTAACCTCTTCTCTGTCGCTATTAGCTCTGACCAGTATCCGGGCTTGATTGGGACTATCGACTTCTCCCAGCAAGCGCATTTCGACCTGTGCCATCAGGAATGCGAGGGTCGATTCGGCTCCCTGATTTTCATTCACCCGTTCTGGGTGCAAACCGTCTCGACAACCGCCGGTGGTGGGATCGTAAAGGCAATCTGCAAATCGTTGTTTCCCAGAAACCAGTTGAAGGCGCGACCAGGCTTCTTTGCGCCAACGATCATCTCCCGTTATGCGATAAGCCTCGAGACAGGCGGAAACCGCGCCGCCCGCTTCAACGGGTTGTTGATCGAAGCGTGCCTCGCTCGCCGCCCTTTCGGTAAAACCCTTGCGAACCGATAGGCACAAAATGATCCTGTCCTTCGCAACGCTGCGTTTACTTGCAAGCCAATTCAGCGCGGCGAGGCCGATCGACATCATCTCGTGATTCGGCGTGGCGACGTCCGGCGGTCAACACAGCCTGGGCCAATCTGGCATTGGAGTAGGCCAGAACGTCTTCAAACCAGCACCATCCGGTGACTGGTTTCCGTTATAGTGTTCGACCAGCCGAGTGGCCAGAACCGAACTCATTTTTTGCGCGTCCCGGTCGCCCGGAAAAGAATTCAGGTACTCTTCAATTCCCAACAATGCAAAGGCCCAGGCGCGCGGACTGGTAAAGGCAAGCACCGCCGGAAGAGCGCATCTCGAAAAGACGGCCAGCGGCACCTCTGAGGGCCTGATCTTTCGAGTGCCCCAGAACAGTCCCGAGCGCCCACAAGCGCGCGCCCGTGGCAATCCTCTGATCCCTCCACTTCGCTCCATGTGCGTGCATAACTCAGGAAGTTTCTGAACCTTCCGTTGGCTGGATTCAGTGCATGTCCCAGGAAAGCCAAATACCGCGAGGCCAGGTCGCCAAGTTCCCGCGGCTCGGTTTGTCCAAGTTGTTCGAGAAGGACGGTCAGAACTAGCGCGCGCGCGTTATCGTCGGTGGTATATCCCTCGGAATAGTTAGGAACCGCAAAGGTCGCGTGCTGGAGCAGGCCGGTGTCATCGGTCAAGCGATGCAAGTGGTCGAGGTTGAGTGCGGGCAGTTGGTTGAGACTATTTTTCGAGCCCAGTTCCGTCCGTCGAAGATCGCGCGCGGTTCTCGCATGCGGTCACTGCGAGCCCGCGCAAAACTCGCCATGTACCCCTGCGCGACTTTCTTCCAAACCATTTCCGCGAGAATACAAGATAAGCGCGTTTCCGCATCGCATGGCGGATCGCGGGGGTGTCCAGAAGTTCGACAGTCTTTGCGCGCGATCGCCTCCGGATCCTGGAAAGGAACCAGTGCGCCGCGGCGGTCGTCCAATAACTCGATGGCATGCCAGTAAGGAGTCGAGATGATCGCCTTGCCCGCACCCAGGGCATAAGCCAGGGTTCCGGAGACTACCTGAGCCTCATAACGGTAAGGAGTGATATAGATGTCCGCCGCGCCAATGAACTCGGCCATTTCCGCGGGGCTCGCGAAACGGTTGTGGAACAATACATTCGATTCCACGCCGATTTCCTTCGCCAACGCCTGGAGATCGCTCGCGATATCGATCCCCTTCCCGGCGCAGAATGTGGGGATGAGTCGCGCCCGCGACGATATATACCACATTCTTGTGCTTCGACAAGATATGCGGCAGCGCTTGAATCACGTTCTCGATTCCCTTGTTCGGCGAGAGCAGGCCGAACGTGAGGAGCACCGCTTTCCCTTCCACCCCGAAACGATCTTTGTAGAAATTCGGGATCCAGAAATGGCACGTCGGGAACGCCGTGAGGAACCATATCGATCTTGCGGCCCGGCACTTTGAATATTTCTTGCAGAAACTGGGAAGACAGCTCGCTCATCACGATCAGGCGATCGGAGAGCGACGCGATTTCCTCCATCACCCGCCGCTGGTCAGGGTTCGGTTCGCGAAGAACCGTATGCAGCGTAGTGATCACCGGCATTTTGAGACGCCGGAGGAGGGCCAGAATGTGACTGCCCGCCGGGCCGCCAAAGATTCCATACTCGTGTTGCAGGCATACCAGATCGAAGTTCGTGAAATTGAGAAAGTCAGCCGCTTGTTCGTAGGAGGACAAATCGTCCTGCGCAAGGGCGAGCCTTACCCGCGCCGGGTAGGCATACCCCGATTCCGTGTCATTGACCGGAACCGCGAACAGCTTGGCCGCGCCACACTCAGTGGAGATCGCGTCGCACAAGTCGGTAGTAAAAGTGGCGATCCCACACTGCCGCGGAAGATAGTTGCCAACAACGGCAATCCGGCTCGGTAGCCCCGCGTTCGATTGCAGCGGAGTGGGCGCATGAAAGGACGCCATAAGGCGACTCTTATCGAGTTCGAGGGTTGCGGTCGAGGATACTGTTTCTATGGACATCTGGTTCCTGGGCGGTGGCTCGGAGCGTGGAAAGGGCTTATTTCGAGAAAGAATGCCCTCACATCTGGGTTGCATCAGGAACCGGCAGCGGCCTCACCCATAACGGAGCATCAGCGACGGCAGTTCTCCTCATTGTTCAGTATCCGCTGGTTGCGCCAACCCGACTGTTCAAAATTGACCAGACTGCAATCTGGGAATGCTCTACGGTGAGAGATGTAACTCTTTGCCATGTCGTATCTGGCATAAGGGCTGCTTCGCTGGCGCAAGTCCGAGATAGCAGCTCTTTCTTTTTGCGCAATTTTCCAGGAGGAGTATCGCATGGTGGCGGCAGAGCACGGTTCCAATCGGTTGAACATGAAATTCACAGATAGCGGCAGAAAGGTGGTCATTCATCTGGTGCGAGGTCTTCCCCCCAAAATAAGTAGAGATGGAAAGACGATCACCATTACGTTTCCCGAGGAGCGAGCGACCGGCAGCCATCGCCGTAAGCTGAGTGCTCCGCCGGGAAAGGCAGACTAATTTTTGGTTGGCTTGGGGCGATGACCACTGCCTATCGATCCGATCTAGCCGGCACGGTTTACCAGAGCGAGATCGCCGATTTGATGGCGGATCTCTCTGTGAGGATTGACCCGACAATTCTTTCATGCCCGAAGAATTGCCACGTGCAATACAGCTTGCTGATCCCAAGGGAGAGCACGGCAGCGGAGACCGTCAAACACCAGGCCGCGGTCGCGAAGGCGTTGCTGCAGCAGTATTGCCCTCATCATCCTCCCAAGATCGAATTGGATTTGTGGTGAACAAAGACGAAAAGCGATCCCAAGTACACAAGCGGTCGCAATATGGGTAAAACCGGATTTTAGGAGTTCATGATGCCCCTGTTCGTTTGCCGATGGCAGAACGGCGATTTTTCTGCTGCGAACGCGCGCTCGAGAGAGCAAGCCATAGGACTATTGGCAGAGATCGGGAATGCGGAAGGCTGCGAAATATTTCCCATCGACAATTTCATGGTTCATTTCCACACCGCGAGCGACACTGACAACTTCGAAGAGATGTTGCCGGTGAAGTTAGGCGGCTTCGGAGAACAGACCCATCGCATGCTCTGCGAGCGCATGTACCCGGCATATTGCGCGGCCATTTCCGAAATCGATAAAGACCGGCCGAATGTTGACGACGTTCTAAAGGAGAAGTTGTACGCCGCGCGCGAGTTGCTCGATAACGCATTGCGAATCGAGCGCAACCGCCAACACGCGATCAAGCCATCCCCAGTCCCAATCAATCCTCCGAGGTCAGGGCCGCAGCCAACCTAATTCAACTCTTAGTTCCCTATGACACCAGACGTTCAAGTCGGCACGATCCTGATCGGCGAGGAATCGCCACGCATGGCGGAGGTCCTCGCTCTGCAGAGTGAACCATACTTTGACCACTGGAGCGTGATTAAAGGTCTCGATGGCTTCGCTCTGGATGACAAGATTCACGCTGCCCGATGGAACTTCTTTTTCCTGGCCGGCGAAGTGAAGGTGCTGTTCTTGGGCGCGGTGGGAGCGATTAAGGTCCGCGAAGCGCTGCAGCAAATCTCCCGGAAAGTGAAGTCAGAGAGCTTTAACTGTCTGGAGGTGACCGGCATTGTGAGCAAGCGATTTCTTGGCGTGCTCTACACTACCGTCTCCGCACATTCCCGGCACATTCAACCAAGCTCCCAACTCCGCAACCTGGACCAACGGCGAGCGGAACAGGAGAACGCGGACTGGGCCAGGGGTTAACCGCAGGCGAATGCGATCAGGAAAACGTAATCAGCGTGGGAATAAACTGTCAGCCTTCTCCTGAAGTTCCGCCCAGCGTGCATAGAGCGTGTCCAGATCTTTTTGTGCCGCTTCCATTTCAGCGTGAGCGGCAACGAGCTTGGGTCCGTCGCTGGCAATCGCGGGGTCTTCCAATGCGGTACGTTTACTTTGCAACCTCTGTTCGGCGTCCGTAATACGTCGCTCGATGCCGGCATATTCGCGGGCTTCGAGGTATGAGAGTTTCTTTTGTGCTTGTACTGGCGGAGCAGAGGAACCGGACGCCGATTTGGACTCGCTCTCGTTCCGGGAGCGCCAGCGCTCGGCCTGCCAGGTTTCCCATTGCCAATAGTCCGCGAAACTTTCCGTATTGCCTTGACCATCCAAACCAAGCACGACAGTAGACACGCGATCCAAGAGGTAGCGGTCATGCGTGACCAGCACGAGAGAACCGCGGAATTCGAGCAGGCTCTGTTCGAGGATTTCCAGGGTGGGGATGTCGAGGTCGTTGGTGGGCTCATCCAGTAGAAGAATGTCGGCTGGCTGCAGCATGAGCTGAGCAATGAGCACACGCGCGCGTTCGCCTCCGGAAAGCCGCTCGACGGGTTGGTCGAGTTGTTCACTGCTAAACAAGAATTTGGCGGCCCAGGATGCAACGTGAATGACGCGATCCTGGTAGACAACTGAGTCCCCGTCGGGAGCGAGGGCGCGACGGAGGGTCAAGCTAAGGTCGAGTCGACGACTCTGGTCGAAATACACAATACGTAACCAGTCGGCGCGCCGGATTTCGCCGCGCGCGGGAACCATCTCGCCACGCAGCATGCGCAATAGGGTCGTCTTGCCGCTCCCATTGGGCCCTACCACTCCGACCCGCATCCCGGCCGAGACGATAAAGTTCAGTCCTTCGAACAATTTACGATTTCCAATTTCGCAAGTCACATCCTGCAGTTCGATCAACCGCTTGGTCTTTCGGTCGGTTGCTGAGAAATCAATTTGTGCGGTGGCGCTGCGGGTTCTGGCATTCAAGCCGGCAAGTTCGCTTATCAGCTCACCGGCTTTATCGATACGGGCCTTGGATTTTCGGGTTCGAGCTTTTGCGCCGCGTCGGAGCCACTCAATTTCGGAGTGAACCAGGTTTTCCAGAGCTTCCTGACGTTTCGATTGAGCGTGCAGGAATTCTTCTTTCTTCTCCAAGAAGGTCGCTGTAACTCCCGTGCACTCGCAGCAAACCATCGGGGTATACCCGGTTGAGTTCCGCCATATCAGTTGCAACATTTTCGAGAAAGTAGCGGTCGTGGCTTACGATCACGCAGGCAAACTGCGCCTGCCGCAGCAGATCTTCAAGCCACTCAATTCCAGCGAGGTCCAGATGATTCGTAGGCTCATCAAGCAGCAAAACATCGGGCGTCTGAACCAACGCCTCCACGATCGCCAGGCGCTTCTGCCAGCCTCCGGATAATAAGGCGGCCTCCACTTCGAGGTCGTCAAAACCCGCCCGGCCCAGAGTTTCTGCAAAGTAGTTGCCGCGCTCGACTGCGGCGGTTACCGAGCGTTCGATCGCTCTCTCGACAACAGTTCGGACGCTCGCTCCGACATCGAACCTCGAGTCCTGTTCTACATAACTCAGTTGCAAGCGCTTTCGTGTGGCCACGTCCCCGCTATCTGGGTGTTCCGTTCCCGCCAGAATCCGCAGCAGCGTGGATTTTCCAGAGCCGTTGGGGCCGATCAGCCCAATTCGGTCAGCCTCCGAAACTGTAAAAGAGATGTCCTCGAAAAGCGGCTTCGCTCCGAACGCTTTTGAGATTTTTTGCGCGTTAATGATCGGCGGCAACGGCTAAGGGCTCCCAGTACTTTCGAGGTTATCAAGAAACCCAGACGCATGCCTGAGGCCTGCGGCGTCACTCAATGATCCCGCCTCGGCTCAGCACGTTAACTTGAAGTGAACCGGGGAAGGCGACTTTACGATCCGATCAAGTTCCGCGAAATCCGTTTATCGGAACCACTGATACTGTCTCCAGACCGATCAGATGCGGGCTTCTCAATTGCAGACGCGATACAATGCTCTGTACTTAGAAATTGCAAACGGAAGCACAGGTGAACGCGAATAGCGTAATGCCCGACTCCATCGAGTGGCGCGGACAGCCGCCACGCACGCCGCCGCCGTTTTTTTCTCGCTCTTGCCCTGATCGCGGTGCTCATTTTCGGCAGCCGAACGGCGCTCTCGTATTACGTCGATCTCCTCTGGTTCGGGTCGCTCGGCTACGGAGAAGTGTTCCGGAAGACGCTGAGTCTTCAGTGGGCGGTCTTTGCGGCATTCTTCTGCCGCCACATTTTTCATACTTGTACGGATGGTTTCTGGCCCTGCGGCGGGCGTACCAGCCTGATTTCAAAGCGGTGGCATCATTTTCATCGGCGGGCAGCCGGTGAAGTTGCCGGTAGAGCGCATCCTGAGCATCGATCGCGCTCGTGGTTTCGCTCGTCATTGCCGTGGCGACTGGCGCCGGCATGATGGCGGAGTGGCCGACGTTTGCACTGTACTGGTATGCACCGCGCGCTGCCGGCGGACGTTGTCGATCCGATTTTCGGCAAGCCGCTGCACTTTTATCTCTTCACCCTGCCGGCCTGGCAGTTCATCACGGGCTGGCTACTGACGCTGGCCGTGATCGCCTGTGTAATCGCCTTTTTCTTCATTCTGATTACCGGCAGCACCGCGTGTCTAGCCGACCGGCGGCAGTTCCATCCCGTTGCCCTGGCGTGGCTTCTCCATTGCGTTTTCGTTTTTCTTGCTGGTCCTCGCGATGCGCGTATATATCAGCCGGTTCGAAGCATTGTTCGACGAGCATACGATTTTTAGCGGTGTCACCTATACCGATGCGCACGTCACTCTGACCGGATTGCTGGTGGTTTGTGCGGCGCTTCATTCTTGGCGCCGCCGCTTGCAGCGGTCAACGTCGTGTCGGCGCCGCGGGTGCGCTGGCTGGCAGCTGCGGTCGTTCCGGCCGTGCTCTGTTATCTCGGCGCTTCAGATCGTCGGCTGGTACGTTGGCAACTTTATCGTGAAGCCGAACGAGTTGGTTCGCGAGCGGCCTTACATCGCCAACAACATCGACGCTGACGCGCCAAGCCTACGGATTGGACGGCTTGCACAGCGCGAATTTCCCGCCGAGACGACGGTTGAGGCGACCGACCCGGCGAACAATCAGGCTACGCTGCAAAACATTCGGCTGTGGGACTGGCGCGCGCTGCAGGACACGCTGCGCCAGATTCAGGAAATCCGCACCTACTACGACTTTCCCGACATCGACATCGATCGCTATGAAATCGATGGCACCATGCGTCAGGTCATGCTCGCCACGCGCGAACTGAGCGTCGAAAAGCTTCCGGAGAGCAGCCGCAACTGGATCAACGAGAAACTCATCTACACGCACGGCTACGGCATCACCATGAACCCGGTGAATGGATTCACGCCGGAAGGGCTGCCCACGCTGATTCTGAGCAACATGCCGATCCAGAGCACGGTGCAGAGTATCAACGTAACCCGCCCGGAAATCTATTTCGGCGAAATGACCAACACCGACGTATACGTGAAAACGCGGCAGCAGGAATTCAATTACCCGCAGGGCCAGACCAACAACCTGACGTCCTATGAGGGCAACGGCGGCATCCTGCTCGGCGGATTTCTGCGCCGCATGCTCATCGCATTCGACCAGGGGGACCTGGCGAAGCTGCCGTTCAGCGACGATATCAACTCGCAGAGCCGATTGCTGATGCGCCGCAACGTGCGCGACCGTGTGACCGCACTGGCGCCGTTGCTCACTTACGATTCGGACCCATACATCGTCGTCGGTGACGATGGCCGGCTGTCGTGGATCATGGACGCGTTTACGACCTCTGACAGCTATCCCTACTCAAGCCATTATCCGCTCAATGGCGATGCCATCAACTACATGCGCAACAGCGTCAAGGTGGTCGTCGACGCCTACGACGGGACCACGACGTTTTACGTTTTTGACGCGCAGGATCCGATCATCGCGGCGTATCGCCAAATCTTTCCGTCTCTGTTTAAGGATGCATCGGCGATGCCAGCGGCACTGCGCAAACACGTACGTTATCCCGAGTTGCTGCTCAAGCTGCAAGCGGCCGTCTACGGCCTTTATCACATGACGGATCCGGAGGTGTTCTACAACCGCGAAGACCTGTGGACGGTCGCTTCCGAAGTCGGCATGAGCGAATCGCGGCGAGCAGAAGACGCCAGTCCATGGAGCCGAACTTTGTGCTGATGAAACTGCCAGGCGAGACCGCCGTCGAATTCGTGGAGATTCTTGCCGTTCACGCCGGCCAATCGAAACAATCTGATCGGCTGGATTGCCGGCCGCAGCGACGGCGCGCAATACGGCACCTCGGTGGTTTACAACTTTCCGAAAACGAAGCTGGTTGACGGTCCGCTGCAGATCGAAGCGCGAATCGATCAGAACGCGCAGCTCTCGGGACAATTGACGCTTATGGAATCAGCAAGGCTCTCACGTGCGGCGCGGCACTTTGCTGGTGATTCCGTGCGGGCGCGCGCTGCTGTATGCGGAGCCGATTTATCTTCAGGCCGAACGCAGTCCGATGCCGGAGTTGCGTCTGGTGGTCCTCGCGCTGCAAGACCGGCTCGCTTACGGACCGACCTTCGAGGCCGCAATGAAGTCCCTGTTCGGCGGAGAAGCATCGTCGCTAAGCGCCGCAGCCGGCTGCCCCCGTCGAGACCGGGACAAAGCGCAGCGGCATCCTCCGCGACCACCAAGCCTGCAGCGAGGATATGAACAGCGCTCATTACGGGAGCGGCCAAAGACCTGTCCGATTATCAGCGACTGACGGCGGAAGGCAAACTCGGCGAAGCCGGGCAGAAGCTTGACCAACTCAAGCAAAAGCTCGACGAACTGCAGACGCATCAAAAATGAACGTCTTCCCAAGCGCCTAGGTTTTCGCCTATATGCTTCGTCGATTGTGGGGATTTCTGATGTATTTTGGTCGCCACGGTGTTCCATCCCTGAACCTGTGAAACCCTGCGCGGTTCCTTGGTTCGCCAACGCTCAGGTACAATCCTGAGCAATGATTCCGGCCCAGCGCTCCGCGCCACGCCTCTCCATGCGCTGGTTCTTCTTTTTCTTTTTTGTATCCGGATTCTGCAGCCTGCTGTATGAAGTCGTCTGGCTTCGGCTGACGATGGCGAAGTTCGGAGTCACCAGCCCGCTTTTGTCGATCGTGCTATCGATGTTCATGGCTGGACTCGGACTCGGTTCATGGCTCAGCGGGCGCGCGGTCCGGCACTTCGGCGATAAGCTTGATCGCCACGCACTCAGTCTTTATGCGCTGGCAGAGTTACTAATCGGAACTTCTGCGTTGCTGGTGCCCGTCGAACTCGCCTGGGGACGGCATGTGCTGGCGCAGTTTTCCCTGTCTTCGTCGGCGAGCTACTATTTCGCCTCAGGAATCTGGATCGGCGTGACGCTGATCCCGTGGTGCGCCTGCATGGGCGCGACGATTCCCTTGGCGATGCTCGCGATCCGGACGAGTGTTCCGAACCAAGCGCAGCGTTCGTTCAGTTTTCTCTACCTTGCGAACGTATTGGGCGCATGTCTCGGCGCGCTGGGGCCGTCATTGTTCGTGGAGCTTTACGGATTTCGCGGTACGCTGAAAATTGGGGCGGCGCTCAACGCATTGCTGGCTTCGTCGGCGCTGACCTTGTCGTCGCGTATCGAGGCACGTGCGGCAGCGACGCATGATTCACAGCTTCTCAGGAGTTCGCAACCCGATCGTCACAAGAGTTTGCTCGCTCTGCTGTTTCTCACCGGCTGCACCAGCATGGGCGCGGAAGTGGTGTGGGTGCGCCAGTTCACGCCATACACCGGCACGGTCGTTTACGCATTCGCTTCGCTGCTGGCGCTTTACTTGATCTCAACCTACGCGGGATCGCAGCTCTACCGTCGATGGGGCGCCGCTGGCGCCGAGGCGTCATGGCCGGTGATGTGCGGCGGGCTGGCGTTGTGTGGCGTTCTTGCGGCGATCACCTCCGATCCTCAAGTTCACTTGCCGCGTCTTTTGCGCCTACTGCTGGGGATCGCGCCACTTTCAGCCTTAATGGGATTCGTGACGCCAATGCTCGTCGACCGCTGGTCGGCCGGCGACCCCGACAAGGCTGGAAGCGCCTACGCAGTGAACGTACTGGGCTGCATTGCCGGTCCGTTGCTGGCCGGCTTCTTATTGCTGCCATATCTCGCTGAGCGGTGGGTGCTTTTGCTATTTTCTCTGCCCTGGCTTCTGTTGGCGGTATCGCCCTGGAACTTATTGGAAGAAATTCAACCCGTGCGATGGAAACAGCGACTGGCCTCGGTCGCGCTGGCGCTCGGTACGCTCGCCGTTGTGTTTGTGGCCCGCGGCTACGAAGGCAGGTTTGCGCGCTACGAAGTTCTGCGCGACGACACTGCGACCGTGATTGCCACCGGAAACGGAATGGACAAGCGGCTTCTGGTGAACGGAATCGGCATCACCAAATTGACGCCAACTACGAAGATCATGGCGCATCTTCCCCTGGCTTTTTTGCCACATCCGCCGCAAAACGCGCTTGCGATCTGCTTCGGCATGGGTACCAGCTATCGCTCGCTGATGTCTTGGAACATTCAAACCACCGCAGTGGAACTGGTACCAAGTGTGCCCCAGCTTTTTGGATATTTCGAAAGCGACGCGTCTGCCTTGATGAGTTCTCCGCGATCGCGCATTGTGATCGACGATGGGCGCGCGTTTCTGGAGCGCACAAGCGAGCAATTCGATGTGATCACCATCGATCCTCCGCCGCCGGTGGAAGCGGCCGGTTCCAGCCTGCTTTATTCGAAAGAGTTCTATGCCACGATCCGCCAACGGCTGCGGCCCGGCGGCATTCTGCAGCAGTGGCTTCCCAAAGATGACAACTATCTTCAGTCATCGATTGGCCGCGCGCTGGCAGAATCGTTTCCCTACGTTCGCGTCTTCGGACCGTTGGAGGGAACGGGATTGCATTATTTGGCCAGCAATGATCCTTTGCCGGAACACAGTGCGGAAGAATTGGCTGAGCGATTACCTGCATCTGCTGCCCGGGATCTGGTGGAGTGGGGTCCGGGAAAAACGCCGGCTGAGAATTTTGCTTTGGTCTTGAACAAAGAGCATGCAATCGGCGACATTGTTGCTCGCGATCCGCATGCCCCGGCCCTCACGGACGACCACCCGGTCAACGAATTTTACGGATTACGCCGCTATGTGCGTCCGGCGCTGGCCCGAATATGGAATCACATGCAGGGCCGAAGATGACACTTTGGTCATCCGGTTGGCTACGTGTGCCGGAAATATCTCTTTTATTTTGCCTGGGAAATTCTCTATACTCGGCTCAAATTACGCGTTGGGCTTGACCGGCTGTTGTCCAATTTTCCGCCAGACGTTCAACCCGAGGAGAACTATGAAATCAGGGTTGGGACTTCTCAGCCTTCTGCTGTTTACGCCACTTTGTTTCGCCGCACAAGCAGACCGCATTCCCGGCAACATTGACGGCAATCAGGTGATGGTTGTGCCGGGAAACGTTCCCGCCCAGGCGCAACCACAATTTGACGAGGGGCCGGTCGCGACCACATTTGAATTGCCCTCGATCACCATGTTGCTGCAGCCATCGCCGGAACAGCAGGCAGCGCTCGAGCACTTGCTGGCCCAACAGCAGGAACATTCGTCGCCGAACTATCACAAATGGTTGACGCCCGAGCAGTATGCCGACCGCTATGCGGTCAGTCCACGCGACATGGCAAAAATCGCGGCATGGCTGCGCGCGCAGGGATTCAGCATCGTGCAGACAGCCCGCGGCCGCGACTGGATTGCGTTCAGCGGCACGGCAGGGCTAGTCGAAACCACGTTCCGCACCCAGATCCACAATTACAACGTCGATGGCGAGATGCACTTCGCCAACGCAACGCCATTATCGGTTCCCAGCGCTCTCGCGGGAGTGGTGATTGGCTTCCGCGGGCTGCGCGATTTTTCTCTGCACCCGATGGGAGATCATCGTTTGCCGGCGCTGGATCGCTTTGTCGCCGACATTGTGAACCCCTTATACAACGCCGGCTTCGGTCACGCGCTTGCCCCCGGCGACCTTGCAACCATTTATGACATTCAGCCCTTGTACAACGCGGGCACCAACGGCACCGGACAAAAACTGGTGGTCGTCGGCCAAACCGACATTCACTTGACCGACATTCAGCAATTCCGCACGAATTTTGGTTTGCCGGCCAATAATCCGCAAGTGATCCTGGTTCCCGGCAGTCCCGATCCAGGTTTTTCGCCAAACGATGAACCTGAGGCGGATTTGGATCTGGAATGGTCCGGCGCAGTGGCCCGAAATGCGACCATCCTTTATGTGAATTCGTCGACCAAGTCGGGAGGTGTTTTCAACTCGGCGACTTACGCCATCGACCAAAACCTGGCCCCGGTGATCAGCATGAGTTATGGCGGCTGCGAAGAGGAGAACGATGACTTCATTCCCAGCAATGAAGTGACGATGCAAAAAGGCAGCGCGGAGGGCATTACTTTCGTGGCTGCTTCCGGCGATTCCGGGGCAGCGGCGTGCGATTCCGATCAGAATGACAGCGCCACTCAGGGGTTGGCCGTGAGTTATCCGGCGAGCAGCCCGGAAGCGACTGGCGCTGGCGGCAACGAGTTTAATGGCGATTTGAGCAATCCCAGTCAGTATTGGGGTGCAAGCAACGGCGCAAATGGCGGCTCCGCGCTTTCCTACATTGCGGAAACCGGATGGAACGACACGACCGAAGACAAAATGCTCTCCGCAAGCGGAGGCGGCGCCAGCAGTTGCCATGCTAGCGGCTGCAGTTCCGGCGGCTTTCCGAAACCTTCCTGGCAGACGGGGACGGGAGTTCCGAACGACGGAGTGCGCGATGTTCCCGATATCGCGATGGCGGCCTCGGCGACCACGACGGCTTTCTCTTCTGTTCTGTGGCCGGCGGAGCGAATTGCGCCAACGGGGTGAACACCAGCGAAACCGTCGGCGGAACTTCTGTGTCAACTCCGGTGTTCGCCGGAATTATTGTCCTGCTGAATCAGGAATTAGGAGGCAACCCACCGGGGGTTGGGAACCCGAACTCGAATCTATATACGCTGGCGAAGAACACCAGCAGCGGAATTTTTCACGATATCACCACTGGCAACAACAAGGTGCCCTGCACCAAGGGAACGAAAAACTGCGCCAACGGTGGATCTATCGGCTACAACGCGGGAACTGGATACGATCAGGTAACGGGGCTAGGTTCTGTCGACGTTGATAAACTGGTCACTCAGTGGACAGGCAAAATCGCAACCACGACGGGCCTCCAAGTCCAGCCTTCGCAGATAAACGTGGGCGGCGGGCCAGTAACGCTGACTGCGACAGTTTCACCGGGATCTGGCAACGGAACGCCGACGGGAACAGTCGCGTTTTTTAACGGAGTGAATCAAATTGGCACTGGCCCGCTGAACACGAATACTCCTCCGACCGCCACTCTCAACTACGACACCAGTTCTCTTTCCGCGCATGTTTATTCCCTGACCGCCAGCTATGGCGGAGACACGACATTCGCGTCGTCGGTCTCAAAGGCTGAGAACCTTACGGTTGGTACCGCAACCACGACGGCGTTGACGGTTTCTCCCTCAACCGTAGCGGTAGGGGCAACGGTAGATTTTTCAGCAACAGTGAAGTCGGGCAACGGCGCTCCTCCGGACGGAGAGACCGTGACTTTCACCGACACCATCTCCGGAGCGCAACTGGGATCGGCGACACTTTCGAAAGGATCCGCCGGCTTCAGCAGCAGCAAGTTGCAGGCAAACAGCTACAGCGTGATTGCCTCTTATCCGGGCGACGCAAATTTCGCCAACTCTGGCTCCACGGCGCAATCATTGAATGTGCAGGATTTCTCGCTGACGCCGGCGAACGCCGCGGTCACGGTCTCGGCGCCCGGCGGCAGCGGTTCGGCCGTTCTTACCCTGAAAGCGCTGGGGCAGTTCAATTCTTCGGTAAAGTTGTCCTGCTCGAGCGGATTGCCGTCTGGAGCGTCTTGCAGCTTCAGCCCGGCGACGGTTACGCCCAGCAGTTCAGGATCGTCAGTGACGCTGGTGATTACGACGACAGCGGCCACTACATCTCAACGGCGGAAATCGTTTAAGAACGCTACATTTCTATACGCGCTGTTGCTTCCGGGGTTGTTTGTCTTGCCCATGTTCCCTTCGGGAACCGGTAAATCCCGCAGCGCGCGCCTGCTGGTTCTGCTGGCGTTACTGAGCTGTTCCACATTGTGGATGAGCGCTTGCGGAGGAGGAAGTTCTAGCGGGAGCGGCGGAGGCAACATCGTCAATCCGGGCACACCCGCTGGCACGAGCAACGTGACGGTCACGGCCACGTCGAGTGGCAGCAACGCTGCGACCCATACCATGACGGTCACGCTCGATGTACAGTAAGATGACAAGAACATAACGGAGAAGGCTTGTCATCTGGAAACATCCGGCTGCCCGCGCTTACCGACCACTGTTCGCTGGTCACGTTGCAGCATTTTCGCGACATTCCCGAAGCCCTACTAGCCAAGGGAATGCTCGAATCCGCCGGCATCAAATGCTTACTGGCGGACGGCAATCTGGTTCGCATGGACTGGTTGCTCTCCAATGCCATTGGCGGAATCCGCCTGCAGGTGGACAAGCAGGAACTCGAAGCCGCCCGCGCCATTCTCGACGAACCGATTCCTCCTGAGCTGGATCAAGAAGAGTTGGGAGAAACCTACGCTCAGCCCCGCTGTCCGCGTTGCTGCTCGCTCGATATCGGCTTTGAAAAAATCGACCGCTTCTGGACTTACGGATTGTGGCTGCTCTTGTCGTTCCCGATTCCCGTCGGGAAGAACAATTGGAAATGCTACACTTGCGGCATTGAGTGGGCGGAGGAATGAAAACACGCGTTAGCGTCTTGATCTTGGGATTATTCCTGGCCGCGTCTTTCTGTTCCGCCCAGGAACTCTCGGTTGCAGCCGCGGCTGATCTGCAATTTGCCTTTAAAGACGTTGCCGCGCGCTTCGAAAAAGATACCGGCGCGCAGGTGCAGCTGGTTTTCGGTTCGTCGGGAAACTTCACCACGCAAATTCAGAATGGCGCTCCGTTCGATATATTTTTTTCCGCTGACGAGGACTATCCCAAGAAACTCGAATCCACAGGCCTGACGCGGCCGGGCAGTTTATACGAGTATGCGAGCGGCAAGATCGTGCTTTGGGTGCCCAACGAGTCGAAGCTGGATTTGAATCGCGGTCTGTCGGCGTTACTCGATGCCAGTGTCAAAAAGATTGCCATCGCCAATCCGCAGCACGCGCCCTATGGACGGGCAGCTGTAGCAGCGTTACAGCATGAGAATCTTTATGACCGGCTTAACGACAAATTCGTGCTGGGAGAAAACATCTCTCAGACCGCATCGTTCGTCGCCTCAGGCAGCGCCGACGCCGGAATTGTGGCGCTGTCACTCGCCCTGGCGCCTTCGATGAAAGAGAAAGGGCGATACGCGGTCATTCCGGCCGACGATTATCCGCCAATCGTGCAGGCGGCGGTGATTCTCAAATCCTCCAAGCAATCCGTTCTCGCACAAAAATTTATGGACTATGTGAAATCTCCGGCCATCGTGGAATTGATGAAAAGCTACGGCTTCGCCGTGCCGAAAAAGTAACCGCCGACCTCGGCTAATGCCTTCCCGATTCCTGCCGATAAGTTAGTGTGGCGACTCCCACGACATCCCCCCGCTCCGCGCCCAAAGCCAATGCGCGCTTCGTAGCCCGCCAACCGATCCTGACCAGCGACGAAAAAATCTTTGGCTATGAGTTGTTGTTCCGCAACGGAGTCGACGACTGTTTTCTAGGCTCCGACACCGAGGCGGCGTCGCGAAGCACGTTGTCGACCTCGATGCTCATTGGGCTCGACGTTCTCTGCGACCGGCGGCGGGCCTTCATTAACTGTGCCCGCGAAGTCCTGCTCAAGGAGTACATTACTTTGCTGCCTTCAACGCAGGCGGTGGTCGAGGTTCTGGAAACCGTTCCAGCCGACGACCTGGTCATCGCCGCTTGCCGGCGGTTGAAAGAAGCCGGTTACCTGATCGCGTTGGATGATTTTGGGCTGTCCGATTCGCGCGAACCTCTGGTGGAATTGGCTGACATCATCAAAATCGATGTTCGCCAGATGCCGCTTGCCGAGGCTGCCAAACTCATCGCCTACCATGGTGCGCACCGGCACCGCTTTCTGGCGGAGAAAGTCGAGACCCGCGAAGAATTTCTGCAGGCCAAGAAAGCGGGCTTCGTCTATTTTCAGGGATTCTTTTTCCAGCGGCCGGAAATTCTCACTGCCCATGAAATTCCGGAAAACCGGGCCAATTATCTGCGCATGTGGCAAGCCTCGGCGCGCGACCAGCTAGACGTGCGCGAGATTGAGAACTTGATCAAAGGCGAAGCCGCGCTGTGTTACCGCTTGCTGCGCTACTTGAATTCTCCCGCGTTTGGTTTCGGAACTGAAATTCACTCGGTGCGCCACGCCCTCACGCTATTGGGAGAACGGGAAGTCCGCCGCTGGATCCGGCTGGTCGCAACCCTGGGCGCCGGCCAGGACAAGCCCAGCGAACTGGTGCTCTCCGCTTTGGTGCGGGGACGGTTTTGCGAATTGCTTTCTTCGAAAATCCCCCATCACCAGGGAGACCTGTTTCTCTTCGGCCTGCTTTCCCTGATGGATGCGATCCTGCAAATGCCCATGGATCAGGTGCTGGAAAACGTCCCCGTGGCAGCCGCGAAACCCGCGCGACCTTGCAGGGACGAAGCAGCCCATTGTCGCCTTTCTACCAGCTTATGCTGGCGCAGGAAGCGGGTGACTGGGAGCGCGTCTCCAAACTCGCGCCTGGAATCCACCTTACGGAGATCGCCGTCGCCGAAGCTTACTGGGACTCCGTGGGCTGGGCGCAGCAGGTCACTAGCAGCGAATGAGCGGCGGCGCGACAAGAATCGCCATCTACGGCCTTTCCATAAATGGTTCTGCCGTTACTTCTGTGCAAAATTAAGGTCAGATGCCACTTGCACTTTCGCCCCGGCCAGAGCTACCATTGTGATGTTCCCTAACGGCCGAGCTCCCTAGCCGGTCTTCCGCGCCCTTTAGCTCCAGGCGCAAAAGCGGACACAGCGATCATTCACGAATGAGTTCCAACCGCATCGGGTTTCTATGCACGTCGCGCGGCTTCGCAGGCGAGACGGGCCCATTCACGAAGCGGTAAGAGAAAAACTAAAACTGAATCCACTCTCCGGGTGAGCAGGAGAACGCAAGACTAACAACGAGAACCTACATGAATGTTGGACCCTGGACTTCCCTCCGGCGGTGGCGGAGGAGGACGCAACCGGCGGCGGCGCGGACGCCGTCCCGAACGCAGCGGTCAACGTGGCGGTCGTGGCCGTGAACGCGAGCACAGCGGCATTTACAACGCTCCCATGGACCATAGCTATCGCGCAGCCATGGGAGGACAAGGCCAGCGTGGACGCACCCGGCCTGGCTTTGCCGCGCCCTACGTTCCGGTTGAGCCTGAGCCTTTGCCGCAGCGCGACGACGCCAATTCCCGCATCTTTGCCTTCGTAGACGATCTATTCTTCCAGGCCAAAATTCAGGAGACCGCGCGGAAACTCAACGTCAAAGTCGAGTTTGTAAAGAGCGATAAAGAACTGGCCGAAAAGCTCGATCACAATGGCGACGAAAAACCGTCGCTCATCATCTTCGACCTGAATAATGCCAACGCCAAGCCGTTAACACTTATTCCCAAGCTTAAGAGCAAGCTGAAGAAGGGGACTTCGATCATCGGCTTTCTGTCGCACGTGCAGGGGGATTTGAAGCAGAAGGCCCACGAAGTCGGCTGCGACATGGTACTGCCGCGGTCGGCGTTCTCGCAGAACCTGCCACAACTTCTGCGCCGTCATGGCGCGCCGGAAGAAGAAGCCCAGGCGCAGTAGCTCTCTTCTAATCCAGTGGCTGCTATCCTGGCGGCCAGTGCAGCGCGCGCCCTCCGAGCAGGTGCACGTGCAGGTGAAACACCGATTGCCCTGCCCGCGGCCCCACGTTCAGCACCGTCCGGTAACCATCTTCGATGCCTCGCTGGCGGGCGATATGGGCCGCCGTCAAGTGGCAGTAGCCGATGATATCTGCGTCTTCGCCTTGCGCTTCTTTCAATCCTTGAATGTGCTTCTTAGGAACCACCAGTATGTGGGTGGGGGCTTGGGGATTGATGTCTTCGAAGGCGTAGGTGCGCTCGTCTTCGTAAATTTTCTTGGAGGGAATCTCGCCGCTCACAATCCGGCAGAACAGACAGTCGTTCATCACACGTCCTGGAAAAATAGATTTTCGAGTTGTCCCGGGCAACTTGAATTTTGCAACTGCAGGGGAGAATTTCGAAAAACACTATACACGATAAACACAGCAACTGCACGTTATGTTTCGGCGAACCGCTGCGGTCGAGGGTCAGTCCAGTCTCACCAAGAAAACGTCGCCTTCGGCGGTGCGGGTGTCGTGGGCAACTTCTTCCGCCTGCCTGCGATCGTCGTGCTGCACTCGCACCCGCACCCACCAGTCGCCAATCGGGCTGCTGAAACAGAGAACTTTCGCAGTCTCATACCGCCGCGACAAGTGATCGGCCAATTTGTCGGCGGCATGTTCTTTTTCGAATGCCCCGATCTGCACTGCCCAGCGCCCGCCATGAGTCAGAGGAGCAGGCGTCGAAAGCACCTCCATTCTGACCGTTGCCACACCTGCCGCTTTGACATCGATTTTCTTTGCCGCTGCCAGTGAGAGATCGAGGATCCGCCCTCGCACGAACGGTCCGCGATCGGTGATTCGAACGACTACAGAATGTCCCGTCTTGATATTGGTCACGCGCACCATGGACTCCAGAGGAAGCGTAAGGTGCGCTGCGGTGAGCGCGTTCATGTTGTAGACTTCGCCGTTCGAGCTGCGGCGATTGTGATATGGAGGCCCATACCAACTGGCCAGCCCGGTCTCGACCATCAGAGGTTTAGAAGAAGCCCGGCTTTCTTCCGGATGCGAAGGCTTCGGGGACGCCGATTCAGCGGTGGTTCCTGAACTCGGCTGAGTGATGGGCGGCGCTGGCGGGACGTTTACGTGCGCCTGTTTATGGCTGCACCCGGCAAGCAGAATCGCGGACGCAAGGGCAACCACACAGGCCCAATTTACTTGGTCTGCGGCTTGTGCGACTCCATGTAATCGGCCAACTTCGACAGCTTGTCGGAGGCAATGCGCAGGGCTTTGGTCGAATGCTGGCGCGCTTCCGGCACGATTTCTTCGTTCAGATATTTGAACAGTTCCGCGGTCTCTTTCTCCATGGTCGCGGCGAATTCGGCCACTTGCTTGTTCAGACGTGCGGTTGCCTCTTCGACCTTGCGGTTGAAGTCGTTCATGCGGATCCTCTCTCGTGAGTGCAGGAGCAGCCACTCGGAATTGCGGACACCAGGCCAATCTATTATTTCGCGTCGCGCCCGGAAGATCAACGGGGAGGCATCTGGCCGCGCAACCCGCAAGCTGGCCGCAATTGGGCTGGACATTCATCCGTTTCCTGAGGTATTGGTGGCGTTCGCCCTGCTTTCGGTTGTATGGTAGAAATCTCTCCTGGCATGAGTTCAGCAATAAGCTCGCAGGCGAAACGGCGCTTCCCCAAGCAACTGCTGGCGTGGTTCGACCGGCACAAACGCGATCTACCCTGGCGGCACGACCGCGATCCTTATCGAGTCTGGATTTCCGAAATCATGCTGCAGCAGACTCGCGTCGCCGCCGTGGTCGATCACTATGAGAGATTCTTGCGACGCTTTCCGACGGTCGAAAAATTGGCCAGAGCGCGCGAAGCCTCGGTGCTCGCGTTCTGGAGCGGGCTCGGTTACTACCGCCGCGCGCGCATGTTGCATCAAGCTGCCAAACAGATCGTCCGTGCGGGAAAGTACCCAGCGGACGCACACGGCTGGCAGGAATTGCCCGGCGTCGGGCGCTACACCGCGGCCGCAATTGCTAGCATTGCTTTCGACCAGCCGGTCGCGGTTGTCGATGGCAACGTCGAACGCGTTTTGCAGCGAGTATCCGGGAAACATCTCGCTGGAGAATCGCGATGGGAACTCGCGAGCGAATTTTTGGATCGTGATCGTCCCGGCGATTTCAATCAGGCAATGATGGAACTGGGCGCAACCGTTTGTTTACCTCGGCAGCCCAAATGCCTTCTATGCCCAGTTTCGGCCTGCTGCGCCACGCGTGGCGAAACCGCTCCGCGCGGCACGCCGGCTCGTCAACAAAAGCGCGCGCTGCATTACGCGCTCGATTGCGCGAACGGCTCGGTCTTTCTAGTGAAGCGCGCGCAGGACCAAACTCTAATGCCCGACATGTGGGAACTGCCCGCAACCAATCCTTCTGAGAGCGCTGCTCCGTTCACCCTTCGCCACTCCATCACCGTAACCGACTACACGGTTCACGTCCTCGAAACCTCGGCGCATTCCACGGTGAATGGCCGCTGGATCGAACGCACGAAAGTAACCAGACTTCCCTTGACCGGATTGGCCCGCAAAATCCTTCGCGCCGCTCAAGTCATCTAAAATAGTGCATGAAGTGGTTCAGCAACATTTTCGGAGGACGCCAGATGGCTGCGTTGGATACCGGAAAAACGGCGCCAGACTTCAGTCTGCCCGGCATGGATGAAAAACAGTTCTCCCTAAAGGACACTCTCGCTCGCGGCCCGGTGCTGGCTGCATTTTTCAAGATTTCCTGCCCCGTATGCCAGTTTGCTTTTCCATATCTTGAAAGGATTTACCGGGCTTACGGCGACCGCAATGTTTCGATCGTCGGCATCTCGCAGAATAACAAGAAAGACACCGCGGCCTTCATGAAGCATTATGGAATTACGTTCCCAGTTTTGCTCGACGATACGGAGACCTATCCGGTATCGAATGCGTACGGTTTGACCAATGTTCCGACAATTTTCTGGATCGCGCAGGACGGCGAGATCGAAGTTTCTTCGGTCGGCTGGAACCGGAAGGAAATTGAAGAACTCAATCGCCGCGCCGGCGAAACTACTGGCCAAGGCGCCAAGCCCGTGATTCAGGCTGGTGAAGATGTGCCGGAATTTCGTGCTGGTTGAGGGTCGAAAAACTAGCCCGCGGTCGCGGGCATTCTGTCACAAGAACTTACAAACCCTGCCAGAGTACGAAGGGGCACTTGGCCGTGCGGCTGTTTTCCCGGTAACCTGACCCGCCTCCGGTGCCTGATTGCGCCGCAAAGTTCCCCTAAAATAGATATGAACTCTTTTGGAGCGTTTCCTTCATGCGTAAAACTGGGCTTCTGTTGTTCCTGATTTCCGCGCTGATTTTCGTCTGTGCGGCAATGAGCGCGCCGAGCGACGGCTGGGCGCACCTGCCTGGTACGGCTGTTTCCGCCATGGAAAAAATCGATTCCGAACACATTCGCGCGCATGTGCGGTTTCTCTCCCACGATCTGCTCGAAGGCCGCGGCACCGGACAGCGGGGCGGCGACATCGCGGCAGAATACATTGCTACCCAGTTCGCGCTTTATGGCCTGAAGCCCGCCGGCGACAAGGGCAGTTATCTGCAAAAAGTGCCTTTGGTCGGAATTACTCCCGAGCCTGAAACTACTTTTTCTCTTCTTCCGGCAAATGGCCAGGCGATCGATCTGAAGCCGCTCGATCAATATGTCGCTTACGATCAATCGCAACAGGCTAAGTCCGATGTGAACGCCGACATTGTTTTCGTCGGCTACGGCATCGAAGCCCCCGAATATAACTGGGACGATTACAAGGGCGTGGACGTGCGAGGCAAAGTTTTGTTGATGCTGGTCAATCAGCCGCCCTCTGACGATCCCAAGTTTTTTACCGGCAGAGCGCTTACTTACTACGGCCGCTGGACCTACAAGTACGAAGAAGCGGCGCGCAAAGGCGCAGTAGGAGCGATCCTCATTCATCAGACGGAAATGGCCAGCTACCCGTGGGAAGTGGTGCGCAACTCGAACTCCGGCGAAAAATCGTTCTTGAGGAACGAAGGCGGGCCGACCCTGAAGGCCGCCTCGTGGATCCAATTCGACGTGGCCAGCCAATTGGCGACCGCGGCGGGAATGAATATCGACACGCTGATGACCAGCGCCCGCTCGCGCGATTTTCATCCCGTCACTTTGCCTGTCAAGTTGAAAGCACACATGGTGAGTAAGGTGCGGCGATTTGATTCGAACAATGTTTTGGCGGTCGTCCCCGGTTCCGATCCCAACTTGAAGAGCGAAGCGGTGATGTATACCGCGCACTACGATCATCTGGGGATTCGTCCCGACATGCCGGGCGACAACATTTACAACGGCGCGAACGACAACGCTACCGGTTGCGGCATTCTGCTTGAAATCGCGCGGGCATTTTCGGAATCTGCACAGCGGCCGCGGCGTTCCATCCTTTTTGCGTCAGTAACGGCGGAGGAGCAAGGCTTGCTCGGCTCCGAATATCTTGGCCGGCATCTGCCGTTCGCCACATCGAAAGTCGCTCTCGATTTAAACTACGACGACCTGCCGCCGTTGGGATCGCCGGAAGAAGTTGAGGTTTCCGGCGCCGAACGGACGACGTTTTATCCCGCGGTGCAGTGCATGGCGCGAACTTTCCGGCTGACCATTCGTCCGGATTCGCGTCCCGAAGCGGGGCACTTCTATCGCTCCGATCACTTCAGTCTGGCGCGCGTCGGCATTCCTTCGTTCTCGATCAATGAAGGCGTGAAATACAAGGGCCACGATGCGATGTGGGGCCAGGAGCAGGCCGATGAATACACCGCCAAACGCTACCACCAGCCCAGCGACGAATATCACTCCGACATGGATTTCACCGGGGACGCGGCGATGGGACGATTTGGTTTTGCCCTGGGATGGGAAGCCGCCAGCCAGACGAACCTTGTCAGTTGGAAAAAGGGCGATGAGTTCGAAGCTACCAGGCTGAAGAGCGCGGCCGGAAGTCAGTAGATCCAAACCAAACCGAGAGGGCGCAGAGTCTGTGGATCCTGTGGTTTGATTGTCCTAACTCTGCATTACCTTTAACTTCTGGCTTCGCATTAAGTGGGGTTGGGTCGCGCGCTGCACGTCATCGGCACTGAAGCCCGGAGCAACTTCTTCCAGCACCAATCCTGTCGGCGTCACTTGGATCAGCGCCATGTCGGTCACGATGGTGTCGACCACGTGCATGCCGGTCAGCGGCAACGTGCAGCGGTGCAGGATTTTCGGCTGGCCCTCGCGCGTGGTGTGTTCCATCGCAATAATTACTCGCCGCGCGCCGGCAACCAGATCCATGGCTCCGCCCATGCCTTTCACCATCTTTCCCGGGATCATCCAGTTGGCCAGATTGCCCTGTTCATCGACTTCCATCGCGCCGAGCACGCTTAAGTCAATATGCCCGCCGCGGATCATCCCGAAGGAATCGGCGCTGGAAAAATAAGCCGTGCCTGCAAGCTCGCTGATCGTCTCCTTGCCCGCGTTGATCAGATCAGGATCTTCGTGGCCTTCGACCGGATACGGCCCGATGCCGAGCATGCCGTTTTCACTCTGCAGAATGACGTCCATGCCGTGAGGCACGTGATTGGCGACCAGCGTCGGCAGTCCAATTCCAAGGTTCACGTAAAAACCGTCGCGCAGCTCGCGGGCAATGCGTTTAATGATGCGCTCGCGTTTCTCGTGGTCTTTGTCTTTGCTCATGCCTTCCTTACCGTTCTTTTTTCGATTCGTTTTTCGTAGGACTCGCCCTGAAAGATGCGGTTCACGAACACGCTCGAAGTGTGTACCATGTCGGGATCGAGTTCCCCGACTTCGACCAGGTGCTCGACTTCGGCAATCGTAACTTTACCCGCCGTCGCCATCATGGGATTAAAGTTGCGCGCGGTCTTGCGATAAACGAGATTGCCCCACCTATCGCCCTTCCAGGCCTTTACCAGCGCAAAGTCGGCTTTCAGAGCGTGTTCCATCAGATAAATGCGGCCGTCGAATTCGCGGTTTTCTTTATTTTCCGCGACCACGGTGCCCACGCCCGTGGGAGTAAAAAATGCCGGAATGCCCGCGCCAGCGGCGCGGATCCGTTCGGAGAATGTTCCCTGTGGCACCAGGTCGAGCTCGACTTTGCCCTGCAGAACCATCTGCTCCAGCAGTTTGTTCTCGCCCACGTAGGTGCCGATATGTTTGCGGATCTGCCCGGCAGAAAGCAGCAGGCCCATTCCGAAACCATCCACGCCAACGTTGTTACTGATGGTGGTGAGATTCTTGACGCCCTTGCGGACCAACGCCCGAATCAGGTTCTCGGGGATGCCACACAAGCCGAACCCTCCAACCATGAGCACGGCGCCGTCGAACACATCGCGAACCGCCTCGTCCGCGTTGGCCACAACTTTATTCATATGAAGAGAATTTTAAATGAAGGTGAGAGGTACGTCATGCGGGCGTGGAATTTTCGCCCACCGATCGGGTATTGAATGGAAAGCCCACGCCGGAAGGAGACGCGTGGCCCTTCAGATCCTCATCGGCATCACAATATAACGGTACTTGTAATCATCGGTTTCAGCTGGACGCATCTGTCCGGCGGATTGTGAATCCTTGAACTCCAGTTTCACGTCGCCGTTACCGTTGGCCTTGAGGAAATCCAGCAAATATTGGGCGTTGAAGCCGATGGCCAACGCGTCGCTGTCATAGTCGATTTCGATGGAATCTTCCGACTCGCCAGTTTCGGTGGACGACGCCGAGAGCTTCAACTCGCCTTTTTCCAGGCGAATCTTTACCGCCCGCGAACGCTCATCGGCAAACTGGGCGACGCGGGAGATGGCTCCGCTCAACTCTTCGCTGCGCAAAGTGATGCTCTTGTTGTTGTCCTTGGGCAGAACCGCTTCGTAGTTCGGGAACTGGCCGGTCAGCTGGCGTGAGGTCAAAAGCCGCGAACCGATGCGGAAATAAAGCGTCGATTCGTCCTTGGCGAACTCGATGTCCTCAGCGTCGGTGGCGTCGAGCAGGGACCTTCAGTTCATCCATCGCCTTCTTGGGAACCAGGGTCTTCATCTCACCGGAAACGCCTTCGAACTTGTCGCCGCTGTGTTCAATGTGCGATAGCCGATGACCGTCGGTTGCAACCATCACAATCGATTCCGGCTTCAGCACCATCAGGGCGCCGTTCAGCGTGTAACGCGATTCTTCGCTGGCGATGGCGAAACCGGTCTTGGCAATCATCGCCCGCAGCACGCCGGAAGGTATCTTGATTACACCCGAAGTCGGAAATGCCGGCAGGCTGGGAAAATTCGAGCGGGCCATTCCGACCATTTTGGTGTTCGAGCGCCCGCAGCGAATGCTGACCCAGTGGTTCTCCAGCAGCTTGATGGTGATATCGGCATCGGGCAGAAGCTTCACGTAATCGTGCAGCTTGCGGGCAGGAACGGTGCAGGAGCCCTCTTTCTTGATCTTGGCGTTGCACGAGGTACGCAGGCTCAGGTCGAGGTCGGTGGCAGTGATCGACAGCTTGTCGCCGATGGCCTCAAGCAGATAATTCGAAAGGATGGGAATGGTGGTCTTGCGCTCGACCACACCCTGAGTCGCGGTCAGTTCGCGCAGCAGTTCAAACTTGCTGACCGTGATTTCCATGACTCCTGTCGCTGATGCAATGGCTTCAACCGGCATAGCCCAAGTCTCCCGCACAATGGCGCTGATTCGTTACATTCCCTTATATCAAAATGAAATCCCTCAAAACCAGCGGTAATCGCCGGGTCGGAGGAAAAAAGTCTCCGCCCCCAAGTCATCTTGCGCGCCGAAGATCTGGCTGGAAAGCTCCGGTCTAACCTCCCAACTGCTCCGTCAGCTTGTTCAGAAGGCGGTTCAGGTCTTTGTCGTTCTTGCGCACTTCGTCGATCTTCTCAACCGAGTGCAGCACCGTGGTGTGGTGCTTGCCGCCGAACTGCCGTCCGATCTCCGGCAACGAAGCTTCGGTAAGGTGCTTGGCCAGGTACATGGCAATCTGCCGAGGGTAGACGATTGCGCGGGAGTTGTTCTTGGCCTTGATCTCCACCAGCCGCAGGCCAAATTGCTCGGCCACGGCCTTCTGTATAGATTCGATGGTTACTTTGCGGGCCTGCGAATCGATGAAATTCTTCAGCACCTGCTGGGTGTAGGGGAGGGTAATTTCTGCGCCGATCAGCGAGGAGTGCGCCACCAGCCGGATCAACGCTCCTTCCAGTTCGCGAACGTTGGAGCGAATATTGGAGGCGATGTAGAGCGCGACATCGGTCGGGAGCGTGACTTTCTCCTGCTCGGCTTTTTTCTGCAGGATCGCGACCTTGGTCTCGAGATCCGGCGGTTGAATGTCGGCGATCAGGCCCCACTCAAAACGGCTGCGCAAGCGGTCCTCAATTTCCGCCAGCTCCTTGGGCGGACGGTCGCTGGCGATCACGAGCTGCTTCATCGACTCGTGCAGGGCGTTGAAGGTATGGAAGAACTCCTCCTGCGTGCGCTCTTTCTGGGCGATGAACTGGATGTCGTCAATCAGCAGCACGTCCATGTTGCGGAACTTGTCGCGGAAGCTGGTCATCTTGTCGTAACGCAGCGAATTGATCATGTCGTTGGTGAACTTATCGCTGGAGACGTAGCAGATGGCCGTCTGCGGCTGACGCTTGGCGATCTCATGGCCGATGGCCTGCATAAGGTGCGTCTTACCCATGCCGACGCCGCCATACAGGAACAGTGGGTTATAAGCTTTCGAAGGACGTTCGGCGACGGCCTGGCAGGCAGCGTGAGCGAACTGATTGCCGCTGCCGATGACGAAGGCGTCAAAGGTATAGCGCGGATTCAGTTGCGCGGCGCCATCCCAGTCAAAGCGGGCCTGCGAGGTCTGTACAACCGCCACCGGCCGCGGCGACAAACCGCCGTCGTGGCGCACGGGAGTTGCCGCGGGATCGTCCTCCGGCGTGACAAACTGCACGTCCTGGAATTCCAGGCCGAGGTTGTCAATCGCCTCGAGGATGAGGTCGGCGTATTTGTTGTTCTCGTTGCGCGCCTCGGTGTCACGAACGCGTACAAACAGGATGCCGCCGCTGGAGTGACTATAGCGTGTCGGCTTCAACCAGGTGTCGTAGCTGTGACGGTTGATCTTCTTTTCCAGCGCGTCGAGGATGCGCAACCACGGATTGGGAGCAATCGTTGGACTCGGAACCGACATATTAGAAGTCTCGCAAGGGCCGCCGCCTATTCGGCCCTCCATAAAAAGAAAACGCCATTAAAGGGCTTACCGATGCCGGAAGCCCGGAGTCCGCACCGCTTCCGCCTTCGGGAAGCTCGGACGCATTTCTGTGAGCAGGAACAGTGCGGCATAGTAGCACAAAATTTTTTCTTCTGCGGGAAATATTCGAAACGATTTTTTCAGCCATCACGAATGGAAACGCCAAAGGAAAATTCTGTCAAGTGGCGAATCTATAACTGCCGCAGGGAATGTGCAGAGATGCAGCCTTCGGCTTTCAGCAGCTCCGGACGAACGCTTCACTGCGTGATGGCTGAATGCTGGCAGCGGATAGCTCAGAGCTGAAGCCGGGTTTGCCCGTCTGCCCGCACTCATTTATACTTTTTCTTCAACCCCGTGGTCGCGGTTGCGAACCAATCAAACGGAAATGAGGAGTAGCTTAGTTTCATGCCCAAGCGTACGTTCCAACCTAATCGCCGTCACCGCTCGAAGACGCACGGATTTCGCACGCGCATGAAGACCAAGGGCGGCCGGGCGGTACTCTCGCGGCGACGCGCCAAGGCGCGCAAGAGCATCTCGGTCAAACCTGGCTTCCGCGAGTAGAGTTTCCCTCTTCGGGGCCGGTGGGATTCCGCAATTTGAGCTTGGGGGAAGAGTGAGTGACCGTCCCAGCGCGTCTGCTCAGCGCCAGACATTCCCACGGCGCTCTCGCTTGCTCCGGCACAGCGACTTCGAGCGGGTGTACAAGTCTGGACGGCGCCACTTTGCGGCGCACATGACAGTGTTTTATTTGTCGCGGCAGGAAGGCTCGGGTTTGCGCGTAGGTTTTACCGTCGGCCGGGTTCTCGGCGGCGCGGTGCAACGCAACCGCATCAAACGGCGGCTGCGGGAGGCGGTTCGCTTGCATTGGCCGGAAGTTCAGCCGCCGATGGACGTAGTCGTGAACCCGAAAAAGTCTGCCCTGCAAGCGGATTTTTCGGTGCTGGGGGATGAGATCACTCGCGCTTTCGAAGTGATCGGCAACAATTCTCGCGGAAAGGATGCACGGTGAGCAACTTGGGCAAGAATATCGCACTGTTTTTCCTGCGAGGATACAAATTCGCCATCTCGCCGATGCTGCGCCCGGCGTGCCGCTACGTGCCCACTTGTTCTGAGTATGCGATGGAAGCGGTAGAACTTTATGGCGTTTGCGGCGGCGGATTGAAAGCCGTTTGGCGGCTGTTGCGCTGTCATCCCTTTGCGCGAGGCGGCTTCGATCCAGTAGTGCAATTCGAAGGCAAGCATGTAGCACCAATTGCGGAAGCCCACGAGTTCTGTAGTCACTGAGAAATCCTTTGCCAGACTTTCAAAATCCTCAGCAAGATCCAGGCATGGAGCGCAGGCTGCTTCTGACCTTCGCGCTGACGTTTCTTGTGATCCTGCTGTTTCAGCCGATCCTGAAGAAGTATTTTCCGCAAGCGCCGGCTACGCCCGCAGCCCAAACACAGACGCAGACGCAGAGCCAGAATTCGCAAGCGGTTTCTGAGCCAGCGCCCGCGCCAGCAGCCGCGGCGCGATCGCGGACTGAAACCGCCGCTTCGGTGCCTGCCAAGCAAGCGGCTGCGGAATCGACCATCGTTGTGGACAACGATCTTTACCGCATCACGTTCACCAACCGCGGCGCCCAGGTCAAATCGTGGATCCTGAAAAAATTCAATGACGATAAAGGGCATCCGCTCGAACTGATCAATCACGCTGCTGCCGACCGTTACGGATATCCACTTTCCCTGTGGACATATGACGAGAACCAGCGTGGCAAGTTGAATTCGGCTCTCTACCTGACGACGTCGCCGGGAACGGTGCACATCCCAGGCGAGATCACTTTCGAGTACGCCGATCAGAATTTGGTCGTTCGCAAGAGCTTCCACTTTGACGACAGCTACGTGGTGCAAGTCGACACCTCGGTCACGTCGGGCGGAAGCCAGGTGATGGCTTATCCCATGTGGCCGGCGGGATTCGGAGATCAGATATCGCCTCCCGGCTACTTCTCGGGACGCATTGAATATCAGTACAACAGCAACATAGAGCGCCTCGCGCTGAAGAAGGTCAGCGGGGGCGGCACAGTGCAGGGGCCGTTCAATTGGGCAGGAACCACGGACCAGTATTTTGCTGTCGTTTTCCTTCCTGATCCCGGCGAGAGCAGCACCATGGTCACGCTGCGAAACCCACTGGATGTTCCCAAAGACGCCCAGAAGAACCCGCAGGACACAACCAAAGTCGAAGTGCTCGGCCTCGCGGTCGGGAATCCGCATGGCCCGACCGCGGAGCGAATGTATGTCGGCCCGAAGAGCGTCAGTGTTTTGGAATCGGTACCCGTGCCTGGCGTGGTCGGAGCGGAACCTGATCTGCGCGCGGTGGTCGATTTCGGCTGGCTCGGGGTTCTGGCGCGTCCGCTGTTTATATGGCTGAAGTGGACCTACAACCACATTGTGCCCAACTGGGGCTGGGCAATCGTGGTGCAAACGCTCATCATCAATCTGGCGTTGATGCCGCTGCGCATCTCGCAGACCAAATACGCCCTGAAGATGCAGCGCATTCAACCGCAGATCAAGGCGATCCAGGAGCGGTACAAGAAGTACGGCATGCGCGATCCTCGCAAGCAGGAGATGCAGAAGGAAATTTTCGCGCTGCAGCAGAAGGAAGGCGTCAGCATGTGGGGCGGATGTCTCCCTGTGATCGTGCAGATGCCGTTTTTGTTTGCGTACTATCGCATGCTGGGAGTGGCGCTCGAACTCCGCCAGGCCCCCTGGCTGTGGATCCACGATCTGTCATCGGCCGATCCTTACCTGATCCTCCCGATTCTAATTATCATTACCGGACTGGCGATGCAGCGCATGACGCCGCAGGCGGGCATCGATCCAACGCAGCAAAAAATGATGAATTTTATGATGCCGATGATGTTCGGCATTATCAGCTTCCGCCTCGCCGCCGGTTTGTGCTTGTATTGGTGCGAGAGCAGCGTGATCGCCATAGCCCAGCAGATGATCGTAAACCGCACCAGCCTGGGGCGCGAGATGCGGGAAATCGCCTTGAAACGAGCGCAGGAAAAAAGAAAAGAAGTGAGAACCAGCTATTAGCCGTCAGCTTTTAGCTCTCGGTAAGGCGGTTTGAAGCTGAAAGCTAATAGCTGAGAGCCGAAAGCGTTTATGCCCATACCTGACAAAATCGGCGCCGCCAAAAAGATCAACGAGTTATTGAGCTGGTGTCGTGACCCACGGCGGACTGCGTCTCAAATACCGCATCACCGTCGATCCTCCGCTTCCCGACGAGCGCGACTGGGAACGTCCGGAGATTCTGGTGGAGCTTTCCGGCCCCGATTCCACCCTGCTCCTCGAGCGCGGCGGCGAATTGTTGCGGCTGATAGAGTTACTGGCGATGGAGATGCTTCGTCTCTCCGGCGACGACCATGAGAAAATCAGCTTCGACTGCATGAATCAGCGCGCGATGCGGATTGAGGAGCTGCGCGCGGCCGCCCGCGTCGCCGCCGACAGAGTTCGCCAAACCGGCGTCCCTTATCAGTTCGCGCCCATGTCTTCGCGCGAGCGTCGCATGGTGCATCTTGCGTTGCGCGACCAGGTCGACTTCCACACCGAAAGCCAGGGCGAAGGTCGGCCGCCGGTGCCTGGTTGTCTATCCCAAGGAATTACAAACCCGTAGGCGAGCTGCAAAGCCAGCTGCCGTAGAAGCTTTCTTTGCACTCTTTGCGGAGTTACTTTGCGGTCATTGCGGTTAAGGCTTTCGCCGTCCCGACTGAAACCAGAAATCGGAAACTAGAAGTCGTGAATCTGGACGACACCATCGTCGCGATCGCGACTCCACCCGGACGCGGCGGCATCGGCGTAGTGCGGCTCGCCGGCCCCGAAGCAAGAAGATCACGCTCCAATGCTGCGACTTAAAGCACGATCTGGATCCCGGCCACGCCATGTTCGGCGAATTGATGGAACCGAGTCCACAGCGGGCCACGTAGGGGCGGACGCCCTCGTCCGCCCGGCCGCGCCAGGCTCGGCAAGCTCTCGTATCGATGAAGTCGTCGTCACCTATTTCGCGAAACCCCACTCCTACACCACCGACGACATCATCGAAATCTCCGCCCACGGATCGCCGGTGGTCTTGCGTCATATTGTCGATCTTGCTCTGGCCGCGCGGCGCGCGCCTCGCCGAGCCGGGCGAGTTTACCATGCGCGCTTTTCTCAACGGCCGCATCGATCTCACGCAAGCGGAAGCCGTCCGTGACCTGATCGACTCGCAAACTCTCTACCAAGCCAAGATTGCGGCGCAACAGCTCGAAGGAGCACTCTCGCGCCGGCTGCAACCAGTCAAACAAAAGCTGGTGAATTGATCGCTACGCTGGAAGCAGGCGTGGATTTCGCGGAAGACGATGTTTCGGTGTTCCCTGCCGAGCAGATTAGGGCGCGCATCTCTGCGGTTCGCAGCTTCCGCTCGAAGACCTTGCTGCGTCGTTCGCTACGGAAAGATCGTCCACGAAGGCCTGACGCTCGCGATTGTGGGGCGGCCGAACGTGGGGAAGTCGAGTTTGTTTAATTGTCTGGTGGAGCGAGACCGCGCCATTGTGACTGCAACTCCGGGAACAACCCGTGATCTGGTCAGCGAAACCGTCGCCATCGGAGGAATCCCCGTCCGACTCGTCGATACCGCAGGCATCCGCCGCGCCCTCGATGAAGCGGAAAGCATCGGCATCCGCAAATCGATGGAGGCTTTAGCCGATGCCGACATGGTGCTGGTCGTGCTGGATGGCAGTCAGCCGCTTCCGCGGAAGATCTGAATTGCTGAACAGGTGGACGAACGCCCTGCGATTGCGGTCGAGAACAAGTGCGATCTGATCGGTTCTCAGTCCGCAGATTTCAGTTCCCAGCATCCCGCGAGTGCGAACCTCGGCGGTCACCGGAAGCGGCATCTCCGAGCTGCGCAACGAGATTCTGCGCCACATCGGCGGAAGCTCCGGGTCGGAATCGGAAGCTGGCTTCCTCACCAGTCTTCGCCATCAGAATCTGGTTCATTCGTCGATTGCGGCGCTCGACGGCGCGAAAACCGCGGTCACAAATCGAATTCCTCACGAAATGCTGCTGCTCGATCTGTACAACGCTTTGCGGCCACTCGATGAGATCACCGGAGCGACCACCAACGACGACATCCTCAACCTGATTTTCAGCACTTTCTGCATCGGAAAATAGCGGCTTCCGCTACTTCTGCTGCGGCTGAACGAAATCATCCATCACCGCTTTTCGCATCAGGTCGGGCGGCAACAGGCCCTGCGCCAGAATGAAATCGTGGAATTTTTTCTGGTTGAACTTCGGCCCCAGCGCGGCCTCGGTGTCTTTGCGCAGGGCGATCAGCTTGGTGTATCCGTAGAAATAGCTGTTTGCCTGGCCCGGAGCGCGATACGTGTACCGTTCGACTTCCTCGTCGGCAATAGCGTGGGAGTACACCACGTCCTGCTCCAGCACGCGGTACGCGTCTTCCGGTTTGATCTTGCCCGACTGCAGTTCTGGATCGAGGAAAGCCCGCGCCGCCCGCAGCAGCCGGTAATCGAGCGAAACCAGCTGCCCCTCCAGCGGCATGTAAGGCCTGATCAGGTATTCGGAATAAAGCCCCCAACCCTCCACATTGGTGCTGTTGAAACGCATAGCGCACACGCGCCAGCGAAACGCCGTGCTCCAGCATGGAATCGAACTGCAGTTCGTGCCCAGGACGCGCCTCGTGCGCTGTCAGCGTCCAGGCCGCCGCATCGAAGGTGAAATCGTCATATTGCTCGGCCGCGTTCTGACCCGGGCCCTGCCGGGATATTCAGCGGCAGAATGAACTCGCCTTTCTGCCCGGTATTGTGAAGAAATGGCGGAGGCTGACATGTGCGGCGCCGGCTGCTGCGCCGTTTCGGCCGCGGTGGCGATGCGGATTCGTGCCGGCCGGTCGGGCAGGGTCACGATCTGGCGCTCGACAATGATCTGTTCGATCTGCTTCAGCCGCTCCTGATAAAAAGGCAAAATCGCATCGCCCACCAGTTGCTGCTTCTTCAGTTCGCGCATCACATCGCGGTAGTCGCTCGACGGCAAATGGCGCTGCTGCGCAATCTGCGCGGCGATGGGCTTCATCTCAGCCTGAATTTCGTGAATGCCTGGTGCGCCATGGCAGCGAGCTGGTCCGGCGGAATATCGATGCCGTATTCCTCCAGCTCCAGCGCATATTCTTCCGGCGGAAGACGGAAATCGGTGCGCGCCTTGGGCAGCACGTTGGCCCGGATCCAGGCGTCGTAATCGGTAAGTTGCGTTTTCAGCGTCTGCGTAAGGCTCCTGCCAGCCGCTCAGTTTGTATTTTCTCCAACAGCGCGGCGATGCCTTCGAGATAATTTGAGTTTCGTCCCAGCTCAGTCTCGATCTCCATTCGCGCAGGATAAACGACTCCACGGCTTCGCCATCTGCTCCATCAGCCGCTGCTTCAGAATTTCGGTGATCGGCTTATAGCCTGGCTCAAGCCCGGCATACTTGCGCATGCGGGCAACAGCTGCCGGACGCCGTTCGGCCGGAGTTTGCTCATCGAGCAAAATTCGCAGGCCGCCGAACACCCGGCTGCTCGCATTGAGGAACGGCACGTCATGGGCACGCTGGAAATCCTGCTCTTTGAAATCGAGTTCGGTTTTGTGAATGAGGATCTCGCAGATCCTGCGCAACCTCTTTCTGCTTGCGGTTGAGCCGGCCGCGTCTTTCAGCTTGGCCAAAACTGCGGCGGTTTCCGCGCGCTCTGGTCTTCATCGGCGAGAGTTGGCTGCGACGCCAGCGTGTCATATTGCACTCAAGACCCTGATAGGAGCCGGCCTCCGGATGATGTTTCATCTCCACAGCCAGCAACATATTGGTGTACTTGTTGCTGGTTTCGATCCAACTGCGGTTCGGCGAATCGGCGGAAACTAAAGCGGGCAGGAATGCCGCCGCTGAAAAGATGGCGATGAAAACGCTGATGTGGCGAATCAACTCTCCTCCTTAATCAAATGGCTGACGACTTTAGACGGGCAGAACTCGCAAAAGACACCGCTGCCGCTCATTTGGCTAATGTCGCCAGGGCATCGCGGAACAAGGCATCAAACGAGTTCGGCTTACTGTTCTTGGCAAGCTGAGATATGGTTTTCTCGGCGATCACTCGCTGATATCCCAGATTGGTCAGGGCCGATAAAACATCTTCTTCAATCGCAGTCAGCGTCGGAATCTGCGTGACGGCCTCAGCTCCGAGCGGCGGTAGTTTATCGCGCAACTCCAGCACCATGCGTTCGGCGGTTTTCTTGCCAATTCCCGGGATCTTGGTCAACCGGGCAATATCATTGTTCCGGATGGAAGCCACCATCTCATCGGCCGGCATCCCACTGAGGATCGTGACTGCGAGCTTCGGCCCGATGCCGCTCACACTGATCAGCTTCTCGAAAAGCTGCTTCTCCTCCGGACGCACGAAACCAAAGAGCGCCAGCACATCTTCGCGAACGTAGGTATGAATATGCAGCGCGACTTCCGTGCCCACCTGCGGCAGTCCCGCGAAAGTCGGCACAGTGATGGTGACATCGTAGCCGACGCCCCCGGTTTCTAGAATCAGCTGATTCGGCTGCTTGGCCAGCAATTTTCCGCGCAGGTACGCAATCATGCGGCGGCCCTAGGTTCCCACTTCAAAGAAGAACCGGGGTAATTGAGATTGGCGGATTATGGACATGAGAGTTCCAGTGCGAAGCTCGGAATGATCGGGAACGGGCACCGTAATCGTTGTGCTTTCTGTTTTCTTCTGCATCACTACGTGGCTGCCCTTGCGCAGCACTTCGCGGAATCCATGACGCGCGAGCACGCAAACGTCGTGCGCGGAGAAAATCCGCAGCTTACCCAACCTCTACCTCAAGCCGGGTAACAAAAACCTCTCCATGACGCCGGCGTTGGATCTCGGTTTCATCCGCGATCTCCAGGAACAATGCGACCGCTTCCTGGAGGTTCTTGCGGGTGGTCTCGATCGTGTCTCCCTGGCTGGCTATGTCGAACTCGGGGCATAGCCCAACGTAGCCGTCTCCTTCTCGTTCGATGATCGCGGTTAGCTGTTGAACGCTCATACGCCTCAATTTTAGAACAACGAACTCTGCCTGCGGTTCGGAGTGATTCCGAAGTGCTCGTAGGCAAGATGGGTCGCAACACGGCCGCGCGGAGTTCGATTGAGAAAACCGATCTGCATCAGAAACGGTTCGTAAATCTCCTCGATGGCATCGGGTTCTTCCGCCAGGCCGCCGCCAGCGTATTCACGCCCACCGGGCCACCTTGGTATTTCTCGATGATCGTCAGCAGCAGCTTGCGGTCCACTTCGTCGAAACCGTAGCGGTCAACTTCGAGCATCTGCAGCGCCGCTTGTGCCGTCGGCAGATCGATCTTCCCCGCACCGCGCACTTGCGCATAATCGCGTACGCGGCGCAGCAGACGATTCGCAATTCGCGGGGTTCCGCGCGAGCGGCTGGCGATTTCCATGGCGCCAGGCCGGTCAATTTCTACACCGAGAATTTCCGCCGATCGTTCGACGATGACACGCAAGTCTTCGTGAGTATAGAACTCAAGGCGCAGCACGATTCCAAAACGCGAACGCAGTGGCGAAGAGATAAGCCCGGCGCGGGTCGTCGCGCCAATAAAGGTGAACGGTTTGATATCAAGAGTGTGGGTCCGCGCCGCCGGCCCCTGCCCAATGATGATGTCGAGCCGATAGTCCTCGAGCGCCGGATAGAGTATTTCTTCCAGCGCAGGCTGCAGGCGGTGTACTTCGTCAACGAACAAGACCTGCTTATCGCGAATGTTGGTGAGGATCGCGGTCAGGTCGCCTTTAATCTGCAGCAGCGGTGCCGCCGTGGGCTGAAAGTAGACGCCCAGCTCGTTAGCAATGATGTTGGCCAGTGTGGTTTTGCCCAAACCGGGAGGGCCGTAGAGCAGAACGTGATCCAGCGCTTCTCCCCGGGACTTTGCCGCCTCGATCGCGACCGCAAGGTTTTCTTTGACCTTGGCCTGCCCAATGAATTCGCTCAGCTTTTGCGGCCGAAGCTTTAACTCGAATGAAGAATCGTCCTCCACTGGAGCGGCAGAGACCAAGCGCTCGCGATCGTCCGGAACCTTGGGAGTATTTCTGACCGTGGCCACTGAAGGGATAGTAGCAGTTCGTCGCGACGGTTACCAAAGGAGAAATCCGATGGCGCTAGAGTCATATAATGCGGAAACGGAGCTTGGACGCGATGACACATCCTCCCGACGACACAGATGACAACGCTCGAGGAGGGGTGACCGACGTTCAGGAAAATGACGAGGACACCTCTGCCTCCGGGCCCGAACTTCTCGCAAAGAAGTTCTTCGGAGGTAAAATTCCGAAAGCCGTGAAAGATTTCCTCAAGTATCGCCACCGCAAGTGGGAGATTTAGGCAATCGCCTGACCCGATTTCAACAGGCGAAATTACTCCTCTTCCTCCGTCACCTCTCCCCTTGCAGCTTTCGCCTTCTCGATGATCTTTTCCTGCAACTGTGCGGGAACCATGTCGTAGTGGTGCATTTCCATGTTGAAGCTGCCGCGGCCCTGGGTCATGGCGGTGAGATCGACGCCATAGGTCAGCATCTCGGACATCGGCACCTCAGATTTCACAATCGTGTTCCCCGCGTGGTTGTCCATACCCTGGATGCGTCCGCGGCGGCTATTCAGATCACCCATAATCGATCCGGCGAATTCGTCGGGCACGGTGATTTCTACGTGCATAACGGGCTCCAGCAGCGTGGGCTTGGCGACTTCCATGGCTTTCTTGAAAGCAATGCGGCCAGCCATCTGGAATGAGAGGTCGTTCGAATCCACGTCGTGATAAGAACCGTCGTACAGGATCACCCGAAAATCTACCACCGGGAATCCCGCCAGGTAACCACGCGCAGCTGCAGTCCGAATGCCTTTTTCAACCGCCGGAATGAAGTTTCTGGGAATGGCTCCGCCGAAAATGTCGTTAACGAATTCGAACTCGCCGCCGCGTGGCAACGGCTCCATCTTGATTTTGCAATCGCCGTACTGCCCGTGGCCTCCCGTCTGCTTCTTGTGGCGTCCCTGAACGTCGGCTTTGCCACGAATAGTCTCGCGATACGGCACTTTGGGCGCTTTCAAATTCACTTCTGCGTGGTAGCGCTTCTTCATCTTTGCCACCACCACTTCGATATGCTGCTGGCCGGTGCCGGCGATGAGGAATTCTTGGGTTTGAGGATCGCGGAAGAAGCGCAGCATGGCGTCTTCTTCCATCAGCTTGTGAATGCTGGGGCCGAGCTTGTCCTCGTCGGCGCGGCTCTTGGGCTCGATGGCAAAAGTAATGGCCGGTTCCGGCAGATGGCACCTTGGGATATTGGATCGGCGCGCTCTTATCGCCCAGCGTGTCGCCGGTCAGCGTGTCTTTTAATTTTGCCACCGCGCCAATGTCTCCGGCGTGAAGCTCGTTTACGGGGGCAGTCGTTTTCCCTTGCATAATCGAGATGTGCGCCAGCTTCTCCGCAGTGCCACGCGAGAAGTTCTGCAGGGCCGCATCGTTCTTCAGAACGCCGGAGAAAACCTTGAAATAGGAAATGCGGCCGGCAAAGGCGTCGTTCACCGTTTTGAAAACGTAAATCGAGACTGGCTCGGTATCGGTCTCGTGCCGCCGGGGAGCATCGCCATTGCCGGACGCGGCGGGCTCGCCCTGCACCCACTCGTGCTCCGAGGGTGCAGGCGTGTAGGCAACAATGAAATCCATGACTCGGTCGGCGCCAATGTTCCCTAGGCCTGAGCCAAAAATAACCGGGAAAATCTTGTCTTCGCGGATCGCCTCGTGCAGCGCGGGAACAAGATGTTCTTCAGGAATAGTTCCCTTCTCAAAAAATTCTTCCATCAGCGCATCATTGCCTTCGGCCACCATTTCCACCAGTTTCTCGTGCGCGGCTTGCGCCTGCTCTTTCAGGTTGGCGGGAATCTCGCCTTCTTTGCCTTTGCCGCTTCCACCCAATTCGTAGGTGTAGGCCTTCATGTTGACCAGGTCCACCACGCCAGAAAAATTCTTCTCGCTGCCGATCGGCAGTTCCAGCGGAATCACAGTGCGGCCAAAGGCGGTGGTCAGCGACTCAAGCACGCGGTTGGCGTCGGCGCGCTCGCGGTCCATGCGGCTGGCGACGATAAGCCGCGGGGTCTTAAATTCTTCGCAGTAATTCCACACTCGCTGGGTGACTACTTCCACTCCAGCCACGCCGTCGACGACGACAATCGCCGCATCCACCGCCGGCAGCGCCATCTTGGCCTCGTGCACAAACATGCTGAAGCCGGGGGTATCGATAATGTTGATCTTCGACTTGTCCCATTCAACGTACGCCAGGGCCGAAGAGATCGACATCTTGCGTGCGATTTCTTCGTCGTCATAGTCGGTGGTCGCGGTGCCGTCATCCACGCGGCCTAAACGCTGCGTCGCTCCCGCAGTTTGCAGCATGGCCGAGACCAGCGAGGTCTTGCCGGCTTTCCCATGACCAACCACCGCCACATTCCTTATGTTTGCGCCTTCGTAAACTTTCACCGGGATACTCCTTTAAGCCAGTTGTAAGGGCTCCTGCGCCCGTTGAGTGCGCAGGCCGACGTGTCTCTGTTGTTGGACTACACTACGGCGGGCCCAAGAATATAAAGAAGACGTTCTACCAGCTAACTCCAGGTAGCCTGCCGAAACTCCCGATGCTAACACAGCAGAAATTGGCGGAACAACTCGGGCAGGCATGCTGAGGCTGAGGATGGGCGAAATCCGGGCCGCGATTTGCGCGACTAGTCTTTCGCCTTGGCTTTGAGATGAACCTTTCCGTTCTCCACTTGGACGGAATATTCCACGGCCTGGCAGCCGTGCTCTTTGCGGATTTGGCTGGTCTTTTTCTCCATGAACTTGGTGAAACTATCGAGGTTGCCGCTGACCGATTCGCCAGCTTGCTTTTTGGCTGCGGTAAGCGCCTGGTAAAGCTTTTCGACCCGCTCGCGTTCCGCGCGCGGATCGGAGCAGTCGATGGTGAGAGGCTGGTCACTCTTGCTCTGCGCCGGTGCGGCCGCGGCTGACGCCGAAGCGTTCGCAACTCCGTACACCGGACGATGCAGCGGTGCGTGCTCTTCCACCGGACGCACACCTTGCACCGAGAGCAGCGCATCCTGAGGACGCCGGTATCCTTCCTCTCGAATACGTCCCTTCTTTCGCCACAAATCACTGTAGACCGCGTAGCGTTGCGCCATTTCGTTGTAGCGAAAGCGCTGCGAGAAAGTCAGACGCTGCCCGTCGTTCATTTTGCGCAGCAAACTCAGCACCTTCCACTCGATATCGGTAGGCGGCTTTTTGGTGGGATTGCTGAAATACACCTCGTATTCGATCTTGAGGCGGCGCAGTTGCGATTCGAGCAGATTCAGTTCTTCGTCGACTGTCAACAGAGTTCTCCGGCCCCCAGTTTAGAGTCTAAGCCCAGGCAGCACGAGGTGCCTGTCGGCCACGGCAGTGATGGCACCAAAGTCACCCTCACACTCGCCGAACCGGGCGGTCAGGGTGGGAACCGGGAGCTACAATTCCTTGATGGAACAGTCTCTTTCGCGCCTGCAATTGCGGCTCGTCGGGGCAAGCTATGCAGTGGTCGGCGTCGTTTCCGCTCTACTGATTTTTGCGCGCTACCTGGTATATCTCGGTAACCCGCAAGACGCGGCGGCAGCGGGCGGCATGTACGCGGGCGGCGACCTTCTGCTCGAAATCATCATCTGCTTCCTCTTCCTTGTGCCTACGGTCGTGCTGGTGTTCGTAATCAGGAAATCTGAATCGGCCTACACGACCTATGCGAAAGTGCTGCTCGGCGTGAGTTGGACGGCTCCAATTTCGGTCGCCTTATTGATCGTCCCTGTCCTCAATCAGTGGTACTGGGGCGATGTCTGTATCTTTCGCTTGTTCGCGATCCCCATCGTGGCTGTCGTCCTGATTTTCAGCCGGTGGCTGACTCGCTTCGCGCATGCTCGCCGGCTGATTTCCTATGCGCTGTTGATTGAAGGGCTAACCTTGTTCGTCACTATTGCCGCAGGTTCCGTCTTGTTCCGCGGCTGAGGTTTTTGCCCAGTTCATCAATTCTTGCCTTCAGTTGGCGTAACAACAATTGAGCGGGCTGCTGTTTCGCGGAAATCCTCGGATGGAGTGCAGAGAGCCTTACCGAAGGTAGTGGTGCAGTTTGAATCTCGCCCAAATCAGGAATGGCAATTACCCAGCCAGTTTAATTGCTACGAGGAAGCGCGCAGCGAAAAGACTCAATAATCCTTACTTGCCTTCGGGAGCTTCTCTGGCGATCCGAGCAGCGGCTTGGCTGGCGCCTTCCAGCTTGCACTTGTGCACATTGAACTGCTCTTGGATGGCCGACTGTGCATTCCCTCTGTTAGGTTCTCCTGAGAACTGAGTATTGCAGTATTCGCAGATTCCCAGCACAGGTACGTTCCTGACTCTTTTTACGATCCGAAGATTGCGCTTAGGCATGAAACAAGTTTCCCACAAACCGCGACAGGATACTACCCCATGGATTTCAAACTGCACCACTATGCCCCAAATGGCTGTCATGCCGGCAATCTATTTTTCCTGTATTGTGGTTGCGCTGAGTTCCGCCTAGGCTACCGGCGATTCGAAAAGGGCGGACGGAGGAACGCTTATGAGACGCTTCACGATCTTCTTGGTTGCAGTTGGAACAATGGCCAGTCTTGTCGCCCTCCTTGCCCCTGAACCAGGACACGCAGACGGGCAATCCGCTCCGTTCGTCACCGAAATTCCTCAGGGATACCGCGACTGGAAGTGGATCTCCTCGGCCCATGAAGCAGGCAAGCTCAACAGTCTAGGTGCCGTCCTGGGTAACGATGTAGCAGTCAGGGCCTATCGCGACGGCAAGCTTCCGTTTCCCGACGGCACAGTGATTGCTGCTTTGCATTATCGCAATGTTCCCTCGGACGAAAACAATAAAGTCTTTGGCCAGGTCCAATCTTTCGTTCCCGGGCCTCCCACGAACATTCAGTTTATGGTCAAGGATTCGACCAAGTACGCTGCAACCGGCGGCTGGGGGTTCGGTCACTTCGCGGACGGCAAACCTGGCGACGCGGCGTTTATGAAAAGCTGCTTCCCCTGCCACGAGAAGGCCAAAGCGACCGACCTCGTTTTTACTCGCTATGCACCTTGATGCTGAAATACGAAAAGCGTAGCAGTGCTTGCGGCCACGTGCAGGCCCCGTCGGCCTAACACCTCCGGTAGAATTAGGCTCCTGGACGAGTCATGTTCAAGAAAATTCTCATCGCCAACCGCGGCGAGATCGCCGTACGCGTGATTCGCGCCTGCCGCGAGTTGGGAATCGCGTCTGTGGCTGTTTACTCCGATGTCGACCGCCCGTCGCTGCACGTCCGTAAAGCGGACGAGGCGTACCACATCGGTTCGGCCACGGCAGCGGAGTCTTATCTCAACATCGCGAAAATTCTGGAGGTCGCAAAACGCAGCGGGGCGGACGCCATCCATCCCGGTTATGGATTTCTCTCCGAGAATGCGGGGTTCGCAGAGGCTTGCGCCAATGCGGGCGTAAAGTTCATTGGGCACGGCCCGCATCCGCGATGCAAATTATGGGATCGAAGACCCGGGCGCGTCAGCAAATGAAAAAAGCCGGTGTCCCGTTCGTTCCCGGCACTTCAAGCGGGCTGGAATCTCTGACCCAGGCAGCAGAAGCGGCGGAGAAGATCGGTTATCCGGTGATGCTGAAGGCTGCGGCCGGCGGCGGTGGAAAGGGCATGCGCAGAATTCAAACTCCTGAGGAGTTGGGTTCCGCCTGGGAGGCGGCGCGCAGCGAGGCGCAACGCGCTTTCGGCAGCGATGAAGTTTACCTGGAGAAAGTGCTGATCAATCCGCGCCACGTCGAAATGCAGTTACTGGCAGACGAACATGGAAATGTCATCTATCTCGGCGAGCGGGAGTGCTCGATTCAGCGCCGCCATCAGAAAGTGATGGAAGAAGCGCCGTCGCCGATTGTCGACGCCGCCATGCGGCAACGCATGGGAGAAGTCGCGGTGCGGGTGGCGAAAGCCTCCGGCTACACCAATGCCGGAACGGTTGAGTTTTTGGTCGATCACAACCGTAATTTTTATTTTCTGGAGATGAATACGCGATTGCAGGTGGAACACCCGGTGACGGAGTTGGTCACTGGCCTCGATTTGGTGCATCTTCAGATTCACATTGCGGCCGGAGAAAAACTGCCGTTCACGCAGGAGGACGTTCAAATCCGCGGGCACGCGATCGAATGCCGCATATACGCGGAAGACCCGGACAATAATTTCTTCCCCAGCCCGGGGAAGATAAGTTTGCTGCTGCGCGCGTCGGGGCCGGGAATCCGCCTGGATAGCGGAGTCTACGAGGGTTGGCAGGTGCCGATCGACTACGATCCCCTGCTTGCCAAGCTGGCGGGATACGGCTCCGATCGCAAGCAGGCCATTTCGCGGCTGGTGCGTGCGTTGAACGAATACTTTGTCGGCGGCATTAAAACCAATGTGGCTTTGTTCCGGCGAATTCTGAAAGACCCGGATTTCATCGCTGGAGAAATCGACACGGGATACTTGGATCGCTTGCTGGAATCTCCTGCCGCCCAAGCCAGCCGGAACGATGCTGGAATCGCCGCTATTGCAGCGGGGATCTTCGCAGTTTTGGACGGTCAGGCCATCGCCAATAACGGAAAGCCGGCAAACGCATCCGATAATGCGCCGTCGGCATGGAAAAAAGCGGCGCGGGCCGCGTGCTCTCCGTAGTAACGAAGGTTGACAGTTTACTTATGCTTTACGACGTCACCATCGACGGAAAGAACTACCGGCTGGAGTTGGAGCGCTCCGGCGACCGCTGGCAGTGCCGGCTCGACGGCCGCGAAATCCCGATGGATGCTGTCCTTGCGCGCCGCGACGTGCTTTCCATTCTTATAGAAGGCAAGGCTTACGAAATCAAACGCGAGCGCACGGCGAACGACTTGCATCTCTGGGTTGGCAACGCACGCTACTCGGCCGAACTGCGCGATCCGCGCTCGCTGCGCAGTCGCCAGGGTTCCGCGGCCGACGATCATGGTCCCAGGAAGCTGATTGCACCCATGGCCGGCAAGGTCGTCCGCGTGCTCCTCGAAGAAAACGCCGAAGTGGAAGCCGGTCAAGGCGTCATGGTGGTGGAAGCGATGAAGATGCAGAATGAAATCAAATCGCCGAAAAAAGGTATTCTGCAGAAAGTTGTTGCCCACGAAGGCGCAGCGGTAAATGCCGGCGATGTGCTGGCAATCGTTGGCTGATTGCTAGTCCTCGACCAGCCACTGCAATGCTTCCTCACGTGTCTTGAAGGTCGGTAGGTCGCGCTGCGAGAAAACTTTGATGTGCTCGTAGAAAATCTGCGGCAGGCTCTCCGTCCCGACCCAGGCGGACTTTTTGAGGTGAGGGCGGTCGAAGACGGCGGTCTCTTTCATCCTGGTCAGGGTGTCGCGATCAAACTCAGCGCCGGTGAAATCCGCCAACAATAACAGCGAGCCTTTTGGATGCTGCATGACGAACTGCGGGGTCAGTTCGGAGATTTTCTTCACTTCCGCCGCGGAACAGTGGGAAAGGTCGACCAGGAGAATCCTGTGTCCTTCATGCTGGATGAAGCGTATACGATCTTCCATAGGATTCGCCCCACATCATATTCGTGTGACCCGACTCGAGGCCAGGAACCCAGAGCCGTCTTATGCCTTCAGCAGCGATTCCACCACGCCGTAGGCGTCGTTCAGCGCGGCATCCAGCGCTGCCGGGTCTTTGCCGCCGGCTTCGGCCAGGTCGGGACGCCCGCCGCCTTTGCCGCCGACTCTTGCGGCCACTTGGCCAATTACTTCTCCGGCCTGCACCCGGCTGGTGAGATCTTTGGTGACACCGACAATCAGTGAGACGTTGCCATTGCTTGCCGAGCCGAGCACCACGACGCCCGATCCGATTTTTTCACGAAGTTGATCGACCAAAGTTCGCATCTGGGGACGCTCAAGATTATCCACGCGATGGGCAAGGACTTTGATTCCGCCTATCTCTTTGATCTGCTCGCCAATGTTCGCCGTGCTCGAGGAGGCAGATTTCATGCGGGCCTGATCGAGTTCGCGGGCGAGCCGCTTAATTTCGGCGTCTTTCTTTTCGAGTTCGGCCTTCAGAGCTTCGGCGGGAGAAACATCGGTTTGGGTGCCCCACCCAACGCGGTTTTCGTTGGGTGGGGATTTTGCTAATGTCGGCCCGACGAAACGGGCCACTACGGTTTCGAGTTCATGATCCTTACGGAAATGCTGCAGCGAGCCTTCGCCGGTTACGGCTTCCACGCGGCGCACTCCCGACGACACGCTGCCTTCTTTCAGAATCTTAATCAGGCCGATCTCGCCGGTTTGATTGGTGTGCGTGCCGCCGCAAAGTTCGGTCGAAAAATCGCCGATTTTGATGACGCGGACTTTGTCGCCATACTTCTCGCCGAACAGCGCCATCGCGTGATATTCGTTGACCGCGACATCGATGGGCACGTTCTCGATGACTTCGATTTTCTCATTGTGTAGGACTTCTTTATTAATGATGTCTTCGATGTCCTGCAGTTCTTCATCTTCGACTGCGGTGAAGTGCGAAAAGTCGAAGCGCAGATGGTTCGGCGCGACGAGCGACCCTGCCTGCTTGACATGCTTGCCCAGCACCTCGCGCAGCCCGGCTTGCAACAGATGCGTAGCGGTGTGATTGCGCATGGTGGCGAGACGAATGTCAGTGTCCACAACGGCGGTGACTACATCGCCAACCGCGATGCGCTGACGAGCCCTGACTTTGTGAAATCGAACTCCCTGGACGGGGCTGAAGCAGTCTAGAACGTCGGCAATTATTGTGTTGCCGTCGGAATCGTAGAACCACCCAACGTCGCCAACTTGCCCACCAGATTGAGCATAAAACGGCGTGTGGTCTAGGATGATTTCGCCTTCATCGCCAGGGTTTAATTCCCGAGTAAGCGGCGCATTAGGCTGGAAAATCCCCCTAACTACGCAATTCGGAGATCGAGTCTGTCGATAACCTTCAAACACTGTTGGAGGTAGGTCGCGAAGATCCGATGACACCGTCTGCTTGGCCACGCCTTTCCAGGAGGCCCGAGCGCGAGCTTGCTCTTCAGCCAGAGCCTCGTCGTAATTGCGCTCGTCGAATTCAAAATCGTTATCACGGCAGAAATCCTCGATGAAGTCCCGAGGAATCCCGTGTGTGGATGTGAAACTAAATGCCACATGCCCGTCGAATGCTTGAGTTCTACCGTTCAACGCACGCGACCACTCCCCCGGGGTTGCTCCTTTGAGCCGAACCCTTAACTCATCGAGTTCGCTCTTGTGGATTAGGTTCATTCCCAGCGCGGCATTAGCCAATCCTTCAAGACCAATGTCAAGTGTCCGCGCAAATCGAGTTTCCTCGGCTAGAACGATTTTCGAGACACGTTCGACAGACTCATTGAGCTCCGGGTAGGCGTTGGCCATCAGCTCGCGCACAGCAAACACCATCTCGTAGAGAAACGGCTTATTCTGCCCCAACAATCGTCCATGCGTAATGGCCCGCCGGATGATCTTGCGCAGCACATACCCCCGCCCGTCATTCGCGGGAAGCACTCCGTCCGAAATTAGGAACGTTGCTGCTCGGGAGTGGTCAGCGATGACCCGCAGCGAAGCTGCACCGTGCTGCGACCCCCCTGCCGAGCTCCGCTCGGCTCGACGGCCGAGGGCGGCCGTCGCCACGGGGTTCGTTCCTGCTTGCGTAGGGACAGCCGCCCCCGGCTGTCCGGGCGAGCGTAGCTCGCCGGTCGACTCCGCCGCCCGCGCAATGAGCGGCGTAAACAAATCGGTGTCGTAATTCGAAACCACGCCCTGCAACACCGCAGCCAGCCGCTCCAACCCCATCCCTGTATCGATCGACGGCTTCGGCAACGGATTCAGTTTGCCGCTCGAATCGCGGTCGAACTGCATGAAGACCAGATTCCAAATTTCGACATAGCGCCCGCACTCGCAGCCGAATTTGCAATCGGTGTGGCCCTGATCAGACGCTGCCGGGCCCATATCGTAATGAATCTCGCTGCAGGGGCCGCACGGGCCGGTATCGCCCATCTGCCAGAAATTTTCTTTCAGGCCGAACTCATAGATCCGCTCTTTCTCCACTCCCTGTCCGAGCCACAGGTCATACGCTTCCGCATCGCGGGGCACGCCACCTTCGCCATTGAAAATCGTCACAAACAACTTGTCCGTCGGAATCCCGAACCATTGCGGCGAAGTGATCAGCTCCCAGGCGTAGGCAATCGCGTCCTTTTTGAAGTAATCGCCAAAAGAAAAATTGCCCAGCATCTCAAAAAACGTGTGATGGCGATTGGTGAAGCCGACATTCTCCAGATCGTTGTGTTTGCCGCCGGCGCGCACGCATTTTTGCGAAGTGGTGGCGCGATTGTAATCGCGCTTTTCCAGGCCAAGAAAAACGTCTTTGAATTGGTTCATCCCCGCGTTGGTGAACAGCAGCGTAGGATCGTTCGCCGGGACGAGCGACGAGGAATGCACCTCGCGGTGGCCTTTCTGGACAAAAAAATCCAGAAATTTGCGCCGAATTTCTGAGCCAGTAAGCATGAGAGTTTATTTTAAATGATTAAACCCAGAGGACACACAGGAGCAAAGAAAACCGCAGAGAACACCGAGAGCGCGACAAGAATGCGGATTGCGCGCTGGGCATGCTCCGCGGTGACGGTCCGAAGCTTGAGCTACTTCGAGGGTTGTTCCGCCGGTTTGTCGGAGTCGCCCTTTACGCCCTTCCCGATGTCCTTCCCGACCTTTTTCACGCCATGCGCGGTTGCCTTACCGGCCTTGTCTACGGCCTTGCCGGTATCTTTGCCTGCGACCTTGGTGGCATGCCCGGTATCTTTGGCGGCCTTGTCGGTGGCATGGGCGGTGTCCTTAGCGCCGGTGTCGGTAGCGTGCGCAGTGTCCTTGGCAGCCTTATCGGTCGCATGACCGGTGTCTTTCGCGGCTTTGTCGGTGTCTTTCGCAACGTCCTGCGAGAACATGAGCGTGGCGGAAGCGAACAGCAGAGCAGCGAGAATTTTCCCCAGCGTGGATTTCATAGTGCCTCTCCTTCAAATGGAATGATGTTGAAAAGTATGCCTTACTTCGTACGGCAACGCAACGGCCTGACGCCGCTGGTAGCGCCCTATTGTAATTCTTCATCTAAAGCACTGAGTGTCTCGTCGTCTACGTCCCATTTTTTCAGGATGGTGAAGATCACCTTGGTCCCGAAGCCGGCGCGCACCAGTTTGCGAAAAATCTTCGCTGCCTGTTTCTGGTCGGTGGGCTTAGTGGTTCTCTTCTTGCGCAAGTATTCCCGCGCCTGTCGTTCCTCGTCTATGCCTTCGTAGACGGAACCGACAGCCTGACCGATTACGTCAGCATGAACCCCTTTGATCTTGAGATCGGTGATGACGCGGCGGCGTCCGAATTTTTCGTTGTCGCGGCGAAAGGAGGAATAAGCAGCGGCGTAACTCGCGTCATTCAGATAGCCCTGATCTTTCAATTTGCGGATGATCAACTCCACCAGCGTCTTGCCATATTCCGTATCCGCTTCGACGCGCGGGCGCAGCAGGCGCTTCAGTTCCGCAACCGAGCGCGCACGGCGAGCAAGTGCGCCGACGGCGTATTGGTAGAGTTCGTCTTCCGAATCGGTTTTTCTGGGGCGTCCGAATGCCATGTACGACTGTAACCTTACATTACCAATGGCCTGATGGCACAATGCATTGTTGGCCTTGCCTTTACTTCTTTTTACAACTCCTTGGTGACGACGGGAACTTTCCGGCGTCTATTTCCGTAGTTAGAGATTGAGAGGACGGCAGTCATGCTTACCATCGATGTAGAAAAATCCGGCGACGTGGCAGTGGTCAGGTGCGGCGGAAGGATCGTTCGCGGAGAAGAAGTGTGTGCGCTGCGCAATGCGGTGGTTGCGGAGAAGAACAGCCGCATCGTGGTGCTGGACTTGTCGGAAGTCGAGTCGGTGGATGCCAATGGCCTGACTACTCTGCTGTCCTTGCACCAGTGGACGCGCAACCGCGGCGTGCAACTGAAATTGGTGAACCCCACGCATTTTGTGACGGAAATATTGCAGCGTACCAAGCTGGACCGGGTGTTCGATATTTCCAGTTTCCATCAGGCGCTGCACCTGATGGCAGGGGCCGACTGCACGCACGAAAGAGTTGCGGCAAGCGTGTAAGCGGCAAGGGACTTGAACTCGCAAAGGGGCCGGGATTTCCGGATGTTTGAAGATTCCGGCCCTCCCTCCAGATCAATGGGATTATTAAAGGGCGCGCCATAGAGCGCGCCCTCATTCTTTTCTGGATAATCCTCAGTCGCCGAAGCCGGTAGCCTGCATGGCGTTCTTCGAAATGTCGCTGGTGGAAGAGATGCCCTGCATGCGCAGCTTGAAATCGTCGGCGTTGGAGGCGTTTTCCAAAGCGGTTTCGTAGTTGATCAGGCCGGCCTGGAACAGATCCCAGAGCGACTGATCGAAGGTCTGCATGCCATATTGCGATGTGCCGGCGGAAATCGCGTCGCGGATGGAGCGCGTTTTTTCCGGGACCAGAATGCATTCGCGAATGTATGCCGTATTGATCATGATTTCGACGGCGGGTACGCGGCCATCGCCATCACACCGCCTGACCAGGCGCTGGCTGACGACGGCGCGCAGCACGGCGGCAAGCTGGAGGCGAATCTGCTTTTGCTCCGGCGGCGGAAATACCGCGATGATGCGGTTAATGGTTTCAACCGCGTCGAGGGTGTGTAAAGTTGAGAAGACCATGTGGCCGGTTTCGGCGGCGTGTAGCGCCGTGCCGATGGTATCGATGTCCCGCATTTCGCCGACCAGGATGACGTCCGGGTCCTGACGCAGAGAGGCGCGAAGAGCGGCGCCGAAGGACGGCGTGTCCACTTCGATTTCGCGCTGATTGACGTAGCCCTTTCTTGTCGCGATGCAGAAATTCGATCGGATCTTCAATGGTGATGATGTGTTCCGCGCGCGTCGAGTTAATGCGGTCGACCATGGCCGCGAGGGTCGTGGACTTGCCGGAGCCGGTGATGCCGGTGACCAGCATCAAGCCGCGAGGCATGTCGCAAATCTGTTCCACAACTTTGGGCAGATAAAGTTCGTCGAGCGCGCGAATTTTGGTAGGAATGACGCGCAGCACCAGGCCAACGTTGCCGCGCTGCTGAAACACGTTTACACGGAAGCGTCCCAGGCCGGCGACGCCGTAGGCCATATCGATTTCCGTGCTCTCTTTGAATTTTTGTTTCTGGCGGGCCGACATCATGCTGAAAGCCATGGTCAGCATGTCTTCGGCGCTGATGCGCGGCTGATCGGTCAGCGGCACCAGTTCGCCATCGATCCGCAGATGCGGATAGTTTCCGACCTTTAAGGTGCAAGTCGGAGGCGCGCCGCTCCATGGCTATGCGCAGCAGATCATCAATATTCATGCCAGAGTCCTTTTTGGGATCTCTCGTATGATGAACCGAAAATCGGCGTGGCTAAAGATGACCTAAGTAATGGGTCGGCGGTCTGCCCTGCGTCGATAGAAGATGTTGAGAGGCAACACGGAATGGAAGTTAGTATCACCTTCGCCAAGGCGCATTTCTCTCGGCTGGTAAGGCTGGTTGAGGGGGGCAAGGAAATCACTATCACCCGTCAGGGTATCGCAGTCGTGCGCATGGTGCCGTTTGTGGTGAAGTCCAGACGAGGGAAGTCGCTGCAGAAGAGAAAGTAAAAGCCGCCCCGCAGGGCGGCTTTATGCAACTTCCCAAACCTTCTTACACGCTGACTGGCTGCTTGCTGCTCACCGGGACCGGAGTCAGCCAGTTGAACTGGTCGGGTTTTTCGCCGCGAACGATCCCAAAAAATTCCTTCTGAATTGCCTTGGTGATCGGCCCGCACACGCCTTTGCCCACGCTGATCTTGTCGACCGAACGAATTGGAGTGATTTCCGCTGCTGTGCCGGTGAAGAAGACTTCGTCGGCGATATACAGCAGTTCGCGCGGAATACCTTGCTCGGCCACAGGAATATCCAGACCGCGAGCGATGGCCAGGACCGAATCGCGCGTAATGCCGGGCAGCACGGAATTGCCCAGCGGCGCGGTTTGCAACATCGCCGTTACGCACAATAAAGACGTTCTCGCCCGAGCCCTCGCTGACGTACCCGTTCACGTCAAGCGCAATGCCTTCAACGTAGCCGTTCAGAATGGCTTCCATCTTGATGAGCTGCGAATTCATGTAGTTCGCGCCGGATTTCGCCATCGCCGGCAGAGTGTTGGGAGCGATTCGCGTCCAGGACGAGACGCACACATCTACGCCCTGTTCGGCGTCTGATCCCAGATATTTTCCCCAGGGATAATTGCAGATATAAACTTCAGTCGGGGAGTTGAAGGGATTGACGCCCGCCTCGCCGTATCCGCGCAGCACGATGGGGCGCAGATAGCACGGCCAGACGCCGTTGGTTTTCACCACTTCCGCGAGACCGGCGACAATCTCTTCGCGGGTGAAGTCCACGTCAATGCGGTAAATCTTGGCGGAATCGAGCAGTCTCTGGGCATGTTCCTGCGCGCGAAAAATCGCCGGACCGCCGGGCAGCGCATAACAACGGATACCCTCAAACACCGACGAGCCGTAGTTCACCACGTGCGACATCACGTGCAGTTGCGCGTCGTCCCAGGGAATAAGCTTGCCGTTGTGCCAGATTTTTTCCGTCTTCTGAATCGCCATGCAGACTCCTCAAAACTTAAGATTCACTCGCACCATCCGGAGATGCGTTTCTTCGATGCCGAAATTGCTTGCCGCGTGAGAACCCCTCCCATTGGCATTGCAGGCGGCGCGGCGACGCAGGGCATTCGCGGCGCTTAAACGAAACGCATTATAACCGAAGCTTCGGCAATGTCAGGAGATTTTTCGAGAAGTGGGACGGTAATCGGCTTAGCGACGACTATGGGCGGGACGAAACAGGAGTCTTTTGTCTACTGACGGTTGGCGCGTTCCGCGCTCGAATTGCCATTGATCCCGGCTTGCACCGCGCCTGGCAGCTCGTCTCCGCGAAAATACTGTCCTTTGGCGGCGCGCATTTCCGGCATGGCGATGAACGGTTTGCTGTAATCGTTGGCTGCGTTCCAAAACAGGAAGCCAATCCCGCCTTTCGTTTTCGCAGTCAATACCTGGGTTTCAATGTACTTGGGCGAATAACTCGGAGTGCGCCAGTGGAAAGCCTGCAACCAGGGACGAATCACCACCCCACTGCCTTTGGTGATGAGCTCAAAGCGGTCCATCGATTCGCCAATGAAGTGCTCCGGCGCATCACCCGGGCGTTCATAACCGTCCATGCCGAAGAAGTGCGAGGGATAGATCATGGGCGAAAGAACGTCACAGTGCTTCGCCATTTTCACAATGTCTTGCCCGGTATGGTTGAGGTCGACCGGCCGCTGCCATGCCATCACGCCAAAAACGTCGAGCGAAAGCAGAACGCCGGTGGGATGAATACTTGCGTAGGCGTGCTGCAGAAAATCTGCAATCACGTCGGCGCGCTGCCACGCAGGATGATCGGTCTGGAAAGAGAAGCCAGCATCTTTCTGGTCGCCTTCGGCGGGAAAGCGAACGTAGTCGAATTGCACTTCATCCACGCCGGATTGTGCAGCTTTCATGGCCAGCGCAATATCGTATTCCTGCACTTTGGGCTGCGAAGGGTCGGTCCAGACCAGCTTACCGTTTTCCCGCCACGGCTCGCCGCTTCGATGTGACTTTACCGCCAGTTCCGGATGCGCCACCACCAGCCGCTCATCGCGGAAAATCGCGACCCTGGCAATGGCATGCATGTTTTGCGAATGCAAGAAGTGAACGAACTTTGGCAGGTCCTGAATGGGCGCATGGTGCTTGCCAAGCAGCGGATGGTCAAAGGGGATGTTTACGCTGCCATCGCTGTCTTTGATGTCGAAAACCACAGCGTTTCCACCGACTTCGCGCCAATGCTGGATGATGCGCAATCCGTGGTCGCTGCCGGCCATAAGCCCGGTGAGATAGATGGCGCGGACCTCGAAGTCGCTGGCCACCGGGATTTCCTTCTCAACGATCGGAGCATCTAAAATCCCCGGCACAAAAATCGTTTGGCCCGGTTTGAGGAATGTAGCCTGCGTGTTGGCATTCGCCTTGCGAATGGCGTCGGCCAATTGGACAGATGTCAGGAATGAAGTCTGTGCAAGAAAATGATGGGCCACAGACGAGACCGTATCGCCGCGCTTCGCCGAATAGGCGATGCTGCCCGCAGGGACGGCTTCCGTCGTCAGTGACGCGCCCGGTGCTTTGGGCGCAGTAAGGCTCGAATCGCGTAATTTTACAGGGGTTTGCGCCGTCTGCGCGGCGGCAACGGAAACCGCACGAAAGGAAACACGGTTGAATGTCCAGCCGATGGCCAGACACAGGAATACAGCAGCCAAAATCCAGCCAACGCGACGCAAGTCTTCCCCCCCAAAATCTTACACTAGACAAATCCCCCAAACGCTTCCAGTTACCTCGGGCCAAGGCCTGCGACCCCGCGATTCGAGCTGCGCCGAGGCCAAGCAAAATCCCCGGATGGTGCAAAGAATTTCCCTTTACGTGATTGTAGCCTGCGATGTAGGCCGGGTCACTCAAGTCGCGGAAGGCATCTAATTCCAATAGAAAGGGATGGCTCAGGGGATTGTGGCAGTTGGCGAGTGATTTGCAGTAAAGCCAACAGCGATGGGCGTGGGGCTCATCGCAAGCAACAACCGGAGTGACAAAAATTGTCGCTTCATGGATGGCAATAGTGACCTCTCCCGCGAACCAGCTAAAGGCCAGGAAGTACATAGAAGGCCAAGACCCTATGAAGAATGTGCTGAGTGCGACGCTTGATCCGACGCGCCGTAGCACCGAAGCCCGCGACTTCGAGAGTGCGCTGCGACGCAAGATCGTCGGCCAGGATGCGGCCGTCGAGAAGGTTGTCGAAATCTATCAGATGTTTCTGGCTGGGTTGAACCCTCCGGGACGTCCGGTGGGGAATCTGCTGTTTCTGGAGCCGACCGGCTCGGGCAAAACCCGGGTAGTCGAAGCCATGGCTGAAGGCTTGTTTGGAGATGCGCGCGCGTGTATCAAGATCGACTGCGCGGAGTTCCAACACTCCCACGAAATCGCGAAACTGATCGGCTCACCCCCGGGATATCTGGGACACCGGGAGACGCATCCCCTGCTGACGCAGGAAGCGCTGAACCAGTGGCACACCGACCGGCTCAAGCTGTCGATTCTTCTCTTCGACGAAATCGAAAAAGCATCGGACGCGCTGTGGCAGTTGCTGCTGGGCATTCTGGACAAAGCCACGCTCACGCTGGGCGACAACCGCCGCGTCGATCTCTCGCAGTGCATCATAATTATGACTTCGAACCTGGGCGCGGCGGAGATGAGCGGCCTGGTCGATGGACGGCTGGGCTTCGCGCAGAAACCGAAGACTGTCGATTCCAGCCTGGACGATAAAATCGACCGCACCGCGCTGGAAGCGGCCAAGCGCAAGTTCGCACCGGAATTCATGAACCGCATCGATAAAGTTGTGGTCTTCCGCACATTGCGCTCAGAGCACCTGCAGCAGATCCTCGAGATTGAACTCGGAATGGTGCAGCAGCGCATTCTAATGGCGCCGGCGGCCAACCAGTTCGTGTTCAATTGCACCGCAGGGGTGAAGACTTTCTTGCTGCAGGAAGGCACCGATCTCAAGTACGGGGCCCGGCACCTCAAGCGTGCGATCGAGCGGCATCTGGTATTTCCCATGGCAAACCTGGTGGCAACCGGCCAGGTCAAGCTGGGAGATTTCATTCGCGTGGACCTGGGCAACGAAAACGCGCTTACCTTTGTGAAGGAAGCGGAGAACGCCATGGTTCCCATGCTGATGGAACGCTACGGGGCGGCAGCGAGTGCTCCACCGATTGCGGCGCGCGCGGTGAGAACCGCAAATCGCCGCGAATTTGGCGCGAGTCCGACGGCGGAAACTAAATAGTTTTGGTAGTCTGCAGACGAGAAAGGCGACGGCCAACCAGCCATCGCCTTTTTTGTTTGGGGAAAAGAACTGCTGCCCCAGGTGCCGCGAGCCCGCTTTTCGCCCCAAACTTACGAGCACGGAATCGTGTTGCTCAAGCTGGTGAAAATGTAGAATGTGCCGGTTTCGTCGTTCGAGCACATGTTCGTCGACGAACTCCAGGTGCACTGTTCAGCGCCAACGTAGACATACCCGTTCGCTACCGTCGGCACGGAGAATTTCGTGCCCGGTGCGATTCTGTCGCGGTTCGGGCAGGTGGTACTGGAATATAGCGGCGATGCGCTGACATTGTCCGCGTCGAACGCATAGAGCACGCCGGGCGACGTTGGAAGCGTGCTCTGGTCGTCGCCGGTTGCCCAGATCGCCCAGACGATCGCATCAGTCGCAGTCGAGTTGGCTGCGGATACCGCGGGTGTGACGCCGGTGCCGAATGTCGCCGAAGTGGAGACAATTGAGTTGCTGCAATGCGTGGTATCGATTGGCCCCGTGGCGGAAATCCCATCACAGAGCGGATACTGCGTCAGTGCACGGCTATATGGCGCCGTATAAATGTAGCTCTGGCCAGGGGAGGGACGCTCCTTCTCCCAAAACGCCATGCCGCCTCGAAAGGGCTTGCCAGAGTACTGACCACCGGGTCCCCAGTAGGTCTGAACGTTGGGGTCGGAGAACTGGTTTTGGGGGCAATTGCAAGGGTTCATACCGCCGCCTCCCGACGGAGGATCGCAGGCCGGATTGTGGCCACCGGGGATGTCGCGCTTGTAAAACCATATTCCGCCCTCCTTTTCGCCGTTGACCGCCAGGTACTCCCAGTTTGTCAGTTCGCCATCGGGAATCAGCGTCACGCCGCCCACCCCGAGGTCATGATCTCCACCAGCCGGATGAGGATACTGTCCCGTCAGCACCGCAGGGCACGAGGGGTCTACGCTGTTAATCCAGGAAGAGCGGTACCATTGATCGGCGGGGGTAAAGTACCCGTTTGTGGAGGCAACGAGTAGCGTGGCCGGGCTCAGCTTCAAGAAGCTGTCTCCCCACATGGGGGGATTAGAACTAGCGTCCCAAGTTCCGTTGGCCGTTGTAAGAAAGATCCAATTGCTGGTCCCATCCGGCCCGAATGCCGGTGCTGCGCCGCTCATCCAGATGCCGCCGCCATTCGAGCCGGCCACCCCTCCCGCCGAGGTTTGGAAGTACAGCCTTCCGCTGTTCGGGCTATCGTTCAAACTCGTTGCGTCGTAGCCGATGAGAGCGCCGTTGGGGAAGTTCGGCGGGGTCGTTCCGTCCATCATCGAGAACGCCACGTAGATGTAGTCGTCTCCGGTTCCATTACCTATCTTACTTTTGGGCACGTATAGCAGCCCCGGTCGCTGAATATGCGCCAAGGAGAAGGCCGTTGCGCTTGCATAACTCCCGCATTGGTTCGAGCAAATCTGGACCGGAGCGCCAAATTTTTCGTTGCCCACACCCTCAGCTAGTGTCGTTATGTCGAGAGCGTGGAGGAAGTGGTAGAAGGTGTACACTCCGCCGCTCACTGACTGCGTCTCGGCCACGACGTAGAGCGTGCCGGCCGTTCCGCCGCTGGTGATCTGGATGACCGGCGTCCCCAGAATACCCACAATGGGGTTGACCGTCCGGCAGTACTTGCTCATCGCCCCGATTTTGTGACAGTCAACCGCGGACATGGTTGGGTTGCCAGACACAGGATTTCCGTTAAGCAGGCTCGTGCCGCCGGGGTTCAGTATGCTGCAGTTGGTTCCGTCGATGGCGTACACCGTATCGTTCTCGGTAACGACGTATGCGATGTCGTAGTAAACAGGTGGGACCTGGTTTTGCCAGTTCACGTGCTTGACAATCAACGGCTGCGCGTACACCTGGCCGTCCAGTGACACCGAGCAAAGTTGCCCGAAGTTGTCGGTCACAATCGAGCTGTACGTAATAGTCGCTTCACTGAGGTTCTGCCCAGTACGATAGGCATAGCCACTTCCAATATCGGTACCTGTGTCCTGTTGCCAAGTCAACACGCAGACGCCCGTATTACACATGCTTTGGGTCTGAGCCATCGCCCGGGCCACGCCAGCGAAAAAGGACAGATTCAGGAACGCCGCGAGGGCGCGCGTCTCTAAGCGTGCACAGATCTTCATGACTCCTCCCTATCCTGCCGAAAAAGAGAAGGCGGCCCTTACAGCTTTCCAATCTTATTGTTGCTGTAACCAGCCACCCAGACGTTAGCTCCGTCGAGCGCCACCCCAGCTGTGTTCGCCACTGCCGGATACGCTTTAATCAGCTTTCCATCACTGGCCCGCAACTCAAACAACTGTGGCGAGCCTGAGACCCAGATGTTCTCTCCATCAAAGGCGACGCCATACGGCGCCGCGCTAACATTGAAAGTCCCGAGGACTAGGCCATCACTGGAACGCAGCTTGGAAACAGTACTGCCGAGCTGGTTTGCCACCCAGATATTCGCCCCGTCGAAGCAAATCCCGAGAGGCCCTCCGCCAGTCGCAAAGGTCCACCAGTGGCATACCGTCGGCTGCCCTCAGTTTCGTTACGTCATTGCTTCCTGTGTTGGCTACCCACACATTCTGACCGTCGAAGGCCGCCGCTTCCGGTGAGATTCCCACCGTGAAGCTCCCCAAGTTCTTACCATCACTTGCTCGGAGTTTGGTTACCGACCCATTGCTGCTAGGGTTTGAGTTCGAGGTTGGTATCCAGATGTTGGCCCCGTCAAAGGTCATCCACCACGGAACCACGCCGGGCAAGGGAAACGTTCCCAGCACCTTGCCATCGCTGGCGCGAACCTTAGTAACTGCCGCGCCTATGAGGTTGCCGTTGCTCACCCACATATTGGCTCCGTCGAACGTCACACCGGCTCCGCCCGTGGGAAAGGTTCCTGAGACCGGCGCCATCACTGGCCCGCAGCTTGGTCAAATTGCTTCCTGCGACCCAGATGTTCGCCCCATCGAAAGCTACGCCCAACGGGCCAGCGCCAACAGAAAACTCGGTGGGCACGGTGTTGGCGTTGTACCACTTCAGCAGCGCGACTTTCAGCGGGTTCGACGGCGGTGGCGCGCCCGAACCTGCGAATTGGTTTTGAGCTTGAACTGTATTGCGTGAACCGGCGGGCAGCAGGCTCGCACCAATTAGCGCGGCCAAGATAAGACACGTTCCGAAAACTACGCGTAACTTCATAAACAGCTCCAAATTGTCCCAGGATTTCAGCGGTACTGCTCAGTAGAACTGCGGAGGGTTCCCAACATCACGCTGCCTCACCGCGGCAGCGCTCCTCAGAGCGGAACCTATACCCAGGTGCCCGCGCCGTCAAGCACAATCGCGTTAATTTTTCGTGACACGAGCTTTTCATCGTTTACCGGGCGCAGAAACTGGGGTACGATTCCGGGCGCGTCTTTCGAAGTCAAAAAAAGATGCCTTCAAATTGGAAGAAACAATCATGGAGAACCCTTGGTCACGGTCATCTGGGCTTGTTCCTGAGCGAAGAGATTGCTAAACAGCGTCACGTAGCCGGCCAGCGGCGCGTCGGCAAGCTGGATAGATGCCGCCTTTTTTGTGTGTGCAGAAGCCCAGAAACTCAGAGCCAAGGAAACCGCCAGCGCTACTTCCTACCCGCCCTGCTTCAACTCGGTCAGCACTTGTTTGGCGATTTCTTTCAGGGTCTCAAAAACGCCGTTGCCTTTGGGAGCGACAGCTTCAATAACAGGCTCATTCTTCTTGCGGAGTTCGCCGGTCAACTTGTCAACAGCGAGAACATTGGGCAGGTCGCGCTTATTGAGCTGCAGGACGTAAGGAATTTTCTGGAAGTCGTAGCCGTGCTCCTTCAGATTGCTCATCAGGTTGTCCATGGCTTCGACATTGGCGTCCATGCGCTCTTCCTGCGAGTCGGCGACGAACACAATTCCGTCAACACCGCGCAGGATCAGCTTGCGGCTGGCATCGTAAAACACCTGGCCGGGGACGGTATAAAGGTGCATGCGGGTCTTGAAGCCGCGCACCGAGCCGAGATCGAGCGGCAGAAAGTCGAAAAACAGGGTCCGATCGGTTTCCGTGGCCAGCGAAATCATCTTGCCCTTCTGCTGCTCGGCAGTTTTCTGGTAGATGAACTGCAGGTTGGTCGTCTTGCCGCCTAAACCGGCGCCATAATAGACGATCTTGCAATTGATTTCGCGGGCTGCAAAGTTGATAAAGCTCAAGACCTTCCTCGGATTCGGCGCAAACGTTCAGTGGGGGCGGAACGCGTGGCTCGAGGTAACCTTGTTACTGCTTGGTTTATACCACAGGGCTGCAGTGACTCGCAGGTTACCGGGGTTACTGGAAGCGTTCCTAACCTGCTGAAGACGTATTCGGCAGGCCGCTCACTTCTTTTGGAGATCGCGTAACTTCCATAGAATCTGCCGCATCATCCCCAGCCAAGTCTCGGCGTCGTGGCTGGTGAGCACCAGCCGTCGAACCAGATGCCGGAGCTTGAGCTCGTCCTTACTTTCGGAATGGGTATAGCCGCTGGCGGTCAGCAGTTCGAGCAGCAGGAGGGTGAGACGCTCAATTTCGGCGGCCTTGGCGGACAGGATCTTCTCAGTTTTGCCGCCGGTTCGCGTCGGAACTGACTTATTTCGAACCAGTTCATAAAGACAGAGCGCGACAGCTTGCCCCAGATTCATGGCCGGGAGCGCTTCTCGGGTTGGAATTCGCAGGAGCCAATGGCAGTGGCTGATGTCCTGGTTGGAGAGTCCGCGCTTTTCGGATCCGAAGAGTAACGCGACCCGCCCGGAGGCGAGATGCTGGCGAATCCTCCTGGTACCGGCGGTCAATGTCAAAAGTGGTTGCTGCAATTCGCGCTTTCGGGCAGCCGTTGTGCCAACTACAAGCGTGCAATCGGCGACCGCCTCGGCGACGCTAGCGTATTGCTGCGCGGTCTCGAGGGCACGGACGCTGCGCCAACTGCGGAGCGGGCTCCGCGAAACGCCGGTTCATAGGGATTTACCAGTCGCAGCTGCGAGAAACCGAAGTTGCTCATCGCACGGGCTGCGGCGCCGATATTCAGCGGATTTCGAGTTGATACCAGCACTACAGACAAACGATTGGTTTCTGGAGCCTGGGGCACGTTCTTACTCTGCGGTCGAGAGACCATACTCTTTCCACGTCACATTCTGCCGCGTCACTGGCAGGCTCAGCAGCAGGATCGCCGAGGCGAATGCGCAGAGCGTCATCAGCGCGAGTCCCGTGGTGTACGAGCCGGTGCGGGTATTGAGATATCCAAAGACGTAGGGCCCGGCAAATCCGGCGATGCTGCCGATGGCATTGATCAGTCCGACGGCGGTCGCGGCGGCCGATTCGGTCAAGATCTCTGAAGGAATGGAAAACAGGATCGGCATAAATGCCTGGGCCATACATACCACCGTGAAAAACGTAACTACTGAGGACGTGGTGCGCGGCAAAGTGGTCAGCGCGATCAACGCGAAGCCCGCGGCAAGCACCGGCGCGGCCACATGCCAGCGGCGCTCGCCGTTTCTGTCGGAATGCCAGCCGTTGAACTGCATGGCGAGAAATGTCACCAGATAGGGGATCGCTCCCAGCCAGCCGACGTGCGCGTCGGAAAGCCCGGAGATGCGCTTGAGAATAGTCGGAAACCAGAAGATGACAGTGTAGGAGAAAAAGTATTGCAGAAAAGTTGCGACGCACAACAGCAGCACGACCCGCGAACGCAGGGCTTCCCAAATGCCGGTCGAGCGGGTGCGCGGCTTTTCTTCATGAAGTTTTTCCATCAGCCATAACCGCTGATGCGGGGGCAGCCAGGCGGCATCGGCGGGACGATCGGTCAGATAAAAAAACGCTGCCACGCCCATCACGATTGCCGGCAGGCCCTCCAGAAGGAACAGCCATCGCCAGCCCGCCATTCCCATCCACTGATGTTCGACGATCCATCCTGCGAGCGGGGATCCCATTACAAACGATAACGGTATCGCGGCCATAAATGCGCCACTTGCCTTGCAGCGGTCTTCACGAATGAACCAGTGGCTGAGATAGACGACTACGCCGGGGAAAAACGCGGCTTCGGCCGCACCTAAGGTAAAACGCGCCAGGTAAAGCTGGCCGGCGGCGTGGGCCATCGAAGTCAGCATGGTGATCGATCCCCAGGCGATGAGAATGCCGGAGATGCAGCGGCGCGCGCTCCACAGTTCGATGAGCAGGGCGCCGGGAATCTGCAAAGCCACATAACTGAGGAAGAAAATCCCCGCGCCGAGGCCGAATACGCGGTCGCTGAAACCGAGGTCGTGGGACATTTCGAGCGCGGCGTAGGCGACATTGGTGCGGTCGATGTAGTTGACGATGTAAAGGAGAAAAAGAAACGGCAGCAGCCGGAGTGCAACCACGTGGCGCGCGTGCGTTGCATCGTGCGCCGAGACTATCGGCGAATCCAATTTGGATTGTGCGGGCATCGTGGTCATGCAAAAGGAGGTCAGTATAACTGATCGTTCAAGGCTTAACGGTTCTGTGGGTCTTTGACGCGGGCATTCGTGTGATCTCGCGATAGCGGAAGCAATCCGTGCGATGATCGTTGACCATGCCGACGGCTTGCATGAAGGCGTAGCAGATCGTGCTGCCTACAAAGGTGAATCCACGCTTTTTGAGGTCTTTGCTCACGGCATCCGATTGCGCGGTGCTGGCAGGAATTTTATTGGTTGAGTTGACCATCGGACGCCCATCGACGAAACGCCAGATGTAGGCGTCGAACGAGCCGAACTCCTCTCTTGCTTTGAGGAACGCTTTCGCGTTCTTTGCTGCGCCTTCGATCTTGAGGTGATTGCGAATAATTCCCGGATTGCGCAGCAATGCCTGCACTCTGCGGGGGTCATAGCGGGCGATTTTCTCCGGATCGAATTCGTCGAAGGCGGCGCGATAGTTCTCCCGCTTCTTGAGAATTGTGTCCCAACTGAGTCCGGCCTGCGCGCCTTCAAGGATCAGAAATTCGAAGAGCCGCTGGTCGTCGTGCAGTGGCACTCCCCATTCTTCATCGTGATAGCGAATGGAGAGCTCGTTGCGCGGCCAGGGACAGCGGATAAGTGGCTTAGGCATCGCGTAAAATTTTATCGGACTTTGCAACGAAGAAAAAACTTCGCCACGGATTTGCCCGGATCAACGCGGATAAATCTTCTCATTTCATTTTCTTTATTGTCATTCCGACCCGCGCCAACCACGTTGTCCCATAGAGATTGTCATTCCGACCGAAGGGAGGAATCTGCTTCTGGGAGCCGGCAGAGAGCGACGAACCCTTCGCCACGGATTTGCGCGGATAAATCTTCGCATTTCATTTTCTTACTATTGTCATTCCGACCGAAGGAAGGAATCTGCTTCTGAGTGGCGGCAGAGAACGACGAACCTTTCGCCGCGGATTTACACGGATCAACGCGGATAAATCTTCGCATTTCATTTTCTATTATTGTCATTCCGACCGAAGGAAGGAATCTGCTTCCTGCTTGAATCTGCTTCCTGCTTGAACCGGAACAGCAGATTCCTCGTCGCTTCGCTCCTCGGAATGACAAATCGAGAAGTGGGTCTACTGCAGTGACTTGGGGTTCGACTTGTTCTTCGGGCTTTTCCTGTTCAGCACTTCGATCAATTCGGCTGCGCATTCCGGGTTCTTCACCTTGTGGTGCCGGATAATGTCTTTCGCGCTCAACTTTTGCCCGTAGAGCTTTTCGTTGGCGCTGCCGTCAGAGCGCAGGGTCGAGCCTTCGAGGGAAACTCCCGCGAATAAGCCTTTGTTGCGGGAGTAGGAGAGAATTTCGGCGGTCATTACGATGTCCGTCGCGCCTTCCGCGGTGCGGCCTTTCGGACCTGCGGCGGCGGAGGCGTCCGCCCCCAATTTCACTTTGCTGCTCAAAAGCGAGCGTGCCCCAGCCGGATTCATTACCAGCAGGACAAAGTCGGTGGCTTGGCCGCCAAGCTGAAATCCGATGCTCGCGCCTTCCAGGGCATACATCGCGGGAGGTCCCCAGGGTCCGGTATAGTGCAGGCCGCCGCGGCAAATCATGACTCCCCGTCCGTAGCTGGCGCCGATTCCGAAAGCTCCTTTGATAACCGAAGGCAGAATGACCACGCATTCGGCCTTATCGAGCAGGTCCTGGGGGATATCGTCAGGAACGTTCAGGATCTCCTTCAACACGCGACCCGCGTCCTGGCAGCGGTCCTGTTCTTTTTCGTTGTCGGCGGCGATGGCAGGGGTCAGCAAGGCACACAACGTCAGCAGCACGAAAAACTTTTTCATGGCAGCTCCTCTTTCCTGAAAGTGGAATCATTGTACTCCGCAGTCCCGTTGTCGGAATGAGGCGGCGGTGGAAATCCTGGCAGAGGGAGTGAATCTTGATGAGATTTGTCGCCGCGCGGGTCATGCCCCAAAGGTGCTCCTTTTGTAACTTGGCAGCCTGCAAAGGGTTGCCTAGAGTCTGAGCAGGAAGCGGCGATGCTTCGGCCCTCAAAGTGCATCTATTAAGGGTGTGAAGGGATGCAGAATAGCAGTGCAAAGGGAAGCGGGAACGGAGCTGGAATGAAGTACACGAAATGGTATTTTTTGCTCGGGCTGCTGGCGCTGGCTGCGCTGAAGATGCCGCTGCGGGCTCAATCCGTTCCTCCCGAAAACGCCTTGATTTCCTCTTCCCTGATCTCCAGTCCCGCCGACGACCAGCGGGACAATTCGGTCCTTACCATCAAGAAGCGGGTTGACGAGGTCAACCTGCTGTTCATCGCTACCGACAGGCACGGCAAATTTGTGCGCAATCTCAACCAGGATGATTTCTCCATTCTGGACGACCACAAGCCCCCGCAATCGATCGTCAATTTTCGCCGCGAGACGGACTTGCCGCTGCATCTTGGCCTGGTGATCGATACCAGCGGCTCGGTGCGCAGCCGTTTTGACTTCGAGCAGGACGCCGCAATTTCGTTCTTGCAGCAGATCGTGCGCGCCAATTTTGATCAAGCTCTGGTGATAGGTTTCAACTCGCAGAGCACGGTGACGCAGGATTTCACCGATCAAGTTGGCCTTCTAGCCGACGGAGTGCGCCGCTTGCACAACGGCGGTGGAACGGCACTCTACGATGCGATTTATAAGGCCTGCCATGATCGGCTGAACCGGGAGCACGAGAGCCATCCGGTGCGGCGGGCGATCGTCGTGGTCAGCGACGGTGAGGACAATCAGAGCGAGTACAGCAAGGCGCAGGCGATTGAGATGGCGCAGCGAGCGGAAGTGATCATTTATGCGATCTCGACAGACGACAGCGGCTTGATCCTGCGCGGTGACCGGATCCTGCAGCAACTCGCCGATGCGACCGGCGGGCGGGCGTTCTTCCCCTACAAAACGAAAGACATCAAGAACTCATTTGCGGCGATTGAAGACGAGCTGCGCAGCCAGTACATCGTCTCGTATCATCCAGCGGACTTTGAGGCTGATGGGCGGTATCGCCCAATTGAAATTACCGCCCTCAAGAAAGACCTGCAAGTGCGTGCTCGCAAAGGCTATTACGCTCCCGTGCAGTAGCGGGATTGCCGGTTACCTTGCCCGACCTTTCCCTTGGTGGTGGTGCTAGAATTTCGATAGACTGATTGCGATGGGCTGCAAGATACGCCCAGCAAGCACGTTCTTTATGTCAGGTGGCCGATTGCGACTGCGATTCCTCATCTTCGTGATTCTTGGCTGTACCGTGCCTCTGTGGGCAGCAACCGGTCAGACGCACCACAGGGTTGCGAAGAAAGCTGAGGCTGTGGTGACCGCACCAGTTCCTGCTCCGCCACCTCCAACTCCCGCCCAGATGCCTGCCACGCCGCCGACCGTAGCCTTCGCCGCAGGCCAATTGACCATCACCGCTCCAAATTCCACGTTGGGAGACATTCTGCGCGAGGTCCGCAAGCAGACCGGAGCTTCGGTGGAAATTCCCGGCAATGCGACGGAGCGAGTCATGGGGACGTTCGGCCCGGGCCCGGCGCGCGACGTTCTGGCATCGCTGTTGAACGGTTCGCACTTTAATTACGTTCTCCTAGGGTCGGCGAGCAATCCCGAAGCGCTGGATCGGGTCATGCTGCTCTCGAAGTCAGCGGCCGATGCGGGCACTCAGCAAGTCGCGGCCAATACCCCGGGACAGCCTCCATCCGCCCCGGCAGGCGGAGCGCAGGCTGAAACTATGGAATTCGGCAACGACGATGCTGACCCGCAGCAGGATGCTTCTTCAGCGGACATCTTTGGCAATGCCGATGATCAATCGAACCAGCAAGCCGACGATCAGCAGCAGGGACAGCCGTTCGGTCAGCAGGGCAATAACGTGAGGACGCCGCAGCAGATGCTGCAGGAACTGCAGCAGCAGCAACAACAGCAGCAAAATGGGACCTTGCCAAATGGCGTTCCTGTCCCCGGCGGTGCGAGGTTTGGCGAGCCCGGACTGCCGACACCCGGAATACCACCGAATCCAAATCCACAGTAAGTTTTACTGTTGAGGTTCTTGCGCCAAAGCAGGCGGTCTAGTCGCCGCCAGCGTGGGCGGTTTGCGCCTGTTGCGTGACGAGCACTGGCCGAGATGGCGTCGCCTCGCGTGGCGCCAGCAGATGGAGAATTCCCAGGACGGCGGCATAAGCGGAAAAGATGCCCAAAGTCAGAACGGTTACCACAGTGAAGGTTAGAATAGAAGCGCTAAGTAGACTGCTCAAGCTAAGTTCCGTTTCCCTTTTGATCCGCTAGCTGCGAATCCCGATTCTCATTTCCGGTCCTGCGCGGCCGCTTTTACGCGACCCGGCGCTTCTCTCAATCTACCCGCGTTGACGCTTGCCAGTATTAGCAACTAAGATACGTGAGTAGAAGTGCGCACTCCTACTCTCCAACATTTCTGGGGCACCCGTCCACATTACGGAAGGTCATAGAAGGCACAACTGTCGGGCAATATGGGCATTAGCAAGATTTCAGTGCGTGGCGCGCGCCAGCACAATCTCAAGAACATCGATGTCGAAATTCCCCGCAATACTCTGACGGTCATCACCGGTCTGAGCGGTTCGGGAAAGTCGTCGCTGGCGTTCGATACGATCTACGCCGAGGGCCAGCGCCGGTATGTTGAAACCCTGTCGCCCTACGCCCGGCAGTTTCTCGACCAGATGGAACGTCCGGATGTAGACGCGATTGACGGTTTGAGCCCGTCGATTTCGATCGAGCAGAAAACCACCAGCCGCAGCCCGCGATCCACGGTCGGCACGATCACCGAAATCTACGATTATCTTCGTCTTTTATTTGCCTCGATCGGGGCGGCGCACTGTCCGCGGTGCGGTCGCGCTATTACCCGGCAATCTCCCGACCAGATTGTCCAGCGGGTGATGGCACTGGCTCCGGGCGAGCGCGTGATGGTTCTCGCCCCGATTGTTCGTGGACGCAAGGGTGAGTTCAAGAAAGAGATGGAAAAGCTGCTCGAGCACGGCTACCCTCGCGCCCGCGTGGACGGAGAGATCGTAAATCTCGAAGACGAGATCCTTCTCGATAAACGCAAGAACCACACCATTGAAGTTGTGGTCGACCGTCTGCTGGTGAAGCCGGGGATCGAGCATCGCCTCGGGCTTTCGGTCGGGCTGGCCATGAAACTGGCCGGCGGGCTGGTGCAAATTGCGGTGGTCGATGGCGAAGAACAACTTTATTCCGAGCGGCTGGCTTGCCCCGATTGCGGCATCAACGTTCCGCAACTTGAGCCGCGATCGTTCTCCTTCAACAGCATGTACGGCGCCTGCCCGGAATGCCATGGCTTGGGCAGCATTTACGATTTCGATCCCGCAAAGGTGATTGTGGACTGGTCGAAACCACTGTTGGACGGTGGCCTCGGCCCAGGTTCGGCGTCGCAGAACCTCATCCACATGCTGCAGATTACGGCCGCGGCGCATGGCATCGATCTCAACACGCCCTTCGAAAAATTTCCCGAGAAGACACAGAACCTGCTGCTTTATGGTGAAGCTGGCAGAACCGGCAAAACCGGGTTCGGCGGAATTCTGGCCTATCTGAAGCGGGCGGCGGACGAATCTACGTCGGAGGGCTATCGCGACTTTCTGCTGGATTACATGTCGGCGAGAGATTGTCCGGTGTGCCACGGTCAACGGCTGCGGCCCGAGAGCCTGGCGGTAAAGGTCAATGGCATGTCGATCGCCGAGTTCACCGGCCTGCCGGTTTCGCGGGCGCTAGAGACGGCGCGGAAAATCAAGCTGGCCGGCCGTGAGGCGCAGATTGCCGATCGCATCGTGCACGAAATCGTCGAGCGCTTGCAGTTTTTGAACGGAGTCGGGCTTGGCTACATTTCGCTCGACCGCTCAGCAGCCACGCTTTCCGGCGGCGAGGGCCAGCGCATTCGACTGGCCACGCAAATCGGATCGAAGCTGCGCGGTGTGTTGTATGTGCTCGACGAACCGTCGATTGGCTTGCACCACCGCGATAACGACCGTCTCTTGCAGGCGCTCGAAGAACTGCGCGACCTGGGCAACACCGTCCTTGTCGTCGAACACGATGAAGAAACCATTCGCCGCGCCGATTATGTGATTGACCTTGGTCCCGGGGCCGGACGCCACGGCGGCGAGCTGGTAGCGCACGGCACGCCAGAGGAAATTGCCCAGGCCCCGCAATCTCTTACCGGAGCTTACATCTCCGGACGCACTCAAATCGAGATGCTTCCGGAACGCCGACGGCCGAACGGTGAAGGCGTCAGCGTACTGGGAGCGCGGGAAAACAACCTCAAGAACCTCGATGTCACGTTCCCGCTAGGCGTGATCACGGTTGTGACTGGCGTTTCGGGATCTGGAAAATCGACTCTGGTCAACGACATTCTTTACCGGGCATTGGCGAAAGCCCTGTATCGCTCGCGCGAAGAACCTGGCGCGCACAAAGCGATCTCCGGTGCCGAGAGCATTGACAAAGTAATTCGAATCGACCAGTCGCCCATCGGGCGAACTCCTCGCTCTAATCCCGCAACCTACACCGGAGTCTTCTCGCAGATTCGCGACCTCTATGCGATGTTGCCCGAGTCGCGCGAGCGCGGTTACAAACCCGGCCGGTTTTCCTTCAACGTTGCTGGTGGACGCTGTGAAGCCTGCCAGGGAGAAGGTCAGCGCCGGATCGAAATGAGTTTTCTGCCGGATGTGTATGTGTTGTGCGAAGTCTGCGGCGGCCGCCGCTACAATCACGAAACCCTGGCGGTGAAATACAAAGGCTACTCGATTGCCGATCTGCTGGAAAGTTCGGTTGCCGACGCCTTGCCGGCTCCTCGAAAACATTCCGCAGGTGAAGCAAAAGCTCCAGACCCTGGTCAACGTCGGACTCGGATACATTCATCTCGGCCAGTCGGCGGTCACGCTCTCCGGAGGAGAGGCGCAGCGCATCAAACTGGCACGCGAATTGAGCAAGCGGCAAACCGGCAAGACGCTCTATTTACTCGACGAACCAACCACTGGGCTGCATTTTGACGACGTGAAGAAATTGCTGGACGTGCTGCACCGGCTCACCGATCTGGGGAATACGATTGTCATCATCGAACACAACCTGGATGTCATTCGCAACGCCGACTGGATCATCGACCTTGGGCCGGAGGGCGGCGAAGACGGCGGCCGGATTGTGGCCCTCGGCACACCGGAGCAGGTCACGAAAAACAAAAAGTCGTATACGGGGCAGGCACTGGCAAAATATTTCGACGGGGCGCGGGAAGAAAAGAAGGTCTGGTCTGCATAGCCAAATCCGTTTCGTGTAAATTCAAAGAGTCTCCATTTCGCAATTCAATCGCGTGTCTTTCCCGCCAAATCCGCTGCCCGGTTCTGAGTTCGGATCTTTGCCCGAACCGCCTCCGCCTCCGCCACCGCCGGAAAATCCCGTCTGGAGCGGCTGGGACGTTTTGCAGATCGCAATTCTGACCATCGTTTCGATTGTGGTTTTGGCGCTCCTCGTCGCGCTCACCGCGCAACATGCGTTTTTCCGCGGGATGCCGTTCATGGACGTGGTGCGAATTCCCATGATCAGCGTCGTGGCGCAGTTGCTGGCTTATCTGGTCGTGCTTGCGTTCATGGTTCTGGTGGTCAAGCGCGTTCCGGAGAGGCCGTTCTGGCGCTCGATCCGCTGGAACTGGCCGGGATCGATGTGGGGCTTGTACGTGATCGTCGGAGCGATCGTCTATTTCGCTCTGCTCGGAGTTGGGCAGTTGCTGCCAATCCCCAAACATCTGCCTATCGACCAATTTTTCTCGACCGCGCGCGAGGCTGCGTTTCTCTCGATCATCTCGGTGACCATCGCACCATTGATGGAGGAACTGTTTTTTCGCGGTTTTCTGTATCCGGTGCTGGCCCGACGCCTGGGCGTTGGCGTGGGCATCGTTCTTACGGCTGCGCTATTCGGGATTCTCCATTGGGCGCAGCTGGGATACTCATGGGCGGTGGTAATTATTTTTCTCGTGGGGCTCGCCCTCACCATCGTGCGCGCGGTGACCAAGTCGGTTGCTGCCAGTTTTCTCACCCACGTTGGCTACAACGGAACGCTGTCGCTTCTGCTGTTCATCGCCACCGACGGCTTTCGCCATCTGGACAAGCTCACGCAGCAATAGAGCGCCACTGGCGGGCATGCGCGGGCTACTGGTATCTTAGAAATTCATGTCTTCCGCACGTCAGGAATTGCTGCGCTTGCTAGCCACCAAGTCGTTTCGACTGGGCGAATTCAAACTCTCCGCTGGCGGCACCAGCGACTATTACATCGATTGCCGCACTACGACGCTCGACGCGCGTGGCGCACAGCTTACCGGCCGCATGTTTCTCGATGAGATCGAGGCCCAGGGCTGGAAGCCGGACGCGATCGGCGGGCTCACGCTCGGGGCTGACCCGATCGTGGTTGCAGCCGCGGTGACCAGCGGCAAACTGAACGGATTTCTGGTGCGCAAAGCGGAGAAGCAGCACGGTACTGGCCGGCGGATTGAGGGCTTTCAGGAGAAAGGCGCGCGGGTTGTCATCGTTGATGATGTTTGCACCACCGGAGCATCGACGATCCAGGCGATCGAGGCTGCACGCGAATTTGGATTCGAAGTTGCCGGCGTGATGTGTCTGGTGGAACGTGAAGAGGCGAAGGGCCGCGCCGATGTGGAAAAGGCGGCTGCACCAGCCAAGTTTGTTAGCATTTTCACTGCGAATGACGTGCGCAAGGTCCACGAGCCGCCGCGCGCAGGCCAGCGCTAATTAGCGGAGTTGTTTGGCGAACGACGAACGACCAACGAAATTTCTATGATTCACACCGTGGAATGCACGGACTCCGGCGTACGCTTCATTGATCAGACAAAGCTGCCGACCGAAGAACGCTACGTGACCTGCAAGACCTGCGAACAGGTCGCCGATGCAATCCGAACCATGATTGTGCGCGGCGCGCCAGCAATTGGCGTGTCGGCAGCGATGGGCATCGCGCTGGGAGTGAAGAATTCGAAAGCCGAGACGGTTGGCGAACTGAAGCAGGATTTTGACCACTGCCGCGAAACCATACGCCAGACGCGGCCTACGGCGGTGAACCTTTTCTGGGCGATTCGCCGCATGCAGGAAAAATTCGAGTCGCTGCGCATCCGGCCGCTGCCGCAAATCAGGCAGGCCTTGATCGAGGAAGCGCAACGCATGCACGCAGAAGATATCGCCGCCAATCAGGCGATGGGACGCCTGGGCGCGATGCTGATGCCCGCTTCTGGCGGCGTGCTTACTCACTGCAACGCTGGAGCGCTGGCAACCTGTGGTTACGGAACTGCTCTCGGAGTGATCCGCGCAGCGGTTGAACAAGGCAAGAAAATTCACGTTTTCGCCGATGAAACTCGGCCGTTTCTGCAGGGCTCGCGTCTGACCGCGTGGGAGCTGACGAAGGATGGTATTCCCACGACGGTGATTTCCGATAACATGGCGGGCGCGACGATGCAGGCGGGAAAAATCGGCGCTGTCGTCGTCGGCGCGGACGGCATCGCGGCCAACGGCGACGTTGCCAACAAGATTGGAACCTACACGGTCGCGATTCTGGCCAAAGAGCACGATATACCGTTCTACGTGGCTGCGCCTTTTTCGACCATCGATATGGACACGCCCGACGGCACCAAAATTCCTATTGAGCAGCGCGATCCGAAGGAAGTGACCCACATTGCGGGCAAGCAAATGGTGCCTGACGCTGCGTCGGTGGAGAATCCGGCGTTCGATGTGACGCCCGCGAAGTATGTAACCGCGATCATTACCGAGCGCGGAATCGCGCGAGCGCCGTATGGTGAGTCGTTGGCGAGGCTCGCGGGAATGACGGCGGTGGGCGCCTAGCCTTAGCAGAAGTGGCTAAAGGCTAAGAGCCAAGAGCTCTCATGTTTTCTATTTCTCAATCCCAACTCTCCTTCGAGAGCGGCGGCAAAGAAATTCGCCTCGATTGCTTTCTGCCCGCGAACGACAGACAGCGCTTCCCTGCCGTCATCGGCCTGCACGGCTCGGGAGGCGGGCATTTCTCGATGGGCGAACCTGCCAGCCTGCTTGCGGGCCAGGGCTTCGCAGTTTATGTTCTGCATTATTTTGATCGCACCGGCACAACCGTCGTCGACGGCTTGCCGACGATCGCGCGCCACTATCCAGCGTGGATGAAAACTTTGTGGGATGCAGTCAGCTTCGTCGCCCGCCAGCCGCAGGTTGATGCGGAGCGCATCGGCTTGCTCGGATTCTCGTTGGGTGCCTACCTGGCTGTGTCGGCTGCGGCCATCGATTCACGCGTGCAGGCGGTGGTCGAATACTTCGGGGGCCTGCCTAAAGAAATGAAGCTGTTCATGCGGCGGCTGTGTCCCATGCTTATTCTGCACGGCGATCATGACCAAACAGTGCCGGTCGCTGAGGCTTATCATCTGCAGCAGGTCCTCGAGAAAAAGCAGATTCGCTACGAGATGCAAATTTATCCTGGCGTCGGCCACGGTTTCAGCGGAGAAATTTGGCGCGACGCCGGCCTGCGCACGCTGGCATTTCTGAACAAGTATCTTGCGGCGGCGCCTGCAGCGAAGAGCATTTAATCCGCGCGCTTGATGGGAATGTCCTGGCCGTCGGTGTGCAGGACCATCTCCGTTACCCGGCCTGTACTGTCGACGTTGAAGGTGTACTCGTCACCCGCGGTCGTGGAAAAGAATTTCCGATCACCCTCGGGCGCCAACTCCTGCGGCGGCTCCTGATTTTCCTGCACGATGAGGTGCGTGCCTTCGCCCTTCCTGATCGTCAGAGCGACGTCCGCCGAGAGCACGTAGCGGCCGACATACGCATCCAGCGATTTGGGATCGATTACGACTTCTTTGTGGACCACCAGCGACGCACGCGGCGGCAGCTTATCGTAAGGCGTGAAGCCTTCCCACTCGATCGGCGTGAATTTATTGCCGAGCACGGTTTCCAGAATATCTTTGAAGATGCCTTCACCGTTCGAGCTGTTGGTCAGGATGACGATCCCGTTTTTCGCCCGGTCGAAGCAGACAGCGTAATTTCTAAATCCCTCGTCGTGTCCCTCTTTGAAGAACGCCTTGCCGTAGGGCGTCCAGTAAAGGCCCCAGCCCAGGCCGTAACTCAGGCGGATCGCTTTATTCTCGTCGGTGATCTGGTTCTCCATCGTGGGGAACTGGTGTTTCGAGGAAATCTGGATTTGCGGGCTAAGCATCGTCTCGTGTATTTGTTTCTGCAGACCTCGGCCGTTGGCCACGGCGAGAACCAACTTGGTGAAATCGCTCAACGTCGTCTGCATCGAGCCAGCGGCGTCGGCTTCCGTGCGGCGCTCGGGGCCGAGCGAGCGGCCATATTCGTCATAGCCATTGGCATAGTCGTTTTCGAATCGTGGCTGCCAGATCATGCTTGTCCGCGTCATGCCGAGGGGCTGAAACACTCGCGTCTGCATCAATTCTTCCAACGGCTGACCGGTCACGTTTTCTACTACGCATTGCAACAGAAGAATGCCCTCGCCCGAGTATCCATAGCGCGACCCCGGCTCAAAGTTGATATTCAGTTTGTGATCGTCGGTGAAGGCGCGCAGATTGGGGAATCCCGAAGTGTGATCGAGCAACATGCGCGCCGTGATCTTTTTGTAACGCTCATCTCCGGCCAGGGCCCGGTACTTCGCATATTCGGGCAGCGGCCTGGGAAGATACTGGTAAACCGGTTTGTCAAGATCGATGACTTTCTCCTGCACTAACTGCATGACCATGTAGGCAAAGGTCGCCTTAGTGAGAGAAGCAGCGGTCGTCACTGAATCTGGCGTCAAAGACAGGTTCTTCTCTTTGTCGCGCAGGCCGTAGGATTTCAGGTACGCGACTTTGCCGTCGTTTAGAACTGCTATATCGACTCCGGGAACTTCGGCCGCCTGCATCAACCGGGTGACGGTCGCGTCGATCTTGGCGGCTGAAATGGTGCTGCCATCAAGGCGTTTGACGGTCGGCCGGGTTGCGGACGCGGCAGGTAAAGCAATCGCGAACAGAGCGACGAAGTACAGGATCCTCTTCATTAATTCGGTCCTCCTGCGCGAGAACGGACTTATCCGCAGATTTCTACGGAACCTTTCTGCAAAATGTTCCGTAGATTAGAACAGAGATCGAGAGGGACCGTCGATGGCAGCATTTTTGTTGTGGTGCATCTTATTCATTCTCTGCTGGCCGCTGGCTTTGCTGGCGCTGGTGCTTTATCCGATCGTGTGGCTGTTCCTGCTTCCGTTCAGGATTGTCGGTATTGCAGTGGAAGGCGCGCTCAAACTTGTGTGGGCGGTGGTCACGTTGCCGGCAAGACTGCTGACTGCGCCGTTTCGGGTGTGAGCGGTTCTACTCCACGCCCTTGCTTGGTATCGGCAGCCCCAGCTCCTTCATCACCATCTGCAAATCTTTCCAGGTTTCTTTTTTCTGCCGCGGATCGCGCAGCAAAAATGCCGGGTGGTAAGTCACAGCCAGGCGCGTGCCCCGAAAGTCGTACCAATGCCCACGAAACTCGGACATGGGCGCGTTGATTGCCAGCAGTGTCTTGGCGGCCACCGCTCCCAGCGCGACAAGCGCTTTGGGCTTGATCGCCTCGATCTGCCGCATCAGAAACGGCGAGCAGGTCTCGCATTCGTCACGCTCCGGCGTGCGGTTACCCGGCGGACGGCACTTGATGATATTGGCGATGTAGACGTCTTCGCGGCGCAGGCCCATCGCTTTGATCATGTTATTGAGCAGTTGCCCGGCGCGGCCGACGAAGGGTTCGCCTTGTTCATCTTCATCTGCGCCCGGCGCTTCGCCAATGAACATCAACTCCGCTTTGGGATTGCCGACGCCGAAGACAATTTGTTTTCGTCCCTGCTGGTGCAGGCGGCAACGCGTGCAGTCGCCAATGTCCTCGCGAATGATTCGCAAGGCGGTGGCTGGATCTGCGATCTGCAACTCGGGCTTTGGAGCGGCAAGCATATCTTCTTCAGCTGTAGTTAGGGCAATGGTAGCTTTGTGGGGCATCTCGTCTCGCTGTTCCGGCTGGGGACTTGAGATTGCAGCTTCAGGATCGAGGGACAACTCGCGACGGTAAAAGTCGTAGATGCCCAGGTCATGATAGAAGCGAAGACGCTCGGTAAGGGCTCGCTTCAGTGACGGATCCAACGTTCGCGGCATCTGTCGAAAAGATTATCAGGAACGCCGGTGGAAAAGGGCAGATTCCTCGCGGCTGAAGCCGGCTCGGACTAACAAGAGGAGACTTCGGGAGAGGAACGATCTATTGCTTTAGTGCCGGCTTCTGCTGGCGCAGGCGCACCACCTGATCGAGCACGCGCTGCGCCACTTCCCATTTGGTGGTCTCTGGCACTTCGACGACTTCGCTGTGACTGATGATCGTCACGGCATTGCGATCGGAATCGAAACCTACGCCTTCCTGAGAAACGTCGTTCACGACTACCGCATCGAGCGACTTGCTGGCCAGTTTCTTGCGCGCATTCTCAAGAACGTTTTGCGTTTCGGCGGCGAAGCCGATGACGATCTGCGATTCTTTGTGGCGGGCGATTTCGGAAAGAATGTCAGAGGTGGGCTCGAGTTCCAGCGTCATGGGGCCAGTGCGTTTGATCTTCTGCGAGGCGGCGGACTTTGGACGATAGTCGGCAACTGCCGCGGTTTTAATAACTATCGTTGCCTGCGGCAGGAGCTTCAAGACCGCCTCTCGCATTTGCTCAGCGGATTCAACGAACGTGACTTCGGCCGCGCCCGGCGGTTTCAGTGCCGTCGGCCCACTGACCAGGATGACGCGTGCCCCGCGACGTAGCGCAGCCTCGGCCAGGGCGTATCCCATGCGGCCACTGGAGCGGTTGGTGAGATAGCGCACGGGATCGATCTTTTCGCGTGTGGGGCCGGCGGTGATCAGAACGGTTTCGCCAGCGAGTTCCTGCGACGCGCCCAGTGCAGTCAGAGTGGCTGCGACGATGGCTTCATTCTCCGCCAGGCGGCCGGGACCAGTCATGCCGCATGCCAGGTATCCGGTGCCCGGCTCAACGATGCGCACTCCGCGTTTTCTCAAGGTTTCGAGGTTCGCCTGCGTCGCCGCGTGGTTCCACATGTTCACATTCATTGCAGGCGCGATAACGACTGGCGCAGTTGTCGCAAGGTAAAGGGTGGTCAAAAAATCGTTCGCGATGCCCTGCGCAAACTTGGCAATGACATCGGCGGTAGCCGGCGCGACGAGGAGAGCGTCAATCGATTCTGCCACTGCGATGTGTTCGATAGCCGAATCAATATTTGGCGCAGACGAACCGGCAGCAAACATATCGGTAATAACTTTTTCTCCAGAGAGCGCTGCAAATGTGAGAGGACGAACAAACTCTTGCGCGGCCTGCGTCATTATTACTTGCACGCGAATTCCGCCGGTCCTGCAGCAGGCGGACGATCTCCGCCGCCTTGTAGGCCGCAATTCCGCCGCTGACGCCAAGCGCAATTTTCATGGTTGCCTGCCGATTGGATGCCGAACATCAGACCGCCGATTTTGCACGGAAGAAAACGCCGGGAGCCACATGAAGCTAACCGGGGAATTTATTCCTGTCCCAGCGCCTTCTCCAGGGTCTCGCTGGCAATTTCAGCCGCCGATTTCGGGGTTTCCGGAATCAGCCATTTCACCTTGCCGGCCTTGATTTCATCCTGCGCGATTCGGCACGGCTTGCGCGAACTGGTGCTGATCACGGGAGGCGCGCCGCCTTGCAGTTGCCGGGCGCGGCGAGCGGCCACCAGGATGTACCGGTAATTGCTGTCAAATCCGTCCATCAACTTCATAATTCTTCTCCCTGTCGCTAATGGCTGGCAGGCGCAACCGCAAACGAGGCCAGGATCGGTTGCAAACGCTCCCTGACTTTGTTCAAGCGCCACTGTTCGGCGCGATCGTGCATGGCCTGGTTCACGGCCGGGGCCGCCTGTCCCGAGCGCTTGCACCGTTCGCTTAGAAGGATCGCGGTCAAAGCCTCGACGGATTCTTCCAGGCGGTCGTTGATCAAAATATAGTCGTACCGGTCGTAGTTCTTCAACTCCCGGCTGGCCGTGACCAGCCGGGTTTGGATGACTTCTTCCGCGTCCAGACTGCGGTGCCGCAGGCGGAGCTCAAGCGTGGTGCGGTTGGGCGGCAAAATGAAAATGCTGACCGCCTCGGGCAATTTGCCTTTGATCTGCTCCGCGCCTTGCACATCAATATCGAGCAGAAGATCATGCCGGTTTTCCTTGGCTTGCAAAAGGAAGCGCCTTGCGGTGCCCGTAGTAATTGCCGAATACTTCCGCATGCTCCAAGAAATTCGTCGTGCCGGATCATCTCTTCGAACTCCCGGCGCGAAACAAAAAAATACTCCTGCCCGTTTTTCTCTTTTCCCCTGGGCGCGCGCGTGGTGTAGGAGATGGAGAAATCAAGTCCGGGAACGATCAGAGCGCACGTTATCGACGAGCGTCGACTTGCCCGATCCCGAAGGCGCCGAGATAATGAAAACCGTCGTCATTCGAGGTTTTGCACCTGTTCCCGGGCCTTTTCGATTTCCGACTTTCATGGAAAGGCCGGATTCGGTGATTTTGAGCGCGTCCCCCGCCAATCCGGAAGTCTTCGAAAGCAGAGTGTTGGCCTCGCGGTTCATCTCTTGCAGCAGGAAGTCGAGTTTCTTGCCGACTTCCCCGCCCTGGTCGAGCAGCCCGAGAAAATGCTGAACGTGTGCGTCAGGCGGACCAGTTCTTCCTGAATGTCGCTGCGGTCGACCAGCAGGGCCGCCTCCTGCAGCAGGCGCTCCGGTTCCACTTGCGATCCGATCAGCTCCTGCATGCCGGGCATTCAGCTTGTCGGTGTAAATATGCAGAATGGCCCGCCGGTGCTTTTCGATCTCTGCACGCGCCGTCTGCACGTGGGCCATGCGCTGCCGCAACTCCCGCTCGGTGCTGCGTCCTTCTTCTTCGCGCATGTGCGTTGAGGCGGGCAAGCGCTTCCTCAATGAAGCAGAACGCTCGACTCCAGTTCTTCTCCGCCCGGCAGGGCAGCCGAGTCCATCGCTCCCGGAAGCCGTAAGATGATATTCAGATCAGGTTCGGCGGCAACGCTCAAATTCCGCAGCTGCAGCGCGAAAGGCTTGCATATAAGCCGCTCACCAGCGCGCGGTTCAACGCCAAGCCTTCGTGGCCGCCTGCGCTCCAGATTGAGCGTCAACTCGACGTGCCCTCGCGCCAGCTTTTCTTTCAGTTCTCGCCGAAGTTTCATTTCCAGGCCGTCGCTGTCGACCGGCATGCGGAAGTGAAGATCCAGAAAACGATGGTTCACTGATTTCAGCGACAGAGTGAAACCGCACTGGCCGTTGATTGTCCTTTGACTTGCGCAAAACCCGGTCATGGAGCGAATCGGTCATCGCAGCTCAGTGGCCTCGCCGGGCGCGGGATTCTCAGCTTGCTGGCTTTCAATGCTCGACAAACTGCAGATCGTACAGCCGTCGGTAGGTGCCGAACTTTTTCATCAGGTCTTCGTGCGCGCCCGATATCGGCGATGCGTTCCATTCTCCAGCACCACAATGCGGTCGGCGTGGCGCACGGTGGACAATCGGTGCGCGATCACAACAACCGTTCGCCCGGTCATCAGGTTCTGCAGCGCCGACTGCACCAGCGACTCCGATTCGCTGTCGAGCGCGGAAGTGGCTTCGTCCAGAATCAGGATCGGAGCATTCTTCAGCAGCGCGCGCGCAATGGCGATCCGCTGGCGTTCGCCGCCGGAAAGCCGCACGCCGCGCTCGCCGATCACCGTGTCATAACCCTCGGGCAGCGCCATGATGAAATCGTGCGCCAGCGCGGCCTGGGCCGCGGCTTCGACTGCCTTGCTGCGGAACATGCGGCTGTCCATAGGCGATGTTATTGCGCAGCAGTGTCGTTGAACAGGATCGTGTCCTGCGAGACGATTCCGATTTGGGACCGCAACGAAGCCAGAGTCATGTCGCGCACGTCGTGGCCATCGATCAGCAAACGGCCGCCGGTCACGTCGAAAAAGCGTGGGATCAGATGCACCAGCGTGGTTTTCCCTGCGCCGCTGGAGCCCACAACCGCCAGCACTTCGCCCGCGCGAACTTCGAGATTGATGTTGTGCAGGATATCGCGCGCCTCGTCGTCTTCCCGGTTCGTAGGCGAAGCCGACGTTTTCGAACTGGATGCTGCGGGAAAACGGCGGCAGTGGCTTAGCGCCAGGTTTTTCGCGAACATCATCTTCGAGTCCATGAACCTGAAGATTTCGGAAGAAGCGCCCAACGCCTGCTGAAAATTATTGTTGAACAGGGCGAACTTGCGCACCGGATTGTACAAGCTGAACACGGCGGCGATGAAATGCAGCGAATGCTCCCAACGGTGAATTCGTGGTGCGCGATCTTCGTCGCGGCCCAGCAACAGCAGCAAGGCGATGGCGATCGATGCGAAAATATCCATCAGTGGCGAACTGATCGCGGCCGCCGCCACCGAGCGCAAGATTCGCCCGGAAAAGTCGCTGGGCGGCCTTGCGAAAGCGGGCAATCTCCCACGACTCCATGTTGAAGGCCTTCACAATGCGGTTGCCGGTGATGGTTTCGTGCAGGATGTTCTGAATGTCGGCCAGCTTGTCCTGTCCTCGCCGCGTAGTATGGCGCACCCGACGTCCGATCCTGGCGGCGGAAAAAATAATAAAAGGGACGAACAGCAACAGCACCCAGGCAAGCTTCGCGCCCGAGGACTACAACCGCGTAAGCCATGAACACGAACGTGAAGAATTGTTGCAGGAACTCCGCCAGCACACTCGACATCGCATATTGCACGCGCTCGATGTCGTTGATGATGGTCGAGATCAGCGTGCCAGTCGTGTGCTTTTGAAAGAAAGCCGCCGATCGCCGCAGAATGCAGTTGTATAGATTGTTACGCAGGTCGGTGATCATGCCGAAGCCCGCATAGTTCACCAGGTAGGTTCCGCCGTAATCGAAAATTCCCTTGAGAACAGTGGACGCGACCAGGGCGTAGGCAACGATCGGTCCATGCGTTATGAAAATGCGAGGGGACGAACTGCTGGAGATAAACGACCCGATGGCTGCCCGGAATGGTGAACAGTTCTATGTTCTCAGAACCGGAAGACGGATTCAGAACCCGATCCAGAATCGGTTTCACCAATACCAGGCGAAATGCTTCCAGGAAGCCCACTGCGGCCAGCAGCAACACGCCCGGCGTCAGTTGCAACAGGTACGGCAATACGTATCGAACCAGGCGTGTCAGTTGCCGCATGAAAGGCTCTCAAGACGCAGCCAAACCGGGCCTGCGGACAAACTCAGCAAGCGTCGCAAGGTTTCATTCTACTTGAGTCTTCGACGTTCGTCCTTCGGCCAGAGGTACTTCTGACCGCCCGTTCCCAATCTGCAACCCGGCGCCCCGCTACCCCGGACTATCGCGATGCATCACTTTCACCCGGTAACCTGCGCGGTGAAGCAGCTTGCCCACTTCCTCGGCGATCATGACCGAGCGGTGCTGCCCGCCGGTGCAGCCGAACGAAATCGTCAGATAGCTCTTCCCTTCCCGCACATAATGGGGCAGAAGGTAAACCAGTAACTCCGAAATCCGCTTGATGAATTCCCGGCTCTGGGGAAACGACCGGATGTATTTTGCAACTTTCGGATCGCGTCCCGTCAGCGGGCGGAACTCTGGAACGAAGTGTGGATTAGGGAGGAAACGAACGTCGAAGACCAGGTCCGCATCTCCCGGCACCCCGTGACGGAAACCGAAACTCACGCAGGACACCAGAATGTTCTTTCCCGATTCCGTTTCTGAAAGCGCTCGGTGATGTAGGAGCGCAACTCGTGGACGTTGAACTTGGAAGTGTCGATGACCAGATCGGCGATGGCGCGGATAGCACGCAACCGACGGCGTTCTGCGGCCAGTGCGGCCCTGACCGGAGAATCGCGCCCAAAGGATGAGGCCGCCGCGTCTCACTAAAACGCCGCAGCAGCACTGCGTCCGACGCTTCGAGAAAAACCATCTTGGTCGGAAGCATGTGCTTGACCGACTTCACGATCTCCGGCAAGGCCTCGAGTTGGGCGCCTTCGCGCACGTCGACAACCAACGCCGTGCTCTTGATTTCCGCCGACTGCCCAACCAATTCGGCGAACTGCGGGAATCAGTCCCACCGGCAGATTGTCGACGCAGTAATAGCCGAGGTCTTCGAAGGCCTTCTGCACGGAAGCCTTCCCCGAGCCGCTCATGCCCGTAATGATGACCAGTTCGACCGGAACGGACGGAGCAGGCGTCGGCACGCGTTTCTTGCGCGGGCGCTGGCCTGGAGGTTTGCGAGGAGGCATCTCAGCCGATGTTAGCAGGGAGAATTGAGCGTCGCCAGTAAGGCCTAGGGTGACCGCTATTTTCCGGCTATTCAGCCGCCTAAAGAAAAACAAGGCCGGCAGCTCCTGTCCACTTCAAGGAAAGCCGCCGGCCTGTGACCAGCAACTCTACATCGGTTTAGTTCGGCGCGATGTAGCCGAAAACGCCATCTGCGTTACTCACGGCGGACCGGCGGTCACGAAAAGTTGATTGGTCTGACCGTTGTTGGCCGTCCCTCCACCGAACTCAATTCCCCAAAGCTGGTTGATGACGATCGGCTTGCCGTTCGCCGTGACCGTTCCTACAAACTTACCGGTCGTAGGATTAAAGCCGTTAATGGTTCCCGTGTCGGTATTGTTAGAAACGAGCAAAGTATTGCTCAGCGAGCCGAAGTTGCTGGGTGCCATGGCGAATCCCCACGGCTGATCGAGGTGCGAGTCGTGGGTCAGGCGCTTGATCAGTACGCCTTGCTCGGAGTAAATGTCGATCAGTCCGCCGGGGCCTTCATCGGCGCGCGCCCAGGCCACGTAGACCTGTCCACCGATATCCTGAATGCCAAAGGGAACAACGCTTTTTCGGAAGGCTGGGATCGCTGAAGGTTTGATCAAGTTTGAAGTTCCGTCATACATGTCGACCATGCCACTATTGAAGTTGGCGGCGAAAATGCGTGTTGCCTGAGGTTTTGTTGGTGACTGCAAGGCCGGTATAGCTGGCGTTGGAATTGGAGTTGTTTACCGCGATGATCGATGCTTAGGGCGAAAACGACGACCAGCCTTGATAGTCCCATCCAGAGTCGCAAAAATGAAGCTCGAGGCCCAGCCGTCAATCACGAACTCTTGGGAGCCGTTGTAGACGATGCCGGTAGGAGAGCCGTTGCCGGTACCACTGGCCGGCGGCACGATCACTTGGAGGCTCTGCGGAACTCCCTGGCCATTGTAAAGAGTAGACCAGCCGCTGCCCTCATCGGCGACCCAGAACGGCTGTCCCGGACGGTAAGCCAGTCCCCAGGCATTAATCAGCAGCGGGTCGGTGTGTTTACCTTTGCCCGGAATGTTCGAATCCAGAAGAACTGGAGTGTACTGTGCGAAAGCGACGCCCGCCACCAGGAGCGTAAGCGCGATCACTACAGCGAATCTGCAGGTGCGATTCAACCGTTGTTGCATGTGAGTCTCCTTAATTTGCTTGCTAGAGTTAAAGGTCGAGTGGAATCCTGCGTTGCCGGATCGACGGAGCATTCGGCGCAGAATCAGCGATCAAAGGGATGTTAGCGGCGACGCAACCCGGTAGTTGTCGGCACGAGGTCAAGGATTTGTAAAATATTTGTCTACGTCGTTGAGATTCTGGCCCATGCCAAATATCGGGCCAGCCTTGCGAAGTTGGGGTTAAATCAATGCCAGAATTTTGCGATGTCGCCTTGCCGGTTCCGCTGGATAGCGTGTTCACCTACGCAATCGCGGATGGAATACAGCCGGTCGTGGGTGGACGAGTTCTGGTCCTTTTCGCCAGCAGCGCCTATCAGGAGTCGTTACCCGGTTGCACGACTCTCCCCCGAAAGTCCAGGCGAAAAACATCTACAAGGTCCTTGATGATTCGCCGGTTCTCGATTCATCGCTGATGAAACTGGGCGAGTGGATCGCCAACTACTACCTCGCGCCGCTCGGCGAAGTCTTCCGGACGATGCTGCCGCTAACGGCGGAATTCAAACGGGACATCCACTACCGCATCACCGAGGAAGGTCAATTAGCGTTACACCTCGCGGGAACGTCGGGATCGTCGGCGCGCTCTCGCAAGACGCCCGAAGACCAAGTGACAGAGTTCCGCGTTCTCGAATATCTCGCGGAGCGTGAGTCGGCACGCGAGCAAACGTTGCAAGCCGCGATCCCGGGGTCAAAATCTGTCCTTACTGGAATGCTGCGGAAGAAATGGATCGCGCGCGAAGACCGCTCAGGCACTCGATCCGCTGCCCGAACAGAGAGATTCGCCGTGCTGAAGAGCGGGGACGGCAAGCTGAATGCGAATCAGCGGCAGATTATGGAGACGCTGGTGGCTGCCGGCGGGAAACTCGCCATCGAGACTTTGCATAGCCTGGAGGTCCCCAGGAGCAGTTTGGGCACGCTGGTAAAGCGCGGGCTGGTTGAGATCGTCGAAGAGCCCGCTGAATTTACGGTCTCGACAATGAGAGGCCGGCCTGCGCCGACATTCACGTTCAACCCAGCGCAGCAGTCGGCGCTTAATCTAATCCGGCAAAAAGTTGATGCGCGCAGCTTTGCAGGAGTATTGCTGCACGGCGTCACTGGCTCCGGGAAAACAGCGATTTATCTGGCTGCGATGCGGGCGGTACTCGATGCCGGACGTTCGGCGATTTTGTTCGGCCCGGAAATTGGACTCACGCCGGCCGTCGCCGCAGATCTGCACCAGGCTTTTGGCGAAGAAGTGGCGATTCTTCACTCGGGCCTGTCCGATCAGGAGCGCGCAGAACAATGGCACCGCATTAAGCGCGGCGAAGCCCGCATGGTTGTAGGGACGCGCTCGGCGGTGTTCGCGCCAGTGGCAGACCTCGCCTTGATCATCGTAGACGAGGAGCAGGACGCCTCTTACAAGCAGGAAGAAACTCCGCGCTACCATGCGCGCGACGTTGCCGTGATGCGGGCAAAGATGGCGAATGCGGTCGCGGTGCTGGGTTCGGCGACCCCTTCCCTTGAATCATATTTCAATGCCAGGAAGCACAAGTACGCGCTGGTCGAGTTGCCCGACCGGGTTGAGCAAAGGCCATTGCCCGAAGTTGAAATCGTCGACATGCGCCAGGAATTTCAGGAGACCGGGCACGAACAAGTCATTTCCCGGAAACTTGCGGAGGAAATCAAGCAACGCCTGGATCGAAAAGAACAAGTGATGGTGCTGCTCAACCGGCGCGGCTACGCGCCGGTGGCGCTCTGCCGCGCGTGCGGCAAGACGCTGGAGTGCCGCAATTGCGCCATTGCAATGACGCACCACAAACGCTCACATCGCATGTTGTGCCACTACTGCGGATTCGCCGCCCCCGTCCCGAAAGTTTGCGGAGACTGCGGCAGCGAATATGTGTATTTCCTGGGCACTGGCTCGGAGAAGCTCGAAGAGCTCTTGCATGGAATGTTTCCGCAGGCGCGAATTGGACGTTCTGGACCGCGACACGGTCAGGGACCGCGATGATTTCGCACGGGTGCTCGGCGCCTTAAACGAAGGAGAGCTTGATTTACTGGTGGGCACGCAGATGATCGCGAAGGGACACGACATTCACGGAGTTACCCTGGTTGGAGTCGTGGGAGCGGACGCGGCGCTCGGTCTTCCCGATTTTCGCGCTGCCGAACGGACCTTTCAGCTGCTGACTCAAGTGGCGGGGCGCGCCGGACGCGGCCAAACTCCTGGAAAGGTTATCTTGCAGACCTACTTTCACGATCACTATGCGGTGCAATATGCGGCACGGCACGATTTCATCAGCTTCTACGAAAAAGAATTGCGCTTTCGCAGTTGGATGCGCTATCCGCCGTACAGTTCGGTCGCAAATGTGCTGATACGCGGCGAGAAACTCGACAACGTGTTGCAGTGGTCGGGAACCATCGGCAAATGGTTCGAGTCGACCAGGCACGAGGGCATCCGCGTATTGGGTCCCGCGGCTGCGCCGCTACTGCGACTGAAGCGAGATTACCGATACCACTTTGTGTTGAAATCCGAAAGCCGGGAAAAACTGAACGCATTGTTGCGCGCGATGCTGGCATTCGCGGAGCAGCAAAGGATTCCAAGGACGCAGGTCATCGTGGATGTGGACGCGGTGTGGTTGATGTAGATTCGCATCGCTACGCCAGCCGGGTAACTCCCGGGAGTCCGTCAAAGCCTGAATCGAACGTCAAAATGTGCTCAATGCCATGTTCCTGCATCACGGCCAGATGCACAGCATCGCGGGCCGACATCTGCCGACGCGCGAGGACAATCTGTTTTGCCCGCTCCGTGACCGCAACGTCAATCGGCAAGACTTTATCTACAATGTTTAGCACTGCGTCGAACGCAGGCTGGATCGCATCGCGCCGGTCAATCGCGGCGTAACGATGCAAAATCTCTTGAAAAACTTCCGCGTCGGTTACGAGTCGCCGTCGGCTGCTGACCAATTGCTCGAGCAACCGCTGCGCGTCGGTCTTGTGAGGATGGGCGCCCCCGACCAGATACATCGGAATGTTGGAATCGACCAGGATCATGGATGTTCGGTCGTAGCATAGCCCTTCTCAATCTCAGCCAGCATCCGGTCAATATCGCCCGTAGGAAAGCTATACCGGGCTGCCGCGCGGATGGCGGCCAACTTCTTGCTGGCATCTCCGAGAGACTCGGTTCGCTGCGCCATGGTCAGCGCCTGTCTGACCCATTCCGCCAGCGACATCCGCCGGGACTTGGCGATCTTCTGAATCTGCCGATACTCCGGATCCTGAAGTATCACTTGGAGTCTCTTAGCCATAAGCACAGTATATTTGACTCATCATGGTGAGTCAACTAACGCCAACCTGTTTTGCAGAACTCCCGTACCACCTCTTTCACATCTTTGTGCTCCCCGTCCACCGCGTAATTCAGCCGGCGCATATCGTCATTGGAAATTTTTCCGGCAAGCTGGTTGAGCGCCTGCATTACTTCCGGATGACGAGCGAGCATTTCGTCGCGAATGATCGGCACTGCTTCGTAAGGCGGAAAATAATGACGATCATCTTCGAGCACAAACAGATCCAGGACGGGGATCAATCCATCGGTCATGTTTCCCGCGATCAGATCGACTTGTTTTTCTTTCAGCGCACGATCGAGCAGGCCGAGGGCCATGATCCGGGGAGACTCGGAAAATCGCAGCCCATAAGTCGACACCCATCCTTTGTAGCCATCCGGACGTTCCATGAATTCATAGCCAAAACCGGCGCGCCACTGCGGAGCGTAGGCCGCGGCCTGGGAAATTGTTTTCAGGCCCAGGCGACGGGCATCTTCACCGCGAATCTGGATGGCAAAAGTATTGTCGAAGCCGAACGGCGCACCTACGGTCAGAACCGAAACGCTTCACGTACTCGCCCTTGACCTGCTCGAAAACCTGCTGCGGACTGCCATTGGGTTTTTCCTTGAGAATTGCGCTGACCGCCGTGCCGGTGTATTCGGGGTAGACATCGATTCGTCCCGCGAGAATCGACTGATGACAGATATAAGTTCCGGCGAGATAGAAACGGCGCTCGACTGGAAGATGAGTTTTGTTTTCGATCTGCTGCGCGATCAGTTCTCCAAGGACTAGTTGCTCGGTAAAATTTTTCGACCCTACAACAATGCGATCTTGGCGTGCCGGTTCGCAGGAAATCAGCAAGACCAGGCAGCACATCGCGAGGCAGCTGCTGAGCTTTGTTTGAGCGTTGATGGAAGAGCCAGCTTTCAGTGGAGGGTTCCAGTTCTTAGTGAGGTTGCAGTTTTTTCTCCAGCCATCCCAGGCTGAAGTCGGCCAACAGTGCAAGACCAGCGGCGGGAATTGCGCCCGCCAGAATCACGGCATTATTGACCATTGCGAGACCGCGAAAAATATATTCGCCGAGCCCCCCGGCCCCAATCGCCGCGGCAATCGTCGCCAGGCCGATGGAAATCACGGCCGCAACTCGCACGCCCGCGATAATCACGCTCACAGAAAGCGGAAGTTCAACCTGCAACAAGAGCTGGCCATCGGTAAGACCCATCGCTCGCCCCGCCTCCAGGACAGCGTGATCCACTCCCTTGATCCCCGCATACGTGTTGCGGATCACCGGAAGCAGCGCGTACAAGGTCAGGGCGAAAATCGCGATTCGGTCGGCGCGAACTCCGATCCACGGTGCTGGCAGCAAGAACCCAAAGAGCGCGAGACTGGGAATGGTTTGAATCAGGTTCGCGCCTCCGAGCACCGGCTTGTTCAACCAGGGCCAGCGCGTAATCAGAACACCCAGCGGGATTCCGATGAGAACCGCGAACAGCATCGACACACCCACCAGCCACAAATGCTCGAGCGTGAGTTCCCGAACCTCAGTTTGATTCTGCAGCATGAATTGCCAGACATTCATCGTCCGCCTCATTCCAGATTTTCGAGATCGCCATCGAACGCGTTTTTGTAAGCCACCACCGATGCCTCCGTCGAAGCGAGAAATTCCTGACGTGGCCGAGCCGTGACCAAGCGGCCAGCTTCCATCAAGGCGATTCGCGTGCCGAAGCGCAGCGCCTCGCGGAGATCGTGAGTCACGAACACGATCGTCTTGCACAATCGCTTTTGTAGTCCAAGAAATTCAGTTCGGAGTTCCACGCGAGTGAGAGGATCAAGCGCTCCGAATGGTTCATCCATCAATAAAATCGGAGGATCGGCAGCCAGCGCGCGCGCCACGCCGACTCGCTGGCGCTGGCCTCCGGAAAGTTCACGCGGATATCGGGAAGCAACTCTCGGATCAAGGCCAACCAGCTTCAAGAGCTCTTGAACTCGTTCATGTATCCGCTCGCTGGGCCAGTTTTCAATCGTCGGGACGATCCCAATGTTCCGTTCAACGGTGAAGTGAGGAAACAAGCCCACTTCCTGAATAACGTAGCCGATCATGCGGCGGAGTCGAATCAGGTCCCACTCATGGGTGAGCCGGCCATCGACGCAGACGCTGCCGTCCGTCGGTGCGAGCAGATGATTGATCAGTTTCAGAGTCGTGGTTTTGCCGCATCCGCTGCGGCCGAGCAGGACGAGAGTTTCGCCGCGCTGGATATCGAGACTCAGGTCATGCAGTATGCGATTGCCGTTAATGCTGAAGGAAACACGATCGAACCGAATGGCCGGGCGGTCATCGCGAGAGAGTTCCATGGCGACCAGGTCATGCTAACTGAATCCAAGCGTCGAGATAAGTTCACTTTGAAATATACGCGGCCGCCGGCAGGCCGGTGATGCGGATGCCCGAGTGTCCCTTGTGACGAATATTCAGTCCCACGAGCAGCGCGGTGATTTGCTCCAGGATGCGCGCGTTTTCGAGTTTGCCGCCGTCGAGCGCGCGAACGCCTGCGATCCTTGCGGCAAGTTTCCTCACGGTCTGTCCGGCTTCCGCATCGTCGCTGCAAACGATGACGTCGCAATCGACCGGACCGTCCGCCTGCAGCATCTCGGCACCCACATTTTGAAAAGCCGCGACCACGGAAACGCCCTTTGGCACCAGTTCCGCTGTTTCCTGCGCGGCCGAACCTTGCCACACGCCAAGTGTGCGACTAGCGCGTCCGCCGACACTTGCAGCCAGCGGCACAGTTGCGTCAATCACGATGCTTCCCGGGCGAAGCGCGGGCTTCAACTGCTTCAGTAACGTTGCATGACCGGCAAACGGGACCGTGAGGACAATCAGATCGGTAGCGCCACAGGCCGCCGTGTTTTCTAAACCGGAGACATTCGCACCGCCAACTTTTTCTTTGATCTTTTCCGCAGCTTCTTTTGCGCGCTGTTGATCTCTGGAACCTATGATCACAGTTTCACCTGCCTGCGCCCAGCGCAAGGCAAGTCCAAATCCCTCCGGCCCGGTGGCTCCAAGGATTGCGATTGGCCGCGCGGTCAAGAGAACTCGGCCTCCAAAGCAGTTTCGCTGACGAACGCTTCCGGTTGTTGCTTGATGCGAATCCGTTTGTAGGTCGTGTTGCGCTCGGCGGGAATGCGGCCGATTTCCAGAATCATCGCCTGAAAATCCTCGGGCGTCGTGTACTGTCCCGCGGTGGCGCCGGCTTCCCGCGAAATATTTTCTTCCATCAACGTTCCACCGTAATCGTTGGCGCCGGCGTGCAGGCAGAGTTGCGACAGCCGCCGGTTCAACTTAACCCACGACACTTGAATGTTATTGATGCAACCGGCCAGAAGAATCCTCGCCAATGCGTGAATCTTGAGGTGCTCCACCAGAGTCGGGCCCGGCCGTGAAAGCCCTTGCTGGAACAGCAGAGTATTGTTGTGCACGAAACCCAGAGGCACAAACTCGGTGAAGCCGCCAGTCTCCCGCTGAATCTCACGCAGGAAGAGAATCTGACCAACCCAGTGATCGGGCGTTTCCACGTGTCCGTACATCAGCGTCGAGGTGCTGCGAATGCCAAGGCGGTGAGCGGTTCGGATCACATCCTGCCACTGTGCAGTTGAAACTTTATTTCGAGATAGGACGAAGCGCACGTCGTCGTCGAGGATTTCCGCGGCCGTCCCCGGCAAAGTATCGAGCCCGTTGTCGCGCAACATGCGCAGATAATCTTCCAGCGTCATGCCGGTAAGCTCGACTCCGTAAACGATCTCCATCGGCGAAAACGCATGAATGTGCATGCGTGGTGTAGCGCGCTTCACCGCACGCAAAATATCGCGGTAGTAAAACGGCGGCAAATCTCGTGGCAGCCCGCCCTGGATGCAGACTTCGGTTGCGCCCACCTGCCAGGCTTCGAGCGCTTTGTCGGCGACCTGCTCGGGAGTCAGAAAGTAAGTGTCGGATTCCCGCGGACCGCGGCTGAAGGCGCAAAACTTGCAGCCGACAAAGCACACGTTGGTGAAATTAATATTGCGGTTGACAACGTAAGTGACAAGGTTCCCCACCAGCTCCCGCCGCAAAGCGTCGGCAGCGACCAGCAAGCCGAGCAGGTCGTCGCCTTGCGCATTGGCCAATAGAAGGCTTTCGTCGCGAGTGAGCACACTGCCGTCCAGCGTCTCCAATACGCGCTCAACGGCAGCCCGCGATGCAGGATTCATGCCCGTGGCAACATCGTGCCAATCTAAACCTGGAAAATTCTCCAGCTCCGATTGAGATAGAACCCGACCCATAAACTCCTCCGGTAGCCACTTCAGCGAAACAGGTCCCGCTTCGCTGGCCGAATCAGATCGCGAGCACGTCCGTGGCCCGCACGATATTCGAAACCGCGCACAATACACACCGGAGTGCGGGCGAGTTTGCCGCAGACCAGACCGGCGGCGCAAGCCAATTCATCGGCTACGGCTTCCATTGTTACACGCAACGGATATCCGTGGGAGTCGTGCCGTCCGCGGTAGTCGTGCAGCGCCTCCATGCCAGCCACGCCGATCGCAGCTTCGGTTAGTCCCTCTCGCCATGCCCGGCCGAAACTGTCACTAATGATGACGGGAACGGAAAGCCGCAGGCGCTTCTTTAGTTCCCTGTGAATCTGAGCAGCCGAACGGTCCGGATCTTCCGGCAGCAAAAGAGCACGGGCCCCGCCATCGACATTGGACACATCTACTCCGCCGTTCGCACAAACTAACCCGTGACTGGTTTCGGTAATCAGGACGCCATTTTCTTGCCGAACGATTCGCCTGCTCTCTCGCAATGCCAACTGCGTGACCCGTGGATCCAGTTTGTAGCGGCGGGCCCAGGCGCGTGTTTTGGCCGATGGTTTCATCTCGCTAAGGTCGACGATCCGGCCCTCCGCCTTCGACACAATCTTGTGCTTTACGACCAAGATGTCGCCTTGCCGAAGCTTTCGATGCGACCGGGCTAAAGCGCGTAGGATTTTCGCTGACAGAGAATCGCCCGGGCAAATTTCATCTGCGAGCGGAACGGGGATGATCCTCAATTCACTCATTCGCAGCTAACGAAAGACCCGACAGGTCCCACTGTCGAACCAGTCGCTGCGCGCGGGCTTCGCCGGGTGCAGACGCCAGATGCCGAAGGTCCGAGGGGTTGTCAACGTCAAGCGCGATCCCGGGCAGCGAGAGAATCGCACACGGTTTTCCAGTTGCCTGCGCTGCCGCTATATGAGGTTTGAAACTGTCGTTGCCGAAACGCAACGGGAATAGTCCGGCGGGCCGGCGAAAGATTGCATTGCTGCCTCGACCGTCGGCGGCGGCAACCAGCACCGATCCTGCCTCCGGTGCCGCCGCGAGGATTTTTTTCAGCTCCCCGGCTTGAAGTAACGGGACGTTGCCGGGAATCACAAGCGTGCTGTCGATTCCACGCGCTTCGCAATGGTGCGTTGCCATCTCGATCGCATGCGTCTCGCCGCGATTTTCGTAATCGGAAATCACTTCGAATTCAAATTGCCTCGCCAGTTCGAGCGCGAATGGATCATTCGTGACCAGGCTCACCGGCGGACGGCCCGTCCATTCGCTCAGTACCTGAAGCACGTCGTGGAGCATCGCTTGCGCCAATTCGGTGCGAGCTGACTGATCGAACAATTGTGCCAGGCGCTGCTTGGCGTTCGCCAGGTTCTTGACGGGAATGAGAATCATGCCGGATCCGATGCCGCCACGGCAGCCGCATTTCGCTCAATAAACTCAAGCACTGTCCGGGCTAATTCCACTTTTTCGTTGACCGTGCGCATAACGATGTTAGCGCAGTGTACGCGCAATCCTGAACGGTGAAGTTGGTTCGCCGCTTCGGAATCACGAACATCGGCAATCAAGACATCCAGGAAATCTTCATAGGCTTCCGCGATTCCAGCAATATTGACCGGAAGGCCCTGTGCTGCCATCAGGATTCCGGCTGGGCCGGCAACCGCAGCGTTGCCGATAATCGGGCTCACGGCAACGACGGTTGCCTGAGTTTCACGCAACGCTTGGCGAATGCCCGGCAGCGCAAGAATTGGGCCGATACTCGTAACCGGATTGCTGGGCGCAAGAATCACCGCGCTCGCAGAAAGGATCGACTCCACTACACCGGGAGCGGGGGCTGCACTGCTCACGCCGGCAAAATGCACCGACTTCACCGGATCCTGATACCAGCGCTGCACGAAATATTCCTGAAAGGTGAGTTCGCCAGCAGGCGTGGCAACTCGGGTTTCCACCCGCGCATTGCTCATCGGAAGAATCCTCGCCTGCACGCCGAACCTTCGGCAGATTTCCGCGGTCGCCTCAGCCAGCGTCTTTCCCTCGGCCAGCAGTCGCGAGCGCAACAGGTGCAACGCTAAATCGCGGTCTCCGACCTGAAACCATGTGGGCTCCGACAGTTCGCCCATGGCCTGCAGACAATAAAACGTATCGCCCTTGACTCCCCAACCACGTTCGTGGCTGAGCCGGCCGGCCGAGCGCATAGGTAATCGAATCGAGATCCGGAGAAACGTGCAAGCCCCACCACTCGAGGTCGTCGCCGGTATTGACAATGAAGGTGAGGGGTTCTTGCGGCGCGGCCTGCCGCAGGCCCTCGACAAATTTGGCTCCGCCGGTGCCGCCGGTGAGAACAACGATCAAGCGGCCCTCCTTGCGTACCCGTCGAATGTCCGCTGCAGCTTTTAACTTCTCTGTTAGCAGTGCAGACCGCCCGATCGCCATGTAAAGAAACTCAGGATAAACCGGCAGACGCCGGCTCAATCTCGGCCCCTGCGTTCTGTGCGTCGCGCAATTGTTCGAGATGCGGCCAGGGCTTTTCGGGATTAATGAAATCCGGCGTCAGGGGCGAAACTCCGCCCCAATCGTTGATGCCGGCATCCAGTAAGTCCTCGTAATACGGCGCCGAAAGATTCGGTGGCGCTTGAATGTTCATCTTCGGCATCAGCAGGCGCGCAACCGCAACTGGTGCGCAACATCTCACCCTGAGTTGGTTCGGGCCAGTTTTGCATCGGAATATCTGGCTTCGCGCGGAAGTTTTGAATGATCACTTCCTGGATATGACCGTAGCGGTCGTGCAGATCGCGAATGGCGAGCAACGCATCCACCCGCTCTTCGGGCGTTTCGCCGATTCCGATCAGGATGCCGGTGGTGAAAGGCACACGCTGCCTGCCGGCGTCTTCAATCGTCTGCAGTCGCTTCGCCGGGAAATTTGTCCGGAGCATTGTCGTGAGCGCGCCCCGGTTCCAGCAGGCGATCGCTGGTTGTCTCAAGCATCAGGCCCATGCTGGGAGAAACCGCCGCCAGGCGCGCGATCCATTCCGCGCTCAGCAGACCAGGATTGGGATGTGGCAGCAATGTAGTTTCGCGCAGCACCAGTTCGCACATCGCCTCTAGATACTGGAGCGTCGACTTGTAGCCCAGCCGGCGAAGCGTCTCGCGCATTTCCGGGAATATCAGTTCCGGTTTGTCGCCCAGGCTGAACAGAGCTTCGGTGCAACCCAGTCTCTCGCCCGCGCGCGCAACCTCCAAGACTTCGTCGGGCGTCATGGTATGAGCGCCGGGCTGGCCGGGATCGCGGCGGAAAATGCAATAGCCGCAATAGTCGCGGCAAAATTGGTCAGCGGAATGAAGACTTTTCGCGAATAGGTAATGACACCCGGCTTGAAGCGCTGCTTGCTTTCGTGGGCTGCGGTAAGAAGGGATGGGAGCTCGACGTCAGAGCACACAATCGCCCGGCAGGCCTGTTCGCGCGAGATGGGCAGCGCGGGATCCCAATCCTGCAAGCCCACGGGCGGACGCTGCTCGCAATCGGTGAGTGGTGCCATCCTCAAAGCCAGCCTTCGCCTGATTGTAATGGATTGCAATTCATGGTTGCGCCAGTCGTTCTAGAATGCACAAATCACCATGTTGAGCCAGGAACAATTCCGCAAAGCCTTGGGAAGCTTTGCCACCGGCGTGACTGTCATCACGGTTGACTACGAAGGCGCAGTGCATGGAATGACCGCCAATGCCTTCGCTTCGGTTTCCCTCGATCCGCTTCTGATCTTGGTCTGCGTGGACCATCGCGCCCGGACCCATGCTCATCTGCATGCGCGCAAGCGTTTCGGGGTGAACGTTCTGGCGGAAAATCAGCGGGCTATTTCCGAATATTACGCAATGCCGTCGGCCACGCATGAGCGTGCCGAGGAGGAGGCAGGCGCCCGTTTTGACCGCACCGAGCATGGAACTCCGGTGCTCCATGGCGCGCTCGCTTACCTGGAGTGCCGCTTGCACTCCGCGCAAGACGCCGGCGACCACACAATTTTTATTGCCGAAGTCGAAGACGTAGTGGTTCGCGAGGGCGATCCACTGCTCTATTTCCGGGGAAAATACTGGCGCCTGGGCGACCCAACTCCGTCTTCCTGAAGTAGCGCTGCACACTTGGCCTGCCCACGCTGTCACTGTATCGCAACCTTTGTTAATCTTATTGGCCTTGGGCTAGGACAATTTTTCCGAGCCATCAGTTAAGACATGTATCCGCGTGCATTCCACTATCACCGCGCCAGTTCACTGCAGGAAGCGCGCACCATGCTGGCGCAACTCGGCGACGAGGCCAAACTCCTGGCCGGCGGGCAGAGCCTGATTCCGCTGATGAAGTTGCGCTTTGCAAATCCCGCTCATCTCGTCGACCTGAACTTTATTCCGGGCACGTCGTACATTCGCGAAGAGAAAAACGCTCTCCGGCTTGGGCCGATGACGCACCATGCGGAAATCGAAGCTTCGGACATCGTCGCGAAAATTCCCATCCTGCACGATTGCGCCGCCGGAATCGCCGACGTGCAAGTGCGAAACCGTGGAACCATTGGCGGATCGCTGGCTGAGGCCGATCCGAGCGGAGACTGGGCGGTCGCGCTGATGACGCTGCCGGCTGAAGTTTCCTGCGTCGGTTCCAATGGCGAGCGAACCATCGCGTTGCCGGACTTTATCAAAGACGCCTACACCACCGACCTCGCGCACGACGAACTGGTCAGCGAAGTGAGAGTGAAGATTCCGCCAAAGGGCAGCGGCGGCGCCTATCTGGCGTTCAAACGTGCCGCCCCGGTTTATCCGACGGCGAGCGTGGCCGTGCAGCTATCCATGGAAGGAGATGTCTGCGGTGATGCGCGCATTGCGTTAGGTTGCGTTGGATTGACGGCAATCCGAGCAACCGAGGCGGAGATCGCGTTTCGCGGCCAGCCGGTCAATGAAAAAACAATCGCGAACGCGGTGGAAGCAGCGCGCGCTGCCGCGGATCCGCAACCGGACATGCGTGGCTCCGCCGATTACAAACGCACGCTGGTGGGCGCACTGCTAAAGCGCGCAATCGCAGTGGCCGTGCGGCGCGCTCGTGGTGAACAAGTGAAAACCAGCCATCTGTATGCCTGAGAGCTACGAAAAAATCTCGATCCGGCTGACGGTCAATGGCAAGGTCTCGCGCCTTGCAGGTCGAGCCGCGCACGCTGCTAGTGGAGATGTTGCGCGAACAGCTGGATCTTACCGGAACCCACGTTGGTTGCGATACGAGTTATTGCGGGGCGTGTACGGTGCTGCTCAATGGAGCTGCGGTGAAATCGTGCACCATGTTTGCCGTGCAGGCAGACGGCGCCGAGATTCGCACGGTCGAGGGCCTCGAGAAAGACGGGCAGCTTCATCCTGTCCAGAAGGCCTTTGGCGATGCCTACGGCCTGCAGTGCGGCTACTGCACGCCCGGAATGATGCTTTCCGCGCTGCAACTTTTGTCGAAAAACAACCAGCCCAGCGAGGCCGAAATACGCAAAGCGATCGCCGGCAACACTTGCCGCTGCACCGGATATCAGAACATTCTGCACGCCATTCAATTGGCGGCGCAAAACCTGAAAGAGGCGGCAACCGATGGCGATTAAACTGGGCGGCGAGTTCGAGGTCAAGCGCGCAGCGGAAGAAGTCTACAATTTTCTGACCGATCCCAAGCGGTTCGCGCCTCTTTTGCCAGACTTTCAAAGCGTGACCGTGCACGACGAAACCCACTTCAACGTTCAGGTTAAGGTTGGGATTTCTTACATCAAAGGCACCGCCGATCTCAACCTGCGGCTCGCGGATGCGGAGCGACCGAAGCGGGCTGAATACAAGGGTGAGGGAAAAGTCGCCGGCGGGAATGTGGCGATCACCGCGGGCTTTCAGCTCTCGCCCGCGGAAGGAAGCACCAAAGTTGTGTGGCAAGGCGAAGCGCAAGTTTTCGGGCGATTAACCTCCGTCGCTGGAGGTTTGCTCGAGCCGCTCGGCAAGAAAAATGTTCAGAAGTTGATTGATGCGCTGCAAGCGGCGCTAGCTTAAATGCGCTGCGCTTTGCACGGCCTGACGGGCGAGGGCGCTCGTCCTGGGTGGAATTGGAAAGTGACTGAGTCAAACGCAAATAAGTGGGTCGGCAAACCTCTTCCCCGCAGGGAAGAAAACCGTCTGCTGCGCGGCCGCGGACGCTTTTCGGATGATGTCAAGCTTCGTGACATGCTTTATCTGAAGTTCGTTCGCTCTCCGTATGCTCACGCGAAGGTGGTCAGTGTCGATACTTCTGCGGCCGAAGCGCTGCCGGGCGTCGTCTGCACCTTGACCGGGGCAGAAGTTGTTTCGCAAACGCAGCCTTTCATCGAGATCGGCCCCGACCCGTTTGCGAAGATCAAAGATTATCCGCTCGCAGTCTCGAAGGTTCGCTATCAGGGAGAACCGATCGTCGCCGCATCGCCGAATCAGCGGCGCTCGCCGACGATGGGGCCGAGTTGGTGCAAGTCGATTACGAGGCGCTGGAGCCAGTTATTGACGCGGAAATCGCGCTGGAAAACCACAGCATTCTCCACGAAGAAGCCGGCACGAACCGGGTTTGGAACGGCGTCTTCGAGTATGGCGACGTTGAGCAGGCGTTCAAAGAGGCCGCCCACATCGTGAGCATCGACAAGATGCACTTTCACCGTTTTTCCAGCACACCGCTCGAAAACAACGTAGTCATCGGCGAATGGAACCTGAAAGACGAAAGGATCTATTACTCGTGTAACAATTCATTTCCGTCGTTCGCCATCCAGTTTCTCGCCGCTCACTTGAACGTGCACATCGACCGTATACGGGTTGAGACCTCGGACATCGGCGGCAGCTTTGGAATCAAAATCACCAGCTATCCGCAAATGGCCATCTGCGCGCTGGCTTCAAAGAAGGCTGGCGGACGCCCGGTCAAGTGGGTGGAAACTCGCTCCGAGCACATGACTTCGAGCGCTCACGGCAACGAACGAACTTTTCGCGATACCCGTGTCGCGCTCGACAAGAATGGAGTGATCACAGCCGTTGTCTCGCGGCATATTGACGACTGCGGCGCTTATCCTCGTTACGAACCGCTCGGCTGCGTGATCTGGTCGCAGGTGTTCTCGGCAACGTACCGCTTCAAGAACGCGCGCATTGATTTTTCGCAAGCGGTGACCAACAAATGTCCAGTCGGCCCCAATCGCGGCTACTCGCGCATGCAGCACCTGTGGTTCCTGGAGCGCGTGGTAGACATTTGCGCGCATGAATTGGGAATTCCCGCGGATGAGATGAGGCTTCGCAATTACATTCGCCCGGAAGAGTTCCCTTATACCACGCCCAACGGCTGCGTCTACGATTCGGGGAATTATCCGCGGATGCTCGAAGTGGCCAAGCGTCAACTCGGATGGGACGAATGGAAGAAAAAACAGGCCGAGGCCCGCCAACAAGGCCGATGGATCGGGATCGGTATTGGTACGACGCTTGATTCCGGCACCAACAACTTCGGCCAATCGCAAATTGTGAATCCTGGGCTGCCGTACTCGGGAAATTCTCAAGGGGCAAACTGCAAGCTCGACATTTACGGAGAAGTTGTGGTCGCTGTCGGCTCCTGCCCACAGGGGCAGGGGCACGAAACCACCGCAGCTCAAGTCGTCGCCGATGTGCTCAACATCCATCCCGACATGGTCACCGTGCGCACAGGATTCGACACCGAGCGCAACGTGCACACTGGATTTTCCGGCACCTATGCGAGCCAGTTTGCGGTGTCGGGGCTATCGGCTGTGCATGGCGCTGCGCAAAAGTTGAAAACGGAAATGAAGCGTCTGGGAACTTTTGTGCTAGAGACAAGCGAAGACGATCTCGAGTTCGGAACGGGCGCGCAGGGCCCGGAACTGCGCGCGAAGGCGAGCGGCAAATCCATCAACTATTGGGGACTTGCCAACCTCGTCAACGCCAACAGTGCTGCGCTCCCGCCGGAGCTTTACGAAATCACCTTGAACTGTCGCTACGTTTGGCGCGCGCCGTTCAAAGTCCCCGACAAGCAAAGAAAATACGGCAACCTGACGCTGACCTATGCGTCCCAGCTTCACATCGCTGTGATCGAGGTCGAGCGCGACACTTTCATTCCGCGCATTCTCGATTACGTTGCGGTCGATGACTGCGGCACCGTGATTAATCCTCCGATTGTGGAAGGGCAGGTGTATGGCGCAACGGCGCACGGGATCGGCGCGGCGTTGATGGAAAATTGCGTGTACGATGCCGTGGGCAATATGCTGACCAGCACCTTCAGCGATTACATTCCGATCACCGCGATGAACATGCCGAAGGTGAAATACGATCACATTGAAACGCCGTCGCCGCACAGCTACAGCGGCGCTAAAGGCATGGGCGAAGGCGGCGCTGCTCCGATCCATACGATTTCCGCGGCTTTGCAGGATGCGCTGTTTTCCGAAGGTGATGTTCATCGACGATTCGTTTAACAACGCCGACCGGTTGTTCCGAGCGCTGGTGGAAGAAAGAAATCGCGCAACTTAAAGGTTTGGTGAAAGTGGAAAGCCGGACTTCTACGGGAAAGCAATGAGCCGCGATTGGCACGCATGAAACGAGTTTGCATTGTGGGTTGCGGGGCGATTGGCAGTCTTTATGCGGCACATTTGGCACGCCTTGCAGAAGTTGGGCGTTCGTCCGTCGCGAGGAACATGCGCGCGCGTTAAATGAGCATGGTTGCAGGTCACGGGCAAGCACGATTTTCATGCCTCGCTCAAGGCGACCGCGCACGCGGACGAAATTCCTCAGTGCGATCTGGGAATTATCGCAACCAAGGCGACGCAAGTGAAAGAGTCGATGGCGGAGGTCGGCGCCAAGTTCGATCGCGGCGCCGTGCTTTCTGCACAAAACGGACTTGGCAGCGAAGAGATCATCGCCGAACACACGCGCGGCCAGGTCATTCGCGGCACTACATTCATGAGCGGAACGAGACACAGCGACACGCACGTGCAATACGAACTTGATACTGCGACGTGGCTGGGGCCGTTCGAACCGCGGCATACGCCACAATCGCTGGTCAAAGCAGGCCGCCGATTTGATCATCGCGAGCGGCCTGAAAGCCGAGGCGTTGACGGATGCGCGTCCCGCGCAGTGGTCGAAACTGATTTTCAATGCGTCGGTGAATGGAGTGTCGGCACTGACAGGATTGCCACACTCGCCGCATTTTTCCGACGAATCGCATTTTTCGAGTCTAGGAAATTTGCTGCACGAACTGATCGATGAGGGCAAACGCGTGGCCGCTGCCGCAGGGATTTCGCTGCACGAAGATCCCTGGGAGATGAACAAACTTGGCGCAATGACGAACCATCCGCCGTCGATGCTCTATGACGTGCGCCATCAGCTTCCGACGGAAGTGGATTTTCTCGGTGGCGCGATTGCGCGCGAAGCGCAGCGATTCGGAATCGCTGCGCCGTTGCACACGGCGCTGTATCGGCTGATTAAAGGAAAAGAAGCTCGTGGAATTTCGAGGACGAAAACAAACCCGCGGGGAGACTTGCGAAATAGACAATGTCCTGGCCGGTAGACGACTACGAAATTGGATCGCGTCCGTTCGCCTGATGGGCGAACAAGAAATGACCGCGCTGGTCGTGCGCGCGCCGGACAACGTTCTCTACCTCACCAACTACTGGAGCATGAAAGGCTACGATGCCGTCGTTTTCCCCAGCGAAGGCGAGCCGACGTTGATCGCGCTCGAGCCGCAACTAGCCGAGGCACAGCGCAACGCCTGGAAGAAGGACATTCGCCTGTTCAATTGCTACCATCCAGGGCGATCCACGCCCGCCGCAGTATCGTGCGCTGGACTTGGCCCTGGCGGTTCTCAAAGAACGCGGACTCACCGACAAAATCGCAATCGAATTGAACATGGGAACGCAATCTGCCGACCGCATGGTAGGTGAGCCGACGACGCCGACCCAGACCTATTTCGACGCATTCCGCAAAGTTGCCGGGCAAGTTGTTCGATGCGACGCCGCTCTCGAACGAAGTCCGCGCGATCAAGACGCCGCAGGAAATCGAGCGCATGCGGCTGGCGAATGAACTCGCCGCACTCGCTATGGCCTACACCCGCGATAAAATTCGACCGGGCATGAAAGAAAGCGAAGTCGGCGGCGATGAATGAAGGCCACATCCACGGCGGTTGGCGTCGGCTACAAAGGCAAAGTCGAAATGGCGCGCGCGTTTACGCTGGTGTGGTCGGGCAAAGGCATCGCGACATTTACGGCGACGAGCGATCGTCCAGTGCAGGAAAATGAACCGACTCTGGTCGAAATTTGGGTGTGCGCCGATGGCTATTGGACTGATTTGACGAAAAATATTTGTCCCGGCGAGCTGACGCCGGAATACAACCGGCTGCTCGATTTGCTGCTGAAGGTTTTCAACGAGGCGGTCGGCTCGTCCGCGATGGCGCACCGCTTCGGTGAAATCGATCGCGTGATTCGCGCGCGCATCGACGAAGCCGGATACACCGGTCAGCCTTCGCATCCGGTCGGGCACGGCGTTGGCGCCCGCGCGCACGAAGCGCCGTATTCGCATAAAGCTGGCGGCGGCACGATGAAGAAAGAACATGGTGCTCGCCATCGAGCCCGGAATTTATTGGGAAGGCGGCGGCGGATTGCGGCTCGAAGACAATTTTCTGGTGACGGATAACGGCAGCGAAAAACTTTGCACGCGATCCGGACGATTTCCGGCTCTAGCGGCGAGGACAGTTTGAAGACACCGAGAAAATTTCGAGGCGAAGCGACACGCGAACTGGTCAAAAATTGTGCCCAAGTTCGACGAGGACGAGATCGTCTCGATGGCGTTCGACGTCGTCAATATTCCGAGCCCGACCGGCGAAGAACTTGAGATGGCGAAGTACATGCGCGCGACGCTCGAAGGCATCGGCCTGCAAGTTACCTGGCAGGAAGTGGAGGAAGGCCGCGCGAACGTAGTGGGCGCTGGAAGGCTGCGGGCACGGGCAAATGAACCTGATGTTCAACGGCCACATGGATACTTCCAATACCGGACGCGAAGACTACCTGACGGGAATCGGATACAAGCCTAAGGCCGTCCTGAAAGAATGGCTTTATTTACGGGCTTGGCATTTACAACATGAAGGGCGCGCTCGTTTGCTACACGCAAGCCGTGAAGGCGATCCAGCGAGCGGGGTTCAAGCTGACGGCGATGTTTTGATCGCGGCGGTCGTCGGCGAAATCGAAAAGACGCAGTGGGGCGAATTTGTTGGCAAGGAATATCGCGGCTACGGCGCCGGCACGCATTACATGGTGAATCACGGCGTGCTGCCCGATATGTGCATTCTCGGCGAGCCGACCGACATGCAAATTGTTCTCGCGCATTACGGGTCGGTGTGGGTGCGATTTCGTGCGCTGGAATTACGTCCACACCGCATTTTGCGCAGGCCGCGAGGAGATGAACTCCATCCGCCGCATGCACGAAGTGATGGACTCGATTATGAAATGGATCGCCGCCTGGGAGAAGAACGCAGCCTATGGTGGCAAGAAAGCGCATTGTGAACGTCGGCGGCATTCGCGGCGGCCACCCTTGGCGCGCCAGCCGCACTCCGGAAAAAACCGACCTGT
>CAWKDJ010000011.1:0-114984 GCA_963848325.1 uncultured Acidobacteriaceae bacterium
TAGTGTTATCTGATCTACTGAGTTCGTTGGTCTTGCTAAGAAAAGGCGAAGTCTTTAAACGCAAAGGCCGCTGAGGTTTCCGCAAAGGTCGCGAAGAACCTCCAACAAAGAATTCGCCTTTGCGTTCTTCGCGTGACCCTCGCGAGCTTTGCGGTCAAAGATTTTAGACGCAAAAGGTTTCGCAAAGATCGTACGCAACACTATTAATCAAATCTCATCGGCAAACCGACGTAGTTTTCTGCAAACGAACGCGCCGCTGCATTCGACGTTGCCAGATAATCAAGATCGCTCAGCTGGCGGTGCTGCTCGAACCCGTCGTCCCCCGGGAAGCGGTGGAGCATCGAAGTCATCCACAGCGAAAATCTCTGCACCAGCCACACTCGCCTCAGGCAAGTTTCTGAGTAAGCATCGAGCCGCTGCGTCGAACCGGAGGAATAAAAGTGCGAGATGGCACGGGCCAGGACGCGCACGTCCGCGACGGCAAGATTTAATCCCTTCGCCCCCGTCGGCGGTACGATGTGGGCGGCGTCTCCGGCGAGGTACATGCGGCCGTATTGCATGGGTTCAACCACAAAGCTGCGCATCGCGGTTACGCCTTTTTGGAGGATTCGGCAGTTATTCAGCCGTCTTCCATCGCGTGTGGCGAGTCGCGTCTGCAGCTCGGCCCAGATCTTTTCATCCGGCCAATTTGCGGGGGCCGTCGTCGGGAGCGCACTGCAGATACAGGCGCGTAATCTCCGGCGTCCTCATGCTGTGCAGCGAAAATCCCGCTGGTGGTAGCCGTAAATCAGTTCGTGCGACGAGGGCTTCGCTGCCGCTAGAATTCCCAGCCAGGCAAACGGAAAAACGCGTTCGTACACTGTTAGCTTGTCCGCCGGAATGCTGGGCCGGCAGATTCCGTGGTAACCGTCGCAGCCGGCAAGAAAATCGCACAAGATTTCCTGGCGCTCGCCTTTGTGGGTATAACGAACCTTGGGCTGGGACGAAGCAAAGTCGTGCACGCTTACATCGCCGACCTCGAAGAGAAGTTGGCCTCCAGCTTTGACCCGCGCCGCGATCAAGTCTTTCACCACTTCCTGCTGGGCGTAAATTGTGATGCCCTTGCCGGTCAGATGCTTGAAGTCAATGCGGTAATTTTCGCCATTCACGCGGAACTCGACGCCGTCGTGGATTAGTCCTTCGGCCTTCATGCGCTGGCCCAGGCCCATTTCAGTCAGCAAGTCGACCGTGCCTTGCTCGAGCACTCCTGCCCTGACTCGCTGCTCGCAATATTCGCGGCTGCGCGCCTCAATCACCACCGACTCGATCCCTTGGAGGTGCAGCAAATGAGCCAGCACCAAACCTGCCGGCCCCGCGCCCACAATCCCGACTTGAGTGCGAATAGTTTTCATTTTCGCCCTCTGAGGGAAGGCCGCCGACTTCGCCGTGTTTTGGTCTTTTGCTGGAACTTCTCGATCACTTCCTCGGGGATTGGCTTGCTTTCAATCTTCTCCGGATCTTTCGCCGACAGGCCCGCCCAGACGCGGGTCTCGATACATTCGACAGCCAGCACTTTTTTGTTAAACAGGCGATGGCGCACCAAAAACTGCTTCGCCGCCATTCGATGACTTCAGATTCGATCACTACCTGTTCGGAAAACCGCGAAGGCGCGAGAAACGAAGCCCGCACGTCGACCATGGGAATGCCGATGATCTGGTAGGTCTTTAACATCTCCAACTTCGGCAGGCCGGCCTTCTTGAACAGCGCCGTTGTGCAGGCATCAAAATAGAAAAAATAGCGTGGGAAGTGGACGATCTGGGCCGGATCGCAATCGCCCCACTCAATCGCGACGAGCTTCCGGCTCTTTAGGTTGTTTGTCTTCAATAATGACCTCGGAGCTTTAGGCTTGCAAAGTGCAATTCTAGCGAAAGTTGGCGCGGTGCACATTTCGGCTATCTAGTCTACAAACACTACAGATGCAACTAAATAGTTGCATCTGCCTGGACAGATGCATACAATGGCAGCGGGTGCGATTTGCCCAAGTTGGAGGCCTAACCATGAAACGCCTTCGCGAAGCCGACCTCGTTGATGTCTCCCCCAGGGAGCAGCGGGAGATCATGGATATTTACGCAAAATTGCGCGATGCGGAGGCGAAACTCATTGGTCCGGATGGCAAGAGTGAAATCCTGCCCAACAATCTCTATTCCTTTCTGCTTCGCTTGCTTGCCGATCTGAAGGCTGGGCATTCTGTGACCATTCTCCAGAGCAGTCATGAACTGACCACGGTCGAAGCCAGCAAAATTCTGGGGATGTCCCGGCAGTACCTGATCCGGCTGCTCGAGAAGGAAGAAATCCCTTTTCACATGGTTGGCACGCATCGCCGACTGTATGTCCGGGACGTGCTCGCCTACAAAACCAAACGCGATCTTGCCCGCCGCGAAATCCTGAACGACCTGGCCCGGCAGGAATTCAGCAAAGGGGATTACGACAAGGTTCCGGATGATTTTCACGCAGGAGAATGAATATTCCGCCGTCCTCGACGCCTGCGTTCTAGTGCCAGTTTCCCTCTGCGACATCCTGCTGCGGCTTGCAGAAGAGTCGGCCATGTATCGCCCTCTTTGGAGCGAAGAGATCATGGCAGAGATGGCAAGAGCGTTACGGACGAAGCTTCATCGCACGGCGGCGGAAATCACATACCGGCGGCAGCAAATGAATCACGCGTTTCCTGAGGCGATGGTCGCCGTTCCGCCTGAATTGGCCGATGCGCTCGAGTTACCAGACAGGGATGATAGGCATGTTTTAGCTGCGGCGATTAAAGCTCAGGCCAACGTGATCGTTACTCAAAACACCAAGCACTTCCCGAAGGCCTGTCTGGAAAAATGGGGAATCTTGTGCCAGACCGCCGATGAGTTTCTCATCGACCAGTATCACTTGTCCCCACAAACTATGCTGGATAAAATCGACGATCAGGCCGCGGCGATTTCGCAGGATCGCCGGTTCATAAGCTCAAGCCTGAGAAATGCCGCGCCCAAGTTCACCAAACTATTGGAAGAGCATTTCTAGCTTCCGGCCAAGGCGTCCTCTACATCCCTTTAAATCCGCAAATATGCGCCGCGCCGATGGAACCAAGCCGAGGGTCAGCGCGGCAATCAGCACCTCGCCGACCGCCCCTACAATGAACGGGCGCAGGCCCTGCTTCGACATCTCGCGGAAATTCGTGCGCAGGCCGACACCCGCAAAGGTCAGCAGAAATGCCCACTTCGAGAGATTTCCCAACGACGCCACCTGGTCCTTCGAAAACAACCCGAAACTGACCAGCAGCGAGATGAATAGAAATCCCAGAATGAACTTGGGAAATTTCTTCCAAAGGAATGCCGCCTTGTTGCTGACTTTCTCCGCCTGGCCGCGTCCCGCCCAGTAGAGCGCGTAACCGAGCACCACGAATCCGATCAGCGCATTGCGAGTGGTCTTGGCGAGCACCGCGACCTTCCCCGCGGCGTCCGAATAGAGCGCGCCGGCTGCGGTCGCCTCAGCCGTATTGTCCACGCCCAGGCCGGCCCACAGGCCGTAGGAAACGTTGTCCATGTGTAGTGCATGCGCGATCGCCGGAAAACTGAACAGCGCCAGCGCTCCCAGGGCAAGAATTGCAGCCATGGCAAACGAAGCGTCTTCGTCGTCGGCGTCGATCGCACCCTTGGCCGCAATAATCGCTGACACTCCACAAATCGACGAGCCGACTGCCAGCAAGGTGATCAATTTCGGTTTGAGCTTGAACAATCGTCCGAGGAAAGTCATCAGGGCCAGCGAAACCGTGATTTCGATCACCACCAGCCCCAGGCTGATGCTGCCCAGTTTCAGAACGTCGGCGAGCACGAAGCGCGCGCCCAGCAGCACGATTCCAATCTTCAGCCAGAACTCGTACGTGGCAATACCGGGCTGAAGGATTTTCGGGACTCTCCCACAGGTTCGAAATGACCAGCCCGATAAGAATCGCCCACAGCACATACTCAATGTTGGGAAATCTCCAGTGGTGGGCCTTGGCGTAAGTGTTCCCGAAGCGCTCAAGAATTTTGCCCGCATACCCAATGCCGGCCAACACCAGAATCCCCGGCACCATGCGGGCCACACTCAGCAGCGGACTTTCCGACCTCGTAGGTGGCACTGCGATCGAAGTCGCCATGTTTTCTCCCCAAAAGTTGTTTCGTTCGCCGCTACCACGGCACCTTGCTAAACACACCGAACTTCACTGCCAGCGTCAAGACCAGCCCGACGATCACCGCCCATGTGTCCAGAGAAAGACGATTGTTCGATCCTGTGGATATTTCTGCCATTAGAATCCCCGCTTGGGAGCCAACCCCTAATGTCTATTATGATAATAGACATTCTAGAATACGAGCAATTCTTTTTCCACGCACTTGCTGTTTAGGGCACAGCGCGAAAGCCTCGTCTTTTCAGGCGGTTAACTCGATTGCGTTCTGCCAGCGGGAATAGACTGTGTGCACAAGACCTGCACTCCCAACGCAGACTTTGTTCACTGTGAGGGGACGACGACGCTAGGGCGGCTCGCCCGAGGTCCACAATGTTCACCGGTCACGCACGCAAGGTGACGGGCCTCACAGCGCTGCCCACCTTTGTGATCTAGCATCAGCCCGTCTCCCGTCAAAAGGCTGGCCTCAACATCAAAAGAGGCTAGTGATGCACTCGTCAATCTGGAAGTTCGTTTTCTTCGGACTCACCCTGGCTTGGTTTGCACTGTTGCCGGCTTCGGAACTCCCGGCCGCTCCAACGACTCCCCCGGTTCTTCCGAACCTCCGCCCGTTAGTGGCTCGCTCGGGCTATGTCTTCTCTGGCACCGTCAAGTCCATCGAGCGAATTAAACCGCGCAGCCGCGACAGTGTGGGCGTAATGCGAATCACGTTTCTGGTGGAACACGGCTACCGTGGCGTGCTCAGCGGTCAAACCATTGCCATTCATGAATGGGCAGGCTTGTGGCAAAGCGGCCAGCGCTACCGCGTCGGCGAGCACGTGATGCTCTTCTTGTATCCGCCGAGCAAGCTGGGCCTGACCAGTCCCGTCCCGAACGGAAAACTCCCTGTCGATTCGAGTGGGAACATTGTCGTGCCACCTTCGACTCCGCCGCCAGGATCGCCCTTGCCCCGAGGTGCATTGCCGCCGGGTTCTTTCCGGATCAATCCGATTGACTTTGAATTGGCGCTTCGGCGCGCGGAGCAGGAGTGAACATGCGGCGACCTCTATCTTTCGTATTCCTGCTCGCAGTTCTACAAACCGCGGCCCTCCCCGCCTTCGCCGGAGGCCCAAAATACGTCGCGGGCGTCAGCTACTTCAACTCCGGAACGGCGGGCACTCCCTTAACTTGGGCGCAGGGCCAAATCAACTACTACACCGATCAAGGCAATCTCAGTCCGATTCTACCCGGGCCCAGCGCGGATAGCTTTGTGGCCGCCGCTTTCAGCCAGTGGACCTCCATCTCCACAGCTGCCGTGGCGGCCACCCGCGCCGGACAACTGGCAGAAGATGTGAACGGCTCGAATGTCTACGTCAATCCCGACGGCACAATCACTATGCCCGCCGATATTGAGCCTTCGGCCGTCGGCACGCCCGTTGGCGTCGTCTACGACTACGATGGCACGGTCACCGACGCCCTGCTTGGCCAGGGCGCCGGCGATCCTTCGGAATGCTTTTACAACGCGGCCTATGGCGGCGTCGACAATTTCGGGACTAACACATATTTCCTGCACGCACTGGTGGTCATCAACGGAATGTGCGCACTCAACTCCAATCAGCTCACCGACGTTGAATACCGCCTGGTGCGGGTGCTGGGACAGGTGCTCGGCGTAGGCTGGTCGCAACTCAACGATAACGTTCTCACCGGCAACCCTCCCCCCAATCAGCAAGATTATGCCGGCTTTCCCGTGATGCACTCGATGGATCCACCGAATTGCATTCCGATCACCCTGTGCTACGCAAATCCCTATGAGCCAAAGATTGACGATCAGGCGGCGCTCTCGCGGCTGTATCCGGTGACTCCTGCCAATCAATCGCAGTTTCCGGGCAAGCAGATTTTCGGCGCCACGACCGCCAGCATCCACGGCTCGGTCTATTTCACCAACAGCAGCGGCCTGGCAGCGCAAGCCATGCAAGGTGTGAATGTGGTCGCGCGATGGATCGACCCCTCGACCGGCTTGCCCTCAGGACAATATGCTGCGTCGTCGGTTTCCGGATTCCTCTTCGCAGGGAACGCCGGAAACATCATCACCGGCTTCGACGACAGCTCGGGCTTGCCCTTCAACAGCTACGGGTCGAGTGACACGACGCTCGAAGGGTTCTTCGATCTCGCCGGATTGCAAATTCCAAATGGCGGGGCCCAGCGCGCAATTTCAGTTGACCGTCGAGGCGATCGATCCGCTCTGGCTCACGCCGGTGCAACCGTACCGGTCCCTGGCAGGTGAATCCTTCAGGTGTCCATCCAACCGATCATTGTGAACGTTTCTCTCGGAGGAGACGCCGACCAGGACATCGTGATGCAGAACTCGGAACTGCAGAAACCAGCGCCGTTTTCTCCGACCAGCTACTCTTCTCCCGCAGCCGTGCCGCTCGGCGGCGATTGGGAATCTTCGTTGAGTCCCTACGGCGATCTCGATTATTTTTGGTTCAACGCGCAGGCCAACCGCACGCTCACAATCATGGTTACCGCACTCGACGAGACGGGTGCTGCATCCGAAAGCAAGGCCCAGCCCGTAATTGGCATGTGGGCGCTTTCCGATCCCGGCAGTTCACCCGCTCCCGCCAATACCCCCTCGCCCTTCAATTCCGCATTCCCCGGCATGACGATTCTGAACGCACAACTCTTGCAGAGCACGCCCTTTCGCGTGGGAGTGTCGGACATTCGTGGCGACGGCCGGCCGGACTACCGCTATCATGCGCGCGTTCTTTACGGCGATAGCGTCACTCCGGCAAGGGCCAGTGTGGCCGGAGGAACTCCACTGACCCTGACTGGGCTGGGTTTTGAGTCGAATACCCGGTTGACGGTAAACAATCTCAACACACCGCCGCTCTCTGTAACTGCGAACCAGATGCTGTTCAATGCACCACCGCAGCCGGACGGCGTTCAGAACGTAGCTCTTACCGATCCGCCGACCTTGGCAAGTTCGGTGCTCACCGGGGTTCTGACCTACGGGGCAGGCCCGAATGACCAAATCAAGCTGATCGCCGGCTCGAATCCTGCGACGCCGGACGGCGGCCAAGCGCCCAATCCGATCCAAGTACAAGTCCTCGGCCCGGATGGCGCAACTCCCGTGCCGGGAGCGAGCGTATTTTTCACAGCTTCACCGCCGGTGACCTTCTCGGCTTGCGGCGGAGGCAATAGTTGCACCGTCCTGAGCGACGACACCGGACAAGCCTCCACTTTCGCCACCGTGATTTCGGCAGGCGTAATTACGATTACGGCGCAGTTAGCGCCCGCTTCGTATTCTTCACCGCAACAAGTGCAAACGACTCTGCTTGGCACATCTTCGTCAGCGGATCTGGCGCTTACTCCGCAATACGATCACATTCTGCAGAATTCGAGCGCCAATGTCGTCCTGACCGGGCGTGCGTTATCGAATGGAGCTCCGCTGTCAGGCAAGACGATCAACTTTCTGATCGAGAAAGGTTCAGCCTCGGCCAATCCGCCATCGGCCACAACCAATTCCAATGGATACGCGCAATCAATGATCGAGATTTCGCAGATGACCGGAGACGTTCAGGTCGCGGTTTGCGTCGGCCCGAACAATGCTCCTTGCCAGAGCTTTTATGGAACCGCCGTCCCGGCCACCGGCTTGCAGATTCAACCCGTAGCGGGCACCGCGCAAGTCGCGGCGACCGGGCAGAGTTTTCAGCCGGTATTGGTTCGAGTGAGCGATTTTTCCTCTCCGCCCAATCCGGTGATGGGAGCGAACGTGCAGATGCAGTGGAGCGTCGAGCTGCCGGCCAGCAACCCTCCGCAGGTGCCCGGCGGAGACAGTGGCATTGGCGGAGATCCGCAGCCGATCATTTTGTACTCTTCTCAGGCAACGGTTGCCTCTGACGTGAATGGCATGGTCAGTCTTCAGCCTTCGACTGGAGGGTTCAGCGGGGCCTTGGAGATTCTGGGCACGGCGGCGGCCGGCTACGGCAATGTTCCGTTTGAGCTGCAATGGCTGCCGCCGCTGAATTGAGTAATTTGGGCAGCGCTTCGTGAGCTAGGTCACTGCACGAAGGCCAGGAAAGGAGAACAATGACATCGGGCTGACCCGGAGGTGAATCATGCTGGCGATGCGGCTGGTAAAGCTTATCGAGACCCATGCGGATCGTCTTTCCCACGGAATCACCGAGAGACTTGAGCGTGACCCGCACTGCGCGGACCTGCGCAAGGTGCCGCAAGAGGAATTGGAGGCCAGAAGCTTCGACGTTTATCGGCACTTGAGCGAATGGCTGCTCTATAAGACCGAGGCCGAAGTGGAGAGCATCTACACCCAACTCGGTGCGAGACGCGCAGAACAGGGAGTCGCATTCAGCCACGTGCTCTACTCGCTGGCCGCGACCAAAGAGCTGCTCTGGCCCTTCCTGCAGGATGAAGGCGTAGTGACCAAACCGGTGGAGCTGTTTGGAGAAATGGAGCTCTACCGTTTGCTCGACCAGTTCTACGACAAAGCGCTCTTCTATATGGCGCAAGGCTATGAGCGGGTACACGTGGGCCAGATGACCGCGGCGTGAGGCATCTTTCGCCCGGCGGCGGGGCCCCACTCAACCCTTTGGTTGAGTGGGAAAGCTAAGAGTGCGGGCTACTGTTTCGTCCACTGATCGATCCAGTCGTTCACCGTTTTGTACCAGAGCTGCGAATTCTGCGGCTTCAGCACCCAATGGCCTTCGTCGGGAAAGTAGAGCATTTTTGATGGCACTCCCAGCATTTGCAGCGTGGTGAAAAGCTGCAATCCCTCGGAAATGTCAAGCCGGTAATCGAGCTGTCCGTGAACCACCAGCGTCGGCGTCTTGAAATTTTTCGCATACCGGTGCGGCGACCACTTCTGGTACATCTCGCGATTATCGTAGGGAGTGCCTTTGAACTCCCAGTTGTTAAACCAGATTTCCTCGGTTGATCCCCAGGCCGACTCGGCGTTGTACATGCCGTCGTGGGTCACGATGCACTTGAAGCGATCGGTGTGGCCGAGAATCCAGTTCATCATATAACCGCCGTAGCTCGCGCCCAGCGCGCACTCGCGGTCTTTATCAATGAACGGATAATGCTGCTCGGCGTAGTCGAGGCCTTTCATCAGGTCTTCATATGGCGCACCACCCCAATCGCCGTTGATGGAGTCAACGAATTTCTGCCCGTAGCCGGGTGAGCCGTGAAAGTTAATTTCGATGACGACGTATCCACTGGCGGCGAAGAGTTCAGAGTTCCAGCGGTAGCTCCACTGGTCGCCGACGGGAACCTCGGGGCCGCCGTGAACGACGAAGTTCAACGGATATTTCTTACTGGGATCAAAGTTCGGCGGCTTGACGAGAAATCCTTCGACTTTTTCGTCGCGTGCACCGGTGAACCAGAAAGTTTCGAGCGGAGACATGGAGATCTGCGAGAGGACAGTCTCGTTGACATGAGTTAGAAACTGAATGGAAGCTTGGGAGGCCAACTCTAATTTTGCGATCTCGGTTGGGGACTGCATGCTCAGGCGCGTAAACAACATGGTCTTTCCGTCGTTGGCCAGTGCCATATCGTCATTGGTTCCTATCGCATCCTTCTTGGGAAGAACAGACCTGGGTACGGGCGCCGTCAGGTCGAGGCTGAAGATTTGTGCGAAACCCTCAATCTCTGAGTTGAAGTAGATACGCCTGGAGTTGGGATCCCAGATGAACGTTCCTACCCAGTCACCAAACGTTTCCGTGTAATTCTTCTTCTCTCCCGTTTTCCTGTCATACAGCATCAACCGAAACCGGTCGCTTTCGTCTCCAGGCCGCTTCTGCGCCCGGTAAGCGATGTAATTTCCATCCGGCGAATAGAGCGGAGACGAGTCGCTGGCGGGATTGTCGGAGGTGATGTTTTTGGCGGCACCGCCATCGACTGGAACGATCCACAAATCGTTGTTCGTCGAAGCCGCGGGATTCTTGTCGTGGTTCGAGGTATAGCAAAGCTCTTTTCCGTCGGGCGAAAACGCGTAGTCGTCCTGGCCGCCGAGCGAGAAGACGGGCGCTTCATAGTCGCCGGGTGTCAGGTCGCGGGCGGCGCCTCCATCGACAGAAACCACCAGAATGTGGCTGCGCTTGCCATTGCGATAGGCGTTCCAGTGCCGAAACAGAAGCTCGGTGAAAATTTGTGCCTTGACTTTGGAATTCTTTACTTCTTCAAGCTTCTTGGCGTTGCACGCTTCCTCTGCCGCAGGTGTGCCATCGCATTCCGGATAAACATCCGAGGTAAAAACAATGTTCTTGCCGTCCGGAGACCACAGCTCGCCGTCGGCCCCGGTCGCGATTGAAGTCAGCTTGTGAACTCCAGTGACAGTTCCGGCAGCGCCGTCGATATCCGCGATCCAAACCTGCGATCCGCCTTCTTTGGTCGAAATAAACGCGAAGTGCTTGCCATCGGGCGCCCAGCGCGGTCGATTGGCGTCCTGGTCGGAAATGATTTCCCGCTCCTGGCCGCCCGCTACGGGAACGATCCAGATGTGCGGAATCTTGGTATTCGCGGCAAGGTCGACGTTGACCACGCTGAAGATCACCCACTTGCCATCGGGCGAAACTTCCGGTTCGCCGACGCGCTTGAGCGCCATCATATCTTCAAAGGTGAAGGGTCGCTTGGCTTGGGCAACAACAGAAAGGGTTGAGCACACTACGATAAAAAGGAAAAAAAGACGGCGCATGATTCCTCCAGGAACAACGGCTCAGTGTAAACCATGCTCCGCCAAGACGAGTCCCTACGCGAGTTCGTTCAGCACTCGTGGCATCCGGCCCTGCGTTTTTCTGCGCAAAAAAAAAGCGCCCCGAACACTGAAGTTCAGGACGCCCGGCAGCCCTCCCCCAGAACTGCCAAACTACTCTCGGATGGTAGCTTGGCCCTGCGGGAGTGTAAACGTCACTTTGGTAATTCTGAAAAAGCCAAGAAGTAATTCGGGTGCGCAGGCGAAATTATTGCTTTTGCCAGGAGCGGCCTGCGTCGCTTGTGATCCACGCTTCCTGATCGGCTGTGGTCACGGTGCCGTGGAGGAGATCGCTGAATTCGATTGCTACAATGTCTGCAGTCAGTGCGTCGGTCTCGGTCACCGGCTGCACTTGCATCCAGTGCTGTCCGGCATCGATCGAGTGGTAGAGCGCACCCTTGGCTCCGCCCACCCAAATATCGAAGCCGTTCGAAGTAAGCGCCCGCAGATGGCCAGGAGTTGCCACCAATATCGTTTCCCAGGTCTTGCCTGAATCCACCGAGCGCTGCAGCATTCCTTCGGAAGTGAGCGTCCAGCGCGGAATCGAGTTGGTGGGCACAGTGGCGGCGCGGGCGATCATGGCAGAAGACGCCAGCGTCTGCCGGTCGGGAATTCCGCCGGCTAACGACATTTCTACATTGGCCGGCTCGGATTCGTCTTTGGCCCGGCCGGGCACAAATTGAACATCTTCGCTCGTCTCCGGCGCAGGCGCGCTTGTGGCGAGCTTCACCGCTTCGCGATTTTTTAATGCGGCTCTGCGTTCCGAGTTCGAGTGAGTAACGATCTGTGGCGCAGCAGCCGACCCATGCTGAACCGGCGCCGTCGAATCGACTTGATTCGTAGGCGAAGGTTCTGCCGTCGTGGACACAGCTCCCGCAACAGCGCCAGCAGGATTCTGAACCATCGGTGCATCGCTTGACGGCGTGCTCGCAGTCCGGTCACTTGTGCTTGGCCGATAATGCAAAGTCACTGCCGCGCCGACGATGGCCACGCAAGCCGCTGCTGCGCCCCAGCGAAGCACCGGCCACGACAGCCATCCCGAACGCATGGGAACCAACCCGGCGACCTGATCAAGCTGCTCTGGAATTGCAAGCGCCGCCACCTCGCGGCACTCCGCGCACCGAGCCAAGTGATTGAGAACGTCAGCCTGCTCGTTCTGAGTCAGTGTCCGCTCGGTAAACGCAGCCAGCACATCCGGCTCCGGATGCGTCCCAGGCTTGGCCGCCAGCAGCCGTTGCGCGACAATGTTTGGTGCTTTATTTGGTACTTTCAGCATTGCAAACTACCCTTACGTCTCGCGGGCCGATGCCTCCGCTTTCTTCTTGGAGAACGCATCCTGCCCGCTTTCTTGCAGCTTATCCCGCAAACTCAGGCGCAGGTCGCGAACATCCACTTCCAGCGCTTCCTGAGCTTGGCGGCGGCTCATGCCACGCCGCTCCAGGTTGGCCAAGATGCGCTTACGCAGCGATTTAGCCAGCTTGTCGAGCTTGCGGCTGATGGTGGACTCGTGCACCCGCAAAATGCGCCCAATCTCGGCCAGGGCGCGAGTCCAGGTAATAGGCAGCCAGAATGAATTTTTCATCGGGTGACAGTTCGGCCAGGGCTTCGTCTGTCGCGGCTTCGACTCGCGCGTCAAGGGTGGGCAGCGGCTCCGGGTCAGCTGCGGCGAATTGCGCACCTTCCTCGGCCTCCTCATCAAGGCTCACCAACCGGCGCTGCCGCCGATAACGATTCACGTACTCCTGCGCCAATACGGTGCGCAGCCAGCCTTCGAGCGAACCGCGGCCGGTGTAGAAGTTCAGCTTGGAAACCCGCTGCCCGTCGCGCAGCGCCGTGCCGTAAAGATCGGCGTAGAGAGAGTCAGCCAGCTCGCGCCCGGCAGAACTTTCGCGCGCAACATGATTGGCAATGTCGTACAACTTCACGCGATAGCGCGCCATGAACACTTCCCAGGCCCGCTCATGACCCGCGGCGCAAGCTCGTGCCAGCGCCAACTCTTCCAGCCGCAGACTGGCGCAGCAGGCATGCATCTCTTGCGCCGACGCCGTTGGCCAATATTTCTGACAGATTTCTTCCAGGATGCGAAGGAATGCTTCCGCCGTCAGCCCAAAACCAGCCCCATTACTCTTGAGAAAGAGCTCATCGGACACCGCCTGCAGCGGCCGCGCAACATCGGATTGGAGACTGCGTTCCCCCATCACTCGCCTTTCCGCATCCCATCCCGATGCTATCAAGTTTAGACGCAAGCCGGGCGGGTTTTGCCGTTCCATCTTGGAAGGTCACACTGAGGCCGGTGGCCCGGAGAGGCGGTTTCACTCGCTGCCTCTTCGGGATCGCCGGGGGCTGCGCCTGTCTACAGCGACCTCGTGATTGCGGCACAATTGCGGCTCTTCTCGCGTACAATTACTCCACCGCAATCAAACGAGGTCTTCCAGATGAAGCGTTCCCATCTCTCAGTCTTCTTTTTGTTTCTTGCCCTAACCTCGCTCGCCTCCGCCGATTCTGGCTACCACCTACTCAACACCTACAATCTCGGCGGCGATGGCGGCTGGGACTATCTGACCGTAGACAGTTCCGCCCGGCGGCTCTACATCTCGCGCGCTACCCACGTGATGGTGATCGACGCCGATTCCGGCAAACCGCTCGGCGACATTCCCGATACTCCCGGCGTGCATGGCATTGCGCTCGCTCCCGAGTTCGGGCGAGGCTTCATCAGCAATGGCCGCGAAGGAAATGTCACTATTTTTGACTTGAAAACGCCGCAGGCGATCACCAAAGTTAAGGCGGGAGACAATCCCGATTGCATCCTCTACGATCCCGCGAGCAAGCGGGTGTTCGCCTTCAACGGCCGCAGCCACGATGCCACCGCAATCGATGCAGCTAGCGGCAACGTACTCGGCACCATCAAGCTGGAGGGCAAGCCGGAATTTGCCGCCAGTGATGGCAAGGGCGAGATCTTCGTTAACATCGAAGACAGGAGCCAGATCGACGCGATCGATCCGCAGAAGTTGCTGGTGAAATCGAGTTGGCCGCTCGCTCCCTGCGAGGAGCCGAGCGGGCTGGCGATTGATCGCAAGCATCGCCGCCTGTTTGCCGGCTGCGGCAACAAAATGATGGCGGTGGTCGACGCAGACAGCGGCAAAGTCATCGCCACACCGGCCATCGGCGAGGGTGTGGATGCGAATGCGTTCGATCCGAAAACCGGGCTGGCATTCGCTTCTTGCGGCGAAGGCGTGCTCACGATAGTTCATGAAGAGTCGGCAAACAAATTCACAGTCGTGGACAACGTACCAACCCAGCCCGGAGCGCGCACCATGGCGCTGGATGAGAAAACTCATCGCGTCTATACCGTGACCGCCAAGTTCGGTCCGCCTCCTGCCCCGACACCGGACAATCCGCATCCCCGGCGCACCATTTTGCCGGATACGTTTGTGGTGCTGGTGCTGGGGAAGTAGTCTCTTCAGACTAGGCCAACCTGCTAGACAGGCCTCGGTTTGACCCTGCCCTCCTGATGCGATTAGGATGCAAATGGAATTTGCGCCTCGCGCCGGGCGTTTTTGTGGCGACTGTCCTTTACAGCAATTCGTGCGCACCGTTACACTACTCATTTCCTTTTCAGTCGTTTAAGGGAGCAGATGTTTATGGCTGTGGCGGCCAAGGGCGAGTACGCGGAAAAGGTCAAACAGCTCATCAGTGAGCAACTGGGCGTCGACGAAGCCGAGATCACTCCCAGCGCCCATTTTATTGAAGATTTGGGTGCCGATTCGCTCGACCAGGTGGAACTGGTGATGGCCCTGGAAACAGCCTTCGATTTCCAAGTCTCCGACGAGGACGCGGAGAAGATGCTGACCGTGCAAAACGCCATCGAATACGTTGAGAAGCACGCCAAGCGCAAACGATAACCGCATTCCGGCTTGGCCGTGCGGGGCCGAGTCGATTTACAGTTCCGCATCATCAATACCCAAGGAGAACTCATGGCAGCCGTTGACGAGAAGGTAAAACAGATCATCGTGGAACAGCTCGGAGTGGATGAGGGTGAAGTCACCCCCAACGCTTCGTTCGTGGACGATCTGGGCGCGGATTCGCTCGACACCGTCGAGCTGGTCATGGCCTTCGAAGAGGCCTTCGAGATCGAAATTCCCGATGAGGACGCCGAGAAGATTCGCACCGTGCAGGATGCGGTGGACTACATCGGCAAGCACGCGAAAGGCGGGAAGTAGTTGGGGCGACGCGTCGTAGTCACTGGGGTGGGCCTGATCTGCGCAGTCGGGAACACGGCTGAAAAAGCCTGGGAAAACCTGGTCGCAGGCCAGAGTGGTGTGTGCCGGATCACCCGCTTCGATGCGTCGCAGTTCGCCTCGCAAATCGCCGCCGAAGTCAAGGATTTCGATCCCCTGCATTTCATCGAGAAAAAAGAAGTCAAGAAGATGGGCCGCTTCATTCAGTTGGCGATTGCCGCCAGCGACGATGCGATGAAGCAAGCCGGCCTCGAGGTCACCGAAGACATTTCGTCACGCGTCGGGGTGCACATCGGCTCGGGCATCGGCGGCCTGGACGTGACCGAGCGCGAGCACCAGAACCTGCTCAACGGCGGCCCGCGAAAAATCTCTCCTTTCTATATTCCGGCGACGATTGTGAACCTGGCTGCCGGACATGTCAGCATCCGATACAACGCGAAGGGCCCGAACGAAGCGGCGTGCACGGCTTGCACTTCAAGCACACACTCGGTCGGCGATGCGTACAAAATCATCGCTCGCGGCGATGCCGATGTGATGATTGCCGGCGGAACGGAAGCGGCCATTACACCCATGAGCGTCGGCGGATTCGCCGCCATGCGCGCGCTTTCGACCCGCAACCACGAACCGGCCAAGGCCAGCCGTCCCTGGGACGCGGGCCGCGACGGTTTCGTAATCGGCGAGGGCGCGGGAATTCTGATCCTGGAAGAGCTCGAATTTGCCCGCAAGCGCGGAGCGAAAATTCTCGCCGAGATTGCTGGCTACGGCATGAGTGGGGACGCACATCACATCACCCAGCCCGCGGAAAACGGCGACGGCGCCTTTCGCGTCATGACTAACACGTTGAAAGACGCGGATGTGCCCGCCGAAAAAGTGGATTACATCAATGCCCACGGCACCTCGACTCCGCTCGGAGACGAGATCGAAGACCACGGCGATCAAACGGGCCTTCGGTGATCACGCCTACAAGCTGGCGGTGAGTTCGACCAAATCCATGACCGGACATCTGCTGGGCGGCGCCGGTGGGCTTGAAGCTGGCATCACGGTGCTGGCGCTGCGCGATCAGATTCTGCCGCCCACGATCAATCTTGAGAATCCCGATCCCAATTGCGATCTGGACTACGTTCCCAACCACGCGCGCAAGTCTCATATCGAATACGCCATGTCGAATTCGTTCGGCTTCGGCGGCACCAACGGGGCGCTCTTGTTCCGCCGCTGGGAAGAATAGAGACGGAGCGAATAATCGCCTGTATGAGCCCCTCGTAACTTCCGGGAAACCCATTCTTAGCCGCTGGCCATTTCAGGTAATGACACCTTGGTACCTTGGCACTGTCCTTCTATCTAATTGCCCCAGGCCGATGTAGCAAGACAGAATGGCTTTGGGAACAAGCATGGACAAAGCCCCAGCTTCCGCAGCTTCGGCAGTGACCTCCCGGAAAACCCCGGCCCGCGCCGCCCTGGTCGATCTCAAAGATCCGGCTCGCGGCGTGATCGTCGATTGCTTCCGCCAATTCGGGGTCGAAACCGTGCTCATGGGGAACGGAGCGGATGACCGCCTGCGCAAGGAAAAATTCGAGGCTTGCGTGGTCAAGCTCACCCCCGCGGCCGAACCACTGATGGAAGCGGCCCGCACTTCCGCGTCGAACAGCCGCATCGTGATCTACGGACTGGGCGGCACGGCGCAGGAGGCCATGCGCTTTTCGAAGTACGGCATCAATGCGATTTTCCGCGAACCCCTGGAGCGTCCGGCCGCCATGAAGCTGGTGCGGGCGACGCAGATGCTGGTGCAGCACGAACTGCGCCGCTACGTACGTATTCCTGTCATCACGGAAGTGACCGTTGTTTTGACTGAGGGCAATCAGCGGCTGACAGCAACCAGTCTTGAAGTCAGCTCCGGCGGAATGTCGATGAGGAGCGCCGAAAGCCTGCAGATCGGACAGGCAGTTGAAGTTTCCTTTTCTCTATTAACCTTGCCGCGGGTCTTTGTGCGCGCCACCGTGGCTTGGCGGAACGCTCCAGGAAGAACCTTCGGAGTCCGCTTCGACAACACCGACGACCGTCGTCAGCGGATCAAAGACTGGATTGAAGCGTACCTGGAGAACTAGAACCTCCACCTGAGTTACATTTTCCAAATTTCCGACTCGATTTTCCTCTCTTTACTGTTGTATATAAATATACCTTTTATGCTATATTATAGACATGGGAATGAGCATCAAGAATCCCGAAACCGAACGACTGGCGCGCGAGGTCGCCAAGGAAACCGGCGAGTCGTTGACCGAGGCGATCCAGAAGTCGCTTGAGGAGCGATGTCTGAGACTCCAGGCAAAGCGGCGAAACCGGGCGCTGACCATCCAAATCGATGACCTGTTGCGTCGGGTCGACGCCCTGCCCACCCTCGATTCCCGTTCGGAAGACGAAATCTTGGGCTACGACGAGCGCGGGTTGCCACGCTGATGGTGATCGATACTTCAGCTCTGGTCGCGATCTTCCTTGGTGAGCCCGAGCGCGCGTCTTTCCTGGACAGTATCCTGCAAGCAGGCGCAAGGCGCGTCTCTGCCGCGAATCTGCTCGAGACCGGGATTGTTCTCGAAGCGCGGCGCGGGGAGGCCGCAGGGCGGGAATTCGATCTCTTCACCGTACGCGCCGAGCTTGAAATTGTCCCCGTGGATCGCGACCAAGTGGAAATCGCTCGCTCGGCTTGGCGGAAATATGGAAAGGGCTGCCATCGCGCCGGATTGAACTTTGGAGACTGCTTCGCATACGCCGTCGCGAAGCTCTATTCGGAGCCGCTATTGGCCAAGGGCGACGATTTTCTCGCCACCGATATTGACGTGAGGCCTACGCGTTGACAATCGTCTTCTTTCTACGTTATCTTTAAGTCTTTAGCAGTCCTGCGGTTGCCCGCCTGATCGCCCTGCGCCTTCGGCGCTTGACGTGGGTACTCAGCGGTCTTCTTTGCGTTTTTAATTTTCTGGGAGATTTTGCAATGTCAACCTATTTCCCCAAAGCGGGGGAAATTGTGCGCAAGTGGTACGTCGTCGATGCCTCCGGGCAGACGCTCGGACGTGCTGGCCTCGCAAGTTGCCCGCATTTTGATGGGCAAAAACAATCCGCGCTACACGACGTTTCTCGATATCGGCGATCACGTGGTGGTCATCAATGCGGACAAGGTCAAGACCACTGGCATGAAGTCGGAGCAGAAGTTGTATCAGCACTACACCGGATATCCCGGCGGTCTGCGCACCGAAGAGTTTTCGCAAGCGGTTTGCGAACCGGCCGGAGCTGATAGTCGAGCAGGCGGTCCTGCGCATGCTTCCGAAATCAAAACTGGGACGGCAGATGATCAGCAAGCTGAAAGTTTATCGCGGAGAGAAACATCCGCACGAGGCGCAGAAGCCGGAAGCTCTGGCGCTGGAAGCAAGAGCATAGATTGCGAAAATTTATGAAAGGTGAGCTCGCTCCGGGGGCAGTCCAGGAGCTGAGAGCTGAGAAGCTGACAGCTAAATGGCAGAGACAGTTCAATATTACGGAACAGGACGCCGCAAGACGGGCGATGGCGCGGGTCTATTTGCGCCCGGGCAGCGGCGACTTCAAGGTAAACGGACGGGCCTTTGAGCAGTATTTCGTGACCAGCGCGCAGCGTTCGAGCGCGCAGGCAGCCGCTGGTTTCGACCGAGACGGCGAGCTGCCTTCAACGTTGTGGTCACGGGTCAACGGCGGCGGCGTCAATGGGCAGGCCGATGCGGTGAAGTTGGGCATTGCCCGCGCGTTCATGCTGTTCAATGTGGAGCTTCGCAAGAAGCTCAAGGCGCGAAGGCCTGGTCAGCCGCGACTCGCGTTCCAAAGAGCGCAAGAAGTACGGCCAGAAGGGCGCGACGTAAGCGCTTCCAGTACAGCAAGCGATAAAGGTTTGGCTAGAAGCTAGTAGCTAAAAGTTAATTAGCTGTTTTAGGTGTTCAATTCTTCCCGTGCTCTGGTACGGGACGGGAATGGCAATCGGGAGCAAACCTGTTGCAAGCGACCGATGCAGACCAAATGAGGAGGTTGATTGGCTAACATCACCATGAAGGAGTTGCTCGAAGCGGGTGTTCACTTCGGGCACCAGACCAAGCGCTGGAATCCCAAGATGAAGGAATACATCTTCGGAGAGCGCAACGGGATTTACATCATCGATTTGCAGAAGACGCTGAAGATGTTCAAAGAGGCGTCGAAGTTCGTGCAGGACCTGGCGACCGAAGGGAGGATTATCCTTTTCGTGGGCACCAAGCGCCAGGCGCAGGACGCGATCGCCGAGGAGGCGACGCGCTGCGGCGGATTCTACGTGAACCAGCGCTGGCTGGGCGGACTGCTCACCAACTGGGTGACGGTGCAGAAGTCCGTCAAGCGGCTGAAGGAACTCGACGAAATGGCCACGGATGGCCGTTACGAGTTGCTGCCTAAGAAAGAAGTCATCAAGCTCGAACGCGAGCGCAAGCATCTGCAGGCGAACCTGGCGGGCATTAAGAACATGAGCCGGTTGCCGGATGCGGTTTTTGTCATCGATTCGAACAAGGAGCAGATCGCGGTGCGCGAAGCGCGCAAGCTGGGAATTCCGGTGGTCGCGGTCGTCGATACCAATTGCGATCCGACCGAAGTGGATTATGTGATTCCGGGGAACGACGACGCTTTGCGCGCGATCCGCTTGTTTGCCTCGAAGATTGCCGATTCGGTTGCCGAAGGCGCGCAATTCATGACCGACAAGCAGTCGGCGGAACTGGCCGAAGCCGCCGGCGCAGCGCAGCGGGCGGAGGCGGCCATTGCCGAGGCCGCAGTTGAGGTTGCTGCCGAAGAGTCCGGCGAAGCCGGCGAAGACATCAGCATGGAAGAGGTTCTGGGTGCCGGCGCCACCCGCAAGCAGCCGATGGTGGCCCACGAAACCACCGCCGCCGAAGAAGAGATTGAGAGCAAGGCGTTCTGAGCTCTCGCTTCGATACAAGATTACGACGACCAACACGAGCCAGTCAGGGAAATTAAGACCCGCGCGGGTCATGTTTAGAAATCCCCGGCGCGGGTCAAAGTTTGTAGAGAGCAGGTGGTTGGCCGTTCGGTCACTTCGTGGTTGGCCGGGGACGTCCGTTGAGCCAATAACGAACGACGAACGACCAAGGACGTTTTTCTTATGAGCACAAGCACCATGAATATTTCTGCCGCACAAGTAAAGGATCTCCGGGAAAAAACTGGAGCGCCGATGATGGATTGCAAACAGGCCCTGACCGAAGCCAAGGGCGATATGGAGCAGGCCGTGGTTTGGCTGCGCAAAAAGGGTGTTTCAGTCGCCGCCAAGAAATCTGCGCGTGTGACCAGTGAAGGCTCTGTCGCCAACTACATTCACGCCGGGGGCAAGATCGGCGTGCTGGTCGAAGTCAATTGCGAAAGCGACTTCGTCGCGCGCACAGAAGACTTTAAAGAGCTGACACACGACATCGCTATGCACATCGCGGCCAGCGATCCCAAATTCATCCGCCGCGAAGATGTCACCCCGGAAGCCTTCGAGCGCGAGAAGGATATCTACCGTTCGCAGGCGGCAGCGACTGGCAAGCCGCCGCAGATGGTCGAAAAGATCGTCGAAGGCAAGATGAGCAAGTTCTATGAGGAAGTCTGCCTTTACGAACAGCCGTTCATCAAGGACCAGACGGTCAATATTTCGCAACTGATCGCCGCCAAGATCGGCAAGTTGGGCGAGAACATTTCGGTGCGCCGCTTTGCCCGCTTCAAAGTGGGCGACGCCGGCGAGACCATCGCCACCAGCAAACCGGAACAGAAAGCGGAGTAAGCGAAGGGCGCGATGAGCGCCCTTTTTCGTTGGACTCTAAGACAGACAAATTAGACTGCACTCATGACAACCCCCGTATTCAAGCGCATTTTGCTCAAGCTCTCCGGCGAGGCGCTAGCGGCCAACCAGGGCTTCGGCGTCGACTCCAATCGAATCCACGAAATCGCTGCTGAGCTTGCCGACGTGCGCTCCCTGGGCATCGAGATCGCAATTGTGGTTGGCGGTGGAAACTTTTTCCGCGGCGTGGCCGAGCAGGCAAAAGAGATGGACCGGGTTTCGGCCGACCACATGGGCATGTTGGCCACGGTCATTAATGCGCTCGCCCTGCAGGACGCTCTCGAGAAGCAATCTGTCTACACGCGGGTGCAGTCGGCCATCGAAATGAACCAGGTGGCTGAGCCATTCATCCGCCGCCGCGCCATCCGCCATTTGGAAAAAGGCCGGGTGGTGATATTTGCCGGCGGAACCGGCAATCCATATTTCTCCACCGACACCGCCGCATCGCTTCGCGCCATGGAGATCAAGGCGGAGGCGATCCTGAAAGCCACGAAAGTCGACGGCATTTACGACGCTGACCCGATGCTGGTGAAGGACGCCAAGAAATTTACCCACATCACTTACATGGACGTCCTGAAAAAAGGGCTCAAAGTGATGGATTCAACCGCCATCTCGCTGTGCAAGGACAATAATCTTCCCATCATCGTGTTCAATTTGAATCATCGGGGAAATATCAGGAAAGTGGTCACCGGCGAGAAGGTGGGATCCCTGGTCAGCGCGTAAAGACATTTTCGCCACGGATTAACACGGATCCGCACGGATCTAATCGCTAAGAATCTGTGTTGATCCGCGCAAATCCGTGGCGGGTTTTGCTTTTGCAAGGTTTATAATTCGGCGTTCTAACGACTCTATTGAGGAGCTAACGAATGGCTCAAGCGACTATGGCTGCGATTCCCGGCCTTAGAGACACTTACGTTCAACTGAAAACCCGCATGGAAAAGGCGGTGGAAGACTTCCGTAAAGCCATGGCCGCGACCCGTACCGGACGCGCCAACGTGCACATGCTGGACGCAGTCAGCGTCGATTACTACGGTTCGCAGATGCCGTTGAACCAGATCGCGCAAGTGCACGCGCCCGAGCCTCAGCTCATCACCATCCAGCCTTTCGATCCTACCTCTTTGCCCGCCATCGAAAAGGCGATCCGCAGCGCCGACCTCGGTTTGAACCCGATGAACGATGGCAAGCTGATCCGGGTTCCCGTGCCGCCGCTCACCGAGGAGCGCCGCAAAGACATGGTCAAGCACCTGCACAAGGTGCCTGGAGGAGCATCGCACCGCGGTGCGCAACATTCGGCGCGACGGCAACGACGCCATCAAGAAGGCGATGAAAGACAAGAAAATCACCGAGGATGACGAGAAACGGTCGATCGATGAAATCCAGAAGCTCACCGACGACGAAATCAAGAAAATGGAGGAGATGAGCAAAGGCAAGGAGAAAGAAGTCATGGAAATCAAATAGCTGCGGCTGCGCCCCAACCAGGGCGGCGACGGTCCGGTTGAAGCAGTTCTCTCGCTCCTCTCAAGAGCGCAATTGACGCGGGTTTGCAATTACCTCAGTAACTTTCTGTGCCACCTTTCGCGATCTACCATGGCTCTCTGGGACTGGTGTCGAACGGGGGCCTTCAGTGGGTGAGAAAATCACCCGGCGGACAAAATCGGTTGAACGCGAGCATGCGAAGTTTCTGCGGCAGGCATTGCAGAACAATGCCCCCGCACTGTCTGTGCTGACCGAAAGCGAGCCCGCCGCTTCGAACTTTCCCGGACCCGGTATCCCAGCAGAAAGTTCCGACCTCCACAGCGCCTACCTTGAGCAACTCATTGAGTGCGCCCCCGAAGCCATCAGCATTCTCGACACTGAACTGCGCATCGTCCGTCTGAACAACGAATTCACCCGTATCTTCGGCTTTTCTCCCGACGAGGTGCTGGGGAAATGCATCGCGACCCTCATCGTCCCGCCCGATCGCAACGCCGAGACCCGATGGATTGACGATACTCTGAAGCAAGGGCGAAAAGTTGTACTCGAAACCAAGCGGCAACATAAAGATGGCTCGCTGATCGATGTTCTGATCTCAAGTGCTCCGGTAATTTTGTCGGGAAAGCGGGTGGGGGTCTGCGCGCTGTACCGCGACATCTCCGAACAAAAGCGGGCCGAGGCCATGAGCTCTGCGCTCTTGAGGATCGCGGAAAAAGCCAACTCCGCCGAAGACCTGAAGGCATTTTACGCCGCTGTCCACAATATTGTGGCGGAGCTGATGTACGCCCGCAACTTCTACATCGCGCTGTATGAGCCTGCCGGCCAGATGTTGAGTTTCCCGTATTTCGTCGATGAGGCCGACCCCCGTCCCGCCCCCAAAAAATTGGGTAAGGGGCTCACCGAATATGTGCTGCGCACGGGTGAGCCGCTGCTGTGTACGCCGGATATTTTCGACAAGTTGGTAAAGCGGGGCGAAGTCGAATTGATCGGCGCGCCGTCCCTCGACTGGTTGGGCGTGCCTTTGAAGGCCGGATCAAACGTAATCGGCGTTGTCGTGGTACAGAGTTACAGCAGCAGCGTGCGCTTTGGCGAAAAAGAGAAGGACATTCTCACCTTCGTTTCCCAGCAACTGGCCAGCGCGGTCGAACATAAGCGTAACGAAGCCGCATTACGCCGTTCGGAAGCCGGCTATCGTTCCCTGGTGCAAAGCGCCGTCTACGGCATTTGCCGCTGCAGCCTCGAAGGCAAGTTTCTCGAGGTCAATCCCGCTCTGGTCGCGATGCTCGGCTATGATGCGGCGGAAGAAGTGATCGTTCTCGACCCCCCGCGCCAAGTATTTGTCGATGCCGGAGAACTCGAGCGCGCTGCTGCGCGAGTTTCGTTTGGGAAACCGGGTCAACAACACCGAAGTGCGCTGGAAGCGGAAAGATGGGAAAGTCATCACCGTCCGGCTTAGCGGACGCGTGATGGGGACTCCGGAAACGGCGCAGTCCATCGAAATTATCGCCGAGGATGTCAGCGAGCAGCGCGTGCTTGAGAACCAGTTCCGCCAGGCGCAAAAAATGGAAGCGGTGGGCCGGCTCGCGGGCGGCGTGGCCCACGACTTCAACAACCTGCTGATGGTCATCAGCGGTTACACAGAGGTTTTGCTCGAGCACACCGGTCCAGAAGCATTCTTTGTACCCGAAAATTCAGGCGATCCACCAGGCTACCGAGCGCGCCACCGGCGTCACGCGGCAACTGCTAGCCTTCAGCCGTAAGCAAATGCTCGAACTGAAAGTCGTCGATGTGAACTCCATTGTCGCCGACATGGAACGTCTGCTGCGTCCGCTGATTGGAGAAGCAATTCAGCTCCACACCCAACTGGCGAAAGATCTGGGCCACACCCGCGCCGATGCCGGACAGATCGAGCAAGTAATCATGAACCTGGTGGTCAATTCCAAGGACGCCATGCCCGCCGGCGGCAAGATCACTATTCAAACCGCGAACGTGGTTCTCGGCGGCGACGAACTGCGCCGTGAATATGCATATATTCAGCCCGGAGTATACGTCATGCTTTCGGTGGCCGACTCCGGCCAGGGCATGGACAAGGAAACCCAGGCGCGAATTTTTGAACCGTTCTTCACCACCAAAGAAAAAGGCAAAGGCACCGGACTCGGGCTCTCGACGGTGTATGGAATCATTAAGCAGAGCGGTGGATACGTTCTGGTGCAGAGCGAACCGGGGCAGGGAACGACCTTCCGCATTTATCTGCCGCGCGTCGAAGAAAACGCCGAGCCCGCGCGCCATACACCAGTAAATCAGACGGAGAATGGCGGGTCGGAAACCATCTTGCTGGTAGAGGACGAAGAGTCGGTCCGTCAACTGGTGCGCGAGACGCTGGAGGCGAAGGGATATCGCGTTTTCGAAGCGGAAAACGGCGAAGCGGCGCTGCAGTTGACCGAAGGGCTGCTAGAGCCGGTCGATGTTCTCATCACCGATGTGGTGATGCCGGGAATGAGCGGGCGCGAACTTTCCGCGCGACTCACCAAGTCCTGTCCAAAGACGCGTGTACTCTACCTTTCCGGCTACACCGAAGATGCCATTGTTCACGAAGGCGTCCTCGATCCCGGCACCGCGTTCCTGCAAAAGCCCTTCACCTTACAGGCCCTGGCTCGCAAGTTGCGCGAGGGTCCTGGGCGCCGGAAATCCAAAGAAATAGCGCAAAGCAGTCGGGCTCGTTCCATTGCCGCTTGTGACTTTTCCGCCCCCAGTGAATCTGATGTGGAGAGGGTGGCCTGGCAGCAATCCGAAGCGCGCGGGCATCCGTACTAATAGCAGGGGAAGTAAATGCTTATTAAGAAAGCGGCGGATGTTCCATCGTCGGAAATCACGCCGAAGTCGCTTTATCTGGACCGCCGGAAGTTTCTTGCGGGCGCGGCGATGGCTGGGGGAGCCGCCGTCGCGGGCATGCGGTTCGGAAGATTGATTTCCCCGGTGGTTATCGCTGAGGCCAACGCCAAGATTGGCGGGCTTCAAAAGAGCTCATTTTCTACCACGGAAAAGATCACGCCCTACAACGATGTGACGAACTATAACAACTATTACGAATTTTCGACCGACAAGTACGAGCCCGCCAGCCTGGCCAAGAATTTCAAGCCCAGGCCGTGGAAAGTGACGATTGACGGCCTGGTCAGCAAGAAGCAGGAATTGGACATCGACAGCATCATCAAAATGGCACCGCCGGAGGAACGCATTTACCGGCACCGCTGCGTCGAGGGCTGGTCGATCGTGGTGCCCTGGGTTGGATTTTCCTTGAGTGAGTTGATCAAGCGGGCGCAGCCGTTGAGCAAGGCGAAATTTGTCGAATTTACCACCCTGTACGATCCCAAGCAGATGCCCGGCCAGCGCGACCGTGTTCTTGACTGGCCCTATGTCGAAGGCCTGCGTCTCGACGAAGCCAATCATCCGCTGGCGCTCTTGTGCTTCGGCATGTATGGCGAAGAATTGCCCAATCAGGATGGCGCCCCGCTACGCATTGTGGTGCCGTGGAAGTATGGCTTCAAGAGCGCCAAGGCGATTGTTCGCATCCGCTTCACCGATACGCAGCCGGTGAACACCTGGAACAAAATGGCGCCTGACGAGTACGGTTTTTATTCCAACGTGAATCCCAACGTTGATCATCCGCGCTGGAGCCAGGCCAAAGAGCGGCGTCTGGGAGAATTCTTCAAGCGCCCGACGCTCATGTTCAACGGATACGACCAGGTCGCCAGCTTGTATAGCGGCATGGATCTGCGCAAGAATTTTTGAGCAATGAAGGTCCGCTGGTTCAAGCCGCTTGTTTTTCTCGCCTGTCTGTTGCCACTGGCTCGGCTGGGATGGAAAGCTTATAACAACGCCCTCGGCGCAAATCCCATTGAGGTCATTACTCATTCAACTGGCGACTGGACTCTGATTTTCCTCCTCGTCACCCTCGCGATCACACCGCTTCGCAAACTCGCGGGGCAGCCCTGGCTCATTCGTTTCCGCCGCATGTTCGGCCTTTTTGCATTCTTTTACGTCACGCTGCACTTCCTGACTTACATCTGGCTCGACAAGTTCTTCGACGTTCATGAGATGTTAAAGGACATCGCCAAGCGAAGATTCATCACCGTGGGATTCACCGGATTTCTCCTGCTGATTCCGCTTGCGCTGACATCTACCTCCGGCTGGATTCGCCGGCTTGGTGGAAAACGGTGGCAGGCGTTGCATCGTTTGATCTACTTTGCCGCGATCGCCGGCGTGGTCCATTACTGGTGGCTGGTGAAAGCCGATATTCGCAAGCCGCTGGAGTATGCAGTGGTGCTCAGTGTCTTGCTCGGATATCGAATTGCCGCGTGGGCCGTTCCCAAACTCAGTGCGCCTCATGGAAAACTTACGGCACAGCCAGGCCTCGAATTGCCGAAGAGTTAAGCCGGCATGAGTTGCCCTTGGTCAGGGTTGCCATTACGATAGCCAAGCCATGAAAACTCTCCTGTTTCACCGCCTTCTGATCGTTTTATGTCTTGCGCTTCTGCCAGCTTCCGCTTTCGCTCAAGCGCCGCGGCTCAAGCAGGCGCTTCCGCTAGCCTCTTCGAAGGTTTATCCCATGCAGGAAGGCTACGTCGACGCCAATGGAGTCATGATTTATTACAAGATCATCGGGCACGGGGAGCCGCTCCTGGTCGTGCATGGCGGGCCCGGCGCTTCTCACGACTATTTCCTGCCTTATCTGCTGCCCCTCGCCCGGCACAATCGCGTGGTTTTCATTGACGAGCGCGGCTCCGGCCGCTCCCAACAGCTGGAAAATCCCGCCGCTTACACCGTCGAAAACATGGTGGAAGACGTCGAAGCGGTGCGCCAGTCGCTCGGCCTCGGCAAGATGAGCCTGCTCGGGCATTCTTATGGAGGGGTGCTGGCCCAGGCCTACGCGCTGAAATATCAGCAGAACCTCAGCCATCTGATTCTGGGTAGCACGTTTTGCAGCACCAGCGCCATCAACGCCGTCTTTGTGCGCATGAAACAAAACATGACCCCGGAGCTTCGCCAGCGCATCAACTATCTTGAGGCCGAGGGACTCTTCGGTCACGGAAAGGACTACGAAAAAAATCGCTACACCAACGATTACATGATTGCCGCCTGGGGTGAGGGTTATTTCCCGTATCTTTATCAGAACCATCCCGATCCGAACTATGACCCGGTCGACAGTGGCAAAACTTCCTGGGCCTTATATCGCGAGATGTGGGGATCGCATGGCGAGTTCGTCATCGACGGAAATCTGAAATCGGTCGAGTACACCGATCGCCTGCCCGCCATCAAAGTACCGACGCTGATTTTGGTCGGCGATCACGATGAAAGCGACCCCTCGATGTCAAAAGTGATGAACGAAAAAATTGCCGGCTCGAAGCTGGTGGTTCTTCCAAAATCGGGGCACATGACGTTTGTCGACCAGAACGGAATGTTTATCGATGCCATCGACGACTTCCTGCACCCGAAAGCGCAACCGAACCAATAGATGCAAACGACCTTGAAGAAGAAAGCCGAACTCGTTGCGTTACTTGCTGTCTGCTTCTCGGTGCTGGCCGCGGGTCGGCAGGGCGGTAGCCCGTCACTCGATGTGCTCACCACATCTTTGCCTAAGGGCTATCTGCACCGAAACTATGAGGCCCGGCTTCAGGCGCAGGGCGGCATTACCCCGCTGAATTGGGAACTGTCGGAAGGTTCGCTGCCCGGTGGCGTCACGCTCAGCCACGATGGTGTTCTCTCGGGAGTTCCCACGCAGACGGGAGAGTTTCATTTCACGGTAACCGTTCGTGACAGCAGCAGCCCCGCCTACGAAAAGAGGCAGCAATTATCGCTGACCATCGTGGCCCCGATGTTGCTGCAGTGGGGCAAATATCCGAAAGTTACCGGATCCAAGCTCGCGGGTTCGATCCTGGTCTCCAACCAAACCGAGCAGGATTTTGATTTGACCGTGGTTATGCTCGCGGTAAACGGAACCGGACGCGCAACCGCCATCGGCTATCAGCACTTCCCCCTGAAAAAAGGCACCCCCGAGATGGAGATCCCCTTCGGCGACAATCTGCCGGACGACTCTTACCAACTCAACGTGGACGCCGTAGCCGAAGTGGCCGAGACGGACTCGATTTATCGCTCAAGGCTGGCGCCGAAGGAAAGCTTTACGGTGAAGGTAAACCCTTGAGCAAAATCGGTCGACAAAAAATTAAGAGCCCTGAGGTAATGTTGGGATCATTCGTCTCAGCCAGTAGCTCGCTTTAGACCCTTGCTGACCTGCATTCATCGTTCCCTTGCGGTACGCGATGCGCGATCTTTGCTCGGGCTCCGGGCTAACCGCCAACCGGACAAACCAAACCAACGCCTCAGGGCTCTATCCTGCCTTCGACAAGTCTTCTTGTTCGCCTCGACCAGCACGTTGCTATAGACCCTTGCTGGCCCTCCCTCGGTCATCTTGCGATGCCGAGCGTGACCTCGCTCGAGCCCCGGACGCTGCACCAACCGGGTAAACTTCAGAAGCTGTCAAAGAACGATTATGTTTTTACGCTTTCTATTGGTGGAGTCAAATAAAAAGCCGCAATCCGATCTGCTTAGAAATCAAGCGAGTGCAGGCAGTTCACAGGGGAGTGTCGCGGAAACAGTGCAACCAGGAATTTCGTTGTTATGGCGTTGAACCTTGGGATGTTGTGATTTCTGCCAGAATTCTTAGACTTCGAGATTCTCCTGGATTCGTCCCGCTTGTGAAAATCTCCGCCATGCCCTGCGGAAAGCCGGAAGCGGCCATCCGATACAGATTTCCCATCGCAGTACGAGCGAGTCCGTGCAGCCATCCTCCTTCCGGCGCTACAATTCCCATTCCTGCGAAATCTTCTACGGGAGGCACGAGTGCACCGGATCTGCCGAGTCCTGTTGGCGTTCCTGTTATGCGCTGCAAATGCAGCGGCGCAGACCAAGCCCAGCGCCGAACAGCGCACGGCGAAGTACATGCGGTCGATCCGTCATCAGCCTTCTCTTTTGCTGCCTTTCCTGCGAGAGATGCCCAAGGGCGGCGACCTGCACAACCATCTCGATGGCGCCGTCTACGCCGAGAGCCTGATCGATTTCGCCGCGGAGGACGGACTCTGCGTCGATCGCACCACTTCGATTTTGATCGCTCCTCCCTGCGATTCTTCGTGCGAAAAATACACCAGCAAACCCACAGCCCGCTGCGCTTATGGCGACCATGTCCTCTACAACTCCATGATCGACGCATGGTCGATGCGCAACTGGATTCCCGGCGAGGAGTCCGGCCACGACCACTTCTTCGCCACCTTCGACAAATTCCTTCTGGCCACGCAAAATCACACTGCTGAAATGATCGCGGAAGCCGCGTCGCATGCCGCGGAAAGCCATTTGCAATATGTCGAATTAATGCACACTGCCGACGGCGCCCAGTCCGCGCAGCTTGGCGCGAAGACCGGATGGGACGAGCACTTGCCGGGGCTGCGCGACAAGCTTCTTGCCCGCGGTCTGCGGGAGGTCGCGAACGCCGCCAGCCAGAAACTCGCCCGCGACGAGAGCAAAATGCGCAGCCAGCTCAAATGCGATACACCTGAGGCAAAGCCCGGCTGCGAAGTCACGATTCGTTACTTGTATCAGGTGCTGCGCGGTCTGCCGCCGGAATCGGTGTTCGCGCAAATCCTCCTGGGATTCGAGCTGGCTTCCACGGATCCTCGTTTTGTGGGTCTTAACCTGGTCATGCCGGAGGACTGGGATGTTCCCATGAGCGATTTCAGCCTGCACATGCGCATGCTTGATTATCTGCACGGAATTTATCCTAAGGTGCATATCAGCCTTCACGCCGGCGAACTGGCATTTGGACTGGTGCCGCCCGAAGGCATGACGTTTCATATTCGCGAGTCAATTGAGCGCGGCCATGCCCAGCGCATCGGCCATGGGGTTGACGTCATGAACGAGCACGATCCCTTTAGTCTGCTGAAAGAGATGGCCAGTCGCAACGTGCTGGTGGAAATTTGTCTGACCTCGAACGATGAGATTCTCGGCATTGCCGGAGACAATCATCCGTTCGCTACCTATGTGAAGTACGGCGTGCCGGTGGCCCTGGCGACCGACGATGAGGGGGTTTTGCGCTCCGACATCACACACGAGTATTTGCGTGCAGTGGAGACCTACGATTTCGTGACCTATGGTGAACTAAAGCGAATGGCGCGGCTCTCGCTTGAGCACAGCTTTCTGCCGGGAGCGAGTCTGTGGATTGACACGAAGAATTTCCGTCCCGTAAATGTCTGCGCTGTGACGAAATCAGCCGCCTGCCAGAAGTTTCTCGACGCAAGCGAGCGGGCAAGGGTTCAGTGGAAGCTGGAAGAACAGTTCGCGGCGTTTGAGAAAAAATATTGAGCGCTTTTGGTGAAAAATACAGATTCTTCGCCGCAAAAGCGGCTCGGAATGACAAAGGGTAAGGAGACGATCGGAAGCAGAGCATGAGCGACGCGTTCATTCCCGCCGAATCCGCCGCAGCATTTCTTCTGTCGCAAACCAAACTGCGGCCGACCGTAGGAATGGTTCTCGGTTCCGGCCTCGGCGCCTTCGCCGACGAACTCACCGACGCGACTCACATTCCCTATTCGCAGATTCCAGCTTTCCCGCGCTCCACTGCCATCGGTCACGCCGGGAAAATGGTCCTCGGCAAGGCGGACGGCATTCCTGTCGCGGTCATGCAGGGACGAGTTCATCTTTACGAAGGCTACAGCGTTGCCGAAGTCGCATTTCCAGTGCGCGTTCTCGGACGCATGGGCATTCGCGCGCTGATCCTGACCAACGCCGCCGGCGGGATCAACCTGGAATACAAGCAGGGCGCACTCGTCGTCATCGCGGATCACATCAACCTGCAGGGCCACAATCCACTCGTCGGCTCCAACGACGAACTCTTCGGCCCGCGCTTCCCGGATATGACGGAAGCGTACTGCAAGCGCTATCGCGAGCTGGCCGTTGCCGCGTCACACAAGTTAGGCAAAGTGCTGCACCAAGGAATCTACGCCGGAGTGCTCGGCCCGAGTTACGAAACTCCCGCGGAGATTCGCTATCTGCGAACCATCGGCGCCGACCTCGTCGGAATGTCGACCGTCCCAGAAGTCATCGCCGCCCGCCACATGGGAATGAAAGTGCTTGGGATTTCCTGCGTCACCAACATGGCCGCGGGAATTCTCGACCAGCCGCTGAATCACCAGGAAGTGCTCGAAACCGCGGCGCGGGTGCAAGGCGATTTGGTCGCTTTGATCAAAGCGGTGCTGCCGGAGATCGCCCGCGACGTAGGCGCACGCGAGCCCATTACCTAAGATATCTTGCCTGGGGAGCAACCACGGCGCACCATGCAATATTGGAGCCTGGGCGTGCATAGTTCCCACGAGCAATTTCGCATCTTCCCATCGAGTGTCACCAAACTTAACGAACGGAAAATCGCCTGGCGGTGGGCGAATCTTTGCCTCGGCCTCGCGCTTGTCGTGAGCAGCGTTATCGGCTTCGCGCAAACTCCGCAGCCGGCGCAGTCGAGCCTGCCGTTCGAAGTCTCCAATCCGCAGAACAAGAAGTGGTCGCCGACCGAGGCCCAGCGGATTTATGGTGCAGCCTGCCAGTTGCTGGCCCGTACGGTTCGTCCGGACAAGCCGCCGGAGCTGCATCCTACATTCCGCCTGGTTCTGGGGACGGATGCTGACGAATTTGTGCGCGATGGAGCGCACGTCGAAGTTCATCTGCGGAGCTGGCAGCCGGAAATGTTCGCCCAGGCTGTGGTCGCCATCGCGGTGCGTGATTTACTGCAGGGAGATCAACTGCAAAAGGTCGCCCACGAGTCCGTCCTGCTGGCGAATGCGTCAGTCGATGTTCACAATCTGCACTAGCGGTAACTCTAGAACAACAGCTTCGCCGCCAACTGAATTACGCGCCGGTCATCCGCCACCCAAGCCGGGATTCGTCTGCGCCTGGTCCGGAGTCTGCGTGATCAATCCCGGAGATCCCGGGCTCACAAACCAATTGGGCAGCGCAAAATTGGGGTGGTTAATAATATTGAAAAACTCCGCCCGCAGCTGTAAATTCACCCGCTCCGCCAGAAGCGTGTTTTTCGAAATAGAAAAATCCCAATCCCAATAGTGCGGACCGTAAATCACGTTGCGTCCAAGATCGCCGAAAGTCCCGAGTGGCGGATCCGCAAATGCGTTGCCATTCAAATATCCAATCGTATCGGGAGCCGACTCCCAGTTGGGATTGATTGGATTCACTCCCGGAACGATATTCGGCCGCTGATGGAAATTCGACGGGCTGGGAGACTGGTCGAAGGTCAATCCGCTGGTGTCATCGGCGTTGACAATTGGCACGGGACGCCCGCTCTGGGCGGTGAGAATCGTGTTGAGCTGCCAACCGTCGGTCAGCCGCTTGCGGCTGCCAAAGCTGGGAATCCGATAGTTGAACGCCGCGGTGAATCGATGCCGTGTGTCGAAATTCGAGGGCCCGCGCTCCGCTGCCAGATCATACGAATTTTGCGGTAAAGCCGCCGTCGAAAAATTGTAGTCGATGCCGTCGGAGGCATCGTCGAGCGATTTGGAAAACGTATAGCCGGCGAATCCCGATAAACCGTGTTTGCCCTGCACCCGCAGTGTGGTTTGCAGCGCGTTGTAGTTGGAGCTGCTGAGGGGCGCGAATTCGTCCATGAATCCGTAATTCGGGTCGGGACGCACACCGGCCGCATTGGGCTGATTGGCATCGAGCAATCGAACCAGCTTGGTCCCTTTGCTGCCCACATACCCGACCTGAAGGGCGACGTTCTTGGCCATCTGCTGCTGCAGGTTGAGGTTCCAACTCTGCGTGTAGGGCGTGGCAAAATTGCGCGGCGTGAAAAAAATGTCCGACCCCGGAATCGGATACGGCCCCGACGGCACGGTGAAAACCGGATTTCCCGGCGCGGGGTTGGCGAAAGCAACCGGATCGTAATTGTTGGCCAGCGAGATTACCGGCTCGGGCCCGAGTGGCGGCGTCACCAAACCCGCGTCGTTGGTGAAGTTGGCGATCATCAGGTCCTGCGGGACGTAGTCGTAATAAATCCCGTAGCCGCCGCGCAGCACAGTGTTGGCGAGCGGATTCCAGGCGAATCCAATGCGCGGGCCAAAGTTGGTGAGATCGCGGTTATAGGCTCCGTTTACGCCGCCCGTTCCGACCATGTGAAGCAGTCCGTCGCTGCCAAGGTTCGCCAGCAGGTTGTTGGCTTCGCTGATGGGGCCGAAGTACTCCCAGCGGAGTCCGTAGTTAATCGTGAGCCGGGGCGCGGCACGAAAATCATCTTGCGCAAAAAATGCCAGGCCATTGTTGAAGGTCGTGCGCTGGGTGTTTCCGGCGTCGATCAAGGGGAACGTGTTTCCCTGGTAGTAACTGACCAGTGTCAAAACTCCCGCGTCGCTGCAACCCGGAGCGGCTACGGCGCCGCTGCACGCGGGCAGAGTCGTCGGATCGGCCGGGCTGAATGAAAACACTCCGCGTTCAAGGTTATCGTTGAAGCTCGAAACTTTCGCCCGACGGAACTCCCCGCCGAACTTGAAAGTGTGCCGGCCGCTCTCCAGCGTGAAGTTGTCGAGAATTTGAAAACTCTGGCTGGTTCGACCGCGCGGAATACTGTAAGCCGTTGCGCCAAGGTTATCGAAGACTCCGCCAAAATCAATTTCCGGCAGTCCCAGCTTGCCAGTTCCGAAATCGATGCCCAGGCTCGAAGGATCGAAATTCGAATCGAGCGAGGCAAAAGAGGTTGTGTAGCGGCTATACCCGAAGCGGACTTCATTCAGCTTGTGTACGCTCAAAGTCGAAAGCCAGCTTGCTGAAAATACCTGCACGGTCGCTGGCGAGGTTTCGGCGAAATCGGCCAGACGCGATCCGCTGCCGAACCCGCCAAGCCCGCCGAGCGGAAATGTTTGTTGACTGGTGGCGAAGGCGTAGCGGGCGGAAAACGTTTCGCGATCGGTGAACTGATGATCGACCTTCGCAATCAGGCTATCCACATCGTTGAGGTCGTGTACCACCCCCGGGGCCAATCCGGTTGTGCTGGAGGGGAAAAACTTGGTGAGAATGCTGGTCAACACTGGACTGGCAGTGCCGCCAGTGCCTCCTCCAGGCAGTGGGATCGTTCCGGCCACAAGGTTTTGCGCTTCCGAGATTTGCGCCGCGGTCGGAACCAGCAGCGAAAAATCCGAGCCCACGCGCTCGCGCTGCCCTTCGTACGCGCCAAAGAAAAACGTCTTGTCCCTTATAATGGGCCCGCCAATCGATGCGCCGAATTGGTTGTTGCGGAATGCGGTCTTGGGTTGAAAATCGCCATCCGAGTCGATCACGCGATTGAAATAATTCCGCGCGTCAAACATGCTGTTGCGAACATACCCAAAGGCGCTCCCGTGAAACTGGTTCGTTCCTGACTTGGTGATGATATTGATTACCGCACCGCTATTACGTCCATACTCCGCGGGGAACTGGGTTTGCAGGTTGAATTCCTGAATCGCTTCAATCGGCAGTAAAGACGCGGGCGCACCGCCAATCCCGGTCTGGTTGAGAGCGGAATTGTTGAAAAACGGATCGTTGTTGTCCGTGCCGTCAAGCGTGTAATTGTTGGAGCGGTCGCGATTTCCGTTGATGGTGAATTGTCCGAAGCCGTCCTGGGCCGCTGCGACTCCCGAAGGTTCGACAGTGGCACCGGGCACCAGCGCCACCAGTTTGCCGAAGTCTCGTCCATTTAGCGGCAGGTTCGCGACCAGTTCTCGCTCCACAACCTCCCCAAGAACATCGTGACTCTCGTCAATGACGGGAGCTTCCGCGGTTACGGTCAACTGCTCTGTATGTTTTTCCAGGCTGGTCAAGTCGAAATCGGCCGTGGTGTCGAGGCCCACACTCACAACCACGTTCTGGGCAACCGGCGACAATCCCGCGGCCGCAGCCGAGACCGTGTACTCGCCCGCCGGGAGTTCGGCCAGAACATAAGCGCCGTCCTCGCCGCTGGTGGTCTCGCGAGTTAGGCCGGTCGCGCTGTTCCGGGCGCTGACTTTCGCTCCGGCGATTACGCCGCCAGTGGGATCGACAATGCGCCCGCGAATCGAACCGCGAAAACTCTGGGCATTGAGTAGACAAGGAATCAGCAAACCAGTAATAAGCAGGAAGAACAACAGAAACTTAATTTTTCCGGAGACGGACGATCGGTTGCTCATGATCTGTTCCTCCATGTCCAGCCAGCGTTACGATTTGCCTGCTACGATCATTCCTTCCTGGGCGCGCGCGGAATCGCAATCGCCATGGGCGGCTTGATCCCAAACCGCGCCGCGAAGCTTCCCTGATTCACCGCCAGCCCTAGACGCCCGCGCGAATCGATGTACATCAGAGGCTCGTTCAGCGGAACATCGCTGAAGGTGCGCACAAAGCGGAGCTCCATCTTTTTGTTACCGATGGTGACAGTTACCGTCTGCCCGCGCTGATAGCCCAGTTCCATGAATTTCTCGCTGCTGATGTTGGTCACCAGGTTGCCGAATGGCCCGTCGGTAGCGATGACTTCGCCTTGCAATCCCTGCGCGTCGACCTCGGCCGGGGCGAGATTCAAGCGAACCAGTTTCGAAACATTGACTTCGGGCCCGACTTGCGTCCAGTCGTCGCCTCGCGCCAAATGAGCGCCCGCCGGCGAGAAGATGTCGCGCCCATGAAACGTCGAAGACAGCGCGGCCCCGATCATCCATGCGGGATTGGTGATTTCACGGGCACTCTCCAGGCCGTCGCGGTCCTGCACCATGGTCATTAAACCGTTATCGGGGAGCACAAAATATTGCCCGCGCTTCGACTTCACGATCACGGCTTTCCGCGTGCTGCCAACCGTCGGATCGATCACGACGACAAAAACCGTTCTCGCCGGAAAATATGGCGTTGCGCCGAAAAGAAATCTTGCGCCGTCGGAAATAGAGAAGGGTGTGACCTGGTGGGTGAGATCCACGATGCGAACCTCCGGCGCAATCGAATACATCACCCCTTTGCAGAGCGCGACGGAATCGTCGACCACGCCAAAGTCGGTCATAAAAACGATGGTCGGCCGCGGTGAGGCCGGAGCGGCGGCGGCAAGAACCGGGACACTCAAAAAAACCAGGCAGAACGATAAGACACAACCGCGAGTGAATCTCCTCGCAATAGAGATCGCTTTGGTCATAATTCGGCTCCTTTGAACCGCAGATTGTAAACCTTGCGACCTGAAACTAGAAGTGACTTTGCAACTATCAGGCAGGTCCGGATCGAAGTGGGAGCACGCGGTCAGTCCCGGCAGCTATAATCTCCTTGGCCGCTTGTGGCGGCTGCGAGGAGGCCATTAATGGCTGGATCTATTCCGGAAAAATACCGTGATCTGTTTAATAAGCGAGCATTCGCCAGTCTGGGCACGCTGATGCCCGACGGGCGTCCGCAGGTAACCCCGGTGTGGTGCGATATCGATGGTGACAACGTGATTTTCAATTCTGCCAAAGGGCGCCAGAAAGACCGCAATGTGCGCCGCGATCCGCGAGTGGCGATGGCGATCATCGATCCCGACAACCCTTACCGGTATCTCGAAATCCGCGGCCGGGTGGTCGAAATCACGGAAGAAGGCGCCGACGCGCACATCGATAAAATGGCGAAGAAATATCTGGGCGTGGACAAGTATCCCTACCGGCAACCCGGCGAAGTGCGCGTCATTTACCGGGTTCAGCCGGAACACACCACCACGATGGGATAGGGGCTCGATTGACCCTGCTTGCTACCAAATCAGAAACCACCAGTGCGGTTGACGTAGTCTGGGTGCGCGCGCAGTTTCCTTCGCTCTCGCAAACTGTCGACGGCCACCCCGCGGTCTTTCTGGACGGTCCGGGGGGAACCCAGGTTCCGCAACGCGTGATCGACGCGATCTCGGGCTACTTGTCCCGGCACAATGCCAACACTGGCGGCGCCTACGCTACCAGTCGCTACACCGAAGCCATGATCGCGGAAGCCCGCGCCGCAATGGCAGATTTTCTCCATTGCGATTCCGACGAAATCGTCTTCGGCCCAAACATGACCACGCTCACTTACGCCATGAGCCGGGCAATGGGGCAGGAACTGAATCCGGGCGACGAAATTGTCGTCACAACCCTCGACCACGATGCCAACGTCTCGCCCTGGGCGGCGTTGACAGAGCGTGGCGTGGTCATTCGCACGGTCGATATCCAGGAAGAAGATTGCACGCTCGACATGAATGACCTGGCGAGCAAAATCACCTCGCGGACGAAGCTGGTCGCGGCCGGCATGGCATCGAATTCGGTGGGATCGATCAATGATGTGAAGCAAATCACCCGCCTCGCGCACCTGAAAGGCGCAATGGCCTACATCGACGCCGTGCATTACGCCCCGCATGGAGCCATCAACGTCGGCGAACTCGACTGCGATTTTCTCGTGTGTTCGAGTTACAAGTTCTACGGTCCGCACATGGGCGTGCTTTACGGCAAGCGCGAGCATCTGCAGCGGCTGCACCCTTATAAACTGCGGGCGAATACCGACGCCGTTCCCAATCGCTGGGAGTGGGGCACGTTGAACCATGAATGCATCGCTGGAATTACGGCCTGCGTTGAGTATCTTGCAGACCTCGGCCGTCATACGCAGCCTTCAGTCGCAACACGGCGCAAGGCGTTAGAGGCCGCGTTCAACGCGATCCACAAACACGAGCACACTTTGATGGCGGCCCTGATTGCCGGTCTGCGGACGATCCCCGGCCTCAAGCTCTTCGGCATTACCGACCCTCAACGATTCGAGCGGCGCTGCCCGACCGTCGCCATTCGGATTAATGGCCATACGCCGCTGCAACTCGCCACCAAACTCGGCGAGCGCGGTTTTTTCACCTGGGATGGAAATTACTACGCAATCGACCTGACCGAGCGCTTGAACGTTGAAAAAGACGGCGGCTTCCTGCGGATCGGCTTGGTTCACTACAACACGATAGAAGAAGTAGAACGCCTGCTGGCGGCGCTTCGCGAGATTACCGGTACAGGGCCGTCTGCGCGCTGATCACTTTACGCTTTGCGCAATTCCTGCACGTTGTTTCCTTTCGCCAGCAATACCACGCTTGCCATCCCGATAAACAACCCATGTTCGACAATGCCCGGCATGTCGCTCAGTTTGCGCGCAAGCGAGGGAGGGTCGGGGATCTGGCCGAAGTGGCAATCCAGAATGTGATGGCCTTCGTCGGTAATGAAAGTTTTCCCGTCTGCTCTCTGGCGGAGCTTGACGGTCGCGCCCAAAGCCGAAATTTTCTTGGCGACGAGCGCCTCCGCAAAGGGAATTACCTCCACTGGCAGCGGAAACTTTCCCAGCACCGTCACCTGCTTGCTCGAGTCAGCAATAATGACAACCTGTTTCGAGGCCGAGGCAATGATTTTTTCCCGTAGCAACGCGCCCCCTCCGCCTTTGGTGAGGTTCAGATGCGGATCGAACTCATCCGCGCCGTCAATGGTCACGTCGATCACCTGGGTTTCATCGAACGTGGTCAGCGGAATTCCGAGGCTCCTGGCAAGTTCCGCGGTTTTCACCGAAGTCGGAATACCGCTAATCTTCAGCCCCGCTGCAACTTTTTCTCCCAGACCACGCACCGCATAGGCCGCCGTCGATCCCGTCCCCAGTCCAACCACGTTCCCATCGTGCACGAACTTCAAACTCGCCCGTCCTGCCGCTTCCTTTTCCTGATCGTTCGCCATGCCTCATGTCCTCGCAAACTGTGAGCGCCTACTCTATCGCTTTTCGGCGCCGCGCCCAAGCGCGAAAAATGTCATTGTGACACGTATCCTTGCGCCTTAAGAGAGAAAGTATTACCTTGAGTGCGTTCCCCGCAGTACCCCGATGCAAATTTCTTGATACCTCGGAGAAAATGAATGAAAAATCTGATTAAAGCCGTTCTGCTGATCTCGGCATTTGCTTTTGTCTTTTCCACTTGGTCGCTCGCCCAATCCGGTGGCGACACCTTCAAATCAAAATGCGCCATGTGCCACGGCGCCGACGGCAAGGGCGATACCGCTATGGGCAAGACCTTGAAGCTGCGCGATCTCGGCTCCGCCGACGTGCAATCGCAATCTGACGCGGACCTGACCGGAATTGTTACTAACGGAAAGGGCAAGATGCCGAAGTATGACGGCAAATTGACCAAGGATCAGATCAACGACGTCGTCAAATACCTCCGCACGCTGAAGCACTAAGTTAGGCGTCCGCGCTTGCAAGCGTCCTAAACGGGCTGGGGCAACTCAGCCCCGCCTCGTCTGTTCTAATGGAAAAGAGCACCGGCACGCGCGTCTTACTTCGCAGCCCGGCGGACGCAGTGGGGTTTGATGTTTCGCAACTTCCTTTCCGGCATCGCAATCGTCGCTGTCGCGGCGGTCCGGCTTTGCGGCCAGACTAGCGCAGCCTCGGCCGTCGCCACGGGCAAACAGTACTCCTTCACCGTTCCCGCCGCGGGCAGTTGGATCGACACCGGCATCGATCTGCAAAAAGACCAGATTGTTCAGATTTCCCCCTCCGGCGCTGGATGTGTGCCGGGGACTTCCTCCGCAACCCGGCCGCTTCCGCTGGCCTCCGCCGGGACACTCATCGCAAAGCTGTCGCAGGACGCAACTCCGCTACCTTTCAGCGCCCGTGGAGAGCTAAAGGCCTGGCAGCCGGGGCATCTCTACCTCGGATTAAACGGCAGATGTCCCAGCAACGTGGCCGTGAAAGTTACCATCGAGCAAATGTCGCAGGCAGACCGCCTCAAGCAGCAACTGGCGGGCGCAGCCGCAATCTGGCTGCAAGGTCAGCTCGGAAACCAGGCGGGTGAGGCGGCGAGGAAAATCCTCGGCAATCCTGTCCCGGCCAGTTCGCCGCTCACCGCAGCCAGCCTGAAGGTCTCAAACACGCCACTCGATCCCGCGCTGCGTAAAGACATCGACAGCCTGCCCCGCCGGGTCAACGATCAGTTCAAGAACATGGGAGACATGGTGAACTTCGTTCTGGTCGGCCCCGAATCGCAGGTCAAAAATGCGCTGGCCGCTGCCAACTGGCATGTTGCCGATACCAGCGATGTGGGCGCCGTTGCGGCGGCGCTCGACGCCACTTATCAAAAGCAAGATTACCTCGCCATGCCGATGAGCACGCTGTACCTTTTCGGCCGTCCGCAGGACTACGGCTACGAAATGGCTGAACCCATTGCCATGGTCGCCAGCCGTCATCACTTCCGGCTATGGAAAGCGCCGTTTACCTGGGATGGAGAAACCGTCTGGGCCGGCGCGGGCACGCATGACATCGGCTTTGCCAAGGACAAGCGCAACGGCAGCATCACCCACAAAATCGATCCCAACCTCGATGGCGAGCGCACCAACATTGGCCAAAGCCTCGACCTCGCCGGCAAGGTCAAGAGCATGGAATACTACCTGCCGCCGAATCCAGTGCACGAAGCCAGGAACGCAACCGGCGACAGCTATACATCGGATGGAAAGATTCTGGTGATATTTCTGAAGTAGCGGCAACCAGCGATCGTCTTTCCCAGGATTAAGCTCGCATACTTTACCCGCTCCACTGAATCTGTCCTTAATCGCCCCTCATCCATTATCCTAGAAACAGTCATGCCAGTAAGCTCCAAATCAGTTTCTCAATCTTCCGTGCTCGACCTCGACACCCTCGAGCGCGAGCGTGTTTTCGATCTGTTTCGCCGCTGGGGATACCTCGAGGCCGATCTCGACCCGCTGGGTTTTTTTCACCCCGAACACCATCCCGACTTACAAATCGATAACGACGCCGCGCGTGACGCGCGTCTGGTCTATTGCGGGACGGTTGGTGTGGAGTTCATGCACATCCCCGATCCCGAACGCCGTCAATGGATCCAGGAGCGCATGGAAGGCCCACCGCCGCAGGTTGACCGGCCGGCCGCGCTCGATCTCTTAATTCGCGCCAAGCTCTTCGAGCAGGTCTTGCAGCAGCGTTATCTCGGAACCAAGCGCTTTTCGCTCGAAGGCGTCACCGCGCTTATCCCTCTGGTCGACGAAGTCCTGCAAACCGCGGCCGAGCAAGGTGTCGACGAGTTGGTTATGGGCATGAGCCATCGCGGACGGCTGAATGTCATCATTCATATCGCCAAGCGTCCAGCTGAAGAAGTTTTTGCCAACTTTGAAGACGTCGACCCGCGAAGCGTGCTGGGCAGCGGCGACGTGAAATATCACATGGGCGCCACCGGCGAATACGTCACTCGCAGCGGAGCGAAGGTCCACATTCACCTGGTTTCAAACCCCAGCCATCTCGAAGCCGTCGATCCCGTGACCATCGGCCGCACCCGCGCCAAGCAGGACCGCACCGGAGAATCCGGAACGCGAAAATACTTGCCGCTGCTGGTTCACGGAGACGCAGCCTTCGCCGGGCAAGGCATTGTTGCCGAGACGCTCAACTACTCTCATTTGCCCAGCTACACCGTTGGTGGGCCAGTCCACGTCATCGCTAACAATTTGATCGGATTTACCACCCTCCCGCGCGAATCGCATTCTTCGCGTTTTGCGGCGCAATTGGCCCGCCGTCAGTCGATCCCGATCTTCCATGTGAATGGTGAAGATGTTGACGCCGTTTTGCGGGTCGCGCGCATGGCAGTCGAATATCGTTACAAGTTCGGCAGCGACGTAGTCATCGACATGATCGGCTTCCGCCGCCATGGCCACAGCGAAGTCGACGATCCCACCGTCACCCAGCCGCTGCTTTACAAGGCCATTGCCGAGCATCCGCCGCTGTGGGAGATTTACGCGGAAGATAACGAAATCGCCGACGTGCAGGAGCGGGTCAAGAAGATTCGGCGTGAACTCGAAGCCGCGCACCAGAACGCAAGCTCGATCACCAAAAAACCCACCCTGCGCGAACTGCCCAGCTACTGGGACAACTATCAGGGCGGTCGTTACAAGCCCGAGTATGCAGTCGAGACCGGCATTTCGGTGGAGGAAGTTGCGGAGCTTGCCGACCGGCTCACCAGCTATCCCGATGACTTTCACATTCACCCCAAGGTCAAGAAGCTGCTCGATCAGCGTCGCGAAATGGGGCAGGGCAAGCGACCTGTGGACTACGGCATGGCCGAGGCGCTCGCGTTCGCGAGTCTGGTGAAGGGGGGCACGCCGGTGCGCCTGAGCGGACAGGACAGCCGCCGCGGAACTTTCAACCAGCGGCATTCCGTGCTGATCAACGTCGAGAACGAGCAGGAGTACGTGCCGTTGCAGAACATTTCGGCCGGCCAGGCGCGCTGCGAAATCTACAATTCGACTTTATCCGAGGCTGGTGTGCTCGGCTTCGAGTACGGTTACAGCCGCGATTATCCCGAGGCGCTGGTGCTCTGGGAAGCGCAGTTCGGAGACTTCGTCAATGTGGCGCAGGCGATCATCGATCAGTTCATCAGCGCCGGCGAAGACAAGTGGAACCTGCTTTCGGGGCTGGTCATGTTGCTGCCGCACGGCTACGAAGGGCAGGGGCCGGAGCATTCCAGCGCTCGGATCGAGCGCTTCCTGCAGCTTGCCGCGCGAGACAATTTCCAGATTTGTCAGCCTTCGAACGCGGCGCAATATTTCCATCTCCTGCGCCGTCAGGCACTCTCGCATTGGCGCAAACCGCTCGTAGTCTTCACTCCCAAGAGCATGTTGCGCCATCCGGATGCGTCTTCGCCACTCGCCGATTTCGCTCGCCAAAATTTCCAGAACCATTTTGCCGGATGAAGTCATCCCCGTCAGCGCCACCCGGCGAATTTTGCTTTGCACGGGAAAAATCGGCCACGAACTGCGCGAAGAGCGGAAGAAGCGAAAAGACAACTCGACCGCAATTGTGTTCCTCGAACAACTTTATCCGTTTCCCGAAGCTGAGTTGAAAGCGGAGTTCGAGCGTCATTTCGCCGCGCGCGATATCGTGTGGGTGCAGGAAGAGCCGGCGAATATGGGCGCGCTCTTCTATATGCTGCCTCGGTTGCGGCACATTGCCGGAGAACGTTCGGTGCTCTCGGTAAAGCGTTCGGCGAGTGCCAGCCCCGCTACAGGATCAGCGAAGGCGCACGAAATGGAACAGAAAACGTTGCTCTCGCTGGCGTTCAGCAAGGGCGAGTAAGTAGTCTGAGCGTGCACCATCCTTGTCACTCGATTTTTGAGCGATAGGGCGGGACTTCTGTTCCGCTTTCCCGCTCGCTCAAGATGGTACTCTAAGCCGAAACCATGCGGCGTCCCCCTCGCTCGCGGCCATTTTTCATCGCCATCGATACCGGCGGCACGTTCACCGACTGCATTTGGAAAGAGCGCGGGCGCATCCGCATGATGAAACTCTTCTCCACGCCCGAGGATCCATCGCGGGCGATTTCCGCCGCTGTGAAAAAAATCGGCGTGCCCGACGCGCTCGTTCTATTGCACGGCACCACCGTCGGCACGAACACGTTGCTGCAGCGTAAAGGCGCGCGCGTGGCCCTGGTCACAACAGCGGGATTCGAAGATGTTATCGAAATTGGCCGTCAGGCGCGGCCCAAACTCTACGATTTCTTTTTTGATCGAGTTGAGCCGCTAGTCTCGCACGAGTGCCGCTTCGGAGTGAACGAACGTGTAAGCAGCGAAGGCGAAGTTCTCCAGGCGCCATCGAGAGAAGATTTGCGAAGCCTGACTCGCAGGATCAGGCAGGCAAGTCCCGAATCCGTAGCCATTTCGCTGCTCTTCAGCTTCGCCAATCCGCAGAACGAAAAGATAGTCGCCTCTGCGCTGAAAACACTTGGCTTGCCACTTTCCGTTTCTCATGAAATTCTTCCCGAATTTCGAGAATACGAACGGACCAGCACCGTCGTCGTGAACGCTCACTTGCAGCCGGTGATGCGAACCTATCTCGAGAATCTGCATCGAAAAATGCGCGGCGTCAGGAGCAGCACATCCAAAATTTTCGTAATGCAATCCAGTGGCGGCATTGCGCCCTTGCACGCCGCCGCCCGCGAGCCGGTGCGCACAGTCTTGTCCGGACCTACCGGCGGAGTTGTGGGCGCGGCCGCCATGGCGCGGCGCAGCGGATTCACCCGCATCATCTCCTTCGACATGGGAGGAACATCGACCAACGTCGCCTTAGTCGACGGCCAGGCGCGCACCAGCAGCCAATCGGAAATCGCCGGTCTGCCCGTCGGCGTGCCCATGCTCGATATTCACACCGTGGGTGCAGGCGGAGGCTCAATTGCCCGCTTCGACGCTGCCAGCGCCTTGCGCGTTGGCCCAGAATCCGCCGGCGCTGATCCCGGACCAATCTGCTACGGGCACGGCATCGAGCCGACAGTCACCGATGCCAATCTGATCCTCGGCCGCTTGCAGCCCGATCGTTTTCTCGGGGGCGAATTTGCTCTGGATGAGAAACGCGCCCGAGCCGTGATTGCCGAATGGCTCACGCGTCACGGCTCGCAACTTTCACTTGAGCGCTTCGCCGCTGGCGTGGTTCGCGTAGCCAACGCAACCATGGAAAAAGCGATTCGCGTTGTCTCCATCGAACCTGGATTCGATCCGCGCGAGTTCACGCTCGTGGCCTTCGGTGGCGCCGGTGGCCTTCACGCCTGCGAGTTGGCCGAAGCTCTCGGAATTCCGCACGTCATCGTTCCCGCGCTACCCGGTGCGCTCTCGGCTTTCGGAATTCTGGTCAGCGATGTCGTGAAGGATTATTCCCACACAATTCTGTGGCGCACCCAAAACGAAGCGCCTTTCACCCGCTTGGACTTGCAATTCGCCCGCCTGCGCCGAAACGCAGAAAAAGATTTCCGCACGGAAGGGTGGCAGGGCAAAATTCAACTCCGGCCAAGCGTCGACCTGCGCTTTCGCGGCCAAGGATACGAGGTAAACGTCCCCTACACGCGGTCATTTATCGCGGCCTTCCTCCGCGAACACCAACGTCGCTACGGATACAGCTATGCCGACCGCGAGATTGAACTAGTAACGCTTCGCCTTCGCGCGAGCGTGAGATCATCGCAATCGAACTTGACCAAAGGCAGGTCCCCCACCGAGGCAAGCACGCGCCTCGCGGCCCGACGCCCTCGGCGAATTCCTGTTATCTGGAACGGAAAACGAATCACCGCTTCAATCCACGACCGTGAAAGCCTGCCAGGCGGAAAGAAACTCTCCGGGCCCGCGGTCATCGCCGAATACAGCGCAACCACGTTCGTACCGCCTAAGAAGCGTTTTTGGACTGACCGGGCCGGCAACCTGTTAATTGAAATATAAAAGCCGCCTACGACAACAGGTTTGCGCTTCCCAGCTACAATATTCGTGTGAAACCCAGCATCTTTGTGGTTGAAGACGATCCCGATATTTCTCGCCTGGTGCGCCATCACCTGGAAGCCGCGGGCTTTGCGGTGAAAATGTTCGCTACCGGCAACGGCGTAATGGCGGAGTCTGAGCGGCAGCGACCGACGCTGTTCATCCTCGATATTATGGTACCGGGGAAAGACGGCCTCGAGCTTTGCCGCCAGATCCGGCAAACGCAATCGCTCGCGTCTACGCCCGTGATTTTTCTCACGGCGAAAAGTGGCGAAGCCGACCGCATTCTCGGCCTAGAGCTCGGTGCCGACGATTACATTCCCAAGCCGTTCAGTCCGCGCGAACTGGTCGCCCGGGTGAAAGCAGTTCTGCGGCGCTTTGAGCGGCCGCTTTCGCAGTCGCCGGTCCGGATCGGAGATATTCAAATCGATCCCGGCGCCATGACCCTCACGGTTCGCGGTGAAGTCGTGCCGACCACGGCCACCGAATTCCGTTTGCTCGATTATTTTGCCCGCCACATTGGCCGCGTTTTTACTCGCGACCAGTTGCTCGATTCGGTGTGGCGCGACACTGCCTACGTCACCCCGCGATCGGTGGATGTTTACGTGCGCAGGATCCGCGAAAAAATCGAGCCGGACCCGGAGAATCCGCGTTACCTGAAGACCGTCCGCGGCGCCGGGTACAGGTTTGAGGCGGTGAAGTGAGAAATCGGATTTTCTTCCGGTTACTGGCAGGCTTCCTGCTGGTGATCGCGGCCACTATTTTCACTCTTGATTTTTCGATTCGCCACCATATTGGCAGCACGCTGGCCGTAGGCTCAGTGGTCGCGGTTGTGGTGGCGCTGCTGGTTGCGGGCGTTGCCGCCCAGCTGACGGCGCGGCGTCTTCAACGAATCGTGCAATTTTCGGAGCGCGTCGCTGCCGGCGATTTGGGCGCGCGCATCGCCGAAGATTCCGCCGACGAAATTGGCAAGCTGGCCGCGGCGCTCGATACGACCGCTCGCCACCTCGAAGACAATTTCGCTGCCCTCGACACCAGCCGCCGCCAGCTCGAAATTCTATTGAACAGTATGGCAGACGCCGTTGTGGCGGTTGGCGCCGACAATCGCGTGCTGTGGGCCAACCGCCGCATGGACACTCTGGTTCCCCACGGCACGCGGCTCAATGCACCCGTGGTCGAGACTGTTCGTGACCCCGATTTTCTCGGCGCCATTCGCGGCGCTAACGCCTCGCAAGCGGTTCTCACGGCGCGGGCCACCTCCATCCTTCCCGGACGCACCTTTGACGTTACCGCGGCTCCCATGCCGGGTGGCGGCGCTGTTGCCGTGCTTCGTGATCTTACCGAAACCGAACGCGTCGAAAAGACCCGGCGCGATTTTATCGCCAACGTCTCGCACGAATTGCGCACTCCACTCACTTCGATTCAGGGGTACGCGGAGACCTTGCTGGATAGTGCTGCCCCCGACAATCATCACTCGCGGGAATTTCTGGAAATTATCCGCAAGAATGCCAACCGCATGTCGCGCTTGACCGAGGACTTGCTGACTCTGGCCCGGGTAGAATCCGGCGAGCACCGCTTTGACACCCATCCAGTACGGCCTGGCGATCTTTTGCAGGATGCGGTCGAGAGCTTCAACGAACTCGCCGGCACTCACGGCATGGAATTGCACATCGAGGATTCGGCTCCCGGCCCGGTCAACGCCGACCGCGAGGCCATTCACCAGGTTTTCTCGAACCTAATCGACAACGCTCTGAAATACGCGTCTTCCGGGGGACGGTTGGTGCTCGGAGCGCGCAGTCTGGATCGTTATGTTGAGTTTTACGTTCGCGACTTCGGTTCTGGAATCTCGTCCGAGCACCTACCCCGGTTGTTCGAGCGCTTTTATCGCGTCGACAAGGCCCGTTCTCGCGAATCCGGCGGCACCGGTTTGGGTCTTGCTATCGCAAAACATATCGTGCTGGCGCACGGCGGCGTCATCCGCGCCGAAAGCGAACTGAATCACGGCTGCGTTTTTCTTTTCACGGTTGCCCGTTGGCGTCGGCTCCAGAACCGAAAATCCTCGTGAGCGCTCTGGTCAATCGGGAAAGTTAAAATTCACACGCCTTTAACCATTTTTTTGAAAAAAGAACTATGCTTGTGGTAATTCCCGAGTCAGGCGGCAGAAGGAGTTGTGTCAATGGCCGGTTCTGCCGACAGAGTGATCCGATGAGCACCGCTGCTTTGGACAATCCGCTACCGGAGCCGCTCATATCCCCACCTGGTGACTCGCACCATTGAGGCTTGCCATGTCGCGCAGGAAGCCGCCGCGGCCGCCGCGGAAGGCATTGCCATTGGCTCCGCGCCTTTGCTTGCTACTCTGCGGGAAAAAGAAAAGCAACTCGATACCCTGGATCAGGAAATCGACGAAGGCGTCACCCTCGCCATCACCAGCGTGACCGAGCCCGAAGCCCGCGAGCTGCTGGCGTGCATGAAATTCATGATCGGCCTGGAACGTATCGGCGATCTGCTCCTGAGCTTCGGCAGCAGCGCGCAATCCACCAGCGGCCGGCTCGATCCCCAGGATGTTCGCGATTTGACCCAGATGGCCACAGTGCTCGAGAAGATGCTATCCGACGTCGGCGCCGCATTCTCTGCGCGCGATGTTAAGAAGGCCGTCGAAGTATTGCGCGCCGACGCTGAGATGGACCGGCTGCGCAATCTGCTTTTTCTGCGTCACATCGAAAACCCTGAAGGATTGCCGCGTCAGTCCAGCTTGCAAGTCATTTTTATGACGCAATCCCTGGAGCGCGCCGGCGACCACGCCAAGAACCTGGCCGAAGAAGTCTGCCACTTCGTGGGAGGGCACAGCATTCGCCACGTTATGATGGGCTACGACAAGCCAATCGAGAAGATGTTTCTCGAATGGCTGCGGCAGCGTGAAGCGGCCCACTGACCTCTCTTCGTTTCTCACCCGCGGTTAATACGCCCGAGATCTCGTAGCGATTTCTGCCTTGTGTCGAATCAGCCGATTACGGACCCTCGCACTGAGCCGCGAAATCGTTTTAATATTGACAGTTCCTTTCGCACATAATCCAATACGGCGAGATGGATTCATCCTCCGCCAGCGGCTCATCTCCGGTTCGCTTGCGCCGCACGCTCACCCTCTGGGACCTAATTCTCTACGGCATCATCGTCATCCAGCCCGTCGCGCCTATGTCGGTGTTCGGCGTGCTGAGCGACCGCGGCAAAGGCCATGTGGTTACCACCATCCTTATCGCGATGGTCGCCATGCTCTTCACCGCTATCAGCTATGGCCGCATGGCGCGGGCCTATCCCAGCGCGGGTTCGGCGTTCACCTACGTCGGCCAGGAAATTAATCCGGCGCTCGGCTATGTCACCGGATGGAGCATGGTGATGGACTACATGCTCAATCCCATGATCTGCATCATCTGGTGCAGCCAGCAGGCCCACGTTTTTGCGCCCGGCATTCCTTATTGGGGATGGGCAATTTTCTTCTTTCTGCTCATTACCGCTCTGAACATTCAAGGTGTCAAGACCTCGGCCCGTGTCAATACCGGCCTTGCGGCGGCCATGGGCGTGGTGATCGTGATATTTTTCGTGACTGCGGCGCGTTACATTTTCGGGCATCCGCACGACGGCGCCGGATTTTTCACGCGGCCTTTTTACGATCCGCAGCTGTGGAACACTCACGCCGTCCTCGGCGGCACTTCCATTGCAGTGCTCACCTACATCGGCTTCGATGGGATTTCCACTCTCTCCGAGGAAGCTGAAAACCCGCGCCGCAATATTCTGCTCGCAACCGTGTTCACCTGCCTGGTCATCGGCATTCTGTCAGCCGGTCCAGGTTTACGCTGCTCAGCTGATCTGGCCGGCGGCGGAGCGTTTTCCCGACATCGATACCGCCTTCACCTTCATCGCCGGACGCGCCTGGGCGCCCATGTTTGCAATCCTGGGATTTACCTTGCTGGTCGCTAACTTCGGCTCTGGCTTGGGCGCTCAGCTCGGCGCCGCCCGCCTGCTTTACGGAATGGGCCGCAGCAAAGCATTGCCGGAATCTTTCTTCGGAGCGGTCGATCCCAAGCGCCATGTGCCGCGGAACAACGTGATCTTCGTTGGAGTCGTCGCGGTCGTGGGAGCGTTCATCATCAGCTACGGCCTGGGAGCGGAGATGCTTAACTTTGGCGCGCTGATCGCTTTTATGGGGGTGAACCTGGCGGCCTTTGTGCGCTATTACGTGCGTGCGGCAGAAAAGAAGCTTTCGAATTTCTTTCCGCCGCTGCTCGGTTTTTTCATCTGCCTGCTGCTATGGCTGAATCTAAGCCGGCCAGCAAAGATCGTCGGCACGATCTGGATGGCCGTCGGAATTGCCTTTGGCGCAATCAAGACCCGCGGCTTCCGCGGCAATTTGATCGACTTCGAACTGCCGCCGGAAGAGGGCTGAGCCCGCCGCCGGGTAGTGGCTTCAAATCGAAAAATCTCACTGAAAGGTATTCGTGCTCCTAATCCACGCCGAGGTTGTTGGGCATATCCATTCCATCGCTTCCATGATGTTGTCATATTCTTTACCGAGGTCGGCAAAGATTATGGGTTCATGGTGTGCAACCCGATTACGCAGTAGCCTCACCGAATCAAATCTAGCGAAGGTTTTCCTCCGATCTGGCTTGGCTAAGTGCGGAAACGCTTTGTACAAATGAGGAACCCAGAGCGTTTTCTCATATCCGGTGTCCATCAATCGCGTCCAGAAACCGAACATTAGCTCGCCTACAACTCGTCCAGAAGTGACAGTTTTGTTCCACTTCCTTAGGCTGGCTCTGGCGTCGTTGATGCTTTCTTGTTCACGAAAGCGAAGAGGAATATAGTCATACCAATTAGGGTGCCCGATGTCTGTTGTAATCACACGATGAATAGAATTCCTTAAGGCTATTTCAAGCGGCTGAATAACGCCGTGAAGGTCTTGCGACAACAAAAGATTCCTTTCGTAAAGCAAAATAGCTTTGTGAACGTCGCCATTGGAGGCTCCTATGTATCTGGACAGACGATCTTTAGCGATGCTGTTACTTAAGGAAGCTTGAGCATCATTCGAGTAAACGAAGGGCATTGACCGTGCCTTGCTATGGGTTTAGTATAGGACTTGTAGGCCTTGGGAGCACCGATACCATGTTATCCAATACATGGCATGTACCCAAGGTATCGAGTTTCGACTTTTGAGGCCGCCAATTGGCGGCCTCTTAACTGAGTAGCCCTACCGCTTTCGCAACATCCCAAACGTGATCCGAAAGCCCTGAATGGGCTTTCTGGCGCTACGCCGCTACAATCCAATTGAGCCACTACCCGCTACGGGTCGTCCCCCGCCAACCGCTCCCCTGGTTTATAATCCTCTATTCTGCCTCTTTCTCTGGAGTAGCCATACAATGATCCGATTTCTGCAAACCCCTGGGCCAGTCAAGAAATACATCCTTGGCGGTCTTTTAACCATCATCTGCGTCTTCATGGTCATCACCCTGGTGCCGGGCTTCGGCAGCACCGATTTCTTTGGCAGCCGCGCTCCCGGCCAGGGAGTGGTCGCTACCGTCGCCGGCGATGACATTACCACGCCTGAGGTGCCCAACGCCAGGCCAAGCAGATGCTGCAGCAACAATTCCATGGCCAGGCCCAGGCTTCCATGCTTCTGCCTTATTTCGCCTCGCAGGCCGCAGAAACTTTGATCCAGCGCACCGCCGTCATCGCCGAGGCCAAGCGGCTCGGCTTGCATGCCACCGACGAGGACGTGCGCGACGAATTGCAGCACGCCGAACCCTACTCCTCCGCGTTTTTCCCGAACGGTTCATTCATCGGGCAAGCCGCCTACGAGCAACTGCTGCAGCGCAATGACCTCACCATCGCGCAGTTTGAGCAGGATGTGAAGAACCAGATACTGATTGAAAAATTGCACAATCTGGTTGCCGGCAGCGCCATCGTCAGCGATGCCGAGATCCGCGAGCGGTTCGAAAAGGAAAACACCAAGATCAAGTTCGACTACGCGGTGCTACGGAAAGACGAGATTGCGAAGAGCATCAATCCCGCTGAAGCCGAACTCAAGGCTTACTACGAGCAGCACAAAGCGCAGTATGCCAACTCAATTCCCGAGAAACGCAAAATTGAATACGTTTTGATCGATCAGGCCAAGCTGCAAAGTTCCGTTGCCGTGAGCCAGCAGGAATTGGGGGCTTACTACGATCAGCATCGCGACGAATACCGCGCCCCCGAGCAGGTCAACGTTCGCCACATTCTGATCAAGACACCGCTACCCGGCCCCGATGGCAAAGTCGATCAGAAAGGCGTAGATACTGCCCGCCAGAAAGCCGACGACATTCTCAAGCAGCTTAAGTCCGGTGCGAATTTCGCCGACGTAGCAAAGAAATCCTCCGACGACACGGCCAGCGCCAAAGACGGCGGTTCGCTGGGCTGGATTCAGCGTGGACGTTTCCCGTCTCCCGATGTTGAGAAGGCCGCGTTCTCGCTGCCCAAGGGCGGCACCAGCGACGTGATCAACGCCGGCTACGGTTTCGACATCATCCACATCGATGACAAGCAGGACGCCCACGTCAAAACTCTCGACGAAGTGAAGGACCAGATCGAGACTGCGCTGAAGCAGCAAAAAACAGCGCAGGCTGCCGAGGCGCAAGCCACGGCGCTGGTAGCGCAAGCGCGCAGTGGAGGATTGGACAAGGCCGCAGCAGCAAAAGGCCTGCAACTCGTGACCACCGATTTCGTTGGCCGCAACGACGCTTTGCCCGGAATCGGCCTCTCGCCCCAGTTTACTCAGGCGGTTTTTTCCGCCGCCGACAAATCTCCGGCTGATGATGTGCAGATTCCTCAGGGCTACGCGGTCTATCAACTGGTGGCCATCAAACCTCCGGCCACGCCTTCCTTCGACGAGATTCGCAGCCGCGTCGAGAGCGAATTTAAACAAGATCGCGCTTCGAATCTGTTAGCGCAGAAGACCCAGGAGCTTTCCGACCGCGCCAAAGCCGAACATGATTTGAAAAAAGCCGCCAAAGAACTCGGTGCGACCCTGAAAACCAGCGATTTCGTCTTGCCGAATGACCAGGTGCCCCGACCTCGGTTCAATGACCGGAACCGGGCTCGGTGGCGTTCACCTTGAAGCCCGGCGAAATCAGCGGGCCGATCGATACCAACACCGACGGCGTCGTGCTCTCGATCCTCGAGAAACAGGAGCCGACCGAGCAAGACTTCGCCGCCAAGAAAGACCAGATTCGCAACGATCTGGTACAACAGAAGCAGTCGGAACTGTTTCAGCTTTTCGTCATGAACCTTCGCGATCAGATGGAAAAGTCCGGAAAGATCAAAGTCAACCAGCAAGAACTCAAGAACCTGACCCGGCCGCAGAACTCAGAAGACGAAGGCGAATAGCTCGGGATCCATACTCGCTCACGTTCGGCAACAATTGTTGACAGATTCGTAATTCAAAATGGAGCGGTAGCCCAGCAATGTCATTCCCCCGCTTGACCGGCATTCTGCTCCATCCCATTTCTCTGCCTTCGCCCGGCGGCATCGGCGATTTCGGCCCTGCCGCCTACGAGTTCCTCGATTTTCTGGCCGAGGCCCGTCAGGGATTGTGGCAGGCTCTGCCGCTAGGCCCGCCCGCAAATGGAAATTCACCCTACTCTTCAACTTCTGCTTTCGCGGGAAATCCGCTGCTCATCAGTCTGGAACGCCTGGCCGAACACGGATGGCTCGCGAGTTCCAAACTCTCGGGCGCCCCAGCTGGCCCCATCGACTACGACAAGGTTCGCGCCTACAAGTTTCCGTTATTGAAGGAAGCCGCACAGAATTTTCAACGTTCAGCCCCGGCGACGGCGCAATCGCGTTTCGAGCAATTCTGCGAGGAGAACCGCTGGTGGCTCGAGGATTTCGTTCTCTACGATAGCTTGCGCGAGCGCTATTCTTTGCAGCTCTGGAGCCACTGGCCACAGGAACTGGCCCGGCGTGAGCCTGCTGCGTTGCAAAACGCACGTACCGAACTGGCCGACCAAATTGCCGCCCAGCGCGTGATCCAGTTTTTCTTCTGGGAACAATGGCGGGCCCTGCGGCTGCACTGCTCGCACAAATCGATTCGCGTGGTGGGAGACATTGCAATTTTTGTTGACTACGACAGTGCCGATATCTGGGCCAACCGCGAGCTTTTTCGCCTGAAAGACGATCTGCAGCCGGAAGTCGTCTCTGGCGTTCCGCCCGATGCTTTCAGCGCCACCGGCCAGCGCTGGGGCAATCCGCTCTACAACTGGGACGCCATGCGTACCCGCGGTTTTCACTGGTGGGTGCAACGGCTGCGCTGGGCCACGCAAACCTGCGACTTTATTCGCCTCGACCACTTCCGCGGCTTTGCCCAGTTCTGGGAAATTCCGGCGTCGGAGGAAACCGCCATTAACGGCCGATGGGTCGACGGTCCGCGCGACGAGCTATTTAACAAACTGCGCGAGCAGCTTGGCGGATTGCCGTTTTTCGCCGAAGACCTCGGCTACATCACGCCTGATGTCAACGCCCTTCGCGACAGCCACCAGATTCCCGGCATGGCCGTCCTGCAATTCGCCTTTGGCGATCCCGGCGCTCACGGTTATTTGCCCTACCATCTCACGCCCAATCGCGTGGTTTACACCGGCACGCACGATAACGACACCACGCTCGGCTGGTGGAAGTCCGCTACCGAATACGAACGCCACGCCGCGGAAGCTTTTCTCGGACGCAGCGACGACGGTATCAACTGGGCCATGATTCGCGCCGCGCAGGGCTCTCCCGCAAGTTTTTCTGTGGTTCCGCTGCAGGATGTGCTCGGCCTCGGCAGCGAAGCCCGTTTAAATGTCCCCAGCAAAAAAGACGGCAACTATCATTGGCGCTACGAGCCGGGAGCTTTGAAACATGAGCTTGCTCAGAAGCTGGCGGCGCTGGCTGAAGTCTGTGACCGGCTACCGCAGCCGGTGCGCCTTCCCCCTGGCGACGACTTCGTAGCTTAGAATCTCTCTGGACTCGCCATGGCCCGAACTTACTCCTTCCGCTCGCTCGCGCCGTATCGCCTGTGGGCCACGCTTCCGCGTCTAGGCTTCAGCTTCCCCGATGTACTGATGTTCTCCGCCGTCATCGCTTTTTTCTACGGCATCCTGATCGTCGGCCGTACCTGGCTCGGTCCGTTTACGCCTTCGGTCGAAATCTCGCGCAGCCCGCTTGCTCTCCCCGGCTACGCTGCGCTTTCGCTGCTCCGAATCACCATCGCCTATGCCTTGAGCCTTGCGTTCACGCTGGTCTACGGTTACATCGCTGCCTACAACGCGAAGGCCGAGAAATTCATGATTCCTCTGCTCGACGTGTTGCAGTCGATCCCCGTGCTCAGCTTTTTGCCCGGCGTGATGCTGGCCATGGTGGCGTTGTTTCCCAGCCGTCAATTAGGCGTTGAACTCGGCGCGATCCTGCTGATTTTCACCGGACAGGTCTGGAACATGGCCTTTAGCTTTTATGCGTCGCTCAAAAATATTCCCGCCGAGATGCGCGAAGCCGCGCAAATCTACCGCTTCAGTTGGTGGCAGCGCTTCACCGAAATCGAATTGCCCTTCGCCGCCATCGGCCTGGTGTGGAATTCGATGATGTCGGTCGCCGGCGGATGGTTCTTCCTTATGGCCTGCGAGATGTTCGAACTCGGCCAGCGCGATTTCCGTCTTCCCGGTCTCGGTTCGTACTTGCAGACTGCGGCCAGCGCAGGCGATACGCGCTCCATTCTCTGGGGCATTGTCACTATGGTCGCCGTCATCGTGCTGCTCGATCAATTCGTGTGGCGGCCGGTGATTGCCTGGGCGGAAAAGTTCAAGGTCGAGCAGGTCGAGAGTACCGACGTTCCGCATTCCTGGGTGCTCAATTTCATGCAGCACTCGCACGTGCTTCAGCAGTTGCGCCGCAAGGCGCTTTTCCCGGTGCGCGAGTCGATGATGGCCTATTTCTCGCGCCGGCACAAAGCGGCAGAATCTTCCGCGGACTCCGGCCCGTCCTGGAGACTTTGGATCGTGCGCCTCGTCGCCCTTGCTGCGCTCGGCCTGACTACCTACGGCATCGCCCGCGTCCTCATGCTGCTCGCCGGGTTGACTCGCGGCGAAGTCGCCGAACTCGGCCTCGGACTCGGCGCAACCTTCCTGCGGGTCGCTGTGGCGCTTACCATCGGCGCTGCCTGGCACCATCCCCGTCGGCGTCTGGATCGGCTTCAACCCGCGTCTGGCCCGCGTCGCTCAACCCCTCGCGCAGATCGCCGCCTCGGTTCCGGCCACGGCATTGTTCCCCGTGGTTCTGTTGATCCTGATTCGCTACGGCGGAGGGCTGGGCATCGGTTCCATCGTGCTGCTGCTGCTCGGGACCCAGTGGTACATTCTGTTCAACGTGATCGCCGGCGCGATGGCGATCCCAACCGACCTGAAAGAACTCTGCAACGTTTACCAGATCACCGGGATCGAGCGCTGGAAGAAACTGATCCTCCCCGGAATTTTTCCTTATCTTGTCACCGGAATGGTCACCGCCTCGGGCGGAGCGTGGAACGCCAGCATCGTGGCGGAATATTTTCACTTCAAAGGGCAGACTTTCCAAACCGTCGGGTTAGGCGCAACCATCAGCCAGGCCACCGACAGCGCCAATTACGATTTGCTCATCGCCGCCACCATCGCCATGGCCGCCATCGTCGTGACTGTGAATCGTCTGCTCTGGCGCCGGCTGTACCGCTTGGCAGAGATGCGCTACAAGCTGGAAACGTAGAGGAAGCTGCGCAGAAACAACCTGGCTAGAATTTGACGACTTCGTTGAAGTTGTACAGGGCCGCCCATATATTGGCGCCGTCGAAAGCTAACCCTGTAGTGTTGTGCGTGTACTGTTGTGAGTAGTAGCGGTGAAGAATCGACCCGTCTGCCGGGCGCAATTCCGTCATCCACAGGGTTCCTGTTACCCAAATATTTGCTCCGTCGAACGCGACGCCGTACGGAATATTAGGCACTGGGAAGGTGCCTGACCGCCGCGCCATCGCTGGCACGCAACTTACTCATCGTTGAGTCGTTATAATTTACGACCCACATGTAAGCGCCGTCGAAGGCGATGCCCAGCGGCGCATGGCCGACGGGGAACGTGCCCAAGATTGTGCCGTCCCTGGCGCGTATTTTCGTGACTGATCCGAGGTTGTTTCCCCCGCCCCCGCCATTTACCACCCAAACGTCAGTGCCATCGAACGCGGCCGCGATGGGAGAGTTACCCATCTGAAAGCTACCGAGGTTTTTGCCGTCGCTCGCACGCAGCTTTGTCACCCAGCCGTTCCCGTTCGCGTTTCCACTCGGCACCCAGATATTGCCTCCGTCAAACGTCATCCACCAGGGAACGACGCCCGGCACAGAGAAGGTGCCCAGAACCTTGCCGTCGCTCGCCCGCAACTTTGTAACGCTGCTCGCGCCGCTATTGGAGACCCAAATATTCGCGCCGTCGAACGTTACTCCGCCAGGCGCGCTACCCACAGCAAACGTCCCTAACAGCGTCCCATCACTAGCCCGCAGATTGGTGACACTGCTACTGCCATAGTTCGCTACCCAGATGTTGGCCCCATCGAAAGCGACGCCAGTGGGCTCGGTTCCGACTGGGAACGTAATGCCAGTTTCATTCGCCGCATACCACTTCAGCAGTGCCACTTTCAACGGGTTCGAGAGCGGCGGCGCACCTGAGTTCTGGCTCCCAGCCTGCACCGCATTCTGCGCCCATGCCGGCAATAACGCGCCCAGCAGCAGCGCGAGCAAAGCAAGACACGACCCGACCACTACACGTAATTTCATAAACGGCTCCAAATTGTCCCAGGGATTTCAGCGGTGCTGCCTAAATAGAACTGTGGACCTGCCTCGTCCACAAAAAATAATAAATACGAAGAAACTACGGGGGGTCCCCAACGTCACGCCGCTCGAACTGCGGGCAGCGCTCCTCAAGGTAAAACAATTGCAACTTAAGCCCAGCTGTGCACGCTGTCAAGAATCATTTTGTTAATTGTCGGTAGCACATGATATGTCCGGTTGAGATAGCACGTGATATGTCCGCTTTGCGGGCGGCGAGGATGAGAGACCATGCGGAGCATGGAAGCTTATCCGAGGGCCGCGATGGAGCGGGCGATGAAAGTACAGGACGTGATGTTGCAGGCGATGGCGAAGAAGATCACGTGGTGGCAGGCGGCGGAGATTCTGGGCATCAGCGACCGGCATATGCGCCGGATTCGGGAGCGCTACGTGGAAGAAGGCTACAACGGGTTGCTGGACCGGCGGCGGGGCAAGCCGTCGCGGCGCCGGGTGCCGATGGCGACGGTGGAGAAGGTGTTCGCCTTGTACCGGGAGAAGTATTTCGATCTGAACGTGCAGCACTTTCACGAGAAGCTGCAGGCCGAGCACGAGATCGAACTGAGTTACAGCTGGGTGAAGCAGGCGCTGCAGGGAGCGGGGCTGGTGGCGCGAGGACGCAAGCGCGGGGCGCATCGCAAACGGCGCGAGCGGCGGCCGTTGCCGGGGATGCTGTTGCACATCGACGGCAGCCGCCACCAGTGGTTTCAGGACGAACGTTGGTATGACCTGATCGTGATTCTGGACGATGCCACCAGCGAGATTTACTACGCCCAACTGGTGGAGGAGGAATCGACGGCGACGGTGATGGCCGGACTGTGGGAGGTGATCGAGCGCAAAGGCGTGTTCTGCGCGCTGTACAGCGATCGGGGCAGCCATTTCTGGCTGACGCCGAAGGTGGGCGGCAAGGTGGACTCCCATCGCCGCACGCAGGTGGGGCGGGCGTTGCAGGAGTTGGGAGTGCAGATGATCCCGGCCTACTCGCCGGAAGCGCGTGGGCGCAGCGAGCGCAACTTCGGCACTTGGCAGGGCCGCTTGCCGCAGGAGTTGCGGCTGCGCCAGCTGGAGACGCTGGAGGCGGCGAACCGGTTCCTGCGGGAAGATTACATCGCCGAGTTCAATCGCCGTTTTCAGGTCGCACCCAGGCAGCGGGGCCATGCTTTTGTGCCCTGCCGGAATCGTGACCTGGAACGGATTTTCTCGCTGCAGTTCGAACGCAGCGTGAACCGCGACAACACGGTGAGCTTTCAGAATCTGAGCTTGCAGATCGAGCGGGTGCGCTGGCGGGCGACGTTGGCGGGTTGCCAGGTGGTGGTGCATCAACACCTGAATGGAACCTTGAGTCTCACCCACGGACCGCATTGCCTGGGTCGCTATGACGCCAGCGGAACACCCTTGTCGGCCAAAGCTTCTACAGAGACGAGCAGGGGAAGGGGAACTGCCCCCTTCCCCTGCAACCCCATCCCCAAAACCAACCCCACCCAAACGGCGAGGGCACAACTTTGAAACCGGACATTTCACTTGCTACAAAAACCGGACATTTTAACTTGCTACCGACAGAATCATTTTGTTAATTTGTCGTGACGAAGTGACAGGGCTGCCGGTTCTAGGCCATCGCCCGAGTCTTTTGGCCCTAAGCCGTCATCATCTTGCGTTCCACTCTCGCGCCGGTTGCCGGGCGATGACCGAGATCTGAACACGCCTTAGACACGTTGGACATCTGCTCCGGCAGCCCGAGCCGGCGTCGCCCTGTTCCCCCATCACACTCCCTTGTGACATCCCGCACTGAGTTTTCCTCCTGACAAGTCCAGCCTCGTAATGTAACATTGCTTTCCGCGCATCTGGGTCTGAGGGCCCTCCACCTGCGCGGTTGCGAGTTCGGCACCCGCTCGCTCATCCGCGAGCCTTCGTACACATCTCCGCGGAGGATCTTCTATGCTGCATCTCGACACCGGCAACACCGGCTTCATGATTCTATGCACCAGCCTGGTCATGCTTATGACGCCGGGACTGGCATTCTTCTATGGCGGGCTGGTCGGCCGCAAAAACGTTCTGGCCATCATGATTCAGAGTTTCGTTTCCATGGGCTGGACCACCGTCATTTGGTATCTCTACGGCTATTCACTGTGCTTCAGCGGCGATTGGCACGGAGTCATCGGCAACTTCCACAACGCCTTCCTTCGCGGGATCGATCTCAGCACGCCATCGCCGAACCCCACGATTCCCATGTTCGTCTTCGTTGCGTATCAGATGATGTTTGCCATTATTACTCCGGCTCTCATTTCTGGGGCGTTCACTAACCGCGTCACCTTCAAGGCCTACATGCTGTTTCTGACCGCATGGCTGACGTTCGTTTATTTCCCGTTCGTCCACATGGTTTGGGGCGGCGGCTTCCTGCAGCAATGGGGAGTGAAAGATTTTGCCGGCGGCATTGTGGTGCACAACATCGCCGGGATTGCGGCGTTAGCTTCCGTAATCTATGTCGGCAAGCGCCGCGTGGCCGATCGCGGGCCGCACAGCATTCCGCTGGTGGCGCTCGGCACCGGACTTCTGTGGTTCGGATGGTACGGGTTCAATGCCGGCAGTGAAATGCGAGTCGATTCCGTCACCGCGACGGCATTCCTGAACACCGATGTTGCAGCTTCGTTTGCCGCCGTGGCCTGGCTGTTGATGGCATGGCTGCGACGAGAAGAAGCCGAAATTCCTGGGACTGCTTACCGGCGCAGTGGCCGGGACTGGCGACCATAACTCCTGCTGCGGGATACGTCTCCCCGACAACGGCTGTCATTATCGGCATCGTTTCTGGCGTGGTTTGCTACTACGCCGTCGAAATGAAGAACAAGCTGAAGCTGGGACGACGCGCTCGACGTATGGGGAGTGCACGGCGTTGGTGGTTTTCTTGGCATCGTGATGCTGGGCATCTTTGCCAACAAGCAGTTCAATCCCGAAGGCGCGAATGGGTTGCTCTATGGCGATCCGGTTTTCCTGCTCAAGCAGGTGACCGCGGTCGTCTTCTCCTCAGTATGGGCATTCGCGTTTACCTACGCCATGCTGCGGATCATCGATGCCTTCACCACGGTGAAGGTCAGTGAGGCGTCGGAGGAGATTGGTCTGGACGAGTCGCTGCACGGCGAACATGCCTACGAGGAACTCGACGACAGGGACGTGATTCACCATTTGGTGCGTGCCGGCCGCTGATGCACAAAGGCGATGATCGCGCGGAGCCAGCAACGGAAGTTCTTGTGGCACGTGATTCTTACGGGGATGATGCTTGCATCATCCCCGTTTTTATTTGCCCAGAACCTTGCCGACACTGCCGCCGCCGTCCTGCCGATCCGGTTGAAACCAGTCGTGGCTGAGAGGAATTACGACCGACGGGTACATGTCCCTCTCCTATACTTACAACACCAACGATCCTATCCCGCGGATCAACCAGTTTCGCGTCTTCGATTTCACCGATAACGATCCGCAACTCAACGTCGCCCAGCTTGTGATTCAGCATCCCGTCGGCGAGCCCGGACAATTCGGCTTTCGCTACAACATGATTGGCGGTTCGGGCGTTCCCGAGGTCACAGCCTCGTACGGGATGTTTCGCAACACCACCACTGGCATCGCGCACCATTTCGATATTCCCGAGGCCTACATCAGCTACATCATCCCCGTCAGGAAAAGGCCTGCGCCTCGATCTGGGGAAATTCGCCACGAACTTTGGCTATGAAGTCATCGGCGGTTACGACGGCTATAACGACAATTTCAGCCGCGGATTCATCTTCGGCTACGGACTGCCTTTTACCCATACCGGGCTGAAGTTGAGTTATCCGTTCAGCGGCCGTATTTCCGGTGCGTTGCTTGTCACCAATGGTTGCGACGCGGTGACCCGGTTGAATGGAGGGGTAACCTTCGGAGGTCAAGTCGCGGTAGTGACTTCGAAGAATACAACTTTGACTTTCAATTTCTTGCACGGCCCCGAGAAGCCGCACAACGATCACGATAAACGCAGCCTTTACGAGCTAGTCGGCACGTGGAAGGTGTTGCCGCGTCTCAGCCTCGCGTTCGATGGCCTCTACGCCGACGAAGACCACGCCGCGACCAACGGCAGCGACGCCATCTGGAAGGGATTGGCCGGATATTCAAAATACAGCTTCACCAAAGCGTTCTCGCTGGCGTTTCGCGGCGAGGTTTTTGCCGATATCGGGGGCAGCCGCACGGGAACCACGCAGACTCTCCGCGGATTTACTCTCACGCCCGAGTACGATTTGCCGGCCAAGTTCTCACGCATCCGGCACGAATTCAAGCGTGCCGATGGCAAAGTTGCGCTGCGCGGCGAATTTCGCCGCGACTTCTCCGACCAGAACACATTTCGCCTGGGAGCCGGATTCACCAACCACCAGTTCACCACGGCAGCGAATGTGATTTATTTGTTCTGACTGGAGTTCGAATGGATGTTCGAAGGGCATCCTAAAACCACATTCGATGTTCTAACTAGGCGGGTTTTGAGCGTAAACGCCCGGTAACAACACCTACGAAATCCAGCTGCAGAAACGCTGCTTTTCCAGTTCAGATGTTTTGACGATCTATTAGCTTGACACCCCAGGGGAGCGGGCATAAGTTGGTGCTGCTTTACCTGAGGAGCGTTGCCTCGGTAAGGCAGCGTGATGTCGGCCCCCCAAAGTTTATTTAATCTTTAGTCGTTTTTTCGTGGAGTTCTACTAGGCAGCACCGCTGAAATCCTGGGACAATTTGGAGCCGTTTATGAAGTTACGCGTAGTTTTCGGAACGTGTCTTATCCTAGCCGCGCTGGTCGGGGCGAGCTTGCTGCCCATCAGCCTCAACAACGCAGTGCGAGCGCAGAACCAGTCCGCTGGCTCGGGAGCGCCGCCGCTATCGAACCCGCTGAAGGTGGCGCTGCTGAAATGGTATTCGGCAAATCAAACCACCAACTTCACCGTGGGCAACGCGCCCTACGGTTTGGCCTTTGACGGCGAAAACATCTGGACTGCCAATTCCAAGGACGGCACCGTAACCAAGCTGCGTGCCAGCGACGGAACGGTTCTTGGCACGTTCCCGGCGGGTGGCAATCCCTTTGGCGCGACCTTTGATGGAGCAAACATCTGGGTCTCTAACAACCCCGGCAGCACGGTTACAAAGCTACGCGGCAGCGACGGGAAAACCCTGGGTACATTCGCCGTCGGTTCGGGGCCAGCGTGGATGGCTTTCGACGGGGGCAGCATATGGGTGCCAAACGGTAATAGTGGCACTGTCACCAAGCTGCGCGCCATCGACGGGAAGAACCTGGGGACTTTCAACACTGGCGGCACCGCCACTGGGGGGGCCGCATTCGACGGCAGGTACGTTTGGATCACAAATTACAACGGGAACACGGTAGCTCGCCTCAAGGAGGATGGGTCAAGTGCGGGGCTTTTCGCCGTAGGGCACAACCCGTCAGGCATCGCGTTTGACGGAGCAAATATTTGGGTGGCGAACAATGGAGATAGTACCACGACCAAATTGCGGGCCATGGACGGTGCTGTGCTGGGCACGTTTACTACAGGAGGGCCGCCTTTCGGTGTCGCATTCGACGGGCAGAATGTATGGTTCACCCTTCCGAGCGTAGCTTGCCTCTCGGAACTGCGTCCGAGAGATGGTGTTTACCTCAGCGGAGCCTGCCCGCTGCGCCAAAACCAAATGTACGAGCCGGTGGGAATCGCGTTCGACGGCGCGAATATCTGGACGGCAAACATTGTGGGCAATGTAGCTTCGAAGCTGTGAATTTTTCTGGTCTTAGTCGGCCTGGTTACAGCCTTCAATCTTGCAGCAACTCGCGGGGAGGCGAGTCGGCATGAGAATTCTTTGGGCTCCGTCTGTCCGTCTTCTACTCCTTTCTTTCGCGGCCGTTGCGGGCCTGTCGGGAAGCGCCATCGCACAAGCAAGCGTAAGCGTTACGACCTGACTCGAGTTCGAATGGATCGGACCAAGGCTCTGGCTTGTCTACCTCCACGAGATATTCAAAGGACATCCTAGACCATACTCGTTGGTCTAAGTCATCAGAGTTTTTGCCTATGATCGCTTCATTTGGGCAACTTACAAATCCAGCCTTGACCGCTCCGTTTGGGCAGGAGGATACTTGTGCTGCTCGGCCCGCGCCGCGTCCCCCAGCGGCTGAAAGGAAGTGCATCACGCGTCAGTAGGCCGGGATTCTGCGCAGAAATTTTAATGACGAAACTCAATCGAAAACGTCTCACTCAGCGTCGCCGCCAGTTCTGTCTGATCGGCTTGGCAATTTTGTTCCTCGCAGGGCATCTTGTCGCGCTGTCGCCACTCAATGTCCCAGCCGGCTGGACCGAGTTCCACACGCGAGACATGAGGCGCTGGAACCCTTATGAGCATGTGCTCAACGTCAACAATGTTGGAAGTCTCCAGAAGCTGGGAAGCTACGCTACCGGCGGCGGAGTCGATTCCTCACCCGCAGTAGCGAATGGGGTGGTGTATGTCGGCTCGAACGACAATAAGGTGTACGCGCTGAACGCCAGCACCGGCGAGAAGCTGTGGAGTTACGCTACCGACGGCGGAGTCGAAGCTGAACACCAAAGTGAATCAGTACGATTACCAAGGTCACTCGGTCGCAGCGGCGATGCAAGATATCATGGGCGTAGCAGAGTGCGCTTCATGAAGAAGTTGACCTTCGTACTTTCCCTGACTAATAACGACAACGATTATCAGTTGGAACAGGCCAGCGCGGCTGAGGATGCCTGCAAGCGTCTGGGCGGGCAGCTGCAAATTCTGTCGGCGGACAACGACGCCATCACCCAAAGCCAGCAGTTGTTGAAGATCATCCAGTCGGAGTCGACGACGCATCCCGATGCAATTTTGTTCGAGCCGGCTGGAGGGACCGCCATGCCGCAAGTGGCGCGTGCGGCCGCGGCGGCCGGCATTGGATGGGTGGTGCTGAACCGCGAAGTCGAGTACATCGCAGAGTTGCGTAGATCGCACCGCGTTCCGGCATTCTCGCTGACTTCAAACCACGAAGAAATTGGGCGCATTCAGGGGCGGCAATTGGCGGCGCTTTTGCCGGACGGCGGATCTGTGCTTTACATTCAAGGGCCGGCAGAAAGCCTAGCGGCAAAACAGCGAAGCTTGGGAATGTACGGGACCAAGCCGGCGACGATCAACGTTAAGCCGATGAAAGCGCATTGGACCGAAGAAAGTTCGTTCCGCATGGTCAGTTCGTGGTTGCGGCTTTCAACGTTGCATCAGACCCAGATTCATGCAGTGGTGGCACAAGACGACTCGATGGCGATCGGGGCGCGTAAAGCGTTTTATCAAATGCCGGCAGGAGCGTCGCGCGATCGCTGGCTGAGCATACCGTATCTGGGATGCGACGGGCTTCCGAACAGCGGACAGGCCTGGGTTCGCCAGGGATTGCTTGCCGCCACAATCTACATTCCTCCCAATGCTGGAACTGCCATCGAGATGCTGGTCCAAGCCATTCGCAATGGAAAAACTCCTCCAGAGCAGACGCTGACCGTGCCCGTGTCTTATCCGGCGCTGGAGACGCTGCACTCGGCGAGCGGCGATAAGGCGCGGTCGGCCGCAAGGTCGTAGTCGCGCCCGGCTCTCTTGATCGAATTTATCCCAACTTTTGACCTTCGCACTCGCCTGAGGCAGAATCATCTGTCCATTTCCTGATGCCTGCGGCCCGAACATCCCGCCTCGCCTACATTGACTGGATGCGCGGCCTGGCTTGCGTGCTGATGTTCCAAACCCATTGCTACGATTCCTGGCTAAGTGGCGACGCGCGCAAGACGACGTTCTTCATGTGGTCGCAGCTCGGCGGAACTCTGCCTGCACCTTTATTTCTTTTTCTCGCGGGAATTTCGGTCGCGCTGGTCACGGGAAAATTGCTGCAGAAGGATTTGCCCATCAGCGCGGTGGCGCGCACGACCATCCGCCGAGGCGCGGAGATCGTTGGCTTGGGGCTGCTCTTTCGTTTGCAGGAATTCCTGATCGCCTGGGGCTGGGCGCCGTGGAGTGATTTGTTCCGAGTGGATGTTCTAAATGTCATTGGAATTTCGATGATGCTGATGGGCGCGTTTTGCTGGGTGGCGCTAGCGCTCGGTCGCGAGACACGATGGACGTTGCCCTCGGGCGCGGCGGCTGTTGCGCTGGTGATTTCCCTGCTGACTCCATTGCTGTGGACCGGTTGGCGTCCACATTGGCTGCCGTGGCCACTCGAATCGTACATCAACGGCGTACACAACCTCGGTGAGCCGCAGCCGTGGTTGTTTCCTATTTTCCCCTGGGCGGCGTTTTCGTTCGCCGGACTCGCGGTCGGATTTTTTCTTTTGAGTGACTGGGCGAAGCAGCGCGGCGCCGCAACGTTTGCGCTGGCGGGCGCAGCGGGCTTGGCACTGATGGCGATTGGAAAGTCGTTGGACGCGAGTCATTGGCAGCTTTATGCGGTTTACGACTTCTGGCACACCAGCCCGAATTTTTTTCTGATTCGCGTGGGATTGCTCCTGCTAATCATGGCGCTGGTTTACGCGTGGTGCCGTTGGGGCGCGGGGCAATGGGGATTCAGCCCGCTGGTGCAACTCGGGCAAACATCGCTGCTCGTGTATTGGGTGCACATTGAATTTGTCTACGGACGATTTTCGATTCTGCCAAAACGCGCCGAGGACATCCGCTCCGCCTCGTTCGGGCTGCTGACGATTTTTCTCGCGATGCTCCTGCTGTCGCTGGCGCGCACCCGTCTGAAAGGCCGGGGCGAAGAACTGCTCGCGTGGCTGCGCCGGCCGGCACGCGCGTGAGCCTCAGGCAGAGAGCTGCCGTATCGCATTCTTCACCAATTTCAACCCGATGACCCAGCGCTGGTGCGCTTGCGGCGGCTCGTCTCCATAGCCGAACAGATAGAAGGTAAAGTAAAAGCCCACGCGGACTTCTTCTCGGTGCTGGTAGTAGCAGCGGCGAATCAGGAATTCAGCCGCGGCGGGAATTTCGGGAGACGTGTTGAGCAGCGCAACCAGCTGTTTTGCGAACTCCTCGTGCCGCAGAAAAGCGAACCGATTTTCTTCTTCGGCGAAAAATAAATCTATATACGATCCAAACTTCTGGGCTGCGCCGACAATTTCTTCGTCAGGATTGATCTCGCTGCTGGGCCACGCGTCGCATTTCGCGGTTTCCAGGATGCTCGCGCCTGAATTGATGGCGGACAGAAATTCTCGCAACGCCGGTTCGCGCTGGGCTTCTTCAATGTTAGCCAGCATCTCGGGATGACGTTTCAGATCGTAATAGCGCAAGCCGGTGGCTTCGTCGTGCCAGGGGAGCTCGAGAGTCTCATCGTCAGCGCCAAGTTCGACGGCAAAATCAGCTTGCACAGGAGCGATTGTATCGGACAGTCGTTCAGGGAACCTGGAAAGTAAGGATCAGAAGTTGCGCAGAAACTCCACTACCCGGCGCTCGGCCCAGTGGCCGTCGTCCCTATGGTTATCGGCGCCATCGCGATCGGCGAGAAAGGCGCAGTGGCCGCCGTCGTCGCTCTCGATGAAAGTAATGTTGGAGTTGTTACGAATCTTTTCCCGCGTTGCCGGCAGAATGCGAATGAAGGGATCGTTGGCGGCGTGCAGGATCAACGTTGGCACCGCAATGCGATCGGCAACTTTGCTTGCGGAAGCGCGCTCGTAATAATCGTCGGCGCCCGCGAAACCGCTGTAGTGAGCGGTGATTTTATCGTCGAAATCGCGCAGAGTCGCGACGCCGCGCAGACGCTTAACGTCAAACGTCTCGGGAAACAGGCGCGCTTTATTGGCCAAACGGCGGCGGAGCTTCCACACAAAATAAATCTCATACAGGCGATTGCTGCGCAGATGAAGCGCGTCGGCCGATGGGCCAAGGCTCCATCGCCGGGCACACCGCGGCGACGGCGCGGAATTGCGGCGGCCCTTCCGTGCCCCATTCGCCGGCGGTTTTCAATACCAAATTTCCGCCCATGGAAAATCCTGCCAACGCGAAGCGTGAGAGTTGCTCTTCGTTCACCAGATGTTGCGCGGCGGCGGCTACGTCCCGCGAGCGGCCCGAGTGGTACAGCGTGGGCGAGAATGAATCCGTGCCGCCGCAGTTCCGCTGGTTCATGCGTACGACATTCATGCCGCAGGCCAAGCCTCGTTCGGTAATCCCGAGCATGTACTGCGATTCGCTCGAACCTTCCAGGCCATGCACCAGAATCACAGTCAGCGCATTGCGCCGTTCGGCCTGCCAATGGCAATGACACAAAATGCGCACTCCTGGCTCAACTTCGATGCAGCGTTCTTCTCCCTTGCCAAGACTAAAACGGCGCGAAAGAAAAAAGCTGGCGATGGTTTGAACGTGTCCCCCGCGCAGGTGGCGGCGGGGGACGAAAGCATCGGATTGCGATTTTCCCACCAATTGATTCTAATGGAGAGGAAGTCAGCGATTTTTCGCAGGAGTGGTTCTGTGCCGATTTTTGAATATATCTGTCGCGATTGCGACCACTCGTTCGAGGCCCTGGTGTACGGCAAACAAAAAGCCGCATGTCCCAAGTGCGAGAGCAAGAATTTGGCGCCACAGCTTTCCGTGTTTGCGGTATCGTCGAGCGGCTCGACAAGCGCGGCCAGCGGAGCTCGCGCCGGCGGATCTTGTGGTGCTTGCGGCGATCCGCGCGGCCCGGGAGCGTGCTCGCTTCCGGATTGATGCCTATGGCAGCGGAGTTGCCTGGCGTCCACGCTTCTAATATTCTGCGGCTTCTACTCAGGAGCCTGCTTGCGAACCATCGTCGGTTTCGTGATTCCATTCCTCGTGATTGCATCGTTCTCGTTCGCAGAAACTGAACCGCAACTCAATCTGATGCCGATGCCCGCCAGCGTCCAACTGGCAAATGGCCAACTGCTGGTAAGCCGAAGCTTTTCTGTCTCAATTACAGGCCAGCCGGGGCCACGCCTCAACGTAACTGTGCAACTGTTCCTCGACGATCTGGCGAAACAAACGGCGCTTCCGAGGCTGGGGTTGAAAATCACCAGCGGAGCGAATGCGAATCTCGTGATCAACGTGGAACACGAGGGCGAAGGTTTGCCGCAGCTTGGCGAAGAGGAATCGTACGCGCTTGAAGTCACGGCCAATGGCGCGAAGTTAAACGCAGCGACCGTTCTCGGTGTAATGTGCGGGCTGCAGACTTTTCTGCAACTCGTGCAGACTGGAACCGACGGCTTTTTCGTTCCCGCACTCACCATTCACGATCAGCCGCGCTTCCCCTGGCGCGGGCTGATGATCGACGTGAGCCGCCACTTCATGCCCATCGAAATGTTGAAACGAAACCTTGACGGCATGGCAGCGGTGAAGCTCAATGTTTTTCACTGGCACCTTTCCGACGATCAGGGCTTCCGCATCGAAAGCAAGAAATTCCCCAAGCTGCATGAAATGGGTTCGGATGGCCTTTTCTATACGCAGGAGCAAGTCCGGGAGATCATCGCCTACGCGGCTGATCGCGGCATTCGCGTCATTCCGGAATTCGACATGCCCGGCCACAGCACGGCATGGTTCGCCGGTTATCCCGATCTGGCCAGCGGGCCCGGCCCTTATCAGGTTGAGCGCAAGTGGGGAATTTTCGATGCGGCGATGGACCCAACAAAAGAAGAGACGTACAAATTTCTCGACAAGTTCCTCGGCGAAATGGCGGCTCTTTTCCCCGATCCCTATTTTCACGTTGGCGGCGACGAGGTCAACGGCAAGCAATGGGATGCGAATCCCAGAATTCAGGCTTTCATGCATGCGCATGGCCTCAAGAACAATCGGGAGTTGCAGGCATATTTCAACCGGCGGCTGCAGAAAATTCTGCGCAAACACGGCAAGACCATGCTCGGATGGGATGAAATTCTGCAGCCCGACCTGCCCAAAGACATCGTGATTCAGGCATGGCGCGAGGAAGTCCCCTCGCCTGCGATTGCGGCGAAGCAGGGATTTCGCGGCTTATTGTCGTATGGATATTATCTCGACTTGATGTGGCCGGCGGCGCAGCATTACGCAGTCGATCCGCTCGGCGAGGCCGCAGCCAAACTCACGCCGGAGGAGCAAAAGCTCATCCTCGGGGGCGAAGCCTGCATGTGGTCGGAGTACGTGTCGACGGAAAATATCGACTCCCGCATCTGGCCGCGGCTGGCTGCAATCGCGGAACGCTTGTGGTCGCCAGCAGATGTGCGAGACGTGGATTCGATGTATGAGCGCCTGGCGGTAACCAGCCGCTGGCTCGAATGGCGCGGCCTTACGCACAACTCTTATTACGAACCGATGCTGCGGCGCATTACCGGCAGCGACGATATTTCTGCGCTGCGCATGCTGGCCGATGTGGTTGAGCCGGTCAAAGACTACACCCGCGAGGAAACCGCTCCGGAAACGCCAACGAGTTTGGTTCCACTGGATCGCCTGATCGACGCCGCTCATCCCGAAAGCATTTTGGCGCGCAATTTTTCTGAAATGGTCGATGCGCTGATTGCGGGACGCGCGGATACCGCTACCAAACAAACCGTGAGAAATCTACTTTTGCGCTGGCAGGACAATCAGGGCAAGCTGGAGGCGCTGGAGTCGCAGTCGTTCCTGTGGAAGGAAGTTGCGCCGCTTTCGCAAAGCCTTTCGGCGTTGGCGACGATTGGATTGCAGGCGCTCGACTACATCGATCAAGCCGAGCAGCCGCCCGACTCATGGAAGACCGAACAACTGACGATCCTGGAAAACGCGCAGCAACAGAAGGCGCAATTACTGTTGATGGTGGTTGCGCCGATTCAGAAACTGGTAGAAACTGCGGCGGGTCAGAGAACCGCGGAGTTCAAGAAATAAGTTTACTTCCAGAAGAAAAGCGACCCAATGAGGGTGGCAACTTCGAGCACCGCGAAAGAAACCCAGAGCCGCTGACGAAACACCGAACGCCGTAAATCTCTTCTCAGGTCGGCTTCGACGGTATGGACGAACTCCAATTGCGCGGAATCGACCTTTGGCTGAGGAGACGTGGCCGGTAAAGTCAGAGTAAATTGCGGCCGTGGCGCATCCGGCAGAAATACTTTTGGTGTATCGATGGTCGCAGACCAGCTCGGGCCTGCAGAAGATCCGACTCGGAGCGCAGCTCCATCGGCTTCGAAGTCACTTGCAACGCCGGCACTCGCTCGGGCGCTACCCGGTCGGCGAGATTGCGCAGCAGCGAGGTCACCACATGTGGCTCATCTGGTCAGAAATGAGTTCGCCCACATCCTCGGGCGCGGATTCGAGTTGGAGCGGCGGAAGATTTTCCGGCGAAATTACGTCGCCAACGTTGGTGAAAACGGTGCGAAACCACGGCGTGTTCAAGCGGTCGCTTTGCAACATGCCAACGTCGATGGGACGCGAAGTCAAATGCAGCGGAGGCAAGTGCTCGGGCGCGAAGCGGTCGCGAAAATCCTGTGCCAGCCGCTTCCAGAGGGGCTTCTCCCAGTCGCCGGCCAGTAACAGATTGATCTGCTGGCTGTCGCTCGAATGCAACCCCGCCTGCGAAAGCGGATCGGGCTGATGGCCGGGATTCACGGAAGACATGCGGACTTGTTCCTCTGGAGTGACGGCTGGACCGTCAAGACTCTTATTAGTGTAACTGAATCTGTCATCCAACCGCGACCGTCCCACAACCAGGTTCCTTTAGGATGAACCTGTGCAAGGCTGGACCTACCTCGATATTCTGGCGACGGCTTGGGCCTTGACTCCCTTACTGGCGTTTGGATTCGCAGGAGACGCGGTGGTCGCAGCCTGCGGAAAAATGCCGATTGCTGCGCGGCTGGTTCTGCCGGCAATTTTCGGCATTCCGTACATGATCGCGGTGCGAGTTCAGCCCGATTGGCTGCTGCTCTATCTGGGACTGCCGATTCTGGTCGCGGTACTTTTGTTTCGCGCAGCGCAGGCCGATCCCGAGCAACGCGGCAACTGGCGCGATTTTACGATTCTCCTCCTGCTTGGTCTGGCAGTGGACATGCGTTGGTTCGAGGCGCCCTGGCCCGTGCGTCTTCACGTCGTCAACAAAATCATTCTGCTGGATTCGGGGCTCTACGGCTTTCTCGCGATTCGTCAGTTGAGCGGCGTAGGCTTCGACCTGAGAATTCGACTGAGCGATCTTCGCACCGGCCTGCGGGAATTGTTGTTCTATGCGTCCATCGCAGTGCCCTTGGGATTGTGGCTGGGATTCTTGCACTTTCGCCCGCATCGGCCAGGACCGGGCATTGCGATCGGAACATGGCTGGTGACCTTCTTCGCGATCGCAGTTCCGGAAGAAATCTATTTTCGCGGATGGCTGCAAAATCTCATCGAGCGGCGAGTGGGGCAGACCTCAGCTTTGTGCATTACTGCGGCAATCTTCGGGCTGGCCCACTTCAATCGTCTGGGATCGCACTTCAATTGGCGGTACGTTTTGCTGGCCGCGATTGCCGGCATTTTCTATGGCCGGGCGTGGCGAGAGCGTCAGCGCATTGCCGCCTCGGCCATTACGCACTCTTGTGTCGATGCCATCTGGTCATTGTGGCTTTAGGACAGTCACGGTCGCAAAACCGCACAAAATGAAGCCAATCGATGCCAGCGGCAGTCTAAACTACATCCGTGAGCGCCGTTCCCCAAGCCGCATCCCGAACAAAATCCGCCGCCAAGCCGCTTTCGGCGATCTGGCCGACCATCTGGGACCTGCCCGTCCGCGTCGGGGCGTGCTGGCGCTGGGCTTTCTGCTGATGGTCATCAACCGGGTTTCCGGCCTGGTTCTCCCGTATTCCACCAAGTTTTTTATCGACACGGTCATCGTCAAACGGCATTCCCAGCAATTGAAATCTTTGGTGCTGGTGGTATTGTTGGCGACCATCATTCAGGGCGTGACCTCGTTCGCACTGACACAACTACTCTCGAAAGCGGCGCAACGCCTCATCGCCGAACTGCGCCGCAAGGTGCAGGCCCACATTAACCGCCTCTCGGTTGCCTTTCACGATTCCAACAAGACCGGCGTTCTTGTGTCACGAATCATGACCGACGTGGAAGGCGTGCGGAACCTCGTCGGCACGGGGCTTGTCGACCTGGTGGGAGGACTACTGACTGCGGCCATTGCGCTGTGCGTCCTGTTCCGCATCAGCGCTCTGATGACCGGTCTCGCCTTCGGGTTTCTGCTGCTCTTCGCTCTGGCGCTGAAATGGGTGTTCGGCACGATTCGTCCGATTTTTCGCGAGCGCGGCAAGATCAATGCTGAGGTCACCGGGCGGCTGGCTGAGTCGCTCGGGGGCGTTCGCGTGGTGAAGGGATACCACGCCGAAGATCGAGAAGAAACTGTATTTTCCAGCGGCGTGCAGCGATTGCTCGACAACGTGCTACGCAGTTTAACTGCGACTTCGTTCATGACGCTTTCCGGCAGTCTTCTGATGGGCGGAATTGGCGCCGTGATCATGTACGTCGGCGCGCACCAGATTGCGGCCGGCAAAATGACCATTGGCGGCTTTTTCACCTACACGCTGTTTCTGGGATTCTTGATTACTCCCATCGTGAGTGTGGTTCAAGTCGGAACGCAGATCACGGAAGCGCTGGCCGGACTCGAGCGCTCGCACGAAATTCTCTCCGAACGAAAAGAAGACGAATGACCCAGCGCGAACTCGCACGCTGGGCGAGATCCAAGGGACCATCGAGTTCGATCATGTCAGCTTCAGTTACGACGGCTCGCGTACCGTACTGCATGACGTTTCGTTCCAAGCATCGCCGGGAACAGTAACAGCGTTGGTCGGATCCTCCGGTTCTGGAAAGTCCACGACTATCGGGCTGATTGCCGCCTTCCATGTGCCGACGCAAGGCAAAGTTTTGGTAGACGGAATTGACCTGAGCACGGTGCGTCTCGATTCGTACCGCACGCAACTGGGAGTGGTGCTGCAGGAATCTTTTCTTTTCGACGGCACCATCCGCGAGAATGTGGCATTCTCCCGTCCGGATGCGACGCCCGAAGCCGTGCTCCGTGCCTGCCAGATCGCGCGCGTCGACGAATTCGCCGAAACTTTCCCGGAGAAATACGACACCGTTGTTGGCGAGCGTGGCGTAAAGCTCTCAGGCGGCCAGCGTCAGCGTATTTCGATTGCGCGCGCCATTCTCGCCGAGCCGCGCATTCTCATTCTCGACGAAGCGACGTTCGAGTCTTGATTCGGAATCGGAGGCCCTGATCCAGCAGGGACTGTCGTATCTGATGCAGGGACGCACGACCTTTGTGATCGCGCACCGGCTTTCAACCATCCGCCGCGCCGATCAGATTCTGGTCATGGAACACGGGGAAATCGTCGAGCGCGGCACCCACGATGAACTTTACGCCCTCGGCGGCCGCTATTTTGAGCTGTACACCAAACAACACGGCGTGGAGCAAAATCTGTTTCTGGCGCCGGGCGAGGGTGACTCGGTTGCTGCGGACGATTCGCGGAACGGTGGCAAACCGGCGTCGGATTTGGCCGACGCGTTGCGACTGGTCAAGGGAACGTTCAGCTAATGAGCCAAGGCGAGCACAACGGTCGCATCATTCGCGTGGCAGATGTCTGCCGTCATTATCCAATGGGAGATGTGCTGATCCGCGCGGTGGATGGGATTTCAGTTTCCGTCGGCTCAGGAGAATTCGTGGCGCTGCTCGGCGCGTCCGGTTCGGGAAAATCTTCGCTCCTGAATTTAATTGCCGGACTTGACCGGCCGACCTCGGGACAGGTGGTCGTCGAGGGAAATGATCTGGGCCTGTTGCCGCGCGAGCAGCTTGCCAAGTATCGTCTGCGCACCGTCGGCATGGTGTTTCAATCGTTCAATTTGATTCCCACCATGACTTTGCTTGAAAACGTGGAGCTGCCGCTTCGCTTCGCGGAAGTTGCCCGCGCCGAGCGCCTGGAGATGGCTCGCCGCGCGCTCGAACGCGTGGGTTTGTCACGGCGGCTGCGCCATCGTCCGGCTGAACTTTCTGGCGGTGAACAGCAGCGTGCCGCCCTGGCCCGGGCTGCGATCAATCAGCCGAAAATCCTTTTGGCGGATGAGCCAACCGGAAATCTCGACAGCCACACCGGCACTGAAATCATGCAGCTGATCCGTGAGCTCAATGATGTCGTGGGAATGACAGTGTTGATGGTGACGCACGAACGCTCGCTGGCCGAGCGTTACGCGAAGCGAATGATCTCGCTTGCCGACGGCAAACTGACCAGCGACGAGCAGAACGCACTCAGCACGCGCGGAGGGAGCCAGTGAAACTCTATGATGCCGCCGAGTTAGCCGTGCGCAATCTGCGCGAATCGATTCTGCGGAATTCCCTGACCACCATCGGCGTCTCAGTCGGCGTCGCATCCCTGGTTGCCATGCTTTCGCTCGGCATCGGACTGCAGCAATTGGCCAACCGCCGCCTGGAAAAGTCAGGGCTCTTCGACACTGTTGTTGTTACCTCGCGACGCGACTTAAGAGGTTTTAATCGCGAGCAAGAGGAAAACGGCCCAGCGCCCGCCGATAGTCCAGCGCTCGACGAGACCGCGCGCCAAAAACTGGAGCAGCTTCCGAATGTCCGCGAAGCCTATCCGGACATTCGATTCGTCAGTGAATTGCGGTATGAAGATCAGCCGCACCTTGCGATGGTCGCTGGCATTCCTGCATCTGCAAAGAGCAACGATGCCTTCGAGGGAATGCAGGGCAATTTCTTTTCTTCGGAGACGGCCCCCGAAGCGATCCTGCAAAAATCGTTCGCGGCCGACTTGATGGGCAAGAAGGCGCGGCCGGGATCGGATGAGATCAGCCTTGCCTCGCTCGCGCCCCTGCTCGGCAAACAACTCGTGCTCGGCTACGCCGAGCGCGTGAGCACTCAGCCCGTGGATTCTCAAGCCGTTGGCAATGCCTATTCCGTGACCTCACGCGAGCAAACACTCAAGATTGTAGGTATCTGCGAACTCGACCCCGACAGCATGCGCGGACAAGCAAGGGCACGCGTTTTCATGCCGTTGAAGCTGGCTGAAACTCTCCACGTGATGCAGCCTTCCGACCTGCGCGACACCACCAATCGAACCGGCGACAGCCCGACATACACAACCCTCGAGGTGCGCGTGAACAGCCCGGCCAATGTGCAATCGGTCGAAGATGCGGTCAAGAAAATGGGCTTCAACACTTTTTCCATCACCGACGCCACAAAAAGTCTGCGAAGATTTTTTGCCGTGCTCGACCTCTTCCTGGGAATCTTCGGAAGCCTGGCGCTCGCGGTCGCCTCGATTGGAATTATTAACACGCTGGTGATGGCGATTCTCGAGCGCCGCCGCGAGATTGGAATTATGAAAGCGATCGGGGCGAGCGATGCCGATGTGCGTGGATTATTTTTCGCCGAAGCCGGGACCATGGGCATTTTCGGCGGAATTTTTGGTGTCGCTCTGGGCTGGACGATCGGGCGCGTCATCAACCTGGGCACCAACATTTATCTCAAGCGCCAGAATTTTCCTCCCGAGCAGATTTGGTACGTGCCGTGGTGGCTCGTCGGCGGAGCTATCGCCTTCGCGGTGATTGTGAGTCTCGTCTCCGGGCTGTACCCCGCGGCGCGCGCGGCACGCCTTGATCCCGTGCAGGCCCTCCGCTACGAGTAAAGTAGGGGGATGAAGTTTTTCCGCATTTTTCTTATCGGGTGGCTGCTAGCTGGTTCTGGCATTCGCCCAGAGCCGCATCGACTGCAACGCGCTCAACAGCAAAATCCTGAAAGAAAACATTCGTTACTGCGTGCTTTTGCCTGCAGATTACGATTCTCCGGGTGCCAGGTCGCTGCGTTATCCCGTGCTTTATTTTTTGCATGGCCTGGGATCCGACGGGCAGATGCTCTTCAAGATGGGCGGCTGGAACTTGATCCAGGATTTGCGGCGGCAGAACAAAATCGGCAATTTTTTGATCATCACGCCGGAGGCGCGATCCAGCTTCTACGTAAACTCCGCCGACGAAAAAGTGCGCTACAGCGATTTCATGCTGCGCGAGTTCATTCCCTTTATCGAAAGTCACTATCGCGCACAGCACGGCCGCGCCGCCAGAGCGGTCGGCGGAATTTCAATGGGAGGATATGGCGCGCTACGGTTTGCCTTCGCCAATCCTCAGCTATTTTCCGCGGTTAGCGCGGAGAGCGCCGCTTTAGTCACCGCAACGCCGGATGAACTCAACATGATGTTGCGTTCGGGCGACCCGATGGGCACGGTGCTGGGCCCGGCCTTTGGCAATCCGATTAACGCTGCTCACTGGCGGGAGAACGATCCCTTTGCCCTGGCGCGAAAGAATAGCGCGGCGATTCGGCAACTCGCCATTTACTTCAACTGCGGACGCGAAGACCAGTTCGAGTTTGAAGTCGGCGCGGAGAAACTGCATCGCGAACTTGATGGCGAGGGCATCAAGCACGAATATCACCTCTACCCCGGCGATCACAGCGCGTCGTACTTCCTCGCGCATCTCGCCGAGGTCATGGAGTTCCACTCACGCGCATTTCAAGCGGCGAGGTAAGCTCGATCTATTTGCTCTCCGGCTTGTCAGGCAGCGCTTCCACTGCCCCCGGCATCAGGTTCTTGAGCGGCGCCTTGCGCTGGCCTTCCAGTTCCGGATGCGGCAGCGGCTTGCGGGGCAGCATCTGGTCGCGCATGGCCGCGTTGTAGACAAAAATTGCTTCCACCGTCGCCGCCTGCTCCAGATCAGGCTCCTGCAGACGTTCGTAAGTGTCCATGTTCGAGTGGTGAGTGCGCGTGCTGTAATCGAGCTTGTCCTGAATGAACTGAAAGCCGGGAATTCCGACATTGTCGAAGGATTCGTGGTCGGTCGACCCGGTGTCACGCATCGTGACAACCGTCACGCCAATATCCTTCAGGGGCTCAATCCATTGCTTGAAGATAGGAATGGCCGCAGCATTCTGCTGTCCGTAGATTCCCAGGATCTTTCCGCTCCCATTATCGAGATTGAAGTACACCGAAATCTTTTCCTGCTCCGGTTTCAGTTGCAATGGCCCGGCAGCCTTACGCATCCACTCCGGCAATTTGAGTTGGTCAGGAGCAGTGGAGAGCGGCGCGAAACCGAAGTGCTGCTTCACGTAGCCAGCCGATCCGAATAGCCCCTGTTCTTCGCCTGTCCATAGCGCCAACCGAATGGTGCGCCGCGGTTTTACCTGCAGGGTATTCAAAATCCGCATGACCTCCATTGCCACAACCGTGCCGGCGCCGTTGTCGGTGGCCCCGGTCGCAGCCGCCCAGGAATCCAGATGCCCGCCGAGCATAACGACTTCGTCCTTCAATTTCGGGTCAGTCCCAGGAATCTCAGCGATGGTATCGAACCCGTGCTCGTGATCACCGGTGAATTTGGTGTCGACATTCATTTCTACCGTGACCGGCACGTTCGCCTTTAACAGCCGGAACATGCGCCCATAATTTTCGATGGCCATTACTACCGCGGGCGCCGGCGAAGCCGTCTCGCGTTTGTAAACCGACCGCCCAAGTCCGCGATCGTCGAAAATGGTGCCACCGGAACCACCGCCGTCCCGGCCGTCACGGCTGGGCATAATGACCGCCAGCGGATGCTCCTGGCTGAACAACTCACCCTCCTTCCTCAACAGCGCCATCCGCTTGGGCAACAGTTTGAGGTACTCGGCGTACTCGCCTTCTTCAGCGACTGGATACTGAGCGAGCTTGGCCAGATCTTTCTCATCGTCACGCACGAACAGCGGCTTATCGACCGGCTTAACTTCGCGCATGTCACCGAGCATGACAATCTTTCCGCCGACTTTGCCTCTGAACTTGTCGACGTCTTCCTCGGTCTTGACGTCCATTAATACGACCTGGCCCGACACTGCGCCATTGGTCGAGGGCGACCAGGGCGTAGCTTGCGCGATGAAAATTGCCGTATCCGGCGCAGTCATGCGTACCCAGGTGTTCAGTTGCTGCCAGCCCATGCCGAACTCGCCCCAATCTTCCAAATGCGCGTTGGCGCAGCCCATGGCCGCCAACTGATCGCGTGTCCAATCGTTGGCGCGCTTCGCATTGGGAGAACCAGTCAATCGCTCTCCGATCCCGTCCATCAAGGCAGAGGCATACTCCATCACATGCGAATGCTCCAGCCCTTCGACGCGGATCCGCTGGTACATGTTGTAATCAATCGTTTCTGTCGCGGGCTGCGGCAATTCGTAGGAAGGCTTTGCCGATTCTTGCCCCGTGGTCTTGTTCTTGTCCGCAGCCAAAAGTGGGAGGGACAGAAAAATCAGTAGAACACCAAAAACCGGGAAGAGTTTACGGTTCATCAACTAGTCCTTATGCAGGGAATGGAAAGCAAACACCGCAGAGTAGCAGATTGTGCGCCAGGTTACCAAATCGCGACCTGCCTTTGGCGCAGATTTCATGCCCCTGCGCATCGTTACCCCGGGTGTAGTCCCTTCGGAAGTCGATCCACAAGGCAACGTTCAATATGATCTAGTTTCGCTGTCAGGGAGGAACTGTGAGCGCGTCGCCTCAACTCGTGACTGTTTCAGGCCGGCTTAAAAGCGCGGTCGAAGAACTTCGCCGCGTGGACCGGTTGCTGTTGGGAGGCGATCTTCGACCCGCGCATCCTCACCGATTTCCGCGATGCCCTCAACCGGGTGAGAAATACCGCGTGGTCGGCGCAGCAATACCTTACGCTCAAGGACACGCAGCAGGATTCGGAAAGCGTTCTTTCGCTGCTGGCGGGGGAGCGAATCCGCGCCATGTACCAACTCTGCCAGGCGCTAATCTCCGATTTCGACAGCCCAGATGTTAATTTTCAGCCCGGCCAACTTTTGCAGCTACAACTGGCGATTACCAAGCTCAGTGAACGTCTGGAGCGCGGGCCGCAAGGGGCGCCTCCGATCCAGGAACGGCCACAAAAGCGCGCCCGGCGCGACAAGTCCACCGTTCAGTAAAACGCCACGGTAGGTTACTGGATCTGGATCACGCTCTCCGGGGCGGCAGCTTTGAGCTCATCCACGCGGGCAATCACCTTGCGGGCAAAGTCGAAGAGCGGTTTCGTCCGCGGAGAATTCTCGCCATCGAGCGCGGCAGGTTTCCCCGAATCGCCAGCTTTGCGAATTTCCGGATCGAGCTGAATGTTTCCCAGGAACGGGACGCCGAATTGAGCCGCAGTTTTCTCCGCACCGCCGCGCGAAAAAATATCGATCTCGTGATTGCAGTGCGGACAGACGAAGTAACTCATGTTTTCGACCATGCCAACGATATCGACTTTCATCTGGCGGAACATCTCAATGGCTTTGCGCGCGTCTTGCAATGAAACGTCGGATGGAGTCGAAACCACGATTGCGCCAGTCAGCGGCACGGTTTGAATCAGTGATAGCGCCACATCGCCCGTTCCGGGAGGGAGATCGATGACCAGGTAGTCGAGTTCTCCCCATTCGACTGAACCCAGAAACTGCTTAATGATGGAGTGCAACATCGGTCCGCGCCAGATCAGGGGTTTGTCACCGGGATTCAAAAATCCGACTGAGATGACTTTCAGCCCGAAGGCTTCCAGCGGTTCAATGCGCTGATCGCCGACAACTTTGGGCTGCGCGTTCGTGCCCAGCATCAAGGGAACGTTGGGGTCCGTACACATCTGCGTCCAGCAGGCCAACCCGGTAGCCGAGTTTGGCGAGAACCACGGCCAGGTTGACGGAAAGCGTCGTTTTGCCGACGCCGCCCTTGCCCGACCCAACCGCGACAATCGCTCCTACGCCAGGTAAAGGCTGCGGCGCAGGCGGTTGTTGTCCGGGACGCTGGGGCATGTGTGCGTTCAAAGGCTCACCTCAGAATGGCTGGATTTACGCTCAAGTTCGATTATACAGGCGCAATGGGCGGCCACGGTTTGGCCAGCAACCGGGTCGTGTCACTGTCGATGACAGCGGCTACACCGCCAAATATCCGCCGTCCACCGGAAACGCCGTACCCGTCACCCACGAGGATTCATCGCTGGCCAGATAGACCGTGATCCCGGCGATGTCCTCCGGCTGGCCCAACCGCCCGAGAGGATGCACAGCAATCCGGTCCTGCCGAACTTTGTTCGGGTTCTGGCGACTGGCTGATGATTTTTGCCGTCAGCTCGGTTTCGACGAACGATGGACAAATTGCATTGACGCGAATATTCTCTCCGCCGTGGTCAATCGCCATGCACTTCGTCAACAAAACAACCGCGCCCTTCGAAGCCGCATAGGCAGCCCGATTGCGCGCGCCGTTGATGCCAAGAACGGAGGCGATGTTGATGATCGATCCCCCGCCGGCTTTTCTCATATAAGGCAGGACTGCGCGGGAAAGCAGCCACAGTCCGCGAACGTTCAAAGCAAAGGTCTCGTCCCACTCATCTTCGCTGATCTGCTCGGCGGTGCCGATGTGGAGGACTCCGGCGTTGTTGAGCAAGACGTTCATCCCGCCAAATCTCGCTAGCGTTTCGGCCACCACGCGATCGATTTCATCTTTTTTCGACACATCCGCCTGGATGACGAGCGCAGAAGTGGCCCGATCTCAGCTGCGACTTCTTCGAGCCGCTCGCGCCGTCGGCCCACCAATGCCACCTTAGCTCCCTCCTGCGCCAAAGCGGTAGCGCACGCCCGTCCAATCCCACTACCCGCGCCGGTGACGATTGCAATTTTCTCTTTCAGGCGAGTTTTCATCAGAAAAACAGTTTACAGAGTCCTACCGCATCGGAGAACATGCAATCGACATCCAACTTTTTGGCGATCCCAATCTTGCGAAGGAACTTTATTTCACTTCCGCTGACAATTGCTCCGAAGGCCGCGCCGCACGCGCGACACGCGACGAGTTATGCCGCCATGCTGCGGCATTTGGGCGTGGTGGGCCTGTTTGCGGTTGCCATTGTCGATAGCTCGCCGCTTCCCACCTTCGGTGGTACCGATATTCTGACCGCCATTTTTGCCGCGCGGCATGTGGAACCCTGGTACTACTACGCCGCCGTCGCCACTGCCGGCTCCGTCATCGGCGCCTACCTTACGTTTCGGGCTGCTCGTTTGGCGGGATCGAACTATCTGCAGAAAAAATTCGGAAAACGCCGGGTGGCGACTTTTCTGGAATACATTGAACGTTGGGGCACGGGAGGATTGGCTGTTTCCGCGGCCGTGCCTTTTCCATTTCCCACCAGCGCGTTTTTCGCGGCCGCTGGGGTATTGAAGTATCCGGTGCGAAAATTTCTTTTGGTGGTTTCGATTTGCCGGGGCGTACGGTACGCCGTGATCGGCTTCGTCGCCTTTCACTATGGACGGCACTTCATCCGCGTGCTGCGCCATCCCGGACAGTACGTTGGCTGGTTCCTGGTGATTGTGATTGCTGTCATTGGGCTGGTCGCAACCGCGATTTTGATGCATCGGCGTCTGCAACCCGCAAACTAGCTCGGCCTTGTGCGCGTTCAATTTTCGAAGTAAGGATCCAGGGTAAACAGATGTTGAAAATAACCTTCCCGCCACTTGGGGTCGAGACGGTCCAGCAAGAAACCTTCTCCTGCGCCAAACGAATACACGACAACCCGCCTCCACTTAGCGAGGTCGGCCTGCTTCAGCTCTTTCAGAGTTTCTAAGCGCGCTCGCGCTGCATAGCTCTCAAACGATTCGTAGTCGGGCAGGGCTGCATACTCGGGCGTAGGCTTGTAGGTCGCTGCCGCCTCCGCAGACTTTACTTGAACGTAGCGTGCAATGCCTTCTTTCCAGAGCTGGAAGCTTAGATATTTGCGATCGTCAGCCGAAAGTTGAGCCAGGAATTGCCTACGCGCCGCGACGTACCGCCGGGCCAGCAGCCGGAACTTGCCGCCATCCGACTCGTTCAGCGCAGCCAGCAAAGCATCGCGCAATTGGGCAAACGAGCTGACCAACTCCGGCTTGTCGTAGGGAAAGGGATAATTCAGCATCCACATCCCGGTGGTGTCACCGCGCGCCAGACCGAGACCCTTCACGGCTTCGAGAAGGCCGGGCTGACCATCCTGCAGTTGATGAAAATGCTCATGCATGACGGTGATGAGCCACGGCGTGCTGGTCTTGGCGTCGGTGTTTTCGGCTTCGCCAATGACGATGACCGACTGCGGTCCGAAAGCTGGAAAAGTGGCGAGGAAATTGGCCGGATAGTGGCGCGGCCGGACGTAGAAGCCCTCGCCGAATTTCTTGAAATCGGCCGGCGGATCGGGGTAGTGGGTGAGAAACTCGGCGTCGTTGGTAACCAGCAAGAGCGGCGCAGGAGTCGTACTCCAGCCCGGCCAGACTTTGTCGGCAATTTGAGGGGTCAGGCGGTAGAACTCACGGATTCGCACCGCGTCTTTGCGCGGTAGCTCCGGGTTTACCGATTGACCGAAAGCAAGGCTGACAAGCAGGAAAAAGGCGGCGAGGCATCGCATACCTGATTAGACGACTGAAGGATGGCCTCGTGAGCTAGTTTTCTGCGGAAAAACGATCAGTACCCGCCGTCTTCCAGCCTCACTTTGCCGCGAAACATGCGGAAGATAAAGACGAAATACACCAGCGCCAGGACCAGTCCCAGGCACCACCACACCAATCCCACCATTAGCCCGTGATGCCCTGCAGCGGAGTTGTAGATCGTCAGGCTGTAGCTGGGGTCTGTGCTCGCGGGCAGCAGCACCGGATAGACTGCGAAGGCCGCGCCTACTAACATGCCCGCGATATAGACGCACGAAGCCAGAAACGCAGATTTTTCCTGCGCCTTGGCATTGAACCAGATCATCGATCCGATACTGGCAAACACAATCACCGGAATGAGCATTCCAATCGGATGGGCGCGGTAATTATTCATGACTTCGGGCTTCACCCGGTAGGTGACAGGAATGCTTAACAGAGTGAGTAGTAACTGGATCGGCCCCGTCAATAGAACGACTTTGCGGGCGCGCAGATTCAAGTCTCCATCCGTCTTAGTGACGACATACAAAGCCCCATGCGTCGTCAATAGCACCAGCGCAATCACGCCGGTCATGACTGTGTACCAGTCGAGAATGCCGGGATGAGGGCCAATCCGCCAATTCGTCCAAAGCGGCTCAAAGAAATAACCATCCGGGCCAAGCGGCACGCCGCGGATTACGTTGCCCAGCGCCGCACCGAAGAAAATCGCCAGCAGAATGCTCGCAAGGGAAAAGATTACGTCGTAAAAACCTTGCCAGACGGGATTTTCCACATGAGTGCGAAACTCGATGCCGATGGCGCGCAGCATCAGCAGCCACAGCACCATCATCAGCGGGAGATAAAATCCGCTGAAACTCGAAGCGTAGAGTTGCGGAAACGCGAAGTACAACGTGCCACCAGCCGCCAACAGCCAGACTTCGTTGCCATCCCACACCGGCCCGATGGCGCGCAATACTTTGCGCCGCTCTTCAGTAGTTCCAGCGACGACCAGATAAATCGCTCCCGCGCCCAGATCAAATCCGTCAAGCACGACGTACGCTGTGAGCATTACCGCAACGATGATGAACCATAGCGTTTCCATAAATGTCTTAGTGACCGGTGTTCCGCTGCGCCGCCGGACCCAGTTCGATCTCCCGCCGTACCAGGAACAGGAAGAGAATGCCCAGCACCATGTACATTCCCATAAAGCCCAGCAGCGTGAACATGCCGTTTGCGGCCGAGACGTTTTTCGAGTAGCCATCGGCGGTGAGCATTAACCCATAGACCAACCACGGTTGACGCCCAAGTTCCGCAGTCATCCATCCCGCGGTGTTGGCGATGTAGGGAAACGGCAAGCTGAGCAGGAGAATCCAGAGCATCCATCGGGCGTCAAACAACTTCCCCCGCCACAGCAGGAAAATCGCCACCACCATGATCGCAATGAAGATTGTCCCCAGACCGACCATGATGTGGTAGCTGTAGTAGAGCAGCGGAATGTTGTCGGGCCACAGTTTCTCAGGGAACTGGTCGAAACCGGGGACGGCGGCCGACCAGCGCCGGTAGGTCAAAAAGCTCAACGCATTGGGCACCAGCAACGGATTATCGATTTTTCGCGCCGGCACATCGGGCTGCCCAATAATCACCAGCGGCGCGCCCGGCTGTCCCTGAAATAACGCCTCCATCGCGGCCAACGTTACCGGCTGATATTGCGTGACCATGCGCCCCTGAGCGTCTCCGGTGGGGAAAAGTTGCAGCACACTGAAGATGCAGCCTGCGATGACGCCGGTGCGAACGAATATCCGGCCGTGCTCCACGTGCTGGTGGGAGAGCAGATAAAAAGCGCCGACCGAGGCCATCACAAACGATCCCGTAATCGCCGCGCCGCTCATGTTGTGCGCGTATTGCCACCACGCCCAGGGGTTTAACACCAGTGCCCAGAAGCTGTTGAGCTGCAACGAACCGTCCGCCGCCTTCTCGTAGCCTACGGGATACTGCATCCACGCGTCGGTTGCGATAATGAAAAATCCGGACAACCACGATCCCGCAAAGACGGCAACCGCCGACCACCAGTGCGCACGCGGGCTCAGCCGTTTTTCTCCGTAGAGAAACAGACCGAGAAAGGCCGACTCGAGAAAGAATGCGAACATGCCTTCCATGGCCAGGGTCTGGCCGATCACGCCTCCGGCGAAGCGCGAGAAATGCGACCAGTTGGTGCCGAACTGGAATTCCATGGGAATTCCAGTGACCACCCCAAGCACGAAATTAATGCCGAAAATCCGCGCCCAGAAGCGGGCCGCCTGGTTGTAAACCTCGTCTTTGTAGCGAAGCGCCAGGGTCTTGAGCACCACAATCAGCAGCGCGAGCCCCATGGTGAGTTGAGGGAACAAGTAATGAAAAGTGACTGTGAAGGCGAAGTGCAGCCGATGAACCAGCAGTGCGCTATCCATGATGATTTCTGAACGGAAGAGAAATTATCCACGAAGCACCACAATCCCGGATGTGATCTTCGTCACAGTGCAATCATTTCCGTGCAGCCTGCTGCTGCCGACGGCGCTCAAGGTGCTCGCGGCGAATCTCGCGCCGCCGGCCGGCATCGTCGTAGCGGCGGCGCTGTTCATCAGTCTCAGGAATGACCGGAGCGACCGGCAAATGACGCCCAGCTCCGTCCACGGCTACGAAGGTCAGATACGCCGAACTCACATGGCGGCAATCGTCCTGGATGTAGTTTTCGACCCAGGCTTTTACCCCAACTTCCATCGAGGCTACGAAACACGCGGTTCACCGAGGAGCGCAGAATGACCAGATCGCCGATGTGCACCGGAACCAGAAAATCCATGTGGTCGATCGACGCAGTCACCACATAATTACGCGAGTGGCGATGCGCGGCCATTGCCCCGGCAAGATCGATCCAGTGCATCAGGCGCCCGCCAAGTAGAGCGCCGAGCGGGTTGGCATCGTTGGGAAGCACAAGTTCGGCCATCTCCGATTGCGAATCGCGGACTGGCCGCGGCACCAATTGATCGTCGTTCATGAATCAGTCCTCACAGTGGGATTCGTTGTAGTGGGGCGTCCTCGGCGAAGCAGATAAGTTTCGAGATAACATTCGGCCATCCTCTGGATGCAGGCATCGGGATGGCTGCCAATCCATCGGCCTTGCGCAAGATCGAACTCCAGCGTTCCCTGGCCCGCCGGACGATGCGCGGCTTCGTAAACAAAGCAGAGCAGCAACTGCGTGCCGGCATCGCGAGTTACAGAGAACCTCACCGCGTCCGCTGAGCGCTCTTTCGGCAGGCGCGAGCAGCCGCTCGCGTAGCCCAGGTTACAAAATTCCCGTAGCTCTTCCGCCGCAGGCTCAGCGCCTTGGTGACCGGGCGCGGAACATCGGCCGCTCCATCCCGCGCCCAGCGGCAAGCGCGAGGGATGCAACCATCCGCCGTCGTCTAATTTCGTCGCGGGCATAAAAAATGGGCAGGGCAATCGGAGCTCCAGTTCTGGGAATGCCCTAATTGTAATTAGTGGAGTGGAGCATGACCAGTGGGAGCGTATATTGCAGTGCAAGCAGCGCCGAAATGGGAGCTCTATAGTAATCTCTTCCTCGATGGTCTTTCTCGAAACCGAGCGCCTGCTGTTTCGCTCCCATGAGCCGCAGGACGAAGATCACTTCATCAAAATGCACACAGACGCGGAAGTGCGCCGTTATGTGGGAGGACAGCCGTGGCCGGTTGAGAAAGCCATCGATCGTTTTCGCACGCAGTATCTGGGAAAACCGAAGAAAATCCATGGCCTGTGGGCAACGGTGCTGAAGGAAGAGCAAAAGTATATCGGTTGCTGCGGGCTTCGCATCGGACGCAATAACGCCAGTCTTGGTTTCTATGTCGCTCGGCCCTATTGGCGGCGAGGCATCGCTTCGGAGGCGGCTCGAGCTTTTATTAATGTTGCTTTTGAGCGGTTGCAGTTACCGCGCATTTCCGCCGAGGTTGAAAAGGGCAATGCAGCTTCAGAACACATTTTGGCTAAGTTCGGTTTCAAATTTGTGCGCGAAGAGCAGATTCCTGCAACTGCCAGAATTATCTGTCATTATCGGCTCCTGAAATCTGATTGGGAGAAAAGAACGGCTTAAATTCGAGCTTTGATGAGCCAGGAATTCTTATGGATCGTGTTGCCATGCTGACCGAAGTCTTGTCGCAAAACCCTAATGACGCTTTCGCCCGCTACGGCCTGGCGATGGAGTATTCCAAGACTGGCGAGACTGACCGCGCGATGGAAGAATTTACCAAGCTGCTCTCCGCTCATCCCGATTACACGGCCGGATATTTCATGGCGGCGCAAACTCTGGCCAGCGCTCATCGCGTCGACGAAGCCAAGCGAATGCTGGTGGATGGAATCTCATCCGCGGTGCGCACCGGCAATAGTCACGCGCAATCGGAGATGACCGCGCTGCTGGATGAGTTGAAAGGGTAGAGCATCGCCTTCACTCCCTTGCCCGGAGCATTCTTCCCATCGCCCACTCGACCAGTCCGGGAACAAGCTGATACAGCTTGATCGGAATATGCATGCGTCCACGGCACGATCACTTCCCGCTTCTGCTTCAAATAACCCTGCAGCACGGCTCGCGCCACGCGTTCCGCCGTGATGCCGCGCAGTGAGGTCGGCCGAACTTGCAGCCGCTCGCTTCCCCGCAGCGCATTCGCGCCGAAATCGGTCCGCACGTATCCCGGACAGACGGTCAGCACATTGATCCCCGCGGACTTCAGTTCCACGCGCGCGCCTTTGCCGATCACATTCATCGCGAACTTTGTCCCGCTATAGATCGCGTGGAACGGCAGCGGAATGTGCCCGGCTACGCTTGAAATATTGATGATCGTTCCGCGACCCTGCTGCTTCATCACCGGAATCGCAATCTGCATGGCTGCGATTGTCCCGAACAAATTGGTTTCGAAGGTCTCGCGGATCGCCGCCATGTCTGCATTGGCGAGCGAGTCCAGCAATCCGTGCCCGGCATTGTTCACCCAGATATCCAGGCGATCAAAATGACGCAATGTTAGGTTTAACGCGGCCTCAATTTCCTCGCGCTTGCGCACATCGCAGGCCAGCGCCAGCGTCCGATCGGTTTGTCCGATGCGCTGCCGAGCAGACTCGGCGCGGCTGGCCTCGCGCGAAAGCAGCACAACTTTGGCGCCGCGCTCGACAAAGAGTTTGGCAATCTGCTCGCCAATGCCCATCGAAGCGCCGGTTACGACCGCAACCTTTCCCATTAGTTCCATTTCGTGCTTTTATGCTTCTGAACGGCGAGAGTCAAGGGCTGGGAATACGGCGTCATCCCGAGCGAAGCCGTTCTTCCGCGGAGCGAGGGATCTCACAGCACAACGACCTGGTTTTATGAGATCCCTCGTCCCGCCGGTGAAAGCGCGGGCCGTCGGGATGACGCCACATCAAACTGGAATCGAATTTGCGCCAGCGTCGGAACACCGCAATGCTGGCGTACAATGCCAAGAATGTCTTCGCAGTCGCCGACGCAACTTTCCGGAGGCCGCTTGTGAGCGCGCTTCTTCCCCTGTTTCCGCTGGATCTGGTTCTGCTGCCGGGCGCAGTTTTGCCGCTGCACATTTTCGAGCCGCGCTACAAGGAAATGATTGGCGAGTGCCTCGATCTGCATCAGCCCTTCGGCATTGTGCGGGCCAAGGATGGCGGTGTGGCAGAGATCGGCTGCACCGCGGAGATTTTAACGGTCACCAAGAAATACGATGACGGCCGCATGGACATCGTCACCCAGGGCCTGGCAGCGGTTTGCCATCATGCAGGTGAACAAGGAGCGGGCTTTTCTGCGGGCTGAGGTGCAATACCTGGAGGACGAGCCGGGTTCGGCGACGGACGAACAAGTGGCCCAGGCGATGAAACTCCACGGAGAAATCATGCAGCTTGCCGGAGCGGAGCCGGAAAGTGCGAGCGAAATCGAGAGCCAGCAACTTTCATTTCACCTGGCCGCTTCGCTGCCGCTCGATCCCGATCTCAAGCAGGCGCTGCTGGGCATGAAGTCGGAACCAGAACGGCTGCGCGCCGTCATTTCGTTCTTTGAAGCATTGTTGCCCAATATGCGCCGCACCGTCCGCATCCGCCACAAGGCCGGAGGCAACGGCCATGCGCTCTAGCGGGCGAGCGTATAATCAAGGAACGATTTTGTTCCTCCTGGGGGTTTTCCGATCATGAGTCTTCCTCGGACACTCGGCGAACTGCGCCGCAGTCCATTCTCTGAACGAATTCTGCGAGGCGCGTCGCGTGAAGGATGAACTGCGCGACAATCTCGCCGCCAAGCTGCGCCAGGGCGGCCCGATTTTCCCAGGGATTGTCGGCTACGACGACACGGTGGTGCCGCAGATCGTCAACGCCGTCCTCTCACGTCATAATTTTATTTTGCTCGGGTTGCGCGGCCAGGCGAAAAGCCGCATTCTGCGCGCGCTGACCACGCTGCTCGATCCGCAGATGCCCTACATTGCCGGCTGCGAGATTCACGACAATCCTTACGCTCCGATCTGCCGGCCATGCCGCGAACAGGCTTGCGCAATGCGGCGACGCGACTGCAATCGCCTACCTCACGCCGGAAGAACGCTACGTGGAAAAACTGGCGACGCCCGATGTAACGATTGCCGACTTGATCGGCGACATTGATCCAATCAAAGCGGCGCGCGGCGGCCACGAACTCAGCAGTGAAATGACGGTGCATTATGGCCTGCTTCCGCGGGCCAACCGCGGAATTTTCGCGATCAATGAATTGCCCGATCTCGCGGGAAAAATTCAGGTGGGCCTGTTCAACATCATGCAAGAAGGCGATGTGCAGATTAAGGGTTATCCCATTCGCCTGCCGCTCGATGTTGCTCTGGTGTTCAGCGCGAATCCAGAGGATTACACCGCCCGCGGAAAAATCATCACCCCCCTGAAAGACCGCATTGGGTCGGAAATCCGAACGCATTATCCCGCGACGGTCGAAGAAGGCATCGCCATCACTATGCAGGAAGCTTGGACTGAGCGCGAGGGCCACAAGCTGCACATTCCGAAATATGTGCAGGAGGTGATCGAGCGAATTGCCTTTACTGCGCGCGAAGATAAGAAAATTGACAAGCGCTCGGGCGTAAGCCAGCGGTTGCCGATTTCGTGCATGGAAAACGTGGTTTCGAATGCCGAGCGGCGGGCGATCCGGCACAGCGAGAAAACTGGTCGTGCCGCGCATCGGAGACGTTTACGCCGCCATGCCCGCGATCACCGGCAAACTCGAACTCGAGTACGAAGGCGAGATGAAGGGCGCCGACTTTGTCGGGCGCGAACTCATCCGCACCGCTGTTGCGAAAACTTATGACAGCTATTTCAAGGGCGCGGACATGAATCAGGTGGTGCAGTGGTTCGATCTTGGCGGAGAGATCCAGCTCGCCGACACCGCCAGCGCCACTGAAGCGTTGTCTTCTCTTCGAGGCATTCAGGGATTGATGGAGAAGCTGGTCAAGTTGAACGTGGGCCCGAAAGATACGGCGGAGACCCAAACTTCCGCAGCCGAATTCATTCTTGAAGGCCTGCACGCGCACAAGCGCATCGGACGAAACGAAGAGCGGGTGTTCACCGCGGGCGAAAAACCGCCGAAGCAACCAACAGAAAGAACGTTTGATCGGGAGGAACTGCCGTTTCGCGGCAGAAGGCCGTACAACTAGTCCAGCCATTGGCTCTTGGCCTTTAGCCCTTGGCTAGCGAGTCATCGTGGTTCCCTAAGAGCCAAAAGCTAGGAGCTAAGAGCTAGAAGCTGTTTTCATGCGCCGCATCCGCTACAGCAAATACGTGCCCGATCCGGCGGGCGAAATGAGCATGGAAGACCTGCTCAGCGCGCTCTCCGATTACCTGCTGCAGAGCGGCTTCAACGAATACATTTATGACGATTTTGGCGATGGCGAGCAATCGCTCGACGATCTGCGCCGCGCCATCGAACAAGCGTTGTTTGAGAGCGACTGCCTTCGATGACCAGATGCGCGAGCAACTGCGGCAAATGCAGATGGAAGGCAAGCTCGATCAACTGATCGAAGAGTTGATCGAGCGAATGCAGCAGGAAGATTACATTAGCGTCGACGATCCGCACGATCCCTCACGGCGTTCGAGCGTCGGCGGGCAGGTGGGCGAGGCGCAGCCACAGGCCAAGTTCGAGATCACCGACAAGAGCCTGGATTTTCTCGGGTTCAAAACTCTGCGCGATCTCATGGGATCGCTCGGCAAGTCGAGTTTTGGCCGCCACGATACGCGCGACATGGCGACGGGAGTTGAGGCCAGTGGCGCTTCGCGGACTTACGAATTTGGCGACACGCTGAACCTCGATATCACCGCGACACTTTCGAGCGCGATCCAGCGTGAAGGGCTGAATTTGCCGCTGAACATTGAGTATTCCGATCTGCAGGTGCACCAGTGCGAGTATCAGTCTTCGTGCGCGACGGTGCTGATGCTCGACTGCTCGCACTCGATGATTCTTTACGGCGAAGACCGCTTTACTCCGGCAAAAAAAGTTGCGATGGCGCTTTCGCACCTGATTCGTACCCAATATCCCGGCGATTCGCTGTCGCTGATTTTGTTCCACGATTCGGCTGAGGAAGTGCCGCTCTCGCAGCTCGCCCGCGTGAAAGTCGGTCCGTACTACACAAATACCCGCGAAGGATTGCGGCTGGCGCAACGTATTTTGCAGCGGCAGAGAAAAGACATGAAGCAGATCGTAATGATTACAGATGGCAAGCCGTCGGCGCTGACCCTCGAAGGTGGCCGGATTTACAAGAATGCTTTCGGGCTTGATCCACTCGTGGTCAGTCAGACGCTCGAAGAAGTTTCCAAATGCAAGCGCGCGGGTATTCTGATTAACACGTTTATGCTGGCGTCAGATCACGGTCTGGTGCAGTTCGTGCAGAAAGTCACTGAGATGTGCCGCGGCAAAGCTTACTTCACCACGCCTTACACGCTCGGCCAGTACTTGCTTATGGATTACATGTCGCGCAAGACGAAAACCATTCACTAGCACGAACCACGTAGGCCCGGACGCCCTCGTCCGGGCGAAACCGAATCCCATGACGTTGCCATTATCGAGGCGCACCGAGGCCCCTGTGGTTCGACACCGCGTAGCTGCAGATCCCTCGCTTCGCTCGGGATGACAACAAGAGAAGTGGGATCGCAGAGACGGCGCGTTAACCAGTTTTCGTGATTTCCCCCACTGCCCGCCAAGCCTGGTCGATCGCTGCATTGGTAAAGGCGTGGGCTTCGGCATCGCTGTTCGCAATGGAGATCCTTCCAAACGGCTTGCGCGCAATTTCGCAGGGAGCTTCGCCTCCCTCAAGCACGAATGAGTCGAAAAGCGAGTTGTAGTCGTAAGCGTAACCGTGCGGCCAACGATTCACGGTAATGCCTTTGATGTCGCGGGCCGGATCGAACCCTCCTGCCCCAAGAATGCGCGCCAACTGATCGCGTATGTTGCGTTCAAAGGTCTCAAACGTAGTCGTATAGAGCTCGATACGGCCAATTTGATGCTGCTCGCGCGGCGGCAAACCCGCCTTACAGGGTGCCTTGCTCATGTGAACTATGGTCGGGTTCGTCCGGAATGTGAGGACAGCGATAGCCTCCAATATTCACCGGCAAATCGAGATTGACCCAGGTGTGGTAGCCGCCGGGAGCGTAAATCGCGTTCGCCTTCAATTTCTCGAATGCCGTTCCGTTTTGCAAAAGCACGTTGGTGTACACCAGCGGAACTTTGGCGGCCGATTCCAACGCCTGCTTCTGCTTCCCCGGCAAATCTTCGCAAATATAGGGAATCACCACGTGCCAGCAAGCCAGGATGCAATGTGAAGCCCGAACGATGTAGTCCTTACCCGAGGAAGCATAAGTAATCTCAACTTCCCTGGCGCTGGCAGGATCGCCGTTGTGCTTCACCCGCACAACCGTGCTGTTGAGCCTGATGCGGCCGGAGACCGGGGTTGATCCAGCTTGGCATAGTCAGCCTTCGCCGTCACCACGTCAGGCGCGGAGTTTCCCGGAATTGCATCGGGAACCAGTTTTCTGACCAGCAGCCGTGCAATGGAAGCATTGCCATCGGGAAAATGAAAGAAGTGGACACGCTGCCAATGCAGTCCATCGGGTTCGCCTAGCATCCCGCTGAACCCGGGATAGCCTGCGTCCCACGCTTCGTACGCCGGGACCCGCATCGATCCCATAGCCGAAAAGCGGCTGCGGCAGGGTCTGGTAAAGGCGAAGCACATCCGGATGCATGCCTGCAGCCTGGCTCAGGAACTGGGCATAGCTGATGCGCTGCAGCCGCGCTGTCTTCTGCTCGAGATTCAGATGTGGAAGATAGTCTTTTTTCTCCGTGCACAAGCGACGTACATCCTTGCGCGCCTGCTCCGCAATCGGGGCCTCAGCCATAAAGCGGCTCCATGCGTCAGGCGCAGCTACGGCCAGGTCGTAAGTCTCGCCTCCGGGAAATGGCCACGGATCGTCCAGCAACCGGTCAACCCCAAACGTCTCCTTGTCGAAGAATATTTTGGGCACTCGTCCGTCCGCCCGATAAGACGCTCGATCCAAGTACTGGGGAAAACTGGATACATCAATGCCCAGCTCTTCAATCAGGCCATTCGCCACGGCGCTGTAAGGCTCGGGACTTTCGATAGAGTATGTCCCTCCATAACCCAGCAAGGTGCGATTTCCAGCACGGAATTCATTGCGCTTGGCATGGCCGCCAAAGTCATCGTGGTTTTCCAGGATCAGAATACGGGCTTGCGATCCAGCGATCTTTCGAAAGAAGTGGGCAGCCGAGAGCCCGCTAATGCCTCCGCCCACAATCACCAGATCGTAGCGTTCGCCCGTATCTTCGGGCTTAGGAGCGTGAGGCCAGAATGTTCCGTCGCGTAAGCTATGAGCAGTCTCAAACGACCCAGGATGACTTCCGCGTAATCCAGTGAGTGCGGGAGGGTAGTAATTCGGAGATTGCTGGGGCTCATCCGGTTTTCGTTCGCAGCCGGTCAGCAACGCCGACGGAACGATGGCCGCGCCGACGGTCAAAGCTACTCCGTTCAGAAAATCGCGCCGCGAAATCTCGCCGGTCCATGCCGAGAGCTTTGTCCTTCTCATCGTGCACAGGGGGCTCCTGAATTGCGATCGGCGGATTGAGAGCAACAGGTAAAGATTAATTGCCGCCGGATTTCTTTACTGCCAGTTCAGCGCCCTGAAATCCGATCTGGCTGTGAGTGCCATCGCAAAAAGGCTTGTTCACCGAACCACCGCAGCGGCAGAGCGAAAATGCGGGTTTTCCGGTCAAGTCGTATTTGTCGCCGTTCACGTCCACTAATTCAATCGAACCTTCCGGCGCTTCCACCCGGTAAGGCCCATTCGGCCTTATCGTGATCTTTACGGTTGCCATGCGTCCTCCGACGAAATTCCTTGAGATAGAAAGATACCAGCTTTGCGGGATGAGCTTCTACTATGCCAGACGGATAATGGTGGCTCAGTTTGCTTTTCGAGTGTTCATTTCTATGTGGCGTCATCCCGAGCGGAGCCGCTTTTCAGGCGCAGCGAGGGATCTCAAGCTGCAATGCCTTGTCCAATGGGAGATCCCTCGGCCCGCTGGTGAAAGCGCGGTCACTTAGGGATGACCCCGCGTGAAACTGGGATTAACTGAACCGCGACCATACAACTCGGTCTATGAGGCACGGCCCTCACGCCGCCATGGATTGCGCGGCGAGCGTTCGACGATAAAGCTGCAAATAGTTTTCGCTCATGCGCGCCGCACTGAAAAACTCGCGTGCCCGCTGGAAAGCGCGCGCGCCATAACCACGGCATAAATCGCGCTGCTCGTGCAGCCGCCGAATCACATCGGCGAGACTGTCAGCGTCGTTGGTCTGAAAGTAAATCGCGGCATCGCCCCAGACTTCGCGGAAGCAAGGAACATCGTTAGCAACGATCGCGCAGCGCGAAAGCGCTGCCTCGATAACGCATAATCCAAGCGGATCGTAGCGCGACGCGGCGACAAAAATCGCCGCCCGGCTGTACAGCAGCCGGAGTTGTGCCTCGGTTTGCGGCCCTTTCAACGAAATGTCGGTCTCATGCACCTTAAGCTTCACATCAGCGCAAATCGGGACTCCGGGCGGGGCGAGCTTATCATCCGAATCCACGATGCAAATTGGCAACGGATGGGAGTGCTGCATCAGTAGAGAAACTTGCTTCGCCGGATCCACGAGGCGGCCGCAGGCGAGCGCGAAATCGTGCTTGCTAATGTACGGATTGAATATCGCTGGGTCTCGTCCATTGTTCAAAACCGTTGCTCGTCGCGGAGAGCCGTAACAATCTCGAATGGCCTCAAGCATTGACGGAGAGTAAGCCACGACAACGTCCGCCTGAGCCACGCCTTCCGTCACCACTTCGCGATACCAGTTCAGCCAGCGGCTCTCCTTCGGCTCACGGCCATGCACGGCTCGCCACCACGTGATCAGGTCTCCGTGGGCGCCGACCACGCGCAGCGTTTCCACCGGCAGAGCGCCGTGACACAACTGATTGAGATGGAGCAGATCGGGCCGGAGTTCTTTGGTCAGCGCGACCAGATACCGCGACGATTCCTCTAAATCGAGTTGGCCCTCCTGCATCCAGGCGAGGCGAAATGCAGTCGGACGATAGTCGAGCCCGGGCAGCTCATCCATCCAGGAAGTCTGATGCGGCAGCGGAATGTCACCAAAGCTTACCAGCGTGACTCGCACTCCCAGATTGACCAACCCCGTGACCAGTTCCTGGGTATGAGTCCAGACGCGGGTCAGAGTGTCGGTGGTGACGAGAACGTGCATGGTTATTTTGCCCGCGCTTCGGCGCGCCGGCCAGGCGATCCATTGTAGTGCGAAAACCCACAGCATTGAAGACGGTAATCGCAAAAAATCCGTTGCCCGCAAAATCTTGCACATGGCAGCTTCTTGCCGCGCACGGCGAGTACGACTCGTTGCAGCAGGAGACCGCGAATAAGCAGCCAAAGACCGACCGTTTCGCCGCGAATCACGCGGATTGGCGCGGATCGAACAATCACGACTAAAAGACTGAAGAATCCGCGTTCATCAGCGGAAATCCGCGGCGAGCATCTCAGTGCTATGATTTTTTCGTGGCGTCCCACCGCGGAAAATTCATCACATTCGAAGGCCTTGACGGTTGCGGCAAGAGCACCCAGGTGGAAAGACTCGCCGCTGCGCTGCGCGCCGAAAAGCTTGCGGTGGTTGTGACCCGCGAGCCAGGTGGCACGCCGACCGGCGATAAGATCCGCAGGATCCTGCTCGACGCCAGCACCGCGGGACTAGCTCCCATGGCGGAACTGGCGTTGATGTTTGCGGCGCGGGCGCAGCACATCAAAGAAGTCATTCAGCCGGCGCTGAACGGCGGCAAGATCGTATTGTGCGACCGGTTCATCGATTCGAGCGAAGCTTACCAGGGCGGAGGGCGCAAGCTGGGCAGCGAACCGGTGCTCGCGTTGCACAAGATTCTGTGCGGCGATCTGCAGCCCGATCTGACGCTGCTGCTCGATTCCAACGTCGCTACCAGCGTGAACCGGGCGCGCCGGCGCAATCAGACGCAAGCCAGCGATGAGAACCGCTTCGAGCAGGAAAATCGGGCATTTTTTGAACGGGTGCGGACTGCATATCTCGCGATAGCCGCCCGCGAACCGCAGCGGGTTGCCACCGTCGATGCGCGCGGAACACCGGAAGAAACGCATCGGAAGATCACGGAAGTGGTGCGGCGCAAGCTGAAGTTAGCGAAAACTGCGTAAGGTCACCACGGAGGCACGGAGTCACAGAAAGTTTTAATTGTTTTCTCTGTGTCTCTGTGGTGAAAACTCGTTATGCCTTTTTCCGATTTTCACGGCAACTCGGAAGTTGTCCATCGCCTGCGCGAAATGCTGGAGCGGAACCGCCTTCCACAGGCGGTAATTCTCGCCGGCCCGGCGGGATCGGGGAAGTACACGCTCGCGCTCATGCTGGCGAAGGCGATGAACTGCCTGAATCCTCCTAGCGGCGACGGGCTCCCCGATTTCTGCAGCAAGTGCGCGAACTGCACTCGAATTGCGCAGTCGGAAGATCTCGCCGCGCGTTGCGTAGAAGCCGCCGAGGCGCGCGAAGGGCTGCGGGAGACCGACAAAAAAGATACGCGGCTTTTCATCCAAACCCATCCCGATGTTCTGGTAATTCCGCCCGATCCGCCGCAGTTAATGATCAAAGTCGATCAGGTCCGTCGGGTGATTGAGACCGTCTATTACCGGCCGGCGGAAGGAAAAGAAAAGGTCTACATCTTTACCGACTCGGCTTTCATGAAAGAAGCCGCCAACTCGCTGCTCAAAGTTCTCGAGGAGCCGCCGGAGTTCGCCACGATTTTTCTGCTCACCGAAAACGCCGGCGAACTTCTGCCTACGATCCGATCACGCTCGATCATCATCACGCTCGCCGCACTTTCGCCGGAAGAAGTCGAGGGTTACCTCGCGCGGCATCGCCCGGATTGGACTCCCAAGCAACGCCAGCTCGTGGCCAGGCTGTCGGAAGGCGCGGTGGGACGGTCGCGCACGTTTGATCTCGCCGCATACACCGCAGCTCGCCAGAATGCACTCACCATTCTTAAGTCCGGGTTGCACGGTTCGGACCACAGCGAGCTTTTCAAAGTCACGGAGGGTTACCGCGCGGGAGCCGATGGCCGCGAAAAAACCGAAAACCTACTGCGAACCCTGTACTCCCTGCTGCAAGACTTGCTGTTCTTGAGCAGCGGCACTCCTAAGTTAGTCCGCAACACCGACATTGAAGCAGAGCTGAAAAGACTCGCGGAATCTGCGGATTTCGATTGGATTGCCTCCGCTGCAGCCGGGCTGGCGGAAGTGGAACGCGGCATGCGGCGCAACCTGCTGCGCTCGTTGTCGCTTGATGCCTTCGCTGCTGCCCTAGAGCAAAAAATTGCAGTCCGCAGCTGAAAAAACTCCCGCGACTCATTTCGAGACGCGGTCGTAAGAGCACCATGTCGGTAGCAAGTTAAAATGTCCGGTTTTTGTAGCAAGTGAAATGTCCGGTTTCAAAGTTGTGCCCTCGCCGTTTGGGTGGGGTTGGTTTTGGGGATGGGGTTGCAGGGGAAGGGGGCAGTTCCCCTTCCCCTGCTCGTCTCTGTAGAAGCTTTGGCCGACAAGGGTGTTCCGCTGGCGTCATAGCGACCCAGGCAATGCGGTCCGTGGGTGAGACTCAAGGTTCCATTCAGGTGTTGATGCACCACCACCTGGCAACCCGCCAACGTCGCCCGCCAGCGCACCCGCTCGATCTGCAAGCTCAGATTCTGAAAGCTCACCGTGTTGTCGCGGTTCACGCTGCGTTCGAACTGCAGCGAGAAAATCCGTTCCAGGTCACGATTCCGGCAGGGCACAAAAGCATGGCCCCGCTGCCTGGGTGCGACCTGAAAACGGCGATTGAACTCGGCGATGTAATCTTCCCGCAGGAACCGGTTCGCCGCCTCCAGCGTCTCCAGCTGGCGCAGCCGCAACTCCTGCGGCAAGCGGCCCTGCCAAGTGCCGAAGTTGCGCTCGCTGCGCCCACGCGCTTCCGGCGAGTAGGCCGGGATCATCTGCACTCCCAACTCCTGCAACGCCCGCCCCACCTGCGTGCGGCGATGGGAGTCCACCTTGCCGCCCACCTTCGGCGTCAGCCAGAAATGGCTGCCCCGATCGCTGTACAGCGCGCAGAACACGCCTTTGCGCTCGATCACCTCCCACAGTCCGGCCATCACCGTCGCCGTCGATTCCTCCTCCACCAGTTGGGCGTAGTAAATCTCGCTGGTGGCATCGTCCAGAATCACGATCAGGTCATACCAACGTTCGTCCTGAAACCACTGGTGGCGGCTGCCGTCGATGTGCAACAGCATCCCCGGCAACGGCCGCCGCTCGCGCCGTTTGCGATGCGCCCCGCGCTTGCGTCCTCGCGCCACCAGCCCCGCTCCCTGCAGCGCCTGCTTCACCCAGCTGTAACTCAGTTCGATCTCGTGCTCGGCCTGCAGCTTCTCGTGAAAGTGCTGCACGTTCAGATCGAAATACTTCTCCCGGTACAAGGCGAACACCTTCTCCACCGTCGCCATCGGCACCCGGCGCCGCGACGGCTTGCCCCGCCGCCGGTCCAGCAACCCGTTGTAGCCTTCTTCCACGTAGCGCTCCCGAATCCGGCGCATACGCCGGTCGCTGATGCCCAGAATCTCCGCCGCCTGCCACCACGTGATCTTCTTCGCCATCGCCTGCAACATCACGTCCTGTACTTTCATCGCCCGCTCCATCGCGGCCCTCGGATAAGCTTCCATGCTCCGCATGGTCTCTCATCCTCGCCGCCCGCAAAGCGGACATATCACGTGCTATCTCAACCGGACATATCATGTGCTACCGACAGGCCCTAAGAGCACCATTGTCATCTTCACTTTCCTGTGCTAGGGTAATCTCACTCACGCCTCTAGGATCCACACACAGATCGCGCCATGTGTTGTGGCATGCATATTCAAAGCGTGTTGGGCAGGTGATGCATGAAAGATGCGATTGATTCCATGCCAGCCGAGCGGACAATCGAAAGTGAAGGATTTGCCAACCGGAAGCTGATCCGTCCTTCGCTCAGCCGCAGCGAGCACAACCACAATAATCACGCGAGCCATTCGGCCGCCCCAATGGGCGAGCGCCGTGCGGAACGCCCGGAGCGCGGCGGCGACCGCAACGGTGGCGGAGGCGGACGCAAAGGCGCTCCGCCGGAGCAGACGAACGCCGAGAACTTTTATTATCAGAAACAGATGCAGGCGAAGACGCCCATGGTCATCGTGCTGCGCGACGGCGAGCAGGTTCGCGGTTCTATCGAGTGGTATGACAAGAGCTGCCTCAAGATCAGCCGCAGCGGCGGCCCCAATCTGCTGATCTACAAACCTTCCATCAAATACATGTTCAAAGAAGGCGAGAACGGGAAGTAGAAAATCGGCTTCTAGCTGTTAGCTTCTGGCTCTTAGCTTAACGTTACCGGCTCTCAGTCGTTAGCCTTCAGCACTGCCTCAGCACTACCTCCATCTCATCACCCACCGTTAGTATCAGCTAGTGCCGTATCGATGAGCGTAATCCGTTTCGTAAATTGAGAATTTGCGGTGAACCAAATCGAAAGGTATCATCGCTCGCCTAGTTCACTGTAGCTTCGCGTACTCGGCCTTGGCCTCTTTTAGGATGGGGATGTCGGGGTCGGCGTCTTTCCAGAGGGTGAAGAAGTCCTGATACGCTGCTTTAGCCTTAACGGTGTCTCCAGCCCTTGTGTAGGCACGAGCAAGTCCGAGATTGGCTAAAGCGCCTATCGGCGAATTCACCACAATTCCGCTATGGTCGAGAATTTTCTGAAATTCGGCGGAGGCTTCGCTGCCCTGATGCGATGCCAAGTACGCTTCTCCTCGCACGTATACCGGATACATTGCAGTCCAACCGTAAGTGCTGAACGTCGAATATCCCAGCTCATAAGGGCTGGCAGTTGTAAGAATGTCCACCGCCTTTGAGGCGTTTCCTTGGTTGACCGCAATTCTCGCGCGCAGTGTCGGCAAATAGTTGAACTGCACAATCGTAGCTTCCGGGAACCTCTGGCCCAAATTGTCAATCAGGGTTTGCGCTCGCTTGCCGTCCCCGGCATAAGCTGAGGCAAGCGCAGAGCCATACTGCACATCCACGCCTACCGAATGCTCCATTGCCAAGGCAGCACGGGTTCGTGCTTCGTCACCGTTGCCGAACAAGGCCTCCCGCAGACCCGATGTGGCTTGATAGGTGGCAGCAGCCTCCTTGTTCCCGGTCCGCTCGGCGGACTCCACCGCCCTCCGGGAAAAATCTCGTGCCTCCCGCAGTCGCCCGAAAAAGGCGGCCGTATCGGCCTCGTTTGCCAACAGGGTATCTTGTAATTCGCCTAGCGGGCTTTCCGCCTGCTGCGCCATGCCTGCCGCATCGTTTTGCAAGAAAGCGATCTCATAGAGAATAAGAGGGAACCTGGGATAGTTCAGATTGCGTTTCATGGCTTGCTGGTAAACGGCTTTCGCTTCGTCGAGGCGATTTAGCGCGATATAGTCGTACATCAGGAGCGCATAGGCGGCGGAAAAGTCCGGACTTAGACGCATTGCCTCCCTGCCTTCTTCAGCTCCTTTCTGCCATTGCCCGGTCATCGGGTAAATTGCCCCGGACAAGTGCGTGTGTGGCATCGATGACCGAGGATAAGCCTGGATCCAAAGCTGACATGCTTGTTCGGCCTTCTCCATGTTCCCGGTCACGGCCTTGTAATAGCGAGACAGGATGAAGAACCTTTCCCACTCTGTGGCCCGGTCGCGCAGCTCATAGGCCTTTTTTGTGTACTCGGCAGCGGCAGCGGGCTCCCCAATGTCGGTGTAAGCTATGCTCAACCAAGCGTAGGCGAGAGCGAACTTCGGGTCGAGTTCGATGGCGCGATTAAGAAACGTAATCGCTTCGACATCTCCCATGGTGGTGTGATATTTAACCGCTGAACTAAACGCTTTCAGAGCTTCCAGCGATGACGTAGTTGCCTGCTGAAGAGGGGTGTCGAACTTCTGTAACGTACTCAGCGACTCGCCCAATCTGCCGCGGATGTCCGAAGCGGTCTTTCCCAAGGCATCGAGCACATGGTTCTTGTCTATGGCCTGCGCTTCCGTGCTCGCCAGTGATTCGCCGTTGGCGCAGTTGACGGCCTTGAGGGTCAGTAGGTACTGCGTTCCAATCTCTCCGATTGAACCGTCAAGAACGGCTGCGCTGCCCGTCCGCTGACAGATTTCCCTGGCCACGTCGGAGGTGAGCTTCGTATCTGGCTTCCTGTCCATCATCTTCAGAGTCTGCTGGACTTGCTGGTCAGAGACGAGGCTCAGAAAGGGTGACTGCTCCAGCTGCACGGAAAGCCCTTGCCGCAACGTGTCGTCAAATACGGGGTCGCCGGTGGTATTGGCAAAGTCGGCGAGCACAATCGTGTCTTTGTCAGTGAGCTTGGGTGTTCGGTGGAGATAGAAGTAGCCGCCGACGGATGCCGCTAGCACGACAGCTGCAGCGGGCGCGAACACCTTCCAGCGTCTTCCGGCGCGGGTTATGCCCCTCGTCCCCGTAGCGGTCACAGCCTGCCCCGATTCTGTGTCCCGCTTCAGCCGTTGCAACTCCGCTCTCATCTCGGAAGCATGCTGATAGCGCAGGTTGCGATCTTTCTCCAACGCCCGATTGATGATCTCTTCCAGCTTGGGCGGAAAATCCGGATTCAACCGCACCGCAGGCACCGGAGCACGGTTGAGAATTGCCTCGAAAATCACTCCCGTGCTTTCGCCACGGAACGGCAATGCCCCGGTCGCCATCTCGTACAGAACGGCTCCAAACGAGAACAGGTCCGTCCGGGCGTCCAATTGCTTGGCGCGGATCTGCTCCGGCGACATGTACGAAATCGTCCCCAGCACCGATCCCGAACCGGTCAGCGATTGCTCGACCGTCATTGTCGATTGCTCCGCCCCGGCCGATTCGCTCTGGCTGAATACGGGCAGTACTTTCGCCAGCCCGAAATCCAGCACTTTGGCTGTTTCGCGCGCGGTCACGAAAATATTCGCGGACTTGATGTCGCGATGAATGATGCCTTTGGAATGGGCTGCATCTAGGGCATCGGCGATCTGGATCGCCAGGGACAGAATCAACTCCGTCTCCAGCGGACGCCCCGCAATCTTGTGCTTCAAGGGCAGCCCTTCCAGATATTCCATCGCGATGAACGCCGGTCCGTGCTGATCGTCGATTTCGTAGATGGTACAGATGTTGGGGTGGTTCAGGGCAGACGCAGACTGGGCTTCGCGTTGGAAGCGAGCCAGGGCTTGAGGGTCTTTGGCAACCTCGTCCGGCAGGAACTTGAGAGCGACGAAGCGGTGCAGCTTAACATCTTCGGCCTTATAGACAATTCCCATTCCGCCGCCACCGAGTTTCTCGACGACGCGGTAGTGGGAAATGGTTTGGCCGATCATTTGTTGCGCGAATCTTACGTCTATGCAATGGGCAAGTCAATGAAAGCTGTGGAGTTGGCGGTTGCTCAGGACGATGGTTGGTGAAAAATCGCGGTTACACTCATTGACCTCAGAGTGTACGCTGCCCCAAATGCTCTACAACTTCCGCGGCACAATCCCTTTTCTGCGATTGATATTTTCCCTTGCGGTCGGCGTCGCAAATCGGGTACTGGGCTAATTCAGCGTTTAGCCCAGTACCGCAAATCGCGCACTCAGCAATTTTGGCGTGAGTCATTGTAGACTTCTTGGATAGACTACTGCGGCAGTCGCAACTCAGGCGCAGGTTGCGGCGTTTCGTTGGCCGCGGTCATCGGATGATTCCAGAAAATTAGGAGCCAAGCTTGACAACCATCGAGACACAGTTATCGCCCATTTCTGCGGTCCCCGCGGCGTATGACCGCCATATGGAAGATATCGGGTACATGACCTGCATGACCCTGGTGATGCTCGGCAACTATTCGCAAACCGGCCATTTCGGCGGGCCTCTGGCCTATACGCCGTATAACGTCGCCGTGCACCTCGCCGGGCCGGAGCTGGGCGGTTTACGCTACGACTACCGTCGCCCTAAACATCCTTTTGGGGATAAATTCATGCTCGCCGGCGGCCATTGTATTCCGACCTGCTATGCCTTGTGGATGATTATGGGTCAAGCCTTGGAGCGGAAGTTCAAGATGAGCGGCGACCGGCGTTACAAAGTGGATCCGCATGTTGCCATGCTCCCGGTGGATGCCCTGGGGTTCCGCAGGGGCGCGGGAGCGCTTAAAACGCTGTTGCAAAGCGTGGGATTGGAAGATCACCCGTTGTTTGCGCAAGCCAAGGGGCGTGGCATCCGCGCATTGGCTGGCCACGCCGAATCGACAGATCTTACCAACGATGTGAATGGCGGGCCTTCGGGTATTGGTATCGCGACCGCCGCGGGGAAAGCCGCATTCTGGGATTTCATCGGTGCTCCAAGCTCCCCCAAGGTGATCGCTTTCGAAGGCGAGTTTGCTCTGACCGAAGGCCATGCTCAGGAATTGAAGACCCAGGCGCTCGCGCTGCAAGTCGGCAAGCGCTTGCGGGTTCTCTTCTCGCTTAACAACAGCGGCATCGACGATTCCCTGCTCGGCGGCGTGATTGCCGAAAAATATGACGGCTATCGGTTCATCGATCAGTGGACTTCGTATGGCTGGAACGTGTTCACCATGGAGGACGGCAACGATTACGGCGAAGTTGTCGCCGTGCTGAAAGCCATGGAGGAGTGGGACCCGGCGGATCGGCGACCCATGATCGCGATTGGCAAGACCATCAAGGGCTACTGGCCCACAGCCGTTCACGGCGAGATCCCCAATTACGGTCCGCAGGTGGTTGGCTACGCCAGCCATCCTTATGCGCTGAAGATGAACTCGGAGTATTTTGTCGCCCTGGCACAGACCTTCGAGCGCCAGTATGGTGTCGAATTCAAAGGCATCCGTCAGGGGCCGGTGACGGATCTCAGAGAGCGCCTGATCCAGTTCAAAACCAACATTGACATTGTCATGTCGGTGCTCGATCACAACGGCTTGGGCGACTGGCTGGCGGACCGGCTAGTGGAGATCGGCGATACCGTCAAGGACGACGTTCCGGTTCGCATCGATGTCCGGCACGATCCTTTTCTCGACGATCGCTTGCGAGTAGCCAATTTGCCGCAAGAACCACAGAAGCTTTCGATAACCAATCCAATTTCCGGCAAACAGAAGGAAGTCGGCATTACGCTGTTTCGTAAACCCGGGGAAGCTGCGGGAGCGAGGCGAGGCATTTCGGAAATCATCAAGTGGATGAACTATGTGACCGATAACCGTTTCTTCACCATAGCCGCCGATCTCTCCGAGTCGATCAACGTCGAGCACGGCAGCTTGTGGGGTCATTACGATCCGGAGAAGAATCCGCTCGGCACGCGCTTGAAAGCCACCATTCAGGAAGCCGGAAACGTCTCTACCGCGATCGGGCTGGTGAGCCAGAGTGCCTCAGTCGACCCTGCTAAATTTGCGGGAGTGTGGGCACTCAGCGGCACCTACGGAGCGTTCACGCCGCTAATGTATACGCCAGCTCGCGTTTGGAGCCAACAGAACCAGGACAGCAAGTTTCGCATGGGGGTGCTTCACATTTTGGCAGGGCATTCCGGACCGGAAACGGCGGCGGATGCGCGCACCCACTTCGGTATTTTCGCTCCCCAGATATGGAAGCTTTTTCCCCGCGGAGAAACCATCAGCTTGAATTTCTGGGATTACAACGATGTTGCGCCAGGGTACTTTGCCGCAGCCGAGATTGCTGCGCGTGACCCCAAGGTGGGCATTATCGTTATTGAAGTGGCGCGGCCCGATTTTCCGGTGGCCGACCGCAGCCGTTTTGCCGATCCCGATGTGAAAGCGGCCGCCAAAGGGCTTTACGTGATTCGCGATTTTGCTCCGGACCGGCCTCGTCAGGGCTATGTGGTTGTTCAGGGCGCCAGTGCGACCGTGAATGTCCTAAAAGAGCTGCCGCACTTGGAGGAGCGCGGAATCAACGTGAAAATCATTTCCGCCATAAGCGAAGATTTGTTCGATAGGCAGCCCGACAGCTACCGCCGAAAGGTGTTGCCTCCCGAGGCTCTGTTTGACCTGATGGTGATCAGCACCGGCACACGCCGGGTTTGGCCCATACGCAACGTCGGCCCGCTGACCGACAAATATTCCCTTACCGCCGACCAGGACAATCAATGGCTGAGCGGTGGTTTAGAGTCGGACGTGATTGCAGAAGCGCGTTTGGATCAAGCCTCGATTTTCGCGGGCATTCAGCGCTTCGCAGAAGACCGTGAGCAGCGCTTAGCGTCCCAGCGCGAATTGGTGGGCGCGGTATAGCGTATAGCTGTGGCGCTCAAAATTCCCGCGCAGGAACGGGAAAAGTGGAGGCTCGATAGTGTTGCCGGTTGACTGAAGGAGAAATGTCGTGCAGTGGAAGGGTTTCTGGATTGTTGTTACCATCGGACTCGCGTCATTGACTCTGAGTACTCTGACCGGCGCTTCTTCTACATCCACCGGTTCCGATCCGTTTGCCGGCGCCTTGCGGGACGATCTCAATCCCGACCAAACCATTCGCGAGGCTCGCCAAACCCTCGATCAGATCGGCGACCAATTCGACTCCGGCGAATATGACCGGCTCACGCCCTCTGCTTTCTCCTCTATGAGTCTGGTTGCGCTGGCCTGGCCCCGCATCGGCTGGGCAAAATTTTTGCAAGGGGAAACGCTGGACGCCATTCAGTTCCTGAATTCAGCCTGGCTCTTGAGTCAGTCTGGCGTGGTGGCTGATCGCTTGGCCCGAGTGTATGAAAAAGAAGGGCAGAAGGAAAAAGCGCGTCACTTCTATGCTTTGGCCACAGCAGCGGGAGGGCCCGACACGCAGTCCGCGCGTGAGCAGACGGCGAGATTATCTGCCAGCCCCGACGCTGCAGCTCAGGAAATCGCCCAGGCATCTGCCGAGCTAGTCGAAATGCGCACCGTTAAGATGCCGGCCTCTACAGGAAATACCGGCTCTGCACAACTTGCTCTCGTCTTTGAAACTTCCAGCAAGCCCGCGCGGGCGGAATTCCTGGAGGGCGACGGCACCTTGCGCTCCGCAGTCGAGAAAATTCGCGAAAAAGAATTCCTGGTTCGATTCCCGGAAGTTTCTTCGATTAAGATCGTGCGTCACGCACAGTTGTCGTGTGCAAGAACCGGCTGCTCCGTTGTACTGCAGCCCGTCGAGCCGCCGCAGCCGGTTGAAAACCTGCTGGGAACGACTACGCCGCAGGTGGCGAAAGGTATGGAGCCCGTCGATGATCGCCTCGCTGCCCATGCCCCCACAACCCTTGATCGAAAGAGCCAGAGAGGCGGCGTTGCAGTTTTCACAGAAGCTTCCTAACTTTGTTTGCCAGGAGTTCATGTCGCGGTTTGCCCAGCGAGGCCGCGAGGAGAAAAGGCCCCTGGACTTGGTTTCGGCGGAAATCGTTTACGAGGACGGGCAGGAAAGTTATCGTAACGTGAAGATCGATAACCGCCCCACAGACAAGCCCTTGCAGGAGATCACTGGGTCCTGGTCCACCGGAGAATTTGCCTCCATACTGCTGGAACTTTTTCATCCCGACACGCACGCGCAGTTCCGTTCCGGTGGCGCGACTACTATTTCGGGTTCTAGCGCCCAGGTTTACGACTTTCAAGTGCAGAGTGAAAATTCACGCTGGATGTTGCACGCCGGCTCTCAGACTCTGGCTGCGGCTTACGGAGGCTCCGTATGGGTGGATCCGAACACCGCGCGCGTCCTGCGAATCGAGATGCAGGCCCGCAACCTACCGTCAGACTTCCCGATGGCTACGGTCGAAACCGCGGTGGATTATTCGGACGTGAGGATTGGCGAGAAATCGGTTCTGCTTCCAGTCCATGCCGAGGCCTTGGGTTGTGAACGGAGTAGCAGTTACTGCAGCCACAACATCATTGACTTCCGCAACTATCACGAATTCAAATCCCAGATCAAGATTCTTCCCCAATGATTTCGCTCGGACCTCTCATTAGATTCCTTCTGTTGGAAAGCTGGGCATCACGGACCTGCCCCGCTTGTGTTTTCGGGATTCCTGGTTACTCGGCGCCGCATCTATCAATCGGAGGAAATCTATGAAACGGGAAATCATTCGCGTCGAGCCGCTGGCGACCTACCTGGGAAAAATACAAGGCCCCAGCTTCAACCGTGACGAAGCACGGCGACACAATCTACGTCTCGGGTGCTCCGCCGTTCCCAAAACAGGAGAAATCTTCAAGGGACCGATTGAGCGTCAGACGGAGATCGTATTGGATCAACTCAAGCTCTGTGTCGAAACGGCAGGCTCTTCTCTGGAAAACATTCTGAAGCTGAATGTCTACGTCACCTCAGTGGACATGTTCCCTGCGGTGAATACCGTCTACAGCCGTTATTTCCCGGAAAATCCGCCCGCCCGCATCTTTATTAATGTTCCTGCCTGGAACGGCGGGTTTGATATTGAAGTGGATTGTATCGCCGCCGTTTTATAAAAATATTCTTTGGAACCCGGGGACAGCCCCCGCAGCTTTTCCCAGTTTCAGTTTTTTCTACTCACGCGCCGCGAACAGCGACGGCGGTTCGCGACGCCGCCGCTATTTCGCTTGCGGATGGCTTCGATGATGAGTCAGAAGCCTGGCCATCCGCCGACGTGGTCAACCGAATCACGGAGTGATCTTGTAAATTACGCCGTTTCCGCCGCTGCCGCCGTTGCTGGCGGCGCCGTAGATGTTGCCCGATCTGTCCTTGGTCAAAGGGCCGGCTGGATTAAATCCGTCGGCTGCGCCGGTAAAGCTGTAGATCACGGAATATGTGCCGTTGGTGTCTCCTCGAGCCACGACACCGCAACCAAAAGTGCAAGTTGAGTTGACGGTTCCGCCGTAGAAGGTGGTGCCGTAGCCGTTGCCGGCGTCGTCGAGGAGACTGCCAGAGGGCTCTTCTCCATCGCCCGCCGTCTCGCCAAATGTATGTAAGACTTTCTCCACGCCTTGGGCGTTCACCGAGAAGGCAACGCCACAGCCGACGGTCCCAATTGCGCAACTGGTCGTGTTACCGCCAAACTGAGTCACGCCATAGAAGACGCCTTTTGCAGTCCGCAGCAGGCCCCACCGCGGCGAAGTACCCTTCGCACCTTCAGGAAATGTGTAAAGCGTCGTAAGGTTGCCGGAAGTGTCCAGTTTGAAGATCGTTCCCCCATTGCCCGACATGTAGCTGCCGCCAGTCTCGCCGTAGATGTTGCCCGCCGCGTCGTTGATTAGATCTTGAGGAAATGCTCCGTCGGCCTTCGCGGTAAATCTGTACAACACCGTCTCTACGCCAGCTAGCGTGACCTTAAAAAGGACGCCGCAGCCCAGGCTGCCATCGCAGCCGGTGACCCCGCCAAAGCTGGCGCTGCCATAGAGATCGCCATTGACCATGACCAATCCAAGCTGAGCCTGGCCCTGATTCTGAGAACCGTCCATGCCACCCAGAAAAGCATGCAGCGTATTCAACGATCCGGACGCTGTCAGTTGGAAGACGGTGCCACAACTGCACGTGGGGTCACCGCCCAAAGAAGTGATTCCGTAGAGGTTGCCCTGGGCATCCCGAATTAACCTGCCAATCGGGATTCCTCCGTCGGTCTTGCCGGTAAAGGTGTAGAGAACAGTCTCCTGCCCGGTGGGGCTCAGTTTGAAAATGACTCCCCGGTTGGACGATCCTCCAAATTGGGTCGTGCCGTAGAAGTTGCCAGCGGAGTCGAGGATGAGGCCTCCGTTTGGATCGCTGCCGTCGGTAAAATTGAAAGTGTAGAAGACGCTGAAAGTCTGGGCAGATGCGGCGGTAACCAGCAATGTGAGTGCAAGTAAGGGTAGGGCGAATTTCACGGGGGATCTCCTTAGGTCTAAAAAAACAGCACCCATTCTACACGCATTTCGCCATCTTCATTGCAATAGACCTGTTTGCCATGCTCCCGAAGGTGGCGGCTGACGGGCGATTCGGAGGGAGACAGCCCTGGCGGGTTTGGTTTTCGATGCAGTCGGCAATCTCTATGGGACAACTTACTTCAGCGGGAATGCGAATGGGACGGCGGGTGGACGGGACAGTTTCTGTCGCCGATCCGCACCGACCATCAACGGCTTATACTGGCTCCGCGAGTATTTTCACCCCAACGCTCTACAGCTTCGGCAACACAATCCCCTTCTGCGATTGATACTTACCCTTCCGGTCAGCGTAGCTGGTTTCGCAGACTTCGTCTGACTGAAAGAAAATAATCTGGCATAGCCCTTCGTTCGCGTAAATTTTGGCGGGAAGCGGAGTGGTGTTCGAGATCTCAAGCGTCACGAAGCCTTCCCACTCCGGCTCAAAGGGCGTGACGTTCACGATGATCCCGCAACGGGCATAGGTAGACTTGCCCACGCAAATGGTCAGGCAATCGCGCGGAATCTTGAAATATTCGACGGATCGGGCGAGCGCAAACGAATTGGGCGGAACGATGCAAACATCGGAACGCATGGTCACAAAAGAACGCTCATCAAATTGTTTCGGGTCGACCACCGTACAGTTCACATTGGTAAATACTTTGAACTCATCCGCCACGCGCAGATCGTAGCCGTAGGAAGACAGGCCGTAGGAGACCACTCCTTCCCGTACCTGCTTCTCGGAGAAGGGATTAATCATGTCGTGTTCCAGCGCCATCTTGGAATCCAGCGGTCACTCTTCAGCATGAAGCTCCTTTAAGAATTGGGTAATTTTGCAATTGGGTAATTTAGTAATTTGCAAATCGGGCGTTTCGACACACGAGGATCCAAATTACAAAATTTCCCGATTACCAAATTACAAAATGCTATTGGCTGGTGTGGTCATCTTACGGGAGATGCCAAGCCGTTGACAATCTCTCATATCTCCCTTAGCATCAATCACTTGGTGCACAATTCACACAGTGCTGCGGGGGCTGCTCGTGATCAAGCTCGACATTATCAATGAAGTCGTCAACAAAACCGGCATAACGAAGACCAAGGCCGAACTGGCGGTTGAAACCGTGTTTGAGAGCATGAAGCGCTCGCTGGCCAAGGGCGATCGCATTGAGCTGCGCGGATTTGGCGTGTTCAATGTACGTCCGCGCAAGACCGGAATTGGACGCAACCCGCGCACCGGCGCCGAGGTTTCCATCCCTCCGGGCAAGGCGGTGCGCTTCAAGCCTGGCAAAGAGCTGCAATCGATCGACTGAAAGGGCGCCGACAAGAGGCATCGGCAAGACGCATCCCAGCCGGCCCTTCGGTCATCTAACGCAGTGAGAAAGGCGCAGCCCGCCCCGTATTCTGAATTTTCATGCCTGAGATTATTCCACCAGCCCCAGCCGAAATCGAGCCGTTCAACGCTCCGCCGATGATTTATTTTGACCGCCCTCGGCGGCGCTACTGGCTGCACATTGTGCTGCTGCTGGCCACTTGTTTCACCACCCTCGTGGTCGGGGCGAGGATGCAATACGATTTTCAGAACAACCAGCCGCCATTCTCTCTATCCGACGACAGTCTGCCGTTCTTTCCCGTGAGTTGGGTGTTGCAACAACCGATCCGGCTTTTGCTGGGATTCGGGCGCGGTGGAGCGTATCGGCATCAAGAGCACGCGGCTCCGGAGCGATACGGGCGAGCAGATCATCCTGTCCAATGCCGACATCTTGAAGAGCCGCGTGCGCAATTTCGGCCGCGCCCCGGAGCAGCGCGCGCTCGCCACCATTCGCGTCGGCTACGCAACCCCGGGCGAGACGCTGAAGGGCATCCCGAAACTCCTGGAGGGCATCGTACGCGAGCAGGCGAACGCGCGGTTCGAGCGCTGCCACCTGAAGGTGCTCGGCGAATCCTGCCTGCAATTCGAGCTTTCGTACTTCGTTCAGCATCCTAAAATCAATCCGCTGCTGGATCTGCAGCAGGCGGTGAACTTGCGAATCATCGAGGAGTTCCGCCGCCTGGGCGTGGAGTTCGCCTATCCGGCGCAGCGCGTGCTGATCGAGAGCGCCGGCCCCTCTTGACCGGCGCTCCGATGATCCACGTGGTGCTGTTCGAGCCGGAGATTCCGCCGAATACCGGCAATGCGATCCGGCTGTGCGCGAACACCGGAGCGAGCCTGCATCTGGTGAGGCCGCTCGGATTTCGTACCGACGACAGGAATCTCAAGCGCTCCGGACTCGACTACCACGACCTCGCCTCGGTTCGCATCCACGCCGATCTCGACGCCTGCATCGCCGCGCTCGCGGGCGCGCGCATCATGGCGGTGGAAACCTCAGGGCGCGTGTGCTACGCGCACTTCGCATTTCGCGCCGGCGATGCGCTGGTGTTCGGGCCGGAGAGCCGCGGATTGCCCGAGCAGGTGCGCGCGCGCATCGGCCTGGACAATTCGCTCTTCATTCCCATGCAGCCGCGTGCGCGCAGCCTCAATCTGTCGAACGCCGTGGCGCTGGTCGCGTACGAGGCGTGGCGCCAGCTCGGCTTCGCGCGGTGAGTGCGCGAGGCGGCGGCGCTCGCGCTCACTCGCTCTCGGAGCGAACCTCGCGGCCCATGAGCGCCGAGAGAGCGGCGCGCACCGGCCTGCCCTCGTGCATGACGCGATAGACCTCCAGGCAGATCGGCATGTCGGCACCCAGCCGCTCCGCGACGCTGCGTACCGCGACCGCGGCGGTCACGCCCTCCACCACTTGACCGATGCCGCGCTGGGCCTCGGCGAGAGCGCTTCCGCGGCCGAGTGCGAGTCCGAGCTGCCGATTGCGGGATTGGTCGTCCGTGCAGGTGAGCACGAGATCGCCGAGCGCCGCGAGACCCATGAAGGTCTCGCGCCGGGCGCCGAGCTTCAGCCCGAGGCGCGTCATCTCGGCGAGTCCGCGGGTGATCAGCGCCACGCGTGTATTGGCGCCGAAGCCCATGCCGTCCGCGATGCCGGTCCCGATGGCGATGACGTTCTTCACCGCGCCGCCGACCTCCACGCCGACGATGTCCGATTGCGTGTAGGCGCGAAAGTGCGGCCCGGACAGCCGCAACGCCAGCTCCTCGGCAAAGCCCGCGTCGCGCGACGCGATGGTCATGGCGGTGGGCAATCCAGCCCCGACTTCGCGCGCGAACGTCGGGCCCGGAGAGAACCGCGCCCGGCCGCGTCCCGAGCACCTCGCCCGCCACCTGATGAGGCAGCAAGCCGGTCGACGTCTCGAAGCCCTTGGTCGCCCAGGCAACCCGGGCATCGGCATCGAGGCGGGGCTTCAGCCGCTCGAGCGTGCTGCGAAAGGCGCTCGAGGGACCGCGATCAGCACGTCGCGCGCACCCTCGAGCGCCTCGCCGAGATCCGCCGCGGCCTCGAGACCCGGCCGGGAATCGGGCGTCGGGCAGGTAGCCGAGGTTGCGCCCCTCGCGCCGCATGCTCTCGATGAGCGCGGCGTCGCGGCCCCAGAGGCGCGTGGGATGGCCGGCGCGCGCGCAATGAATCGCGAGAGCGGTACCCCAGGAGCCCGCGCCGATCACCGCCATCGGCGTCAAGGGCCGACTCGTCGCGAGGGGCGCCATGGCAGACGCAGCTCGCCATGCCAGCCGACGGCTAGTTGACCATGCCGGCCTGCGGAGGAGTCTCCGACGCCTGCGCGAACAGCGCGTCGAAATTGACCAGCGGCAGCACGAAATTGGGGAAACCGCCCTTGGTGATCAAGTCCGAGATCACCTCGCGCGCGTACGGAAAGAGCACGCTCGGACAAAAGCTGCCGATCAGCCGCTTCATGTCGTCGGTCGACGCGCCGGCGATGGCGAATACCCCGGCCTGTTTCACCTCCACGAGATACAAGGTCGCGTCGCCCTGCTTGGCCTCGACCGTGACCGTGAGAAGCACCTCGCGCACCTCGGGAGCGAGCTCCTCGGTGGAGGTATTCATGTTGAGCTGAAACTTCGGATCCCACGCCTGATTGGGCGGCAGCCGCGGTCCGTTCGGCGATTCGTACGAACAGTCCTTCAAGTACACGCTTTGCAGGCTCACCTGCACGCCGCCGACCGTGGCGCCGGCTCCGGTTCTGACCTCGTTCATCAAACCCCCTGAATCATTCGATCGAGCTCGCCCGAACCTTCGAGCGCGAATAGGTCGTCGCATCCGCCGACGTGCTTGTCTCCGATGAAGACCTGTGGAACCGAACGCCGTCCGCTGCGCGCGATCATCTCCTCGCGCAGACTTCGCATCCTCATCGACGTCGATGACCCGGTACGCGAGCCCCTTCTTCGTCAGCAGCCCCTGGGCCCGCTGACAGTACGGACACCAGCCGGACACATAGAGCACGATGGCGGGCGCGCTCACTTGGATTTCGCCTTGCCGGCGGGCGTCTTGGTCAAGGGCAGGTTGTCCTTGACCCACGCGTTCAATCCGCCCTCGAGATTGAACACCTTGGTGAAGCCGAGCTTGGCCAAGGTGCGCGCCGCGCCGGCGCCGCTCACGCCGCTGTCGCAATAGGTAATCACAGCGCGGTCGCGCCACTTCTTGAGCGTATCGGACTGCGCCTCGAGCTCCGCCGCGGGCACGTTGCGGGCATCGCCGATGTGACCCGCATCGAACGCCTCCTTGGCGCGCAGATCGATCACCAGTGCGCCCTGGTTCATGAGCCGAACCGCCTGCATCGAGGACAGCGCCGCGAAGCTTTTCATGCGCTCGCGCACCTCGTTCACTATCACGGCGACGGCCGCCAGCAGCGCGCCTCCCGCGAGGTAGGGATGATGGCCAATGAACTCGATGAGTCGCTGCATGCGGAAGGGATTCGGCTTTTTCGGGCGGGGAAGTATAGCAGCGGCGTCAAGGCTTGTATGCTTACGCCCCGTCCGTGCGAAACCACCGGGTCTGTGTCATCAAATACTCGCGTTTCCTTGCCGCGCTCTGCTCTTGCGCAATCGCCGCGGGATCGGTGGAGGCGCCGAGCGCCGCCGAGTCGCAGAGCGCCGCCGATGCGCAGGCGAAGCTTCAAGCCTTGCGCGGACGCATCGCGCAGGTGACCGACCGGATCGGGCTCGAGCTCAAGGAGCGCGACGCGTTGAGCACGCGGCTGCGCGACGCGGATCTCGGCATCACCGCGCAGCGCCGGCAGCTCGAGGCCCTGGATGCGCAGGCACAGGCCGCGGAGCGGCAGCGCACGCAGCTGCGCGCCGAGCAAGCGCGCCTGCGCAAGCGCCCTCGACGCCGAGCGCGCCGAGCTGGCGGCGCAGGTGCGTGCGCAGTACATGATGGGCGGGAGTGATGAGATGAGGCTGCTGCTGAGCCAGGCGAACCCCGCCGAT